>NZ_JBHTRZ010000001.1:1150617-1205962 GCF_042795335.1 Streptomyces sp. NPDC056479 | reverse complement strand
TTGCAGTAGGGACGCAGACCCGGCTACGTCCTAGGGAACACCACTCACCAGGGCGTGGTGGTTTTCCCCCACCCCTCCACCCCCCCCACCCCCCCAATCCGTTGTCGACGGTCGTGCACGACGGCCGGCGCGCGTGCGCCGCCCCCGGACACACGTCGGCCGCCGTCCTCGCCCGGACCGGCCGCACCCGGTCGACGGTGGCGAGGACGGCGGCAGCTGCGCGCCGTGCTCCGCGAGGCCCGTACGGCTATGCCGTGGGCTGCTCCTGCTCGGCGTGGTCGTCGGCGAGCGCGGAGGTCAGGTAGCCCACGATCTCGCTCACCGTGGGGTAGTTCCACAGCAGGGTCGCCGGCAGGGCGATGCCCAGGTCGCGTTCGAGCGCGACGCGCACCGCCGTGGCGAGCAGCGAGTCGACCCCGGCCTCGGTGAGGGGCCGGTGCAGACCGACGGCAGCGGGCTGGACGCCCAGTACGGAGGCGACCCGGGCCCGGACCTCATCGAGCAGGTAGGTGACCAGCTCGTCACCGGACAGGCCGACCCAGTCCGGCACTTCGGCCGGCTCCGCGGCGTCGCCGCGGGCGAGTTCGGCCAGCAGCGCGGGCCGCGGACCGGTGTGCCCGTGCCGCAGGCCGAGCACGGCCACCAGTCCGCTCGACGGGTGCGCGACCGTCTGGTCGAAGGCGCGCAGCGCGTGCTCGGGCGCGATGTCGGTGGTGCCGCGGGCGGCGAGTTCGACGTCGGTCGCCTCGGCCGAGGTCGCCATGCCGAGGCCGCGCCAGCTGGTCCAGGCGAGGGAAACCGTCTCCCGGTGCCCGGTGCTGCGCCGGTGCGCGGCCAGCACGTCGAGGAACGTGTTCGCGGCGGCGTACGCGCCCTGGCCGGGCAGTCCGAGCAGCGGCCCCGCGGACGAGAACAGCACGAAGAAGTCCGTGGAGCCTGGCGGGAACAGCTCGTGCAGGACCAGCGCGCCGTCGGCCTTGGGACGCATCACCGCACGCAGGTCGTCGGCGGCCAGCCGGTGCATCAGGGCGCTGTGCACGGTGCCGGCGGCGTGCACGACGCCCCGGACGGGCGGCAGGTCGAGCGCGTCGAGCGCCGCCCTGGTCGCCACCGGGTCGGTGATGTCGGCCGCGACGGTGCGGACGGTGACGCCGGCCGCCTCCAGACGCCGTAGCGCCTCCACCCGCGGGTCGTCGTCCGACCACTGGGCCCGCGGCGGCACGGGCGTGCGGCCCAGCAGCACGATGCGGCGCGCGCCGCGCTCGGCCAGGTGCCCGGCGAGCTCCAGTCCGAGCACACCGAGACCACCGGTGATCAGGTACGTGCCCTCGGGCCGGCAGGTGAACGGCTCGCCGTCCAGGGCGAGTTCGGCGGGCATGAGCCGCGGCACGCGGACGCCCTCCTCGGCGACGGCGACCACCGGCTCCGCGGGCCTGAGGTGCAGCAGGTTGAGCAGCAGCCGGGCGCTGCGCTCGCCGAGCGGTCCCGTCGAGAGGTCGACGACACCGCCCCAGAACTCGGGGTGTTCGCTCGCGGCGACGCGGCCCATGCCCCACAGCGGCGCCTGCGCGAGCGCGCCGGCCGAGACCGCCTCGCGCACCCCGCTCGTCAGGCACCACAACAGCGGCTTGCGGCCCGGCAGCGCTCCGACCTCGGCGACGAGCCGGGCGAACTCGACCGCCACGTCGGCCGGTTGGGCCACCTCTGCGCCGTTCGTAACGCCCGGTGCGAACAGGACGTGCTCGGCGTCGGCGAGTGACGTCCGGTCGACGCTCACGGTCGCACCGTGCGCCGCGGCCTCGGGCACCAGGGAACGGGCCAGTTCGGTCGGCCCGAGCACCAGCACCGTGCGGCCGGTCAGCGTGGTCTGCGCCTCCGCGTCCACCGGGAAGTCCTGCCAGGCCACTTCGAAGCGCCCGGCGCCCAGGTCCTCGTCCGACAGATCGCCGTCCAGCTCGCCGTAGTGCAGCCCGCGCAGGCACAGCAGCGAGCCGGCGTCGTCGCCCTCGCCGCGGATGTCGACGTGCACGGTCGTGGGACGGTCCGCGTCCAGCCGTACGGCGATGGCCGCCCGGCGCGGTGGCGCCCCGGCACGCGTGACCTGGTCGATGTGCGCGGGCATGCGCAGCATGGCAGGCCCGGGGAAGATCACCGACGCCATGGACAGCGCGGCGTCCAGGATTGCCGCCCAGCTGCGGTCGAGGGGGGCGCTCGCGACGGCGGTCAAGGTGCCCTCGCCGCGCCGGAGTTCGTCGATCGTCCAGGGGTATCCCATGTCCGCCACGCCGAGTTCGGCGAGCCGGTCGACGACGTGTCCGGTGTCGAGCACCTCGGAGCCCTCCGCGGTGACGGGCTCCACCGCTTCCGCCGCGCCGACGGCGGCCAGGGTGTGCGTGGCCCATGCCGTGTCCGGTGCGCCGAGGCGGCGCGAGACGAGCCGCAGCGCCGTGCCCTCGCGCACGATCTGCACCTCGCGCGTCTCCGTCTGCGGCACCACGACCGGCTGGCGCAGCCGTACGTCGTTCAGTTCGTCGGTGTGACCAGCGGTGAGGAAGGTGTTGATCAGCACCGCGGCCGGCACGATCTCCGTGCCGAGGACGGGGTGCCGGCGTGGATAGGGACGGGTGCGCAGGTCGAGCGTGGTCTGCCAGACACGGGTGTTCGAGCCGTGCACCGCCGTCTCGGAGCCGAGCAGCGTGTCCACCGGCGGCTGGACGCCGACGGGTGCCTCGACCCAGTGCCGGTCGTGCTGCCACCCGGTCGTCGGCAGATCGGCACGGCGGCCGACCGGCTGCAGGACCGACCACTCGACCGGGACGCCGTTGCAGTGCAGCCGCGCCAACGAGGTCAGCAGCGTGGACCGTTCGGGCCGGCGGCGGCGCAGGCTGGGGGTGACGAGGGCGCCGGGCACGTGGGAGACGACCTCGTTGATGGAGTGCCCGACCACCGGGTGCGCGGAGATCTCCAGGAACAGCCGGTGGCCGTCCTCGACGGCGGCCTGGACGGCCTGGTGGAAGCGGACCGGGTTGCGCAGGTTGGCCGCCCAGTAGCTCGCGTCCTGGCGGCGGCCGCAGCGCGGGTCGTCGACGGCGGTGAGGTAGACCGGCACGTCCGGCGTGCGCGGCTCCAGTTCGGCGACGGCGACCGCGAGGTCGGCCGCGGCCTCGTCCATGTGCGGGCTGTGGAAGGCCACGTCGGAGTCGATCCGGCGGACGGTCCAGCCCAGTTCGGCCCACTGCTCGGCGGCCTCGTCGACGGCCGGGATGTCACCGGCGACGACCGTGGACGAAGGGGCGGCGGCGATGGCCGCGCACAGCGTGTCGGTCGCGCCGATGCGGTCGCGCACCTCGTCGAACGGCCGGTCCACCATGATCATGGCGCCCTTGCCTGCGACCTTGCGCAGCAGCACGGAGCGGCGGCAGATGAGCCGCGCGCCGTCCTCCTCGCTCAGCACCCCCGCGGTGACCGCGGCGGCGATCTCGCCGACGGAGTGCCCGATGATCGCGCCCGGCCGCACGCCGTAGCGGCGCCAGACCGCGGCCAGACCGATCTGCACGGCGAAGAGCATGGACTGGATGACGTCCACCGAGTCGAGCTCGCCGCTGGTGAGCACCTGGCGCGGCGTGATGCCCATCTCCTCGGTGTAGATGGGCCCGAGCCGGTCGATCGCCGCGGCGAACACCGGCTCCTGGTCGAGCAGTTCGCGGCCCATGCCCGCCCACTGCGCGCCATGGCCGGAGAACACCCACACGGGGCCGGCGACCGGGCCCGCGGCCTCGCCGGTGACGACGTTCGGGTGCGGCTCGTCCGCGGCCAGTGCGGCGAGTCCTTCGGCGAGTTCGTGCCGGCCGGAGGCGATGACCGCGGCGCGGGCGCCGAGGTGGGCGCGACGGTGGGCGAGGGTGTGTCCGACGTCGGCGAGCGCGTGCCCCTCGAGCGTCTCGGCGAGGCGCCCGGCCTGTCCGACGATGCCGGCGCCGGTGGCCGAGGACAGAGGGTAGAGGGTCGGGCCGTCGGGCTCGGCGCTCGCGGATCCGGCGGTGTCCGGCGCGGGAGGTGCCTGCTCCAGTACGACGTGCGCGATGGTGCCGCCGTACCCGTAGCTGGCCACACCCGCGAGGCGCGGGCGGCCGGACGCGGGCCACTCGGTGGGCTCGGTGACCAGGCTCAGCCCGGACGTGTCCCAGGGGATGTCGCGGCGCGGGCCGCTGACGGACAGGGTCGGCGGGATGACACCGTGCTCCATGGCGAGCGCGGTCTTGATGAGGCCGGCGATGCCGGCGGCCGCCTCGCAGTGCCCGATGTTGGTCTTCACGGAGCCGATCAGGCACGGCCGGCCGCCCTCGGGACGGTCGCCGACGACCTCGGCGAGGGCCGTCGCCTCGATGGGGTCGCCGACCCGGGTGCCGGTGCCGTGCGCCTCGACGTAGTCGACCTCGTGCGGGGCGATGCCCGCCGCCTCGTAGGCCTTGCGCAGCAGATGGGCCTGCGCGGTGGGGCTGGGCGCCATGATGCCTTCGGTACGGCCGTCCTGGTGGACGGCGCTGCCGCGGATCAGGGCGAGGACGCGGTCCCCGTCGCGCACGGCGTCGGAGAGGCGCTTGAGTACGACGACGCCGCAGCCCTCACCGCGTCCGTAGCCGTCGGCGGCCTCGTCGAAGGCCTTGGAGCGGCCGTCGGGTGAGATCGCGCCCGCCATGTCGAGGACGGTCGTCAGGCCGGGGCCCGCCATGAGCATCACACCGCCGGCGAGCGCCACCGGCACCTCGCCGCTGCGCAGGCTCGCGCACGCCTGGTGCACGGCGACGAGCGAGGACGAGCAGGCGGTGTCGACGGCGAGGGACGGGCCGCGCAGGTCGAGGGTGTAGGAGATGCGGTTGGGCACACCGCACAGCGAGGAGCCGATCCCGGTCCACGCCTCGACGCCGGGCAGGTCCTCCAGCAGGCGGCGGCCGTAGTCGTCGGTGCCGACACCGATGAAGACACCGGTGTCGGTGCCGGCGAGGGAGGTGGGCGGGATGCCGGCGTGCTCCAGGGCCTCCCAGGCGACCTCCAGTGCGATGCGCTGCTGCGGGTCCAGCTGACGCGCCTCGGTCGCCGAGATGCCGAAGAACGCGGCGTCGAATCCGGAGATGTCGTCGAGGAACGATCCGCGCGCGGTTACGCGGGTCAGGACGGCGGCGTTCTCGCGGGACTGCGTGCGCTGCGGTGCCCACCGGTCCTCCGGTATCGGCCCGGACGCGTCCTGGGCGTCCATCAGCAGCTCCCACAGTGCCTGTGGGGAGTCGGCGCCGCCGGCGAAGCGGCAGCCGAGGCCGACGACCGCGATCGGCTCGGACGGGTCGGGGGACGAGCTGGGGGACAAGGGGGACAGCTCACTCATGGAGTCACCGCTCACGGTTCGATGCCGATCTCGGGAGACGACGTGGGGAGTTGTCTCGCGCACGGCCATCGGGCGCGAGAGGGACGAGAGGGGAAGGGAAGGTCCTGGTCTCTGGGAGTGCGCGGCGCGCGTCAGAAGTACATGACCGCCTTGTCCCAGTCCTCGCCCTCGGCGAACAGGTAGCGGGCCTTGAGGATGTCGCGCCGCGCGGTCAGCGCCTCCGTCGGGACGAGCGTGCCCAGGGGCAGGCCGGTGATCCGGTGCGGGACGCCCAGTTCGCGCTCGAGGGCGGCGCCGAGCTCCTTGGCGGCCTGCTCGCGCACCGCATCCGGCGCCTCGAACTCCAGGCGCAGTAGGTCGGAGTGCGCCATGGCCCGCCAGAACATCACCTCGTACTCCGCCGGAAGGCTGAACACCAGCTCTTCCAGCCTCTGCTGGGTCACGACGGCGGAGCCCACGGTGTGTTCCGCGCCCGCCCGGCCGAGCACCGTGACCGTCGGCAGCAGCCAGCCGCAGGAGCACGCGTCGGTGGACACCTCGACCTCGTCGGCGAGGTTGTAGCGCAGCAACGGCATGGCGTCGCGGTACAGCGGAGTGACCACCATCTGGCCGCGGCCGGAGTCCGAGAGCACACCCGTCTCGGGGTCGTACACCTCGAAGATCGCGCGGTCGGCCCACAGGTGCATCCGGCCCTCGGGACACTGCCCGGCGATGGTGCCGGTCTCCGTGGAACCGTATTCCTCGACGACCGGGATCCCGCCCCAGATCTCGCTGAGCCGCCGTCGGCGGACCTCGGTCAGCGGCTCCGCGGCGGTGAACATGGCGCGCAGGGCGGGGAAGTCCTTCTCCGGGCGCAGCCCCGCCGCCTTGGCGGCCGCCGCCAGCATGGTGATCTCGGTCGGGTTGCACCAGGTGAGCGTCACGTCGAGGGTCTTCAGGACGCGCACCATGCGCGAGAGCGGCGTGGCCAGCGAGCGGGCGTCGCCGGGCACGACGGTCGCGCCGCGCAGCCGACCCGCCGCCTGTGCGAGATGGCCGGTGATGACCAGGCCGTAGGGAGTGCGGACGAGGAAGGTGTCGGAGGGCTCGATGCCGACCCACTTGCGGGCGTACCGCTCGGCGAGGTCGGTCCAGTCCTCCTCCGTGTAGTACGAGGCGGTGGGCTCGCCGGCGGTGCCGCTGGACTCGTGGTAGGTGGCGAGTTGCTCGCGTTCGACGGCGAGCATCCCGAACGGGTACTGGTCGCGCAGGTCCTGCTTGGTGGTCAGCGCTATGCCGGCGAAGTCGTCCGCCGTGCGGGGCGGCGCGACGCCCTCGTAGCGGGCCGCGTAGAAGGGCGACCGCAGGGCCTGGGCGAGGATCCTCGGCAGCTGGGACCGCTGCAGTTCGGCCAATTCGGCGGGGGTCGACCAGTCACCGGGTTCCGGACGCGAGCGCGACATTCACATCTCCCTCGTGTGTGCCCCTGGGGCCTGTCTCATGGATCAGCCCGGAGCGGCGGGGCCGTGGCGCGCACCCCGCTCACCGGCGTTCGCCCGGTGCTGTCTTGTGGTCCGGACAGCTCCGGGAAGACAGGCCCCGGCCGCGCGGGGGACCTCACGCGGCGGCTGCACGGGCATTAGCACAGCAATTCGGCCAGGACCGCGGCGCGAGTAGTCGCCACTCAATTAGGCCATCCGGGGCGGCACTTACCCCGTCCATACCTGGTGCTCCACCGGTGCTCACCGCTGGACGCTCCCCACTTCGGGGACGGGCGGGCCGTGGGGCTTGAGTGCCGCCCACTCATGAGACCGGGTGGCCCTGGTGCTGTGCTTGCCGCCGAAGCACCGGAGCGTACGCCGCACCTCAGCACGACATGTCCCCGACACTGACGCACCCGCTCTGTCCAGGGTTGCCTCAGTCCGGATCAGCCGCCCGGACCGGCCCGGATCGCCGCGGCCCCGGGGCACTTCCCCGCACGGCCGCGCCGCCACGCGTCACGAGCACACGCACCAGGACACGCACCAGGACACGAAGGAGTCGGCTCGATGAGGACTGCGAACCTGTATCTCGCCGGGATCGGCAGCCATCTGCCGCCGTTGGTCCCGGCCGAGCGCGCGGTCGCCGAGGGACTGTACGACGAGGAGGCGCGGCAGGCCTCCGGCATGCGGTCGGCCGCCGTGAGCGAGTCGACGCCGGCCCCGCAGTTGGCGATCGACGCGGCCAGGGCCGCACTGGCCGACTCCGGGCACGGCCCGGACGACATCGGCATCCTGCTGCACAGCTACACCCACCACCAGGGCCCCGACGGCTGGTCGGCGGTGCACTACATCCTCAACAACACGGTCGACCGGCCGGTGCCCGCCGTCGAGATCAAGCAGGGCTGCCTCGGCATGCTGGCCTCGCTGGAGATCGCCGCCAACCGTCTGACCGCCAACCCGACGCATGACGCCGCGCTGATCACCACGGGCGACAACTACTCCACCCCCGGCGTGGAACGCTGGCGCGCCTCGGGCCTGTTCGTGCTGGCCGACGCGGGCTCGGCCGTGGTCCTCTCACGCCGGTCCGGCTTCGCCGAGCTGCTCGCCCTGGACTCGCTGTCCGACTCCTCCATGGAGATCCTGCACCGCGCCGGCGAGGAACTCTTCCCGCCCGGTGTCACGCGCGGCCGCGGGCTGAACTTCGCCGAACGCGCCGAGAAGGTCCGTGAGCAGTGGGCGGCCGGTCAGGCCCCGCCCATCAAGAACTTCGGCGACCGGGTCGCGGAGATCGCCGAACGCACGCTCAAGCAGGCCGATGTGACGTGGGATCAGATCGCCAAGGTGTGCCACGTCGGCTTCGGCCGGCCCGCCCTGGAGGCGATGTTCCTGCTGCCGCTCGACGTGCCCGAGCACCAGACGGTCTGGGAGTACGTCAGCACCGTCGGGCACACCGGCGCCGCCGACCTCTTCCTGGGCCTGGAGCACGTGTGGCGCACCGGTCAGGTCAAGCCCGGCGACCACGTCCTGCTGATCGGCGCGAGCACCGGCATGGAGGCCGGCGCCGCCGTGGTCCGCATCACCGAGTCCGCGTACACCACCCGGTCCTCGACCAGCACCGACTCCTCGTCCACGGCCCAGTCCTCCTCCGCCACCGAATCCGACTAGGAGCGATGACATGCTCGACGGATTCACCCCCTGGCCCGAGGACGTCGCACAGCGCTACCGCGACCAGGGCATCTGGCGCGGCGACACGCTCGGCACGATGCTGCGCGAGGCCGCGCGGCGGTACGGCGACCGGACCGCGCTGATCCACGGCGATCGCCGGATCAGCTACGTCGAACTCGACCGCTGGGCGGACCGGTTGGCGGCCGGCTTCGCCGCGCACGGCCTTCGCGCCGGCGACCGCATCGTGGTCCAGCTGCCCAACGTGCCGGAGTTCATGGCGATCGCGTTCGCACTGATGCGGCTCGGCGTGAAGCTGGTCTTCTCGCTGCCGGCGCACCGGGCCACCGAGATCACTCATCTGGTGCAACTGAGCGGAGCGGTCGGCTACTTGGTGCCGGAGACGCACCGCGGCCACGACTACCGCGAACTGGCCCGGCAGGTCAGGGCCGAGACCGGCACGCTCAGCTCCCTGTTCGTGCTGGGCGCGAAGACGGACGGGTTCGTCTCGGTCGCCGAGCTGGAGGCGGCCGCCCCGGACCCGCGCCCGCTGCCCGAACCGGACCCCGCGGACGTGGCGTTCTTCCTGCTGTCCGGCGGAACCACGGCCCTGCCCAAGCTGATCCCCCGTACCCACGACGACTACCTCTACATGTCGCAGCGCGCGGCCGCCGTGTGCGAGCTCAGCGAGGACGACGTATATCTCGCCGTCCTGCCCATCGAGTTCAACTTCGCCTTCGGCTGCCCCGGCCTGATCGGCACGTTTCTCACCGGCGGCACCGCGGTCCTCGCCGACACCCCCAATCCGCTGGACTGCTTCCCGCTGATCGAGCGGCACCGGGCCAGCGTCACAGCGATGGTGCCCTCGATCATGGCGCTGTGGCTGGAGGCCGCCGAGTGGGCCGAGGACGATCTGTCCAGCCTGCGCCTGGTGCAGGTCGGCGGGGCACGGATGACCCGCGAGTTCACCTCCCGGATCGAGCCGACACTGGGTGCGCGGCTGCAGCAGGTGTTCGGCATGGCCGAGGGTCTGCTCACCTTCAGCCGGCCGGACGATCCGGCGGAGTCGGTGCTCACCACTCAGGGCAAGCCGGTCTCGAACGCCGACGAGCTGCTGATCGTCGACGAGGACGGCAGGCCGCTGCCGCCCGGCCGGATCGGCGAGCTGATCACCCGCGGTCCGTACACCCTGCGCGGCTACTTCCGGACGCCCGAGCACAACCGGCGCGCGTTCACCGAGGACGGCTTCTACCGCAGCGGTGATCTGGCCCGGCTCACCGAGGACGGTGACCTCGTCATCGAGGGCCGGATCAAGGAGACGATCATCCGCGGCGGGGACAAGATCGCCGCGGGCGAGGTCGAGGACCTGCTGCTCGCCCACCCCGGCGTCGCCGCGGTGGCCGTGATCGGCGTGCCCGACGAGTTCCTGGGCGAGCGGATCTGCGCCTTTCTCGTCGCCGAGGGCCCCAAGGTGTCCCTCGCCGAACTCAAGCAGGCCGTGCACGCGCAGGGCGTGGCCGACTACAAGCTGCCCGACCTCGTGCGCTATGTGCCCGAACTCCCCCTGACCCCTCTCGGCAAAGTCGACAAGAAGGCGCTGGCCGCACACGCCGCGTCCGAGCAGGAAGGCTGACGTGGACACCTCTCCGATCCCGACCGAACGCGAGCTGCGCGCGATCGTCGCGCCCGTGCTGGGCATCGAGCCCGGCCGGATCGAGCCGGACGCCAACCTGGTGCTGCTCGGGCTGAGTTCGCTGGAGATCATGCGGCTGGTCAGCCGCTGGCGCAAGGCCGGCATCCCGGTGCAGTTCGACGCCCTGGTCGCCGCGCCGACGTTGAGCGGCTGGTCCGCCCACTTCGGTTCGCTGGCCGCGTCCGCCCCGACCGACCCCGGGGCCGCGTGATGAGCGCACTGCTGATCACCGGCGGCACCGTCTACACCGCCGATCCGCAGGAGTCCGTGCACGAGCGTGGCGCGGTCCTCATCGTGGACGACAAGGTCGCTGCCGTGGGCCCGGCCGCGCACGTCGAGCAGAGCGTCGCCGCGCTCGCTCCGGCCCTCCGGTCGCAGCTGCGCACCTTCGACGCCGGCCGGATGATGGTGCTGCCCGGCTTCGTGAACGCGCACTGGCACGAGATGTTCGCGATGGGCTTCACCATGCGCGGCGCACTCCGCCCGGCCTCCGACCGAGGCGACCAGGCCGCCTTCATGGCCGGCGGCGGCGACATGCACCAGATCTCCGGCACCTTCGACCGCTTCGACGGCCTGATCGAGGCGATGACGCCGGACGAGGCGCAGGCCATCGCCGAGTACTCGATGTGGATCCAGTTGCGCGGCGGGGTGACGACCCTCGGCGACATGGGCTCGCTCAACCGGCCGCTGTCCATGGTCGCCGCCGCCCGCCGCATCGGTCTCCGTTTCTCCGCGAGCACCTGGGCGAGCGACGCCGTCTGCCCGCCGGACCGCTCCCGTTACGTGCGCACCCGTGACGCCGACACGGTCCTGGCCGGCTTCGAGTCGCTGCTGGGCGCGGTCGCCACGGACACCACGGGCCGGATCCGGTGCCGCCCGAACATCTCCTACGTCACCAACATGACCGACGAGCTGGCGCGCGGCATGGCCGATCTGGTCGTACGGCACGACCTGCCGTTCGCCACGCACGTGGGTGCGTTGCGCAACGAGGTCGAAGCGATGCGCACGTACTACGGCGAGACCGGGCTGCGCCGGCTGGAGGAGGTCGGCCTGGTGGGCGACCGGCTGATGGCCGGGCACGCCGCCTTCCTGGACGAGCACGAGCAGAAGCTGATGCTCGCCACACGGGCGCACATCAGCCACTCCCCCGGCAAGTACGGCCCCTCCGGCGAGTCCTCGCTGACCGAGACCGGTGTGGTGCCGGCACTGCGCCGGGCAGGTCTGGATGTGTCGCTGTCCACCGACGCGGCCGCGCTGCCGGGTGCCGGCATGGCCGAGACGATGCGCGCGGCGTGGCAGATGTACAACGAGATGAGCGCCGACCCGACCGAGGTGCTGCCCACCGACGCGCTCGCCATGTCCACCAGGATCGCGGCCAAGGGGCTGTGCTGGGAGGACGCCGTCGGCAGCCTGGAGCCCGGCATGCAGGCCGATCTGCTGCTGGTCCGCACCGACGACTGGCGCTATGTGCTCAATCCGCGGCCGCTGGAGAGCTTCCTGTGGCTGGGCGGCTCCGCCGACGTGGACACGGTGATCGTCGGCGGCCGCACCCTGGTGGCGAACGGCAGGGGCGTCGAGGTGGACGAGGCGGCCCTGCGGGACCGCTATCTGGAGGCACTGCGCGGCTTCACCACGCGCGCCCTGCGCGTACCCGCCGAGGCGGTCGACGCCGTACTGGGGAGGGTGGGCCGATGACCGCTTCCGACACGGCGGACAAGGCGCCCGGCACGGAATGGTCCGGGGCCGCCGTGGTGACCGGGGCGGCCGGCGGCATCGGCGCCGCGGTGGCCACCGCCCTGGTGGCCGCCGGAGTCCCCGTCGCGCTGCTGGACCGGGAGCCCGTGCCGCTGTGGGAGCTGGCGGACGATCTCGGCGGATCCCACGGGGGCGTGCTGGCACTCCCGGTGGACGTCACGGACAGCGTCGACGTGGACACCGCGATCGCCAAGGTCGAGGCCGAACTGGGCCCGATCGCCTACCTGGTCAACGGCGCCGGAATACTGCGCAGCGGCCCGGCGCCCGAGCTGAGCGACGAGGAGTGGGACGCCACGCTGGCGGTCAACGCGGGCGGAGTGTTCCGCGTCAGCCGGGCGGTGGCCCGGCTCATGATCCCGCGCGGGCGGGGGTCCATCGTCACGATCGCCTCCAACGCGGCCCTCACCCCCCGGACTTCGATGGCGGCGTACGCCGCCTCCAAGGCGGCCTCGCTGATGTTCACCAAGTGCCTCGGCCTGGAGCTGGCCCGGCACGGGATCCGCTGCAACACCGTCGCCCCGGGATCGACTCGCACCCCGATGCTGACCGCGCTGCAGGGCGACGCCGCCGAACGGGCCTCGGTGAACGGAGTGCCGGAGGCCTACCGGGTCGGCATCCCCCTGGGCCGGATCGCCGAACCCGCCCACATCGCCGACGCGGTCCTGTTCCTGCTCTCCGAGCGGTCCGACCACATCACCCTGCAGGACCTGACCGTGGACGGCGGCGCGGCGCTGGGCGTCTGACAGCGGATCCCGTGGACCGGGCGCCGGCCCACCTCACCAGACCAACTCCCCTCCAGGACCGGCCCTTCGTCGGGCCGCCCGACCGGACCCCTCCTCCAGGTCCGGGCCGGAGGGTGCCCGGGACCGACACTCCCCCACGGTCCCGGGCGCCCTCACCGGCGCGCGGTCGGTGTTCCCGAGCCCCGGGGACCGTTGCCGTCCGTCATCCGACCAGGAAAGGAACCCGACGTGGCGATCGCACCGATCGACCCGTATCCGATGCCCCGGCCCGCCGAGCTGCCGTCCAACACCGTGTCCTGGAGCGTCGACCCCGACCGGGCGGCGCTGCTGGTGCACGACATGCAGCACTACTTCCTCGCTCCCTTCCGATCCGGCGCGCAGCCGCACGCGGATCTGGTCGCCCACGTCCAGGTGCTGCGCGAGCGCTGCACCGGCCTCGGCGTGCCCGTCCTCTACTCGGCACAGCCCGGCGACATGACGCCCCCGCAGCGCGGTCTGCTGGCCGACTTCTGGGGTCCCGGCATGTCGTCGGCCCCGGAGGACAGCGGCATCCCCGACGCCCTCGCGCCCGGTGAGCGCGACACGGTCCTCACCAAGTGGCGGGCCAGCGCCTTCCATCACACCCCGCTGCTCGAACTGCTCCGTGAGCAGGGCCGCGACCAGCTGATCATCTGCGGGGTGTACGCCCACGTCGGCATCCTGCTCACCGCCTGCGACGCCTTCGCGCACGGCGTCCAGCCGTTCGTGGTGTCCGACGCGGTCGCCGACTTCACGCCCGCGTACCACCGGATGGCGCTGGAGTACGCCGCGTCCCGGTGCGCCGTGGTCCTGCCGACCGCGGCGGTGCTCCAGGCCCTTCCGGCGGCGGCCCCCGCAGCGGTGGGAGACCGGTCATGACGTCCCTGGAGGAACTGGCCGCGGGCGGGCAGCCGTTCGCGCTGCTGCACCGGCCCGAGAGCGGCGTGAGAGGCCATGTCGACCTGTTGCTGGGCGAGTTCTCCGAAGTCGGGGGGATCGAGCAGCTGCCGGTGCCCGACTTCGGGGATCCCGGTACCCACGAGGTCCTCGCCGTGCTGCCGTACCGGGTGATCGGCGAACGCGGCTACGACCACCACGACGACGGCGAGCCGGTGCTCGCGATGCCGGTGCGCGAACAAGCGCTGCTGCCCGTCGACGAGGTGCTCGACACCGTCCTGGCCTGGCCCGTCGCCACCGACGAGGGCCGTTTCGACCTCGACGACGAGGCGTACGGGGAGCTGGTGCGCCGCGTCCTCGCCGATGAGATCGGGCACGGCTCCGGCGCCAACTTCGTCCTCAAGCGCACCTACGTCACCGAGATCCCCGGCTGGTCGGCGCGTACAGCACTGGCGTTCTGGGGCCGGCTGCTGCGCGGCGAGCCCGGCGCGTACTGGACGTTCCTGATCCACACCGGCAGTCGCACCTTCATCGGGGCCAGCCCGGAGCGGCATGTCAGCCTCGACGACGGCGTCGCCGTGATGACCCCGATCAGCGGCACCTACCGCTATCCGGACGGCGGGCCGACCGTCACCTCCGTGCTGGACTTCCTCGCCGACGGCAAGGAGACCAACGAGCTGTACATGGTCCTCGACGAGGAGCTGAAGATGATGAGCCGCGTGTGCGACGACGCGCACGTGGCGGGGCCGCAGCTCACGGAGATGGCCCACCTCGCCCACACCGAGTACCGCATCACCGGCCACAGCGGCCGGGACGTGCGCGAGATCCTGCGGGAGACACTGCTCGCCCCGACGGTGACCGGCAGCCCGGTGCAGAGCGCCTGCCGGGTCATCGCCAAGTTCGAGCCCAGCGGCCGGAGTTACTACTCCGGTGTCGCGGCCCTGATCGGCCGGGACGACCGGGGGCGGCGGCGCATGGACTCGGCGATCATGATCAGGACGGCGGACGTCGACGCGGCGGGCCGGGTGCGGATCGGCGTCGGCGCGACGCTGGTGCGCGACTCCGACCCCGTCCAGGAGGCCGCCGAGACGCGGGCGAAGGCGGCGGGTCTGCTGGCCGCCCTGGACCGGGTCGCCGAGCGGCGCCGCCCGGCCGGCCTGGGAGAGCACCCGCGGGTGCGGGCCGCGCTCGCCGCGCGCAACGCACCGCTGTCCGAGTTCTGGCTCGCCCCGGCGCCGGTCCGGCCGGCCACCCGGGACAAGGTGCTCATCATCGACGCGGAGGACACGTTCACCGCGATGGGCGCGCTGCAACTGCGCAGCCTCGGCCACGATGTGACGATCCGCCGCTACGACGAGCCGTACCGCCTGACCGGGTACGACCTGGTGCTGCTCGGCCCTGGCCCCGGCGACCCGTGCGATACGGACCACCCCAAGATCGCGCATCTGCGGGCGGTCACCGGCAGCCTGCTCAACCTGCGGATCCCGTTCGTGTCGGTGTGCCTGAGCCACCAGGTGCTGTGCTCGCTGCTCGGGCTCGAGGTGCGCAGGCTGGACGTCCCGAACCAGGGAGTGCGGCGCACGGTCGATCTGTTCGGCACCGCCGAGCCGGTCTACTTCTACAACACGTTCGCCGCGTACAGCGGCGGCGCGCTGCTGGACAGCCCGCTCGCCCGGGACCTGGTCGAGGTCGCCCGCGACCCGGCGACCGGCGAGGTGCACGCGCTGCGCGGCCCCGGTTTCACCTCCGTGCAGTTCCATCCCGAGTCGGTGATGACGCTGCGCGGCGCTTCCATCCTGGACGACCTGGTCGCCGGCGCCCTGACGCCGGCACCTCACCGAGCGGAGCTGACGGCGTGACCCCCCTGCTCGAACTGCCCGCCGAACAGCACCCGGTGCACACCGCCTGGCGCTCGCTCCCGGCCGGTCAGCAGCCGGCCTGGCCGGACGCCGCCGCGCTGGACGCCGCGGTCGCCACGCTCTCGGCGAGCCTGCCGCTGGTGATGCCCCGTGAGTGCGACACGCTCAAGAGCCGGCTGGCCGCGGTGGCGCGCGGCGAGGCGTTCCTGGTGCAGGGCGGTGACTGCGCCGAGGCCCTGGACACCGTCAACGCCTCCTCCATCAACCGGACGGTGGGCACGCTGCAGCAGCTGGCCACCGTCTTCGGGTATGTGATGTCGCTGCCCGTGGTGACGCTGGCCCGCATGGCCGGGCAGTACGCCAAGCCGCGCTCGAAGGACACCGAGACGCGAGACGGCGTGGAACTGCCGGTGTACCGGGGCGACGCGGTCAACGGGCACCCCTTCACGGCGTCCGCCCGCACCCCGGACCCGCACCGGCTGGTCCGCGTCTACCACACCTCTGCCGCCACCCTGAATCTGGTACGGGCGTATGGCGCCGGTGAGCACGCCCGGCCCGAGCAAGTACGGATCGCCCTAAGGCAGTTCACCGTCACCTCACCGGGCTGCGAGCGGCACGAGGCGCTCACCGAGGAGATCGAGCGGGTCAGCGGCTTCACCGGCACCGGCGACGGCTGGCACACGCCGGGCGAGCTGTTCATGTCCCACGAGGGGCTGCTGCTGGACTACGAGTCGGCGCTGACCCGCGTCGACGCGGCCACCGGACGGCCGTACGCCACCTCCGGGCATCTGCTGTGGATCGGTGAGCGCACCCGCCGGCTCGACGGCGCGCACGTGGAGTTCTTCTCCCGGATCAGCAACCCGATCGCCGTCAAGGTCGGCCCGGGCACCGGCGTCGACGACGTGCTCGGCCTGATCGAGCGGCTCTCGCCCGAGGGCGAGCCGGGCCGGCTGACCCTGGTGGCCCGGATGGGCGCCGGGAAGGTGCGGGAGGTGCTGCCCGGCCTGGTCGAGAAGGTCACGGCCGAGGGGCTGCCGGTGGCCTGGGTGTGCGACCCCATGCACGGCAACACCATCGGCGCGCCGAGCGGTCACAAAACCCGCCGCTTCGACGACGTCCTCGACGAACTGACCGGGTTCTTCGAGGTGCTGCGCGGCCTCGGCGCCCACCCCGGCGGGGTGCATCTGGAGCTGACCGGCGACGACGTGACCGAGTGCGTCGGCGGCGGCGCCGGCCTCGGCTACGCCGACCTGCCCAAGCGCTACCGCTCGTTGTGCGATCCGCGGCTGAACCGGGACCAGTCGCTCGACCTTGCGTTCCGGGTCGCCGAACTCCTCGACGTCGCGGGCGCACCGGGCGCCGAGGAGGCGCTGCGATGACGGACCTGTGGCTGCTGCCCGAACCGGCGGCGGTCGCTTTCGTCGAGGGCATGGGCGGCGAGCGGCTGCTCGACGAGGAGGAACGGGCCCGGATGGCACGGATGCTGATGCCGCGCCGGCGTCGGCAGTTCCTCGCCGGACGGCTGCTGTGCCGGCACGCGCTGAGCATGCGGACGGGGCATCCCCGCGACGGCTGGCGGTTCCCGGTGGACGAGTTCGGGCGGCCCGAGCCCCGACCCGACCGGTACGGCGTGCGGTTCAACGTGTCGCACACGGACGGCCTCGTCGTCTGCGCCGTGACCGACGGCGCGGCCTGCGGCGTGGACGTGGAGGGCCCGCTGCCCGAGGAGTCCGCCGCCCATGTCGCCCGCTTCTTCTCCCCCACCGAACGCGCCGAACTGGCGGCCCTGCCCCCGGACGAGCGCGCCGACCGCACCCGGGAGCTGTGGGTGCTCAAGGAGGCGTACCTCAAGGGCCTGGGCATCGGGGGGCGGCGCGACTTCGACAGTTTCGCCTTCGCCCCGCGCACCGCCCCGCACATCACCGTGCACGACCCGCAGCAGCCGCGCGGCAGCCGCCCCGGCTGGTGGTTCGAGCTGCTGCGACCGGTCTCCGGGCACACCCTCGCCCTGGCCGTCGAGGGCGGCCGGGCCGACGACGTACGCCTGATGGACCTGACGGATCCGACCAGCCTGAACGAACCGATCGCCGTATCGGGCGTCTGACGACGACGGGAGTCTCCCCATGAACCGAGACCTGGATCTGACTGTCGCGCTCTTCCCCGGACAGGGCGCCTACCGTGCCGGTGCCCTCGCGGCGCTGTGGGAGCGCGGCGCGGACGCCGTGCGGGACACCTTCGAGGTGGTGGACGAGGTCGCCAAGGAGCGACTCGGCCATGAAGTGTCCTCGGTGCTGTTCCAACCCTCCCCGCCCAGTCCCGCCATGCTCCTCCAACAGGCCCCGGACACCCTGCAGTTGGCGATTTTCGCCACCTCGGTGGCCACCCACCGGCTGCTGACCGGGAGCGGCGCGCGCCCCTCGGTCCACATGGGGCACAGCCTGGGCGAGGTGGCCGCGCTGACCTGCGCGGGCGCCTACGAGCTGGCCGACGCCACCGCGGTGCTGTGCGAGCGGATCTCCGTCGTACGCGCCCACGACCGCAGGGGCGGCTCCATGCTCGCGCTGCGCTGCAACCGTGAGCGGGCCGAGCGCCTTGTGGCCCTGATCGACCACGCCAGTCTGGTGGTGGCCGTCGACAACGCCACGGACCAGACCGTCCTGTCGGGCCCCGCCGATGCCATCGGCACCGCCGAGGCGATCGCCCGGCAGCTCGGCATCACCGCGACGCCCCTGCGCTCCCCGCATCCCTTCCACAACCCGCTGCTGGCGGGCGCCCGGCGTGAACTGGCCGCCCGCCTGGCCGCGTTCGAGCGCCGGGACACGACCGTGCCGGTGTACTCACCGATCCTCGGCCGCTTCTACCGCGACGGCGACGACCTCGCCGAGCTGCTCGCCCTGCACCTGGTGACGCCGGTGGACTTCCGCACCGCCCTCACCGCACTGCACGGTGCCGGAGCGCGGACCTTCGTCGAGGCGGGTGCCGGACGGGTGCTGACCAGCCTGGCCGAGGCGGCCCTGCCGGGCGTGCACACCGTGGCGCCGCTCGCGGGCCGCGACGACGAGGCAGGTCTCGCGGCGGGCGTGGACGCACTGCGGGACCCGTTGAGCCGGGCCACAGCCATCCTTCCGGTCAGGGCCCCGGCAGTTGCGGACGCCCCGGTCACCGCGGTGGCGGCGACCGTCGCCGAGGGGGACCCGGTGGCGGAGAACGTCGTCCGGGCCGGCCAGGCCGCGCAGAGCGCCGCGTCCGCCCCGGCCGACCGCGACGAACTCGCGGACCGCGTGCGGGCCTTGTACGCCGAGGCGATGGAGTATCCCCAGGAGGTCTTCACCGATGACGTGCTGCTGGAGGCGGACCTCGGCGTCGACTCCGTGAAGCAGACCGAGCTGCTGAGCCGGCTCGGCGACCGCTTCGGCCTCGGAGCGCCTCCGAGCGGACTGCGCGTGGCGGACTACGACACCTTCGGCAAGGTCGTCGACTTCGTGGCCTCCGGCGTCACGAGCGGCGCCCGCACCCAGGGTCCGGCTGCCCGATGAGCACCCGGCCGCCCGTGTCCCACGGGGAATTCGCCGGGCGCGTCGCCCTCGTCACCGGGGGCGCCGGAAGCGTCGGCCGCGTGATCGTGGAACGGCTCGCCGAGCAGGGCGCCACCGTGCTGCTCAACTGCTTCCACTCCTACGACGCCGCCAAGGACCAGGCGCAGTCCCTCACCGAACGGGGCCTGGACGTACGGGTGGTCCGGGCCTCGGTCGCCCGGCCGGCTCAGGTCGAGCGGATGTTCCACGAGATAGGTGAGACGCACGGCCGTCTCGACATCCTTGTCAACAACGCCGCGGCGGGCTCCTTCGTACCGTTCGAGGAGATCACCGAGGAGCTGCTCGACCGGACCTACGCCACCAACGTCAAGGGCCCGCTGTGGTGCGCCCGCTACGCCCGCCCACTGCTCGCCCGGGCCGCCGGCCGGGGCGGCGCCGTGGTCAACCTCTCCTCCCTCGGATCCGTCACGGCGCCGGCCAACTACCTGCCGGTGGGTATCTCCAAGGCCGCGCTGGAGTCGCTGACCCGCTACCTCGCCGCGGAGCTCGCCGAGGACCGCATCCGTGTGAACGCGGCGTCCTGCGGGCTGATCGACAACCCGGTCGGCCAGATGTTCCCGGCCTTCGAGGACGTCAGCGCCAACACGGTCGCGGCCACCCCGCTCGCCCGTCTGGGCAGCCCAGAGGACCTGGCCGACGTCGTCCTCTTCCTCGCCTCGGAGCGCTCGGGCTGGGTCACCGGGCAGACGCTGCTGGCGGACGGCGGCCTGACGCTGCTGCGCTCGGCGATGTCTCCGAGCCCTGAACAGCCGCCGCAGGTACAGCAGGCGCCCGCGGAGGTACCCGAGCCGGCCGTGGCCGCCGTCCGGGAGCCGGCACCGGAGGTCCCGGCCGACGAGCATGACCCCATCGCCGTCGTCGGCATGGGCCTCGCCGTCCCCGGCGCGTCCTCCCCGGAGGAGTTCTGGCGGCTGCTGCTCGAAGGCCGCGAACTGTTCGTGGAGGCCCCCGCCGACCGGTGGGACATCGCACGCTTTCACGACCAGGACCGCGGCGCGCCGGACAAGACCTATCAGCGTCGCTCCGGATTCATCACTTCCTTCCGGCCGCACGAGCGGCTGGCGGCGGAAGGCCCGGCCGCGGCCGGTCTCGACCACACCACCCTGTGGCTGCGGCACAGCCTGCACCAGGCGCTGGAGGGCGTGCACCGCCGCCCCGCCGACCGGTTCTCCTTCTGCGTCGGCTACACCCCGGACGGCAGCCAGCACCTGGAAGAGGCCTTCGTGCTGGGCGCCGCGCTGGACACGCTGGCCGAGGACGGAGACGACGCGGTCCAGGGGCCGCTCGGCGACGCGCTGCGCAGCCGCTTCCACCGCGGCGACGACCCGTCGGCCGGGTATCTCCCGCACCGGGTCGGCGAGGACGCGATGGCCGGCATCCTGCCCGCCGGTACCCGGCTGCACATGGTCGACACCGCGTGCTCCTCCTCGCTCTACGCGATGGATCTCGGGGTGCGCGACCTGCTGTCCGGGCACAGCGACGTCGCCGTCTGCGGCGGTTCGTTCGCCCTGGCACCGAGCGGCTCGGTGCTGTTCGCCAAGCTCAACGGGCTGTCGGCGGGTGGCGCGGTGCGTGCGCTGGACGCCGGGGCGGACGGTGCGCTGTTCTCCGACGGCGCCGGTCTCGTCGTACTCAAGCGGCTGTCGCGGGCCCGTGCGGACGGGGACCGGGTCCTGGGTCTGCTGTCGGCGATCGGGCTGTCGGCCGACGGACGGGGCAAGGCGATCTACGCGCCGGCGCCGGCCGGTCAGGAACTCGCCGTCGAACGCGCCCTGGAGCGCGGCGGGCTGGACGCCCAGGACGTGGACTGGATCGTCGCGCACGCCACCGGCACACCGGCCGGCGACGAGGCGGAGTTCACCGGCCTGCACGCGCGCTATGCGGGTGTGCGGCCGACGTACATCACCTCCAACAAGTCCCTTGTGGGACACAGTGGTTGGGCGGCCGGCGTGGTCTCCGTGATCCATGCGCTGCTGGCGCTGCGGCACGACACGATCCCGGCGCAGTACCGCTTCGAGCGGCTGCCCGAGGCGCTCACCGAACTGTCCGGGGCGCTGCGTGTGCCGCAGGAGCCGGTGCCGTGGCCGGCCCGGCAGGACCGCCCCCGCCGCGTGGCCGTCTCGGGCTTCGGCTTCGGTGGAACCAACGCCCATCTGATCCTCACCGAGGACCACGCGTCCGCGGCACGGTCCGGCAGTCCGATCGCCGTTCCCGCCCCCGTGGACGAGGAGCTGGTGGTGGTCGGCTGGTCGTCCCGGCTGCCCGGCGCCCCGGACACCGCCGCGGTCACCGCGTGGGCCGCGGGCGAAGGGCCCGCTCCCGAGGCGTCGTTCGGGCCCGTGTACCCGGTGCCGCCGTTCCAGGAGCTGCGGATGCCGCCCCCGACGGCCCGCACCACGGACCGCACACAGCTGATGCTGGTCCGCTGCATGCAGCAACTCGACGAGTCCGTACGGGAGTTCTGCCTGAGCCGACGGCTGAAGACGGGCGTCGTGGTCGGGCACACCGGCGCGACCCGCAACGCGCTGATGTACAAGACCCGCGCCTACCTCGACGAGATCACCCATGCCGTGGCGGGCGCCGAGGAGCCCGCCGTGACGGCGAAGTTCCTGCAGCGGCTGGAGGAGCGGGCCACCGGTCTGATCGCCGAGCCCACCGAGGACTCCTTCCCGGGCGAGATGCCCAATGTCATCGCCGCCCGGCTGTGCAACTACTTCGATCTGCGCGGGCTCAGCCTGACCGTCGACGCCGGCGAGGCCTCGCTCCTGAAGGCCTTCGACGTGGCCGGGCTCTACCTCGGCTTCAAGGAGATCGACGTGGCACTGGTCGCCGGGGTCAACGGCGCGGCGCTGCCCGGCTGGAACGACGCGGGCGAACGCCCCGCCGCCGAGGGCGCGTTCCTGTTCGCGGTGACGCGCCGCTCCCTCGCCGAGGAGGCCGGCCTGCCCGTGCTTGCCGTCATGGAAAGGAGCGCGGCCGCATGAGCGCCGCCCGTCAGGACACCACCCTCCTGGGCGCCGAGGGCGCCCGCGAACTGATCGCCTTCCTGACCCGGTCGGACGGGGCGACCGCCACGACCGTGCTGGAACGGCCGGTGCGCCAAGGCGGCCCGGTGCACCGGCTGACGCTGCGCCGTCCCGGCCGCCGGGCGGCCGCGCCCGAGGACGGCCAGGCCGGCCCGGCCCAGCCCCACCTCCTCGACCGGCACGTCCTGCGCCTGGCCCCGGCCTCGGCTCACGTCGACACCCCGCCACCGGATCTGTTCCCGGCCGGCGCCGCCCTCCTGACGAACACCGGCTACCGCGTCCCCGGTGTGGAGCCGCTCCCCCTCGACGAGTCGCTGGAGAACACGATCGCGCGAGCACGGCCCCGGCACATCCGTGTCCTGGTCGATCTGCACGCCGAACAGGCGGCCCCCTCCGAGGCCTTGCTGGACCTGCACGACGCGATGTTCCGCACGGCCAAGGCCTGTATGGAACGCGCGCAACGGCCGCAATCGTTCGCCGTGGTCGTGCTCGGCGGGGTCGACGCCGCCCGGGTCCCGCACGCCTGCACGGGCCTGTTCACCGGGTTCGCGAAGAGTCTGGCGCTGGAGTGGCCGGACACCTCGGTCGTGGCAGTGGTGCACGAGGCCCGCGACCTGATCGCGGCCGAGCCGGACGCGGCTCGCGAGATGGTGACCGAGCAGTTCCTGCCGGTCGTCTACCACGCGGGCGGCACGCGGCTGTTGTGGCAGGCGGTCGCCGAACCGGGCGAGCACGTCGAGGCACGTCCGAGTGCCCGTGGTTACACGGTGGTCGCGGCCGGCGGCGCCCGCGGCATCGGCGCCGAGCTGCTGCTCGCCCTGGCCCGCCGGGACCGGCCCCGGCTGCACCTGATCGGCTCGACCGACCCCGACGGCGACGCGGCCGACGCGCAGGTGGAGCGCAAGGACTTCATCCGCACCCGGACCACGGGTCCGCAGCCGATGACCGTGCGCGAGGCGAACATGGCCTACGACCGGCTGGGCTCCGCCCGCGAGGTCCGTGCCACACTCGCGGCGCTGCGGGAGGTGTGCGGCGCGGACCGGGTCAGCTACCACCGGTGCGATCTGCGCGACGCGGACGACGTGCACACCACCGTCCGCCGGATCACGGACGCGGAGGGCACCGTCGACCTGCTGCTCAACATCGCCGGCACGAACCGGGCGGCGTCGGTGGAGCAGAAGCGGTTGCAGGACTTCCGCACCGTGCGCGACCTGAAGGTGCGTTCCTACGCCCACCTCAAGGCGGCGTTCGGCAGCCGGCAGCCGCGCCTGTGGTGCAACTTCGGTTCCTTCGTCGGCTTCACCGGCCAGACGGGCGAGACCGACTACGGCGCCGCGAACGACTACTTCAACACGGCCGCCCTGCACCACTCCGCCCACGAGACAAGGGAGTTCACGCTCGGCTGGACGCTGTGGCGCGACGTCGGTCTCGGCGCCACGCCGCTGATGCGGACCTTCCTCGCCAAGAGCGCCCAGTTCACCGCCATGCCCACGGCCGAGGGCGTCGATCACTTCCTGCACGAACTGGACCAGGCGATCCATGGCCAGCACACGCCCGTGACGGTGTTCTTCGGGGACGCCGAACGCACCGCCATCGAAGCGGCCGCACCGGGCTACCTGGACTTCTGCCGCAAGGCGTCCGGCTCGCACAGGACTCCGGCCGCCTCACTCGGCCCCCGACCGCCCGAGTTCTACGTCGACGACATCGTGGACCGCGCCCCCGGCCGGCTGACCGTCGTGCGCCGCTTCGGCCTCGACCGCGACGCCTACCTGCGCGAGCACGTCGTCGCGGGGCACCCCACGCTGCCCGGCACGTTCGTGCCCGAACTCGCCGCGGAGGCCGCCATGCACCTCGTGCCCGGCCGGGTGCCGGTGGTGATCGAGGACGTACGCCTGGAGTCGTTCCTGCGCGTCTACAAGGCAGACCGCGACGAGGTCAAAAGGATCAAGGCGCGGCTGCTGTCCGACGGGCCGCGGGAGTCGGTCGTCGCCGTCGAGGTCACCGGTGACGTCCTCGCGCCGGACGGCCGGCTGCTGGTGAAGGACCGCCGGCACTTCACCGCACGCGTCCGGCTGCGCGACGAACCGGTGGCCGCGCCGCGCTGGGAGCACTGGGACGACCACGGAGCCGAGCCGCTGGCCGATCCCTACCATGTGCCGAATCCCGCGGTGCTGCTCAGCGGTGTCTTCGTCTCCACGGCCGGCACCCGCACCCACCCGAGCGGCCGGCGCGCCCACTACGCGCCCGACCGGAGCGGCATCGACCGCTGGTTCTCCGGCCTCGTCGTGCCGTCCGTGCTGCTGGACGGTCTGGCCCGGGTGTGCGTCCTGGACCGTGCCGAACTGCCGGGCCACGGCGGCGACTGGACCCCGCTCGCCGTACCGCGCACGATCCGCCGCATCGACCTGTACGGCGGCCACACGGACGCCTCGCTCGCGGCGGCCGGAACCCGCGTGGAGCTGTACTCGCTGCCCGCGCGCCTCGACCTGGAGAGCGGCGCGGCCAACCGGGCGGTGGCGGTCACGGCGGCCGGGGACGTGGTGCTCCAGATCAAGGACATGACCGGCGTGGTGCTCGGCCATGTCCACCAGACCACCGGCGCCTACCGCGAGCGTCCGCGCGGCGCCGCACCCGCCCGCACGGCGACACCGCAGGCCCAGGAGGCCACATCATGACGCGTCAGAGCACACCGCGGGGCAGCGACACCGACACCGCCCCGCGGTGCCCGGTGACCGGAGCCCTTGCGGGTGAGGCCCCGCCGCCGGAGCCCGACGGCCCGACCGGGCTCCCGCTGGCCTGGCCCGTGGTCGGCTCCACGATCCTTTACGCCGCCGACCCTCCGGGCTTCGCGGTGCGCGCGCAGCGGGCCCACGGCACCGTGGTGAAGCTGCCGATGATCCCGCACAACCCCACCGTGCAGGTGACCGATCCGGAAGCCGTCCGGCACATCCTGCAGGGCAACGCGGACAACTACTGCCGCGGTGCCTACTACGAGGCGTTCCGGCTGTTCATGGGCCACGGCCTGCTGACGCTCGACGACGGCGACTGGAGGGAGCACCGCAAGGTCGTCAACCCCGCCTTCGCCCCGATCGCGATCGCCGCGCGGGCCGCCGAGACGGACGCGGCCCTGGCTGACCTGACGGACCGCTGGGCCGAACACGCCCGCACGGGGCGCCCCTTCGACCTGTACGCCGAGTCGATGCGGCTCACCTGCCGGGTCATCGGATACGCCCTGGTGGGCCGCGATCTCTCCAAGGAGGGCGGCGAGTTCGCCCGCGCGCTGAGCGTCGCGCTGGAGGCCATCTTCAAGGAGGTCGGCTCCCTGGAGAAGATGGCCCCTTCGTTCATCCCCACGCCCTACCGGCGCCGGGTGCGGCGGGCCCGTCGGACGCTGGAGCGGGTCGTGGCGCAGGCCGCCTGGGACGCCGATCAGGGCTCCGGCGGCGAGGTCGCCGCCCTCATCCGTGCGTCCGATCTGCCCGCGGACGCCTTCTGGTCGAACCTCGTGACCCTGATGCTCGCCGGTGTGGAGACGACCGCCCTCGCGCTGGCGTGGACGCTGTACGAGGTCGCCCGCCACCCGGAGGTCCGCGACCGGGTGGAGGAGGAGACGGACCGGGTGTGTGGGGTGCGCCGACCCGCCTCGGCGGATCTCGACCCGCTGACGTACGTGGGCCGAACCGTCGACGAGGCACTGCGCCTGCACCCGCCGGTGTGGCAGTTCCCGCGGCAGGCGATCGAGGACGACGTCCTCGCCGGCCGCCGCATCGCCGCGGGCACACCGGTCCTGATCTCCGTGTACGCCGCCCACCGCAATCCCGAACAGTGGGACGACCCGGACACGTTCGACCCGGACCGGTTCGCGCCGGAGATCTCCGCCGAGCGCGACCGGTCCGCGTACGTGCCCTTCGGCGGCGGACGCCGTCAGTGCATCGGCAAGCGGATGGGGCTGGGGCTGCTGCGGCAGGCGGTGGCCACGGTGCACGGCCGCTTCCGGCTCAGCCTGGTCGACGAGGCGCCCCGCAGTGGCGCGTTCATCACCCTCTTCCCCAAGGGCGGCATCCGGGTGACGGCGAAGGAGCGCCGAGGATGACGTCAACCGCCGTACCGGATGCGGCTGTTCGGGACTGGCCGGCGCTGCGTCCGCATCTGTCCGCCTTCGACCCCGAGGCCTTCGTACGCCCGGTGACCCGGTTCGTGTGGGAGCCGGTCGAGGTGCCGCGCCCGGCCCCGGCCACGGACACACCGCTGGCCGGGAGGAATCTGCTGCTGGTGGGCGAGGAGCGGGACCTGGTCGACGCGGTCGGTGCGGCGCTCGAGCGGCGCGGTGCCCGCATCATGACCCACACCCCCGGCACCCGGCTTCCGGCGGACGGCTGGGACGGCATCGTCGACCTCAACGTGGGCGGCCGGGCCTATGAGTTGGGGGACACGTCGTGGCGGCAGGCGCTCGGTCGCACCTCCGAGGCCGTACGCTCCGCGTATCCGCGCTGGGCCGCCGAGCACCGCTACGGCCACCACGTCTATGTGGCCGTCACGCATCTCGGCGGGCTCGGCGGACACGGCGACGGCACGGTGCCGCAGCCGCTCGGCGGCATCTGGGCGGGGCTGGCCAAGTGCCTGCCCCGTGAACTGCCCGCCGCCGGGCTCGTCGTGGTGGACGTCGACCGTGCCGAACCCGAGGTGATCGCCGAGGCGGTCGCCCGCGAGTACGTGCGCCCCGAGGACTTCGAGGTCTGCTACCGCGCGGGGCGGCGCCATGTACTCGCCGGGCGGCCCGCCGCGGCCGCGCCGCCCGGCGAGGCCGCCGCACCCGGTCCGGGCGACACGGTCCTCGTCACGGGCGGTGCCCGGGGCGTCGGCTTCGCGGCGGCCCGAGCGTTCGCCGAGACGTTCGGCTGCCGGGTCGTGGTCACCGGACGGGGCGAGCGCCCGCGGCCGGAGGGGATCTTCGCCCTGGACGACGAGGAGTTCGCCCGGTGGCGTCGCGAGCGGCTCGCCACCGGACGGACCCCCGCACAGCTGGCCGAAGTCCGTGGCGAAGTGCGTCGGGCCGAAGAGAACCGTGCCGTGCACCGCAACCTCGCGGGCGCGGCGGCCGACGGGCTGCGCATCGACTACCGTCGCTGCGACTGCACGGACCCCGATCAGGTCGAGCGCGTGTTCGCCGCGCTGGGCGAGGGGCCGACCCATGTCGTGCACAACGCCGGTATCGACGAGCCGGCCCGCTTCGACCGCAAGTCGGCCGACGACGTCGTCCGTACCGTCGACGTCAAGGTCACCGGCTTCGCCAACCTGGTCCGTGCCGTCCTCGCACGGCCCGAACGCCGTGCGCGGCTGCGGCTGTTGAGCAACGTCGGCTCGCTGGCCGGCCGCATGGGCGGCATGGTGGGACAGATCGACTACGCGGCGGGCAACGAGGCGCTGGCCAGGCTGGGCTTCTGGGCGCGGGACAATCTGGGGCTGCCGGTGCAGACCCTGTGCTGGCCGACCTGGGAACGGCTCGGCGTCATCGCCAACTACGCCGCGGCCGTACGCTACGTCTCCACCCTCGACCCCGTCGAAGGGGCCCGGCTGTGGGCCGCCGAGCTGGCATCGGGCCACACCGGGGAGGCGGTCTTCCTCGGCCGGATCGGCGCCGTCCTCTCCCCCGGCCAGCTGCGCGGCTTCGGCACGCTCACGGGACACCCCGACCTTCCCCGGCTGCATGCGCTGGACCACTACCTCGGTGAGGTCGAGGAGTACGAGATCTTCCGGATGCTGCGCACCTCGCTGACCCTGAGGGCGCGTCACCATCCCTGTCTGGCCGAGTTCCGGGTCGGGTCGGACCTCGCCGTTCCCGTCAGCGTCGTCCTCGAGTACGCGGTGGCCGCGGGCGACTGGGTGGTTCCGGAAGGGTGGCCCCTGCTGCACCTGCGCGAGCTGCGCGCCCTGCGGGTCCGGCTCGCGGGGCTGCGGTTCACCGGCGATGCGCTCACCCTGCGCCGCGAGGCGCGGGGGGTGCGGCGCGACGGCGAGTGGTGCGTGGACGTCACGGTCCGCGACGCCACCGGAGGGGAGGTCGCGTCGCTGACGCTGGTCTACGGCGAGCAGCCGGTGACGGGGCTGCCTGCGAGCGGTGCGGGCGACTCCAACGGCCTCGCGGCGCACGCAGGTCGGCGGCGGCACGGCGGCCCGCTCGACTGGGCGGGCGTGGTCTTCCCTGACGTTCCCGAGGGGGAGGACACAGTGCCCACGGTGTTTCCCGCCGACCTTTGGACGGTGCCCTTCCCGCCCTCCCCCACGGTCGATCCCGCGGCCGTGGAGGCATTGGTCCGTGCGACCGACCGAAGCTGCTCCCCCAGAGCCACCCCGGGCACCCTGTCCGTCCACCGCCTCGTCCTGGCTCCCGGCGCCCAGCGTGTTCAACGCCTGCGCCCTGAGGGCGAGTCGGGCCGATGGACGGGCAGCCGTGAGGGCGTCACGGTCCTGGTCGCGGACGGCGCGATGATCTCGAACTGAAACCGCCGCCGTCACTCGACAGGCCCGGAATCCTCTTCCGGGCCTGTCTCGCATTCGCAAACGATCCGTCCGCCCTCAGTCGGCCCGCCACCCGGTCACCACGGCGCTCAGCATCCGCTCGTAGGAGTCGGCGATCGCCAGCCCCGGTGGCTCGTTGCCTGACAGTTCCAGGGACACCAGCCCGTGGGCCGTGCCCCAGCAGGTCAACGCCACGACCTCGGGGTCGAGTTCGGTGGTGAACTGCTTGTCCCGCTGTCCGCGGCGTACGGCGTCGACGAGCGGCTGGTACATCTCCACCATCTCGCGCTGCCCCTCCTCCGCGGGCTCGAACTGGCCCAGGCTGTCCGAGAAGAGGATCGCGTAGAGGTGCGGATTCGCGAGCGCATAGTCGCGATAGGCGATGCCGAGGCGGATCACGTCGTACGCAGGATCGTCGGTGGGCTGGACGGTGGCCAGCCGCACGACGAAGAGCCGCGCGGCCTCCTCGTAGAGGCTGGCGAGCAGTCCTGCCTTGTTCCCGAACAGCGAGTAGACGGCCGTCGTGGAGGTCTTCGCCTCTGCTGCGAGCTGCCGGAGACTCAGCGCGGCGACACCCCGGTCGAAGACCGTGGCGGCCGCGCGGTTGATGAGCCGCAGCCGGAGCGCTTCGTCATGTGTCTTGAGCCTGGCCATTCCCCAACAGTATGACAACACCGTTGTGAAGAGCCCCTGAGGTCGCGTCAGGCCGATGTCAGATCATGCGCCCCTTCCGAACGCAAGCCTTCGGGAGAGATTTTTTCGAGACAAAGCCGCAGGTCATGTGGGGTAACCGCGAGTTCGCCCAGTTAGACAGTGTGCAATAGACCTGGAGCGAGCAATAAAAACACTGTTACGGTTGCCGCGGCGCCGTCCTCCGGCCGGCGCGCGGCGCTCGCCAACTACCCCTAGGGAGAACCATGTTCGAGGCGCTGGGGCGATTCCTACACCGCAGGCGCAAAGCGCTCCTGGTCCTGACATTGCTGTTCGCCGTCCTGTCCGGTCTCTACGGCGTCGGCGTCTTCGGCGACATGAAGCCCGGCGGGTTCGAGAACCCGGGGTCCGACAGTCGCAAGGCGGCGCAGCTGGCCGAGCGAGCCTTCCCGCAGCGGGCACCCGATGCCGTGATCGTCTACCGCGACCGCCGGCGCACGGTCGACGACCCGGCCTTCCAGAAGTCGGTCACCGACACCGTGCAGGCCCTGCCGAAGTCGTCGGTCACCGGGTTCTCGACCTTCTGGATGACCAAGATGCCGGCACAGGTCAGCCATGACCGGCACGCCACCTATGTGGCCATCAACCTCCGCGGCGGCGACGACAACGCCAAGGAGAAGTCGTACAAGGCCATAGCGGACAAGCTCGCGGCGCCGGGGCTGGAGACCCAGCGCGGCGGTCCGGTGCCCACCGGACACCAGGCCGGTGACGAGATCGGCAAGGACCTCGGCGCCGCCGAGGGCCTGTCCTTCCCGGTGCTGTTCATCCTGCTGGTCGTCGTCTTCGGCGGACTGGCCGCGGCCAGCCTCCCGCTGCTCGTCGGCGGTCTGTCCATCCTCGGTTCGATGGCGGTGCTGCGGGTCATCGCGCAGTTCACCGATGTATCGGTGTTCGCGATGAGCCTCGTGTCGATCCTCGGCCTCGCCGTGGCCATCGACTACGGCCTGCTGATCGTGAGCCGCTACCGCGAGGAGCTGGAGCGCGGGCACCAGGGCGAGGAGGCAGTGGCGCGCACGGTCGCCACCGCCGGCCGCACGGTCGTGATCTCCGGCATCACCGTCGCGGTCGCGCTGGCCGGGATGACCTTCTTCCCCTTCGGTTTCCTGAAGTCCATGGCGTACGGCGGCGTGGCCGCGGTCGTGCTGTCGGTCTTCTTCTCGATCATCGCCCTGCCGGCGGCGCTGGCTCTGCTTGGCTCGAAGGTCAACGCCCTGTCGCTGCGCCGCCGGACGAAGGCGCCGCGCCAGGACGGTCAGGGCGCGTGGTACCGCCTCGCGCAGGGCCTCATGCGCCGCCCGGTGCTGGTGGCGCTGGGCACGCTCGCCGTCCTGCTCGCGCTCGCCACGCCGTTCCGCAACGTCGAGTTCGGGATCAGCGACGCCCGCCAGCTGCCCAACAGCTCCGAGGGCCGGCAGGTCCAGAACGCCCTGGACCGCGACTTCGACAGCGACGCGATCAAGTCCATCGACTCCCTGCTGGTGCTGAAGTCGGACGCCACGTCACGGGAGCAGGGCGCCGCGCTGCAGGCGTACGCCGAGCGGCTGGGTGACACGAAGGGCGCGACCGGCGCGAAGATCACCGGTGCCACGGGCACGACCGCGCGTGTCGCCGTCACCTTCGACGGCCCCGAGGTCTCCGGCCCTGCACGTGACCTGGTCAACCGGCTCAAGGACGTGTCGCCCCCGCCGGGCGCCAAGGCCTACTTCGGTGGCCAGACGGCCGTGTTCGACGACAGCCTGGACGCGCTCGGCGAGACGCTGCCGTGGATGCTGCTCTACATGGCGGTCGCCACGTACATCCTGCTGTTCCTCTCCTTCGGTTCGGTGCTGCTGCCGCTCAAGGCGATTCTGATGAATCTGCTGTCGCTGTCCGCCACCTTCGGCGTCCTGGTGTGGATCTTCCAGGAGGGTCACCTCGAGGGGCTCATCGGCTTCGACTCGACGGGCAACATCGAGCCCAACATGCCGATCATGTTGTTCGCCCTGATCTTCGGACTCTCCATGGACTACGAGGTGTTCCTCGTCTCCCGGATCCGCGAGCAGTACGACGCCCTCGGCGACAGCACGGCCGCGGTGGCCTCCGGGCTGCAGAAGATCGGCCATCTGATCGTGAGTGCCGCGCTGCTGATGTGCGTGCCGCTCGCGGCCATGGCGACCAGCGGCGTGCTCATGATGAAGCTGTTCGGCGTCGGCATGGTGTTCGCGATCCTGGCGGACGTCGCCATCGTGCGCATCCTGCTGGTGCCCGCCGTACTGAAGCTCATGGGCACATCCGCCTGGTGGGCTCCGGGTCCCTTGGCCCGGTTCTACGGCAAGTTCGGCATCAAGGAGTCCGACGAGGTTCCTGAGCGGAAGCCCGTTCCCGTCGCCGGCTGACCACACGAGCGCCGAAGTGCCGTACCCGGCACGGCACTTCGGCGCTCATTGTTCGTCTGCTCTTCATCTGCGCCCGCCCCGTTGAGCTTGACCTGAATCAATGGTCGGGTACCGTCACCCATCGTTAGACAACGTCTAACACCCGTCCAACCGAAGCGCTTGGAGGCCCGCATGTCCGCGGGAAAGACCGCACTCGGCGCGATCCTCTCTCCGATCAGGGGAACGCTGCGCTGGGCGATCGCAGCCCAGGCGGTGGCCGCTGCCATCGGCGTGGTGCCGTTCGTCGCCGTCGCGGAACTCGGCCGGATCCTGCTCGGTGACGGCGACGACCGCACGTCACGCGCCTGGACGGTCACCGCGATCGGCGCGGGCGCGCTGCTGATCAGGCTGATCGTCGCGCTGGTGGCGGGCGGGATCTCCCATCTCGCCGACAACGCCCTGCAGTTCCACATCCGCCGCTCGCTCGTCGACCGCCTCGGCAGGGTGCCGCTGGGCTGGTTCTCGTCCCGCAACTCCGGTCAGGTCAAGCAGGCCGTACAGGACGACGTCGACGCGATGCACCATCTCATCGCCCACTCGATCCTCGACATCACGACCGCCACGGTCGTTCCCGCCACGTCCCTGGCGTATCTGTTCTGGGTGGACTGGCGGATGACCCTGGTGGTGATCTCGCCCCTGCTCATCGGGCTGACGCTGTACAGCGCCACGATGGCCGGACTGGCCAAGAACCTGCCCCGCTACGAACAGGCGATGGGCCGCATCAACGGCAGCGCCGTCGAGTTCGTGCAGGGCATCGCCGTCGTCAAGACCTTCGGCCAGGCGCGCCGGGCGCACCGTGAATTCGCCGAGGCGGCCGACGACTTCTCGGCGTTCTTCCTCGACTGGGTGCGCTCCACCCGCTTCTCCAAGGCGGCGGCCGAGATCGTGCTGTCGCCGATCGCGGTTCTGGTCACCACGCTGGCCGGCGGTGCGCTGTTCGTGACGCGCGGCTGGCTCGACGGGGTGGACCTGCTCCCGTTCGCCCTGCTCGGGATCGGCCTGACGGCCCCGATCCTGTCGCTGTTCTACGCGGGTTACGAGCTGCGGATCGCCCGTGGCGCCGCCGAGCGCGTGGCCGGGATCCTGGACACGGAGGAACTGCCCGTGCCCGCCGAGCCGCAGACCCCGGCGGACCACCGGGTCGTCTATCGAGGGGTGCGCTTCTCCTACGACGGCGAGCAGGAGGCCGTGGCCGGCGTCGACCTGGAGCTCGCGCCCGGCACTGTCACCGCGCTGGTCGGCCCGTCCGGTTCCGGCAAGAGCACGCTGGCCGCGCTGCTGCCCAGGTTCTGGGACGTCACCGGCGGTTCGATCAGCGTCGGCGGTGTCGACACCCGCGACATGGCGCTCGAGGACCTCTACGGCCGGGTGGCCTTCGTCTTCCAGGACGTGCGGCTGGCCCAGGACACGATCGCCAACAACATCCGCATGGCACGTCCGGACGCCGGCCTGGACGAGATCCGCGCCGCGGCCCGCGCGGCCTGCGTCGACGACGTGATCGAGGCGCTGCCGCGCGGATACGACTCCGTGGTCGGGGAGGACGCGCTGCTCTCCGGCGGCCAGGCGCAACGCGTGTCCGTCGCACGGGCCTTGCTCGCCGACACCCCGGTGATCGTCCTCGACGAGGCCGCCGCCTACGCCGACCCGCACTCCGAGGCCGCCGTGCAGGACGCGCTTTCGGAGCTGACCCGGGGCCGCATCGTGCTGATGATCGCCCACCGGCTCTCCACCGTCGTCGGCGCCGACCAGATCGTCGTGCTGGAGGAGGGGCGGATCGTCGAGCGGGGCCGGCACACCGAGCTGGTCGCGGCGGGCGGCCGGTACGCCCGCATGTGGCAGGCCCACGAACGCACACCCCAGTGGCAGCCGGACAGCCCCGCATCCGTGTCGGCCACCACGGCCGGAGGAGTCAGCTGATGATCCGTCAACTCATCGATGTGGTGGGCCCTGAGCAGGCCCGGCCGGTGCGCCGGATGCTCGTCGCCCTGGTGGTGGGCGCGGTGCTGCAGGGCGTCGCCTTCGCCCTGCTGGTCCCGGTGCTCGAAGCGCTGCTCGGGGACCACCCGGACGACGTCTGGCCGTGGCTGTGGGCCCTGCTCGCGGTGTCCGCGCTGTACTGCGCGGCGTATTTCTGGAGTCTGCTCATCGGATTCGAGGCCGGGGCCACCCTGGCCAGGAGCCTGCGTCACCGCATCGGCGACCGGGTGGCCGAGCTGCCGCTGGGCTGGTTCGCGCCGGAGCGGGTGGGCCAGCTCGGCCATCTGGCCACGAAGAGCGTGATGGACATCATGGGGGTGCCGGCGCATCTGCTGCGGCCGCTGGTGACGAGCTTCGTGACTCCCGTGACCGTGGTCGTGCTGATGTATCTCTTCGACTGGCGGCTGGCCCTCGCGGCCACGCTGACCGTTCCGGTGATCGTCCTCGTCTACCGGTGGAGCACCACGCTGACCCGCCAGGCCGACGAGGCCCGCACGGCCGCCCGCACCGTGACCGGCGGCCGGGTCGTGGAGTTCGCCCAACTGCAGCCGGTGCTGCGGGTGTTCGGCCGCGGCGAGGCCCGCTCCGGCGCCCGGCTCGACGACGCGCTGCGCACCCAGACCGAGGCGTCCCGGCGGGTGCTGGTCACCGGCGTCCCCGGCCTGGTCGGCTTCGCGCTGGTGATCCAGGCGGCGTTCACCGCCGTCCTGCTGACCGGCACCTATCTGGCGCTGGACGGCGGCCTGGACGCGGCCAAGCTGCTGGCCCTCCTGGTCCTGGCGGTACGGTTCACCGAGCCGATCTCGGAGACCGCGGTGCTCGGCTCGACCCTCAACACGGCGCGCTCCGCCCTGGCCCAGGTGGCCGACCTGCTGGCGCAGCCCACGCTGCCGCAGCCGGGCGCCCCGCGGGTTCCCGAGGGCAACGGCGTCGAGTTCGAGAGCGTGGACTTCGGCTACGACGGCAAGCAGGTGCTCTCGGATGTGTCCCTGACCCTGGCAGAGGGCACGATGACGGCGCTGGTCGGCCCGTCCGGTTCCGGCAAGACCACGGTGAGCAAGCTCATCCCACGCTTCTGGGACGTGGACGGCGGCGTGGTGCGGGTGGGCGGGGTGGACGTGCGGGACATCGATCCAGAGGTCCTCATGTCCCGTGTCTCCGTGGTGTTCCAGGACGTCTACCTCTTCGAGGGCACGGTCCTGGACAACATCCGGGTCGGGCGTCCCACCGCCACCGACTCCGAGGTCCGTGAGGCCGCCCGCCTGGCCCGGGTCGACGAGATCGTGCACCGGCTGACGGACGGCTGGGACGCCCGGGTCGGCGAGGGCGGCGCGCGCCTGTCCGGCGGCGAACGCCAGCGGGTCTCGATCGCCCGGGCGATCCTCAAGGACGCCCCGATCGTGCTGCTCGACGAGGCGACCGCGTCCCTCGACCCGGAGAACGAGAGGGCGGTGCAGGAAGCGCTCAACAACCTGACCGCCGGCCGCACACTCCTGGTCATCGCCCACCGGCTGCAGACCGTCGCCGCCGCCGACCAGATCCTTTTCCTTGACGAGGGCCGGATCGCCGAGCGCGGCACGCATGACGGTCTCCTCGCCGCACAGGGCCGTTATGCATCGTTCTGGGCCCAGCGCAGCCGCGCTCTCGAGTGGAACCTGTCTGGACAACATTCCTGACCAAGTTTCAAACGGCAAGGAAAAGCGGCCTCCCCGGGCAATCCGAGGGGGCCGCCTGACCGCGTTCGAAACATGAACTGGGTCACGCCGGTAACCTGCGGCGAATCACGCCAGACGGGCTTGATACCCCGCCGCGGCGGTGATGCCAGAATTGCCCGGTTCCGGCTTCTGATTACCCGTGGGTTTCCTTGGAAAACCCACTATGACCAGGGAATTCAACTGTTCAACTCGGCGTTGCGAGATTCCCACTACTCCAGCGATCCACCGGTCTATACTCGCCATCGCCCGATGAAAACCGGACTCGAACACCTGGAGTGGGCGAGATATCAATCGACTTCGACGGGACCCGGAAAGTTGAAGTTGGCTCATCTTCCACTCTCGGCCAATTCACTCTTCCGAAGGTCCAACATTGAAGCAAGTCGGCGGCTCCAGAGAAACATCGCATGATGGACGAATTAATTCCACCGCGGGGGCGGGAAACAGATGTCAACGAGCGATACCTTCGACTGGCCGATATCAGGGCGGGACAACGAGCTCCACGCCCTCGGGAATGCCGTCGAACAGCGCGGTGGCGCGCTGCTGGTAGGCGCCCAGGGCGTGGGCAAGAGCGTTCTTCTCTCCGCCGCTCTGCGACAGGCGGGAGATGAGGGCCGGACCGTGTTGTGCGTCGGCGGCGCCAGCTGGAGCAGCGGCCCCCGCACACGGGGATTCGGCTCTCTGGCCGAGTGCCTGGAGGCCGTACAGCCCCCCTCCTCGGAGGGCAGGGCCGGCGAACGGCCCCTGATCGGCATAGACGACGTCCACCTGCTCGACACCGCCTCCAGCGTCCGGCTGCACCAGCTCGTCGCCGCGGGGCATCTGACCCTCCTTGCCACAGCCCGTCAGGACGCGCCGACACCGGCCGGCGTGGACAAACTCTGGGTGGAGCGGCTGGTCGAGCATGTCGAGGTGATCCCGTTCGACCGGACCGCCATGGACAGCGTGCTGCGCGCCCGGCTGGGCGGTCACACCGACACCACCACGCTGGAGCGGCTGTGGGCCGCCACGCACGGCAACGCCCTGATGCTGCGTGAACTCGTCGAGCACGCCCTGGATGACGGTTCGCTGCAGTGCGTCGACGGCACCTGGCGCTGGCCCGGACTGACCGAACCTCCCGGCAAGCGGCTCTCGGACGTCATCCGGCTCGGGCTGCGCGACCTCAGCCACGACGAACACGAACTCGTCCATATGCTCGCCGTCGCCGAACCGCTGGAGTCCGAGATCGTCGCCGCGGCCGGGCTGTCCAAGGCGGCCGAGTCACTCCACCTGCGCCGCATCGTGAGCGTCGAGCGCAGCCGCTCACGCGTCCGGCTGCGGCTCGCCCTGCCGCTCAACCGGGTGGTGGTGGCGTCCCGCATGTCCGACCTCACCGCCGCGCGGCTGCGCCGTGAAGTGGCCGACGCCCTCGAACGCATGGGTGCGCGCCGGGAGGAGGACGTTCTGCGGATCGTGTCGCTGCGCATGGACGCGGGGCTCGCCCCCGAGCGGGAGCAGCTGCTCGGTGCCGCTCCGATCGCGCTGCGGCGCCGGGAGTTCCCGCTCGCCGAGCGGATGTGTCTGCTCGCCCTGGAGGAGGCACCCTGCGAACTGGAAACGCCGCCGATGCCCGGTCCCGTCCCGGACTCCGCCGACTACGGCAAGGAGCTGCGCCGGCTGGTCACACGCGTGCCGCGCAGCCCGGAGCACGCCCAGCAGCGGGTCCGCGCGGCCCTGTTGCTCGGCCGGGTGCTCGTCGGCAGGAGCCGGCCCGCCGAGGCGGAGACCGTCCTGGCGGCCGCGCTGGATTCGGGTGTGGCGGTCCCGCTCACCGAGCACATCAGCGCCGTGCACACCCGCGTGACCAACATGGCCTGGAGCCTGCGGCGCATCGAGGAGGCGAGCGATCTGCTCGACCGCACGATCGCGGCGGTCGGCGCGGAGCGCGCCGGAGTGCTCCACGGCACTCGCGTGATGATCGCCGTCACGCTGGACCGGCTCCACGAGGCCGTCGCCCTCGGCGACCGGGCGCTCGACATGGACTCCCCCGACATCGGTCTGGCCCAGGCGGTGGTGCCCACGGTGGCTTTCGCCCGTGCCGAACTCGGCGATCCCGCAGGCGGGCTGGAGCTCCTCGACCGCTACCAGGAGGCGTCCGACGACTGGGACACCGAAGCCCTGCTGCTGGCAAACTCCGTCTCCGCGCGCTGCACCTCCCTGCTCGGCCACCTCAGGCCCGCCGCCGCGGCCCTGGACTCGGTGCACCGCTACGACCCCGGTCACGGTCGACCCGTACTGCTCCAGGCACTCCTGGACCGCTGCCGGTTGCTGCGGATGCTGGGCCAGCCCCAGCAGGCCGTCGCCCTGCTGCGCGGGGCGATCGCCTCCGAGACGGCCCACGCGTACCCGGTGGCCAGCGCCTGGCCGCTGGCACAACTGGCCGGTGCGCTGGCCGAGTCGGGCAACCACGCGGAAGCGTTGCGCACCCTGGTCGAGGTCCGCTCGATGCGCGGCGAGGTCGTGGCGTCCCCGATCACCGAGGACGAGATCGACTACGAGAACGCCCTTCTCATCGCCCACACCGGCGACCACTCCGCCGCCGCGGCGCAGGCCGTGACGCTGGCCGAGCGGGCCGCGGCGGCCGGACGCACCGTCCGGGCGGCCACCGCGCTGCTGCTTGCCGCTCGCCTCACCGAAGGCGCCGCGGTGCGCTACCAGCACCAGGCCCTGCTGCGCGCGGCGCGCGCCACCGGCGGCCTGATCGCAGTGTTCGCCGACTACACGGAAGCCCTCACCGACGGAGACGGTGCCACGCTGACGGAGGCGTCCCGGCGACTGGCCGACATGGGCGCGCTGCCGCTGGCGAGCGAGGCCGCGGCCCAGGCCGCGCGGGCCTACCGGGCCTCGGGCCAGTTCGGCAAGAGCCGCAAGTCCCTGGCGGCCTGCCAGGAACTGCTGCGCGGCTGCAGCACCATGCTGCCGCCGTGGCTGGAGGAGGACGGGCGGCACGAACGCGACTCCGCCTCGCTCACGCCACGGGAGCAGGAGGTCGCCGCACTCGCGGCGGCGGGGATGTCCAACCGCGACATAGCGGGCCGGCTGGTGGTCTCCGTACGCACCGTCGAGAACCATCTGCACCGGATCTACCACAAGCTCGGCATCACGGCCCGCGACGAGCTCAAGCGCGGACTTGAGAAGCTGATCGGGCGGCCGCGTGACGGTGAGCGTATGCCCTCACTGCGGCTCCTCGGTGCGACATCGGAGCACGTGGCCTAGTACGGCGGTGCCCCGCGAGGAGCTTTCCTCGCGGGGCACCCGCATCTCACCGCCCGCCCATGGGCGGGCTCGGACTCCGCGCCCTACGCCCGCGGGTCCGGCAGGACCCCGTGCCGCACGAAGTACTCGACATAGGTGCCGAACACCGTCTCGTCGATGACGGGGCAGGAGACCCCGCTGCCCTTGAGCAGATCGCGCGTGAGGTCGTCGGAGAACTCTGCGACCTCGACCTTCTCCGACTCCACGAGGATGCTCAGCAAGGGGGCCATGGAGTTGGTGACATCGGCCGCGACGGCCTTCATCCACTTCAGGATGCTGACCTCCTGCACCTCGTAGCCGGCACCGCGCAGCAGCTTGAGGATCCGCTCGGAGTCCAGCGTGCCGGGAGAGACCTGGTGGTAGATCCCGCCGAGGCCGTCCGGATGCCGGGAGGCGGTGACGATGACGGCGCTGACGTAGTCCACCGGCGCCATGTTCATCTCGAGCCGGAACCTGCGCGGATACAGGCCGACTTGGAGGGATCCCTTGATGAACCGCCAAACGAAGTCGTTGGGCTGGCAGGCTCCCGTCCGTGAGTCGCCCCAGACCTGACCGGGGCGGTGGATCGTCACGGGCACCCCGCGCCGGGAGGCCTCGAGCACCAACTGCTCGGCGACCCACTTGCTCTTGGTGTAGCCCAGCGACAGGTCCTCGGCCGGCCCGGTCGGGTCGAGCTCGCCGCGCGGCGTGCGGTCGGTGCCGGCGTGGAACACACCGGTGGTCGAGACATGGTGGAGCGGGGCGCCGGCGGCGCAGGCGAACCGCAGGATCTCGTGCGTCGCCTCCACCGTCGCCTTGCGCAGCCATTTGTAGATGGTCAGGAAGTTCACCTTGGCCGCGGAGTGGTAGACGGCACCGACCCGCCCCGCCAGTTCGGTGTACGCCTCCTGCGTCAGGCCGAGCCGCGGCCTGGTCACGTCCCCGGTGTGGACGCGGACGCGGTCGAGGTCGAGGCCGTCGAACAGTTCGTAGGTGCGCAGGTTGTCCTCGAGGCGGGCGCGGGCGGCGGCTTCGTCCGCGCCCCGGACCAGGCAGTGCACCACGAGTCCCTGCCCCAGCAGGTCCCTGAGCAGGAACGCCCCGAGAAAGCCCGTCGCCCCGGTGAGGAACACCTCGGACACCGTCTGCGGGTCCGGTGCCGGGAAGCCGGTGATGTCGTCGGCCAGGACGACATCGGCGGCGAACTCCTCGGCGATGTCCGTGAGTTTCGTCGAAGTCATGGGTTGTCTACGTTCCTTCCGGTGGCGTTCCGTTTCCGGAGTCGGCTCCGGCGGTGGCATCGGTGAGCATCGTCATCGCCTCTTTGACGTCGGCATCGGTGGCGACGATCGGCGGGAGCAGGCGAATCGTGGTGGGGCGGCTCAGGCACGGCGAGACGACCATGCCGCGCTGCGCCAGTCCGGTCAGTACGTCGCCGGCCATCTCGGGCGAGCGGTAGTCGACGCCCCACAGCAGCCCGCGTCCGCGGGTCTCCACCACGGCGTCGGGGAACTGCTCGCGCAGCTCCGCCAGGCCCTGTGCCATCGCGTCGGCGATCCGCTCGCCGTCGTGGGCATGCTGCTCGATGAGGTCCAGGGCCACGGGGATCACCGCGGTGGACAGGGGGTGGCCGCTGAAGGTGGCGGTGTGCACCATCGGATCGGCCAGCAGCGGCGCGAACAGCCGGTCATTGCACACCGCGGCCGAGACCGGCATGGCACCGCCGCCCAGCGGCTTGCCCAGCAGCACACCGTCCACGTCCAGCCCGGCGGCCAGCGCCACGGAGCGGGGGCCGCAGCGCCGCAACCCGACCTGGATCTCGTCGGAGACGACGAACGCGCCGTGGTCGTGGGCGTCGCGGCACCACCGGGCGAGGATCTCCTCGTCGAGGATCCGCACCCCGTTCTCGGCCTGGACGGGCTCGAACACCACGGCCGCGATGTCGTGTTCGCGCACGACCTTCGCGACCGCCTCGGGGTCGTCCGGGCTGACCCGTACGACTCCCTGGAGCAGCGGCTCCAACCCGTTCCTGAAGCGCGGGTTGTCGGTCAGGGCGAGGGCACCGAGACTCTTGCCGTGGAAGGCGCCGTCGACCGCGACGACGGTCGTGCGACCGGTGGCCATACGGGCGAGCTTGACGGACACCTCGACGGCGTCGGCGCCGCCGCACCCGAAGTAGACCCGGTCGAGGCCACCGCCGATGTACTCGGCCAGGCGCTCCGCGGCCAGCGGGGCGACCGACGTCTGCACCGAGCGGGTCGAGGCAGGCATACGGTCCAGCTGGTGACGGACCGCGTCGGTGATCCTCGGGTTGCCGTGCCCCAGCAGGGCGACCGCGTAGGAGCCGAAGTCCAGAAGGCTGCGGCCGTCCGAGAGGATCACCCGGGACCCCTCGGCCGCGACCTCCACCGCTCCCTGGCCGGTGAACTTGCCGGCCGTCGCGAGCGCGGGCGAGAAGTGGCGCTTCACCCGCCGGAAGGTCTTCTTGGCGTCGACGACATCGGTGGCATCGACTGTGGGCAGCACTGTCATGATCGTTGTCTCCTACGTGTCCTATCGGCTTCGGTCGACTATTTGGCGCTGATAGCTCTCCAGGGCCTTGGCCACGGCCGGGTGGATCATGTCGGCGAGCATGGGCAGCCCGACGTCGAACTCCACCTTGAGTTCGAGGCCGACGCCCCCGGCCTCCTCGACGACCTGCCAGTAGCCCTCGTAGTGGGCGAGGTCGCCGTCTGTCTGACGGAACGTCCAGCGCCGCTCGGCGTGATCGAGAAGGTCCTCCTGCTCCCACTCCATCTCCGAGCCCTTGAGCTCGACGACCCAGTCCGCGGTGCGGCGGTCCCCGTCCTCACCCGTGATCGTCACCTCGTGGACGCCGTCCAGGAAGCCGGAGAACGACTCGCAGTCCACGAGCACCTTCCACACCGTGTCCGGCGTGCCGGAGCCCATGGCCGTGTTGTGCATCACATGCATGATCAAGTCCTCTTGGAGGGGGCGGTAACAGGGAGTTGACGGTCGAATGCCCCGTGGCCGGCCGGCCACGGGGAAGCCTGTGCGACAGGGAGCGCGGTCACGCCGAGTCCTTGCGGCGGGCCGGGAACCTCTCCGCGACCAGCGCCGTGAGCCGCTCCATCTCCGAGTGGAGGGCATGCTGCGCCTGTGTCAGCTCCTCCACACGGAGACGCAGTCGCGCGATCTCGTGGCCCTGCGTACCGGGACCGTCGACGAGATGCGCGGAATCGGGCCACTCGGCGGTGTGTCCCGCGCCCGCCGCCGCGACGGCCTCCGGCCGGACGCCGCCCGTCTCGCGCAGCACCCGGACGTTGCCGGGCCGGCCCGGCAGATCCGCAATGAGCCGCCGCGCCGTCTCGCGCACCACGCGCGCCTCGCCGTGCCGTCCGCAGCGTTCCAACGCGACGGCCAGCTGGTCCTTGAAGCGCACATGGAGCGGATGGGCGACGGCCAGCTCCTCGAGCTGCTGGACGAGTTGCTGGTGCTGCCCGATCCGCAGCGAGGCCTCGCACAGGTCCTCGAGGGCCAGCAGCCGCTCCTCCTCGAGCCGGGCAGCGGCAGCCGAGCAGAGCGGTCCGCGCGATCCGCCGTCCAGGGCCCGGCCGCGCCACAGACCGAGGGCCTTGCGCAGCAGCAGCACCGCGGCATGCGGGTCGGAGTCCACCAGACGCTTGGCACGCGCAAGCTGGAGCCGGAACTGCACGCTGTCCAGCGTGTCGGGCCGGGCCTGCAGCACATAGCCCGAACCACGAGCCACCAGCCGCGGGCTGTTCGCCCGGGAGGGCTCCAGCTCGATCAGCTGCTGCCGCAGGCGGGACACATGGGCCTGCAACGCGTTGCCGGCCTTGTCCGGTGCGCTGCTCCCCCACAGTTCGTAGATCAGCTCGTCGGTCGGTACCGCAGACCCCGAACGAACCAGCAGCGCCCCGAACAGTGCCCGCTGTTTCGGACTGGTCAGCTGAACGCTCCGCTGTTTGACATCGTCGTAGATCGCAGGGGGTCCCAGTACCCGGAACTGCATCGAAACCTCCACCAGTCGTCGCGGCACGCACCACGCCGCAGACCGAGGTGATCACGCGGGGAGGACCGGACGCATGAGTACTCAGGTACTCCAAACCGGCGCCGTACCGCGCGTCCGACGGCCCCGGCCGCCGCTTCCCGTCTGCCGGTCGCGGCCGCGAGGTGAGTGACGGTTACTCATGTGTGCGCCGCGCGGGAGTGGTCGGCTGGCGGCATACACGGTGGCGAGTGGCAGAGAGCAGGCTGGCATGACGCGTTGGGATGCCGAGAGCGCGGTGGTGGGACTGGGAGCGTGGGGAGCCGCCGCCCTGTGGCGACTGGCCTCCCGCGGCGTCGACGTCATCGGGTTCGAACGCTTCACCCCCGCCCATGCGCTCGGCTCCTCCCACGGCGGCTCCCGCATGATCCGCCTCGCCCGCCCCGAACACCCCGGACTGGTGCCGCTGGCGCGCAGGTCGAGGGAGCTGTGGGAGGAACTCGCGGACACCGGGCGGGAGCACGGCCCCGGACGGGAGAGCCTGTTCACGGCCTGCGGTGGTCTCGTGATCGGGCCCGAGAACGGACGGGTGGCCGGCGGGACTCTCGGCGCGGCGCACGAACATGGCATCCCGGTCCGCACGTTCACGGCGTCCGCGCTGCGCTTCCGCTATCCGCGTCACACCGGAATACCCAGCCATCACATAGGAGTGTGGGAGCCGTCCGCGGGCCTCGTCCGGCCCGAACACGCCTTGCGGGCCATGCTCACCCTGGCGGAGCAGGCGGGCGCCCGGGTGCGATCGGACTCGCGGATCACCCGGCTCGAGCCGATCCCCGGCGGGATTCGGCTGCACACGGCCCAGGGTTCGACGACGGCCCGTCAAGTGGTGCTGACCGCAGGCGCATGGCTGCCCGCACTGCTTCCCGGTCTTGCGCTGCAGACCTTCCGCATGCCCCTCACCTGGTACCGCCCACTGGAGGCGGACGGCGACTTCGACCTGGAGTACTTCCCGCTGTTCCAGCGGGAACTGGACGACGGCCTCGTCCTGTGGGGCAGTGGCGTCACCGCCGGAAACGACGTCTGCGTCAGCCTGTACGACGGCGCAGGTGCCGGCAAGCAGTTCGACCCCGAGGACACCGACCGCTCGGTGGGCGCCGAGGACTGGTCGCACCTGGAACGACTGCTGCCGGCCAAGGTACCGGGCCTCGAGACGCAGCCGGCCCGGGTGGCGGTGAGCACGCGGACCCGCACTCCGGACGGGTTGTACACGCTCGGTCGCCCCGGCGGCGACCCCCACGTGATCATTGCGGGTGGCGCGGGCGCCCATGGTCTCGCTCAGGCGCCCGGCATCGGCGAGGCACTCGCCGATCTGGTCCAGGGCGAGCCGATGTCGATGCCGCTGGACTTCCTGTCGCCGGACCGCTTCAACTGACCGCTCTTGGACCTGCCGCGGGACATCCGCGTCCAGCAGGCCGCCGATGCCGAGTTCGTCGGGGATGACGCGATGGAGCCGGGTCCACAATCGGTCCCGGCTCCACTGAGCGAAGCGCAGATAGAGGGGGAAACGTGGCCTAGCTCGCGGCGCCGTTGGCGGTGCGGGCGTCGGCGTCCTGCTCGGGCCGCAGGGCCTTGCGGCAGATCAGCTCGCCGACCCGGGCCACGAGGGTGCGCGGTCGCCGCGGATTCAGGTGCGCCGCGATCGCATTGGCGAAGCCGGGCGTCACATAGGCACGGTCCCGGTCCAGGGCCTTCAGCGCTGTCCGCACCACCGGTTCGGCCGTGGTGAAGCTGCCGGCGACGGCCGCGTTGCGCGTGCCGATCACCTTGAAGAAGTTCGTCTCGACCGGCCCCGGGCACAGGGCGGTGACCCGAACACCCCGGCGCCGGTACTCCTGACGCAGCGCGAGCGAGAAGTTGAGCACGAAGGTCTTGGAGGCGCTGTAGACCGTGAGGTAGGGGCTGGGCTGGTAGCCGGCCGTGGAACCCACATTGAGTACCGCGCCTCGACCGCGCTCAAGCATGCCGGGCAGCAACTCGTGGGTGAGATCGACGAGCGCGACGACGTTCACCATCAGCATGTCGTGATCGCGCTCGGGGGCGATCTCCTCGAACCGACCGACCGTGCCGAATCCCGCGTTGTTCACCAGCAGGTCGACATGGAGCGACCGGTCGGCGAGCTCCCGCGTGACTCGCCGGCCCGCGTCGGGCCGCGCGAGATCCTGCACCACGACATGGGTCTTGACGCCGTGGACCTTCGTCAGCTCGGCGGCGATCTCCTCGAGCCGGTCCCGGGAGCGAGCCACGAGAACCAAGTCATACCCCCGCCCGGCGAGTTGGGAGGCGAACTCGGTACCCAGCCCGGAGGACGCACCGGTGACGAGGGCGGTGGTCGGGTCGGTCGGGGCAGTGCTCATGGCTGTTCCCTTTCGGCAGGACGGCTGAGACCTCGCGCGCATCGGCGAGGCGTGGCCGACGCGTCCCACCTCGTGCCGGTCGGTCCGCCGCCTGCTGCCGCCCCCTCCAGCCGAGAGGTCCGGAGTCACGCCACATTCCACGGCGAACAGAACCCAGACGCATCGGCCACGCCCGCGCGGCCACGCTAGTGAAGCGACTCACGCCCCGGCCCGCGCCCTGACAAGGCCTGACACGTCGGCCTGGCGAGGAGGTCCCGGCGTATGGGGAGAGGCGGACATCACGCGACCGGCGTCAGGTGTACGGGAGCGCCGTCAGTCCGCCCGAACAAGGAACCGCTGATCTGCCGCGCCGGAGCAGCGTTCCTCGATCGCCTCGGCGCCCACGGTGGTGTCGTTGTCGACGATGCCGATGCACCCGCTGCCGCCGGCCGGACGCAGCCGGAAGGCCCCGGCACTTGGCTCCAGGCGGAAGAGCGTGCCCTGTGCGCAATTCTGGCGGGGTTCGAGCATGCCCTTGATCTGGTCGTCCCCCATGACCGTCAGACACCCCTTTCCCATCTGGGGATGGTGCCACTGGATGCGATAGAGCCCCTCACCGGTCGGTTCGAGGTAAGTGCGCGGCACGGGCGCCTGGGCACAGGGGAGTTGGACGGCTACGGCACTGTCGTAGACGCCGTCACGGTCGCGTCCGTCGGTCAGACAGAGATCAGCCGTGCGGGCTGGACGAATGGTCACCCAGCCGTCGGCAGGAGACCCCGGTGTCCCTTGTTCGGCGGAGTCGCCGGAGAGCAGCCCCCAGGTGACCAGGGCCAGCATCGGGACCACCAGCGTGGTCGCGCCGAGAAGTGCGGAGCTCTTGGGTCGGCGAGACCGCGCGACCACAGACGCCTCGTTCTGCGGCCGATCGTCGGTCTCAAAGTCGCGCTCCGCAACGGGTGCCGCAATTGCGCCTGTGGCGGCGAGCCGGTCTCTGGCGGCCAGCCAGGCGTCGATCCGCTCACCGTCCCCGCAGGCGCGGACGAATGCGCCCAAGACCTCGGGGCGCGGCAGGCTAGTCCGGCGCAGTACGTCGGCGAGCGTGCTGCGCGCCAGGACGTCACCACTACGGGCGGCTCGCTCCTCCAGTTCGCGATACGTCAGCCCCGAGCGCTCCTTGAGCCGCTTCATCGACGCGATGAAGCCGGCGGCGTCCCGGACTTCGTTCGGCAACACGTCTTCGTGCAGTGGTAACTCCCCCGGGTTCCCCATGAGCGTCATCTTTCTGCGTCCCCGCCAACGGGACAACGGCGTATTCCGTCATGTCCGGCTGTCCGGGACAAGGTTCGGGCAAGGCTGTGACCAGCCCGGACATCCCGCGCCTGTCCGGGACACGCGATCACACTGTCCTGCCGCTCCGGGCATCCGCAAGCCTGTCCCCCGTCCAAGCGTTCACATCACAGCGCACAGCTGACACAAGGGAGCATCAGTGGAGAAGTCGGGTTTGGCGTCGCGGATCGGCAAGGCTGGTATCGGCATGACCCTGGCCGCCGTGGCCACCGTCGCCTTCTCGGGCACGGCGCAGGCGGCCAGTGTCTACGGCGAGAGCACCAATGGCTGCGCGGACGCCGGGGGCAACTACAGCTACTCCTGGACCGGCACCGCTCAGGGGCGTGACACCTACAACGCCTACTTCAGCATCACAGTGCGGGACAAGTGCCCGGGCGACGGCTGGGCAGGCGGCCTCTACCTGAGCTACTGGAAGTACCAGAACGGCCAGTGGAGCTGGACCTCCCAGAAGCGGGTCAAGGTCAACGGAACGTACAGCACGCCGCTGTCCAACGTGGACGGCGTACAGATCAACGTGTGCAACTACTACCCGGAGAGGGCCCCCTCGGGCTGCAGCCGCGTCAGGTGACCCGTCCGCCATCGGGGTGTGCGAGTTGTGCACCCCGATGGCGGCAGACCCTCGCGGCACTCGAGGAAGCCAGGACCAATCAACAACCACACGCTGGACGCCCAGTCGTGTGTCTCAAAGACGGAGTGAAACATGCGTACTCGCCACGCGCTGGTCGGCACCCTCGCCGGAACCGCTCTCGCACTCGGTTCCATGGCCGTCCCAGCCCAAGCGGCCCCCGCGGCGGGCGGAACCGCACCCAAGTGCATCAAACGCGATGTGTGGTACACGGACCAAGGTTTCTGGGTGGCCCTGGAGAACACCTGCACCCGAGCCATGTCCATTCAGGTCATCGTGAAGGACGGGCCCAGCGGCCCCTGTTTCACCCTGGGGAAGGGCTACACCGCAGCACCGTTCTTCTACGAGGGCACTTACGCGCGCACGGCCGTCTGCTGACAGGCCCCCGGCGCGGCATCACCCGAATCCTTGGCGGAGAGGGAAGCACCGTAGCCGGGGCTCATGAGGAGTCCCACCGCGACGAGCAGTGCTGCCGCCAGCTTCCAAAGTGGTCTCCACATCCCGTCGCCCATCCGATCTCTTTGGGTCACGGCACCGAATGATGCCCGTTGAGTACGGGTACTTCCCTCAGACGTCCTCACAGGCATCGGATCTTAAGAAGGGCGATGCGCGCTCGGGAACAGTCATGCACCGATCAACTCCGGAGATGCCGTTCCCTGGCGCGCACGCTGCCGCATCGTTCGGAGGCGGCGAGGCCGCATCACGCGACGGCGGTCCCCTCGAGCTCGACCATCTGGCCGGGGATCGCCAACCGTGTCACCCCGAGCATCGTGGTGGTCGGCGCAACTCCGGAGGCACCCAACCGCGATGCCAGCACGCCGTAGTGCTGGAGGAGCAGATCGACGTCGGTGGTGTAGACGTTGAGCCGGACGAGGTTCATGACGGACATGCCGGCCTCACCGAGCACGGCCTCCAGGTTGTCGAGGCTCAGCGCCAACTGCGCCGCCATGTCACCGTCATGCTGGGGCTTTCCGTCGCTGCTCATCGCGGTCTGTCCGGAGCAGTACAGGGTGCGGGTGTGCCCAGAGACGAGCTCACCCTGGTTGAATCCCATCCCCACCGACCACGTCACCGGGTTGACTGCCGTTCGTTCCAATGCCACATCGGCTCCATTCGATTTCTTGGGCGTAGGCATGTCCATCGGTTCGGTGGCCGCCCGCCTTTGACTTCGTGTGGAAAGCCTCCCAACGAACCACGACACCCTGTGTCATGTATTCAAGTAGGGTTTTCCGTATGCGCGCCGATCGCTTGGTCTCGCTGGTGTTGTTGCTTCGCCAGCGCGGTCGAATGTCCGCGGCCACGCTGGCCGGCGAGCTGGAGGTGTCCACCCGCACCGTGCTGCGTGACATCGAGGCGCTGTCCGCAGCCGGCGTCCCGGTCTACGCCGAACGCGGCCGGCACGGCGGTTTCGCGTTGCTGCCCGGTTTCCAAACAGAGCTCACCGGACTGAACCACGACGAGGCGCTCGCCCTGCTGGTCGCCGGGTCACGTCGCGGCGCGCAGGTATTCGGCCTCGGCTCAGCGCTGGCTTCGGCGATGCTCAAGGTGGTGGACGCGCTGCCCGAGGGTCATCGGGACACGGCGGCCGACGCCGCGCAGAGACTGCTCATCGACCCGGAGACGGATCTCCTCTCGCGTCGCGTGGTCGCTGAGGACGTGCCCGACACCGTGGTGGCCGAGGTACGGCGCGCGGTGTTCGCGGGACACAAGCTGCGCATCCGCTACGCGGCTGTGGGCCAGACCCCGAAGTGGCGCACCGTGGACCCGATCGGCCTGGTCACGGTGCGCGGCCAGGGCTACCTGCTGGCCACGAGGTCTGGCGCCGACCGTACCTACCGGCTGGCCCGGGTGTCGGCCGCCGAGGAACTCGACGAGCCCGCACAGCGACCGGACCGGGTCGATCTGGACCGCGCCTGGCAGGAACGCAGCACGCGGTTTCGGACCGGCGGCGACCAAGTCGCTGTACTGGTACGGGTGAACCCGGCACGGCGCAAGGACCTGGTGGGCACAGCGCTGGCCGTCCGCGCCGAGGAAACCGACGCAGACGGCTGGCTGCGGCTCGAGGTGACCTTCCAAGATTCGAGGCACGCCGAATGGGCGCTATGGCAACTCACCACGGACGCGGAAGCCCTCGCCCCACAGTGGTTGCGCACCTCCCTGCGCAACCGCGCCACGGCGATGGCCAACTGCTACGGAGCGTCGTCCTGAGGCGTGTTGCCTGCTGCGAGCCACCACCGGGGCGATGGGGGCTCCACCTCGCAAGCGGTCAGGCTGCGAACCCGATGTTCGTGACGTACTCGTACTGGCCCCACTCGGACCCGAGGTCCACCGTCGCGTCGCTGACCCATGCGTCGTCGAGGGCCTCGTCGTCATCCTTGGCCCACGCCTCGACGATCCGGTCCCAGTGGCGCACGTTGAGCGTGCGGAACGACAGGGCACGCTGGTGCGGGCGGTCGACCTGGGACTGGTTGAGCGGGTGGAACTCGACGCGGGTACCGCGTCCTTGGCGGTTGAGGCGGGCGAGCAGGTAGCGAACTACGTTATGGCGACGCACCGTGTAGTACGCGGTCTCGATCGCCTGAAGGTTCTTCCTCGACGGGTTGCGATTGCCTTCAAGCCAGGCCCTGAGGGTGCGGTCGGTGACGGTGAGGCCGGCCTCGCGGGCCGCTGAGCGGGAATGGTCGGTGCGGGTGAGGTAATGCAACCGTGCCAGGAGTCCGCGTCGCTGCGTGATCGGGGTGGAGATGAAGTTGGCGAGCGTGTCGAGTTGGCGAGCCACGGCTTGATGTCCCTTGATACCGCGTGCCCCGAATTTGCCGAAATCGATATTCCGCTCCGGCACTTTCGACTCCTCACCATTCGAGTAATTGACGGATGCTCGCGAGCATCATTCCAACACAAGGCAATACTACAGGAATTCGGCTGCTGGGGATGCCACTTCCGCGGGTTCTGCACGAGTTCAGCAGCGTGTCACTGATGACGCCATAAACGCTTTCATCAGCCTCCGTCGAAGATGATTCGCCATCCTCGGCTCAGTCCGCTCCTTCATCGTGCAGGTCGGGAGTACCGACGGTGTAGACGTCCTTGATCTTGACCTCGGTGACCGCGCGGCCCTCGTCGAAAACGGCGCGCCAGTCGCCGATGACGTGCAGTTCGTCGGTGCCCATCGCGCGGACGACCATCAGGCCCTCGTCGTAGGCCCGGTGGGCCTTCCACCACAGGTTCGCGAAGGCCTGGGAGCGGATGAGATGCATCCAGTCGGTGCGGTACAGCTCCCGGTTGTAGTTCGACTCCCCCAGCGTGGAGACGAACTTCGAGTACATCGCCTTGACGTACTCCAGCGTCACCTCGTCGTCCTCGGTGATCGCACGGTCCCGGGCGTCCTTCAGAGTGACGCGGAACTTCTCCAGCAGGCCCTCGGTGGCCCCGGAGGTCCAAGACTCGTGGATCTCCGGTGGGTCGCACAACCCGTACTTCGGTCCCGAGACCCGCAGCAGCAGGCGCAGGGTGGGTTCGGTCACCCACAGTGGGCCCGGCTCGTCACGACTGCCGATCGGGTTGGGCAGGTATGCGTCGTGGTCCCAGTCGGGCGGGGTGATCAGATGGACGCCTGCGCGACGGCGGTCGTGGTGGTCGCCGGTGGCGTGCTCCAACTGCCCGAGCGGCAGATGGGTCTTCAGTGCGCTCAGATAGGCGCCGTTGACGTCGAGCGCGGTGACCTCATGCTCTCCGTGCGGCAGTTCGGGGCGCGCCCACTTGGGGCGGGCCTCCCAGATCTGGTCCGCGCCGCGGGCGGACTGCTTGCGCAGGACGTCGGGCAGCCACGGGTGGGCGACCACGTCGTAGCGGCCGCCCTTGCGGCTGTGATCCAGCAACGCCATCGCGTCCGGGATCGCCCGCCTCACCAGCGCCTTGGTCGCCGCCTCGACGTCACCGGCGTGCTCGACGAGCGTGGCGGCGACCGCGGAGCCGATCAGGTCCGGGGCGTCGGCGGTCTTCAGACGACGGCCGACGGGCACGACCTTGACGCCGCGTCCCGGCGGTCCCTGTCGGCCGGAAGGTCCGTCCCGTCGGGGGGCGGTGCGAGCAGCGGGCTCCTGCGCCGCCGCAGGCTCGCGCGTCTGTGCGGGCTCGGCGGTACCGCACTCGGCGGGGTCCAGGTGCTGGGCAAATCCCGCGACCTGGTAGCGGGCGGGTTGCCCGCACAGCACGCACGATTGAGGTGTGGCGAGCACGTCGACGTCGAGGTCCTGGTCGACCGCCTCAACGGCGCCGGCGCGGACCTCGTCCCCCGGCTCTTCAGCCAAGGCCTCCTCGGCCTCCTCCGTTACTTCTGCCTCGACCGCCAGTTTGGTCTTCGCTCCCTCGAGGAAGTACGCGTACTTCTCCCTTACCTCGCCGCCAGGGTCCCGTCCGGATTCCCAGCCCCCGATCGTGGACGGGCTGACGCCCAGAGCCTGCGCGAGCTGGGCGCGCGAGACGTTCAGCTCTTCGCGGAGCGTGCGCCGCTCTTCGGCGGGCGGCAGCGGGACTTCTTTCTTGGCTCCGGCGATCAGCGCGTCGATCGCGCCGAAGTCCGTCATCGCACGCCTCCCTCGACGGCTGCAGGACGGTGGGTGCCGACCTGACGGCCGAGGGGGCGGCGGCGCGAGGCGGGCAGCGCCTCCGTGGCCCGGGTGGGTCCTGCCAGGAGCTCGAGGACGTCGATGCCGTAGTGCGCGGCGACCACCTCGCAGTCGGTCAGACTCCAGGCCGCGGCGCCGGACTGACGGCGGCTCACCTGGGCCTGGCTCACTCCCAGGACGGCGGCGAGATCCGTCTGCGATTCAGCGGACGCGTGCAGGAGCGCGGCCACTGCGGATCGCACACGCTCTTCGAGACTCATGGCCATGCTGCAGACTCTAGCACTCAATTCCCATATTCTATACGCATATCGCATCCCCGTTGCTCTTGAGGCGCACTCAATCGGAGGAATCGGGGGGTGCGCAGAACCTCGCTGCGGCCCGGGCGGGTGTAAACAGACGCGGAACCGACCCAAGAGGTACTTGTTGTGCATGCCCGGCAGTGGTGTGATTTGGCACGGTGCCTGTCCTACTGCATGGCGCCCCCAGGTGGTGGGGCAGAATCGTCCGTGTCCGCCCAGGCCTGGGGCAAGTTCAAAAACGCAGTCGAGGAGACGTGGCCGACATCGAGAACGCGGACAGTCCCGATCAGCTGGCCATCGAGCACCGTGTCGTCGACGGCGTGCGCGTCGTGACGGTGCGCGGCGAGATCGACCAGACCGTGCAGGAAGCCTTCGGCAAGGCGCTACTGGAGGACGACGGTGGGGTGCCGCCGCGGATCGTGCTGGACCTGGGCGGTGTGACCTTCATGGACTCCAGCGGCATCAACGTTCTTCTCTCCGCTCACCGGCGGGCGAGCGCCGCGGACGGCTGGCTGCGCCTCGCCGGCGCCCGAGATGCTGTGCTGCGCGTCCTGCAGCTGGTCGGCGTCGACACGGTCATCGGCTGCTACCCCACCGTGGAACAGGCCCAGCGGCCTCATGCATGAGGCCGGTGCCCATGGCGGCAGCCCGCTCTAGCGGGCGTGCGACGGTCCCCGGCCGACTTTAGCGGCTGATGTAGAAGCGGATAGCCGTACCGTCGCCACGGGTGTGGACACGTACGAGGTCGGCGACGGTGTGCACGAGGAGCAGGCCGCGGCCGCCATGCTGGTCGCGGGCCGCTGGGCGGCGGCCGGCGAGCGGATCCGTGAGCTGGCCGCGGTCGCGGACCTCGCACACCAGCAGTGTGTCCTCGGCCCACACACGCAGGCTGCCCGAGCCGCCGCCGTGCACCACGCTGTTGGTGGTCAACTCGGCCACCGCCAAGGTGAAGTCGTCCAAGCGGACGCCGGACAGGCCGAGCCGGGTGGCGTGCTCGACCGCGGCATGCCGCACGGCGGAAAGACCGTCGATGCCGAAGACCCGCGACTCGGCCGATGCGGGCGCCGGTGCCAGTCGCTGGTTGTAGCGGTCCACGATCTGGCCGGGCGCGTAGGAGGGGCTGGGCTGGCGGCGCCCGCCGGAGACGACCACTGGGTGGGTGGCATAGGCGTCGGTCAATACGCGCTCGTCCAGGCGGTCGGCGTCGTACGGGCACAGGATGGTCACCTCCCGGCCCTGGAAGGCCGGGTTGATCAACGCTTCGTGCTGGGCGCAGGCCGGGTACTCCAGGCTGCTGCGGCCGGGCCAGATCGGCTCGCCGATGATCCGCACCCGGGTCGTGGGGTGGGCGTCGGCGAAGGCCCGCAGCACGGTCGGGATGATCCGGCCGGGGTTGCGGCCCACCTCGGTCATGTCGAGGAAGCGCACCGACGCCGCGTCCAGGCCCAGGCTCTCCTTGAGGACGGTCAGGTTCGGGCCCGGCACGGCGACGGCCACCGGCTCCCCGACCTTGAGGCCCTCACGGATGAAGGGGACCGTGCCGTCCACGTACTCCTGCTCATCCCGGTAGAACAGGGCGGGATGCACGAACGGCTCCGTGGCAGTTGGACCATTCATCGCGCCACCACCTCGATCGCCCGCAGATCCGGCCAGAACATCTCCAACAGCCGCTCCATACTGGCAGGCGGTCGTTCGACGACGACGCGCCGCCCTGCAGGAAGCCCTTGGATGGCCACCGCCAGGACCGAGACACCGGCGACGTCGGCGAACGTCACGGCGGACAGCTCCAAGTGGCACACGCCTGTGCCGCTGCCGGCCAGCCCGTCCATCGTCTGCTGCCATGCCGGACGCGTCGCCAGAGTGATCTCGCCGATCGCCCGCCAGCCCATGAGGTCCGCCAGCGGGTACACCCGCAGCACGCCTGCGGGCGGGAGAGGTGAGGATGCCGACGCGTCAGCCCCATGCGCATCGTCCACTCCATCACCCCCGGTGGGTTGCGGTGCCTGCTCCCGTGTCCCGCACGCTACCCCGCGAGCGGAGGCCGGACACGGCAAACAGCCACGCCTGCCACGACACGGCTGAGCTGCTCCTGACCCTCACGGCCAGAAGCTCCACCTGGCGGCGCACACCGCCCCCACTCGGCAGACTGGTGCGATGGACCATCACTTCGTCGGCATCCCAGAGTTGACCGGCGTTCCCCGTGTTGCGGTCGTCATCGACGTCATGCGCGCCTTCACCGTGGCTGCCTGGGCCTTCTCGCGTGGAGTCGAGAGGATCGTCCTGGCCTCGACGGAGAGCGAGGCAATCGCCTTGAAGGAGAGCCACTCGGGTTGGCTGGCTCTGAAGGACGGAGCTCCAGCTGCGGGCTTCGACGCGGTGAACTCACCTGGTCTGCTGAGGTCATGCGATTTCGCCGGACGCACGCTGGTGCAGAAGACGACGGCAGGAACCGTGGGCGCGCTGGCCGTCGCGAACGCGCCGCTTGTCCTGTGCGCAAGCTTCGTGGTGGCCGGGCCGACCGCGCGGTTCCTGCAGACCAAGGATTCCGGTCCGGTGACGTTCGTTGTCACCGGTGAGGGAGGCCAGGCCGACGAAGACCGGGCCTGCGCCGAATACATTGGCCGATGCATGACCGGAGACGATGTCGAGGCGGCCCCGTATCTCCTCCGCGCCAGGACTTCTCAGGCCGCGGCAGACCTCGCCGGTGGACTGCGGAGCGGATACCACCCGGACGATGTCGATCTCTGCTTGGAAATCGACAGGTTCTCCTTTGCGATGATGGCTCGCCAGGAAGAGTCTCTAACGGTGCTCCGTCCCGTTACGGTGCCTGACATCCCGTCCATTACCCACTCCTGATGTGGTTCGGACGCCGCCGCACCTACGCGGGCGGATCGAAGGGCAACACCCTGCTGCCGGACGCGGGGCACGGGGCGTGCGCCGCAGCCGCAGTCTCCACGCGATCACCGGCGTATGGATCTCGCTCGGTCTCCTCGTCCTCAGCGCCACCGGTCTGACCTGGTCGGCCCACGCCGGTGAACGCTTCACGGAGCTGCGCACCTCGCTGAGCGCGTATGCGCCCGAGCTGGACACCTCCGCGTCCTCCGCGGAAGGCTCCTCCGGGCATGACCACTCCGGCGGGGTGCTGCCGCGAGCGGTCTGCCGAAGGGGCTCACCATCGACCAGATCCTTGAGAAGGCCCGTGCCTGACCCTCGCAGCGGGCCCTCAGCCGTCCGGTCCGTGCGGCGGGCCCCCCTCTCAACGGAGAAATGGGGGAGCACGGGCATGGAGCGGTGGGTTAGCAATGGGGGGAAGCCGCCCGCCGCTTGTCTAAGAAAGCAAACGCCCCTA
>NZ_JBHTRZ010000001.1:1130640-1150607 GCF_042795335.1 Streptomyces sp. NPDC056479 | reverse complement strand
CGATACACCCTTCGACACACCCCCCCTCCTCTCCCCCCTCCTCCCCCCCCCCTCTCCCCCCCCTCTCCCCCCCCCCCCCCCCCCACCCCCCCCCCCCCCCCCCACGGCCGTGGCGCGGTGGGTCAGCGGTGGCGGAACTCCGCCGGTCGCTTGTCGACGAAGGCACATGCCCCGCCGGGGCTGACCGAGCCCGTCAGGCCTTTTGCTGCATGGAGCTCCGTGCGGGGTTGCCCTGTTCGGCGGCCTTGGGGTCCTTCTCATCGGCCTTGTCCCGTACGCCGTCGGCGATGCGCTTGCCGATGGTCTCGTCGATGTTGGACCAGTACGCGAAGGCCCGCTCAAGGACGGGTTCGCTCACTCCGTTGAGGAGATGTCCGACGACGTTGTCGACCAGGCGGTCCCGGGCGGCGTCGTCCAGGACCTCGCGCACCATGGTGCCGGGCTGCCCCCAGTCGTCGTCCTGCGCGTGGGAGACGTAGGCGGCGCGGGTGATCTCGCCGTCGGCCGTCCAACTGGGCGGGGACCCGTAGTGCTCCGTGTCCGCGGCGGGACCGCCCTTGGAGTTCGGGGCGTACACCGGGTCGGTGGTGTTCCGGTAGGCCATCGCCCCGTCCTTGGAGTACGTCCGGACGTCGACGACGGGGGCGTTCACCGGCAGCTGCTGGTAGTTGGCGCCGATCCGGTGGCGATGGGCATCCGCATAGGAGAACAACCGGGCCAGCAGCATGCGGTCCGGGCTCGGTCCGATACCGGGGACGAAATTGTTCGGCTGGAACGCCGCCTGCTCGATCTGGGCGTGGTTGTCGGTGGGGTTCCGGTCGAGCGTCATGCGACCGACCGGAATGAGCGGGTAGTCACCGTGCGGCCACACCTTGGTGAGGTCGAAGGGGTTGAACCGATAGCCCGCGGCCTCCTCGTACGGCATCAACTGGACGTAGAGGGTCCAACTCGGGTGGTCACCGTCCCGGATGTGCTCGAAGAGGTCGCGCATGTGGTAGTCCGTGTCCGCCGCGGCCATCTGATCGGCCTCGTGCTGGGTGAAGAACTCGATGCCCTGGTCGGTCTTGAAGGTGTACTTCACCCAGAACCGCTCGCCGGCGGCGTTGATCCACATGTAGGTGTGGGAGGTGTAGCCGTTCATGTGGCGCCAGGTCCGCGGGATGCCCCGGTCTCCCATCAGCCAGGTGACCTGGTGGGCGGACTCCGGGGAGAGGGTCCAGAAGTCCCACTGCATGTCGTGGTCGCGCAGGTTGTTGTCGGCTCGACGCTTCTGGGACCGGATGAAATGCTGGAACTTCATCGGGTCCTTCACGAAGAACACCGGCGTGTTGTTGCCGACCATGTCGTAGTTGCCTTCGCTGGTGTAGAACTTCACCGCGAAGCCGCGCGGGTCACGCCAGGTGTCCGGGCTGCCACGCTCGCCGGCGACGGTCGAGAAGCGGATGACCAGGTCGGTGCGGGTGCCTGGCTGGAACAGCGCCGCCTTCGTGTAACCGCTGACATCGTGAGTGACCTCGAAGTGGCCGAACGCACCGCTCCCCTTGGCGTGTGGCTGGCGCTCGGGAATCCGTTCCCGGTTGAACTGCGCCATCTGCTCGATCAGGTAGGCGTCCTGGAGCAGGACCGGCCCCCCGGGGCCCACGGTGAGTGAGTGTTCGTCGCTCTCCACCGGTGCGCCGGAATCGGTCGTGGTGGCGGGTCGGATCTCCGTCATAAGTCTGCCTTTCATGGTGCGCCAGCAGTGACGTCGCGATTCCTCGGGCCGCTGACGTCCGATCAGTCCCGGTGGGGCTGCCGCCTCCGTGCGCTGCACGCCACGCAGACGCGGCGAAGACGGTCCCGACCGGCACCTCGTGCCCATTGGTCGCGTGATCCTGAGGGGACGGGATAAACACCCCCACTCCGGCCGATCTGTACGCGGCGACGTGTCAGCGGCGTATTGTCGCCCCGCGCCGGCGGTGTGCGGCCAGCGGCGCCTTGTCGCCCCGCGCCGGCGTCGTGCGGTCAGCGGCGCATCTAGGCCGGGCCGGTTCCAAGGGCGTTGCGCAGGAACAGCGTGGCCTGGTCGATGGCTCCACGGGCGGCTTTGGACTGACTGAGCGAGTTGAGCATCATGAAGTCGTGGACCGTGCCGTCGTAGCGCACCGTGGTCACCGGAACCTCGGCGGTCCGAAGCTTGGCGGCATACGCCTCACCCTCGTCGCGCAGTACGTCGGCCTCGTCGACGATCAACAGGGCGGGCGGCAGGCCCGAGAGCTGCTCGGTGGTCGCGTGGTTGGGAGACGCGGTGATCTCCGCGCGCTGGTTCGGGTCGGTCGTGTAGGCGTCCCAGAACCACTCCATCAGCTTGCGGCTCAGGTAGTAACCGGTGGCGAACTCGTCGTAGGAACCGGTGTCCATCGCCGCGTCCGTGACCGGGTAATACATCGACTGCTGCAGGAACTTGACGTCGCCGCGCTGCTTGGCCATGAGCGAGAGTGCAGCGGTCATGTTCCCGCCGACCGATTCTCCCGCCACCACCATGCGCTCCGCATCCAGCCCTTTGGACGCTCCCTCGCGGACGATCCACTGCGCGGTGGCGTAACCCTGCTCGATGGCCACGGGGTAGTGGGCCTCGGGCGACGGCGTGTACTCCACGAAGACCACGGCCGCATGTGCGCCCACCGCCAACTCCCGGACCAGGCGGTCGTGAGTGCCCGCGTTGCCCAGGACCCAGCCACCGCCGTGCATGTAGAGCACGACGGGCAGCATTCCGGTGGCACCCTGCGGTTTGACGATGCGTACCCGTACGTCACCCACGGTGGCCGATACGGTGATCCACTCCTCGTCGACCGGCAGCTTGTCGACCGGCGCGGCCTGGAGGTCGTCGAGGACCTTGCGCGCTGCGGGCGGATCCAGCTCGTACAGGAACGGATGTTGCGAGGTTGCGTCGGCGAGATCCTGCGCCGCGGGCTCAAGAACGATCGAGGCGGTCTGCGCAGCCATGGGAATACTCCCTGGAATGTCCGAGAAGCGCTTGGTGACGAGCACACGAAACCGACGAGCGTCGCGGTGCGCTCGAATGTGGGGCGGCCAGTGGGCTGCACCCTGGTTCAAGCCCCCGATGGGGCTAGATCCAGCATAGTCACGCATTCTCGGTCACTGCATTCCAGGAAGCCGCCTGCCCTCTGAGCGAGGGCGCGGGCCCGATCCCGGACAGAGGACTCAGCCTGCCACCGTCGACCTCAGCCGCTCGCGGTGCGCCCGGTTGGTGGCCATCAGGACGTCGAGCGCCTGCCGGGTGCGGACGAGCTCTTCGATGTGTGCGGAGAGCCGTTCGCGCTCCTCGGCCATCCGTTCCAGCGCGGCATCGGACGTGACCTCGCTGGGTGAGTCGACACATGGCAGGAGTTCGGCGATGGTCCGGCTGGACAGGCCTGCGGTGTACATCCGCTGGAGGAAGGTGACCCGCTCGACGTGGCCCTCCGTGTAGTGCCGCTGCCCGCTGGTGCTGCGGGTGCTCGTGAGCAGGCCCTGTTCCTCGTAATAGCGCAGGGACCGGACGCTCACTCCAGCCCGTGCCGCGAGCTCGCCGATGCGCACGTCGCCCTCCCTCGTGTGATCCGAGGCACAACCCTTGCCTCTGACGTCAATGTCAGGTTTTAGCGTAGCGGTCGTGCCCGGGATCGGGGCACGACCCAGCACGCGGGACGTATGAAGGAGACATGACGTGACGACCCTTTTCACCGGCTACCGGCTCGGCGACCTGGAGCTTCCCAACCGAGTGGTGATGGCCCCGATGACCCGGGTCCGGGCCGCCGCTGGCGGTCTGGCGACGCCGTCGATGGCGCGCTACTACGCCCAGCGGGCCACGGCCGGCCTGATCGTCACCGAGGGGGTGCAGCCGAGCCTGATCGGCCAGTCCAACCCGGGCACTCCGGGGCTGCACACCGACGACCAGGTGACCGCGTGGCGCACGGTGACCGATGCGGTGCACACCAACGGCGGCCGGATCTTCGCCCAGATCATGCACGGCGGGCGGGTGTCACACCCCGACACCATCGGGACACGGCCCGTCGGCCCCTCGGCCGTGGCGGCTGTCGGCGAGGTGTTCACCCCGAGCGGGCCGCAGCCCGCGCCCACTCCGCGTGCCCTGGACACGGCCGAAGTGCCCGAGCACGTCCGGTCGTACGCGGATGCCGCGCGCCGGGCCGTGGACGCCGGCTTCGACGGTGTGGAACTGCACGGCGCCAACGGTTACCTGATCTCGCAGTTCCTCTCCTCCAACGCCAACCTGCGCACGGACCGCTACGGCGGCTCCGTCACCAACCGGATTCGGTTCGCCGTCGAGGCGGCCACCGCGACCGCCGAAGCCATCGGCGCGGAGCGGACCGGGATCCGGCTCTCCCCCGGTGGGCCCTTCTGGGGCGTGGAGGAGACCGAGATCGCCGAGCTCTACGGTGCTCTCCTGACCGAGCTGTCGCGGCTCGGTCTGGCCTACGTCCACCTTGAGGCCACCATCGACGAGGAGACGCTTCTCGGTCTGCGCCGCACCTGGCCCGGCACCCTGGTGATGAACCCGGTGCTGCCGATGGGCCCCAAGCAGACCGGCCGCGCCGACGCGGACCACTGGCTCGGTCTGGGAGCCGACCTCATCAGCTTCGGTCGTGCCTTCATCGCCAACCCCGACCTGGTGGAACGGCTGCGCACCGGCCTCCCGATCGCCCCCGCCGACGAGGCGACGTACTTCCAGGGCGGCGACAAGGGCTACCTCACCTACCTGGCGTACCAGCACTCGGCGTGACGCCGATGAGGCGGTCGGGGCTTGTGCGTTGCTGATCCTGTCGGTCTTGCGGTCCACGCGGCGGCGCCAAGCGGCAAAGACACCGGTGTCTCCGGAACGGCGGGCCGTCAGAGAGGACGGCCCGCCGCACTCACCGGGTCGGCCGATTCATCACACCGGGTCGATCACCCAGCGGGACGCCGTCCCGATCGTGGGCTGGAAGACGACCTGGGCCCCGACCGTTCCGTTCGCGTCCAAATACTTGCCGCTCTGGGTGTGCCTGATGGACTTCGCACTGCCGGACGTGGTCGTCCACTTCTGATACCCGCCGCCGTTGCACGGGAATGTGTAGACATCCGCGCCGTTGCCGTCGAGGCAGTGGCCTGATGCCGGGTTCCTGAAGATGCCGCCGGTGATCTGCCACACCTGCTTCGCGCTGCGGTCACACTTGCCGAGGACGAGGTTTCCCTTGCCTCCCGAGATGTTCACCTGGAGGCAGGAGTTGCTGCTGTTGCCGTTGATCACCTGGTAGTTCACCGGCGCCGCCTGCGCCGAGGTCGCGCCGCCGACCAGCAGCGTCGAGCCGAATGCGATCGCCGCGCCCGCACCGGCGAGTCGGCTGAGGCTTGCCTTGAGTTCCATCATTGATCCCCTCGAGTCAGATGATTGGCGCGCCGCCTGTACTGCCGCCCGGTCGGCGCCTTTGCCGCCGTCTACGTTGAGGGGTGGCGCCGCTCGGGTACGGCGGTCTCGGAGGAGCCCGGATCATCTGGGCTCCTCCGCTGGATGAGCTACATTTTTTGACTCCGAAGTCCGGACGATTCCGGAGAGCGGGACGGGGGAAGCGGCGTATATGAGGGGACCGGGCTCACCGCAGAGCTGGTTCGTCCATCGGTTGCAGCAGTTGCGCACGGCCTCGGGGTCACCCAGCCAGGCGCAGCTTCTGGCCTACGACGAGAACAAGGCCCTCACTCGGTCGTCGCTGTCGGACCTGCTGGCGGGCAAGTTCACCAAGCCGCCCCCGTGGGAGCGGATCGCGGCCTACGCGACCGCGTGCGTCCGCGCCGCGCACGCCGGTCAGATCGACCTCTCCTCCGAGGAAGAGCTCGCGCGACTGCGGGGTGACCATGCCACGCTCACCGACCTGTTCGAGACCGCTGTCAGGGAGGTCCGCGCACCGGCGGCGCGTCTCTCTGCCTCGCGGCCTCGTCCGGCGACCTTTCGGCTGCCGCCGCGCAACATCAACTTCACCGGCCGCGACGCCACATTGGGGGAGTTACGGCAGCGTCTCACCTCGGGCGACAACGGCGCGATGCAGGTCGTGCACGGGCTGGGTGGTGTCGGCAAGACGCAGCTTGCGGTTGAGTACGCCTACCTCTACCGGTCGAACTACCGGTTCGTGGCGTTCGTGGACGCCGAGGATCCGGATCTGGTGGCGTCGCAGTTCGCTTCGCTGGCCAGGGAGTTGGGACTGGCGGAGGTGAGCTCCGAGCAGGTCATCCCGCAGGTGTACGGCAGATTGCTGGACGACGCGCCCTGGCTGATCATCTTCGACAACGGGGAGAGACCTGGCCCGCTCGTGGACGCGCTGCCGTCGGGTGACCTGGGGAGCAACGGTCACGTCATCGTCACGACCAGGTTGCGCGGCTGGTCGAGCAGAGCCGGCGTCATCGACCTGGACGTGTTCACCAGGCGCGAGGCGGTGGAGCTGCTGGCCCGGCGGGTGTGCGGCATGACCACAGAGGTGGCGGACCGGATCGCCGAGCAACTGGGCGACCTGCCGCTGGCGCTGGAGCAGGCGGCCGGGTACATGGACTACAACCAGACTGCGCCTGAGGAGTACCTGGCTCTGCTGACGTCGCGGTTGGAAGACATGATCGCGCTGGGCGAGCCGGCGGACCGGCCGGCGGTGGTGGTCGCGACCCTGTGGCAACTCAGCGTGCGAAGGCTGGAGATCGAGCGGCCGCAGGCGAAACGGCTGCTCGAGCTGTGTGCCCTGCTGGCGCCGGAGCCGATCCCGCTGACCCTGCTCAGCGGTGGCACGGAACCACTGCTTGCAGCCGCGGCCGACCCGGTGGCATGGGACACGACGGTCGGCGCTCTGGCCGGCCTCGGGCTCGCGAGGCGCGGGGCGTCCTCCCTGGTGCTGCACCGGCTGGTGCAGGCCGCGATCCGCGCCGCGATGCCGGACGACGTGCGCACCGACGCTCGGGTACGACTGTGCCGGGCGCTGCTGGAGGCCGTGCCGCACGACATCCACGGTGACCCGGATGCGCGATCGCGATGGCAAGAACTGCTCCCGCACGCGCTCGTGGTGACCAAGGACGAGCCGCCGACCAAGTGCACTGGGGAAACGGCGATGCTGCTGCGGCTGGCGTCGGCGTTCCTCCTTTCGATCGGGGACCACTCGGTGGCACTGCCCCTGGGTGAGCGTGCCCTCGCGATCGACGAGTCGCTCGAACAGAGGGATGCGGAAATCGGCTTCGACCTGATCACCTTGGCGCAGATCCACCGGGACCGCGGCGAGCCGGAGCGAGCGCGTCCGATGGCGGAACGTGCACTGAGTCTGCACGAGTCATGTCTGCCGGCCGACAGTCCCGCCATCGCGACGGACTTGGCCACCCTGGCGCGCATTCGACACCTGCTCGGTGATCACGAGGCGGCGGTGCCCTTGGCCGAGCGGGCGCTGCGGATCGACGAAGCGGCGTACGGGCCGGACGACCCGTACGTGAGCTTCGACCTGATAGCACTGGCGAGTGTCCATCTCGACCTGGACGACCACGCCGTGGCCGTGCCGCTGATCTCTCGGGCGCTACGGATCCGCGAGGCCAGTTACGCACCGGACCACCTCTACATCGGGTACGCCCTGCTGCTCAAGGCCCGAGCCGTGCACGCGCTGGACGACCCGACAGCAGCGAACCTCGCGCGCAGGGGCGCGCTGATCCTGAACACCCGGCTGGGCATGACCCACCCCAAAACCGAGGATGCCTTCACTCTGGCCAACTGTTTGCTGGGCGAGTTCCGTCCGGCATTTTGACAGGGCCTTGACATATTCGACGGCTCCCAGCAGCATGCAAATCGCAAGCAGAGTGCCGCAATTTCCGTTGCCCACAGTGCAATTCACGCACAGCGCACACAGGCGGCGGCACGACAGTGCCACAGTCGAGCGCCGCACCAACACCCGGCAAGCGCGGCCGGCGCGCGCCTTGCCTGACATCCCTCACCGTCAGGAAGGACAACCCCCCATGTCTTGGCGCCCTCGCGCGGGGCTGAGAACGCTCACCGCGCTCGCGCTCCTTCTGGCCGGAGCTGCCACGGCAGCGCCCACGGCCACCCCGGCCTCCGCCGCCCCGGCGGACCTTCCGCCCGGCGACTACCAGCAGGTCCAACTCGCCGCCGGTGCCGCCGAGACGGGCGAACCCATGTCGCTGGCCGTACTGCCCGACAGGTCGGTCCTGCACACCGCCCGCGACGGCATGATCCGCCTCACGGACGCCGCGGGCAACACGAAACAGGCCGGGAAACTCGACGTCTACACACACGACGAGGAGGGTCTGCAAGGCATCGCCGCAGACCCCGCTTTTGCCTCCAACCGGTATGTCTACGCCTATTACTCGCCGAAGCTGAACACACCGGCGGGTGACGCCCCCGCGACCGGTACGGCCGCGGACTTCGAGCCGTGGAAGGGCCACCTCAACCTGTCGCGGTTCACGTTGCGCACCGACGGCACCCTGGACATGGCCAGTGAGAAGGTCGTCCTCGAAGTGCCCAACGACCGCGGCCAGTGCTGTCACGTCGGCGGCGACATCGACTTCGACGCGGCCGGGAACCTCCTTCTGACGACCGGCGACGACACCAACCCCTTCGACTCGTCCGGGTACGCGCCGATCGACGAACGCACCAACCGCAACCCCCAGTTCGACGCTCAGCGCAGCTCCGGCAACACCAACGACCTGCGGGGCAAGGTGCTGAGGATCAAGCCGACCGCCGCCGGCGGCTTCACCATCCCCTCGGGCAACCTGTTCGCACCGGGCACCGCCGGAACCCGGCCCGAGATCTACGCGATGGGCTTCCGCAACCCGTTCCGGATGTCCGTCGACCGCCCCACCGGCACGGTGTACCTCGGCGACTACGGCCCCGACGCCGGCGGCACCGACCCGAACCGGGGACCGGGCGGCCAGGTCGAGTTCAACCGCATCACCTCGCCCGGCAACTACGGCTGGCCGTACTGCACCGGCACCAACACCACGGGTGAGACGTACAACGAGTACACCTTCCCGAGCGGGCCGTCCGGCGCCAAGTACACATGCGCGGGCGGCCCCGCCAACAACTCCTTCCGCAACACCGGCCAGGCCCAACTGCCCCCGGCCAGGCCGAGCTGGATCAAGTACGGGCTGGACGGCTCGCCGCCCGAGTTCGGCGGCGGCTCGGAGTCCCCGATGGGCGGCGAGGTCTACCGCTACGACCCCAACTCGACGTCCACGGTGAAGTTCCCGCAGTCCCTCGACGGCCGCTACTTCGCCGCCGAGTACGGGCGCCAGTGGATCAAGGCCATCGAGGTCAAGAGCGACGGCTCCTACGGCACGATCGAGGACGTCCCCTGGAACGGCACCCAGGTGATGGACACCGACTTCGGCCCCGACGGTGCGCTGTACGTCCTGGACTACGGCACCGGCAGCAACAACTCGGGCCTGTACCGCATCGAGTACATCGCGGGCAGCAACCGCAACCCCGTCGCCCAGGCCTCCGCCGACCGCACCTCCGGCACCCTGCCGCTGACCGTGCGGTTCTCCTCCCAGGGCAGCTCCGACCCCGAGGGCGGAGCGCTGACGTACTCCTGGAACTTCGGTGACGGCACCACGTCGACCGAGGCCAACCCCGGCCACACGTACACCACCGCGGGCACCTATCGCCCCACTCTCACGGTCCGCGACCCGGAGGGCCTGACCGGCACCGCGAGCCTGGTCGTGACCGCGGGCAACACGGCACCGACGGTGACCCTGCAACAGCCCCTGAACGGGCAGTCGTTCGCCTTCGGTGACACCGTGCCGTTCAAGGTCCAGGTGAGCGATCCGGAGGACGGCACCGTCGACTGCTCCAAGGTGAAGGTCACCTATCTCCTCGGCCATGACAGCCACACCCACGCCATCACCTCCACCAACGGCTGCGAAGGCAACCTCACCGTGCCCGCCGACGGCGAACATGACAGCGCCGCCAACCTGTACGGAGTCTTCGACGCCGAGTACACCGACGCCGGCGGGCTGACCACGCACTCCGTGCGCACCCTGCAACCACGTCATCGTCAGGGCGAGCACCTCGGCGCCCAGTCCGGCATCCAGATCGCCGACCACGCCACCGCCGAGGGCGGCAGGACGGTCGGTTTCACCGATGACGGCGACTGGATCTCGTTCAAGCCGTATGTCCTCGCGGGCGCCACGAAGTTCACCGCCCGGGTGGCATCCGGCGGCGCGGGCGGCACCCTCGAGGTGCGCGCCGGTTCCGCCACGGGCACGCTGCTCGGCACCGCGACCGTGCCGGTGACCGGCGGCTGGGACACCTTCACCGACGTCACCGCCAGCCTCTCCGGCGCGCCCGCCGGCACCACCGAGCTGTTCCTGGTGTTCCGGGGCCCGACCGGGCAGGGCAACCTCTTCGACGTCGACGCCTTCACCCTCGGCTCCGGCTCCACCACGACCACGCCGTGGGAGGCGGAGTCGTACAGCTCCGCCTCGGGTGTCCAGTCCGCGGCGCACGGCACGGCGAGCGGCGGTCTGACGCTGGGCTACATCGACAACGGCGACTGGGCCGGGTACGCCTCCGTCTCCACCGCCGGTGCGGCCTCCGTCTCCGCCCGGGTCTCCTCGGCCGGGGCGGGCGGCACCCTCCAGTTCCGCTCCGGCTCGCAGACGGGGCCGCTGCTGGGTTCCGTGACCGTGCCGGTGACCGGCAGCTGGGAGACCTTCACCACCGTCAGCACCTCACTCAACGGTGCTGGATCGGGCCCGCTGTTCCTCACCTTCACCGGAGGCTCCGGCTCCCTGTTCGACGTCGACACCTTCACCCTCACCCGGTCCGCCTCCGCGGCGCGAAAGGGGCGATGACCATGACCCTCCTGATACGGCGACTGCGTCGCGGCACCGCGGCCCTGGTCCTGGGCCTGCTCGGCGCCCTTCTGGCCCCGGCCGGCCCGGCACACGCGGCCTCCTTCGAGGTCCTGGTGTTCTCGAAGACGGCCGGCTTCCGGCACGACGCGATCCCGGCCGGCATCGACGCCCTGCGCACACTCGGCGGGCAGAACGACTTCACCGTCACGGCCACCGAGGACGCCGGAGCCTTCACCACGTCCAACCTCGCGAACTACGAGGCCGTGGTGTTCCTCAACACCACCGGCGACGTCCTCAACTCCGCGCAGCAGACGGCCTTGCAGTCGTACGTCGACTCCGGCGGCGGCTACGTCGGCGTGCACGCGGCGGCCGACACCGAGTACGACTGGCCCTACTACGGACAGCTGGTCGGCGCCTGGTTCCAGAGCCACCCCGCGATCCAGCAGGCCACGATCCGCAACGAGGACCGGACCCATCCGGCCACCAGCCACCTGGGCGCGACCTGGACCCGCACCGACGAGTGGTACAACTACCGCGCCAACCCCCGCGCCAACGTGCACGTCCTGCAGACCCTGGACGAAAGCACCTACAGCGGCGGCTCGATGGGCGCCGACCACCCCATCACCTGGTGCCACAGCCAGGGTACGGGCCGATCCTTCTACACCGGGCTCGGCCACACCATCGAGTCCTACGCCGACCCGGCCTTCCGTTCCCTGCTGCTGGGCGGGGTCCGTTACGCGTCCGGGCAGGCGACGGCCGACTGCTCGGCTCCGGCCGGCAACGGGCAGACCGAGGCGGAGTCGTACAGCTCTGGCTCCGGCGTGCAGGTGGCCGCGCACGCCCCGGCCAGCGGCGGACAGACGCTCGGCTACATCGACAACGGGGACTGGGCGGGCTACTCCAACGTCACCACCGCGGGAGCGAAGACCTTCACCGCGAAGGTGTCCTCCGCGGGCGCCGGAGGAACCATCGAGATCCGGTCCGGGTCGGCCGACGGCACCCTGCTCGGTTCGGTGGCGGTACCGGTGACCGGTGGCTGGGAGACGTTCACGACCGTCACGGCCACCCTGTCCGGCTCCGCCTCCGGCCCGCTCTTCCTGCGCTTCACCGGCGGTGGCGGAGCACTGTTCGACATCGACACCTTCAGCCTCGGCACCGAACCCACCGCCGGGCCCCTGTCCGACGACGTACACCTCTTCTACTACTCCTGGTACGGGAGCCCGGCGGTGAACGGCGACTGGCGGCACTGGCAGCAGGGCGGGCACACGCCACCGGACGACATCGGCGCCGACCTCTACCCGGCCCTCGGGCCGTACGACTCCGGTGACTTCGACGGCGCGGTCGACCAGCACATGAAGTGGGCCGCCCGGTCGGGCGCCGGGGTGATCGTCTACAGCTGGTGGGGCCGGGACAGCCACGAGGACCGGCTCGCGCGCGGCGTGCTCGACGCGGTCCAGGAGCAGGGCATCGAGGTGGCCTGGCACCTGGAGCCGTACGCGGGCCGCACCGCGGCCTCGACCGCCGCCGACATCGAGTACATCAACGGCACCTACGGCGGCCACCCGGCCTTCCATCGCTCGGCGGACCACGGAGGCAAGGGCGCGTTCTACGTCTTCCAGAGCCTCGACGTCACCGACTGGACGGCACTCGACCAGGTCACCGACACGAGCATCGTCCTCGCCCAGACCACGGACACCACCAAGATCGCGCACTTCTCGGGCATGTACACCTACGACGGCATCGCGGGCGCCACGGCCCCCGGCTGGCAGCAGGCCGGCGACTACGCCCGTGCCCACGGCCTGATCTGGGCGCCGTCCGTCGCGCCGGGCTACATCGACGACCGTGCGGTGCCGGGCAACTCCACACCCACCGTGGCGCGTGCCGACGGCGCGGCGTACGACCGGCAGTGGTCCAACGCCCTGGATCCGGCCATCGGCGGGTCCCCGACCTGGGTGTCGGTGACCTCGTTCAACGAGTGGCACGAGGGGAGCTCCATCGAGCCGGCCGACTCCACCCCGCCCGCCGGCCACGGCTACCAGACGTACAGCGGTGCCTACGGGCAGACGGGAGCGGCGGCACAGACGGCGTACCTGGATCGGACCGCGTACTGGGTGGACCGCTTCCAGGAGGCGGCCGCCGACTGACGCCGGCTGCCCCTCCCAGTCATCCGCACCGGCGTGGTGCCCGCCCGCAGCCTTCCGCTCGGCGGGCACCACGTCGCGGCATGGGAATCGCCTATCGCCCCTCCGTTCGGCCCACCGCTGGGGGCTTTTCCAGTGATTTGCATCGGGCTCGCGCAAGTCGTGCGGGCCGGGGCGGGTACGCCGTGTGCGCAGAATGCGACCTCACGATCCATGAGGAGAACAGCCCATGTATGCAGTGGTACGGCGGTACGAAGGGGTGACCGATCCGGCTGAGGCGGGACGCCGGGTGAAGGAGGAGTTCGTGCCGCTCCTGCGCCAGGTCCAAGGGTTCGTCGCCTACTACTGGGTCGATGCCGGGAACGGTGTGATGCTGTCCACGGGTGTCTTCCAGGACCGGGCCGGCGCCGAGGCGTCGACCGACAGGGCGAGGGATTTCGTACGGGACCGCCTCGCCGCTCTGCTCCCCCATCCGCCCCAGGTCACGGCAGGCGAGGTCGTGGCCCATTCGTAGGACGCCGCAACAGTCGCGGCGCGGGACGGGCCGACGCCCCTCGCCGAGACGTTCTGGAGGCGAATGTGGCAGTGAACCGGTTGGGCCTGGTGGTGCACGGTGGGCGCGCGGAGGCCGTGGACGCGGCCGGTGTCGTCCGGACGTGGTGCGAAGAGCACGCCGTGCGGTGCACCGACATCGACGTATGGCAGGACGGCGGGCGGCACAGAGCGCGGGATGAGGTCGAGGCCGCAGGCAATCCCGACCTCATCGTCACTCTGGGCGGAGACGGCACCTTTCTGCGGGGCGCCAGGCTGGCCGCCGAGAACGATGCCCTCGTCCTCGGGGTCGACCTGGGGCGGGTGGGGTTCCTGACGGAGGTGTCGGCCGCCGAAATGCGGTCCGCGCTGGACGCGGTGCGGGAGAACCGTTTCCACGTCGACAGCCGCATGCTTCTTGCCCTGCGCGCCTCGCGCCGCCTGGAGATGCCGCCGGGCATGGAGGCCCTCATGGAGTACGGCCGCGGCCCGCTTCTGCCTCCCCCGCAGGTGCGCACCGACTGCCGGACCGACGACGAGTGGGGTGTCCCGCTGGACGTGACCGCGCTCAACGACGTGGTGCTGGAGAAGCTGGCCAGGGACCGCCAGGTCTCGGTCGGGGTCTACATCTCCGGCAGACTCCTGGCCTCCTACTCCGCGGACGCGTTGCTGGTCGCCACGCCGACGGGCTCGACCGCCTACAGCTTCGCCGCCGGCGGGCCCGTCGTCTCGCCGCGTGCGGAAGCGCTCGTCTTCACACCGGTCGCCCCGCACATGGCCTTCGACCGGTCGGTCGTCACCGCCCCCGACGAGCCCGTCGGACTGCGCATCCTGGAACGGTCGGGGCAGGCGGCCGTGAGCATCGACGGCCAGCTGCGCGGCGTGCTGGGGCCAGGAGACTGGATCGGCGTGTACGCCGCACCGCGCCGGCTGAGGGCCGTACGGCTGGACCCGATGGATTTCTACGGCCGACTGCGCGAACGGATGAACCTGACCGACGCACCGGCCGCGATCGCCGACGGTTCCCCCGCACCGCTGTGGTCGGTGACCACACCTCCCCCGGGAGACCTCGCTCATCTGGCCTTGCTGACGGCCTCGGATGGGCCGTCACCGCTTCTGTGAGCTGTCTGCTCAGGGGCTGCGGCCTTTCGCTCTTCGTCCGACTCGCCTCCAATCGCCCTCTACTCGAAGAACTTGAGACTCCAACCGGTGTTCGTGTTGGGGCCCGGGACGTTGGCGCGGCTGTACGTGGTGTCGCCCCACCAGCAGAACGTGCCGGTGTACCAGTACCGGTTCTCCCACGTGTACGGCGTTCCCTTCGGCACGGCGTGGAACATCAGGGGGAACCTCGGTCCGGCCGGCGGGCTGGTGCCGATGTCACCGTCGAGCAGGACGAAGCTGTGGTGGCCGGGGCCGTTGACATGCAGGGTCGGGTCCCAACCCGACATCATCGTGGCGCGGTTGGAGCCGAACAGGCAGCCGTTGGACTTGTACCAGTCCCACACGTACGTCGGATCGCCTCCGGCGCGCAGTCGCAGGTCGGCCAGGCAGTACTGCTCGCTCCAGCTGCCGTTGGCGGAGTACACGATGTGCAGTTGGCCGTTCGGGTCCTTGATGGCCTCAGGAGCCTCGTTGATGTACGGATTTCCGACCACCCGCTCCCAGCTCTCCCGGGGCTGCGAGATGACGTGGCGGGCACCGGTCGGCGTGGTCGGACTGCTCATACGGGCGACGTACAGGTTCTGCTCGACGTTGGTGTCGCCGGCCCAGCCGGACCACACGAACCAGCGCTGCCCGTTGAAGGTGAACAGGGTGCCGTCGATGGCCCACTTGTCGTCCGGCAGGGCGAGCTTGGTCTCCGCCGTGTAACCGCTGTCCGGACTGGCGGAGTTGATGACGTACATCCGGTGAGCCGGTCCGCGGCCCGCCGAGAAGTAGATGTAGTAACGGCCGCCGTCCCGCACGATCTCGGGGGCCCAGACCTCGCCGAGGTCACGGGTGTCGGACCAGACCTGCCGCGCGGGAGCCGTTGCCAGAGCGTCCGTTGACGGAGCTTGACGCACGACGATGGCGCCACCGGCCGACTGCACCGAGACATAGGTGCCACCGACCCGGAGCACGCTCGGGTCAGCGGCCCGCAGACTCGTCTGTCCCGCCTGGGCCGGATCGGCGGACGTCAGGGACAACACGGCGGTGAGGACGCCGGACAACACCACGACCGCGGCGCCCGTGATGCGGCGAGAGAGCTTCATGGTCACCTCGACGTGACGCTTTACATCGATGGAAGAGCGCGCTCACAGCATTGTTGCCGGTCTCGGACATGTCAATGGCGCCGCAAGGGCCGAATGCCCCAAGTCGCCGACGGCACAGGCGCCGTGGGGTCGACCCGGCCGGGTGGACAGAGTGGTGCGTGAGGTCTGGACAGCCGTCGAGGGGCGTGCTGTCATTCCGCTGTCGCAGGATTTCCAACGTTGAAAGAGCCGTCCGACCGCGCCCGTACCGGTGTTCCGCCGTACCTGCGGGGCCTGGGTTTCCAGATGACCGGTCCCGGTCCGCGGCCTCTGTGCGAGGAAAGGTTCGATGACAAGACAACACACCCGCCCACCGCTCAGAGTGTGGGCGCTGCTGGCTGCGGCCGTTCTCGTCGTGCCGCCGAGCGGCCTGGCCGCCACCGCGTCGGCAGCGGAGCCGACCGGCGGCAGCGCCTCAGTGCTCTCCACCGAAGCAGCCGACGTCGAGGTGCACGGCCTGAAGGGCGAGTACTTCAGCATGTCGGCCCCGGGCGCCCGGGACTTCGCCGAACTCGGTGGCACTCTGCTCGATCCGCAGATCGACTTCTCCGGCCTGACCAGCACCTTCCAGGAGCTGACCGGCAGGACGGAGCACACGACCGCCCGTTGGACGGGCCAGATCGAGGCACCGGCCACCGGCGACTACACCTTCTACGGCATCGGTGACAACGGCTTCCGGCTCTACATCGACGGCAAGCCGGTCATCGACCACTGGGAGCCGGACTGGGACAAGGAACAGACCAGCGCCGCGATCCGGCTGACCGCCGGTGAGAAGCACGACTTCCGCCTGGAGATGTTCCAGGACTTCGGTGGCGCCAACATGTTCCTGCGCTGGGCCGGCCCGGACCTGCCCAAGCAGCTGGTGCCGATGTCGGCGTTCACTCCGCCCGAGGGTTTCGAGGTCTACCCGGTGGAGCTGTCCGTGGCCGCGGACGGACGCCGGCTGCGAGCCCGGTTCGAGGGCAGGGTCGGTGATCTCCGGGCGGTCAAGGACCACTTGAAGGTCGAGGCCGACACCACGGCCATGCCCCTGAAGTCGGTCACCGCCGCTCCCGGTGACCGCAACTCCCTGCTCGTGACGCTCGCCGAACCCATCCAGAAGAACCAGCAGGTGCGGGTCACCTACGACGGCGAGGGCGGCCTGACGTCCGGCGGCGAGACCGTGCCGAAGGTCATCCGCTACGCCGACAACGCCTCCACCCACCGGCTCACCACCAAGTGGGGCGACAAGGTCGACGAGAAGAACCCGCTGCCGGAGTACCCGCGTCCGCAGCAGGTGCGTTCCAAGTGGAAGAACCTCAACGGCCCTTGGCAGTTCAGCGGCGCCGAAGCGGGCGAGCAGCCGGTGTTCGGCAAGGACCTCGACGAGAAGATCGTCGTGCCGTACCCGATGGAGTCGCAGCTCTCCGGGCTGGAGCGGCACGAGGACCACATGTTCTACCGCAAGCTGGTGAACGTCCCCAGGGACTGGAAGGTCGGCAAGGACGGCAAGGGCAACCGGCTGAAGCTCAACTTCGGTGCCGTGGACTACCAGGCGCGCGTCTTCGTCAACGGCACGAAGGTCGCCGAACACACCGGTGGCTACGACGCCTTCAGCGCCGACATCACCGACGCACTGAAGGGCACCGGGCCGCAGGAGGTCGTCGTCGCGGTCACCGACACCGGAGGCGCCGACCAGCCGATGGGCAAGCAGTCCACCAACCCGGGCGGCATCTTCTACACCCAGTCCTCGGGCATCTGGCAGACCGTCTGGATGGAACCGGTGGCCGACGCCGCGATCGATAACGTTGTCACCACACCGGACATCGACTCGGGCAGCCTCGCGGTGACGGTGCAGTCGGGCAAGGCCTCCGGCGGGGCCCGCGTCGAGGCCGTCGCACGCGACAGGCGCGGCAAGGTCGTCGGCAAGGTCAGCGGGCCGGCGAACGAGCAGCTGCAACTGCCGGTGGCGAACCAGCACTTGTGGAGCCCGGACGACCCCTACCTCTACGACCTCGACGTCAAGCTCACCGACGGCAGATCGGCCGACAAGGTCGGCAGCTACTTCGGTATGCGCGAGATAGGCATCGCGAAGGTCGGCGGCTTCCAGAAGCTGGTGCTCAACGGCAAGCCGGTCTTCTCCCTCGCCACCCTCGACCAGGGCTTCTGGCCCGACGGCCTGTACACCGCGCCGAGCGACGAGGCCCTCGCGTTCGACCTCAAGGCGCACAAGGAACTCGGCTTCAACGCGGTGCGCAAGCACATCAAGGTGGAGCCCGCGCGCTGGTTCTACCACGCGGACCGACTCGGCCTGCTGGTCTGGCAGGACTTCGTCTCCGGCAACCTCACGAACGAGACCGGGCGGCGCGCCTTCGTCGACCAGGGCCGGGAGATGATGCGGGAGCACCACAACGCCCCCTCCGTGATCGGCTGGATCGTCTTCAACGAGGGCTGGGGCGAGTGGGACCGCACGGAGACCGGCAAGATCGCCGAGGCCGTGAAGGAGGCCGACCCGTCCCGTGTCGTCAACGCCCACAGCGGTGTCAACTGCTGCAACTCCAAGGGAGATTCGGGCAAGGGCGACATCATCGACCACCACGACTACAACAACGAGGACCCGCCGTTCCCCGACGACAAGCGGGCGGCGATGGACGGTGAGCACGGCGGCTTCACCCTGCGCACTCCCGGGCACATGTGGCCGGGCGCCCCGACGGTGATCTACAGCGGCGTCAACGACAAGGAGGCGCTGACCCGCAAGTACGTCGAGAACACCGAGAAGTTCTATCTCGACCAGGCCGGTGCCGAGCTGTCCGGTTCGATCTACACCCAGATCTCCGATCTGGAGAACGAGCTCAACGGCCTGTACACGTACGACCGTCGGGAGATCAAGGTCGACCCGGTCCGGGTCCGCGAGGTCAACCGCGAGGTCATCGCCGCCGGTGCCGCCGCGGGCGAACGGGCGACGCTCAAGGGCGGCGGGTCCTGGGCCCTCGACGAGGGCACCGGGAATACGGCGAACGACTCCGGCCCGAACGCCAAGGCCCTGAAGCTCAGCGACGGCACCACCTGGACACCCGGCGTCAACGGCAGCGCGCTGAGGTTCGACGGTCAGGGCCGGTACGCCGAGACCGACGGGCCGGTGCTCGACACCACCGGAAGCTACTCGGTTTCGGCCTGGGTGCGACTGGACGAGCTCCCCGGCAACTACGCCACCGCGGTCAGCCAGGACACCCGGCGACAGGCCAGCCCGTTCTATCTCCAGTACGGCCAGGGCGCGTTCGCCTTCAGCACCCCGGGCGAGAGCCGCGCCCGCCTGGTGACCACACCGGAGACGGGCCGCTGGTACCACCTGGTCGGCGTCCGCGACAGCACCGACAACACGATCAAGCTGTACGCCGACGGAAAGCCGGCGGCGACCGCCACCGGCGGAGCGGCCTATCCCAGCACCGGTTCCCTGGCCGTCGGCCGCGCCCAGTGGGGCGGCAGCGACACCGACTTCTGGAACGGCGCGGTCGACGAGGTCCACGCCTATGACAAGGCGCTCACCGCCGAGGAGGTGAGCGCGCTCTACACGGACGAGAAGCCGTAGCGGAAGCCGCAACGAGTGGGCCCCGGCGGGACAGCACTCCCCCGCCGGGGCCCTCTCGCGTCACGTCAGCGCGCGGGTGAGACCGCCACGCTGTCGAAGGAGGCCGCGGTGCCGAAGACGCGTACTCCGGTGGCGCCACTGCCGTACGTACCGTCGGTGACGGAGATCTTCGGCGACGTCATGTCGTCGACGTACACCTTGATATGGGCGCCGACGGCAGTGACCCGCAGTCGATGGGGCGACCCCGGGTCGATCGACAGCTCGCGGCTCCCCAGCGGCGTCCAGCCGCCGTCGGCCCGTCCGAGCACCACCTTGCCGCCGGCGCTGATACCCGCGTAGTACCCGGAGTAGCTGTCCGGACCGACCCCCGGCCCGGTCACTCTGAAGGTCAGCCCGGCGTCGCCACCCCCCGTTCGGACGGTCATGGGGGCTCCCGGAGAGGCCGGAGGAGACGGCCGGGGGGGGGGGGGGGGGGGGGGGGGGGGGGGCCGCCCCCCCCCCCCCCCCCCCCCCCCCCCCCCCCCCCCCCCCCCCCCACAACAGCACCCCCCCCCCTCCCCCCCCTCATGA
>NZ_JBHTRZ010000001.1:648760-1130630 GCF_042795335.1 Streptomyces sp. NPDC056479 | reverse complement strand
TGGCGGGGGGGGGGGGGGGGGGTGGGGGGGGGGGGTTCTCCCTTCCCCCCCCCCCCCCCCCGCCCCTACGGCTCCGTTCACCGCGCCCGGTTCACGGCGCCCACGGGGACTCGACGGCCCACGTGGTGTCCTCCGTGAAGAGGGCAGAGTTGTCCCAGGTGTGGGTGCCGCCTGGCGTGGCTAGCCACAACTCGGCGTTGTAGTGGCGCAGGTATTGCTCCGGGTAGTTGTAGGCGGAGAGCCGCACTCCCCCGTTCGCGCCCCTGACGGGGCAGAAGGTGGCGTCCGCCCGGTACAGGTCGCCGCTGCCGGCCTCCTTGTAGACGCGGAACTCGCGGTGGCGCAGGTACTCGCCGGGGTAGTTGCGCGATTCGAAGCTGTAGCAGGAGCTGTTGGCGAGGCCGAGGACGATCTTCCAGGTGGCGTCGTTCTTCAGCAGGGCGTCGCTGCCGCTGCTCACCACCTCCGTGAAGACCGCTCCGTCCTTGTGGCGCATGTACCGGTCGGTGTAGCCGGGGGTCGTCACGCGCAGGGACCTGTACTGGTTCGTGGGCAGGGTGATGGGGGCCGTCGATCCGCGGGAGGCGTCGATGAGGGCGAGGTTGGCCGCTCGTACCCGGGCCTCGTCGACCTTGACCACCTGACGGTCGTAGGTGAGCAGGCCGTTGACCTCGTTCTCGACGTCGGTGATCTCGGTGTAGACCGACGCGGACAGGCCTCGGGACATGCGTACCTCGCGGATCGCGTCGATGAGGCCCACGAAGCGGTTGTTGAGGTGGGCGAGGTCGGGCTGGTCCTCGTAGCTGAAGCCGCCGCCGGGGTACCACTCGTGGCCGGCGGCCTTGAAGCCGAGTCCGCCGAACTCGCCGAGGACGGCGGCCCGGGTGGCGCTGGGCACGGTGGTGCCGGGGCCGACATATACGTGATGGTCGACTACGTCGCCGTTGCCGCCGTCGACGGCGCCGCAGCAGTTGACGCCGCTCATGTTGTCGACCAGGCGTGAGGGGTCGTAGGCCTTGACCTTGTCGGCGATGCGGGCCTGGTCGTACTGGCCCCAGCCCTCGTTCTGGTTGACCCACATGACCAGGGACGGTGAGCTGCGGTGCTGGTCGATGATGCGGTCGTACTCGGCCTCCCACTGGGTGCGGGCCGCGGCGTCGGGGGTGTGTTCCATGGAAGGCATGTCCTGCCAGACCAGCAGTCCGAGCCGGTCGGCCCAGTAGAACCAGCGCTGCGGCTCGACCTTGATGTGCTTGCGGACCATGTTGAAGCCGAGGTCCTTGTGCTTCTGGAGGTCGTGGCGCAGGGCGGCGTCGGTGGGCGCGGTGTAGATGCCGTCCGGCCAGTACCCCTGGTCGAGGGCGCCGGTCTGGAAGACGAACTTGCCGTTGAGGACGGGGCGGAGGACGCCGTCGACGCGGGCGATGCCGATGGAGCGCATGCCGGTGTAGCTGCCGACGGAGTCGACGGTCGTGCCGACGGAGAGCAGGTCGGCCTTCACGTCGTAGAGGAAGGGGTCCTCCGGGGTCCACAGGTGCGGGTTCGGGACGGGCACGGTGAACTCGGTGCCTACCGGGCCGGTGGCGGTGCCGATCGTGGTGCCGCCGGTGGAGACGGTGACGCGGGCCTGGTGGCCGTTTGTTCCGGTTCCTCGGACGGTGACCTTGAGGCGGTTGTTCGCAGGGTCCGGCACCATGTCGAGGCGGGTGATGTGCGCGGGGGCCGTGGGTTCGAGCCACACGGTCTGCCAGATGCCGGAGGCTGCCGTGTAGAAGATGCCGCCGCCGGGGTGTGGGGCGACGTCGCGGATCCGCTGCTTGCCGACCGCCTGGCCGCCGGTCTCGGTGGGGTCCCAGACGGAGACGACGATCGTGTTGGTGCCGCCGTTGAGGAGGTCGGTGACGTCGTAGGAGAAGGCGTCGAAGCCGCCGCTGTGGGTGGCTCCTGCCTGACGGCCGTTGACCCATACGGTCGTACGCCAGTCGCTGGCGCCGAAGTTGAGCTGGACGCGGCGGCCGTTCCAGTTCGACGGGGCGGTGAAGGTGCGCTTGTACCAGAGCCTGTCGTTCTGGGTGATCTTGCGCTGGATCCCGGAGAGCGCGGACTCGGCGGCGAACGGGACCCGGATCTGCTCTGTGAAGGTCACCGGCTGTCCGGCGTCCGCCGAGGTGACGGCGAAGTCCCAGATGCCGTTGAGATTGGCCCAGTCGGGACGGGTCAGCTGGGGGCGGGGGTATTCCGGGAGCGGGTTGTCGGTGGGGACCTGGTTGGTCCATGGGGTGGTCATGGGGGACGGCTTGGGTGTCCACGCCCGGGGTGCGGCGGCCGCGGAAGCGGTGGCCGTCAGTGCCGTGCCGGCGACCAGGGTGAGCGCGGCGAGCGCGGTGGTCGCCCACCGCGCTCGTCGTCTCAGCCAGGCGAACGGCCGTCGGCCTGCGGGTACTCGACGCATCGTGCCTCCTTGAATCGTGGGGTGGGAGACGTGCGCGTGCGGGTGGCGGCCGGAGGGGAGTCCGGCCGCCCGGAACCGGACTCGGCGGCCGGGCCGTCTGGGGCTCTGCCGCCGGGTCCGGGGCTGGTCACATGAGTTGCCGTCTGCGGCCCAGCCAGGTCTGGGCGATCACGACGACGGCGAGGAAGGCGCCGCTGACGACCTGCTGGTAGGAGGAGTCGAGGGAGCCGATCTGGTTGATGACGTTCTGGATGACCTTCAGCAGCAGTACGCCGACCAGGGAACCGCTGACGTAGCCGAGGCCGCCGGTCAGCAGGGTCCCGCCGATGACCACGGCGGAGATGGCCTCCAGTTCCATGCCGTTGCCGAGGATGGTGACGCCGGAGGCGAGCCAGGCGGCGTTGAGCGCACCGGCCAGCCCGGCGAGGAGCCCGGACAGGGTGTAGACGAGGATCTTGGTGCGGGCCACGGGGGCGCCCATCAGGGCCGCCGCGTCCTCGTTGCCGCCGACGGCGTACACATGTTGTCCGAAGCGGGTGCGGCGCAGGACCACGGCGCCCGCGATGAAGAGGGCCAGGGTGATCCACACCGGGTTGCCGAGGCCCAGGGTGGTGCCCTGGCCCAACTCGGCGAGGAACGAGCCCTTGCCGATCAGGAAGGTGTCCGCGCCCTCGTCGGTGATGGCGAGCAGCAGGCCGCGCGCGCCCAGCATGGCGGCCAGCGTGACGATGAAGGGGGCGAGTCGGGAGCGGGCGACGAGCAGGCCGTTGACGACTCCGATCAGTCCGCATACCGCCAGCGGCATAAGCAGGGCCACCAGGGTGCCGTGGCGTGATCCCCAGGCCGCCAGGACGCCGCCGAGGGCGAACAGCGAGCCGACCGAGAGGTCGATGCCGCCGGTGATGATCACGAACGTCATGCCTAGGGCGACGATCGCCAGGAAGGCCGAACTGGTCGCCATGTTGCTGACGTTGTCGCCGGTGGCGAAGGCGTCGAAGGAGAACGACGCCACCAGGGAGACGAGCACCAGCACGGCCAGCGCGCCGTGCTGCTGGATCAGGGCGCTCAGCCTCTCGGAGCGGGCGGAGCCGACCGGTTCGGTCTCCCCCGTCGGCTCGTTGCTCGCAGTGGTCACGGGCGCGTCCGCTTTCGTGACGGTCATCGCCTCCCCCGTCCCCGTGCCGCGTAGACGGCGGCGACGATCACTATGGCCTGGGCGATCTGGGTCCAGGAGGGCGGCAGATCGTGCTTGATGAGGGTGGCGGTGAGCAGTTGGATGAGGACGGCTCCCGCCACGGTGCCGGCGATGTTGACCCGGCCGCCGGTCAGTGGGGTGCCGCCGACGACGACCGCCGTGATCGCCGAGAGCTCCATCAGATTGCCGAGCGAGGTCGGGTCGCTGGCCTGGAGGCGGGCGGTCGCGAGCACGCCCGCGACGGCGGCGAGCAGCGCGCAGACGACGTACACGATGATCAGCACGCGTCGCACCGGCAGGCCGGCGAGCTGCGCGGCCGGGCGGCTGTCGCCGATGGCGAGGAGCTGGCGCCCGAAGGTGGTGCGGCGCACCACGAAGGCCACGAGCACGGCCAGGACCGCGGCGATCAGGATCAGGTACGGGATGCCGAGGATGTCGCCCGAACCGAGGGAGGCCAGGGAGGGGTTGCGCAGGTCCTCCAGCTGGGGCAGCAGCACCAGGGCGAGGCCCCGGCCGCCGACCATGAGGGCCAGGGTCGCGACGATGGGTTGAACGCCGACGAGCGCGACCAACGCGCCGTTGGCCAGTCCGACCCCGGCGGCGAAGAGCGCGACCACGAGCAGCGCGGGCAGGAGTCCGTAGCCGAGGTAGAGCGCGGTGACGGAGGCCGCCAGTGCCATCACGGCACCGACCGACAGGTCGACGCCCTCCGTGCCGATGACCAGGGCCATGCCGAGGGCGACGATGATGACGGGGGCGACCTGGACGGCCTGGGTGCGGAAGTTCTCGGCGGAGAGGAAGTGCGGGGTGATGACGGTGTTGACGACGAGCAGCGCCGCCACGCCCGCGTAGACGCCGTAGGTCTGCAGCCACTGGAGCAGGCGGGTCTTGTCCAGCGGGGCGGTGCGGAGGGTGGCCTCAGCCATCGGTGGCCACCTCCTTGGCCAGGTGCTCCACCGCGGCGTCTCCGGCGATGGTGCGCATCAGCTTGTCCTCGGTGACGTCGTCCCTGGTCAGTTCGCCGACGACGGCACCGTCCTTCAGTACGACCACGCGGTCGGACCCTTCGATCAGCTCCTCCAGGTCGGAGGAGATGAGGAGGACGCCCAGGCCGTCGGCGGCCAGTTCGTCCACGAGTTTCTGGACCTCCGCCTTGGCGCCGACGTCGATGCCGCGCGTGGGCTCGTCGAGCAGCAGCACCTTGGGGTTCATGGCGAGCCAGCGGGCGAGCAGCACCTTCTGCTGGTTGCCGCCGGAGAGTTCGCCGACCTTCTGGTGGGGCGAGGATGCCTTGATGCGCAGGCGCTTGATGAAGGTGTCGACGACGCTGTCTACGCGGGTCTCGGAGACGAGGCCGAAGCGGGAGAGCCGGGGCAGGACGGCGAGCGCGATGTTCTCCCGGACCGAAAGGCCGGGGACGATGCCCTCGCTCTTGCGGTCCTCCGGCAGCAGGCTGACACCCGCCCGGATGGCGGCCGGTGCCGAACCGCCGCGCAGCGGGACGCCGGCGACCTTGACACGACCCGAACGGACGGGCAGGGCACCGGAGATGGCCTTCGCAGTCTCGGTTCGTCCGGAGCCGAGCAGCCCTCCCAGGCCGACGACCTCGCCCGGACGGATACTCAAAGACACTTGGTGCAGCTTGTGCGGCACCGTCAGTTCCCTGGCGTCCAGCACGGGTTGGGTGTCGGTCGCCTCGTGGTCACCGGTGAACTTGGTGAGACCTTCCTCGCGGACCTCGCCGAGGTCCCGGCCGAGCATCGTGGACACCAGGGCGAGGCGGTCGAGGTCGGCCAGGCGGCCGTGGTGGACACGCCGGCCGTCGCGGAGCACCGTGACCGTGTCACACACGGCGTAGAGCTCGTCGAGGCGGTGGCTGACGTACACGACGGCGATGCCCGCGTCGCGCAGGCGCCGGATGACCGAGAACAGGGTCTCGACCTCGCGTGGTTCGAGGGAGGATGTCGGTTCGTCCATGATGACGATGCGCGCGTCGGTGGCCACGGCACGGGCCAGGGCCACCATCTGCTGGGCGCCGACCCCGAGGGTGCGCAGCGGTCGGCGGACGTCGACCTGGACGCCGTAGCCGCGCAGGGTCTCCTCGGCCTCCCGGTTCATGCGGGCGATGTCCAGGACGCCGAAGCGGTTGCGCGGTTCCCGGCCCAGGAAGAGATTGCGGGCCACGCTGAGCAGCGGGATCAGGTTGACCTCTTGGTAGATGGTCGAGATGCCCGCCTTCTGTGCCTCCAGGGGCGTGGCGAAGGAGACCTTGCGGCCCTGGAAGGTGATGTCGCCGGCGTCCGGCCGGTACACGCCGGTGAGGAGCTTGATGAGGGTCGACTTGCCGGCGCCGTTCTCGCCGATCAGGGCGTGGACCTCTCCGGCGTGCAGGGTCAGGTCCACGTCGTCCAGGGCCCGTACGCCGGGGAAGGTCTTGCTCAGTCCGCGGACGGCGAGGACTTCGGCGGGGGGTGCCACCTGTGCCTCCAGGAAGAGAAGGGTGCGTGCGGAACGTGGTGCGGGGAAGGCGATGGGGGCACGGTTGCCCGTGCCCCCATGGGGTCAGTACGCCTTGGTGATGTCCGTCTTCGCGTTGCCCGCGGTGTAGGCGCTGTCCTGGATGATGATGTCCTGCGGGACCTTCTCGCCCTTGGTGAAGGTGTCCAGGGTCTGGAACGCCAGTGGTCCGAACCGGGGGTTGGACTCGATGACGCCGCTGATCCAGCCGTCCACGATGCCCTGGACGGCGTTGCGGGTGCCGTCGACCGTGACGATCTTGACGTCGCCCGCCTTCTTGCCGGCGCCCTTGAGGGCGGCCACCGCGCCGAGCCCCATCTCGTCGTTCTCGGCGTAGATGCCCTTGATACCGGGCTTCGACTGGATGAGCTGCTCGGTGACCTGCTGGCCCTTCTCGCGGGCGAACTCACCGGTCTGCTCGAACACCACCTTCAACTCCGGCGCCTTCTCGGCGATCCGCTCCTTGAAGCCCTGGGTGCGCTCGGTGGTGACGTTGTTCCCGGCCGAGCCGAGGAGGATGGCGACCTCGCCCTTGCCGCCGGTGGCCTCGATCATCTGGTCGGCGGCGCGCCGGCCCTGCTCGACGAAGTCCGAGGCTATGAAGGAGACATAGTCCTTGCAGGCGGTGGCGTTGATCTTCCGGTCGATCGTGACGATCGGGACCTTCTTGGCGGCCGCGGCCTGGAGCACCGGGTCCCAGCCGTCGGAGTTGAGCGGGGCGATCACCAGCAGGTCGGCGCCCTTGGCGAGCAGGTCCTGGACGTCGCTGATCTGCTTGGAGAACTGCGACTGGGCGTTGGCCGTCAGCAACTTGACGCCCCGCTTCTCGGCCTCGTCCTTGATGGACTGGGTCTCGGCGATGCGGAACGGATTGGCCTCCTTCTCCGATTGCGAGAAGCCCACCGTCGCGTTCTTCAGGTCCAGCTTCTGGGCACCGTAGGCATCGATGGCGCAGGTCTTGCTGCCCGGCTTCGGCGTGACGACCTTCTGTTCGGCGCCGGCCGCCGCCGGGGACCGGGTGTCCTTCGACGCGTCGTCCTCGGACTTCGCGCAGGCGGTGGCGGTCAAGGCCACCGCGGCGGCCAGGGCCACGACGCCGGGGCGGGCGAGGAGGCGAGGACGGTCAGTGGTGCGCTGCATGGTGACCCCGATCCGGGCGACGCTGAAAGGGAATTGGGGAGCTGATGAATCATCGGAAAAGTTGCTTCTCCCCCGGCGGGCAACGTTGTCGGGCCCGTCGCAAAGAGGTTTTTACATCGTTGGAAGGAAGCTGTAAACCCCCTGTGCGCGCAGCTGTTGCGCGCAGCGAGGAGGTGGGGTGCCACGCAAGCGCTTGCCTCATGACCGGCGCTAGCAGCGACCACGAACTCCCGTTCCTGTCTCGGGACCTCGGCAGACCAGACCCCTTGCCGCGGCCGGGCGAGATGCCCGCGGCCAGGCGGCACGACGGAGGACCCCGCCGTGCCGGTCGGCCAACCGACGGGGTTCGCGGCGTACTTGGTTACGCCCGGGTCAGCCCTCGGCCTCGCCCTTCGACGCGCCGCGCCCGAGTGTGCTCTCCCGCTCGACCAGGCGGTAGTCCGCCCAGACCCTGCGGGGTTCAGGAGCCTCACCGCCCAGCCGGGCGAGCACCGACTCGACCGCGAGCCGGCCGATGGCCTCCTTGTCCGGCGACACGGAGGTGAGCGTCACCGCGCCGAAGCGCCCTTCGACCACGTCGTCGAAGCCGACGACCGCGATGTCCTCAGGGACGCGCAGTCCATGTTCGCGCAGGACACGCATCGCGCCGATGGCCACGGGGTCGTTGTAGGCGAAGATCGCGTCGGGACGCCGTCCGGCCTCGAGGATCCGGGTCATGGCCGCCGCACCGTCCGCGTGCCCCCACCCCTCGGTGGTGGCCACGAGTCCGTCGTCGGCCGGTAGTCCGGCGGCGGTGAGTTCCTCGCGCCAACCGCGCACGCGCAGTTGTGCGGGCTCGCTGCGGCCGCGCCGGTCTCCTATGAACGCCACCTCCCGGCGTCCGAGGCCGACCAGGTGCCGGACGGCGGCGCGGGCCGCGGCGACGTTGTCGATGGCGATGTGGTCGTAGGGCAGGTCGTAGTCCCGCTCCCCGAGCAGTACCAGCGGCACGTTCTCCGCCCGGTCGCGCAGGTCTTCGGTCTCCAGCTCGATGGGGCTGAGGATGAGCCCGTCGATGACCCGTGCCCGGAAGCCCTGGCTGACCAGGATCTCCTGTTCATGGCGTCCGCCGGTGTGGTCCAGCAGCACGATGTAGTCGTGGGCGGCGGCCGCGTCGATGACGGCGGCGGCCAGTTCGGCGAAGTAGGGGTTGCCGAGTTCGGGGAGGGCGAGGGCGATGATGCCCGTGCGTCCTTTGCGCAGGTGCCGGGCGGCCAGGTTGGGCCGGTAGCCGAGCGCGTCGATGGACCGCTGGACGCGTTCGCGCATGGCGGGGGTGACGTGCTGGTAGTTGTTCACCACGTTGGAGACGGTCTTGATGGAGACCCCCGCATGGGCGGCGACGTCCTTGAGGCTGACCCGCACGGCATTCCCCTTCGAAGCGGCCCGACTCGGGTGGTCGGTGCGGGTACGGTGTCGTCACCGTGAGCCTGGCGCCGAGTCCCGGTGCTGACATTTACAACGTTATACATCCGACGTTGTCACGCTGACAAGGCGTTGTGGGAGCGCCGGACGGGAGGGGGCGGCGCGAGCGGTACACGCTCGTGTCCGGCGGGTTGACCGTTGATCGCAAGCGCTTGCTCCCATGCAGTCGGCGACAGAGCGCTCGGGCCCCGTCGACCTGAGGGTCGGCCTCGCTCCGCAAGTCCGGGGGCGGTGGTCGCGTCGTCCATTCGTCGGACAGACGGGCCTATCGAACCGGGCGCCTGCCGCTTCGCCGGAGCTTCATTCCCACGTAGAGGATGTCGGCGATGGCCACGAGCACCCCGATGATCAGCAGATAGAGCAAACCCTCGGCGAGTACTCCGATGAATCCGAGCACTATCGCCACAAGAAGCAGGAACAAGAACAGAGCCATGGCCGCCTCCCGGATCGACGTTGTTCGTCAGCGGCGTGCCAGCCGCCGCTCGCCCTCCGCGCCGGGCCGGTAGGCCAGGTCGTAGTGGGCAAAGACCGCTGCTTCGTCCTCGGCCGGCAGGACTCCGTCGATGTCGATGGACGGCGCATCCTTGACCTGGTGTTTTGCGTAGGTGACCCGCAGGTATCCAGGGCCGACCGTGGCTCCGGCGAGCGGAACGAACACCAGGCGGTGCCGAGTCGGCATGCCGACCGTGACGGTCGCGAAGGACGGCGCGTCGGAAGCGGTGTCCACATAGATCGACTCCAGTTTGCCGATCTTGTGTGCGCTGTCGTCGACCACATCGTGACCGCGCCACTCTCGGATGTCACCGGCCTCGAACATCGCGATCCTCCGCTCGTCGTCCCTTCCGGCCGCGTACCCCCATTCTGCTTCTCTGCACGATGCGTCACGATGCGTCCGGCAGGGCTGCGCCCGGGGAGGCCGCCAGCGGCCTCCCCGCCCGATGTCCGGATCAGTGCCAGGTCATGTTGATCGCGCGTTCGAAATTGACGTAGCCGGCGCGCTGGAAGGCATTCGCCATCGGAGCGTTGCTGAGATCTGTGACGTTCGGATGCGCGGGACCTTCTGCTCGGCGAGGACGCGGGTGCCTTCGGCGAGGATCTCGTCGATGTAGCCGTGGCCGCGGCGTGCGGGCAGAACGGCCAGGTAGGCAATGATCGAGTTGTAGCCGTTGCGGGCCGGGATGACGAACCCCACCGGATCACCGCCGGGTATCGCGACCCGCCAGCATTCCCGCGGGCTCGTGTGGCGCGGAGCTTCCTAGTAGTGGCTGAGCGCCGCTTCGCGAGCGGGCATCCGGGTCAGGCTGCGCCGGCTGTGAGCGTCCAGCGTCCCGTCCATGGCGAGGGTCATCAGGGCAAGGAGTTCCTCGGAGTCACGGACTGACCGGAACGCCAGTTGTCCGCTGGGCTGGGGAAGAGGTGTCCCTGAGCGCCACTCCAGACGCAACCGATCCACGAACAGCTCGGCGCCGGTTCGCTCCAGTATCTTCGGTCCTTCACCACGCGCTCGGTCACCGCTCTCTCACATCAGTTGGACGGGACGAGGCGGTTGTAGTCGGGCGGGCCGATCCCCCGGGGGAAGCGTCTTGGCCATGGCGGTGTGCAGGAGTCGTCCGCCGATGTCCACGCGGTCGGGAGCCGCGGCACTGTCGTCGAGATCGAGAATGTCCAAGAGAAGCGGTGTGTCCTCTCCGGCCCGGCCCCACCAGGCGGACCTGACCACTAGGCCCTGTCGTTCGGATCAGCCCGGCTGCGAGGATCGGTTCCTCTCGGCCGACCCGAGCGGGGCATGGCGCGTGCAGCTGGCGAGTTCGAGGATCGTGGGGCGGCCCTCCAGTTCGGCCAGCCAGGCCGGGGGGAAGGCCGTCTCGCCGTGCAGGGCGACCACTCGCACACCAGGGGTCGCCCTTGCCGCTGCCGGCTTGACCGGGTTCGCGTCGACAGCGCTCAGTAGCCATTGCTATCGGACGTGTTGGTGTCGCTGTCCGTCGAGGCGGTGCCGCCCACGGTGAGCTCGGTCTTCATGCCCATGCCCTTGTGGTCGTCGACAGGGCAGTAGACCTCGTACGTGCCGTCCTTCAGCGTGATGGTGAGGTTCGCCGACTCCCCGGGTTCCAGCGTCCGCGTCTTCTGTTCCGTTCCTGAGCCCTCGATCTCCAGGGCGTGGTCGTGGTCTCCGTCGTTCTTGGCGACGAAGGTGTAGTCACCCGCTTTCAGCGTCGTCTCGGACAGCTCCATCTTGAAGTCGGTCATCTTGACGTCCACCTGGGTGGTTCCCGGCTCGCCACTCTGTTCCGGGGCCGGCGATGAAGAGCCGCCACCGTCGCCGTTACCGCCTCCGCACGCCACGAGAATGCCCGCCACTGCTCCGGCAGCCAGCCCGGGCCCGACGTTCCTACGCACGAACGTCATGAGCGTCGTCGCCATGTCTCGGCCCTCCGTGAGAAATCGTCCTGCCCAGAGGTACGGACGGGCCGCGCCAGGGGATTTCCGGCAAACAGCATCAAGCGGGAGAATGGGGCCGTGATCCCGCGTGGCACTGGGGGAATCCGTTCGGCGAGTTTCGCCGTATTCACAGGTATGCGCGGATCGGGCCTGCCACTTGGGCGGCTCTCGGACGAGGCGCTGCTGGCGGGAATGGCGGCAGGCGCCCCGGAGAGCGCCCTCGCGTTCGTCCGCCGGTTCCAGCGCATGGTCTTCGGCATCGCCATAGCTGTCGTTGACGACTCACAGCTCGCCGAGGACATCGCCCAGCACCGGTTGCGCCTGAACCGGCCCGCACGACGGCGGCGACCACGGGCGGGCGTGGCGGTCGCGGCCGCCGCCGCGATCGCCCTCGGGTGCGGTTTCGGTGGCTGGGCCGTCGGTACGGCCATCGAGGGAGCGTCGGCTCCCTCCTCGCCGAGTTCGGAGCCCCCCGGCGCGGAGCACGGCCTTCTCACAGCGTCTCTGCTGACGCCCGGCCACCGCCCGGTGGGCCGGATCTTCGCCTATACCGGATCTCCGGGCTGGATCTACATGTCGGTCGACCTCGGCCCGGACGGGTCCCGATCCGGCTCCCAGGCCGAAGAGGAGTCCGAGGCCATCGACTCACGCAACGGTTACGACGAATACCCGGAGGCCGGGAAGGTCAGTTGCCGGCTGGAGCGCTCGGACGGCACGTCGGTCCGCATCGGAGAGTTTTCCCTCGACGACGCCGGCCGGGGCTACTGGGGAGCCCCCACGCCGGTCGCCCCGGAGACCGTGTCTGGTGCCAGCCTGCTGAACGCGGACGGCTCCGTCCTGGCCACGGCCCACTTCGACGCGCGGGACAACTAGGGGCGTCTCGTTTTGGATCATCGGATCGTTGGTCCGGTGTGCGGTTGCCTGATGTGCAGTGGGCACGGATCGAGCCGTTGCTCCCGGACCGGACGCCCAAACGGGGTGGTCGCTGGACGGATCACCGGGAGGTGATCGACGCGATCGCCTTCAAGTTCCAGACCGGAACGCAGTGGGTGCACCTGCCGGAGAAGTACGGAAATTGGCTGGGCGTCTACAACCGGCTGCGGATGTGGGCCGTCGACGGTACCTGGGAGCGGGTGTTCACCGCGCTGATGGCCCAGGCCGACGCCGACGAGGACCTCGACTGGGCGGTCTCGGTGGACTCCACGATCGTGCGCGCTCACCAGCATGCGGCCGGGGCCCGCAAAAGGGGGCCCGGCCGGTGAACCCGGCGACCATGCCATCGGACGGTCCGGCGGCGGACTGACCACGAAGATCCACCTGGCTGCCGATGCCCGCTGCAGGCCTCTGGCTTTCGTCCTCACCGCCGGACAGGCAGGCGAAGCACCGGTCTTCACCGATGTCATGGCCCGCCTGCGTGTTCCCCGCCGACGTGGCCGACCGCGCACCAGACCGGACGGGGTCCTGGCGGACAAGGCCTATTCGTCCCGCGCGATCCGCGAGCACCTACGCCGACGCGGCATCCGTGCCGTGATCCCCATCCCTGCGGACCAACGCGGCCACCGACGGCGACGAGGCAGCCGAGGCGGCAGACCGCCGGCCTTCGACCGCGAGACCTACAAGCAGCGCAACACCGTCGAGCGGTGCATCAACCGCCTCAAGCAGTGGCGCGGGATCGCCACCCGTTACGAGAAGACAGCCACCATCTACCTGGCCGGACTCCACATCGCAGGCACCTTCCTCTGGTCCGCCCGATGATCCAAACGACAGGGCCCAGGTGCCCGCCGCGCAGGGCGACCCACATCCATTCCGGCCGACGCCAGCCGACGCCGGCCGGCTGCGAGATCGTCCGCCAATTCCTCGTTGAAGGCACACGGAAGTCGGCAGAAGAGGTCGAGTTCGTCGTGCCCGGTGATCGGGCGCATGGTCAGGTCGTGCTGTTCCACGGTCCATGCGCGCTCCGATGACCGGGCCCGTCCGGGGGCGGCGGACGGTTGGGCGGCCCAAGGTCGTCAGTTCTGGGGCACCTTCTCAGCGGACATGGGGAGTTCCAGGCGGGGCCCGTGGAAGCGTTCACGCAGGAGCCGGTCGTGCGTCACCACGACCAGCGTGCCGGTGTAGCGGGCCAGGGCAGCCTCGATCTCTTCCACCAGTGCGGGGGCCAAGTGGTTCGTCGGCTCGTCGAGCAGGAGCAGATCGAGTGGGCCGTCCGTCACGAGCCGGGCCAGTTCGAGCTTGCGGCGCTGCCCGACGGACAGGTTCCGTACGGGAACGGAGAGGTCGGCGGCCTGGAACAGGCCGAGCGCAAGGAGTGCGTCGGCGTGCTCGTCGGGCTGCCCCACCCTGTCCGCTGCGAATGCCGCGAGCAGCGTGCGGGCGTCGAAGGCGTCGTCGGGCGCGCATTGCTGACGCAGGAATCCAACCCGGCGCGGTCGGCGCACGATACCCGCGTCGGGTGTCAATTCCCCTGCCAGTAGCTGGAGAAGGGTGCTTTTGCCGACACCGTTGGGGCCGGTGACGAGGAGTCGTTCTCCAGAAGCGAGTTTCAGGGACGGAACGTACAACCGCCCTTTGACCAGGACGTCTTCCAGGTGCGCTGCCGTTGGTGTTTCCTCGGCGGTCGGCGTGCCTTCGACCCGGCCTGCGAAACTTAACGGCTGCGGAGGTGGCGGCACGGGGTTCTCCGTCAGCCGTTGCAACCGCTCGCGTGCGTTCCGGATGCGGCTTTGTGCGCCGTGTGCCCGCGAGCGCGCACGAAAGGCGCCGGCGCCGCTGAACGCCCACGGCCCCTTGCGGGGGATCTCGGCCAGCATTCCGATACTGGAGTCGGCGAGGTGTTCCTGCCGGGCGACCTCATTGCGCCATTGCTCGTGTTCCCACGCCCACCGGGCACGGGCCGCCGCCTTGGCGGTGAGAAAGCCGGCGTACCCGTCGCCGTAGCGCCGTACCGTGTGCTGATCGTGGTCCACTTCCAGGATGGTGTCGGTGACGCGTTCCAGGAACGCCCGATCGTGTGTGGCCACGATGACCGTGCCCCGATGACGCCGAAGTTGTCCTTCGAGCCAGGCCACGGCCTCGTCGTCCAGATCGTTGGTCGGCTCGTCGAGCAGCAGCAGTTCGGGTGCCAAGGCCAGGGTCGCGGCGAGTGCGAGACGGGAGCGCTGCCCTCCGGAGAGGGTGCTCAGCACACGCCCCCGGTCCAGCGGCGCGTGCTCGCCGAGCCGGCGCAGGCTCACCTCGACCCGGCGATCCGCTCCGTGCCCGCCCCGCGCATCGAACTCGGCCACCAGTGCGGCGTAGCGCTCGAACTCAGCGTTGCCGGCCGTGCCCAGCGCGGCCTCGGCGACACGAATACGGTGCTCCAGGGCGCGTAGTTCACCCAGTACGTGATCCACGGCATCGCCCACGCGCGCCGAGCCGGGCAGATCGAGAGTCTGGCGAAGGTGGCCGATCCCGCCCGGTGCCATGACGGTCAGGCTGCCGTTGTCGACCACCTCCTGTCCCGCTAGCAGCCGCAGAAGCGTGGACTTCCCGGAGCCGTTGTCCCCGACGATCCCGACCTTCTCGCCCGGCCGGACAGTGAGAGACACGCGGTCCAGCACCATGCGGTCGCCGTAGCGCTTGGTCACCTCGGCAAGAGCGATCTGAGACGTGGCGAGCGGAGAAGCAGTGACGGTGGTGCTGACGGAAGCAGAGTGCAAGGGCAGTCCTTTGATGGGTGAACAGGATCGTGTGGCAGGCCGAAGGAACAGCAACTGCCGACCAACGATGACGATGAAATTAGACGATACGTTTCGTCTCGTCAAGTGGCCATGCGTCGCTCACCGCGCACTCGCGGCGCCAGGCAGTGCGTGAGGGGGTCCGCCGGGGGCATACGCGAGAAACGGCACCATCGGTCGATTCCCCTCACCAAGGAGGCACACCGTGCTGGGCATCATCGCGGCGGTCCTGTTCTTCATCGCCTTTCTCATCAACGCGGCGGACATATCCACCAACGAAGTCTTCACATCCACCAACGTCATGCTGATCGGGCTCACGTGTCTCGCCTTGCATGTCGCGGGGATCGGTAGCGGCTGGGCGGCGCGGGGGCGCAGGCGCTGAGCGGGAGCGTGAGGCGTGGCAGGTCAGGTAAGCGGGGGCGGAGCGTCTTCACGGGCGCCCTCGACGAAGAGCTGACATCAGCTCCATTTACATCGAACGGACGCCGCGCCGACCGTCGCCTCGGCACCCACGCCGGGTGGCGGTTCCGCCGGGCGCATCCTGCTGGTCGGACAGCGACTGCTCAACCGGGACGGCATGCCGCCGCAGGCAGACGGCAGCCAGGCGCTGCAGATCGCGACCGGCTTCGAAGGCACGGTCTGCCGAGGGTATTTCGCGAGTGGCGACGTCACCTGACGGCAGTGCCGGAGTGGTGCCACCCCGTCGTCCGGCGGAGTGGCACCACTCTCCTCTCCTGATCTCCTGCGATCAGGCCCGATCGTCGTCCTGGTTCTCGATCGCGGCCGGACGCAGCTGCGCGGCCCTGATGCGGTCGACGTCCAGCTTGAGACCCCGGTCGAAGCGGTAGATGCCGTTCTGTTCCTGGAAGACGTCGGTCAACTGGGTGTAGCAGTAGCCGAACATGTCACGGTCGTTCAGCAGCACCTCGGTCAGGCCGCTGAAGCGGGCGTGGAACTCCTCCTCGTCGCGGACGCGTTCGCCGTAGCCCCAGGACTCGGTGCGGTCCTCTCCGGACTGGGCGGCCGCTGCCTCGGGGTCCCACCAGATGCCGCCGAACTCGCTGACGAAGTACGGCTGGCCGCCGTAGGGAAGGGAGTAAGGTGCGCCGCCCTCATGGGAGTTGACGAAGGGGTCGTCCTTGGCTAGGCCCGACATCAGCTGCCGGAAGGTCTCCGGGTCCTGCTCGTAGTGGTGTGAGTCGTAGATGTCGGTCCCGGCGACGCGATGGGCGTAGCCGGAGGCGTCGATCACCGGGCGGGTGGTGTCCATCGCCTTCGTGGCCAGGAACATCGCGCGGGTGACGTCGTCGAGTTGGGTGATGCGGTCGTGGAGCTTCTGGTACGTCTCGTTGAGCGGGCACCAGCCGATGATCGAGGGGTGGGAGTAGTCCCGTTCGAGGGCCTCCAGCCACTGGGCGACGTACGAGGCGTCGGGCCGCTGGTTGTCACCCGAGGAGCCGCCGATCTCGCAGCCCCAGTCGCCGAACTCGCCCCAGACCAGGTAGCCGAGGCGGTCGGCGTGGTGGAGGAAGCGCTCCTCGAACACCTTCTGGTGCAGCCGGGCCCCGTTGAACCCGGCCGCCATGGCCAGCTCGATGTCCCGGACCAGCGCCCCGTCGGTCGGCGCGGTCATCAGTCCGTCGGGGTACCAGCCCTGGTCGAGGACGAGGCGCTGGAAGACGGGCTTGCCGTTGAGCAGGACGGTCTTGCCGCTGAGTCCGACGGAGCGTAGTCCCGCGTAGCTCTCGGCGCTGTCGACCACCTTGCCTGTGGCGTCGAGGAGTTCGAGGCGTACGTCGTACAGATGCGGGTCTTGCGGGCTCCATCCGCGGCGCCGGTCGTCGGGCACGGGCAGGTGCAGGCGTGGGGCCAGGTCCAGATCGGCGCGGACCTCGGCGCGGCTCACCTCGCCGTCGGCGTCGCTGAGGACGGCGCGTACGCGGTGGCCGGGGCGGCTGCCGGAGATCGACAGTTCGAGGTGGAAGGCGGAGCCGGCTAGGTCGGGGGTGATGCGGGGGCGGCGCAGGTGCAGATCGGGGACGGGCTCCAGCCAGACGGTCTGCCAGATGCCGGTCACGCGGGTGTAGTTGCAGTCGTGGTTGGCGTACTGGATCGCCTGCTTGCCGCGTGCCTGCGGGCCGGACTTGGGGTCGCGAGCGCGGACGGTGATGACGACCTCCTCACCGCTGCCCGCGATGTCGCCGAGGTCGGCGGTGAACGGGGTGAAGCCGCCGCGGTGCCGGGCGACCTCGCGGCCGTCGGCCCACACGGTGGTGTCATGGTCTACGGCGCCGAAGTGCAGCAGCACGCGGCGTCCGGCCCATTCGGCGGGCAAGGTGAGTGCACGTCGGTACCAGACGGCCTCGAGGAAGTCGGTGTCGCCGATGCCGGACAGCTCGGACTCGGGTGGGAAGGGTACGAGGATCTCGTCGCGCAACTCGCGGCCGAGCAGGCCGCGTTCGAGCCCGCTGTCCCCTCGGTCGGTCTCGAACTGCCAGGCGCCGTTCAGGTTGAGCCAGTCGCGCCGCACGAACTGCGGACGCGGATACTCCGGGCGCGGTACGGAGTGAGTGGGCACACATGCTCCAGTCGATCGGGGGCCGGCCAGACGCCGCCGGCCTCTGAGTACGGCGAGGGGTGAGGTCAGGAACCGCCGAGGCCGGTGGTGGCGACGGAGTCGACGATGCGGCGCTGGAAGCAGAGGAACACCACGATCAGTGGCAGGGCCGCCAGCAGCGCGGAGGCCATGGACTGGGCGTACTGGATGCCGAAGGCGTCCTTGACGGTGGCCAGGCCGACGGGGAGGGTCATCAGGTCCGGGTCGTTGGTGACGATGAACGGCCACATGAAGTTGTTCCACGCCCCGATGAAGACGAAGATCGCCACGGCGGCGACGATCGGCCGGGACAGCGGGAGCACGATCGACAGGAACACCCGGAATTCCGATGCCCCGTCCATCCGGGCCGCGTCCTCCAGCTCAGGGGGGATGCCGTCGAAGAAGCGCTTGAGGATGAAGACCATCATGGGCGCGACGACCTGCGGCAGGATGACCGCCGCGTAGGTGTCCACCAGGTTGAAGAGCAGCATTTGCTCGAAGAGCGGCACGACGAGCAGCTGCGGCGGGACCAGGATGGCGGCGACGGTGACGGCGAGCAGCGTCCGGCGGCCGCGGAAGGTGCCGCGCGAGAAGCCGTATGCGGCGAGCGTGGAGACGACGACCGTGATCAGCGTGACCAGCCCGGCGATCAGGAAGCTGTTGAAGGCCCAGACGGTGACGTTTCCGCGTTCCAGGATCTGTTGATACGCCTCGGTCGTGAAAGCGCCCTTGATCGGGGACAGGCCGGGCGACGCCACGTCCTGCTCGCTCTGTACCGAGGTCGCGACGGCCCAGACGAACGGCAGCAGCCAGACGGCGGCCAGGACGGCCAGCGCGGTGCCGGCCAGGGCGCGCGGCAGCCGGCCGTGTCCGAGGAGCAGGGAGGATTCGGCAGCTGCCAAGGGGGGACGGCGCCGCGGGCGAAGGGGTGTTGCGGTGGCGGACACGGTCAGTCCTCCTGGCGGAAGAGACGCAGCTGCACGAGCGAGACGACGATGACGAGGGCGAAGAAGAGATAGGAGATGGCGGAGGCGTAACCGAGCCGGTAGCCGGTGAAGCCGACGTCGTAGACGTACTCCAGGACCGGCCGGGTCGAGGCGTTGGGGCCGCCCTTGGTGAGGATGTAGATCTGGTCGAACACCTTGAGCGAGGCGAGGATCTGGAGCATGGCGACCAGCGCGGTGGTCCTGCGCAGTTGCGGCAGGGTGATGGACCACAGGCGCCGCCAGGCTCCGGCGCCGTCCAGCGCGGCGGCCTCGTAGGAGGTCGAGGGCAGGGACTGGAGCGCGGCGAGGTAGAGCAGGAAGTTGAAGCCGACCGTCCACCAGACGGTGAGAGCGGCGATCGACCACATCGCGACGGCTTCGTCGGACAGCCAGCCGACGGGCTCCATGCCGAGGGTGTCGAGGAACTGGTTCGCCAGGCCGAGCTCCGGCTGGTAGAGCCAGGTCCAGATGAGCGTCACCACGGTCACGGGCAGCAGGTAGGGGGCGAAGAAGGCCAGTCGCCACACCCATTGCCCGGCGAGGCCGCTGTGCACCAGCAGGGCCATGGCCAGCGCGATCAGCACCAGCGGAACACTGGAGATGACGGTGAAGACGACCGTGTTGCCGAGGCTGCTCCAGACGTCCGGATCGCCGAACGCCTCGGCGTAGTTGTCGAAGCCGACGAAGGCCGTGTCGCGCAGCGCGAGCGAGCTGTCGGTGAAGCTCATCCAGAGCCCATGCACGATGGGCCACACGAGGAACAGGACGAAGACGAGCAGGAACGGTACGACGAAGGCGAGGCCGGGGCCGTGAGTGGTACGGCGGCTCTTCGTGCCGATACGGCGGCGGCCGCCAGGCCGGTCGGCGGCCGGGCCGGTCACGGCGTCGGCGCCGGGGGGTGCGGTGGTGGTCACGTGGGTCACTCCTTCTGCTCGTCAGGCCACCGGGTTGGGCTGCCGGAGCAGCGCGTCCGCCTCGCGGACCATCTGACGCACCGCCTTCTCGGCGGAGGTGTTGCCGAGCAGCGCCGACTGGAGCGGCTGGCACATCCGGTTCTGGAAGTTCGAAGCTGCCCCGGCGAACCAGTTCGGCGGGTCGAGCACCGCCACCTCTCCGGCGTCCGCGTAGGAGGACTGCGGGTCGAGGGCGGCGTACTCCGGTTCCGCGATCACGGGCTGATAGGCCGGGATGTGGCCGGCGCTCGCCCAGGTGAGGCTCTGCTTGACCAATTCCGCGACGTACCGGTGGGCCTGGCGGCGGCGCGCCGGGTCGGGGTCCTCCTGATGCGGGAGGACGAAGCTGTGGCTGTCCGTGTAGACGGCCGGCTTGTCGAAGACCTGCGGGAAGGGCGCGGCGCCGAGCGGGATGCCGGACTTCTTCAGCGTCGGCAGTTCCCACTCCCCCAGCATGACCATGCCTCCGCGGCCACCGATGAAGCCGGCCATCGCGCCGTTGTAGTCCAGGTTGTTGGGGTTGGTACGGCCGTCGAAGAGCTGCTGCATGAACGTGACGACGCGTACCGCCGCGTCGACGTCGATCTGCGCGGGCCCGCCTTCCGGCAGGGTGAAGGCGGACCCGGTCTGCGCGTAGAGGGCGGCGAACTGCCGCCAGTTCTGGGCCGTGTCGGTGACGTGCCCGAACAGGATGCCCTTCTGCCCGGTCGCCTCGGCGAGCGCCTTACCGGCGTCGAGCAGGGCGTCCGGGGAGCCCAGCGGGGCAAGTTCGCCAGAGGTGTCGAGGAGTCCCGCCTTGTCGGCGGCCTCCTTGTCGTAGAACACGATGAACGGGTGGACGTCGAGCGGGATGGCGTACACCGTCCTGTCGTGCTGCGTCCGCGCCCAGACCGCCGGTGCGAAGTCCTTCTGGCTGACGCCGAATTCGGCGAGCAGTTCCAGGTCGAAAGGGTCGAGGAGGCCGCCGGGCGCATAGCCGGCCAGCCGGGAGAGATGCATGACCGCGACATCGGAGGCCCGGCCGCCGGCGGCCGACATGGCCAGCTTGGTGTAGTACGACGGTCCCCAGTCGAGGATCGTCCGCTCCACCTCGAAGCCCTGCGGGCCTTCGGACACGGCCTTGATCATGTCGTCCATCAGCATGCCGTCGCCGCCCTGGAACAGGTCCCAGACGCTCAGTGCGGAGGCGTCGGCGGCGGCCGGTGAGGCGCAGCCGGACAGCGGGCCGGCGGCGAGCAGCGCACCTGCGGCGGCGGTGCCGTGGCGCAGCAGCCGGCGCCGGGTGAGGCCAGGTGCCGCACCGGGTGCGGGGGCTGGTTGCGAGACAGAGAAGCGGGTGAACATCGCGTACCTTCCGACAGCCGGACACGCATGCCGGACCGACGGTGGACCACCCATGAGCGTGGTGTTCCACCGCCTGGGTCAGGCGGGGGCGCACCGGTCGAGCCGATGCGATGGCTAGTTTTTACATCGATGTACATTGGCTGTAAAGGGCCAGGGAGCAAGGCCGGAAACCGAAGGCCGAACGAGCCCGGAGGTCTCGCTGCCGATCGGCGACCTGCCGGGACATAAACTCAGCAGCGCTGAGGAGCAGGGAGGTTCCGGTGGCACGACCCAGGATCAAGGACGTCGCGCGGCTCGCAGGCGTGTCGGAGAAGACGGTGTCCAACGTCATCAACGACTACACCCACGTCTCCGACCGCACCAGGCGCGCCGTCCGCGATGCCATCGAGGAACTCGGCTACAAGGTGAACCTCGCCGGTCGCCACCTGCGCCAGGGCCGCACCGGCATCATCGCTCTCGTCGTTCCCGAACTGGACGTCCCGTACTTCGCGGAGCTCGCCCGGCACGTCATCCGCGAGGCCGAGCGGCGCTCGCTGACGGTACTGATCCACCAGACCGGAGCGGATCGCGAGCACGAGCTGGCGGCGCTGACCGGATTCGGCTCCAGCTTCGTCGACGGAGTCATCCTCAGCCCGCTCGCCCTCACCCCGGACGACCTGCACGATCGCACGGACGCCCCGCCCACCGTGCTGATCGGCGAACTGCTGGAGGAAGGCGCCGACCACGTCGCCATCGACAACGAGAAGGCCGCGCGGGAGGCCACCGAGCACCTGATCACCCTGGGCCGCCGCTCCATCCTTGTCATCGGCGGACGCAGCGACACCCGCCCGGGCACGGCCGAGGCCCGCACCCGCGGCTACCGCGCCGCGCTGGCGGAAGCGGGCATCGCCTACGACCCGGCCGCCCTCCTGCCCGTCGAGTCCTTCCGCATGCCGGACGGCGCCGAGGCCGTGACCCGGGCGCTGAGCGAGGGCTCCCGCCCCAACGCACTGCTCTGCCTCAACGACCAGTTGGCGCTGGGCGCGTTGCGCGCACTGCACGAGCACGGCATCCGGGTGCCGGAGGAGGTCGCGGTCATCGGCTTCGACGACGTCGAGGCCGGCCGCTTCAGCGTCCCCACGCTGAGCACCGTGGCCCCCGACAAGGCCGCGGTGGCCCGGGTCGCCGTCGAACTCCTGCAGCAGCGGATGGACGAGGCCACGGGGTCCGCCTCGAGGGACGACGCCTTGGCGGATGCCTCGTTGGCGGATGCCTCCTCGGTCGGGGTGCGGTCGCCTCGGGATCTTGTGGTGGCGCATCGGTTGGTGTTGCGGGAGAGTACGGAGGGTTTCGGTGGGGGGATGGATTCAGCCTCTCGGCCGTAGTCATCCTGACTTCCGGTCGTCCGGGACGTCTGGCCAGAGGAACCAGCGGCTCTGCGCTCATCGTCGATAGGGCTCGATGTCTCATGGTTTCTCGGCACCTTGAGGGTCCTAGCCTGCCTGGCACTCCATCAAGGCGAGCGTCGAATGACCGCCAGGTGCGTCATTTCACGGAACCTTCTGAACCCCGCCTCAGCGACCAACAGCGTCAGGACTTCGAAGGTCCGGTCAAACGGGTGCCCCTGGCCGTCCAGGAGACCACAAGACCAAGCAGTCCACGCACAGCCAGCACCACCCAAAGCCGCTTCGCCGACATCGTCGGTGCGTCCCTTCAGCGCGGTGGGTTGGTTGTGCGATGGACGTGGTCCGGAAGTTCGGTGCGTGCAACCATGCTGTGTTCCTGGGTGTGTTGCTCGGTGTGGACGGGGGTCGCGGCATGGCGGCGGTGCTGCGGTGGCTGGTGGCGGTGGTGGCCTCGGTGGCGGCGTTCTTTGCCGTCGCGGTGCCCTGGGCGGTGCTGTCCTCGGGCGGGGGTGATCCTTGGGAGGTGATCGGTCCGGTGGCGGGGGTGGTCGCGGCAGGGGTGCTGGCCGGGGTGGGCTGGTGGGCCTCCCAGACCGGTGCACCCGGCGGCACTGGGCCGGTGCGCACGGTGCGGCAGTCGGCACATACGAAGGGGAACGTCAGGCAGACCGCGGGAAGCATCGGCGCCTCCGGCCGGGCCGGCCGTCGGCCCATGCGGGAGAGCATCCGCCAGAAGGGGCGCGGCGGCGGTGACGTCGATCAGGTCGGCGGGGACCGCACCTAGAGGGGGCGGCCGCAGTGGAGCGTTCAGGACAGCGCCGAACGCGTCAGCAGGCGCGGGCGCAGCGTGATGTCACTCAAGTGGCAGGGGATATGCATGTGTATCCGGCGCCGGTACAGGGCCCGTCCGTGCAGTGGCCGGTCTGGGTGGGGGATGTACCGCGGCTCGCGGCGGCCTTCCAGCCCCGTACGGAGATCCGGGACCGCGCCGATGAGGCGCGACGCACGGGCCATGACGTCGTGCTGTCCGGGGCGGGCGGAGTGGGCAAGAGCCAGCTCGCGGCGTCCCTGGCACGGCAGCTGCGGGACCAGGAGCACACAGCGGGTGTCGGTCGGGATGTGCTGGTGTGGGCGAGAGCCACCAGCCCCGACCAGATCATCACGGTGTACGCGGAAGCAGCCAGGCAACTACATCTCTCCGGGGCCACCCCCGAGGACGAAGGCGGGGCGGCGCAACTGTTTGTACGGTGGCTGACGGCCACGCAGCGGCGATGGTTGGTGGTGCTGGACGACCTCACCGACCCCGCCCTCCTTGGGGAATGGTGGCCGGACAGCGGCGCCGGTAACGGCTGGGTCCTGGCCACGACCCGGCGCGAGGATGCCCAGCTCAGCGGCCAGGGCCGCACCCTGATCCGGCTCGGCCTCTACACGCGGGACGAGGCGGATGCCTATCTGCGCCGCCGACTCACCGACGCCGGCCACGCCCACCTGCACGACTCCGACCGGGCGGACAAGCTGGCAGACGAACTCGGCAATCTTCCTCTCGCCCTCGGTCACGCCGCCGCCTACCTCATCAACACCCGGCGCACGATGGCCAACTACCTCACCCTGCTGCGCGATACCAGCAGCAGGCTGGGTGATCTGCTCCCGCCCAGCGCCGACACCGAAGGCTACGGACGGCCCGTCACCGCCTCGCTACTACTCTCCCTCGACGCGGTCGACGAAGTCGACAACACCCGACTGGCCCGCCCCCTGCTGCACCTCGCCTCCCTCATGGACCCCCTCGGCCACCCCGCCATGGCATGGACCACACTCGAGGCACTCGGCCATCTGCGCACCGCACGCCCACCACAACGCCGCTGGTTGTGCCGCCACCGCCCCGCCGTCACCGAAGGCGAGGTGCACAGCGCGCTGGAATGCCTGCGCACCTACGCCCTGATCACCCAAGACACGGCCACCGCCCCCATCCGTCTGCACGCCTTGACCGCCCGCGCGGTGCGCGAAACCATCCCGTCCGGCACGCTCCCGGCCACAGCCCAGACCGCCGCTGACGCGATCTTGAGCCTGTGGCCCCGTTTCGACCACGAGGAACGGGAAATGGCCGCCACACTGCGTGCCAACACGGCCCATCTCGATGAGCTCACCCACCCGGTCTTGTGGCAGCCCGAAGCCCACCCGTGCATCTACCAGGTCAGTGTCAGCCTCGCCGATGCGGGGCTCTACGACCAGGCCATCGAGTACGACCAGAGAACCGCTCGCCAGAGCAACGACATCCTCGGTCCCGACCACTTCGACACCCTCCTTGCGCGCCACAACCTCGCCGCCTCCTATAGCGACGCCGGGCGCGTCCAGGACGCACTCGACCTCGGCGAGCAGGTGCTGGCCGACTACGAACGGGTCCTCGGCGACGACCACCCCGACACCCTCACCGCCCGCAACAACCTCGCCAACTCCTACAGCGCCGCCGGGCGCGTCCAGGACGCCCTGGACCTGCGCGAGCGAGTCCTGACCAGCCGAGAGCGGGTCCTGGGTGACGAACACCTCGCCACCCTCTCCGCCCGCAACAACCTCGCCGCCTCCTATAGCGATGCCGGGCGCGTCCAGGACGCCCTCGACCTCGTCGAGCAGGTCCTGATCGACTATGAACGGGTCCTGGGCGACGACCACCCCGACACCCTCGACGCGCGCCGCAACCTCGCCGTCTCCTTCAGCACCGCCAGGCGCGTCCAGGACGCCCTCGACCTCGGCGAGCGGGTGCTGGCCGACTACGAACGGGTCCTGGGCGACGACCACCCTGACACCCTCGGCGCGCGCCACAACCTCGCCGCCTTCTATAGCGATGCCGGGCGTGTTCAGGACGCCCTGGACCTGCGCGAGCGGGTCCTGACCAGCCGGGAGCGGGTCCTGGGTGACGACCACCCCGACACCCTAGACGCGCGCCACAACCTCGCCGTCTCCTACGGCGACGCCGGGCGCCTTGACGACGCTCTCGACCTGCGCGAGCGGGTGCTGGCCGACTACGAACGGGTCCTGGGCGACGACCACCCCGACACCCTTTCCGCCCGCAACAACCTCGCCTGCTCCTATAGCGATGCCGGGCGCATTCAGGACGCCCTGGACCTGCGCGAGCGAGTCCTGACCAGCCGGGAGCGGGTCCTGGGCGACGACCACCCCGACACCCTCGACGCGCGCCACAACCTCGCCGAGTCCTACGGCGACGCCGGGCGCCTTGACGACGCCCTCGACCTCGGCGAGCGGGTGCTGGCCGACTACGAACGGGTCCTCGGCGACGACCACCCCCACACCCTCACCGCCCGCAACAACCTCGCCCGCGCCCGTGATGCTGCGGCAGCTGTACAGCAACCGGATACAGCAACCCCAGCAACCGCCCCCGACCTCAACCCCCATCAAACACTCCCGAGCAACCGGTATGACCCTCCCTGATTGCACATACAGCTACGGATCAGAAGGTACGCCAGGGGCAACCGCAGCAGGCGCCTCAGCCTCTCGCCCCCCAACACACACAGCGCTGCCGGACGTCGCACCGCCGACGCATGTCCAGTTCGCCCGGCACCGACGCAGTGCGTCCACCAGGGGTCCTGCTTCTTCAACGGACCATCCCTACACACTGCCTGGCGCTGCATCAGGACTTTGACGGAAAACGGTGACGGTCCCGACCGGCGCTGTCACTCTGGGTCCTGCTCAGCGGGTGCGGCCCGGTCTTGGGGAGGTCCGGCAAGGAGCCGCCCGCCCGGCTTCTGGCGCGCCGCAGCGTCCTGCGGGCTCATGGTTTCGTCGAACCAGCGGGGGGACGAATGCGGCAGACGTCCGAGGTGCCGTTCCTGGGCAGGCACGAGGAAATGGCCAGGATGAGCGGCTGGCTGGACATGGCGGCCGGAGGCGAGCCTCGGCTCGTCGTCATCGATGGAACCGCCGGGATCGGGAAGACCTCCCTGATCCGTCGTTTTCTGGCCGGCCCGGCCAGGGACTGCCGTGTGCTGACTGCCAGCGGCGAGGAACTCGAGCGGGAGCTGGCCTACGGCCTCATCACTCAACTGATGCGCCAACTTCCGGGGACGACCGGTGCGGTGCTTCCCGATGCGGCTGACGGTGCCTCGTCCGGCACCGCCGCGCATGACCCCGTTGCCGTGGGGGCGGTATTCCTGGATGCCCTGGGGCGATTCCAGGACCAGAAACCGGTGGTCATGGTGATCGACGACATCCACTGGGCAGACACTCCCTCTCTCCATGCGCTGACCTTCGTCCTGAGAAGACTGCGCGTGGACCGGGTTCTGACCGTGCTGGCCATCCGGGACTCAGCCGATCCCCGGGTGCCGCAAGGGCTCCACCGGTTGGTCCAGGACGACAGCACGCTCAGGCTGACGCTCCAGGGCCTCGGGCTGCCGGAACTGATGGCGCTGAACGCGGCCCTCGGACCCGTGTCACTGCCACGCCGGGCCATGGTCCGGCTGCGGGATCACACGCTCGGAATCCCGCTGCACGTCAAGGCACTGCTCCAGCAGTTCCCCGCCGATGTCCTCGGTCACCGCGCCGTCCTGCCGGCACCCCGCAGGTACGAGCACATCATCGCGGAGCGACTCGCTGCCTGCGAAACGGGATCACGCCGCCTGGTACAGGCCGCCAGTGTCCTCGGCATGTCCAGCCCTCTCCATCTGGCGGCGGAGGTGGGTGCTGTGCCGGAGCCCCTGACCGCGCTGACCCGGGCGATGGCGTGCGAACTGCTGGAGGAAGGCCCCACTGTAACTCCGCCGCAGGTGTCCTTCCCCCATCCTCTGCTGCGTGCGGCCGTCTACCGCGGGCTGGAGCCGTCCGAGCGCTCGCGCCTGCACCGTGTGGCCGCCGATCTCATGGTCGACCCATGGCTCGCGCTGCAGCACCGGGTCAACGCCGCCATCGGACCCGATCGACAACTCGCCCAGGAACTCGCTCTGTTCGCCTCGCAGCAGTCCGCGAATGGCGCATGGTCCGCCGCGGCCTCCGCCTCGATGGCCGCCGCCCGGCTGTCCGCCGAGCCCGGCACGCAGGCGCGGCGGCTGCTCCAAGGGGTCGAGTACCTGCTGCTCGCCGGAGATGTCAGTCAGGCCGCCGAACTGGAGCCGACCATCCGCGGCATGGTTCCCGACGCGGAACAGCACTACGTCCTGGGCCACCTCGCCCTCACCGCGGGCCGGCTCGACGAAGCCCGTCGTGAGCTCGCCGCCTGCTGGGACACCTGTGACGCGACCACGGGAACGGAAACACTCCGCAAGGCCGCCGAGCAGATGGCCTGGCTTTGTCTCATCCAGGGCGACGCCCCGCGCATCATCCACTGGGGCGAGCGCGGACTTGCCCTGCCACCGGGCGAGCGGTCGTCTTTCCTACGCGATTCCCTCGCCATCGGCCTGGCGATCTCCGGCGACTACGAGCAAGGCATGCGGTCCGTCGCACACCTGTCGGACACCGGACGGCGGGACACCCCGGAGAAGCTGGACGGCCTCCTCGCACGCGGCATGCTGCACCTGTGGAACGGGCAGCTGCGCGAGGCCCGCCGGGACCTGAAGGACGCCTTCGACTCTCACCGTCGTGGCGGGCTTCCCTATGCGGCTCTGGTCGCGCTGGGCTTCCTCACGGACGCCGCCTACCGCGCCGGGCAGTGGGACGAAGCCATCGCCCACGGCACCCATGCCGTGTCCCTGGCGGAGGACACCGACCAGACATCCATCCTCGCCGTGGTGCACGCCGTGACCGCGTACCCGCTCGCCGGCCGAGGTGACTTCCGGGCCGCCGAAGCACATGCCGCATCAGCAGCCGAATACGCCCAGATGCTCGGAGACGTCAACGACTCCGCCTTCGCGGCCACCGCGCTCGCTCTCGTCCACCGTGCCCGCGGTGATCAGGAGAAGGTGATCGAGCAGCTGAGCCCCTTCCTGAGCCCGGAGATCGTCCACCGGTACGGCATCGAGGAGCCCGGCCTCGTCGCCTGGCGTCCCCTGCTCGCCGAAGCCCTGACCCGCACCGGCCGCACGGAGGAAGCCCAGGCGGTGCTCACTCCGTACGAGAGGCGTGCGGCCGAGCGGGGAAGGCCGCTCGAGCAGGCGGCGGCCGCGCGCTGCCGGGGGCTGCTGGAGGAAGCCCTCGGCCACGCCGAAGCCGCCGACCTGGCATTTCTCAACGGCTTGCGGCACTGCGTACAGGGCGACGGCTGCTGGGAAGAGGCGTTGTTGCACCTGGCCTACGGCACGTTTCTTCGCCGTTCCGGCCGACGCAGGAACGCGGCGTCCGAGCTCGAAGGCGCGCAAAGGATCTTCCGCCGCCTCCAGGCCACGGTGTACCTCGAGCGGTGCGACAGGGAACTGACGGCCTGCGGACGCGTGACCGTCCGTCCGCGGACCACCTGGCATCCGGTACTGACCGCGCAGGAACTCACCGTCGCCAGGCTGGCTGTGCAGGGAATGACGAACCAGCAGATCGCCCGTGAGCTGGTGCTCAGCGTGAAGACCATCGAGTACCACCTCAGCAACAGCTACAGCAAGCTCGGCATCACTTCCCGCATGGGGCTGATCGACAAGCTGCCCCGGGACGTCTGACGACGGGCGCGACAGGAGCGCCGGGCGGCGCCAACTACCCCTCGCTTCACGTCGGTTCGCGCCCCAGGGATCTCCCCAGGGTCGCCCCTGGGGCGCTGTGAGCTGCTGCTCCGTAGCGTTCCTGTCCACCACACACGACCGATTGGGGGGAAAGAGTTGCGTGCGATCGCCTTCACTTCACGCCTCTTCTGCGCTGTGATGCTCGCTCCTGTACTGATGACCACCGCGGCCTGCTCGAAGGAGGGAACACCGCCGACGGGCCCGGTGAACGCCGACGCCCGGCCAGCCGCCGAAGACGACTCACAGTCGGGGTCCAGCGGCGTTTCCTTCCGTACCCCACCACGCGTGGTGGGCAGTTGGTGCGGAGGAACGGACAGGGCGGCGCACTGGACCTACGTCTTCGCCGACGACGGACGGTACGTCCGGAGCGATGGAGGCAGGCAGGGCGATTCCGGAATCGCCCGCTTCGACAGCTCGCAGCTGACACTCCTCGTCGACGGCCGGCCCCTCATCTCCTATCCGTGGTCCCTGTACTCCGACCCGACCCTCGGTGACCTGCTGTACATCGACGGCTTCAGCTATGTACGGGGAAAGTGCTCATGACCCGTCCCGCCCCTGACACGACCCCCGGCCGTCGGCTTCGCACCCCGCTTCGCCCACTCGTTGCGCTGCTGCTTTCCGGCGTCGCTGCCTGCTCAAGCCCTGTGACCGGAGCAGACACCACGGACTCGCGTTCACCGATCGGGCCCGCCGTCCCTCAGGACATCGTCGGCGCGTGGGAGAGCGCGCAGCCGGGCAGCAACACCACACTCGCCTACCGGTTCACCGCGGAGGGGAAGTACAAGTACTTCGGCATGACGTCCTATCCCATGGGAGAGACGGGAACCTACGAACTCACCTATGTCGCCGGAGGGACGTACAAGACTTCGGCGAAGGCCCTGACCCTCAGGCCGCACTTCGCGAGCGTGACCAGGAAGAACCCTGAGAACCCCGAGCAGGACCACACGAACAGGCCGGCCCCTGTGGAAACGCAGCACTACCGGTGGGAGGTAGCGGACCGGAAGCTGTCGCTGACCCGTTCGGACGGTACGCAGTTCGTCTTTACGTGGGTGTCCCCATGACCAGCCCCACGCCTACGGGCCCGGCCGGCACCGCTCCGCCCCGGAGGCGGTTCTGTCTGCGTACCCATGTCCAGCTCGGGCTGATAGCCGCCATCGTGACAGCGACACTGCTGGCCACCTGGCAGTTCAAGAAGGCCGGTGACTGCTATCAGGACGCGGTCGCCGAGGAACTGAGGCTGCAGACGGCGGTCCAGGAAGAGGCACGGTATGTGTACGCCGACGAGGCTCCCCTCGGATTCCGCGTGGCTGCTGCCTCCAGCCGAGCCGAGGCACTCGGGGCGCTCAAGGACGACGGCCGGCTCGCGGCATCGGAGTTCTCTCTCGCCGAGCAGGAGGCGGTCAGCCTTCGTCACAGCGCTGCTCCCGAAAGCATCATCGGCAGCGACCGGTACCGGGACGCCCAGAAGGGCTACGACGTTCCCCGCCGCCTCGCCCACCAGGAGAAACGGGATCCTGCCGAGTACCGGCTGACGCCGAACGGGACGATGGAGGACGGCGACAGGTGGGCGGCGTGGGGGCGGTTCTCCTTGGCCCTGGCCGGCGCGGCGATCCTCGCGATGATGGCCGCCGCGAGCGTTCTGCGCCCCGAGCCATGGCGTATCCCTCCCTCCACTGGCAGCTCGCCCCGCCTCCTGCGAGGCATTGACCCGATTCCGCAGCCGGCGACCGCCTCGCCGGACCACCGGCGCGGCACGCAGATGCACCTGCTTGTGGTGGTGCTGCTGTTCCTGTTGCCTCTGCTGCAGTTGGCGGCCGCCTCCAACGAGCAGCGCGCGCAGGCCGAAGCGTCACGCCATGCGCTCCGGCTCGGCTCGGCCATCGTGGCCAGCGGACAGCGAGAAGCCTTTCTGACGCAGGCCGTCACGGAGTCACAGGTAGCCGACATCCATGCGGCTGCCCGCGAGCTCGCGGTCCTGTACGAGAAGGACTCTCCCGCCGTACGACACGAGCGGGCCGTTGCCTCCGCCGAGACGAGCCACGCCTCCCGGCTGCGTGTGATGGCGGAATACATGGGCCGGGCACCCAGCCGCGCCGACGGGGTCTCCGCCGCGTCCGTGGCTGCCTTACGGGCTCGGCCCGAGGACTGGCCGGGCATGCGGGCGGAGCAGAACCGTCAGAAACTCGTTGCGGACGCGGCCGGTGATCGAGGTCTGTATCTCGCCGCCGCCACCGCGCTGGCCGTGGTCGCGGAGATGCTGGCAGCCGCGTTCCTGGAGTCCGATCGTCTGTTCAGGATGGGATGGCCCGCGGGAATCGCCGCGCTCTCGAGCGGCATCACGGCCTGGGCCCTGCTTTCGTGACACCGTCGAGCTCCGCGGCAACGCCTTCGGAATGACGTCGACATGACGCTGACCCGCCAGGAACCAACTTTGGAGTGCCATCAGCAAAGGCAGCCCTGACATCCTGGCGGCATGGCGACACTCAACGGAAAGCCCGTTTCCTCCGATGAACTGCTGTCCCTGGCCCTGGTCAACATCGGCCACTTCACGACCATGCGAGTAGAAGACGGCCGTGTCCGCGGCCTGCCGCTGCACATGGAACGCCTCACGAAGGACTGCAAGGCCGTGTGGGGTGCTGAACTGGACACCGAACGTGTCCGCGACTTCGTCCGCCAGGCCCTGGAGGGGCAGACGCAGCCGTGCGTCGTCCGCGTGACCATCTACGACCCCAAGGTCGACATGGGACATCTCGCGAACGTCGGGGAACCGCAGGTCCTGGTGACCGTGCGGGGTGCCGGCGCGATGCCTCCGGCTCCGCTACGTGCCAGGAGCATGCCGTACGAGCGAGACCTGCCCGAGGTCAAGCACGTCGGCCTGTTCGGGGCCCTGCACACCCGGCGCAGCGCGCAGCTCGCCGGATTCGACGACGCCCTGTTCATCGGACGCGAAGGACTCGTCAGCGAAGGCAGCACCTGGAACGTCGGATTCGTCGAGAAGAACGGCACGGTGGTGTGGCCACAGGCTCCTGTGCTGCCCGGAGTCACCATGGCACTGCTCCAGCTGCGCGCCGAACACCGGATCGCCACCGTCACCCTGGAACAGGCCAAGGGCATGGCGGCCGCGTTCGCGACGAACACAAGTATCGGCGTACGGGCCGTCGCTGCGATCGACGACACCGAACTGGCCACCGAGCACGCCGTGTTGGACCGGCTGCGCGAGACCTACCTGTCCGTCCCCGGAGAAAGGCTCTAGGCCGCGGCCTAGACGGGCGGCCCACGCGGAAGAGCCGAGGCGAAACTCCCGAGCCAGCCTCGCCAATGAGGCTCCCTCGACGCCCTGCCGGCCCGAGCCGAACCCGACGATCAACAGCGGTTCGCGGCGCCTCTCACCAAGCGGGACGCCGTCGAACACGACAAAGGAGCCGGGCAACTGCTGCGCCGCGACCGCCCGAATACGGCGCCGAGCGGGCCCGTTCGGTGCCCGCATTGAGAAATCTCGGGCCAGCCGAACATCCGCCGGCACTCCTGGGCGCTGAGCTCGAAATTGCATCGTTCCCTAGTGATTTCCCTAGTCCCCATTGCCACATCGTTGACACAACTGGAAGAGATCACCCAGACTCAAATCCGGTCCCGCCACTGGATCCCTGGGTGACTCTGGATTCCGGGTTCGCTCGCGCGGCTGGAGGAGAATCGCGATGAGTCTGAAGCCGAGGCAGCCGTACGGTTCGCCCGCCGCACCATATGACCGCCTTCCCTCTCGTAGTCTCCCTTGGCGCCGGAAGCAGATCGCACTTGTTCGAAGAGGCCCTATGAGCTTGTCCACCTCCAATAATCGCGGATAAATCAGACGCGTAGCGGCATGGACAATGGGTTGACGATTTCCGAGAAATAGACGCCAAGGGTTTCAAATCGCCGACCTCTGGCCAACCCTGCCGTTGCGGCTGGCGAATTCCATTCCTTCTGATCCGGGCTGTCCTGCCATCAACGCCGATCCGGATGAGCGCGAAATCGAGTTCCGAGCACGGTCACGTCTTCGCGCCAGCCCTGCGCCATCCACCGAGAGGAAGCCATCCGTGACCACCCAGCCCGACGTCGTACGGTCCGCGACAAGCACGGTCGCGCACGAACTCACCACAGAGACGCTGCTCCAGCTGGCGAACCGAGAGATCGCCGCGATCCATGTGCGCGGCTATTACCCGGTCGAGATCGCGGCCGAGGCCGCCAAGAAGGCAATCAATCATCAGGAACTCGGCCATTACCACAAGCAGCACACCAGCAGTGTCGGTCGTGTCTACATGCCTCACATCGACACCAAGTGGGACGAGGAGCTGACGGATAGGTACCACGAGCAGGCGCTCCCGGCGATCGAAGACGTCCGCTCGATGTTCCACCCCTACATGGCGCCGGTGGACCGTATCCGACTGGAGCTCCAGGAGCTGTGGCCGGCAGGCGCCAACCTGCTGCGCCTGCGCGGCCGTACCTGCTTCGTCGGTGCGCTCCGCGTGTTCCAGCCGAACACCTCAGAGTTCTGGCCGCACAACGACGCGATTGACCAGGAGACCGACGCCCCCGAGATCGAGGGCGTGCTCAACCAACTCGTTGCCAACATCTACTTGCAGTCCGCGGATGAGGGCGGCGATCTCCAGCTCTGGCTGCGTGAGCCGACTCCTGAGGAGACGAAGCAGATCCTCGTCGTTGAGGGGCTGGAGCCGGACTCCATCGAGAAGCCGGTGATTCAGATCCACCCGGAAGCCGGGGACCTCATTCTCGTCAGCCCCCGTCAGCTGCACGCGGTGACGCCGGCCAAGGACCAACACCGGGTCGGAGCCAGCGCCTTCATCGTCTCCAAAGGCCCGCAGGAACCGCTCCTGTTCTGGAGCTGACGCCCCCACCACCAGCCACCCGGCCACGAGTCGACACACAGAGGACGACAGTAGATGCTCCCGGCTCAGGTCCGAGCGCACGCGAAGGCTCACCCGAACCGCACGGCTGTTGCCATGGGTCACGATCGACTGACCTACGCACAGCTCGACGTCCGGGTCTCTCGACTGGCCCGCCGTCTGCGCCATCTGGGCGTCGGCCGCGGGCACCTCGTCGGCGTACACCTGGACCGTACGCCCGCGACTGTCGCCGCACTCCTGGCCGTGCTCTCCGCTGGTGCGGCGTACACCGTGGTCGACCCGGCCGATCCGGTGTCCGAAGGGGCGGGCCGTCTCGCCGCGGCCCGCCCCGACCTGGTCCTTGGTGCGGGGCCGTACCTCGACGAACTGCGTCGTCATGGGCTCAGCGTCGTCGACGTCCACGAGAACATCCCCGGGGACGACGCCGGGGAGCCCTCCGAGAGGGGCGTGACCACCCCCGCCGTCCAGGACACCGCGTACGTGCTGCACACTTCCGGCTCCACCGGTGTGCCCAAGGGCGTCATGGTCACGCACGCCAACATCAGGCACTACACCGAGTCTTTGCTGGACCGGCTCGACATAACCGAGCCCCTCCAGTACGCCCACGTCACCACGCTCGCCGCCGACCTCGGCAACACCTGCGTCTTCCTCGCCCTGTGGACCGGCGGCACCCTGCACCTGGTGGACGACGCCACACGACGCGACCCCGCAGGTCTGCTCCGCTATCTGCACGCCGAAGGGATCGACGTCCTCAAGACCACGCCCTCGCACTGGAGCGTCCTGTTCCAGGCGTACGGGCTGGACGGCGCCTCTCGACCACGGCTCCGGCATCTGGTGCTCGGCGGCGAGCTCCTGCCCCTGCCGCTGGCCCGTAGAGTCATCGCTTCCGGCATCACCGCCACGCTGGTCAACCACTACGGCCCGACCGAGACGACGGTCGGCGTCTCCGTCCACCTCCTCACCTCCGAGACCGACCTCGACGCCCTGGGCGACGCAGCGTCGGTACCGATCGGCCGCCCGCTCGGGGCGAACCGGCTCCTCGTCCGCACGCCGGACGGAACCTTCCATGAGCGCGATGCCGCCGGTGAGCTGTACGTTGTCGGCCCTTCGGTCGCACTCGGCTACCGCGGCGCCCCGGAGGCCACTGCGGCGGCGTTCACCGAGGAAGTGGCCGCGCGATATCCCGGTCTCGGCGTGGCCTATCGCACCGGTGACCGAGTGCGGGCCGACTCCCACGGTGTGCTGGAGTTCCTCGGGCGCGGCGACCGGCAGGTCAAGGTGCGCGGTCACCGCGTTGAACTCGACCATGTCGAAGCGGAGTTGCGACGGATGCCCGGCGTCGCCGACGCCCGCGCGATGGTGCTGCCAGGCGAGCAGGGCCGGCTGGTCGCCGTGGTCAGCGCATCTGACACCCACGGGCAATCGGCCTCGCTCCGAGCCCGAGCCCGGGAAGTGCTGCCTTCGTACATGGTCCCGGACCGGATCGAAGTGCTCGACGCCTTCCCACGGACCGGAAACGGCAAGACCGACCTTGCGGCGCTGCGTCAGTTCGCTGAGGACAGCCCCACCGAGCGCCGAAACGCCCATTGCTCGGAGGATCAGCTGGGTCATCTGGATCCGCCGGATCCGCTGCTCGACGAGGTGCTGACGGCTTGGCGACGCCAGCTCGGTCACGATGACTTCACCCCGTACGACGACTTCTCGTCGGTCGGCGGCAACTCCATCGATGCCATTCAGGTGATCGCGGACCTGCAGTCCCGCGGCCATCGGGTATCCGCTGCCGCCTTTCTGGCCGAGCCCACTGCGGCGGCCCTGGCCACACGCCTGCGGGCGGGCGCCGCGGGCGAGGGCCCCGAGACCACGGACCCTCCGGTGGTCCCCTTCCCAGCGGAGGACACCGCGCTGTCCCTCGCCCAGGAATGGTTCTTCCGGCAGCACTTTGCCCAGCCCGACCAGTGGAACCAAGCGTTGTTGCTCGACGCCGACCCGCCCGTCCGACCGGAGATCATGGCCGCCGCGGTGGCCGACGTGATTCGCCTGCATCCGTTGCTCCGCACTGCTTTCCGCCCCGGACCGAGCGGTGTCCGCCGCGTGCTCGCCGAGCCCGGTACGCCCTTCACCAGCTCCGCCCTGCCGGTCGCCGCCACAGAGGCCGAACGGCACATCGAGGAGACCGCCACCGCCTGCCAGGAGCGGATCCGGGTCGAGGACGGCACCCTGTTACAGGCCCACCTGTTCCTCGGCACGGAGCGGAGCCACCTGTTGCTGGTGGCGCATCACCTGTGCGTCGACGCCGTCTCCTGGCGCATCGTCACCAGCGACCTGGCCCGCTGCTACGCCGAACGGCTGCGCGGCAGAGCCCCGTCGCTGGCTCCCGCACCCACCGACTTCGGCGGCTGGGCGACCCACCTGCGCGGCCAGGCCCCTGTCCTGGCCGACGACCTCGAGTACTGGCGCGACATCACCACCTCGGCCCCAGCCTCTGCCGCCGTCGGCAACAACCGCGAGGGCAACGCCGAGACGATCTGGTTCCGCCTGTCCCGCGCCCAGACCGACGCACTGAATGGCACCCGGCTGCCCCCGCATGCCGTCCTGCTCGGCGCTTTCGCCCAAGCACTGGCCACAGCGCGCGGCACCGACGAGGTCGTGGTGGATGTCGAGAGTCATGGACGACTCCCACTTGACGAGGCCCTGGACGTCTCCCGCGTGGTGGGCTGGTTCACCTCCACATTTCCGGTCAGCATCGCCGCCGTCGCCGACGACATGACGGCTACGGTGAAGGCCACTGAGTCCGCGCTGGCAGATGTGCCCCGACTCGGCGTTGCCTACGGGCTGCACGGTCAGCCACAGCGCACCGACGTGTGCTTCAACTACCTGGGCGCGCTTGCCTTCCCTCAGGACGACGAGCTTCGGCTGTCGCCCTCACGGCACCGGCTCGGCCCAGTCCGTGGACCGGAGAACGACCGCGGTTACGCCCTCAAGCTCACCGCGCGCCTGCACGACGGACAGTTGGCGGTCGACTTGTCCTACCCCTTACGCCCGCACGACTCCGGGCAGCTGATCGACCTGGCACGCGATACGCGGGCGCATCTGCTGGAGGCGGCCGGACTTCCGCCGGAGGAGGGGCAGTTCGTGGTGGAGCGCGGCTCCACCACGGGTCTGCTCGTCCAGGTCCCGCGCACAATGTGCTTCGAACCGCCGGCCGGCGGCGGTCTCGGACGGACCGGCGTTCGCGAGTACGGCACCGTGCTCCTTTCCGGGGCCACCGGCTTCATCGGTGCCCATCTTCTGTACCTGCTGCTCACCCGTACCACCGGCACGATCCACTGCCTGGTTCGCGACCGCGACGGCCGCCCGGCCCCCGAGCGGCTGCGCGAGACGCTCGCCTGGTACCTGCCCGATGGTGACCTCGACCGTTATGCCGACCGAATCACCGTGCTCGCCGGTGACCTCGCCGAGCCCGCGTTCGGCCTGCCCGACCAGGAGTACGAACGGCTGGTCCGCGAGGTCGAGGCCGTCTACCACCTCGCCGCCGACACCCGTCTGTTCGGCGACCGCGAGAGCTTCACCCGTCTCAACACCGAACCGGTGCGTGCGGTGGTCGCTCTCGCCTCCACCGGTCGGCCGAAGGACCTGCACTACGTTTCCACTCTCGCGGTCTGCGGTACCGGGCCGGCGGGCGAAACGCCAGTCTTCTCCGAGGAAAGCCTCAACATCGGCCAGCGCTTCCTCAACGAGTACGAGCGCAGCAAGTACGACGCGGAGCGGATCGTCCACGAGTTCGCCGCGGCCGGCGGAGCGGGTTTCGTCTATCGGTCCGGCAACGTCACCGGTCACTCGGTCACCGGCCGCTTCCAGCGCAACGGCGGTGACAGCCGGCTGGTCCAACTCCTGCGCGCCGCGGTACAGATCGGCCGTGTGCCCAGTGTCGACGCGCGGACAGTGGCACTCAGCCCGGTGGATGTGGTCGCTGAAGGCATCCTGGCGATCTCGCGGAGCGAACGGGTGTCCGGCGGCACCTTCCATGTCGACACGCACCACGAGGTGCTCTACGCCGACCTGTTCGCCGCCCTGCGTGAGCTCGGGTTCGTCCTGGAGCCTGACGAGGCGGCCGACTTCGCGCCGCTGTTCGCGGACCATCTGGCCGGCGGCGACGAACAGATCGCTCTGGCGCATTTCTGGGCGAGCCGTCCGGAGCGCAATGTGCGTTACGACCACACTCGCACCCGCCGCCTGCTCGCCCGCCTGGACGTGTCGTTCCCCGCACCGGACCGTACCTGGCTACACGCCTGGTTGACCGGCCTGATCGACCGAGGCGCGCTGCCGCCCCGGTCCGTTCCGCCCTCTCCATGAGCCAGCCGATCGATGAACCACAGGGACTCAACATGACAGACCGACGCATCGCAGTCGTGACCGGGGCCTCGTCGGGGATAGGGCGGGCCGTCGTCCGCCACCTCGCCCATCAGGGCGCCTTCGTGGTGGCCGCCGGGCGGCGCGCCGAACGACTGACGGAACTGGAAGAAGAGTTACGTACGGCGCCCGGCCGGGCCGTGTCGGTGGCCGGCGACATCGTGCAGGCCGGTCACACCGAGGAACTGCTGGCCACGGCTGAGTGGGAGTGGGGACCGGCCGACGTGTTCGTCGCCGCCGCCGGGCAGGGCCTGCCCGGCACCGTGCTGGGCTCCGACCCGGAGCGCTGGCAGGAACTGGTGGAAGTCAACTACCTCGCCATGCTGCGCCAACTCCGCGTGGTCGGCGCCGAGTTCCGAAAGCGGGCGGAGGACGACGGCGGCGCGCAAGTGCGGGACATCGTGGTCGTCGGCTCGACCGTCGGCCGGCAGGTGTCGGCAGCGAATCCGGTCTACGGCTCGACCAAGTTCGCGGTGCACTCGCTGGTGGAGGCACTGCGGCAGGAGGTGTGCCCCCACAACATCCGGGTGACGCTGATCGAACCGGGTTTCGTTCGCTCCGGGTTTCAGGAGTCCGCGGGATACGACGCGGCGTGGTTCGAGGCGATCGCCGAGGAGAACGGGCCGCTGCTGGTCCCGGAGGACGTCGCCGACGTCGTCGGGTACGTGATCGGACGCCCGACGCATGTCCACCTCGACGACATTCGTCTGCGCCCCACTCGCCAGCGGCCCTGACCACGCCGACGAAATGGAATTCCGATGTCTTCGAACGAGAATTACGCCCGCCGGGTGCTTGAGGCGTTGGCGTCCGATCCCGACCGGATCGCCCTGTGGCGGGAAGGCGAGGAGTTCACCGCGGGCGAGTTCTGCAAGGCGGTTCTCGCGGCGGCGGAACGCCTGCGTCGGCACTTCACCGAACGCCGGGCTTTGATCACGGGAGCCCAGGATCCGGTGGTGGCCGTGCTGACCGTCGCCAACAGCCCGGCGACCATCATCTTCCGCTACGCGGCCAACCTCGCCGGGGCCACCCTGGTCCATCTGCACTCCACGAACGCGGTGGATCCCACCGACCAGATGGCCGCCGCCGCCCGGCAGAAGATCCTCAGCAGGACCGGGGCGACCTTCCTGGCCGTCGACAAGGAGAACGTCGACGCGGCCCGCGAGCTGTGCGACCGGCTGCCCGAGCCACCGCGGCTCGCCGCGCTCGGCCCTCTCGGTCCCGATGTCCTGGACCTCTCGTCGGGCGACGCGGACGCCTTCGACCTCGACGCCGTCGAGGTCGATCCCGAACAGCCGGCCGTGGTGATCTGCACCAGCGGTACCAGCGGCCGCCCCAAGGCCGTCACGATGCCGTACCGCGTCCGCAGCCTCTACCTCCAGGTGGGCCTCAAGGTGGGCTTCCAGTCCCCGGAACCCCTCGTCTACCTGTCGACCCTGCCGGTGAGCAACTCCAGCGGCTCCATCGTCGACCTCGCGCTCGCCTCCGGCGGAACGGTCGTCCTGCACGACGGGTTCGAGGCCGGCGCAGTGCTCCGGGCCGTGGAACAGCACCGCGTCTCCACGCTGACGATCACGCCGCCGCAGCTGTACATGCTGATCGACCACCCCGACCTCGCCACCACCGACCGGTCGAGCATCAGGAACATCACCTACGTCGGCTCCCCCGCGGCCCCCGCCCGCCTGGCCGAGGCGCTCGCAGTGTTCGGCCCGGTACTGCTCCAGATCTACGGGACCACGGAGACCAGCCCCATCAGCGTCCTGACCCCGCCGGACCACTTCGACCCCGAACTCCGCCGGACCGCCGGGCGCCCGACCGCGGAAGTACGCATCCGCGACGTGGACGACGACCATGACGTCCGGCCCGGCGAGATCGGCGAGGTGTGCGTGCGGAGCCCGTCCACCATGCTCGGCTACTGGGGCGAACCTGAGCTGACCACCGCGACCATCCGCGACGGCTGGGTGCACACCGGCGACCTCGGCTCCATCGACGAGAACGACTGTCTGCGCTTGCACGGGCGGATGGGCGAGGTCATGAAGACCAACGGCATCAAGGTCCGTCCCACGGATGTGGAGAACGCGCTGCTCAGCCATCCGGAGGTCGCCCAGGCCGCGGTGTACTGCGTGGTCGACGACGACCGCGTGGAGCACATCCACGCCGCCGTCGTGATGCGGCCGGGCAGCACCGCCGACTCCGGGACGCTGATCGGTCACGTGGCTGCCGAGCTGTCCCCGAAGCACGTACCGGCCGTGGTGACGTTCCACGACGCGCTGCCCCTCACCGGTGCCGGCAAGCCGGACAAACAGAGGCTGGCCGCACGGCACAGCGGTGCGGCATGACACCGACCGCCGCACCCGTACCGGCCGAGTCCGCCGAGCGGCGCCCCGACCATTCGGCGCTCGCCCCGAAATGCCGTGCCCGACATGCGTAAGCCGGCTCTCCAGCAACCCGACTGGGACGATCCGGCCCAGGTACGGCGGATCCGGGAGGTGCTGGCCGCACGCCCGCCGCTGGTCAGGGCGGAGGACGTGCGCGTGCTGCGGATGCTGCTGGCCCAGGTGGCCCGGGGCGAAGCCCTGGTGGTGCAGGCCGGGGACTGTGCCGAGAACCCGGCTGAGTGCGACGCCGCGTACGTGGCGCGCAAATCCGCGGTGCTCGACCTGCTCGGCGCGACGCTGAAGACGGCCACCCACCAGCCGGTGGTACGGGTCGGACGCATCGCGGGCCAGTTCGCCAAGCCTCGTTCCAGGCCCTTCGAACGGATCGGGGAGCTGGAACTGCCGGTCTACCGGGGCCACATGGTCAACGGCCCGGAGCGCGACCCGGAAAGCCGTCGGCACGATCCGCTGCGTCTGCTGACCTCGTTCATCACGGCCTTCGACGTCATGGAACACCTGGGCTGGCGCGGGCCCGTGGCCTTGGGCCACCACCCCCTGACCGTGCCCCGGTTGTGGACGAGCCATGAGGCACTCGTCCTCGACTACGAAGTGCCGCTGATCCGTGAGCTGGGTGACGGGCGTCGCTGGCTCGGCTCCACACACTGGCCGTGGATCGGCGAGCGGACCCGCCAGCCGGACGGCGCTCACCTGGACCTTGTCGCCGGCATCGTCAACCCGGTCGCCGTGAAGATCGGTCCGACCACCACCCGGGAGGAGATCACCGTCCTGTGCGAACGGCTCGATCCGCTACGGGAACCGGGCCGGCTCACTCTCATCGCGCGGATGGGCGCCGAGGCGGTTGGCGACCGGCTGCCAGGGCTCGTGGAGGCGGTCCGGATGGCCGGCCACCCGGTGATCTGGCTCAGCGACCCCATGCACGGCAACACCGTGGTCGGCCCGGACGGACACAAGACCCGCCTGTTGGAGACCATGGCACGGGAGATCCGGGGATTCCTCCGGGCCGTGACCGATGTCGGCGGCACGGCGGGCGGACTGCATCTGGAGACCACCCCCGACGACGTCCTCGAATGTGCCACGGACATCTCCGAGTACGAGGGGAAGACCGTCCGCCGTACCAGCCTGTGCGACCCCCGGCTCAATCCTGAACAGGCCGTCTCGATGGTCTCCGCCTGGTCCGACGGGTACGTCCGGCCCACCTCGTCGAGAGACGGGCCATGGATGGACCGGGAAGAGCAGACGATCCCGGCCGGACGGTCGCTGCCTGCTGGGCCGGAGTATCAGGAGCTCGAGCCCCGGAACCACGCCGCATTGCGGCTCAACCAGACCTAGTTCGGTTTCCCCATTTTGAGCCAATTGCCGCGCCAGTGTGGCTGATTCGCCTTGATCGCGGCGAATGCGGCGAGCGCACTTGGCAATTAAAGCCAACCCCAAAAGAGGACCACTACCGATCGGGCACGGATGGCGTCCGAATACGGCGGCCGGCGGGCCCGTTCGGTGCCCGCATTGAGCACGCCTTTGCCCGGCTCGAAATGGCATCGTTCCCTAGTGATTTCCTTAGTCCCCATTGCCGCATCGTTGACACGACTGGGAGAGATCACCCAGACTCAAATCCGATACGCCACTGGATCCCTGGGCAATTCTGGATTCCGGGTCACGTGAAACTCGGAAGCAGCACGCCGGTGACCTGCGGTGATGCTCGGCAATGGTGGGCTTCTACTTAAGCCTCCTTGCATCGAGATTTCACTGCACGGCGAAGGGAGAATCGCGATGAGTACACACGTCACCTCGTCTACCGGGTCCAAAGCCCTCTTCTCGCCGGGGGTAGCGCGATCCACGGTATTTCCTGTTATTCAACAGCAGGTTTCTGCGTTGGAGCCGACCCTGGCCCGGATTTGCGGTTACCACTTGGGCTTCATTGACGAACATGGTGATCCCACCAGTGGGGAGAACGGCAAACTCACCCGCGCCAGCCTCATGATGGCGGTGGCCGATGGGTTCGGCCTGCGGCCGGAGGACGTGCAGTCCCAGGCGGCAGCGGTGGAGTTGCTGCACAACGCGACCCTGATCCACGACGACATCGCCGACACGGACGAGCTGCGTCGCGGCCGCCCGGCCGCGTGGAAGGTATTCGGCACGAGTCTGGCGATACACGCCGGGAACGCGGTACAGGCTCTTGGGCTGCGGATGGTCGTGGACGACTCCGGCCCCGGCCACAACGAGATCGCCAGGTCGTTCACCGAGGCCCTCGGTCTGGTTCACGCGGGCCAGGCTCGTGAGCTCAGCATCCGACCGGGCCCGGGATCCGGCATTGCGGCGTACGAGCAGATGGTGAAGGAGAAGGCTTCCGCACTGCTGGAGTGCTCGCTGAGGACACCGGCACTACGGGCGGGCAAACCGGGGACTGTCCTGGCCGCCCTGCGCGACGCGGGCCGGCACCTGGGCATCGCTTTGCAGATCTCCAATGACGTGGAGGACATCTGGGGCGATCCCGCGGTGACCGGCAAGCCTATCCGGGGCGACATCAAGCGGCGCAACCTGACCTTCCCCGTGTTGGTTGCCCTGTCCGCCGACAGCCCGGCCGGCGTCCGACTGAGCCGGTTGTGGCACGCCGACGGCACCACAACGGCGCACCTTCAGTCGCTGGCCGACCTCATCGAGGAGGCCGGCGGCCGCCAGTCGGCCGTGCGGCTGTCCCGCCGCCACCTGGACTCGGCTGTGGAGCACCTCGGACGAGCCGGGCTCTCCCCGACCGCGACCGCCGAACTGACCGCCCTGTTCGACCGCATCGTCAATCGCGCAGCATGACCCGCGCCGCCCGACAGGGGCGGCAAATGAATGGGAGTACACCTTCATGACCACTACCCACGAATCCCCGGCTCCCCCTGTCGTCCGCAGCGAGTTCGAGCGCCGGGCGCAGGCTCACTATGAAACCAAGACCCAGGACCCGATCAACCTCCTGCTGGGCGAGGAGGACGGGCTGTACCACCACCACTATGCCGTCGGCCCGTACGACAAATCCGTGCTGGAGGTTCCCGAGCCCGAGCGGGACGCCGCGATCCTCGCGGAAATGGCCCGGATGGAGAACGAGCAGGTCGAACTGGTGCTGCGGGGGCTGGCCCCGCTCTCGCCGGACGCGAGGGTGCTGGACGGCGGTTCGGGTCGCGGCGGCACGGCCTTCCTCGTCAACCGGCGGTTCGGGTGCGAGGTGGTCGGGGCCAACTTCTGCGCCCACCACATCGAGTTCTCGGAGCGCCTGGCCAAGGAAGTGCACGGCTGCGACGACAAGGTCTCCTTCAGGTACGCCAACATGTGCGACACCGGTCTGCCCGCCGGGTCGTTCGACGCCGTGTACACCAACGAGACCACCATGTACGTCGACCCCGCGGAGGCCTTCGCGGAGTTCGCCCGGCTGCTGCGCCCGGGAGGCCGCTACGTCTGCGTCACCTGGTGCGCCAACGACGCAGTGTCGACCAGCAGCACGGCGGTGAAGGCCATCGACGACCACTACGACTGCCACATCAACAACCGCAGCGACTACTTCAAGGCACTCGCCGACAACCACCTCGTGCCTTCGCAGGTCTGGGACCTGACCCAAGAGGCCATCCCCCACTGGGAGCTGCGCTCGCACTGGGGACTGCGCACCGGCGTGGAGCAGCCGTTCCTCGACGCGCACAGGAGCAACGAGCTCAACTACATCGTCGTCGTCGCCGAATACACGCCGCCGGCGTAGAGCGGCCTGCGGGCCGCCCGCCGAGTTCAACCGGGCGGCGGCCCGGTTGAACTCGGCTTCGGCTCCGACGGGGTCCTACGGGTCATAACGATGGAGGATGTCAGTGAACGCCCCAGCTCAATTGCCCTTCGAGCAGACGCATCTGCTGCACGTCGCGCCATTGCTGCGCACGCTCCAGTCCCAGGGCACGGTCCATCGGGTTCGTACCGCCGAGGGGGACGAAGCGTGGCTGGTCACCGGTCATGGCCAGGTACAGCAGTTGCTGGACGACGACCGGTTCAGCCGCTCCCATCCCGACCCGGAGACCGCAGCCCGTGACAGAGGGGCCGCGTTTCTCAACAGCCTGCTGGGCAGCTTCGCCAACGACCACGCTCGGATGCGTTCGCTGCTGGAACCGCACTTCTCACCGGAGCGCATGCTGGCGCTGCGGTCCCACGTCGAAACGCTGACCGAGCAGCTGCTGGACGAGTTGGCCGGGCAGACGCCACCGGTGGATCTACGCCTGGCGTTGGCCCTGCCGCTGCCGATTCTGGTGATGTGCGAGTGGCTCGGCGTGCCCCATGAGGACAAGGACCAGTTCAGCACTTGGACCCAGGACGCCGCCAATGTGCAGGACCGGACCCGATCCCAGCAGGGGCTGGCGGCGTTGTTCGGCTATTGCCAGAAACTTGTGGCTCACAAGCGGCAGAATCCGGGCGATGACGTGATCTCCAGGCTGTGCGCGGCCGAGGGCGTCAACGACAGCGAAGTCATAGGGCTGACCGCGTTGTTGCTGTTCGGTGGTTACGAGACCACGGTGGCCCGAATCGGCACGGGTGCATTGCTGCTGCTGGCCAACCCTGAGCAACGTCAGACACTCCTGGACGACCCGGGCCTCATCCCGGGCGCGGTGGAGGAAATCCTGCGCATGTCGATGCCGAACCCGCACAACGGCGGAATGCCACGTTATGCGCGGACGGATCTGGAGATCGACGGAACCGCCATCCGCGCCGGAGACCTCGTGCTGCTGAACATCATCGCGGCCAACCACGACCGGACGGTCTTCAGTGACCCGGAGCGGGTCGATGTCACTCGACAGACCGCCGGCAGCCTCACCTTCGGACACGGCATGCACTACTGCGTCGGCGCGCCGCTGGCCCGGATGCAGCTCCAGGTGGTGCTTGCCCGCCTTGTCGCGCGCTTCCCGACCATGCGTCTGGCCGTCGACGTGGAGAAGCTGAGGCTCCGCCACGACACATTGACCGGCGGGCTTGTTGAACTTCCGGTGACGTGGTGACCGGCGTCCCGGCGGCAACGGGGCGCGGTAATTCCCCGAGAATATCTGAGCGCATGGTCAGGAAGAGTCCTGATTCAATCCGCGTCTATCTCGTGTTGATGCGTCTTCACGCACCCACGGGTGTCGTGCTCTACCTTCTTCCAGCCTTGTGGAGTGTTTCCCTCGCCTCCGGACGGCGACCGGACCTGCTGACGGTGGTCTGTCTCGCCGTCGCGGCGGTGCTGGTGCGCGGGGCGAGCTGCGCGGTCAATGACGTCGTCGACAAGGACATCGACGCCCGGGTCGCCCGCACGGCGTCGCGCCCTGTCGCGGCGGGGACGATCAGCGTCGGGAAGGCACTCCTGTTCGGCGCCGCACAGGCTGTGGCTTCACTGCTGATTCTGGCGATGGTGAACGGCGAAACAGCCCTGGTCGTCGGGGCCTCGTATCCGTTGCTTGTCGCGTACCCCTACATGAAGCGGGTCACTCCGTGGCCCACGGCATGGCTGGCACTGGCGATCAACGTTTATGTGCTGGCCGGCTGGACCGCAGTGACCGGCAGTATCGACTACCCGCCGGCGGTGGCCGGCCTGTATGCGTGCGGGTTCTTCTGGACCCTGTTTCACGACACGGTCTATTCCCACCAGGACAAGGAGTACGACCGGGCCATCGGTGTCAGGTCCTCTGCTCTGATGTTCGGCCGGTCCAGCAAGGCGTGGCTGGCCGTCTTCATCGGGCTGAGCGTCGGCGGCGCGTTGTGGGCGGGCGTCGAGGAACAGACCGGTTGGGCCTATTACTTGCTCGTCGTGTCTGCGGGTGTCCTGCTGGCCTATCAGGTCGTACGCGTGAATCTGGATGATCCGAAATCCTGCTGGGACACCTTCGTCACCAATCGCTACTTCGGCTGGATCATTCTCGCGGCGGCGGTCGCCGGGCAGTTCACATGACAGGGAATGGGATACGAATGACAGATTCGATGTGGCAGGGTACCGGCGTCGACTTGGACGCCTACCTGTCTCGCGTGGGATATCCGGCCGACGTGGCTCCGGATCTCGCTACGCTGCGAGGCCTGCATGCCGCCCACGTCGAGACGATCGCCTTCGAGAACATCGACGCGGTGCTCGGGCGGCCGGCGCCGTTGGACCTGGACAGTGTCCAGGAGAAGATCGTGCGACGCGGCCGTGGCGGCCTGTGCCTGGAACACCTCGTCCTGATGGCAGCCGTGCTGGACCGAATCGGGTTCACGTTCTCGGCGCTCGCGGCCAGATCCCGAATCCGCACCGGAAACAGGACCGGTCCCGCCGTCCATGTAGCTCTGTGCGTCGAGTTGGACGGCGAACGCTGGCTCTTCGATGTGGGCTTTGGTGGATTCGGACTCTATGAGCCGATCCGCCTCGCCGCGACCTCGCGGCTGGATGGGGACTGGCCCTTTGACATGGTGCGGGAACCGCACGGCGAATACGTACTGCGATCCTTGCGTGCCGAAGGACCGCTGGAGCTCTACGGTTTCACCACGGACGCACGCTTTCCGGCGGACTTCGAGGTCCTCAACCACTTCTGCCTGACCCACCCTCGCTCCCCGTTCAACCACCGGGTCATCCTCCAGCGCACACAGTCCACGGTGAGGCACGTCCTCATCGGCAACACGCTCACAGAAATGCGGCTTGGAGAGCCGGTGACTCATCGGGAACTCGACGAGGACGAGGCGCTTTCCGCTCCGGAAAAGATCTTCGGGATCACATTGGAACCAGGCGACGTCCAGGACCTCAAGGGTAGGCGAGATCACAAGGATCGATATGGACGAGATGCTCAATGAACCGGAATTCGGAGCATTACCCGTGGTGGAACGGCTCCGGTCGCTCCCGGAGCACGATCCGAATGATGCGGTGGAGAACGCCATCCTCGGCAGGCTTGCCGACAACTGGTACCGGCGCGCCACGGTCAAACGGCGGGAAGAGACTCTGGACGACGTGTTCGAACGGGACAGGCCGGACTTCCCCGTAGCCCTGCTGCCCTTCCGGAATCACCCTACCTATCTCGGTCTCGACGACGACGTCAAGGCCAAACTCCTTGCGTGGGGCTGGGTGGCGTTCAACAAGAACGTCATGGACATCGAGCAGTACGTGGTCAATCCGGGGTTCAGCCTGGTCGCCCAAGACGCCTTCGACACAGGGCTGGGCGGCGAGTCCATGGCAATCGCGGTTACCCAAGCCATGGTCGATGAGCAGTACCACACGCTGATGCACCTCAATGCCAGCGCCGTGACACGTCGGCAACGCGGCTGGCGAATGCCCGAGTCCGCACTTCCACTCGGTCACAAAGCACGCAAGCACGCGCACCGGCTGGCGACGGCCAAGACGCCCGAGCATCGGGCTCTGGTCTCACTCGCCTTCACCACGGTCGCGGAAATATCGGTAAACGCCCACCTGGACCTCATTGCCGAGGATCACGAGATCCAGCCCGTCAACCGCATGACGGCCGTTCTGCACAACCGCGACGAGTACTGCCACGCCTCAATCGCGGACACCATCGCCCAGGAAGCTTGGAAGCGTTTCACTGCCGAGCGACGCGACTACTTCCTCAGCGCGCTGGCCGACGGGATGGAGGCTTTCGCCGCCCACGATTTCACGACCTGGGCGAGGATCTTGGAATTGCTCGAGGTGGAGGGGGGCGAGCAGATGCTGCGAGACATCAAGGGCACCTCCGGCGGTGGCCGGCTCCTTCAGGACTTCAGCGGGTTGCGGCAGCTGTGCCAAGAACTGGATGTCCTCGACTCCGTCCCCTTCGACTGGTCGACGGTGACGACCGACCCCCGCTGACGACCACGTACGCCAAGCAGCGATCCAATGGACCGCCTCCGACAAACCACCTGGTGTTAGCCCATGCGCGTGCTGCTCATCGACAATTACGATTCCTACACCTACAACCTGTACCAGCTCCTGGCAAAGGTGTACGGCATCACGCCCGTCGTCGTACGGAACGACGCCGCAGCGTGGGATCACCTGGATCTGGACAGCTTCGATGCCGCAGTGATCTCGCCGGGACCGGGGCACCCGGCCGTCCCTCGCGACTTCGGCCGCTCCCGCGACGTCCTGGAGCACGCCCGGCTTCCGGTCCTGGGCGTGTGCCTCGGGCACCAGGGCATGGGACTTCTGTCGGACGCGCGGATCGTCCCCGCCCCGCAGCCCCGACACGGCTATCTGTCCACGATCCGGCACAACGATGACGGACTCTTCGCCGGCATCCCGCAGGACTTCACCGCCGTGCGCTACCACTCACTGAGCATCGCTGAACCCGGGCCCGCCCACCTCGAGATCACCGCGCGCGCCGAGGACGGAGTGGTCATGGGCCTGGCCCACCGCGATCGACCCTGGTGGGGGGTGCAGTTCCACCCCGAGTCGATCTGCACGGAGCACGGTGCCCTCCTCGTGGCGAACTTCCGTGACCTGGCGCTCGCCTCGGGTTCACGCGAGGGTCGTACCGGCATCCGTGACCGCCGAGTCAGCGCCGGCACCAATGGCACGTCCGTGTCTGTCCCACCGTCGACTCCGCTCCCGCTCCCCGCACAACTCCAGGCGCAGATCCACATCCTGGACAGAGCCGTCGACACCGAGGCCGCGTTCCTGGCCCTGTACGGTACCGACTCACGCTCCTTCTGGCTCGACAGTTCGCACGTCGAACCGGGCCTTGCCCGCTTTTCCTTCCTCGGCTCGGCGGAAGCGCCCGGAAGCGAGATGCTGACCTACCGCGTGGACGATGAGCATGTCGTCGTGGAACCCGCGGGAGGGATTCCTCGTCTGGAAGTCGGCACCATCTTTGACGCCCTCAACCGCCGCACCGGCCGAGTGGTCACCGGTGCCGAGGAGTTGCCCTTCGATCTTGTCGGCGGCTACGTCGGTTACTTCGGTTACGAGTTGAAGGCCGATCTCGGCGCCGATCGCACCCACCGGTCGGAGACCCCGGACGCCGTGTGGCTTCAAGCCGACCGCTTCATCGCCGTGGACCACGCCGAAGACCGTACCTATGTCGTCGCCGTGTGCGAGCAGCAGGACTCGGACGCCGCCCAGAAGTGGATCAATGCAGTGGTCCCCACATTGGCCGACCTGCCCACATCACAGCCTGACACGTCCGCTCCACCCTCCGCAGAAGACCATGACGCGTCGAGACGGCTGGTCCGTTCGCGCACCCAATACCTGGCCGACATCCGCGAGTGCGATCGACGCCTGAGGGAGGGCGTGAGCTACGAAATATGCCTCACCAACAAACTCCGTCTGCCCGCGCCGGCTAACGATGTCGCCTATTACCAGCGCCTACGCCAACTGAACCCCGCTCCTTACGCCGCGCTCCTGCGCCTCGACGAGGTCACGGTTTTCAGCTCCTCACCCGAGCGATTCCTCAAGGTGGACGCGGCTCGCACGGTGGAGACCAAGCCGATCAAGGGAACAGCGCCCCGCCACCCGGACCCGCGCACCGATGACGAGAGACGGCGCTCCTTGCAGATGGATCCCAAGACGCGCGCCGAGAATCTCATGATCGTGGATCTGCTGCGCAACGACCTCGGGCGGATCTGTGAGATCGACAGTGTCGCTGTCCCCGCACTGATGGTGACGGAGTCCTACGCCACCGTGCACCAGTTGGTCTCCACGGTCACCGGGACGCTGAGCGACGGCACGTCCGCCGTGGACGCGGTACGGGCATGCTTTCCCGGCGGATCCATGACGGGAGCGCCGAAGCTACGCACCATGGAAATCATCGACTCCTTGGAGAGTGAGGCCCGCGGAGTCTATTCCGGAGCCCTTGGCTTCATCGGATACACCGGGACCACCGACCTCAGCATCACCATCCGCACCGCGGTGAGCCACGATGGCGAGTTGACCATCGGTGCGGGTGGCGCCATCGTGCTCGACTCCGACCCCGACGCGGAGTACGAGGAGATGCTGCTCAAGGCCCAAGCGACCCTGCGGGCACTGCCGAAGGCGCGGGTCGTGGGCTCGTAGATGCGGCGACTCCAGTTTCGGGACCGACCCCGAACGGGGGCACCTGAAGAAGCCTCACCCCCCATAACAGCCACGCAGCCACCACGTCCTTGCGACACCTGCTGCGCTTGTCTGCGGCGGAAGGATGCTCATGTCCCCCCTACAACTGCCCTGCCACGACACCGCCGCCCGGACCGGGAGGCATCATGACTGAGCTCTCCCAGGCCCCCACCTACGAGCGGCCCACCGCCCTCGATGGCGCACACCTGGCCACGCTCGACGGCCCGCACGACGTGCGCGCCCTGTCGACCGGACAGCTCGCGGCCCTGGCCCAGGACATCCGCACGTTCCTGATCGAGAAGGTCTGTGCATCGGGCGGCCATCTGGGCCCCAACCTGGGCATGGTGGAACTGACCATCGCCCTGCACCGCGTCTTCGACTCGCCGCGCGACGCCATCCTCTTCGACACCGGCCACCAGGCCTACGTCCACAAGATCCTGACCGGACGCGCCGCGGACTTCGACCGGCTGCGCCAGGCGGGAGGACTGTCCGGCTATCCCTCGCGCGCCGAGTCCGTACACGACTGGAGCGAGAACTCCCACGCCTCCGCCTCCCTCTCCTATGCCGACGGCCTGGCCAAAGCCCATGAACTACGCGGGTACCGGGACCGGTCGGTGGTCGCCGTCATCGGCGACGGAGCGATGACCGGCGGCATGGCCTGGGAAGCGCTGAACAACATCGGCGCAGGCGAGCGTCCGGTGGTCGTGGTCCTCAACGACAACGGTCGCTCCTACGCCCCCACCACCGGAGCCCTCGCCAACCAGCTGCACACCCTGAAGCTTCCCGGTGCCCCCACCGTCTCGGACCAGGCCGGTGCGAATCTGTTCACCCAGATCGGCTTCACCTACCTGGGTCCCGTCGACGGCCACGACACCGGAGCCCTGGAGGCTGTCCTGGAGCAGGCCCGCATGCTGCGGCGGCCTGTACTCGTCCACGCGGTGACCGTCAAAGGCTCGGGATTCGGGCCGGCCGAGGGCGATGAGGCGGACTGCCTGCACGCGGTGGGCACCGTGGACGCGGTCACCGGCCGGCCCGCCCCGGCCTCCGGTCCGCCCGCCGTTTCGTGGACCAGTCTGTTCGGCCAGGCCCTGCTCGAGTTGGCGGGCGAACGCGAGGACCTCGTGGCCATCACCGCCTCCATGCTCAGGCCCACCGGCCTGTATCCGATGGCGGTGAAGTACCCCGAGCGGGTCTTCGACGTCGGAATCGCCGAACAGCATGCCGTCACCTCCGCGGCGGGTCTGGCCATGGGGGGCTTCCACCCCGTGGTCGCCCTCTACTCCACCTTCCTCACCCGGGCCGCGGACCAGGTCCTCATGGACGTGGCCCTGCACCGGCTGCCGGTCACCTTCGTCCTGGACCGGGCCGGCATCACCGGCCCCGACGGCGCCTCACACCACGGCATGTGGGATGCCTCCCTCCTCGGCATCGTGCCCGGCCTGCGGTTGGCGGTGCCCCGCGACGGCGTACAACTGCGGTCGCTGCTGCGTGAAGCCACCGCGCACGAGGGACCCACCGCTCTTCGCTTCCCCAAAGGAACAGCCGAGGACGGCCTGGACGCCGTACGCAGCGCCGGGAGTGTGGATGTCCTGTCGGAGTCCGGGGTCCGGGACGTCCTCCTCGTCTCCTACGGACCGATGGCCCCCATGTGCCTGCAGGCCGCCACCCGGCTCACCGAGCAGGGGATCGGAGTGACCGTCGCCGACCCGTGCTGGGCGCTACCGGTCGCACCCGAACTGCTCGACATGACCGCCCGGCACCGGCTGGTCATCACCGTGGAGGACAACTCCCGCACCGGAGGCATCGGCAGCACCCTCGCCCAGACCCTGCGGGACAAGGCGATCACCACCCCCGTCCACAATCTGGGGCTGCCGCGCGCCTTCCTCCCTCACGGCTCCCGCGCACAACTGCTGGCCGGCGCCGGCCTGACGGCAGAGCAGATCGCCTACGCGGTCCTGCGCGCCCGTGCCGGAAAACCTCTCGAGCACTCCGCCATCACGGACGGGAGCACTCAATGACCGCCGTCGGCCTCCCCATGCCCACCGTTTCCCCTGCACCGGTGCGCCGCCGCTGTCGGCAGATCCGCGTCGCCGATGTCCCAGTAGGCGGCGGCGCACCGGTCTCCGTCCAGTCCATGACCACCACTCCCACCGCGGACGTGGACGCGACGCTGCGGCAGATCGCCGAACTGACCGCGGCCGGATGCGAGATCGTGCGTGTCGCTGTGCCCTCCCTGGACGACGCCGACGCCCTGCCCGCGATCGCCGCGAAGTCGAAGATCCCCGTCATCGCCGACATCCACTTCCAGCCGCGCTACGTCTTCGCCGCCCTGGACGCCGGCTGCGCCGCGGTGCGGGTCAACCCCGGCAACATCAGGGCCTTCGACGACAAGGTCAAAGAGATCGCGAAGGCTGCCACCTCGGCCGGGGTTCCGATCCGCATCGGCGTCAACGCCGGGAGTCTGGACCGGCGGCTGCTGGCCAAGTACGGCAAAGCCACCCCCGAGGCATTGACGGAGTCCGCGCTGTGGGAGTGCTCCCTGTTCGAGGAGCACGGCTTCACCGACCTGAAGATCTCCGTCAAGCACCACGACCCCATGACCATGGTCGCCGCCTACCGGCACCTCGCCGCCGCCTGCGACTACCCCCTGCACCTGGGCGTCACCGAGGCCGGCCCGCCACCCCAGGGCACCGTCAAATCCGCGACCGCCTTCGCGATCCTCCTCAACGAGGGAATCGGCGACACGATCCGCGTCTCCCTCACCGCACCCCCCGTCGAAGAGGTCAAGACCGGCCAGCAGATCCTGCAGTCGCTGGGACTGCGCGCCCGCCAGCTGGAGATCGTCTCCTGCCCCTCCTGCGGCCGCGCCCAGGTCGACGTCTACGCCCTCACCGAACGCGTCACCGCTGCCCTGGACGGCTTCCCCTACCCGCTGCGCGTCGCGGTCATGGGCTGCGTCGTCAACGGGCCGGGCGAAGCACGCGAAGCCGACCTCGGCGTGGCCTCCGGCAACGGCAAGGGCCAGATCTTCGTCAAGGGCGAGGTCGTCAAGACCGTCCCCGAGTCGAAGATCGTCGACACCCTCGTCGAGGAAGCGATGCGGTTGGGCGAGCAACTGGCCCCGGAAGCCACCGAGGAGGAGAGCCGAGGGTGAGCGCGCAGACCCCGGCCACCCTCTTCGACCAGGAGGCCGTACGCCGCGCGGTGGACATCGCCCGCCCCGACCACCCGAGCGGTCGCATCGCCGCCCTTCCACCCCACATCACGGCCGTACTGCGTTCCCTGGCCTTCACCCATACGTCGAGGACCACATGACCAACCCGCCCGCAGTACCCGAACCGGCTGCCCTCCCCCGCCGTGTTCTGCTCGCCTCTCCCCGCGGATGGTGCGCGGGCGTGGACCGCGCCGTGCTCGCCGTCGAGAAGGCCCTGGAGCAGTACGGGCCGCCCATCTACGTCCGGCACGAGATCGTGCACAACAAACACGTCGTCCAGACCCTGCGGAACAAGGGCGCCATCTTCGTCGAACGCACGGACGAGGTACCCGAGGGAGCCATCGTTCTGCTGTCCGCCCACGGCGTCGCCCCGACCGTCCACGCCGAGGCCGCCGAGCGCAACCTCGCGACCATCGACGCGACCTGCCCGCTGGTCACCAAGGTGCACAGGGAAGCCGTCCGGTACGCGCAGCAGGACTACGACATCCTCCTGATCGGCCACGAAGGACACGAAGAGGTCATCGGCACCAGCGGCGAAGCGCCCGACCACATCACCGTGGTCGACGGCCCTCAGGACGTCCCAAACCTCTCGGTACGCGACGAATCCAAGGTCGTCTGGCTCTCCCAGACCACCCTCTCCGTCGACGAGACCATGGAAACCGTCAACGCCCTCAAGGCACGCTTCCCGAACCTGACCTCCCCGCCCAGCGACGACATCTGCTACGCCACGCAGAACCGCCAGACCGCGGTGAAGAAGCTCGCCGAGGACGCCGAACTCATCATCGTCGTCGGCTCCAAGAACTCCTCCAACTCCGTCCGCATGGTCGAGGTCGCCCTCGACGCCGGCGCGCCCGCAGCCCACCTCGTCGACTTCGCACACGAGATCGACGAAGCCTGGCTGGAGGGTGTCACCACGGTGGGCCTGACCTCCGGCGCCTCCGCCCCCGACGTCCTGGTCGACGGCGTACTCCAGTGGCTCGCCGAACGCGGCTACGACCATGTCGACACCGTGACGACCGCAGACGAGTCCATCACCTTTGCTCTCCCACACGAACTCCGTCGCGATCTGCGATGACACCGCAGGTCCCGGGGCGGCCGTGCTTGCGGGTCTCCGATCGCGGCCTCACTCCCCTCCAGGTGACCATGGCAAAGGGAAGCCAGCCGGCGTCGCACGCCCGTCGGTCCAGGAGGTGGCCAGACTGCACACCACACTGTCCGTCGTCTTCGCGATCTGCGCCGCACTCAGCAACGCCGTCGCGACGGTGCTGCAACGCAAGGCGGCGCTCACCGTGCCGAGCTCCCAGGGGTTCCGGGCCGGCCTGATCCTCGATCTGCTGCGACGGCCCATCTGGCTGGCCGGCATCCTCGCGGTGATCGCTGCCGCCGTTTGTCAGGCCTTGGCGTTGGTCACCGGGCCGCTGACGATCGTGCAGCCGTTGTTCGTGCTGGAACTGCCCCTCACCCTCATCGTCGCCTCGCTGCTGATGCAACGGAACCCGTCGGGCACGGGCTGGCTCGCGGTCGCGGTGGTCGTGTTGGGGCTGGCGGTCGCGCTGGGAGCTGCAGCCCCCTCCGGCAATCGCACACACGTTCCACTGGATCGCTGGATTCCCGCGCTCGCCGTATGCGTGGGCATGGTGTGCGTCCTCGCTCTGGCCGCCCTCCGACGACCGGAGGGACGCGCCCGCGCCGCCTGTCTGGGCGCCGCCACGGCCATCAGTTATGCCGTGACCGCGGCACTGATGAAGGCCGCCACGCACATCCTCGACGATCAAGGGCTGGCCGCCTTCTTCTCCGCCTGGCAGACGTACGCCTTCGCCGCGACCGGCGTGTGCGCGCTGTTCCTGCTGGAGAACGCCATGCAGGCCGGTCCGCTGGTCGCCTCCCAGCCTGCGCTCACCCTCGGCGACGCGCTGGTCAGCCTCGCGCTCGGCATCACCCTGTACGAGGAGACGGTCCGCTCCGGATGGTGGCTGGTGCCCCAGCTCCTCGGTGTCGCCCTGATCGCCGTCGGAGTCCTCGCACTGGCGCGGATCCCACTCACCCAAGCGGTGGTGGCGCCGGAGGAGGAACGACAGGAACAGAGCGGGTAGCGGAGAGCGGCCGCCTGCTGCCGTTCACCCGGAGGTGCCCGGCAACAGGCGGTCGATCTTCGCCGAAGGGATGGATCTGCGGCTGGTCCGCCTCGCCGGTCGGTCAGCCCGCGAACACCCTGCCCTCCTTCACGACGTAGTGCGTCGGGTCGGAGCAGCCGATGGACGGTGTGATCAGCAGGCTCACCGTCAGCGGCGCGGGCTCGGTGCTCGCGGTCGAGAAGTCGCAGACGGCGCCGCTCCCCGTCAGCGGGTACCAGAACCACCCGTCGACCTCGCCCACGGTGACCCGGTCGGACTCCTTCCAGGCGCCCCCGCTCTGCGTGTAGACCTGAAGCCGTACGGAAGCGGCGTACTCGTCCTGTGTCGACCTCAGGGCGGTCAGCGTGATCTTGTAGTCGCTCCCGAGGACGGACGAGGCGATCTGCCGCTTCTGCGGTGCGGCGGTGCCGGCGCTGGAGGTGCTTGCCGTGGCAGTCCCGAGGACTGCCGCCATCGCGAGCGTGACGGCTGCCGTCGCGGCGTATCGGGTGCGGGTGCCGGTGCGGTTGCTCATGTGTTCCCCCGTGGAACCGAGTTGTACTGGATGGTCTGATTTGGCGCGTACGGTGGTAAAGACCATTCACCTCCCCTCAGGGTTGTACGCAGCTTCCCGAAACGCGCCTTCCCGAAGAGACATTGCCGCTACGGTGCGCCCATGAAGGCAGCGGTGCACAGCCGGTACGGGCCACCTGCTGTGGTTCGGATCGCCGAGGTGGAGAAGCCCTCGGTCGGGGACCATGACGTTCTGGTGCGGGTGCACGCCACCACCGTCAATCGGACCGACTGTGCCTACCGGGCGGCGAGGCCCTTCTTCATGCGCGCGCTCACCGGCCTCACCCGCCCGAGGCGTGCCGTGCTCGGGACGGAGTACGCCGGAGTGGTGGACGCGGTCGGCAGTGGTGTCACGTCCTTCTCCGTCGGCGACCGTGTGTTCGGGTACAACGAGGGAGCGTTCGGCACCCATGCCGAGTACCTGTCGGTCCCCCAGGACGGCGCCGTCGCCACCATGCCAGGTGGCGTGACCTTCGAGGAGGCCGCTCCCGGTACCGAGGGCTCGCACTACGCGATGTCGTTCGTCAGGACCGCCCGTGTGCGGGCCGGGCAGGACGTGCTCGTGTACGGCGCGACCGGGGCCATCGGGTCGGCGGCCGTACAGCTCCTGAAGCATCACGGTGCCACCGTGACCGCGGTGTGCGGCAAGGCCCAGTTGGAGCTGGTGAAGGGCCTGGGCGCGGACCGGGTCGTCGACTACACGGCCCAGGACTTCACCCGGGACGAGCAGCGCTACGACGCGGTGTTCGACGCCGTCGGCAAGAGCACGTTCGGTCGCTGCCGGCGGCTGCTGAAGCCCGGCGGTGTGTATCTGTCGTCGGAGCTGGGCCCCGGGTGGCAGAACGTCATCCTGCCGCTCGTCACGCCGCTGTTCCGCGGGCGGAGGGTGAGGTTTCCCCTTCCGCAGCAGAATCAGCAGGTCGTGCGGCAGATCCGGGATCTGATCGAGGCGGGGGAGTTCAAGCCGGTCGTGGACCGACGGTATCCGCTGGAGCGGATCGTCGACGCCTATCAGTACGTCGAGACCGGGCACAAGATCGGCAACGTCGTCATCACCGTCGTACCGCAAACCCAGTCGTCATCTTCATCGCCGTCGTCGACGGAACGCTAAGAGGACCGGGGTGACGGGGGCCCAGCGGTGGAGGCGGTCCGGGCGTAGGAGGTGGGGGATCACGTCCGCCGGGCGGAACGGTACCCGTCAGTCCTGTGAGGTGGGCGGTGAAGTGGGCGCTCCACTGCCGGCGTTCGACGTCCAGGGCGAAGGCCGGCATCGTCAGCGTGTACTCGTGGGGCTCCAGGGAGAGTTCCTCACGCATGCCGCGGCGCGCCACCTCGTGCAGATCGGGTGCGTTGCGGCCGGCCGAGTCGATTTGGCGGGAGAGTCCCTCGTTGACCGAGGAGCCCCACAGGCCCGGGCCGGAGCGGACGGCCTGGGCCCGCCGGCTGACGACGAGCAGGTGATCGGCCGACCACGGCCGGTCACGGAACGGGAGCGTATGGCCTCGCGGCGGGCTCGCTCGGCCAAGTCCCCCTATCCGTAGGCCTATCCGGGCCTACCCGCCGCTGGTGACGCGGGCTTGCCACAGGTCGCGAAGGAGCGCGATCTCGGCCATGTGGTGGATGAGTTCGAGGTTGGCCCCCCAGAGCACGGAGATGAACGGCTCGTCGGGGTCGGAGCCGTACGGATACTGCGAGAAGCCGACCGTGTCGAGCTGCTCCTCGGTCATGGCGCCGACACTGTCGCGCCAGCGGTCGATGAGCGTCCAGAACCGGTCGAGGGCCAGGGTGGCGGAAGGGGTGAAGTCGACCAGCATTTTGGGTTCGTGGCGTCGTTCGCCGAAGGTCCACTCCCATTGGCCCGCGAAGCAGTAGTGCAGGTGCCCGAGCCGCCACGCGATGGTGGTGACCGGGGTCTGGTCGGGCTCCGGCTCGCCGGTGTGGGCGAGGATCTGCTCGACTCGCTCGACGCTCACACTCCAGTCGTCGGCGATCTTGGCGACGCTCATGCCGGCGGCGGCCTGCCGGGCCACCTCGGCGTACTCGTTCGCCGGGATCTCCGGGGCACCGAGGTCCAGCACCCAGTCGCCGGGGCCGAACGCCCTGGGCGTCGTCGCCTCGCTCCGACGCCGGATCGACCAGCAGCCGGGTACGGGCTCCCACAGATACTCCTCGTCGCCGAGTCCCGTCAGTCGTACCTCGGCCATCTCCCTGGCTCGGTCGAACTGGTCAAGTAGCAGGCCGAAACGGTCGGTTCGTACGCCTTCGCTCTCCATGCCCGGCTCCCTTCGAGGTCACCCCGCACCCGCTGCGACGAGGCGGAGGCTAGCCGCCGGCCGGGGCGGGGCGCGACCGAATTCCACGCCGATTTGGCCGATTGGCCGACGTCGGCGCGCGCTACGGCCGCGGGAATCGACCCGCCCTTGACACGCACGGAAAACGTCGTACGGAAACGTCGTACGGGACGAATACCGCGAGGCGCACGCGCCGTAGCTCGGACGGGAGTTCGTCCATTCGCCCGACGAGGCGATATCGCTCGCCACATCCACGCGGTGATGCTTGTGCATGCCCGCGTCAACCACGGACGGTGGGTGCCGTGGCGCGTCCACGAGGGGGCGTGGAGCGGTCTTCTGGGGGGAGAACCGCCATGGGCGTCAGGACGATCGAGCAGGTCGTGTCGCGGTACCATCCCATCCTCGATGTACCGAACCTGCGCATGGGGTTCGGCCGGGACGGATTCGTCTATCTCGTGATCGGGGGCCGGCCCGACGGCCGTGCGTTACGGCTGCGGGCGGACGGCTCGGAGCAGACCTTCGCCCGGGCCGGGTACGCGGCGCAGGCGATCACCGCCGACGCCGGCGGTGTGATCGCGACGGCCGACGCCCACTTTCCGCACCGGATCACCTTCTGGGACACCGACTTCAACGAGCTGGGCCACTACGACGAGTTCACCGCCGACGACGACGCCGGGTACTTCTCGCCGGGAGGTGTGGAGGCGGCCGAGCGCGGTGGGTTCTACGCCATCGACCAGCATGCGCGGCGGGTGCTCAAGCTAGGCCCCGGCGGCCTGGACAGGCCCATCCCCCTCACGGGGCTGCCGCCCGATCTTCCCGACTCGACCATCTCGGCGAAGGGCACGGTCGGCCTGCGGGTGGCGGAGGGCGCGGACCGGCTCTACACCGCGTGGCCGTCCAGCGCCGCGGTCCCGGGCGGGTTCATCAGCGCCGCCACGCTCGACGGGGTGCAGCGCTGGAGCCTGCCGGGCAGGGTCTCGGGCCTTACCCTCAGCGCCTTCGACGCCTCCGAGAACGGCTGGCTCCACGTGGTCTTGGGCGGTGGGCGAGAGCACAAGGTGGTCGTCTACGACCAGGAAGGGCAGCAGCGGCGCACGGTCCCGATCGAGCCCGTCGGCGGCGACCACGTGGTGCAGGACCTGCGGATCCGTGACGGCAAGTACTTCGTGAAGCGGAGCGACCCCCGGTTCCTGTTCGAGACGTACGACGCCGCCACCGGCGAGCGCCTGGGCGCGGTGGACGCCGACGTCGAGAAGCTCACCGTGGCGTACGGGTCGGAGCGGCACGACGCGGACGTGTGGACGGCCGGGGCCGCGATGCCTCTGACCGTGACGCACAGCCCGGGCAGGTGGGCGGACAAGCCGCACTTCAGGGTGTGGCTGCGACCGCTCGGTGTCCCGGAGTTCACCGAACTCCCGCTGTCCGGCGGCACGGTCACGCCGCCCGCTGACACCCGCGGGCTGTACCAGCTGCGGGTGACGCCCGATGTCGCGGGACGGCAGACCGAGTACGTCGTGGACGGCATGATCGAGATCCGGCCGCCCGGCGAGATCAAGGGCTCGCTGTCCATCCTGACGTACACCGTGGACGAGAGCATCACGCCGCCGCCTCCGACGCCCAAGGTGACCGGCAAGAACCGCTTCTACTACGGCCGGGGCGAACCGCTCCTGGTGAAGATCGTGGCGAAGTCGGCACCGGGCACCCCGCTGCCCGGCTCGGTGCGGGTGAAGGTGCTGCGTGACGGTGCGGTGGTCGGTGAACCCCGGGACGTCACACTGACGGGCGGCGGCGGGGAGTTGAGGTTCGACGCGGACTTCACTCTGGGTCTGGAGCCCGGCCGGTACGTCATCGACGCCGATCCGCAGCCCGGCTTCACGGTGGCGCCGCAGTACCTGGAGATCGGGCAAGGGCTCGTCCGGCGGCCGGAGTTCCACCTCACGTGGTACAGCGACATCTACGCCTCTCGCCATGCGAGTTTCCCGGTCGACCCCCGGGACGTGATCAAGGACTCAGCCACCCAACTCCCGCCCCGGCCCGTGGACGCGCCGGACACGATCGAGGCCCATCTCGCCAGGGCCGAGGCGCTCGGGCTCAATCTCTTCGTCGATCGTCTCGGCGCTCTCGGCTGGTCCACGCACCTCGTGGACGGCCTCGTCGACTCGGACTTCGCAAAGCGCCTGGACGGCGACCCGAAGGCGGTCTCCGCACTGAAGGCGGACGTCGAGGACACGGCCCGCCGTACCCTCGCCGGCTACGGAGCACGCGGCATGGAGGAGCAGGCCGTCCTTCTCCAGAACGACACCTATCTGCCTCTGGACTGGCCGAAGAACCACGAGAACCGCGACGAGACGGAGCTGAAGGCCGAAATCCGGAAGGTCACCCTGCGGCTCCGTCCCTACGCCGCCCTTCGCGGCTGGACCTGGGGCGCGAACTGGTGGCTGGCCCAGCACGGCGCGGGCCACGCGAAGGACGAGGACGAGCGGGGCAAGTACACCGTGGCGGCCGAAAAGGCGCGGCGGACGGGCGAGTGGTCGCCCGTCCTCGACACCGTCACCGACCGTGCCTTCGCCTACAAGACCGACCTGGGCGACCACTTCCGCGGCGAACTGAACACGGTGGCTCCCGCCCTGATCAGCGCGATGACCGCGCCCTACCGCGAGCCCCAGTGCCCGCCCCAGATCATCTTCGCGTCCGCCGACGAGGTCGATCTGCACTACCAGGGCGAGCAGGCCCCGGCCCCGCTGACCTCCGCCCACATGGTCGACTTCTACCGGCGGGCGGGCAAACCGGCCTGGGGTCACCCGGAGTTGTTCAACGACGACGGCACCGGCGGGATGATCCTGCCCACCCTGTTCCTGCAGGCGATGCGCGGCCCGGACGGCACCGGCATGGTCGGCGACGCGGGTGCCCAGCACATCGAGGGAATCCTCGACTACAAGGAGCGCGGCGGCGGCAGCGGCTCGAAACCCGGTGACCCGCGCGCCGGGGGCGCGGGCAAGATGTCCGTGCTGCGCGCCGCGTTCGACCTGATCGCCCGGCTGGGCCCGGCGATCGCGGGCGCCGAGAACGCGAACCGCGTCGCGATCGTCGTCTCCACCCGGATGCTGCGCCTGGAGACCTACCACACGCTCGCCAGCATCTACTTCCTGCGGCTCTACGAGGCGTACGCCGCCTGTCTGCACGCCCACCGGCCGGCGTCCTTCCTCTTCGCCGAGGACGCCGACCCCGAAACCCTGCGCCGCTACGAAGCCGTACTCCTGGTCGGTCAGACGGTCGACCTGGACCCCGGGCTGGAGCTGGCGCTCCGGGAAGTGCACGCTCCTCCCCCGGCGAGCCCGGCCGACCCGATGCCCCCGGGGAAGGTCACCGTGTACGCCGACGGCACCTGCCTGGCCAAGTACCGCAGCGTCTTCCACCCGCTCCATGCCGACACCGGCGCCGATCGCGTGGTCGATCCCGACGAGATCGTCTCCTTCAACCGGGTCCAGGGCGAACAGGTCGTACAGAGCGACGACACGGCCTACCACCGCCTGCGTCGCGCCTTCCTCGACCAGGCGGCGTCGGTGGGCAAGGCCCTGGTCCGCGTCCCGCCGGTCGCCGAGTGCGACAGCCCGGAGGTCCTGCTCAGCGAGTGGCGGGCCGGGAACGTCACCTACATCTGGGCCGTCAACAACACCATGCTCGACTGGGAGCCCGGGCTCGCCTGGCGGGTGGGCCTGATCTGTGCCCAGCGCATCCCCGTCCGGGCGACGCTACGAGTGCGCCTGCCCGCGCTGCACCATGTCGTCGATGTGCTCACCGGCAAGCGGGTCTCGCTGCTCGGCGGCGAGTTCACGGCGGACCTGCGGACCGTACCCGCGCGGCTGTACGCGGTGGTCCCGCTGCTGCACGACCCGCTGCCGTCCGCGTCCGAGGAGGCGTTCGGCCCGCACGCCCGGGACGTCGCGCTCTCCGCGGACGGCCGTACGGCCATGGTCAACGCCTTCAACTGGGACCACAATCTGTACGGCCTCGACCTCGCCACCGGCAGGACCCGCTGGCGGCAGCGGATCGGCCACCACTTCGCGTACGCACCCGCGGCCCGCCCCCAGGGCTTCGCGGCACAGGGCTTCGACGTGCACGCCCCCGAGGGCTACCACCTGTATCTGCTGGACGCCGCCGGGACACCCGAGCGCCGGTTCGCCCTGTTCGGGCTGCCCAAGAAGGCCACCGACTGGGCGAAGAGCGAGTGGGGTTACGACTACGGCCTCAACAACTTCGCGCTGGCGCCCGGTGGTTCCTGGGTCGCCACCTCCGGCGACCTGGGCCTCGCGGTCTGGGACCGCGCGGGGCGCGAGAGGTGGACGCACGAGTGGTGGGCCCAGAACCGCAGGGTGCCGCTCCGGCTGCTCGCCCTCGACGACGACACCCTGATCACCTTCGCCGAGAACACCATCTCGGCGCTCTCGGCGGCGGACGGCACCACCCTGTGGTCCCTCGACGTCGCCGGTCGCGCGAGCCTGGGCGGGACCTTCAACGGCGGCGCCGTCAGCGGGGACCGGCGTACGGCGGTGATCTGGTCGGAGGCCGACGGCGGGCGGGTGTACGTCATCCGTGGCGGCCGGCTCCTCAACACCCTGCCCACCGCCGCCAGTGAGGTCTCCGTCTCCGCCGACGGGTCGTTCCTCGTGGTCACCTCCCGCAACCAGCTCAAGGCGTTCGACACCGAGCGCGGGTTGCTGTGGACGTACACCGGGGACGATCTGCTGCGCCGCCCGCGTGTCTCGCCCGACGGCACCCGCGTCGCCGTCGGCAGCGAACTCGGCACCCTGTCCGTACTGAAGCGCGACGGTGCCCTGCTGGCCGCCACCGATCTGCGGGCGCTGCCCGTGCCCACCTGGCTGCCGGGCGGTGACCTGCTCGTGGCGACCTGGATGGGCACCGTGATCCGCTACCGCGGCGCCGGTCTCGCCGACCTCCGGGAGGTCTGGCGGACGCGGCTGGTCCCGCAGGAGGAGGACATCCGGCCCAAACTGTCGGCGCCCGATCAGGTACCGGTGGTGCGCAGGGCCGGCTGGGGCAACGCGCCCGAGCACCCCCTGGAGCTGACCCCCAATCTGATCGCAGACACCCACGCCTTCTTCGACATCAGGATGATCAACCCGACCATCCCGATGACGCCCCAGAACGACTTCGGGCTCCTGACCGACGGCAGCGCCGAGCCGCCCCCGCGGCCGTGGCTGAACTGGACGGTCCTCAACGGCCTGGGGCACAACCGGGACAACGAGTTCGTCTTCACCGTCGACACCCTGCGCACCCAGGTGAGGCTCACCGGCATCACGTTCGCCGAGGATCCGGCGCACCCGGAGTCCTGGCTGCGTGACGTCCTGCTCCAGTGGTGGGACACCGAGCGGGGACTCTGGCGCGACGGTCCGATGCTGCTGTCCGACCGGGCCGTGCATCGCCATCCCATCGATCCGCCCATCGAGTCCGCGCGCTTCCGGTTCGTCACCACCGGCGGCGGTGCCTGGCCGGCGGGAAATCTCCGGCTGGGTGCGCTCGTCTTCCACGGCGAGGTGCTGGGCAACTCCCACCGGGACGTGCTGCAACCGAAGCCGCTAGCCGTTCTGTTCGACGAACGCGAGGACGATCTGCGCGACCTCGTGCTCGGCGAGCCGGGCTCCCGCGTCGTCTTCCAGCACGGCGACGCGTACTCCGGAACCAGGTGCGTGCGGCTGAACGACACCGTGGAGCGGCATCCGCTCCACCCGAACGGCTTCTTCGGCCACGCGGTCCACGACTGGGACTTCGAGATCGTGGAGCATCCGGCGGGCCCGGGTCAGTACCGGTACTTCCAGTTCGCATGGCGGGCCCTCGGCCCGCAGACCGGCGGCATCGGCCTGCGGATCGGGCCCCCCTGGCCTTCGCCCGCCGTCGCGGTGACCGTCGGCGACTCCGTGTGGCGGCCCGACTCGGTCATGGCCCTGCACCGGGTCCCGGGCGCACCGCCCACCACATGGACAACGGTGCGCCTGGACCTCTGGCAGCTCACCGGCGGGAGGCTGGCCCGCGTCCGCAGCCTCAGCCTGCGCAGCGACGGCGGCGGGGCCCTCTTCGACCAGCTGGTCCTCGGCCGCACCGAGGCCGATCTGCCTCCCCCACCGGCCTGACCGGCGGGGCCAGGGGCCGGATGCGTTTCACAGGGTGCTGACGGCTGTTCGGGCCGCCTCGATGAACTCTTCGAGGCGGTTCCGGAAGCGTTTCTGTGCTTCGTCGAAGCGTTCCCGTGCCTGTGGTTCGTCCTGGGAGACGCGAGCGAGGGCCGAGTTGGCCTCCGACGCGGCCTCGAGCACCTCACGGGCGGCCTGCGCCACGGGGTCGGGACCTTCGAGCACGATGACGCGCACGCAGCGCATGAGCGGATCGAAGGCGTTGCGCAGTTGCGTCCGGAGTTCGTCGACGCCCGCGAGCCGGTCGGCCTGACGGGCGAGTTGGACGTACACGTCGCCGACTCTCCAATACAGCTCGCCGGTGACATGCGCCTGCTCCATCAGGTCCAGATAGGCGGTGCGTCGGCTGCTTCGTACCCGGTCCCGGTGCTGACCCTGTAGGGAGGTCTCGGCCTGGACCCTTGCCGCGCGGGCGTTCCCGAGGGTGGTCACCCAGCTGGCCAAGACCGCCGTACCGCCGGTGAAGACGGCAACCCACATTGCGCTGTCCCCCATGATCCCCAGTCTCGACGGCCGGCTTCGCCCTGTCGAGGTCGCCTCACCTCGCCGCCATCAAAACGGATAGCCAATCCGGATCTGCTATCGTGATGCCAACCGGATAGTCCATCCGCATAGCTCATCCACCTACGCAGAACGGGTCGGTCACGCAATGAAGCAAACAGCAGTAGTCACCGCAGGAACGGCGGGAATCGGGCTGGAGACCGCCCTGGGCCTCGCCGAGGCCGGCCTCGCGGTCATCGTGGTCGGGCGCAATCCCGAGCGCGGCGCCCGTGCGATAGAACAGATCAATGCCACCGGGCCGTTGCACTCCGCACGGTTCCTGGCCGCCGATCTCTCCTCCCTCGACGAGGTCCGCGCCCTCGCCCACAGGATCGCCGCGAGCGGCCCCCTGACCGTGCTGGTCAACAACATCGGGGCGATGTTCCCGGACCGGCAGGACTCGGTCGACGGGATCGAGGCGTCGTTCGCCGTCAACCACCTCTCGCCGTATCTGCTCACCGAACTGCTGCTGCCCGCTCTGCGAGCCGGCGCGCCGAGCCGGATAGTGAACGTCACCTCCGGCGCGACCGGGGTCGCCAAGCGCGTCTTCGACGCCGTAGAGCCGCCGGGTGGCTACTACGGCTTCCACTGGTACGGCCGCGCCAAGCTCGCCAACCTCGCCTACACGCTGCAGCTGGCCGGCCGGCTCGAAGGCACGGACGTCTCGGTCTTCGCGGCGGACCCGGGCGGCGCCGCGACCGACATGACCAACGGCACCATGCGCGACCCGAAGATCGTCTCGCCCGGCCTGCGGCTGCTGTGGCCGCTGGTCCGGCGCAAGTTCGAACGCTCGACCTCGGGACCGGCGTCCATTGCGGCCCGCCCCTCGATCTTCGCCGCGACCGACCCCTCGCTGAGCGGCCGGACCGGCGTCGTCATCGGACCCCGCGCACAGCCCGTCGCCCCGTTCCGCTCGGCCACGGATCCACGCATCGCCGAAGCGGTACGCCATCTCAGCGAGCACCTCGCGCCGCTCACGCCCGTGACGAGCACCGGAGCCGATCGCGCATGACCGGGCCGCGAACGGCGTCGACGAGGAGCCGGGCGATGGCAGCCACTGCGGCCGCCCCAACTTTTCGGCCCCATGCCGTAGTTGACTGAACGGAAAGTCATGCGGCTCGTCCGGATCATGCGCCACGCAATACGGATGAGCCATCCAGATAGAATTCCCCCATGCCGACCAGCCCCCTGCGCAAGGACGCCGCTCGCAACTGGGAGCGGATCGTCGCCGTGGCCCGCGAACTCGTGGACGAGGGCACGCCCCTGCAGCTCAACGACATCGCCCGGCGTGTGCAGATGGGTGTCGGCACCGTCTACCGTCACTTCCCCACCGCCGAGGCGCTCCTGGAGACGGTCGCCACTCCCACCCTGGAGACACTCGTCGCCCACGGCGAGAAGGCGCTCGCAGACGAGGACCCCCGGCGTGCCCTCGCCGGCTTCCTGACCCGCACCATCGAGGCACAGGTCACCGACGCCTCCCTGCCACCGGTCGCGGCCGCGCCCGTCGACGCCCTGCCCCGCACCACCGAACTGAAGGGGGCCCTGAGGTCGGTCGGCAGCCGGTTGCTCGAGCGTGCCCATGACGCCGCAGTGGTGCGCACCGACCTGACCTCCGAGGATCTGGTACCGCTGATGTGCGGGGTCGCCTTCGCCGCCCAGGTCCATGGCGAACCCGAGGCTCGTGTCGAGACCGCCCGCCGCTATCTGACGGCGCTGCTCGAAGGCCTGTACATCCGTTGAGGGACTACGTCTCGGGTCACTCCTCGGGGCTGCTTCTCCCCCTCCCGGCTCGCGGAGTGGTGATCACCACGCCGGGCCTGTTCGACCTGACGCCGTCTCTAGTGGAGAATTCGCGGCATGAGCGAGAACGTTTTCTTCAAGATTTCGGCCAATGGCGAGGACATGGGCCGCATCGTCTTCCGCCTGTACGACGACGTCGTGCCCAAGACCGCACGAAACTTCCGTGAGCTGGCGACGGGCCAGCATGGCTACGGCTACAAGGGTGCGCCCTTCCACCGGGTGATCCCGGAGTTCATGCTCCAGGGCGGTGACTTCACCAACGGCAACGGCACCGGTGGCAAGAGCATCTACGGCGAGACGTTCGCGGACGAGAACTTCGAGCTGAAGCACAGCAAGCCGTTCCTGCTCAGCATGGCCAACGCGGGGCCGGGCACCAACGGCTCGCAGTTCTTCGTCACCACGGTCGTGACGCCGTGGCTGGACGGCAAGCACGTCGTCTTCGGTGAGGTCGTCGAGGGCGAGGACGTCGTCAAGGCGATCGAGGCCCTCGGCAGCCGCTCGGGCTCGACCAGCAAGAAGATCGTCATCGAGGACAGCGGAGTCGTCGCGTAACGACCCCGTTCATGGTCGGCGGCCCTCGGGCGGCCGTGTAATCGGTCCGCCGGGCCCGCGTACGGGCTCGGCGGACCTTTCTTTCTCTGTCTGTTTCTCCGCCTCCTTCTCCGTCTCTTTCTCCGTCGGGGGTCAGTGCGACTCGCGACCCACCTCCGAACCGCTCGACCCGACGAGGAAGTCGAGGTCTGCGCCGGTGTCGGCCTGGCGGACATGGTCGACGTAAAGGCGCTCCCAGCCGCGCCGCGGGTCGGCGTAGGCGGTGACCGTCGCCTCGCTGGGGCGTCTGCGAGCAAGCTCGTCCGCCGATATGTCGACGTCGATACGACGGGCCTCGACATCCAGGGTGATGTGGTCCCCGGTACGGACGAGGGCGAGCGGACCGCCTGCCGCCGCCTCGGGGGCCACATGCAGGACGACCGTGCCGTACGCCGTCCCGCTCATCCGGCCGTCACAGACGCGGACCATGTCGCGGACACCCTGTTCGAGGAGCTTCTTCGGCAGGGGCATGTTCGAGACCTCGGGCATACCGGGATAGCCCTTGGGTCCACAGCCGCGCAGGACCAGGACGGAGTCGGCGTCGACGTCGAGTTCGGGGTCGTCGATACGGGCGTGGAAGTCCTCGATGGAGTCGAAGACAACGGCCCGGCCGCGGTGCCGCAGCAAGTGCGGGGAGGCGGCGGCCGGTTTCACGATCGCTCCGTCGGGGGCGAGGTTGCCGCGCAGAACGGCGATCCCGCCCTCGGCGACCAGGGGTTCCGCACGGGTGCGGATGACCTCGCCGTCCCAGATCGTGGCGTCGCCGAGCGCCTCGATCAGGGGCTTGCCGGTGACGGTGAGGGCGTCGGGGTCGAGCAGGTCACGGACCTCGCGCAGGACGGCGAGCAGGCCGCCGGCGCGATGGAAGTCCTCCATGAGGAAACGGCCGGCCGGCTGGAGGTCGACCAGGACCGGGACGCGGGAGCCGACGCGGTCGAAGTCGTCGAGGCGGAGGTCGATGCCCAAACGGCCGGCGATGGCCAGGAGGTGGACGACGGCGTTGGTGGAGCCGCCGATGGCGGCGAGCGCGACGATCGCGTTGTGGAAGGACGCCTTGGTGAGGATCGTCCCCGGCCGACGGTCGGCGGCCACCATGTCCACGGCCAGCCGGCCGGTGTGGTGCGCGGCCTCCAGCAGACGGCTGTCGGGGGCGGGGGTACCGGCCACTCCGGGGACGACCGTGCCCAGTGCCTCCGCGACCAGGGCCATCGTGGAGGCGGTGCCCATGGTGTTGCAGTGGCCTCGGCTGCGGATCATCGCCGACTCGGAGCGGGCGAACTGCTCTTGAGAGAGCGTGCCCGCGCGGACCTCCTCCGACAGCCGCCACACATCGGTACCGCAGCCGAGCGGCGTGCCACGGAACGTCCCGGTCAGCATGGGGCCGCCGGGAACCACGACGGCGGGCAGGTCCACCGACGCGGCGGCCATCAGCAGGGACGGGATCGTCTTGTCGCAGCCGCCCAGCAGGACCACGCCGTCGATCGGGTTGGCCCGTAGCATCTCCTCCGTGGCCATCGCGGCCATGTTGCGCCAGAGCATGGCGGTGGGACGGACGTTCGTCTCGCCCAGCGACACCACCGGCAGGTCCAGCGGGACGCCGCCCGCCTCGTACACACCGTCGCGCACCGAGGACGCGACCTCGTCGAGATGGGCGTTGCAAGGGGTCAGGTCCGAGGCCGTGTTGGCGATGGCGATCTGCGGCCGGCCGGTGAAGGCGTCGCCGGGGACGCCTCTGCGCATCCACGCCCGGTGGATGTAGGCATTGCGGTCCTGCCCCTCGTACCACTGTGCGCTGCGCAGCCTCACCGTGACTCCTCCTGGGTGGGTCCTTGGGCCTCTCCTGCCGACGGCTGGGCAGCGTCCGGGAGGACCGGCGCGGCCCTGAAGGCCGGCACAGCTCCGGAGGTGTTGCGGGGATCCACCGAGGTCAATGCACGACTACGCTCTCAGCCTTGTGCGTGAGGATGCCCAGGAACACCCCCCGACCCACCTCGTGGATGGCCTGTGTTGTCCAGGTGGTACGACCCGCAGAGCGGAGTGCGTCTGACCGGGGATCAACGGCGTGGTGAGGCGCCTGCCGCCGCCCGAGCCCAGCCAGGGCTCAGGAGACGGTCAGCAGGCCGTGTTCACTCTGGCGTGGCAGCACATATCCGTCACGAAAGGGCGGGACGGGCTGCCCTGGGCGTCAGAACCGGCCGCCGGTCATCCGGGTGATCGGACCCAGCGTGCGCCGGCCCGCACGCCGACCCGCCGCGTACGACGTCGCGCCCAGCGCGGTCAGCCCCGCGCCGACGCCCGCGACGACGATCTTGCGGTTGGCGATGAGCGTCCAGGTGGTTTTGGCGAGGGCGGCGGCCTGCCCCGAGGCGGCGACGACGGCTTGGCGGCCGGCCTCGACGCGCTCGGCTGCCGTGTGGGCGACCGCGGTGGTCGCCTTGGCCGTCCGCTCCGCCGTGTCACCGGCCTTGTCGGCAGCCTTGCCCGCCGCCTTCGACGCCGGAGCGGTCGCCCCCGATGTGGTGCGACGAGCCTTGGCCGCCGCCTCCTTCGCGGATACGGAATCTTGATTGGTGTCGTTGTTCGATGGGCTCATAGACATCGCGTAGCCGCATCCTCCGGCAGCAAACATGTTCGAGCAAGGCCACGTGTCCGGGGCGGCACACGCCGGACTCTGCTTCACCGAGCACCACTTGGGCCACCTGAGTCGGCTGCAGCCCCTGGCGAATCCACGGTCCTCTGGAACGGCGACCACGGCCTCCGGCCGAAGGTTTTGAGGGTGATGGCGTAAGCCAGGGCAACCACCAACAGGGCGACATCGAACGGCATCCACGCGTACGGGGTGTCAGGGCCGGGTTCGGCGAACGGGCTGGCGCGGACCCTCGGCCACTTCACGGTCACGTCCCCCGAGGCGTCGAGGTAGGCCACCGCGCCGTCGAAGCGGTCCACCGCCCAGAACAGGCCGCGCCGGTCCTGCGGGGTCCGGACCGGGGACGGCAGCGGACCCAGCTCGCTGGTGCCGACGCGGTCGGCGGGCACCGCGTCCGGGAAATAGGTGATCAGCAGTTTGCGGGTCGCGTTCGCCTGGCTGACCAGGTAGCCGTCGGCCAACTGCGCGTATCCGGACGGTACGTCGATCTGCCGCCCCGTGGCCCGGTCGTAGACGCCCGCGTCACCGCGGGGCCCGCAGGACCAGTAGATCCAGCGGCCCACCACCTGGAGTTCCTTGGGAACGCAGGTGGCTCCGACGGGCTGCGTGCGCAGTGGCTTGAGGGACGGCAGAGACACTGCAGAGACGGTGCCGGGCTTGCTGCCCGGCGTCCACAGGGTGCTCTCCCAAAGGGCCGCGGGTTGCCGGGGGCCGGTGCTCAGGACCTTGTCCCCGTCCCGTACCTCCTGCTTGCCCTTTCCTGTCGGGCAGATCTTCTGGTCCGACGGGCGGACCACCCGGTAGGGACCGGCGGCCGCCACGACGTGCCCGACGCCGCACACGTTGTGGGCGACGGAGGACTTCCCTGTGGCGGTGAGACGCAGGCAGTCCTCGTAGCAGGGCTGGTGCCAGCCCGCGCTCATGGCGTCGATGTAGGGCTCTTGGTCCGGCACGTCGTACCCCAGGTCGCCCAGTACCTCGGGCGGTCCGGCGGTCAGTGTCCCGTCCGCCGCGAGGGAGAGCTTGGATGCGGTGAGGAAGGTGTTGCCCTCGCCCGGTTTTTCCGCGCTCTCCGTGGCGAACAGCAGCCGCCCGTGGTCGAGGGCCATGCCGCCGACCTCCCACTCCGTGACCGCGGGCAGTGGCACGGCCGGCTTGGCGACCGGAGTGCCGTCATCGGCGAGCGTGATGCGCTGCACCGCCCAGTGGTCCTTGTCGCTGCCGCCCTCGATGTAGAGGCTGCCGTCCTGGCCACGGACGAAGGAGTTGGCCGAACTGAGCAGCAGTGTCCGGAGCGCGCCGCCCGCGAGGGGTACGGCGTGGACCGTGCCGCCGTGCAGATCGGTGTACACCAGCCAGTCGCCGACCACCCGCGCCGTGTCCCCCTGCCCATCGCCCTTGAACGAGTCGTCGTCGTCCGGCAGTTGGCCGATGAGAGTGCCGGGGCTGTCCGGTTGCCCCCGGCCGATGACGTACAAGTACGACCTCTTGGGCTCGTTCTTGTAGGCCTCGTGATCCTCTTCGTACGTCTGGAAGAGGATCTTGTCGCTGCCGAGATGCTGGACGAACAGCCCGTCGAAGTCCCCGTTCGGTACATAGGTCAGCCGGGCCGTCGCGAAATCCAGCAGCGCGGTGCGCCGGGCATCGCCGCCGACAGGCCGGTACAGGAGCACGCCGCCGCGGCTGTCCGATGCCGCGCCGTGGGCAAAGACGCCGTCGTCGTCGGCCGCAGCACGTTCGAGGTCGTCCAGGACGCCGGACACCTGACGATCGGTCGGCAGCCCGCCGCCCTCGGGGATTTCGAGCAGGTGCAGGGTTCTCTCGCCGTCGACCACGCGCTGGGTCACCAGACGGTTCTCGGCAAACACCTTGGTGGCAGCGTCGGTTGGGGGCAGGTCCACCCGTACGACCTCGCCGGTTGCGTAGTGCCGGATCCGGTAGGTGTTCGTCTCCTTCACCCGTTCCAGCCCGAACCCGCCGTTGACAGCCACCGGAGTGGGCAGGTCCGCAACGGTCGAGCCGTCATTGCCGACCCACGTCGACACGCTCGACGGTTCGGCAGACGATGGCGACGACAGATAGCCGGAGCTGTCCACGGCGTTCAGGTTCGCCGGTCTTGTCGTCATGCGTGCCGCCTGAAGCGTGACGGACGGCATCTCCTCCTCGTCCGCCGCGGCCGCCGAGGCCGGCGTCCAGGTCAGCAGCCCGGCCCCCACCGCCAGCACCACCGCACCGACGGCCGGCCCAACCCTGCCTCCTTTTCTCCATCCTCGCCCTCTTCGCACCACACGCCCCTCAGCAGTTCAGCGCCGTCACTCGGCCGTCCGACCGATCCGACCCACGGCAGGCAGCACAGGTTGCGCGCACCTGGAGAAAAGATCCGCACGGACTCAGCTCTACGCGAAGCAGCCATTCGTCCGCCATTCGCCATTCCTGCACGCGCCGTACGGTGTTCATCTCGAACGAGAGCGAGGTCAACTGCCTTGCCGTTCCTGTGTATCCGACCTCGCCCGCAATACCCTGTCCCTCCGGGGCGACATCGGCCCCTCACCACCCCCGCTCGGGAAGCAGGTCCCGCCCTATGCGCGCCTTTGTGCTGACCGATCCCGGCGAATTCGAGGTCCAGGACCTGCCCGCACCGGTGGCCGCCCCCGGTGAAGTCGTCGTGGACGTCGAGCGGGTCGGGGTGTGCGGTACCGACATGGAGTTCTTCACAGGCGACATGGCCTACCTCCATCAGGGGCACTCCAGCTATCCGATGCGGCCGGGGCACGAGTGGGCCGGGCGGGTGGCGTCGGTCGGTGTCGGTGTCGACCCGGGGTGGATCGGCCGCCGTGTCATGGGGGACACGATGCTCGGCTGCGGCAGCTGTCGCCGCTGTCTGCGGGGCCGTCAGCATGTGTGCGAGAAGCGGCAGGAGGTCGGCATCCGCGGGGCGCGGGCCGGTGCTCTGGCGGAGCAACTCGCCGTACCGGCCGTCTCGTTGCACGTTCTGCCCGACTCGGTCGACGCCGTGCTCGGCGCGCTCGTCGAGCCCGGAGGCAATGCCCTACGCGCGGCGCGGGCGGCCGAAGCGCGCGCCGGGGACCGTGTTCTGGTGCTGGGGCCCGGGACCATCGGCCTTCTCGTCGCGATGTTCCTGCGGGCGGCCGGCGCGGAGGTCCATCTGCTGGACCGGCCCGGCAACTCCGCCGCGTTCGCCCGTTCCCTGGGCTTCGGGCATGTGTGGGACGAGCACTCCCTCCCCGAGCTGCCGTTCGACGCGGTCGTCGACGCCTCGAGCGCCGCTCATCTGCCGCAGCGGGCGCTGGAGGCGGTCGAGCCGGGCGGTCGTGTCGTGTACATCGGGCTGGCCGGTGAGCCGAGCAGGATCGACACCCGGCGGCTCGTCCTCAAGGACCTGACCGCGGTCGGTGTCCTGTCCGCCTCCCCCGGCCTGGACGCCACCATCCGGGCTTACGCGTCCGCAGCGGTCGACCCCAGGCCACTGGTCGCGGCCACGGTCGGCCTCGACGAGGTCGGGCCGGTTCTCGCGGGCGAACGTCCGCAGGGCGCCGGAGCCGGTCCCAAGATTCATGTGGATCCGCGGAGGGCTCCGGAGACGGTAGGAGCTACTCCGATGGAAGGAATGGAAATGCCCGGATAAGATCCTTTCGTACCGTCGCCGTCATGCTGCGGTACGGCACCGAGGAGGCTGGACGGGCATGACAGACCGCGTACCCACGGACCCTCGACGCATCGACGTCCATCAGCATGTGATCCCGCCCGTCCGCGCCCGCGCGATCACCGGCCGTGCAGCGGCCGTCGGATGGCCCGCGCCCTCGTGGGACGAGCACAGCGCGATCGCCATGATGGACCGTCGGTCGATCGCCACCGGAGTGCTGTCCTACGCCGCCCCGCTCGCCGGCCCGGACGATCCCGCCGCGGCGCGCGAGGCGGCCCGGAGCGTCAACGAGTACACGGCCGAGCTGGTCAAGAACCGTCCCGACCGCTTCGGCCACTTCGCCGCCCTCCCGCTGCCCGACGTGGACGGTGCCCTCGCCGAGACCGCGCACGCCCTGGACGAGCTGGGGGCGGACGGCGTCATGGTTCTGTCCAACGCGCACGGCCGCTATCTCGGCGACCCGGCGTTCGAGCCGCTGTGGGCCGAACTCGACGCCCGCTCCGCCGTCGTCCTCGTCCACCCGACCGCGCCCCCGGGTGCCCCCGTCCCGGAAGTGCCGGCCCCACTGGCGGATTTCCCCTACGACACCACCCGTACCGCACTGCACATGACCATGCAGGGTGTGCCACGCCGGTATCCGCGGATGAAGGTGATCCTCCCCCACGCCGGCGGCTTCCTGCCCTACGCCGCCCACCGCTTCGCCCTGGCCGCCCGGCTCACCGACGGCGAAGAGCGAGGCACCCCCCAGGACTTCCTCGCCGACCTGCGGCGCTTCTACTTCGACACCGCCATCTCGACCGGAGCTACGACCCTGCCCTCACTGCTCGCCTTCGCCGAGCCGGACCACATCCTGTACGGCAGTGACTTCCCGATGCTCCCCGAGGACTGGGGCACCGACTTCGACACCGCGCTGGACGACTCCCCGCACTGGGATTCCGGTCGGCTGCATGCCGTCAACCGGGGCAATGCCGAACTCCTCATCCCCCGCCTGGCGAACGGGAGTCGGCACTCATAGGTGCATGCCGGAGTCGGCCTCGTATCCGTCGCCGTCACAGCTGTGTACTCTCCCTCGCTTCGGGTAGGGCCCTTGCACCGATGCACCCAGACCGGAGTCGACGGTGAGACTCGAAGGATGACGGACCATGCGCCGCGAACAGGATCCCCAGGTCGCCTCCCACCTGGTCGGCCAGCAGGTCGTCGAAGTCGTGGAGGACCTGGTGACGCTGTGGTTCTCGGCCGTCGAGGACGTCCGTCCACGCCTGTCTCCCCGTCAGATACGCGCCTTGCGGGCCGTGCGTGGCCGGCCCGCGCTCAATGTCACCGCCCTGGCCGAGCACCTGCGGATCGGGCTGCCCACCGCCAGCCGGCTCTGCGACCGGCTCGAAGCCGCCGGGCTGCTCCGGCGCAGCGTGCGGCCCGGCGACCGGCGTGAGGTGCGCCTGGAGGTGACGGACCAGGGGCGCGTATTCCTGTCGGATGTCACCGAGGGGCTCTCGGTTCGTCTGGCCACAGCCCTCGACGGTGTTCCGCCCTCGCGGCTCGAACAGGTCCTGCGCGCCTTTGACGAGGCCGGGCTCTCCGCCGGCACCGAGCCAGGGACGGGCACGGGCACGGGGAACGACAGTTGACGGCTCGGCTCAGGACCGGGGTGTCCGCTTCGATCACCCGTCGCCGTGCACGTGGCACAGCAACAGGCATACGTCGTCGTCGTGTTCGGAGTCGTGCAGCAGCGGATGCAGGAGCCGGTCGGCCGACCCCTCCAGATCCTCCTCGAGTTCGGCCGGCCCGAAGCCGCCCAGCGCATCGGCGAGACGCTCGATACCGGGGTCGATCCCCTGGGCACGGCGCTCGACCAGCCCGTCGGTGTACAGCGCCAGCGTCGATCCGGGCGGCAGTGGCTCCGTGTGGTCGGGGATCTCCTGTTTCAGGGGGATGCCCAGCATGGCGCCGGGTTTGGCGTCGAGGGTGCGCACCTGGCCCTCGGGGTCGCGCAGTACCGGCGGCGGGTGGCCGGCGGCGGCCCAGGTGAGGGTGCGGTCGTGCGGGTGGAAACGCGCGATGACCGCGGTGGCGTAGAGGTCGAGGCGCAGGCGGTGCAGGAACAGGTGCAGGCGGGTCAGGAGTTGGCCGGGGCTGCTGCCGTCGACGGCGTAGGCGCGCAGGGCGGTGCGCAGTTGGCTCATCATCACCGCGGCGTGCAGCCCGTGTCCGGTGACGTCTCCGACGACGGTGATCAGACTGCCGTCGGGCTGGCGGAAGGCGTCGTACCAGTCACCGCCGATGTTCAGACCATGGGTGGCCGGGAGGTAGCGCGCGGCCAGGCTCAGGCCGGGGGTGATGGGCAGGTCGGTGAGCAGGGCGCGCTGCAGGGTCTCGGCGATGTCCCGGTTGTGTTCGAAGCGCCGGGCGTTCTCCAGGGCGATGCTGGCTCTTCGGGCCAGCTCGATCAGCATGACGGCGTCGTCGGCGTCCCAGCGTTCGTCGGGTGCCGAGAGGGTGAGGACGCCCTGCGGCGCCCGGCGGGTCAGCAGGGGGACGCAGAGCAGGGGCCGGGCGGGGTCGAGGGCCGAGGGCGGCTGGTCGTCTACGCCGGGCAGACGGCCGGGATGGTCGGCCGCGTACTGGGGGCGGCCGCGGCGGGCGGCGAGGACGGCGGCGGCCGCATGGGGGCCGCTGCGCAGGGCGTCGTCGACGCCGTCGAACAGCCAGACGTCGACGAAGCGGGCGTAGCGCGGCACCAGCAGGGCGGGCAGCAGCCGCACGATGGCCTCGTGGTTCAGGGAGGCGGTCAGGGCGGCGCTCGCATCGGCGAGGAAGGTCAGCCGGCCGCGGGCGTTCTCCGCCTCCTTGCGGGCCTTCTGCTCCGCGTCGAAGAGCTCGCGCTGGGCCCGGCCGGCGGCGTCCAGCTCGGCGTGGAGCGCCAGCACGCCCTGGTTGGTCTGGTGGAGTTCCTCCCGGTGGAAGGCGACCATCGCCTCCTGCTCGTCGAGCCGCTCCAGCAGCAGGGCCGCGTCCTCGTCGGCGCCGAAGAGGGCCTCGGCGAGCGTGACCGGGTCGTCGATCGCGGGCTCACCGGTGAGGTCCGCGTCCTCGGCGCAGGGCACCGACGCGTGCCACGGGGGACGCAGGTCTTCCGGGCGGCGTCGGGCCGAGTCCACCTCGACGCGGAACACGCGGTCACCGGGGGTCGCGGTCACCGCCACGGCGACCCGCCACTCGCCTCCCTTGGTGAGGCACTGCCGTAGTTGTGCGGTCAGTGCGGCGATCAGGCGCGCGCGTTCGACGGTGGTCACTCCGCTCGCGACGGCCAGCCGCGCCGTGCCGATGCGGGCCTGAGCGGCGTCGGTGATGGTGTGGACGTGCCAGGTGCGGTTCATGGGGAGCGGTCCGGGAGGCAGGGGCTCAGCACGACGACGGCGGTGTCGTCGCGTACCGGCCGGGCGGAGCTGCTGGCGTCCCGCACGATCGAGGCGGCGGTCACGGCGGGGTCGAGGGACGAACGGGCGTGGACGACGGGGCCGGGGCTCCAGCGGCTCGGCAGGCCGTCGCTGTGCAGGATCAGGAGGCTCTCGTCGGTCCAGGTCTCCTGGTGCTGCGGCAGATGCGTGGGGAGGTGGGCGCCGACGATGCCGGGGCGTGAGACCAGCCCCTGCCAGGTGTCGCCACGGCGTAGCCGTGCGCCCACGTTGCCCACTCCGGCGAAGAGCAACTTTCCTGCGGTGATGTCGAGTTGGGCAATGGCCACGGCGGCGCCCCTGGTGTCGCGCAGGGCGGCATGCAGTCGCCGCAGCAGGTCGGGCGGCGGCAGGTGCGGCGCAGACCGGAGTGCCTCCACGGCGGCGGAGGAGGCCCGGGCCGCCGGGGAGCCGTGGCCGAGGCCGTCGGCAAGCATCAGTGTCACGCGGTCGGCCGTCCGTACGCACACCCAGGCGTCGCCGGAGAACTCCCCGCCCGCCAGGGGGATGTTGACTCCGCCCGCCCGCACCGGGAGCGGACCGCCGGTGTCGCGGCCGGTCCGGGCGGCGATCCTGGCCATGGCGATCGTGCCGCGTCCGGGTGTGCTGTGCAGGCCGAAGTCGTCGGCCGTGCGCAGGCAGGTGCCGAGGCCGGCGCCGAGGGAGGCGGCGGTCGAGTAGCCGTCGCGCAGTGCCGCGGCGGTGTCGGGCATGCCGGGCCCGTGGTCGACGGCCATGATCTGCACCAGCGGTATCCGCTCGTCGGCGTAGGCCGGGGTCGGCGGGCCCACGAGGTCGAGGAGTATTCGTCCGCCACCGGCGTGCTTCAGCAGATTGGTGGCGAGTTCGGTGGATACCAGCTCGGCGGCGGCGACCCTGTCCTCGGGCAGCCGGGCGCGGTCGGCCGCGTCCCGGGCCGCCATGCGGACATCGCGTACCCGGGTCGAGTCGTGCACCGGAACCTCCCAGACGCGCGGCATCAGGGCGCCTCGCGCGGACGGGGCGGCCCGGAGATCCAGGACGTCACCGTCACGGTGGTGCCGACGCCACGACGGCTGTCGATGGAGAACTCGTGGACCAGGCGTCGGGAACCGCCCAGCCCCATCCCCAGTCCGTCTCCTGAGGTATAGCCGTCGGACAGGGCCAGGTCCAGGTCCGCGATGCCGGGGCCCTCGTCGATGAAGACGAGGCGCAGCCCCCGTACGCCACCGCTGGTCACCTCGGTGCACTCCATCCGGCCCCCGCCGCCGTGGACGAGGGCGTTGCGCGCCAGCTCACTGGCCGCAGTGACGAGTTTGGTCTGCTCGACCAGACCGAACCCGAGTTGGGCCGTCAACTGCCGTACGTGCTGCCGGGCCCGGACCAGGTCGAGGTCCGAGTGGATCGGCAGGCCGGCGGCGACGCTGCCGGTGCTGTGGGTCACGGGCGCTCCCGGCGGGGGCGCCCGTCGCGGGGCAGGGCCGAAACCTCGGCGCCGAGCAGGAGCATGGCCTCCTCCGTGCTGAGAGCGGTGCGCAACCCCGGCAGGGTCAGGCCGAGTTCGACCAGTGTGATGGCCACCGCCGGGCGCATCCCGGCCACCACGGTCTGCGCGGCCAGCAGGCGGGTCATGGCCGCGACGTCACTGAGGACGCGGCCCATGAAGGAGTCGACGATCTCGACACCGGAGACGTCGATGACCACACCGGTGACCGCGCTGTCGGAGACTGTCACGCCGATGTCCTGCCGAAGCTGTTCCGCCGTGCTGTCGTACAGGTCCCCTTGGAGGGTGACCAGGAGGACCCCGCCGAGCCGCAGTACGGGCACATGCCCTTCGTACGGGAAGGTGGCGGCCGTCACTGGGGCTCCGCGGCCGACGCCGGGTTCAGCACGATGTGCGCGCCCTGCTGCTGCAACGCGTAGGCCAGGGCGTCCGCGAGGCTGGCGCGGGTGAGCACCGAGCTCAGGTCGATGCCGAGGTGGACGATGGTCTGCGCGATGGCGGGCCGGATCCCGGAGACTATGCACTCCGCGCCCATCAGCCGCGCCGCCGCCACGGTCTTCATCAGATGCTGCGCCACCAGGGAGTCGACCGTCGGCACTCCGGTGATGTCCAGGATCGCGATCCTGGCGTGCTGTTCCACGACGGCGTCCAGGAGCGTCTCCATCACCACCTGGCTGCGGGCGCTGTCGAGCGTGCCGATCAGCGGTACGGCGACGATGCCCTCCCACATCTTGATCACGGGGGTGGCGATCTCCAGCAGTTCGAGCCGCTGGCGATTGATGAGTTCCTGCCCGGCGGTCGTCGTCGACTCCAGCATGACCAGGCGCAGGGTGCCCATCAGCACGGTCAGGGCCATCGCGCACTCCCGCCGGTGCTCGGCGGGCGCCTCGGCGAGCTCGTCGAGCAGGAGGTCGGTGACGGGCGGTCGCAGCGCGTCCATCTCGGCCGAGATCTGCGCGGCGGTGGCGCCGGCTCGCGCCCGGGACTGTGCCGTCCGTGTCAGCTGCTCGCGCACGACCGTGAAGCCGTCCGCCTCCGAGTCCTCCACCCGTCCCGAGGCGGCCACCGCGGCCAGTGCCTCGACCACGGCGCGGCCGGCTTCCACCGCCTCGTCCCGGGAGACGGTGAACACGGTGCGGAACACCGCCGCGTCGGCCCAGCGCTGGGCGATCTTCTCCCGGCGCTGCCGCAGGAAGTCTCCGACCACCTCCGCCGGGCCCAAGCGGTCCTCTGCCGTTCGCTGCTCCGGCACTTGTTTCCCTCCTCCTACATTGCGCGCCGCCCCGACCGTGCGGGCCGGCGCCGGACACTTCGGTCAGGGCTCTTGAGGCGGCCCGAACCAGTCGAGACACACCACGAGCGCGTCGTCGTCGGCCATGGGCGTGCCGCGGTGACCGGCCAGTTCTCGCAGGACGGCCCGGGGGACCTCGGCCGCCGGCAGCAGGCTGGTGGACACGATGGCGCGGGCCAACGAGCGCTCACCGTAGCGCTCACCGCCGGGCGCGGCGACCGCGTGCACCCCGTCGCTGGCGAAGACGAGCCGGTCGCCCGGCTCGATGTCGATCTCGTGGGAGACGTAGTCCGTCTCCTCGAACATGCCGAGGGGGAGCTGCGCCTCCAGGTCCACGAATGCGGCGGTACGGCCGCGCAGCCGCAGCATCTGCGGGGAGCCGGCGTCGACGACCCGGAGCCGGCCCCTGCGCAGGTCGAGGTCGAGCAGCAGCACGGAGAGGTAGGCGTCGCCGCGGTACTGGGCGTAGACGGCCTGGTCGGCGAGGGCGGCCTGGTCCTCGATGGACAGGCCGGCACGCCGCGCGTTGCGCAGCGCGTTGATGCCCAGGTTGCTCAGGAGGGCGGCCTCGATGCCCTCGCCCATGCCGTTGGTGATGTAGAGCATCAGGCCGTCGGCGCTCGCGGACCAGTCGAAGTTGTCGCCGAAGATGGCGTAGGCGGGCTCCAGTTGGGCGCCCAGCGCGTACTCGGGACGTGCACAGGACCGGCCGGGCAGGAGCTGCCACTGCATCTCGGCCGCCAGCGTGAGCCGGTCGGTGCGGCGCGCCCGGAGGTACAGATCGGTGTCCCGGTCGGCGACGATCACCTCGTGCCCCAGTACCTGCGCCACGTCGGCCAGTTCGTCAAGGTACTCGTCGGCCCGGTCGGCGGAGGGCATCGTGACCGCCAGCACGCCGAGCCGGTCACCGCGCACGGTCACCGGCAGGTGCAGGCACACCGCGCCGTCGGTGAGCTTCTCGACGAACGGTTCCTGGGAGCCGAAGGCTCGTCCGGCGGGGCCCACATGTGCCGGCACGGACTCGGGCGGGCCCGGAGCCAGGAGGACGGGCTGGAGCGTGGCGAGTCCGTAGTCGGCCAGGAAGAGCTGGACGCCCTTCGCCCCGTACTCGTCGCACAGTACTTCTCGGACCGCGTCCACCAGCCGGTGCGGGGCCGCGGCGCGAAGCGCCCGCTCGGCTGCCACGAATCTGTTCACGATGTTGGGTACGCCATTCCTGTCACAGTGACGGCGTCGGACCCGCGCTGCCGCGGACGCCATCCGTCGGTCCTTCGTGTCGGTATCTAGTGTTCTGCACTTATTGCCCGAACCGGTGGGCTGACAGTGCCCGTGAAGCCTGAAAGAGTGGGAGCGTGACTTCCTCCTACTCGCAGCCGCGTCCGGACGAGGTGGCGCGTGTGACCTCCGAGGCCGCCGAGTTGTTGGAGGTCCTGTGGGGCCGCGCCTCCACGGCACCGGTGTCCGCCTCCCAGATCCGTGTGCTCTTCATCCTGGAGCACAGTGACGGCATCAACCTGCGCATGCTCGCCGAGACGCTCGGATCCACGCCGCCGTCGACCAGCCGGCTGTGCGACCGGCTCCAGGCGGTGGGCTTCGTCGAGCGGGCGCCGAGCGCCGCCAGCCGCCGTGAGCTGCGTCTGCACCTGAGCCGTCACGGGCGGAACTTCCTGGCGGAGCTGCGCGCACGCCGCGAGGCCGCCCTGCAGTCCGTACTGGAACAGATGCCGGCCTCGAAGCGGACCGCGCTGCTGGAGGGCCTGGAGGCGTTCTGCGCCGCGGCGTCCGCGGAGATCCACGAAGGCGACGAGGCCTCCGACGCCCGGAGTGCGTGAATCCGGCCCCATCCCCGGGGCGTCGCCGAGGCGGGGCCGGTTGCGCATCGCCGCTCGGCGACGCGGGCCGTCGCCCTTGCTGACCGGCACGTTCCACACCCCTCCCCGCGCTTGACCCGCTCACTCTGTTGCCTCATGGCCATAGTTGTCAAACGGCAACTGTTGTCTTTGCAAGCGCGGACGGGATCGATGAACTGCCTGTCCGGCAGGCCGCCTTCACTCCTCCGCTCGGACGGGCGACTCCAGGCTCGGCCCCGCGTCTGCCGTCGCGAGCGCCTCCTCGACGTCCGCCACGATCGGGACGGTGATGCTGACACCGGTGAGATCCATGATCCGGCGGACGGCCGGCGTCGGGGAGATGACGTACACACCACCTGAAATGTCCCGTACCTCCTGATAGGCGCGCAGGACGATGTTCATGCCGGACGAGTCCATGAAGGGAACGCCGGCGATGTCGAGCATGAAGTGCTTTCGGCCGTGGTGGAGCTGGTTGGCGAGGTGGTGCTGCAACTCGGTGGCCGTATCCATGTCCAGGTCACCCTCGACCGTGAGGAGAACGGCATCCTCACGGGGCACTTCCACCTTGATCGACAAGGGATTCTGGGCAACGGACACAAGTACCTCCTACAGGCGTTGGCGATCGAGACGAGTGCCCCGACGGGCGGATTCAATGCCTCTCGGAGTGAAAAACCCCGCGACGGGCCCGTCGGTGCGATCGCCCGCCTACCCCTGAATCCCCGCAGCACACAGAGCCGGTGCGAGGCAGCGGTATGTGGTCACCCATCTGGCTGCTTTTGCGGGGGTGGAGCCCGAACGGCGGTTTGGCGGCCGGTCGACTGGTCACGCGAAGAGAGAGAAAGCACACGCGTTGTGGAGGAGGGACGGGAACTCCAGCCTGCGCGAGGCCCCTCAGGGGCCCGCGGCGGGATCTCGGTCTCCTCCCTGTGTGAGGTCGCCTGCGTCAGGGAGCGAAAGGATGAGCGAGAAGTACCGGACCGGCGCCGCCACGGCTTCGACGGGCCGTCTGTGCGGCGCGCCGCGCACTCCGGCCGAGGCACGCGGAGCCGTGCGGCGCGTCCTGTCCGAGCAGTCGCGCGTCCGGGGCGTCATGTGCACGCCGGACACACTCTCGGACGCGCTGCTGGTGGCGTCGGAGCTGACGACCAACGCGATGCTGCACGGCGGCGGCATCACCGGCTTCGACGTGAAGATCGTGGGCCGGGATCTGTACGTGTCCGTCAGCGACCGCGAACGGCGACGACCCGTCGCCCAGGACCCCGTCGACCACCACGGCCGACACCGCGTCGGCGGCCGCGGCTGGCCGATCGTCTGCCGCCTGTCACGCACCGTACTCGTGTCCGACCTGCCCGCCGGGGGCAAACGGGTCACCGCGGTCATCGCCATGACCGCGGTGGCGGAGCGCCGGCGGTCAGCTGACAGACACTGACGCGGGCGGGGAGACTCCGGCCTGGCGGAGGTCGTAGACCGGAACCAGGACATGCCTGTCGACGACGGGGGCGGCACGACCCGTCTCTCAAGGCCCGTCCGCTGCCACAGACGACACCGCTGCGGAACCCGCGACCAGCCCGATCGCCTGCCGGCCATCACCTACCGCGCTCGGCCGACAGACACCCACGCGGACGAAGACACTCCCACCCGGCGCAGGGCCGCAAACCGGAACCAAGACAAGCCCGTCGGCTACCGGAAGCGGCACGACCCGTCGCCCGAGGCCCGACCGATGGCCACAGACGACACCGCCTGCGGAACCCGCGGCCAGCCCGATCGCCAGCCGGCCATCACGCACCGCGCTCGGCCGACAGACACCCACGCGAACGAAGACACTCCGACCCGGCGCAGAGCCGCAAACCGGAACCAGGACACGCCCGTCGGCGACGGGAGCGGTATGGCCCGTCGCCCAGGGTCGATTCGCTGTCCCGGACGACGGCGATGTCGCGGCTGCGGCCGGCTGTCGCGTGCCGTGGTTCGTCGTCGACCTGTCTGCGCGGCGCCGGCGGTGAGACGTGCGGGTGGGCCCGCAGTCGCCCGGCTGCGGGCCCACCCAGTTGACGGCGGCTAGGGCTAGGCCACTCCTGGCTCCAGCAGCCCTGCGCGCAGTTGCTTGATGATGCGGCTGATCAGCCGGGAGACGTGCATCTGGGACACGCCGATCCGTTCGGCGATCTGCGCCTGGGTGAGCTCCTCGACGAAACGCAGATGGATGATCCGGCGTTCGCGGTCGTCCAGCCCGGCGATCAGGGGCGCCAACGAGTGGAAGTCCTCGACGAGTTCCAGCGACGGATCCTCCTCACCGAGGAGGTCGGCCAGCACGGACTCGCCGTTCTCGGAGTCGCCGGTGACCGCCGCGTCGAGGGAGGCCGACTGGTAGCAGTTGGAGGCCTTGCGGGCCTCGATCACGTCTTCCTCCGAGAGCGACATCAGCTCCGAGAGTTCACGCGTGGTCGGCGTACGGCCCAGCCGGGAGCTCAGCTCCTCCGTCGCCTTGGCCAGCTCCACACGCGCCTCCTGCAACCGGCGCGGCACATGCACCGCCCAGCTCGTGTCGCGGAAGAAGCGCTTGATCTCGCCGACGATGTACGGGACGGCGAATGTGGTGAACTCGACCTCCCGCGAGACCTCGAAACGATCGATGGCCTTGATCAGCCCGATGGTCCCGACCTGGACGATGTCCTCCAGCGAGTCCCCACGGGCACGGAAGCGCGATGCCGCGTACCGCACGAGTGAGAGGTTCATCTCGATCAGGGTGTTGCGCACGTACTGATGCTCGTGCGTGCCCTCCTCGAGCGTGACCAGCCGGTCGAAGAACTGCCGCGACAGCTCGCGTGCGTCCTGCGGCCTCACCCTCGTCGGTTCCTCGATCAGCGGCAGCGCCGCCTCGCCCGTCGTGACCGTCTCCTGTGCCGTGGCCGTTGCCTGCGCCACCGTCACGGCTGCCATGCCGCCCTCCCCGGTTACCGGAACCCATTGCCTCCCCCCGTGTGCCCGAGTTCGCGCGACTCACTCCCCCTGATTCGCACGGACTTCCCCGAGGTGGCGAGTTCTGGCGTGAAGTCACCTGCCGGCGTGGCCGATTCCGAACGCCCCGGCCGCAGAGATCCGGGACTGCCACGGAACGTTCCGTCATCGTCAGTGCGTCCGCGGTCGTTTGCGCCGGAAGTCGTGGGGCATGCGGGATTTCGTGCTTCGGAACAGAGGCGCACCGGTGCGACGGATGTGATCGCTCCGGGGCCTACGAGCCCTGCACCGTTTCCCACGGAGTTTGCCTGAGAAAGACGTTCAGGAGCTGTTCTCTCATGCTGGTTGAAACGTCCGCACATGGTTCCGACAACAACTCTGCCCGCCCCCGCGGGTCCGGCCGACGCGTCCACCACGACGCCCCCGACACCGCGGCCGACTTCGACCGCCTGGTCGCTCTGCCCGACGGGCCCGAGCGAGAGGCGATTCGCGACGAACTGACCAGGTCATGGCTGCCCATGGCGCACCGTATCGCCAGCCGATTCCGCAACCGCGGTGAGTCGCTGGAGGACCTGCGCCAGGTCGCGGCTCTGGGACTGGTCAAGGCGATCGACCGCTACGAGCCGGGACGAGGGGCCTTCGAGAGCTACGCCGTGCCCACCATCACCGGCGAGATCAAGCGGCACTTCCGCGACCGGATGTGGGCCCTGCGGGTCCCCCGCCGCGTCCAGGAGCTGCGCAACAAGGTACGCATCGCACGCCGAGAACTCACCCAGACCTCCGGCGGCTCCACCCCCTCGGTCACCGAGATCGCCGCCCACACGGGGCTCACCGAGGACGAGGTCAACGCGGGACTGGAGGCGCTGGACAGCTTCAGCACCCTGTCCCTGGACGCCGAGATGTCCGCGAGCGACGACGGTTACAGCCTCGCCGACACCATCGGCGGCTGCGAGGAGGCGTACGACGTCGTCATCGACCGAGAGGCGGCGAAGGAGGGGCTGCGCCGGCTGCCCGAGCGCGAGCGCACCATCCTGTACCTGCGCTTCTTCGAGGACATGACGCAAAGCCGCATCGCCGATCAGCTCGGCATCTCCCAGATGCATGTCTCCCGCCTCATCACCCGGTGCTGTGCGCGGGTACGGGACGAGGCCCTCGCACAACAGGACCAGCGCTCGGAGCACCGCGGCGATGACGGCCGGTCCGCGTGAATCACCTCATCCAGGAGCGGATACCCATGCTGATGCCCCATCCGGCCATGCTGCGCAGGCTCGTCGAGGAGTACGAGACGCTCATGGCCGACCAGGGCGACGGTGCGGCCGGCCGGGGCGGGCGTGATCTGCGCGCACAGGACCTGGCCTACACGCTGTGCGTGTCGACCGGAACGCGCGAGGTCGGCCAGGCCCTGAAGACGGCCCGCCACCTGCTCGCCGCCGCGCACGACCCCGTCGTACCGGCGAAGCGGCCTGCGGGCATCGCCGGTGGGGGCGAGCCGCCGGCGCAGGAGTCCGCGATCGTCGGCTGATCCGGGACCGCGTGCGGAAAGCGCGCGAACACGGCAGAGCGGCGGAAGACAGTAACGACAGGAAGGAGGAAGTGATGTGAGCACCGACAGCATCTGGTCGTACCCTCCCGGGAGCGGTCACCAGGTGGGGCGGACACTGACCGGGTTCACGGTCCAGGCGACCGACGGGGTCATCGGCCAAGTGGACCGCCAGGCCGACGACACTCCCCTGCGGCATCTCGTCGTCGACACGGGCGCCTGGGTGTTCGGCCGGAGTCTGCTGATTCCGGCGGGCACGGTCACCGGCATCGACATGGAGGCCCGCACGATCGCCGTGGGGTGCAGCCGGGCGGCGGCCAAGGCGGCACCCCGTTTCACGACCGACCGCGAGACCCTCGATCCCGATTACTTGTCCGCCGTTGGTGCCTACTACGCCGCGTTGCCCCATGATTCGGGCACGCGCGGGTAGGCGAACCCATGGAGAGCGACGGACGACTTGGAGCGGAGACGACAGCGTGCGAGGAATGGTGAAGTGACCAAAGCCACAGCCCTCTTGGTGCACGCCCGCGATGCTCGGGAAACGACGAGCATCCCGCGGGCGGCGAACGAGCAGCCTTGATGCCGGCGGAGCGCCGTCCTGCCGGGGACAGCCGGACGGCGCACACCGGATCGGTCCCGATCACCAGCGCGGCGGCGGCACGAAGTTACGTGCGTTCGGTCGTGGAAGCGCACGGGCATGGCTCGTCCGGCCCGACGGCTGAGGCAGCCGTGATCGATCTGTTGTTGGTCGTGTCGGAACTGGTCACCAACGCCATCCGGCACGGTCGCGGCCTCGCGGGTTTCGAGGTGGACCCGGTTCCGGAGGGGGTGCGGCTCAGCGTGCACGACTACAGCGAGACCGTCCCCTCCGCCGCGTACGGGCCCGGCACGCTGCCCCAGGCGCACGAGGGCAGCGGATACGGATGGCCGTTGATCATCCGGCTGGCGCGCGAGATCCGCATCGAACACCGCCGCGAGGGCGGCAAGACCGTCAGCGTGCTGGTGCCGATGACCTGAGGGCCCGCTGGTGGGCCGAGTGCGCGGGACGGTGTGCGGCGCGGGTGACTCACCAGGGCAGGAACGCGTGCACGTCCTTGCCGTCCTCGCGCACCACCACGCTGACCTGGTCGCACAGTGTGTGGATCAGATACCAGCCGATACCGCCGCCGCTGCCGGTGCCCGGGTGGAAGGGGCGCGGCGCCGGCGGGGTGGTGCTCGTGTCGCTGAACATCACATGGACGCCGTCGAAGGTCCTGCGCATCACCAGCCTGAGCGGCCCCGGAGCGTACTGGATCGCGTTGGCGGCCAGCTCGCTGACGACCAGCAGGATGTCGTCGCGGTACTCGGGGGTCGCCGGCGGCGCGGACCGCGCGAGCGTGGTCAGGAACTTCTCCGCGCTGAGGCGCGCTCTTGTCACATCTCCGAACCCCCCGCCAAACCTGGCCTCCCAGTCCTGGATCTTCTCGGAGGACGGTGTATCGCCACTCCCACGCGATTCGGTCGCCATCACACCTTCTTCGGCCCGTCTACCGTCGGCCGCGGTGACTTGTCTCGTGTGCTTCCACCGCTGCTGGTTCCCAGCCAGAGCGCGGATACGCGTCCGAAACAGGTAGGAACCTTGGAGACGCCGCTGGAGAATGAGGCCACAGAGGCTGCTGTGCAGGTCGGAACCCGGCTACGTCCGGACGCCGGTCCGGCTGTGACCACGAGGGATGCCTCACGGCGGTGACCGCCGTCCTCGACCCTGTTCAGACCGCAGCTACGCCCCTATAACTATGACAAAATCGCCAATAGGCATCAAAGGAGAGTCCCTGTGAGCAGCCCCGCCGACGAGGTCGGCTACGGGAGCATCCAGCTCGACCGCACAGGTCAGGCCGAGGCCTTCGACGCCATCGGCGAGCGCTACGACGAGGTCTTCCCGCACAAGGAGGGGCAAGTCGCGTCCGCCGAGTGGCTCGCCGGATCCCTGCCGGCGGGCTCTCGCGTGGCGGACCTGGGGTGCGGCACCGGGGTCCCCACCGCTCTGCAGCTGACGGAGGCGGGGTTCGAGGTAGTCGGTGTCGATCTGTCGGAGGGGATGCTCGCGCTCGCCCGCAAGAACGTGCCGAACGGGCGGTTCCATCGGGCGGACATCGCTGATCTGCGACCCGAAGGCTCCCTGGACCTGGGTCGCTTCGACGCGGTGGCGGCCTTCTTCTCGTTGCTGATGCTCCCGCGCGCGGAGATCCCCCTCGCGCTGCGCACCGTCCACCACCTGCTGGTTCCGGGCGGGCTGTTCACGCTGTCGATGGTGGAGGCGGATGTGGACGACTTCTCGATCCCCTTCATCGGCGAGACGATCCGGGTCTCCGGCTATCTGCGGGACGAGCTGCGCGAGGTCGTCGAGGCGGCGGGCTTCGAGATCTCCGACGAGTCCTCGTACACCTACGCCCCGGCGAGCGCGGACGTCCAGCCCGAAGTACAGATCTTCCTGCGGTGCAGACGACGGAAGGTCTGACGCCTTGTGGTCCACCCGCTTCGGCGGGGGCCCGCAGCGCGGGAAGGACGTACAGGTGATGACGAAGCGCCGCGGACCCGGCGAGGGCGCCGACGGGCAGGCCGGCGGACACCGGGAGGGCGCCGACCCCGGTCCCGCCCGCCAGCCGGGAAACGCCGGACCGGATCTCACCGGACCGCAGACCGACAGGCTCCGCTATCTGGACGCGGCGACGCGGCAGATCGCCCGCGGCATCGATCTGGACGAGACGCTGGACGAGCTGTGCCGGGCGGCGGTCCCGGCGTTCGCCGACGCGGCGTTCGTCCATCTGTACGATCCGCTTCCGGTCGGGGACGAGGCCACCGCGATTCCCGCCGTTCTGCGGCTGCACGCCACGGACCGCGTCTCCCCGCGAGACCCGGCTGCCCCGCGGGTGGAAGCCGCGGAGGTCGTACGCCCGGCCGCCGATGGTGTGCTCGCCAAGCTGCTGGACGGCGGACGGCCCGTGTTCGGGGACACCCCGGCCATCGCGGCCACGGCGGCCGAGCTGCTGGGCGGTGCCGACCCGCCGGGGATTGCCGGTCCGGCCGGACGAAGGCTGATCATCGCTCCGCTGCACGGCCGCAGCCATGCCCTGGGCAGCGTCGTCCTCCTGCGTGGGCCCGGCCGGCCCGGCTTCACCGGCGACGACATGCTCGTGGCCTCCCAGCTCGCCACGCACACCGCTCTGGGGATCGACAAGGCGACGCTGTTCGCGCGTGAGGCCTCGGTCGCCGACGCGCTCCAGCGCACGATGCTTCCGCCGTCGCTGCCCCAGCCTCCGGGTGTCCGGCTGGCCAGCCGCTATCTGCCGTCCTCGCGGACCGCGCAGGTCGGCGGCGACTGGTACGACGCGATCCCGCTGCCCGGCAACCGTGTCGCGCTGGTCATCGGCGACGTGATGGGCCACTCCATGACCTCGGCCGCGATCATGGGCCAGCTGCGCACGACGGTGCAGACCCTGGCCCTGCTGGATCTGCCGCCCGACGAGGTCCTGCACCACCTCGACGAGCAGGCCGGCCGCCTGGGCACCGAGCACACGGCGACCTGCCTGTACGCGATGTACGACCCTGTCCTGCACCGGCTGCTGGTCTCCAACGCCGGTCATCTGCCGCCGATGCTCCTCCACCCCGACGGCCGCGGCGAGATTCTGCGGGTCCCGCCCGGAGCGCCCATCGGCGTGGGCATCGGGGGATTCGAGTCCACCGAGCTGCACGCGCCGGCCGGAGCGGCGCTGCTGCTGTACACCGACGGCCTGGTGGAGTCCCGTGACGCGGATGTGCTGACCGGGATGGAGCGGCTGCGGGAGCGACTGCAGGCTGCCGCGTCGGGGTACGGGTCCCCGGCGCTGGAGGTGCTGTGCGACGTGGCGCTCGGCACGCTCGGGGCGGGCGGCCGGGACGACGACATCGCGCTGCTCGCCGCCCGGTTCGAGGGCATCGAGCCGGAGACGGTCGCGTACTGGTACCTGGCGCCGCGCCCCCAGACCGCGCGGCAGGCCCGTCGGCTGACCCGCAGAACGCTGCACCGCTGGGAGCTCGACCTCCTGGCGGAGTCGACCGAGCTGCTGGTGAGCGAGGTGGTGGCGAACGCCGTGCGTTTCGCTTCCCGGCCGATCACGCTACGACTGCTGCGCTCGGACGTACTCCGCTGCGAGGTCGGCGACGACTCGCCGCTGGTGCCGAGGATGCGGCACGCCCGGCTGAGCGACGAGGGAGGCCGGGGGCTGTTCCTGGTCGACCAGCTGGCACTGCGCTGGGGGGCGACGCGGATGAGCTCGGGCAAGGTGGTGTGGTTCGAGCAGCTGCTGCCGGGCGATCAGGGTTCCGGCTGACCTGGGCCCCGCCCTCTCGGGCATGACCGGCTTCCCGTCCGGTCGCCCCCGCGTGCGGCACCTTGCGCGCCGTGACTCGCGTCCACAATGCCCGTATCCTCATCAATGCCAGATTCTTCCGATGAGCGCATGGTCGAAGGCTCGAGTGAGGCGAAGCGTGGTTCGGTCCGGCGGCGATCCGATGCTGACGGGGCGTGCGACAGGTGGCACGGGACCCGCGCGTTTCCGTGAGCGGTTTCTCCAGGGTGAGCAGGTCACGGAGGGCGTCCGGCCCCCGATCCTGAACTCCTGGCAGCGCTCCCGGACCCTGGGCCTGTCGCCGAACCAGTCCGAGCTGCCGTACCGGGAGGACTTCGAGCCCGACGGCCGGATCGTCCGCGCCGCCGTGCCGGTGCTCGACCGGCTGCAGTCCAGGTTCGACGGCAGCGAGATGAACATCTCCGTCGCCGATGCGAACGGAACGGTGCTCCTGCGCCGTTTCGGAAAGGCATCGCTGGCCAGGAGCCTCCCGGCGATCCAGAGCGTCCCGGGGTTCGTGTTCGCCGAACGGTTCGCCGGGACCAACGGCATCGGTCTCGCGCTGGCGGAGCGGCAGCTCATCCGGGTCTACGGTGCCGAGCACTTCGCCGAACGCTCCCAGGGCAGCGCCTGCCGGGCGCTTCCCGTGCGCGATCCGCTCAGCGGACGCATCGAGGGCGTCCTGTGCCTGGGCTATCCGCGCGGCGCCGAGGACCCGTCGCTGGACTCCCTGATCCGCAAGGCGGCCGAAGCCATCGAGCGGCGCCTGCTGCGACAGAGCTCCACACGGGAGCGCGATCTGCTCACGGCGTACCTGGACGCGGGGAAGCAGGCCGCCTCCGGCCTGCACCACAGCGTCACCGTGGCCGCACTCGCCTCCGAGCTTCGCCCCGCGGACTGGGCGATCCTCATGGAGAAGGCCACCGAGCTGCTCTCCCGCGGGCAGCGGGCCGCCCTCGACGTGCCCTTTCCGGACGGGCGGTCGATCACGCTCGTGAGCCGTCCGATGACCGGCGCGTCCGGAGTGGAGGGCTTCGCCGTCGAGGCCGTGCTCCCCGGTCCCGCGCCCCGCGACGCCGCCACCATCCCGCACCAGGTCGACGAGCCGATGAGTCTGCCCGCTGTGCCGGCACCCGCGGTGACCTCGCTGTCCAAGGCGATATCCGTGGTCGCGGCGCCTGATCTGTCCGGGAGTGTCACGACCGCCGGTCTCGACGGCGAGCGGGGCGATCACCACGCTTCCCCACCCCCGGCCAGGGGGCTCGTACTGGTCGGGGAACCGCAGGTGGGGACGTATGCCCTGGCCGCGCGGCGGCGCCTGGAGCTGCTGTCCGAGGCGGGCACGCGCATCGGCAGCACCCTGGACGTGCGCCGTACCGCCCAGGAACTCGCCGAGACCGCGGTGCCGCGACTGGCCGACTTCGTCACCATCGACCTGCCGGAGGCCGTCCTGCGCGGCGACGAGGCCGCCACTCCCCTCGGCGCGCTGCTGCGCACCGTGGTCCACGGCATCCGTGACGGCTGTCCCTTCTGGCCGGTCGGCAAGCAGGTCGACTACGCCTCGACCACGCCCCAGCTGCGGTCACTGACGGTCGGACAGGCGGTGCTGGAGCCGGACCTGACGGCCGCCGCGGGCTGGCTCGCGCACGACCCCGAACACTCCGGGCGGCTGCTGAGCCATGTGCGCTCCCTCATCGCCGTGCCCCTGGTCGCCCGCGGTGTCGTCCTGGGCGTCGTCTGCTTCTACCGTGCGCAGGACTCCGCACCTTTCGAGGACGACGACCGGTCGCTGGCCCAGGAACTCGCCACGCGGGCGGCGCTGTCCCTCGACAACGCCCGGCGCTACACCCATGAACGGACCTTGGCCCTGGCCCTCCAGCGCAGCCTGCTCCCGCAGGGCCTGCCCGACCACAGCGCCGTCGACGTCGCGCTTCGCTACCTGCCGGCCGAATCCGATGTCGGCGGGGACTGGTACGACGTCATCCCGCTCTCCGGCACGCGTGTCGGCCTCTTCGTCGGCGACGTCGTGGGCCACGGCATGCTCTCGGCCGCCACCATGGGCCGACTGCGCACCGCGGCACGCAGCTTCGCCGAACTCGACTTCCCGCCGGACGAGGTCCTCACCCACCTGGACAACCTCGTGGCACGCCTGGACCGGGAGGACCCCGACTCCGACGGCGCCGGCCTCATCGGCGCCACCTGTCTGTACGCCGTCTACGACCCGACCTCGCAGCGGTGCACCATGGCCCGCGCCGGCCATCCCCCGCCCGCGCTGGCCCGGCCCGACGGCACGGTGTCCTTCCCGGACCTGCCCGCGGGACCTCCGCTCGGCCTCGGAGGTCTGCCGTTCGAGGCGGCCGAGATCGATACGCCCGCGGACAGCCGGCTGGTCCTGTACACCGACGGTCTCATCGAGGACCGGACGCGAGATGTCGACGTCGTCCTCGACCAGCTGAGCAGCGCCCTGGCGCACTCGGCGCGCACACCGGAGGAGACCTGCGGGGTCATCCTGGACACCGTCGCGCCCGCCCGCCCGTACGACGACATCGCGCTGCTCGTCGCCCACACCCACGCCCTCGAGCCCGATCGGATCGCCAGCTGGGACGTGTCCACCGACCCGGCCGTCGTCAGCGAGGTCCGCGCCGCGGCGATGCGGCAGCTTGCCGACTGGGGGCTCGACGAGGCCGCGTTCGCCGCGGAACTGATGCTCAGCGAGCTGGTCACCAACGCCATCCGGCACGGCACCGGGCCCATCCAGGTACGGCTGCTGCACGACCGCACCCTGATCTGCGAGGTCTCCGACACCAGCGACACCGCACCCCATCTGCGGCGGGCGGCCACCACCGACGAAGGCGGCCGGGGGCTCTTCCTGGTCGCACAGCTGTCGCAGAGCTGGGGGACGCGCTATACGCCGCAGGGCAAGGTCATCTGGGCCGAATGCGAGCTGCACGGGGTGTGAGCGAGTCCCGCCGGGCCGCTGACCCGTTGGGGCCACAACGGGACGGTAGATATCCGAAAAGTAGATATACATCCCGCTAATATCGCTGGTGGAAGTCGGGAAGAACCCGCCAGGCCGACCACCGGAGTTGTCCGTGGAACCTCTGGTCCGTGTCCGTGGGCTCGCCAAGCGGTTCGGCGGCACCGTCGCGCTGGCCGGAGTCGACCTCGACGTCCACGAGGGCAGCGTCCTCGCCCTGCTCGGTCCCAACGGAGCCGGAAAGTCCACGCTCATCAAGGTGCTCGCCGGTGTCCACCGAGCCGACGCGGGGCGGATCACGGTGGACGGGCACCCGCTCGGGAGCCAGGACGCCTCGCGCGCCATGTCGTTCATCCACCAGGATCTCGGTCTGGTGGAGTGGATGACGGTCGCCGAGAACATCGCCCTGAGCACCGGGTATCCGCGCCGCGCCGGGCTGATCTCCTGGCGACGGGCCCGGGAGCGCTGCGCCGAGGCACTGGAGACCGTGGCCGGACACCTCGACCCCGACGCGCCGATCGCCCTGCTCGCCCCGGCCGAGCGATCACTGGTCGCCCTCGCACGAGCACTCGCGACACGGGCCGGACTCATCGTCCTCGACGAACCGACCGCAAGGCTGCCGGCCGCGGACTGCGCCCGGCTGTTCCGCGTCCTGCACACCCTGCGCGACCGCGGCCACGGCGTCCTCTACGTCACGCATCGGCTGAACGAGGTGGACGAGGTCGCCGACACCTTCGCCGTCCTGCGCGACGGCCGGCTCGTCAGCCACGGCCCGCTGGCAGGCCACAGCCAGGCCCGCCTCGTGCGCGACATCACCGGCGAGTACCCGGCCGACCACCGCCCGGCCCCGGCTCCGGCCGACGAATCGGCCTTGCTGACCCTCGACGGCGTACGGACCACCGGCACGGGAGAGGTCGGCCTGCAGCTCAGGGCCGGCGAAGTCCTGGGCCTCGTCGGCCTCACCGGCGCCGGTCACATGGAGCTGGGCCGAGCGGTCGCGGGCGTCCATTCGCTCCTCGGGGGACGCGCGCTACTCGGCGGACGGCCCTACCGTCCCCGGACCGTCGTCGACGCCGTCGCGCGCGGCGTCGGCCTCGTGCCGGGCGACCGACAGCTCGAAGGCTGCCTCGCCGACCTGACCGTGCGGGAAAACCTCCTGGCCAACCCCCGCGCGGGCGGCGTGCCGGCGCTGCGCTGGATCGGCCCGCGCCGGGAGCGCCACGAGGCGGACGCCCTGATCGAACGGTTCTCGGTGCGTCCCCCCGACAGCGAGGCTCCCATCGCGACCCTGTCCGGTGGCAACCAGCAAAAGGTCATGATCGGCCGGTGGCTCAGGCTCGGCCTGCGCCTGCTCGTCCTCGAGGAACCGACGGCCAGCGTGGACGTCGGCGCCAAGGCCGCGATCCACCGGCTGCTCGACGAGGCACTGGCCGCCGGCCTCGCGGTCCTCCTCATCTCCACCGACTTCGAGGAGGTCGTGGGGGTGTGCCGGCGCGCACTGGTCTTCGTCCGCGGGTCCGTCACGGCGGAGCTGAGCGGTCCGTCCCTCACCGTCGCCGGGCTCACCCGGGCGGCCTCGGCCGTGCCTCCCGCCGGCACGGCGACGAAGCGGTGACTCCCCCGCCCGGGCCGCGGCCTCGTCGACCGGGCCCGCCGAGCCGATCCGGCGGCCGGGGCGGAGCGAGCCTTCCGGCCCGATTGCGCGGCGGCCCGGCAGGCCATCTCGTCGGCGCCTACGGCCTCCTGGCCCTCACCGCCCTTCTCGTCCTGGTCTTCTCCCTCACCCTGCCGCGCACCTTCCCCACCCGGGACACCGTCGACTCGATCCTGGCCACCCAGTCCATCCCGGCGATCCTCGCCCTCGCCGCGATGGTCCCCATCGTGACCGGCGCGTTCGACCTCTCCATCGGATACGGACTCGGCCTGGCACACGTCCTGGTGATGCAGCTGATCGTCAACGAAGGATGGCCCTGGCCGCTGGTGTGTATCACGGTGATCGTCGGCGGCGGTGTCGCCGGCGTTCTCAACGGCGTCATCGTCGAGTTCGGCCGGATCGACTCGTTCATCGCCACGCTCGGGACCGGCAGCATGATGTACGCCGCGACCGGCTGGATCACCGACGGCAGCCGGATCGTCCCCGGTCCGCAAGGCCTCCCGGCCGCCTTCACCGACCTCTACAACTCCACGTTCCTCGGCCTGCCCGTGCCCGCCTTCTACGTGCTGGCGCTCACCGCCGCCCTCTGGCTGGTGCTGGAGCGGCTGCCGCTCGGCCGGTACCTGTACGTCGTCGGATCGAACCCGCACGCCGCGGACCTGCTCGGCATCCCGATCCGGAAGTACACGGTGTACGCCTTCGCCACGTCAGGGCTGCTCGTCGGCTTCGCCGGAGTGCTGCTCGCGGCCCAGCAGCAGATCGGCAATCCGAGCGTCGGCCTCGACTATCTGCTGCCCGCTTTCGTCGGCGCCCTGCTCGGCTCCACCGCGATCAAGCCCGGCCGTCCCAACGCCCTGGGCACCCTGGTGGCCGTTACCGTGCTCGCCGTCGGCCTCACCGGCATCGGCCAGGCGGGGGCCGACTTCTGGACGGTCCCCTTGTTCCACGGCGGCACCCTGCTGCTCGCCGTCGGCCTCGCCGGCTACACGGCGCGTCGCCGCCTGCGCATCGGCGCCACCACGGCCCGCGACTCCCCCGCCGTGCCGCCGGATCCGCCGGCCGGCCCGGCCCAGGACGGCGGCACGTCGTCGGGCACCACGTGAGGCAAACCCCCGGCTGCCGTGTCCCGTTCGCGCATCCCTCCGCGAGGAGCTTCCGTGCACCGCACCCCGAAGGCCACACCCGGCATCCTCAGGGCCAGGTCCGCCGCCGCTGCCCTGCTGGCCGCGGTTGCCGTCCTGGCCGGCTGTGAACGCGGCTCGCAGAGCGGGCCGGAGGACCCGCCTTCCGGCCCGAACGGCTGTCCCGCGGCCCACGCCCGGGCCCGGACGGCCGTCGACCGGGCGCAGCGGACCGACGTTGCCTGGAACGGACCGACCACCGGCCCCACGGCCGTGTCGGGCAGGACCATCGTCTATGTCGCGCAGACCATGACCAACCCGGGAGTGGCGGGCGCCGCCGAGGGAGTGCGGGACGCCGCGGGCGTCATCGGCTGGAAGGTCCGGGTGATCGACGGCGGCGGGACCCCCGCGGGCATCCAGGCGGCGATGAGCGAGGCCGTGGCCCTTCGACCGTCGGGCATCGTCATCGGCGGCTTCGACCCCAACGCGACGTCACAGCAGGTGACTCGGGCGGACGCGGCCGGAATTCCGCTCATCGGCTGGCACGCGGTCGCCGCCCCGGGCCCCAGCCGGCGCCCCCCGCTCTTCACGAACGTCACGACCAATGTCGAGGAGGTGGCGAGGATCAGCGCGCAGTGGGTGATCGCCCAGTCCAACGGCAACGCGGGTGCCGTGATCTTCACCGATGCCTCGATCCCCTTCGCGAGGAACAAGTCGGAGTTGATCAGGAAGGAACTCGCCACCTGCTCAGGGGTGAAGCTGCTGGCGTACGAGAACATCCCGATCCCGGACGCGAGCACCCGCACGCCCCGCGAGGTCTCCTCGCTGCTGTCCCGCTTCCAGGACCGATGGACGCACTCCGTCGCCATCAACGACCTGTACTTCGCCGACGCGGCACCGGCCTTGCGCGCGGTCGGCCGGAAGGGGGCCGGCCCGCCCTTCAACATCGGCGCCGGGGACGGCGATCCGTCCGCCTTCCAGCGCATCAACAGCGAGCAGTACCAGGCGGCGACCGTGCCCGAGCCGCTGTCGCTGCAGGGCTGGCAGATCATCGACGAGTTCAACCGGGCCTTCTCCGACGGTCCGGAGAGCGGATATGTGTCCCCCACCCACATCAGTACGGCCGACAACACGGACGGGGCGACGACATGGGATCCGTCGGGATACCGGGAGGCGTACCGAAAGATCTGGGGCAAGTAGACGCACAGTGCGGGCATCGGCCCCTCGCGAGCGGGCCCATCTGGCCCATCCCCCTCCCAGTCCTGGAGCAGTGAGCACCCCATGACCAGCAACCCGCACCTCTCACGCGAGGAGTTCGACGCCCTGTTCGAGACGGTCCGCACCTGGGGGCGCTGGACACCCGCCGACCGTGGCGCGTGGAACCGGGTCACGCCCGAACACGTCCGGCGTGCGACCGCCCTCGTCCGCAGCGGCATCACCGTCCCGATGGCCCTGCCCTGGAACACGGTGCCCGGCCCGGACAACGCCAGGCCCGCGCTGCACCACATGTCCGACCTCGGGGACGTGGAGCCGCCCGAGCCGTCCTGCCACAAGGACTTCATCGCCGTCGACTACCACGGCAAGGGCGTCAGCCACCTCGACGCGCTCTCCCACATCGCCTATCGGGGACAGCTCTACGACGGCCGCACCGCCCGCGAGGTCGTCGACGCGAGCGGCGCCCACTTCGCGGCGGTCTCGTCGCTCGGCCCGCTGGTCACCCGGGGCGTCCTGATCGACCTGCCGGTCGTCCTCGGTACCGACTGGCTCGAGCCCGGCACCGCCGTGCACGCCGAGGACGTGCTCGCCGCCGAGAAGGCACTCGGCGTGACCTTCGGCGAGGGCGACGCGGTCCTGCTCCGCTCCGGACACTTCCGGCGCCGCGCCGAACTCGGCCCCTGGAACCCGGACGAGGCCAGTGCCGGCTTCCACGTGGACGCCGTGCCCCTGCTGGCCGAGCGCGGCATCTCGCTGCTCGGCGGCGACGGCGACAGCGACGTACGGCCCTCCCCGGTGGAGGGCCTGCACTCCCCCGTCCATGCTCTCGCCATCACCGCCATGGGCGTACCTCTGCTGGACAACCTCGACCTGGAGCCGCTGTCCTCCGCGTGCACGGCGGAAGGACGCTACGAGTTCCTGCTCGTCGTGGCACCGCTGAACGTACCCACCGGCACGGGCTCGCCCGTCAACCCGGTCGCGGTGCTGTGAGGGGTGCCGCGCAAATTGCCTGGCGCACCGGCCCGGCACCGGCGGAGACTCGTCCCATGGCGGACATGGGGGCGTTTCGGGAGGCGGTCACCGGGTGGGCGGCCGGAGGCCCCGGCGGCCCCGCGCGCGAGCTGGCCGCGAGGCTGCCGGTGTGGGCGGCCGTGCTGCTCGAAGGCCCGAGTGACGTGGCGGCGGTGACCGCGCTGGCCGAGCGTCGCGGGCGGGATCTGGCGGCCGAGGGGGTCTGCGTTCTGGCGATGGGCGGTGCCATGAGCGTCGGGCGTTTCACCGGTCTCCTCGGGCCGCCTGGCCTGGGGCTTCGTCTCACGGGGCTGTGCGACGAGGGCGAGCGTGGCTACTACGCCCGTGGCTGGGAACGGGCCGGCGTGGCACATCAGGGGTTCTTCGTCTGCGCGGCCGACCTGGAGGACGAACTGATCCGCGCGCTGGGCACGCGCCGGGTGGCGGAACTCGTCCGGGCGGAGGGCGAGTGGCGGGCCCTGAGGACCTTTCTGTCCCAGCCCGCCCAGCAAGGGCGCACCTCACAGCAGCAGTTGCGGCGCTTTCTCGGCACGAAAAAGGGGCGCAAGATCCACTACGGTCGCGTCCTCGTCGAGGCCCTCGAACCCGACCGAGTCCCGGCGCCGCTCGACGCTCTGCTCGCCGGCCTCTGACCGCTCGGCGGGGCGATGAATCGTGCCGGTGGGGCGCTGCGGCGGCCGTGAGCTTTTCCGTGATCTCTGTGGTGCCCGGTGCCAAGGGTTCCTAGGGTCGGTGCCATGACCACCTCGAACCCTGACGTCGCTACGCCCCCTGCGGCCCGCCGTACCGTGACCGCCGCCGTCGTACAGGCGGCCGCCCCGCTGTTCGACACGCCGGCCGCGCTGCGCCGGGCCGAGGAGCTCCTCCGGGAGGCGGTCCAGGAGCGAGGGGCGGAGGTCGTCGTGCTGCCGGAGGCGTTCCTCGGCGGGTATCCCAAGGGGCTGGACTTCGGGATCACCGTCGGGAGCCGCACCCCGGCCGGCCGGGAGGTGTTCCGCCGCTACCACGCCGCCGCCATCGACGTCCCCGGGCCCGAGGTCGACGCCCTGGCCGCGCTGACCTCGGAGTTGGGCTGTCACGCCGTCGTCGGAGCGGTCGAGCGCAGGGGCGGCAGCCTGTACTGCGTCGCCCTGTTCTTCGGGCCCGACGGCTATCTCGGCCTGCATCGCAAGCTCATGCCGACGGCCGCCGAGCGCTACCTGTGGGGTCAGGGCGACGGTTCCACCCTGCCGGTGGTCGACACGGGCACGGCCCGGCTCGGTTCGGCCATCTGCTGGGAGAACTACATGCCGCTGTTCCGTACGGCGATGTACGCCAAGGGAGTCGACCTGTGGTGCGCACCGACCGTGGACGACCGTGACGCCTGGCAGGCCACCATGCGGCACATCGCCCTGGAGGGGCGCTGCTTCGTCCTGAGCGCGTGTCAGTACCTGCGCCGCGACGGTCTGCCCGCCGACCTCCACCCCGTCCAGGGCGACGGGCCGGACACCGTCCTGATCGGCGGCGGCTCGGTCATCGTCTCCCCGCTGGGCGAGGTTCTCGCCGGTCCGCTGCGGGACGGCGAGGGGATCCTGACCGCCGAGCTCGACCTCGACGAACTCGGGCGTGCCCGCTTCGACTTCGACCCCGTCGGACACTACGCGCGACCCGACGTCTTCACCCTCCGCGTCGATACGTCCGCACACGCCGCCGTCATCGACGAGTGAGCGGGGCGGGCGTCGCTAGCCTGCTCCCCATGGCCCACGACCTCACGCCCGCACCACGCGACGACACCCCCGAGGAGTCCCGACGGACGCGCCTGAGCCGGACGTTCGACGAGGACGCGGAGCTGTACGACCGTGCCAGGCCCGGGTATCCGCCGGAGCTGTACGACGATCTCCGGGAGCTCGCGGGGGCGGTCCCCGGCAGCCGGGTGCTGGAGGTGGGCTGCGGGACCGGCCAGGCGACCGTGCCGCTGGCCGGGCGGGGTTGCCGGATCACGGCCGTCGAGGCGGGACCGCAGATGGCCGCGGTGGCCCGGCGCAATCTGGCCGGGCACGCCGGGGTGGAGGTGGTGACGGCGGAGTTCGAACGCTGGCCGCTGCCTCAGGAACCGTTCGACACGGTCGTATCGGCGACGGCGTTCCACTGGATCGACCCGGCCGTGCGGGTGGCCAAGGCCGCCGACGCCCTGCGGCCCGAGGGCTCGCTCGCCGTGGTGCGCACTCAGCATGTGCGGGGCGGTACGGAGGAGTTCTTCGTCGAGGTGCAGCGCTGCTACGAGCGCTTCGACCCGGCGACGACGCCCCGCCTGCGGCCTCCCGCGTCCACCGACTTCGACGGGTCGGACCACGCGCAGGAGGTGGCGCGCGACGGCCGGTTCGGGCACACCGTCTACCGCCGCTACGAACGGGACCTCACCTACTCGACGGCGGACTATCTGGAGCTGCTGCGCACCTACTCCGGCCACCGGGCGCTTCCCAATGCCGCCCGGGACGGGCTGTTGGGGTGCATCGCGGGGCTGATCGACGGGCGGTACGGCGGTCGGGTGACCAAGCGTTACCTCCTCGAGCTTGGGGTGTCACCGCGTCGGCGATGACGACCGGCCCGACCGGCCTGACCATCAGAAACATCGTGTTCACGACAAGGTGAATCCGGTGGTAACAACTGCTTTCTAGCGTGACCGGCCGTGGGTTCACCCCACTTCATCGGAGCACCCGCACCCAGCCCCACCGGGAGGCGTGGCATGAGCACCACCGAGTCACGGCTGACGAATACAGAACCGACGGACACGACCACGACGGACACCCCCACGACGCAGACGTCCGCCGACCAGGCGGTCAAGGAGACGCTGGAGGACTACACCCTCCGTTTCGCGCCCCGCAGTTACCGCCGCTGGAGCCCCATGGTCGTGGCCACCACGGCCCTCGGCGGCATCGCCTACATGGCCGACTTCTCCATCGGCGCGGGCATCGGCCTGGCCCACGGCACCGGCAACGCGCTGATCGCGATCGCCGTCGCCGCAGTCGTCATCTTCGTCACCGGCTTTCCGCTGGCGTACTACGGCGCCCGCTACAACATCGACCTCGACCTGATCACCCGCGGCTCCGGCTTCGGCTACTACGGTTCTGTCCTCACCAGTGTCATCTTCGCCAGCTTCACCTTCATCTTCTTCGCCCTCGAAGGCTCGATCATGGCCCAGGGCCTCAAGCTCGGCCTCGGGCTCCCGCTGTGGCTGGGCTATCTGGTCTCCACGCTCATGGTCATCCCGCTGGTGATCTACGGCATGAAGGCACTCAGCAAGCTGCAGGTGTGGACCACGCCGATCTGGCTGATCCTGATGGTCGCCCCGCTGGTTTATCTGATCGCCACCGACCCCGGCACCGTCGACCGCTTCCTCTCCTACGCCGGCACCGACGGCGACGGCGGCGTCAACACGGCCTCCGTCCTGCTCGGCGCGGGTGTCTGCCTGTCCCTGATCGCGCAGATCGGCGAGCAGATCGACTATCTGCGCTTCATGCCGCCCAAGACCGAGGAGAACAAGCGCGGTTGGTGGACGGCCGTGGTGATGGCCGGGCCCGGCTGGGTGGTGCTCGGGGCGCTGAAGCAGGCCATCGGCGTCTTCCTCGCCGTGTACATCCTCGCCGAGGTGGGACCGGCCGCCGCGCCGGAGCCGATCCAGCAGTTCCGCAGCGCCTTCGACGCGATGATGCCGTCCTGGATGGTCGTCCCGCTGGCCGTGGCCCTGGTGGTCATCAGCCAGATCAAGATCAATGTGACGAACGCGTACTCCGGTTCGCTGGCGTGGACGAACTCCTTCACCCGGGTGACCGGGAACTACCCCGGGCGCATGATCTTCGTCCTGGTCAACCTGGCCTTCGCGCTGGTCCTGATGGAAGCCGACATGTTCAGCTTCCTCAACAGCATCCTCGGCTTCTACTCGAACTGCGCCATCGCCTGGGTCGTCACCGTCGCCACCGACATCGGCGTCAACAAGTACCTGCTGAAACTCTCCCCGCTGCGGCCCGAGTTCCGGCGCGGCATGCTCCATCCGGTCAACCCGGTCGGCGTCGTGGCGTTCGTCGCCGCCTCCGGTCTGTCCATCGCCATGTACTTCCACGTCCTCGGCGACACCCTTCAGCCGTACTCCCCCGTCGCGGCGGCCCTGATCGCCTTCGTCCTCACCCCGCTCATGGCCGTCGTCACCAAGGGCCGGTACTACCTGCGCCGCACGCACGACGGCATCGCCGAGCCCTATCTGGACGCCGACGGCAACCCGAGCGCGCTCACCCTCGACTGCCATGTCTGCCACCAGCCCTACGAGCGCCCGGACCTGACCGCCTGCGCCACCCATGTCGCGGTGGTCTGCTCGCTGTGCCTGAGCACGGACAAGGCGGGCGACCACCTGCTGCCTGCCACGGCCTGACTCCGACCGGCCGGGGTGGTCCGATCCGCGGATCGGACCACCCCGGAATTCGTGCCACCGCGCCGGCCCAGCGTCGGCTGCGCACGAGCAGATGGAGGAAGTAGGGCGTGCCTATCACGGCGGTCATCAGACCGGCGCCGAGCTGGGCGGGCGCGATGACGGTACGGCCCAACAGGTCGGCGGCGCAGACGAGTACGGCACCGAGCAGTACGGCGACCGGGATCACCCGGACGTGCTGTCGGCCCACGAGCGCCCGGGCCGCGTGCGGTGCGACGAGTCCCACGAATCCGATGGTGCCCGCGGCGGCGACGGCGGTGGCGCTGAGCAGGACGCTCAGCAGGAGGAAGCCGAGACGCCCTCGTAGGCCACGGTGACTCCCGTGGCCGACAGCTCATGACCGCGGGATTTCACCGCTCAGGTATCTTCGCCAGCCAAAGGCGCCGCCGACTCCCGTACTGCGGCCGACTGGCCATCGCGGGGCTGGATGTGACCGGTGGTCACGGCGTTCGTGTCGCCACCCGCGACAGGACCGCTCAGCCCTCCGCGGGCAGCACGTTGGTGACCTTGCCGTGGGTGTCGGCCTCCAGGTAGCCGGCCTGGCCGTAGTCGTCGGTGAGGTAGACGGCGAGACCTGCCGGGGTGTCGAAGATGTCGTTGGGCTGCCTCACCATGACGTAACGGGCGTCCGGGTTGTCGACGTTGAGCTTCTTGTCCGCCTCGGCGAGCAGTGCGGGGACCGCGTCCCAGTTGAAGCCGTCGAGGCTGACGGGCTGTTCGCCGCCGGCCAGAGAGCTCTTGATGATGCCCTTCTCGACGCCTCGTCCCGGGCGGTAGGTGTAGGAGTCGTACTTGGTGTCGCTGCCGTCGACCATCACCTGGGCCGACACGTAGTCCTCGTACACGGTGAAGTCGCCGAACCTGTCCCGGCCGGTCTCCTCCTCCAGGGCCTTGATGGCGGTGCGGATCCCGGCCGGGGTGAGCATGTCGGTGGTCTGCGGATCCTCCGAGCGCTGTGCGGCCGGGGCGGCGGCGGTCGAGGACGCGGTCGTCTCCGGGGCCGAGCGGGTGGACGAGCCTCGCGCACCCGAATCGTCCGCGCTGCCGCCGAGGGGCAGCAGCCACCACGTCAGGACCAGGGCGCCGACGAGGGAGGTCCCGGAGACGCTCAGCAGGACGGACCGTCCAGGGGTGCGGCGACCGTCCGCTCGCACGGGCGCGGTGACCGGCTGGGGTGTGGCGTACCCCGGCCCGGGGTGGAGCGGCGGCCCGAACCCGGCTGGGGCGGCCGTCGAGAGTGGGGCTCCGAACGGGACGGACGTGGTCGACGAGCCGGGGGCGCCGAACGAGCCCGCCGTGGTCGGCGAGGCGGGGGCTCCCGGGGTGGAGGAAGCGGTGTCGGCGAAGGGGGACGGCGGGGTCAGCGGGTAAGTGGTGGGCACGTCACGCGCGGCCACCGGACCGGTCGGCCACGACTCGATCTCGGCCAGCCTGCGGTCCAGTTCGGCGGCGGACGGCCGGGCCGCCGGGTCACGCACGAGCACACTCATCAGGGCATCGCCCAGAGCTCCGGCCCGTACCGGCGGCGGCACGTCGTCGCTGAGGACCGCGGCGAGGGTGGCCAGGGTGCTGCCCCGGCGCAACGGGTGGTGGCCCTCCACCGCGGTGTACATCATCATCGCCAGCGACCACAGGTCGGAGGCGGCACCGCCCTCGTGCCCCGAGATGCGCTCCGGGGCCATGAAGTCGGGCGTGCCGATGATGGAGCCGGTGGCGGTGAGGTTGGACGTCTCGCGGATCGCGGCGATGCCGAAGTCGGTGAGGACCGGGCGGCCGTCGGGTCGCAGCAGGACGTTGGCGGGTTTGACGTCCCGGTGCTGGATACCGGCGTCGTGCGCGGCGGCCAGCGCGGCCAGCACTCCCCTGCCGATCCGCGCGGCCTCGGCCGGCGGCATCGGCCCCCGCTCCAGCCGGTCGGCCAGGGACCCGCCACTGACCAGCTCCATCACGATCCACGGGTACGTACCGTCACCGCCGTCGACTATGTGGTGGATGGTGACCACGTTCGGATGGTCGATCCGGGCCAGCGCCCTGGCCTCGCGCAGCACCCGCTCGCGCAGCATCCGGGCGCCTTCGGGGTCGTACTCGGCCAGGTCCCGGTCGGGCGGGCGGACCTCCTTGACCGCCACCAGCCTGTGCAGCACCAGGTCCCTGGCCCGCCAGACCGTACCCATCCCACCGCCGCCGAGACGGGCCTCCAACTCGAAGCGCCCGTCGACGACTCGTCTGCCGGGACCTCTGTCTGCCTCACTCATGGGCGGGAGCTTAACGGCCACCGCCGACACCGTTCGCCGGCCCCTTCGAGGGCCACCCCGCACCGGCGGTCCGCAAAATCGTCGGTGTGGCTGTCGTATCCGGCGGGCCGCCGATCGTCTTCTGGGTAGCGGGGCGAAATCCCGCCCTGCGCAGCAGCCACACAAGGAGGCGAGACCATGTCGTCGACAACCGCGCCCAAGCCGATTCCGGTCGGCTACCGCCGGGTCACCCCGTGCCTGGTCGTCCAGGGCGCCGCGAAGGCGCTCGAGTTCTACCGCGAGGTGTTCGGAGCCACCGAGCGCATGCGGTTCCCGGGACCGGGAGGGACCGTCGCGCACGCCGAGATCGAGATCGGGGACTCGGTCGTCATCGTCGAGGACCCCTCACCGATGCTGGGTACCGAGGCCCCGCCCACCACCGGTCTGCCCGGCAGTCCCACCTTCCTGTTCATCTATGTCGAGAACGTGGACGCGGTCGTCGGCCGGGCCGTGGAGCTGGGGGCGACGCTCAAGCGGGCGCCCGAGGACCAGTTCTACGGGGACCGGGACGGCACGATCGTGGACCCGTACGGGCACTGGTGGACCGTGGCCACGCATGTGGAGGACGTGACGTCGCAGGAGGCGGAGCGGCGGATGGCCGCCATGATGGAACAGGGAGGTCAGGGATGAAGTACGTGCTGCTCTTCGTGGAGACCGAGGAGTTCGCCCAGGAGTTGCGGGCGATGGGCCCGGCCGAGCGCGCCCGGGCGTTCGAGCGGGTCGACGAGTGGTTCGCGGCCCATGCCGGAAAGATCACGGGCGGGCAGAAACTGCGGGACCCGGAGACGGCGACGACCGTCCGGCTGGAGGGCGGCGAGCCGGTCGTGGTCGACGGGCCGTTCGTCGAGGGCAAGGAGGTCGTGAGCGGCTATACCGAGATCGAGGTGGCCGACCTGGACGAGGCACTGCGCATGGTCCGCAGCTGGCCCGGGTGCCCGGTGGTCGAGATCCGACCGGTGGAGACCGGCCCGATGAGGTGAGCGCCACGTGACCTCGTCGCCGTACGAAGCGGCCGAGTCGCACGACCGGCTGGCCCGCGTGGTCCGGGAGCACGCGGGCCGGCTGGCCGGCGCGCTGATACAGGTGACCGGCGACTTCGCCACCGCGGAGGACCTGGTGCAGGACGCGGTGCTGGTGGCGCTGCGGACCTGGCCGCAGGACGGCATCCCGGAGCGGCCGGACGCCTGGCTGTTCACCGTGGCCCGGCGGCGCGGGCTCGACCTGCTGCGGCGCCAGGAGAACTACCGGCGCAAGCTCGCGCAGCTGCGCTGGCCGCCCGAGGAGGGCGAGGGGTCGGAGCCGGACGAACGGCTGCGGCTGATCTTCACCTGCTGCCACCCGGCGCTGACGCGGGAGGCGCAGATCGCCCTCACCCTGCGGGTGGTGTGCGGGCTGACCACGGCACAGATCGCCCGCGCCTTCCTGGTGCGGGAGTCCACGGTGGCGCAGCGCATCACGCGCGCCAAGCAGAAGATCACCAAGGCGGGGATCCCGTACCGAGTACCCGGCGACGAGGAGCTCGGCGGCCGCCTTTCCCAGGTCCTCGCGGTGATCTACCTGCTGTTCAACGAGGGCTACCTCTCCACCGCCGGGCAGGCGCAGTCGCACGACCTGGCCGACGACGCCGAGTGGCTGGCCGCGCTGCTGCACCGGCTGATGCCGACCGAGTCCGAGGTCGCCGGGCTGCTGGCGCTGATCCGGCTGCACCGCGCCCGTACGGCCGCCCGCTTCACCCCCGAGGGCACGCTGGTGCGGCTGGAGGACCAGGACCGCTCCCTGTGGGACCACGAGGCGATCGCGGCGGCCGCGGCGCTGCTGACGCGTGCCATCCGGCGGCAGCGCCCGGGGCCGTACCAGCTCCAGGCGGCCATCGTGGCCGTGCACGCGGAGGCCGCGTGCTGGGCGGACACCGACTGGGAGCAGATCGTGCTGCTGTACGACATGCTGCTGCACCTCGCCCCGTCACCGGTCACCCGTCTGCACCGGGCCATCGCCCTGCGCTACACCCAGGGTCCGCCGGCCGCCCTGGCCGAAGTGGACGGCCTGGCCCCGGAGCTCGACCGCTACTACCTCTTCCACGCCACCCGCGCCGACCTGCTGCGCGCGCTCGACCGCCCCGACGAGGCCCGCACCGCGGACCGGCTCGCCCTGGACCTGACCACCAACCCCGCCGAACGCACCCTGCTCCAGGAACGCGCCGCCTCCTGAGCGGGTTCCGGGGACACTCACCAGGGGGCGGGGCTGCCCTTGAGCTGCTGCCAGTACCGCCGATGCGCCTGCCGGGCGCGCTCGCTCCGCATTTCGGCGGGAAGTTCCTCGTCGAGCGGATCGGACAGGTCGGCGATGTCGCGCAACGTGGCGGCCTGGCAGGCCCGTTTGGTGAAGGCGTACTGCTCGACGCAGTCCTCCGGCGTCGTCCCGGCGACCTCGACGGCCCGGTCCAGCACCTCGTCCGCCGCCGCCAACTCATGCACCATCCCCAGCTCGTGTGCCCGCTCCGGGCTGAAGATCTCGCCCCGGAGGCAGGCACGGGCCGCCACCGGTTCGCCCCACGCGTAGGCGAGCATCCGTGCGTACACCGCAGGCATCGGGATGCCGATGGGCACCTCGTTCAGCCCGAACCTGGCGCCTTCGGCCACCGCGATCCGGTAGTCGCACACCGCCGCCGTGATCAGGCCCCCGGCGAAGGCGTGCCCGTTCACCGCCGCCACCGTCGGACGTGGATAGGTGAACAGCCGCATGTTGGTGGCGCGGTACTCCGCGAACCAGGCCGCCACGGTCGCCTCGTCCTCCGCCAACAACGGGAAGTTCTCCCCCAGGTCCAGGCCCGCGGAGAACCGGCCGCCCGTGCCGGTCAGCACCACGGGAGAGTCCGTGTGATCACGCTCCAGCCGGTCGAACGCCTCATGCAGGTCGGCGAAGAAGGCGCGGTTCTGCGCATTGACGGGGTTGGTCGTCATCGTCACGACCGCGACACGTCCCCGCCGCTCGATCGTCCAGCTCATGCTCGTCCTTCCGGCTCCCGGAACGGCCCGTCCGTCCGTGCTTCGATGGCGTGCAGTACGGCCACCATGTCCTCGTCGCCGTGCCCCCGGGCGACGGTCTCACCGAAGAGGGTGTGGCAGATGTCGAGCAGGGGCGAGGCCAGGCCGGTCTTGCGGGCGGCCTCGGCGATCAGACGGTTGTTCTTCAGCACGTCCGCGGCGCCCGCCTGCACGGAGAAGTCCCGGGCCAGCAGCTTCGGCGCCTTCATCCGGGAGACGGCGCTGGCCATCGGTCCCGCGTCCAGGACGTCCAGGAACAGCCGTCGGTCGAGCCCGTGCCGGTCGGCGAAGTGGAATGCCTCGGTCAGCCCGGTCACCTGCGCGATCAGGAACAGGTTCACGGATAGCTTCATCAGCAGGGCGCCCGGTACGGCACCACAGTCGAACGCCTCCCGGCACATGGGGGCGAGCAGCGGACGTACCGTCGCCACGGCGTCCTCGTCGCCCGCCAGCATCGCCACCAACTGCCCCTGCTCGGCCGGCACCCGGGAACCCGAGACCGGTGCCTCGACATAACCCGCGCCCGCGGCCCGGACGTCGTCGCGCAGACTGCCCGAGTACTCGGGCGAGGTCGTGCCCATGTGGACAAGGATGCGTCCGGCGACCCGAGGCGCGAAGTCCGGCGTGCCCCGCAGGAGGACGGCGTCGATGGCGGACTCGTCGGCCAGCATGAGGATCACCACGCCGGCCCGCTCGAAGACCTCGGCGGCACTCGCGGCGACCTCGGCCCCCGCGGCGCGCAGGGGCTCGCAGCGCTCGGGCGTGCGGTTCCACACGATGAGGGGTGTTCCGGCGCGGGCGAGATTGAGTGCCATGGGGCGGCCCATGACCCCCAGACCGATGAAACCCACGGACACAATGCACCGCCGTTTCCGGCTCGCGCGGACCTCGAGCCGTCGTCGCTCCCGACCATGACAGCGGTCATAGTAGCCGCAGCTATGACAGCGGTCATAGGGTGAGAGGGGACGAGGCCGAGGTACGAGGAGGTCGCAATGGCGGTGTCCGGACGGGGACCGCGCGAGCGGATGGTCTTCAGCGCGGCCCAGCTCATCCGGCGTGACGGGGTCGCCGCGACGGGGATGCGTGAGGTCGCCACGCATGCCGCCGCGCCCCGCGGCTCGCTCCAGCACTACTTCCCCGGCGGCAAGGAGCAGTTGGTCAACGAGGCGGTGGGGTGGGCGGGCCGGTACGCGGGCAACCGTGTCGCCCGGTTCCTCGCCGCGCTCGACGAGCCGACGCCCAGTGGGCTGTTCGCGGGGATGGTGCGCCAGTGGACCGACGAGTACGAGGCCGTCGGATTCGCCGGCGGCTGCCCCGTGGCGGCGGCCACGGTGGACTGCGCGGAGTCCACCGAGTCCACGCGGGAGGCGGCGGCCGCGGCGTTCGCCACCTGGACCGGGCCGGTGACCGGTGCCCTGGTGGACATGGGAGTGCCGAAGGAGCGGGCCGGCGCGCTCGCCACGCTCATGATCAGCGCGCTGGAGGGGGCGATCCTGATGGCACGGGCGGAGCGGGACGTACGGCCGCTGACGACGGTGGCCGCAGAACTCGGCCCGCTGCTCGACGGCGCGGTGAGCCGGGCCGGTTGACCGGAAGGATGCAGCCGCGGCGGCCAATGACACGCCCGCCGCATGAATTTGACGGCATGTCAGTGTGCATTCCCGTTCCGTGGACGGCCCTCGAACTGAGCCGGGTCCGGCCCTCCCGAGTTGCCCGTCGCGGGAGGACTCCGTCGGCGTGCGGTGCTGGTGATGCGGGGGTGTCCGGGCGGGCGCAGACTGGACGGGTGACGGGCACGTCCCCCGGGCGTGGCGAGACCACGTCCGTACCCAGTTCGGCACCACGGGAGACCGTGGCGCTTGCGGCGATGATGTTCGCCGTCGCGATGACGTTCATCGACCAGACCATCGTCTCCATCGCCGCCCCCGACATCGTCCGCGAACTGGGCCTGTCGGCGTCCGGCATGCAGTGGGTCGTGAACGCCTATCTGCTCGCCCTCGCCGCGTTCTTCGCGCTGGGCGGCCGTCTCGCCGACCTCTACGGGCCACGCCGGCTCGTCGTGATCGGCACGCTGGTGTTCGTCATCTCGTCGGTGCTGTGCGGCTGCGTCCCCAAGGGCGACGCGGCACAGGCCTGGCTGATCGCCTTCCGGACCGTTCAGGGGCTCGGGGCCGCGCTGCTGTTCCCGGCGGCACTGGCCGTGGTGGTGGCGGTGTTCCCACGCGAGCGACGCGGCCGTGCCCTCGCGCTGTTCTTCGGGCTGTCCGGTGCGCTGACCGCACTCGGCCCGCTTCTGGGCGGCTGGCTGACGGCGGGCTGGACCTGGCGCGCCGTGTTCTGGGTCAACGTCCCCGTGGCCATCGTGGCGCTCGCCCTGACCGCCTGGGCCCGGATCGCGGACCGGAAACGAGCCGGCACCCTCGATGTGCCGGGCGCCGTGCTGATCGCCCTCGGCATGGGCCTGAGCGTCCTGGGCTTCCAGCAGGCTTGGGCGTGGGGCTGGGACAGCGCCGCGACCTGGATCTGCATCGTGGGCGGTCTGGCGATCCTCTACGTGTTCGTCCGGTACGAGCGAGGGGTGCGCCACCCGCTGATCGATCTGCGGGTCTTCCAGGACCGGGCGTTCACCGTGGACGCGGTGGTGCTGTTCTTCGCGATGCTGGCCTTCGTCCCGCTGTTCTTCTTCGCGTCCGTGTACGCCCAGGTGTCGCTGAGCGCCTCCCCCAACCAGGCGGCCCTGTTCCTGCTGTACTTCTTCGCGGGGTTCGCCATCGCCTCCCAGTGGGGCGGCCGGATCCTCGACAAGCAGGGCGCGCGGCCGGCGCTGAAGCTGGGGACGGTGGTGGGCGCCGTCGGCTTCGCGCTGTGGGCGGGCAAGCTCACCGATCTGTCCATGCACGACCAGTGGCCCTACGCCGCCCTGGCCGGCGCCGGAATCGGCTTCATCCTCGCCCCCGCCTCCACCGACGCCGTGAACCGGGCCATCGGGCCCTCCTACGGCGAGGTCACGGGAGTCACGCAGACCGTGCGCAACTACGCGGCGAGCGTGGGCCTCGCCGTGTTCGGCACGATCCTGACCCACGTCACCAACAACAACGTGACGAACACCCTGGAATCACGCGGCCTGCCCTCGAACGTCGCGGACAACGTGGCGCACAGCATCACCGAGTCCGTCACCGGCAACGGCGACTCCAGCACGCCCACGGGCTCGGGAGCCGCCGCCACTGCGACGCGGAACGCGATGAACGCGATACGCATGGACTTCGCCGAGGCCAACCAGTGGGTGTTCTACGGCATGGCCATCGCCCTGGGTGTCGGCTTCCTCTGCGCGCTGCGCCATCCGGGCGGACGTGCGGTGACGCGCGAGGATGCGGCCGAGGTGGAACGGACGCCGAGTCACTCGCCGGCTGCGCCGCAGTCGTAGTCGTCCACGGCGTCGAACGAGGGAGCGTTCTTCTCGCCGTACAGCGGATCCACGACGTCGCGAACCTGGGCGCCCCGCTTCAGGCCGCTCGCCGAGGTGTCGATCGCCTTGAGCACCGCACGGAACTGCTCCGCGATGTCCGGAGGCGCGCTCGACCGCATTTCCTTGCCCATGCGGGCGATCGCGTCGGCTCTCAGCCGGAGTTCCTCGAAGTCCAGCGGCTCACCTTCGATCGCCTTGCCCACGTCGGCACGGAAGGCGACGACGCCGACCTGAAAGGTCGACAGATCGAGGCAGAAGGCCGAGGACGGCGTAGGGGTGGGACCCGCGCTCGAGGCACTGGACGAGGCCGGCGCGGATGTCGGTGCCGTGCGGTCCGCGGCGCCGTCCGGAGCACCCGAACAGCCCGCCAACAGCACGGCGGCACCCATGGCGAAGACGCATCTGCGGGGAGCGGTCATGGACGGACCATAGGGAGCGGGCCCCGGGAGGGGTCCCGACACCCGGCCGACGCACCCGCCCCTCAGAGGAAGCTGACGCCCTGGGCGAGTGGGAGTTCGCTGGAGTAGTTGACGGTGTTGGTGGCCGAGCGCATGTAGGACTTCCAGGCGTCGGAGCCGGACTCGCGGCCGCCGCCGGTGTCCTTCTCGCCGCCGAACGCGCCGCCGATCTCGGCTCCGGAGGTGCCGATGTTGACGTTGGCGATGCCGCAGTCGGAACCGGCGGCGGACAGGAAGACCTCGGCCTCCTGCTGGTCGCGGGTGAAGATGCTGGACGACAGCCCCTGCGGAACGTCGTTGTGCAGCGCGATCGCCTCGTCGAGGGTGTCGTAGGTGAGGACGTACAGGACAGGGGCGAAGGTCTCCTCCCGTACGACATCGGTCTGTTCGTCGACGCGGACCAGGACCGGCTCCACATAGGCGGCCGCGGACGCCTCCTCGGTCAGGCGACGTTCGCCGCCCACCAGGATCCTGCCGCCCTGTGACTGGACGCGGGCCAGGGCGTCCCCCATGCGTGCGTGGGCCTCGGTGGAGATGAGCGGGCCGACGAGCGTGGTGTCCTCGAAGGGGCTGCCGATCGGCAGTTTGCGGTAGGCGGCCGTCAGCCGCTCGATCAGGGTGTCGGCGATGTCGCGGTGGACGATGAGACGGCGCAGGGAGGTGCAGCGCTGACCCGCCGTGCCGGCCGCGGCGAAGACGATGCCCTGCACGGCGAGGTCCAGGTCGGCGGACGGGGCGACGATCGCGGCGTTGTTGCCGCCGAGTTCCAGCAGGGTGCGGCCGAACCGGGCGGCGACGCGCGGGCCGACCTCACGGCCCATGCGGGTGGAGCCGGTGGCGCTGACGAGGGCGACACGGGGGTCGTCGACGAGCTTCTCGCCGACCGCGCGGTCGCCGAGCAGGAGACGGTGCACGTCGCCCGGCGCGCCGGCCTCCTCGGCGGCGCGGGCCAGCAGACGGTGGCAGGCCAGGGAGGTCAGCGGGGTCAGCTCCGAGGGCTTCCAGATCACGGTGTCGCCGCAGACGAGGGCGACGGCGGTGTTCCACGACCACACGGCGACGGGGAAGTTGAAGGCGGAGATGACACCGACCACACCGAGCGGGTGCCAGGTCTCGGCCAGTCGGTGGCCGGGCCGTTCGGAGGCGATCGTACGGCCGTACAGCTGGCGGGACAGGCCCACCGCGAACTCGCAGATGTCGATCATCTCCTGGACCTCACCGAGGGCCTCGGAGCGGATCTTGCCCGCCTCGATGGTGACGAGGTCGGCCAGCTCGCTCTTGTGCTCGCGCAGCAGCTCGCCGAGCCGGCGGACGAGTTCGCCGCGGCGCGGTGCGGGCGTCGTGCGCCAGGTCAGGAACGCCGCACGGGCTGCCGCGACGGCCTCTTCGGTGTCGGCGTCGGAGGCGGCCCGCAGTCCGAAGAGGTCCTCGCCGGTGATGGGGGTGCGGGCCCGGAGGCCGTCGCCCTCGGGGACGGCGACCCCGATGCGCTCCAGGGCAGCGCGGGCGCGGGCGCGGAGGTCGTCCGTGGTGGGCAGTGCGGTGCCGTTCATGGTGGTCCTTGCGGGTGGGAGGGGTCAGCCGGGGGTGTCGGGGAGGCCGAGTTCGCGGGCGACCAGGGCGAGGGTGTCCGCCTGCTGCCTCGCGTAGCGGGCGTAGGGGTCCAGTACGTCGCGGCCGACGGCGCCGGAGAGCCAGGCGGCGTCGTAGGCCGTGCCTTCCCGGTCGTTGTCGCGGGTGCCCTCGCCGCTGAGGTTGGACTGGAAGATTCCGGCGGCGGAGCGCGGCAGGAAGTCCTCGTAGACGATGGGCCGGGCGTGCACCCAGCCCTGCCGCACCAGTTCGTCGACGGTCGCGGGCGGGCGGCTGCCGTCGCGCGGCCGGTCGTCGGCGAGGCGGTAGGTGAAGTAGGCCAGGCCCTTGGCGGCGAGTTCCATCTCGCTGCCGGGCATGTGCCGCTCCCACAGGGCGCGTGCGATGTCCCCGCGGGTCGCCGTGGGGTGGGCGGAGGCCTGTTCGTCGACGCGGCCGAGGAGTTCGTCGTACAGGGCGCGGCCCTCGCGGGTGAGGGCGATGCCACGGGCCTCGACCTCGCCGAAGCGCACGCGCAACGAGCCGCTCTCGACGCTGCCGTCGGCGAGGCGCATGGCACGCGGCTCGGCCAGGGCCCGGAAGGAGGTCTGCCGCAGCAGGACGTCGGGGCCCTTCCAGGCGGGCGGGCCCTGGATGGTGTCGATCATCTCGATGCCGCGGGCGGTCATACGGCGGTACAGGTCGTCGATGTCCAGGACGCGCGGGGTGAGGTGGTTGATGTGGGTGCTGCGCACGCCGCCGATGTCCGCGGCGACGGCGGAGACCCGCTCGAGGGTCCGGTACCAGGCCCTGTCGACCGGTTCGCTCGACAGCTCGAAGGCGGATACCGCGAGTTGCAGGAACCGCTCGGCGTCGTCCTCGGGCAGTTCGCGCTCGGCGGCGGCGCGGTCGGCCAGCGTGAGCAGGTCCGGCGGGAACAGTTCGCGGACGGCGAGGAAGGCCTCGAGACGGGCGCGCAGGTCGGCGTCGAAGAAGCGGGGGTCGGCCGGAGTGAGCATGGAGGTGAAGACCCGGAAGGGATTGCGGGCGAGTTCCTCGCCGTCGACCGGGCGGAAGGCGGTGGAGACGACGGGGACGGCGCTGGCGGCGGCCTCCCGCAGGTCGTAGAAGCCGACGGGGTGCATGCCGAGAGCGCCGAAGACACGGGCGACCTGGGCCAGTTCGCGGGGGGTGCCGACGCGGATCGCTCCGTGCCGCTCGGCGGTCACCCGGCCGATGGAGCCGAGGCGTTCGGCGTCGGCGCCCTGGGCGCGCAGGACGTCCTCATTGACCTCGCGCGAGACGTCCACGAGCGTGGCGTAGGCGGGGACCTCCCGCCCGTACATCTCCGACAGCCGCACCGCGAACGCGGCTCGCAGTTGCCACTGACTGATCGTCGACATGATCCGGCCTTTCGATCGAGGGTGCCGAGTACATCGAGGGTGCCGAGTACAGAGAGATGTCGATCAGCTGTCCGTGCGTCATCGTGCAGCAGCACGACCGTCGACGTCCATCGACGATGGACTGGACGAGTGCACGACCAGAGCGGTCCTCGCGCTCCGATAAGGTGCCGAGTTCTGCCCTGAAGATCGCGAAAGGACGACAGTCGTGCGGGAAGTGGCGTGCCACGAGGTCGGTGAGCAGCGGACGGCGCAGGCACTGGACGACATCGGTCCGCGCACCAGGGGACGTTGGCACGCGATGCGCCACGACGGCCCGTCGCTCGGGAAGCTGCGGGTGATGCGCGACGAGCTCCTCGACCACGTCGGCGCGCGCAGCGTGCGGGACCCCGCGCTCGACGGGACCTCGCGAGCCGCCCTGCGCACCGCGTCGGAGTGCGCCCTGGGGGTTCTGAGCGTCGGCTGCTTCCCTGACGGGGATCAGGAGATCCTCCTGCCGCTCATCGACGAGACGCTCAGCAGCGAGGATGTCTCGTTCGCCGACGCCGCGGAGGAGGCCCCCACGGCTCGGACGTGGCTCGACGCGTTCGCGCTGTGCGTGGTGAGCGGCTCGGTGTGGGAGTGGCAGCGGGTGATCGGGCTGCTGCTCCGGGGCGACTACGCGCCGGCGATCCGGGCCGGGGTGCCGTACTCGAAGCAGACCTCGACGTCGGAGCCGGCGGACCTCGCCGCGATGGACGCGCTGTGCGGGTATCTGACCGAGGCACGGGGGCACCTGCCCCGCGACTGGCCCACCGTGCCGCTGCGCAAGCCGGACGGCGACGAACGGGCCGCGGCGGCACGGCGGTTGGACGAGGTCGGCTCCCTGTCACCGGATCAGCGGCTCCTGCGGTTCCTCCTCGACGACGACCGGGAGGCCTTCGAGCGGGCTCTCGTCGCCCGGCTCGTCGAGCACCGGCAGAGCGTGGGACCCGATCCCGCCCCCGGGACCCTGCTGCCGGTCGGGACCCTCGCCCTGGCCGCCCTCGCGGTCCAGGTGCACGGATGGGAGCCGTCCGTCAGGTCCGGCTGTCTGCCGCACGGCCTGCTGGGTTCCCCGGAGGCGCTAAGGCGCACGGCGGAGGCCGGCGAGAACCCTTCGGGCCGTTGGGCGGCGGCCAAGTAGCCCGTTTCGGCGATCCGTTCGCTGTCACCGGTCGTGCCCGCTCCCGTACAGTCCGTGCCACCGGCACGCACCGCCGTCACGGGTCGACCAGGAGAAGGAACATGGACACCGAAGCCGCCCCCGGCTCCCTCCCGCACACTCCCGGAACGCCACGGCCCGTCCCCGAAGCCGATCCCGAGCTGCTGAAGCGGTGGCGGTCCCAGGGAGGCGAGCTCATCGAGCTGCTGACCCAGGTGCGCGAGCAGGTCGGCGGTGTCGCCGCGTTCCGCCTCGGGCCGGCCCGCACCGTCCTCGTCACCGAGCCGCAGGCCGTCCAGCACGTGCTCGCCCGCCATCCGGAGCAGTACGTCAAGCGCTCGCATCGCGCACGACTGCTGGTCGGCGACGGTGTCCTCTCGGCGAGCGGCGAGGCGTGGAAGCGGCAACGCCGTCTGCTCCAGTCCCAGTTCACCGGCACCGGGATGCGCCGCTACGAGCGGCGGATCACCGAGGCGGCCCGGGTCACCGCCGAGCGCTGGGCGGCGTACGCGCGTACCGGACAGACCCTGGACGTCGGGCAGGAGATGCACCGCTTCGCCCTGGACGCCATCTGGCGCTCGCTCACCGGCCACCCCATCGACGACGGGACCGCACGCGAACTGGCGGCCATGGAAGCCGTGGGGGCCGCCCTTCCGACGCTGCCCGCGAACACCGAGGACGCACGCGAGGCCGTGGCCGCCGATCTCGCCCGGATCGACGCGGTCGCCGGGCATGCGATCGAGGCCGCCCGAGCCGGGGACGCCGGTCCCGACGGTCCTGGCCTGCTGCGTGTCCTGCTCGACGCCGCCACCGAGCGGCCCGAGTACACCGATCGGCTGATCCGCGACGAGTTGGTCACGCTGCTCGCGGCCGGGCACGAGACCACGGCCAGCACCCTGACCTGGCTCTATCTTCTCCTCGACCAGTACCCCGCCGCCCGCGAGGAGGCTCTCGCCGCCGGCGCCGAGGGCTCGGAGCAACGCCGCCAGGCCCTCCAGGCCCTGGTCCACGAGACGCTGCGGCTCTATCCGTCCGCGTGGCTCCTGCCCCGCCACGCCGCCGAGGACGACACCCTCGCCGGCTACACCGTCGAGGCGGGCACCGACCTCCTGGTCTGCCCCTACCTCACCCATCGCGACCCCGAACTGTGGCCGGATCCCGAGCACTTCGACCCGCGGCGCTTCCTCACCCCGGACGGGCGGCCCACCCAGCCGGGTGCCTACCTCCCCTTCGGCATCGGCCCGCGCACCTGCCTCGGGATGCAGTTCGCGCTCCGCGAGTCGACCGTCCTGCTCGAACACCTGCTGCCGGCCCACACCGTGGCCTTCGCCTCCACCCCGGTGAAGGCGAAGTATGGGTTCACCGTCCGCCCTGACGGCCCCAGTCCCGCGACCCTGCGTCCGCCGCTCGTCTGAAGCGGGCGACACTTTCAGCGACGTCCACCGAACTCCCAGTCGTGGACCTCGACTTCGGCGTACAGGTCCGCCGTCAGCACCGCACGCGCCGTCGCCGCGTCCGACGCCCGCACCAGTGCCGCCGTACCCAGCCACGCGGTGCCGTCGTCGGACAGCAGCGGTCCGTACGCGACGAGGTCCTCGTCCTTGGGCGGCTCGGCCGGGTCGGCGGACGGGTCCGGGCCGAGGCCCAGCACCAGGTACCGGTTGCCGCCGCTGCTGCCGCCGGGGAAGTCCCACATGGTGCGGCCCAGCATGTTGCGCCACCGGCGCAGCAGCACGTCCCGGTACGCGCCGGCCTGGTAGTTGGGCTCGTCGAAGGCGAACGCGCGAGCGGCTGCGGAATCGGGCAGGTCGACGATGTGCACACTGCCGGTCGGCGTCTCACCGTCCGGCGCGTACGTCGGGCCTCGGGCGATCAGCTGCCGGGCGAACCCGTCCATGTACGACCAGTGTCGCTCCAGCAGGCGCTCGCGCAGTGCCACTGAGTCGGCCCGGTCACGGTGGTAACAGAAGAACTCCATGCCATCAGTCTGGGCCATTGCCTCACCCTCTGTGGCAGGATCCGCTGTCATGTCCTCTATTCCCTCCCGGACGTCAAGTACCGTCGGCCGTCTGCTCGTTGTCCTGCTGGCATTGCTCGTGGCACAGGGCGGCACGGGGGCCGACGCCGTCACGAAGGCCGCCGACTCCGCGGCCGCGACGCCCGATCGGCCTCGCTATGACGTGACCTTGCGCGGCAACGCCGACGGCTCCCGCTGGACTGGCCGGGAGCGGGTGTCGTTCCGCAACGCCTCGGATCGTCCGCTGCGTGAGGTGTACGTACGTCTGTGGGGCAACGGCGTGGACAAGTGCGGCACGGCCGGCACGCCGCCCCCGGTGAAGGTCTCCCATGTGCGCGGGGGCACCGCGGGTCCGCTCACCGTGAACTGCACGGCACTGCGGATCGCTCTGCCGAAGCCGCTCGGGCACGGCGAGCGCGCGACCGTGTCCTTCGACGTGTCCCTCACCGTGCCGGGGCGCAACGACCGCTTCGGCCGCGAGGGCGCCTTCCGCTTCCTCGGCAACGCGCTGCCCGTGCTCGCCGTGCACGACGCCAAGGGGTGGCACCTCGATCCGTATGTGCCGACCGGCGAGAGCTTCTACACCCTGGCGAGCGACTTCCGCGTGGCACTCGACCACCCCACGAGACTCAAGGTCCCCGCGACCGGCCGTACCCGGACCCTGCCCGGCGGACCCGGCCGCAGCATCACCCTCAGCGTCGCGCATCGTGTGCGGGACTTCGCCTGGGCGGCCGGCCCGTTCCGTACCGCCGTCGAGACCTCACCCGGGGGCGTGCGCGTGAGGTCGTACTGGGCGCCGGACACCTCCGCGACGGGGGTGCGCCTCACGCGTCAGGACGGTGTCCTGGCCGTCGACCGGTTCGGCGGGGAGTTCGGCCGCTATCCGTACGGCGAGATCGACCTGGTGATGACCAGCGAGTTCGGCGGCGGCATGGAGTACCCCGGCCTGGTCCTGCTCGGCACGACCGACGAGGGCAGCGCCGTCGTGCACGAGATCGCCCACCAGTGGTGGTACGGCATCGTCGGCAACGACGAGTACGGTGCGCCGTGGCTGGACGAGAGCTTCGCGCAGTACGCCAACGCGCGCTTCTACGGCTGGGACACCCGCGACTGCTGGTCGGAGGAGGATTGGCCCGATGACCGCGCGGCACTGACCAACTCGATGGCCTACTGGGCCGAGCACCGGGGCGAGTACCACCTCATCTACACGGCCGGCTCCTGTGCCCTCGCCGACCTGGAGCGCACGCTCGGCGCCGGCACCATGGCCCGCCTCCTCAAGCGGTACGCCCACGACCACTGGTACGGCGTCTCCACCACCGCGGACTTCAAGAAGGCCGCACAGTCCGTGACGCACAGCGACCTCGGCCCCTTCTGGAAGCAGCACCGCATCCGCTGACCACCTGAGGCGAGCCTTCAACATGCCCCCAAGTCGGCGGGGCCCGCCTCGATGCGCTGCACTCCGACCTCGCACCTGGGGACTGCGCTCGCCTCCGGCCCACCCATCCCACCCGTCACTCCCGCGAGAACCGCCGCTGCACGTCGGGCCGGGACTTGAGCCGGTCCGGATATCCGGGGCCCATCCGCGCGGTGGTGTCGTCGGCGTGCATCGGTTCGCCGCAGGCCGAGCAGACCACCTCCGCGTGAGCGTCGTGGCCGCAGGCGTCGTGGTGCAGGGTGATCGGAGGTCCTTCGGGGCCGGCGAGCCAGCGGTCGCCCCAGTTGGCCATCGCGGCGAGGACCGGGAAGAGGTCCCTCCCCTGCTCCGTCAACAGGTACTCGTGGCGGGGCGGCTCGCTCTCGTAGAGCCGTCTCTCCAGCAGTCCCGCCTCGACCAGGCGACGCAGCCGGTCGGTGAGCGTGTTCCGGGCGATCCTCAGCTCGCCCTGGAACTCGTCGAATCGGCGGCTGCCGTAGAACGCCTCGCGAAGGACGAGCGGGGTCCAGGCGTCGCCGACGACGTCCAGGGTCCGCGCGATCGAGCACGGCCAGTTCGCGAAGGACGTACGCGCGCTCACGTCCGCCCTCCGACCTCGTGGACCAGCTCGATCGCCCGGCCCAGCGTGTCGAGCCGGGCGGCCAGGTCCGCACCGGCCGGGTACAGCCGTACGGTGTCCACGCCCGCGTCGCGCCAGACGCGCAGCCGCTCCCGCACCATGTCCTCCGTGCCGATCAGTGTGGTCGCGAGCACCATCTCGTCGGTCACCAGCGCGGCCGCTCCGTCCCGGTCGCCCGCCTGCCAGCGCTCCCGTACCTCCTCGGCCACCTCCGCCCAGCCCTGCCGGCTGTAGGCGCGGTTGTAGAAGTTGGTGGACGCCGAGCCCATGCCGCCGAGGCTGAAGGCCAGTTCCTTCTTGCGGCCGGCCACCATCGCGCTCAGTGCCTCCTCATCGGGGGCGAAGGCCACCTCGGCGCCCTGGCAGATGTCCAGATCGGCACGGCCGCGCCCGCCGTGGGCCAGCCCTTCGTCGAGGTGAACGAAGTAGGCGTCGGCCGCTCCTGCGGGCACGAAGCTGGTGCCGAGCCAGCCGTCGGCGACCTCCCCGGTCAGCCGGAGCATGGCCGGCGACAGGGCGGCCAGGTAGATCGGCACGGGGTGTTCGGCCCGCATCGACAGCCTCATGGGTACGGCGTCGCCGTCGGGCAGCGGGATGCGGTACTCGGTGCCGGAGTGGTCGATCTTGCCGCCGCTCAGGACCTGGCGCACGATCTCCACCGTCTCGCGGACGCGCGCCAGCGGGCGGGCGAAGGGCACGCCGTGCAGCCCCTCCATCACCTGCGGGCCCGAGGGGCCAAGGCCCAGCAGGAAGCGTCCCTGGGAGAGGTTGGACAGGGTGATCGCGGTCTGCGCGAGGGCCACCGGAGTGCGCGTCCCGACCTGCATGACGCCGGAGCCCAGCAGCATGCGCTCGGTGCGGGCGGCGTAGTAGCCGAGGGCGGAGGGCGCGTCGGAGCCCCAGGCCTCGGCGACCCAGCAGATGTCGAGGCCGAGCTTCTCCGCCTCGAGGACGAAGTCCGCCTGGCCCGTCCAGGTGCCCAGGCCGGACGCCTCGATCGTCGTCGCGGTCCTCATCACGCCTCCGCCAGCTTCTTGATGTGACCGAGCGTGGCACTCATGTTGCGCTCGAACTCACGCATCCGTACGAACACGATCTTCTGTTCCTTGTCCGGCATCGCGTCGATGGCGAAGGACAGACCGGAGCGGCCGGGTCCCATCTGCATCCACTCGGACAGCTCGGTTCCGCCGTCCTTGGGGTCCAGCCGGAAGCGCCAGACGGCGCTGGGACTGGAGGGGTCCTCCACGGCCCAGGCGAGGACGTGCGGGGACTCGCATTCGATGACGTGCGAGGTGGTCTCCCACTCCCCGAAGGACTCGTGCCTGCTCCGGCCGACGAACCGAGCGCCCACGGCGGGCCCGGCCGCGCCGTCGAGCCAGTGGACGGACTGCAGTTCCTCGCTCATGCCCGGCATCAGCGTGACATCGGAGACGATCTCCCACACCCGGCCCGGCGGCGCGTCGATCCACGCCCGCACTTCGACCGTGGGCGTGTCCGCGTAGCGTGCGCCCGTCCACTCCACCTGGCACCAACCCCTTCTCCAATGAAGGCCTGTGACCTCTAGAGTTGTGTAACGAGACTTACTCGTCAAGAGGTAGGGCCACCCCGGGAGCCAGCCCTGCTAGACCCCGGCGCCGCCCGTCTCCGTGTGCCAGACCGCCTTCTTCACCTGCTCCTCTATCTCACTGCGTGTCTCGCCCTGGTCCCTGGCGTACTCGGCCACGGCGATCTGCACCTCCCGGGCCAGGTCACGCCAGGCCCGCAGTGCCGTGTTGTACGTCTCGGTCTGCCGCGGGCTCCATCCGCCCTGCTGGGTCGGCGGTCCGTACATGCCCCGCAGCTCCTCGACGCGGCCGTGCGCCTGCTCGGCCGCGCGCTCCTTCGCCACCAGCTCTTGGAAGATAGTCGTCACACAAATGGAGCATAGGCGGGCATACGGCCTATCGCGCGCCGAGCGTTCGGACCCTCAGGCCGACGGCGCCACGGCGGCCCGCTCCGCCCACGCCCGCGGCGACAGCGCGAGCAGCGCCTCCAGCTCCCGCGGATCGGGCAACGGGCCGTGGTCGCCCGGCACTTGGAGCGCGGAGGCCGCGGTGATGTGGCCGAGGCGGAGCGCGTCGGCCGTCGTGGCGCGGCGCACCAGGCCCGCGAGGAAACCGGCCGCGAAGGCGTCGCCGGCGCCGACGGCCTCCACCACGGCCACGCGCGGCGTCGGCACCGTGACGGCGCCCTCGTCCGTGAACGCGGTCGCGTCGTTCGCCCCGTCCTTGACGACGAGGATGCGCGGACGCGGGAGCCACGCCCGTACGTCCTGCGCGCTCAGCTGGGCGCCCCACAACGCCTGCGCCTCGTCCAGGCCGACGAAGACGATGTCGGCGCGGTCGGCCAGCTCACGCAGCGTCGCCGGGGCCGTGCCGTCGGGCCACAGGGCCGCGCGGTGGTTGACGTCGAAGCTCACCGCGTACGGGCGGGCGGCGGGCTCGGCTGCCAGTGCCCGGGTCACCAGTCGGCGGCAGGATTCGGACAGTGCCGGGGTGATGCCCGTCAGGTGCAGCAGCGAGGCCGTTCGCGCGGGCGGGCCGTCCAGCAGGTCGGGGCCGAGAGCGGAGGCGGCCGAGCCGCGCCGGTAGTAGTGCACGCGGGTTCCGGCGGGGCCCGGGTCCTTCACCAGCAGGCCGGTCGGCCGGTCGGGATCGGTGCGCACATGCGACACGTCGACGCCGGGCGCGGCCACGGCGACACGGACGCGGTCTCCCAGCGGGTCGTCGCCGAGCGCCGAGAGCCAGGCGACCTCGACGCCGTGGTCGGCCAGGTACATGGCGACATTCGACTCGGCTCCCGCCACCGACAGTCGCAGCTGGGCCGCGGTCGCCAGGGGGTTCGGCGGGTCGGGGGCCAGGGCCGCCATCGTCTCGCCGATGCAGACGACCGGGCCGGGGGCGGGGCGCCATGGGGCGGTCTTAGGAGCTGCCGGTCCGCCGGTCACGACGGGTCCCCGATCGTCGACCGGTGCCGGACGCTGTCCAGCCGGCAGGCCGGGGTCAGGATGCCGGGCACCCCCAGGCAGACGACCCGGCGAGGGGCACGCCACCAAGCGGCAGTCGTCGGAGCTGCCGGTCCGCCGGTCACGACGGGTCCCCGATCGTCGACCGGTGCCGGACGCTGTCCAGCCGACAGGCCGGGGTCAGGATGCCGGGCACCCCCAGGCAGACGACCCGGCGAGGGGCACGCCACCAAGCGGCAGTCGTCGGAGATGCCGGTCCGCCGGTCACGACGGGTCCCCGATCGTCGACCGGTGCCGGACGCTGTCCAGCCGGCAGGCGGGCGTGGGGGTGCCCGGGACGTCCACGCGGGTGGTGAACAGGGCGCCGTCGGCGTCGCCGGGTGCGGTCAGGCCCACGCGGGCCGTCGTGATGTGCAGGACGTCGTGGGCGAGGCACACTCCGACCGGTTGCCGTGCCGGCAGCCGCAAGGTGCGGTCGAGCGTGCCGTCCGGCAGGTAGCGGCGCACGGTGCCGGTGCCCCAGACCGCGATCCACACGGCGCCTTCGACGTCGACCGCCATGCCGTCGGGACTGCCCTCCCGGAGCCTCACGAACTCCGCCGGTGCCCCGAGTTCGGCCGTCACGGGGTCCACGGAGTACCTCCGGACGACGCCCCGCGCACTGTCGGCCAGGTACATGAGGCCGCCGTCCGAAGTGAACGCGGGTCCATTGGGGACGGTGATGCCCTCCAGCACCCGCACGACCGTGCCGTCCCGGTCGAGGCGGTACAGCGAACCGGCGTCCTCCTCGGCGTCGTACGCCATGCTGCCGGCCCAGAACCGGCCGAACGGATCGGCGACGGCGTCGTTCATGCGCATGGGGGTCCCGGCGTTGTCCTCCGGGCGTGCCAGCCAGTCTAGGGTGCCGTCGGCGTGCAGCAGGCAGATGCCGGTTCCGGCGGCCGCGATCCAGGTGCCGTGGTGGCCGGCCAGGGGTGCCACGGCGCCCAGCGGGACGGGGAGTTGGGCCACGGAGCGCAGGGGCGCCGTCGGGTCCTGCGGAGCGGAGAGGAGGCGGCCGGCGAGGATGTCGACGAGGACGACGTCCGTGCCGGTCCAGCGGATGCCCTCGCCCAGTTCGAGCCGGTCGGGGCGGGCCGGGCGCAGGTCCGCGGTCATGGCGTCGCCTCGGCCACGACGGTGCGGAACAGGCGGGCGCGCTCCCGGAGGGCGGTGATGCTGCCTCCGTCGGCGGCGTCGCCGACGAGGGGCGAGCCGACGCCGACCGCGAGGGCCCCGGCCGCGAGACAGGCACGGGCGGCGGCCTCGTCGATCCCGCCCACCGGGACGAAGGGCACGTCGGGGAACGGGCCGCGCAGCGCCTTCAGATAGGCCGCTCCCCCGAACTGCGCGATGGGAAAGATCTTCAGCGCGGCCACTCCCCTCGTCCGCGCTGCGATGATCTCGGTCGGGGTCAGCACGCCCGCGAGGACCGGCATGCCCAGCTCCCGCGCCGCCTCCACGCCGTCGCCGAGCCCCGGGGTGACCGCGAAGTCGGCTCCGGCGCGGTGGGCCGCCCGGGCGTCCTCGGCGGTCAGCAGGGTGCCTGCACCGAGGGGATGATCCGGACCGAGAGCACTCCGGGCACGTTCGATGACGGAGAGGGCGTCCTTGCCGGAGAGCGAGACCTCGACCAGTTCGACGCCCTCCTCGGCCAGGGCCAGCACGGTGCGCAGCGCGGCATCGGCGTCGTCGCCGCGCACGATCGCGACCAGACGATGGGTGGCCAGGGCGGCTGTCAGGTCCACGAGCGGTGCTCCTTCTGTGTGGGAGGCGAGGGGCATCGGCAGGCGGCGGTCAGCGCAAGCCGCCAGCGGATCTCGCCCGACGCCGGTACGCACGCGGCGTCGTCCGGCCCCGCGTCGGCGAGGTCGAAGACGCGGCCGAGCATGGGCTCCACGCCGGTGCTGCGGTAAGGGTGCGGCTGGGGGTAGCCGGTGAGGTTGCGCCACAGGGCCGTCGACACGGGTTGCCCGTCCGCCCGTAGTTCCAGGGCCAGTCGGTCGCGGTCGTCGTGGACGCAGCACAGCGGTGAGTCGACGACAGCTCCGACCGCGGTGCCGTCGTCGGGTCCGAGCCGGTGGAGGGGCAGTCCGTGGGGTGCGGGCCAGGAACCGGTGATCCAGGGCGCTCCGGTGGGCCAGGTGTCGTCCAAGAGCGGGGCTGCCTCGGGGAACAGACGGGTGGCGGCGCCGGAGGGCATGTGCAGGGTCGCGCCCGCCGACAGGTCCAGCAGGGCGTGGGCCGCCCAGATGAAGCGGAACCCGGGCTGCGCGGTGAGGGTGTAGTCGGCCTGGGCGCCGTCGGTCGTGGTGCGGACGGTCCGTGCGAGGGTGAAGGACTCCCCCTGTACGCGCTCCGTGTCGCCGGTCCGGGTCCACGGGCGCGACCAGACGTCTCCGTGGTCGGGCAGGCCGCGGACGGTGGGGACGCACTCCTCCAGCCCGCCCGCGTCCACGAACACGTCGCCGGGAGCGGCCATGTTCCGTTCCGGCGCCGGGCGGTGCCAGAGCCATTCGCGTCCCGCCGAGCGCAGGGAGGTCCAGCGGCCGCCGTGCGCGGGGTCGGTCGTGATCTCCAGCACCGTCACCACTCGGCGAAGGAGTCGTCGGGGTGCCGCCAGACGGGGTTGCGCCAGGCGTGTCCGGCACGGTCGGCCGCGCGTACGGCCGTCTCGTCGATGGTGATGCCGAGGCCAGGGGCCTCGTTTCGCGGCGCGTGGCCGTCCACGAAGCGGAACGGGGCGGGGTCGGCGAGGTAGGACAGCAGGTCGGCTTCCTTGTTGTAGTGGATGCCGCGGCTCTGTTCCTGGATCAGGAAGTTGGGGGTCGCGAAGGCGACTTGGAGGCTGGCGGCCAGGGCGATCGGGCCGAGCGGGCAGTGCGGGGCGAGTTGGGCACCGTAGGTGTCGGCGAGGGAGGCGATGCGGTGGACCTCGGAGATGCCGCCGGCGTGGGACAGGTCGGGCTGGGCGACGGCGATGCCGGCGGTGAGGGCGGGCAGGAAGTCGCCGCGTGAGTAGAGGCGTTCGCCGGTGGCGAGCGGGATCGGGGTCGCTTCGACCAGGCCGGGCAGCAGGTGGCCGTGTTCGGGGACGACGGGTTCCTCCACGAACAGCGGGTGCAGGGGGGCGAGTTCGGCGAGCACCCGGCGGGCGCTCGCCGCGGTGAGGCGGCCGTGGAAGTCGACGGCGACATCTCGGTCCGGGCCGAGGACGTCGCGTGCGGCGGCCACGCGGGCGACGACGGCCGCCGTCTCGGCCGCGGTGGTGATCGGCGAGGTGGCGCCCGCCGCGTTCATCTTGACGGCGGTGAAACCGGCCTCGACCTGGGCGGTGATCTGTTCGGTGAGCTCGGCGGGCTCGTCGCCGCCGACCCAGGCGTAGACGCGGACGCGTTCGCGCACCGGTCCGCCCAGCAGGGCGTGCACGGGGGCGCCGTAGGTCTTGCCGGCGATGTCCCACAGAGCCTGGTCGATCCCGGCGACGGCGCTGGAGAGGATGGGGCCGCCGCGGTAGAAGCCGCCCTTGGTGAGCACCTGCCAGTGGTCCTGGATGCGCAGCGGGTCCTGTCCGACGAGGTATTCGGCCAGGACGTCCACGGCTGCGCGGACCACCTCGGCCCTGCCCTCGACGACGGGTTCGCCCCAGCCGACCACGCCGTCGTCGGTCTCGATGCGGCAGAACAGCCAGCGCGGCGGGACCAGGAAGGTTTCTACGCGAGTGATCTTCACTTGCCGCCCGTGCCTTTCCTGCCGTCGGAGCCCGCATCGTCGGAGACCGCGTCGTCGGAGCGGTCGATCCGGTCCAGGTCGCGCCCGGCCTGGAGGAGCAGGGCCCGCATCGCCGTCTCCGCGGCTCCCGGGTCCTGGTCGCGTACGGCGTCCAGGACGGCGCGGTGGGCCGGTACGGGGTCCTCGCTGTGGGGGTGGCTGTGCACGATGCGGTCGCGGTGGGCGAGGCCCGGCTCGATGACCATCTCCATGCGTTCGAGCAGTTCGTTGTGGGTGGCGGTGAGCAGGGCACGGTGGAAGGCGAGGTCGGCCTCCACTGCCTGCCCCGGGCCGGCGTCCTGCTCGCCCATGGCCTCCAGGGCCGCTTCCAGGGCCGTCAGGTCGGCGTCGGTGCGGCGCTCGGCGGCCAGCCGTACGGCGGCCGGTTCGACGATGGCGCGCACTTCGGAGAGATTGCGCAGCAGCTTCCGGTCGGCGTCGCTGGCCTGGTCGGCGCCCTCGAACTGCCAGCGCAGCACATCGGCGTCGAGCAGGTTCCAGTCGGCGCGGGCCCTGACGAAGGTGCCCCGTTTCTGGCGGGCGTCCACCATCCCCTTGGCAGCGAGCACCTTCAGGGACTCGCGCAGGGCGGTGAGACTGACGTCCAGCTCGCTCTGGAGCGCCACCAGGTCGAGCGTGGCGCCCTCGGGGATCCGACCGCCCAGGATGCGGCGGGCGAGGGCCTCCACGGTCTGGCCGTGCACGCCGCGGCGGGCGTAGGGCGTCATGTCGTACAGCCTTTCTGCTGAGGAGTGGGGACGACGGCGGTCATGCGGAGGCCTTCACGACGCTCCAGCCGCCGTCCACGACGAGACTCGTGCCGGTGATGAAGGAGGCATCGCCGGCGCTCAGGAAGGCGATGGCCGCGGCCACCTCCTCGGGGGTGCCGAAGCGACGGGCGGCCGTCTCGGCGACGCTGCGCTCGCGGTCCTCGGGCGGCACCCTGTCCCAGGCGGCGGTGAGGATGGGGCCCGGCAGGACGGCGTTGACGCGTACCTCGGGCCCGTACTCGACGGCGAGCTGGCCGCACAGGGAGAGCAGGGCGCCCTTGGCGGCGGCGTAGGCGGGGTGTCCGGGAATGCCGATGCGCGCGTGGACGGACGACGTCAGCACCACCGCTCCCCGCCGGGCCCGCAGATCGGGCAGCACCGCCCGGAAGCCGAGGAAGCTCGCGGTGAGGTTCACGGAGAGCTGCCGCTGCCACGACTCCAGGGTCGTCTCGTGGACCGGCGCCACATCGACGGTGTAGGCGTTGCTGACGAGGACGTCCACGGGTCCGAAGTCACGGGCGGCGGCCACGATCCGGTCCCAGTCGTCCTCCGCCGCCACGTCGGCCCGTACGAACCGGGCCCGGCCGCCGTCCTTCGCGATCCGTTCGGCCACCGCCGCGCCGCGTTCCTCCGCCACGTCGGCGAGGACGACGGCGGCTCCCTCCTCGGCCAGCCGTACGGCGGTGGCGGCGCCGATGCCGGAGGCCGCGCCGGTGACCACGGCCGTGCGGCCGGTGAAGCGGTCCATCGTGGGGTCGACTCCTTCGTGAGCGTCCGTCGTGAGCGGGGGCAGACCGTCCGGGAAACATATGCGGCTCACCGGTGTGTCAGCACCACCAGTTCGGCATCATGATCGCGACTCCAGGCGAACGGCAGCCCGTAGTGCAGCAGATGGGCTCCGCTGTACGTCGTCCCGGTCGCCGTGTCCCGGTAGCGCGCCGCCGGGTCCAGTGCCCGCAGCCGGAGCCGGTCGGGCCGTCCGGGCACGAGCGGGGCGCCGTCGAGGCGCCCGGTGCTCAGCGCGGCGACGACCGTGCGGTCGCCGGCGTCGTACTGCACACCGCAGGTCGTGTCGTCCGGAGCGCCCAGGAGCCGGGCCTCTCCATGGTGGATGACGTCCCGCACCTCCTTGTAGCGGGCGATCCACCGAGCTGCCTCGGCCCGCTGCTCCGGCGTCCAGGCCCGCAGGTCGGCCCCGATGCCCAGCACTCCGCACATGGCGTTCACGAAGCGGAACGCGAGGCTGCGCGGGCGCGGGTCGAAGATGCCCGGCGCGTCGGTGACCCAGGAACTCATGACGTGCGGTGCGTGGGCGTGCAGGAAGCCGTGCTGGACGGTCAGCCGGTCCAGCGGGGCGGTGTTGTCGCTGGGCCAGACGACGTCGGTGCGGGCCAGCGTCGCGTGGTCGATGCGGGCGCCGCCGCCCGCGCAGCCTTCGACGGTGACGTCCGGGTGGGCGGCGCGCAGGTGGTCCAGCACCCGCAGGTATCCGGCGACGTGCTCGGCGTCCAGGTCGACGCGGCCGGCACCGGGGCGGCCGCGTTCGGTGGGCGGCCGGTTCATGTCCCACTTCAGGTAGCCGATGTCGTAGGTGCCGAGCAGCCGTTCCAGGGTGCCGATCACGAAGTCCTGGACGTCGGTGCGGCCGAGGTCGAGCAGGAGCTGGTTGCGGACCAGCCGGGCGGGCCGGTCGTCGACGCGGTAGACCCAGTCGGGGTGTTCGGCGTGGAGGCGGCTGCCGGGGCTGACCGCCTCGGGTTCGACCCACAGCCCGAAGTCCAGGCCCAGACCGCGTACGTCCTCGACGAACCGGTCGAAGCCCTGCGGGAAGGCCGCCGGGTCGGGGTACCAGTCGCCGAGTCCGCCGGTGTCGTCGGGGCGGCCGGTGAACCAGCCGTCGTCCACCACGAACAGTTCGGCGCCGATGTCCGCCGCCGCCTTCGCCAGCTCCAGCTGGCCGGACGCGTCGACGTCGAAGCCGGTGGCCTCCCAGGAGTTGTAGAGGACCTTGCGGGTACGCCGCAGGCGGTCGCCGGCGAGGTGGCGGTCGTAGCGGTGCCAGACGCGGGACAGCCCGTCGAGCCCTTCCGGGCTCATCGCGCAGGCCAGCCTGGGCGTGCTCAGGGTGACGCCGGGGGCGAGGACCACCGCGCCCTCGTGCGGCACCCGCCCGGCACGCACCCGTACCGCGCCGCCGGGCTCGGCCTCGGCCGTGATGTGCCAGTTGCCGGGCCACTCCAGGGCCACACCGTAGGCGGGGGCCTCGTCCGACGTGCCGTCCTGCACGGCGAGCCAGGGAGCGTAGGCATGGCCGGGGACGCCCTGGGTGCTGCCCATGGTGAACGTCCCTCTGGTGAGGGTGAGCCGGGTGCGCTGGAACTCCTGCGACCACTGGCCGGAGAGGTAGGTGAGGCGGGCCCCGGCGGTGACGGGGACGTTCACCGCGGCCGAGTCGAGGCGCTCCAGGCGCAGCTCTCGCGAGGCGGTGTGCTCGGTCCAGCGCAGGATCACGTCGGTGCCCGGCACGGCCTCGTAGCACAGGACCGTACGGAGCCCCATGACCTCGTCGGCGAACGCGAGCCGCAGCGTGCCCTCGCCCTCCTCGGCCCCCTCGAACTCCCACCACACACCCCGCTCACCGTCCGGACGCGAGGCCACGAGATCGGCGCCGGTGAACGGCCTGAGTCCGTACGGCAGATACTCGGCGGGCGCGGCGTCGGCGGGCGTGACGAAGTGGGTGCGGTGGGACCAGTCGAGCGCCGAGGGCCCGGTCTCGACACCGTGCGGTCCCCAGGCGTCCAGTTCGGCCCAGGGGCCGTCCGGGGACAGGCGTACGGCGTAACTGGTGTGTTCGGTGCGCAGGATCCAGCGCCGGCCCGACGTCACTTGACCGCTCCGAGGTTCAGTCCGGCCACGAAGTGGCGCTGGAAGCGCAGGAATACGGCGACGGTGGGGGCGGCGGCGATGACGGAGCCGGCGGCGATCACGTTCCACATGGACACGTACTGGCCCTGGAGGCCGATGAGGGCCGCGGTGATGGGCATCTTGGTGTCGCTGCGCAGCACGGTGATCGCCCACAGCAGGTCGTTGAAGATCCAGGTGAACGACAGGGCGCTCAGCGCGGCGAGCGCGGGCCGGGTCAGCGGCAGGATGATCCGCCAGAAGATCTGCCAGGGCCCGGCACCGTCCACGACGGCCGCCTGCTGGATCTCGGCCGGGATGGACCGCATGAAGCCGTGCAGGACGAAGACGTAGAAGCCGACGCCGAATCCGATCTGCACGCCGATCAGGGCGGGCAGGGTGTCGTAGACACCCATCAGCTCGCTCAGCTTGGAGACGGGGATGAGCAGGATCTGCGGCGGGAGCAGGTTGCCGCCGAGCATGAGCAGCAGCAGGGAGCGGCGCAGCGGCAGTTCGTAGCGGCTGAGGGCGAACGCGGCCATGGCCGCCAGGGCCAGGGTCACCAGCACGCACGGGACGGTGACGATCAGGCTGTTGATCAGGGCGCGCTGCTGGCCGCCGTAGACCCAGGCAAGACGGAAGTTGTCGAGGGTGAAGGAGCGGGGCCAGCTGCCGAGGCCGTTGGCGGCGATGTCGTCGAAGGAGCGCAGGCTGCTGACCAGGACCAGAGCGATGGGCAGCAGCCACAGGAGGGCCAGGGCGCCGGCGCTCAGATGGAATCCGGCGGTCGCGGCCCGCTTGCGGCGCACCGCCGTGGAGTTGGCGGACATCAGTCGGCCTCCCGGAAGGCGCGCACGAGGTAGGAGGCGATGACGCCGAAGGCCAGCAGGAAGATGACGACGGCGAGCGCGGAGCCGTAGCCGAGCCGCAGGGACTGGAAGGCGGTCGAGTACATGTAGGTGCTCAGCAGTTCGGACGAGTGGTAGGGGCCGCCGCGGGTCAGCGACCACACGACGTCGAAGGAGCGCAGCGAGTCGATGATGATGACGGACAGAACGACCGCGTTGACGCTGCGGAGTTGAGGCAGGGTGACGTGGCGGAAGCGCTGCCAGGCGGTCGCGCCGTCGACCTTGGCGGCCTCGAACAGGGCGGGGTCGATGCCCTTGAGGCCGGCGAGGTAGAGGACCATCACATAGCCGATCTGCCGCCACAGCGCGGGGACGATGACCGCGTACAGGGCGGTGTCCTGGTCGGCGAGCCAGGCGTGCCGCAGGCTGCCCAGGCCGACGGATTCCAGGAGTTGGTTGAGGACGCCGTCGGGCTGGTAGATGGCCTGCCAGACCAGGGCGGTGGCGACCAGGGAGAACACGACGGGCAGGAAGAGGGCGGCGCGGTAGAAGCCGACACCGCGCCGCTCCTGCTGGAGCAGCAGGGCCGCGGCGAGGCCCAGCAGCGCGGACAGGCCGCCGAACAGCACCAGCCACAGCACGGTGTGCCCGACCGCGCCGCGGAAGATCTCGTCGCCCGCCATCTCCCGGAAGTTGTCCAGGCCGACGAACCTCGGCGCCGACACTCCGTCCCAGCTGGTCAGGGCGAGGTAGAAGCCCTGCAGCGCGGGCCAGAACACCCACACCGCCTCGGCGAGCAGCGGGACCAGGACGAAGGCGAGCACGATCGGTGATGTGCGCCGGGGGCCCCGGGCCCGGCCGCCACGGGACGGCGCCGGGACCGGGGGCTTGCGGTGGGGGGCGGTCAGGACGGCCATGTCAGGCCTTCCAGATCTTCTCGGCGTCGCGCTGCCAGTCGGTGAGGATGGAGCCGATCTCCTTGGGCTTGGCGAGGAACTTGGTCAGCGCGGTGTCGGCGGTGGGCTGCAGGGCGTCGCTGGAGTCGCGGTTGAAGAACTGGGTGATCTCCGCGGCCTCCTCGATGTGCTTGCGGCCCTTCTTGACCAGCGGCGTCCCGGAGTCCTTGGCGTCGGGGTGGCAGGGCAGGACGGTGCCGGACGATCCCTTGATGTACGTCTCCTGCGACTCGGCCGTGGCGAGGTAGCCCAGCAGGTCGAGCACGCCCTCGCGGCGTCCGGTGCGGGCGCTCGCGAAGTAGCCGTCGGTGGGGGCCTCCTCGGCGAGCGGCACCTTCGGATCGATGACCGGGAAGCGGAAGAAGTCGATGTCGTCGAGGGCGTCCCTGGGGGCGGCGTCGGCGAAGAAGGTACCGATCAGCATCATGCCGCTGCGGCCGTTGAGCAGGGCGGTCGTGGCGTCCTGGAAGGCGCCGGCCGCGCCGTTCGGGTCGAAGTAGGGCAGCACCTCCTGCCAGCGGTCGAAAACCTTGCGGACCTCGGGGTCGTCGAAGCGGTGCTTTCCGGCGAGCAGTTCGCGGTGGTACTCGGCGCCGTTGATGCGGATGTCGAGGTAGTCGAACCAGGCGGAGGCGACCCAGGCGGTGTTGCCGCCGGCGCCCAGTCCGATCGGGGGGACGCCCTTGCTCTTGAGCTTGTCGCACAGGTCGAGGAAGTCGTCCCAGCTCTTCGGCTCGCTCACGCCCCACTTGGCGAAGTTGGACTTCCGGTAGAACATGCCCCACCAGTAGTAGGTGGCCGGGACGAAGACCTTCTTGCCGGAGCTCGAGGTGCACAATGTCTGCAGTGCCTTGGAGTAGCCCTTGAGTTCGGGCCCGCCCCAGAGCTCGTCGAGGTCGAGCAGCAGGTCCTTCTTGGCGTAGGCGTCCGCCACCGAGCCGGGGTACCAGGTGTAGACGTCCGGCGGGTTGGCGGAGGTGAGATACGTCGGCAGTTGGGTGCGGAAGGTCTCCGCGGCGACCGTGTTGAGGCTGACTCCGCCCTTCTTGCCGTAGGCGGCGACCACGTCCTGCATCGCCGCCTTGGCCTGCGGGGCGGACAGGTTGGACTGGAGGGTGACCGCGCCCCCGGAGGAGGACTTCGCGGAGGAGGTCGAGGTGACACAGCCGCTGAGCAGCGCGGTCGTCCCCGCTGCGCCGAGTCCGGCGAGGAAGCGCCGTCGGCTGGGTTGAGGGTTCGTCATGGAGGGCTCCCTGTGGGTCCGCGCGGCGGATCCAGGTTCGCGTGGCGCTCACGCCACGTCAAGATTAATTACTAATTTATTTGAACTGGGTCCGATGGACGTCCCCGTCGACCCCGCGGAACACGACGTCCACCGCACCGCCCTCCCCCGCGACCGCCCCGAGAGCACCCTCGAAGGCGGCGCTCGGGAACTCCTGCCGCTTCGTCCAGCCCTGCCAGGCGCCGCCTTCGTAGCGCTGCTGCCAGAGCGTGTAGTCACCGGCCCGCGCGTACAGCACCACGGCGTCCCCCACGGCGACGAGCGTCGGACTGCCGCTCACGGTGCCGCCGAGCGAGCTCCACCCCGACCACTCCCCCGAGGCGTCCTGTGCCCGCGTCCACACGTCGTCCGCCGAGGTGCGCACGGCGACATGAACGCGCCCCTGCGCGTCGACGACGGCGGATGGCCTGCCGTACGTCGGCCGGTCACCGGGCGCATCCAGCGACGACCATCCGGTGGACGGCCCGCGCCGCACGATCCGCCCGTCCGACCCGCGCGCGACGAGCGTCCAGTGCGCGGAGTCGGTGAACGCCACCGACGGCGCGTCGGTCACCTGCCCGCCCAGGCCCTGCCAGTCGCCCCACCGTCCGCCGGCGAACACCCGCCGGTACACCCGGGAGTCGGCACCGCGCACGAACACGTCGATACGGCCGCCCTCGGAGGCGTAGGCGGCCGGCTGGCCGAGGATTCCGCCCCTGACCGGGCCACCGAGGTCCCTCGTACGGGATTCGCCCGCCGCGGCCGCGGCGTTCTGAACGAGGTTGCCGCCCGGTCCACGGAAGAACGTGGTCAGCGTGTCGCCGGAGCGCACAACGGCCGGGCTGGCACTGGCCCGCTCACCCAGGCTCGCGCCCGGCAGGGCGTCCTCGCCGGTGAGCTTCAGGAACGCGGTGCCGTGAGCGGGGACCTCGACGGTGTACGACCCCGTGTGCGTGCCGCGGTCGGTGCGGACCCGCAGGTCGCGGACCTTGACCGGCCCGCCCAGCGCGACGTCGGTGAAGCTCACGGTGCGCTGTACCGGCCGGTCGGAGCGGTTGAGCAGGACGACCGACCGTCGGCCCTGCCCCGACAGGACCTTGCCGTAGACGTCGCCCGCGGAGTCGGTGGCGACCCGGACGCCCTGGACCGCGAGCGGGTCCTGGTTCACGGCGATGATCTCCGGGTTGCGCAGTGTCCTGATCATCGACGCGGACAGGGTGCGGGGATCGGAGCCGAGGACGAGCGGCGAGCCCATCTCGGCCCACATCACGAACTGGGTGGTCGACTCCTCCTCGGTCAGCTCCAGGGAACCGTCGGCCATGCGGCGCATCGGGATGAGGTAGTCCGGGTCGTTGTAGTGGCCGGGCCCCTGCGCCTCGGGGTGCCAGGCGTTGGCGTCCATGTTGCGCAGCACGTTGGGCCACTGACCCGGACTGGGCGTGCCCCAGGCGATGTCCGTGCCGGTGCGCCATGAGTCCGCGATCGTCGGTGCGTAGGCGTAGGTGTTGTGCGCGTCCTGCTCGGGCGTGTGCGGCAGGCCCCAGTCGTCGGTGAGCGGGTTGCACAGGTTCAGCAACATCTTGCGCCCGGACTTGGCTACGGCGTCGCTGAACTCCTTGAACGCGGGCCCCGGATCGAGCTTGGCGCCGATGCCGCACAGGAAGTCGACCTTGATGGCGTCGACCTTCCAGTCGGCGAACTGCCGGGCGTCCTCGGTGTAGTGGCCGCGGCTCCCGAGCCCGCAGGTCTTACCGCCGTCGTAGGTGCCGGCGTCGGTGTAGATACCGGCCTTCAGCCCACGTCGATGCAGATAGGAGACCAGGGCCGGAATGCCGGAGGGGAAGCGGCCGGGGTGGGCCGTCAGCCGCCCCTGTGCGTCACGGGGGTTGTCGGCCTGCCAGCCGCCGTCCAGCCACACGATGTCGTAGCCGCTGTCGCGCAGTCCGCTGCTGACGAGCCTGTCGGCGACGGCCCGGACCTCCTTCTCGGTGGGCGCGCCGAGCCCGTAGTAGGTGTTCCAGCCCATGTAGGGCGTCGGCGCGAGGCCGCTGTCGTAGTAGTCGGGCGCGCCCTGGTCCACGGTGGTGTCCGCGGCGTGGGCGGGGGTCGCGGAGGCGGTCAGGACCACGGAGATCGCGGTCGCGAGGACGAGTGAAGTCACGTGCTTCTCCCGGAGGTTGGGGAGCAGGAGGAGGTGTGACGCGGGCCGCTCGGGGATCCGGGGCCTTCGGCGTCACGGCGAAGACTGTGGCGTGCGGCCGGAACCCTGTCAATATTAATTACTAATTTAAAGAAACACCGATCGCGCCGTGTCAGCAGTCTTGACGACCCCACGTCGGCCGTGCAGGGTTTGGCAACGTTGTCAGCTGACGGTCCCAGGTCGACGCGCGCGGCGCGCTGCTGGCCGAGAACACCTACTGGCGGTACCGCGAGCGCGGCGACATGGGCGCCCTGAACCAGGTCGAGCGGACCAGGGTGTCGGTGGAGATCACCGGGAGGGACCGCTCGGGCAGCCGGCACGGGCTGACGGTCCGCCTGCGCAACCGGGCACTACGGTCGCGGCGATGGTGCGTGCCGCGCTGCTCGACGCCGAGAGCGGTGACCGGGTGCTGCCGACGCTGTACAGCGACAACTACCTGTGGCCGCTCCCCGGCGAGTCCAGGACCCTGACGCTGTCCTGGCCCGCTTCGGCCCTCGTCTCCGGCAGTCCGGCCGTGGGCGTCGAGGGGTACAACGTGCCCATGGCATCCACGGGACGAGCCTGAGCACGAGCCGCGCCCCGCATTCAGAAACGGTGTCGCTGAATCCGATGAGAAGGATGCGTTGGACGCCAGAATCGTGCGGGAGCAAAGTGAGCACGTCCCTCACCAGGGACCGAACCACCCCGACTGCACCCTGCGGAGAAACACTCGATGAACCACGTCGCGGATCCCGAGCGCTACGACGGCACGATGCGATACCGGCGCACCGGACGCTCAGGACTCGACCTGCCCGTGCTGTCCCTGGGGTACTGGCACAACTTCGGTGACGACAAGCCCTTCGAGTCGCAGCGCGAGATCGCCCTGCGCGCCTTCGACCTGGGCATCACCCACCACGACCTCGCCAACAACTACGGCCCGCCGTACGGCGCGGCGGAGATCAACTTCGGCCGTCTGATGAAGCAGGACCTCGCGCCCTACCGGGACGAGCTGGTGGTCTCCACCAAGGCCGGCTGGGACATGTGGCCCGGTCCCTACGGCCAGGGCGGTGGCTCCCGCAAGTACGTGCTGGCCTCGCTCGACCAGTCGCTGCGGCGGACGGGCCTGGACTACGTGGACATCTTCTACTCCCACCGGCTCGACACCACCACCCCGCTCGAGGAGACGATGGGCGCGCTCGACACCGCCGTCCGTCAGGGCAAGGCGCTGTATGTCGGCATCTCCTCGTACGACGCCGAGCGCTCCCGGCAGGCGGCCGCGATCCTGCGTGAGCTGGGTACTCCGCTGCTGATCCACCAGCCGTCGTACAGCATGCTCAACCGCTGGATCGAGAACGAGGGCCTGCTCGACACCGCCGGGCAGGAGGGCTTCGGGGTGATCGGCTTCACCGCGCTCGCCCAGGGCCTGCTGACCGGGCGCTACCTGGACGGCGTGCCCGAGGGCTCGCGCGCCACGCAGGGCAAGTCGTTCGACGAGACGTGGCTGTCGGACGACATGCTGCGCAGGCTGCGCGCGCTCAACGACATCGCCGCCCGGCGCGGGCAGACCCTCGCCCAGATGGCGCTGGCCTGGGCCCTGCGCGACCCGCGGGTGACGTCCCTGGTCATCGGTGCCTCGCGCACCGAGCAGCTCGAGCAGAACGTGGCCGCGTTGGAGAACCTCGACTTCACCGACGAGGAACTCGCCGACATCGACAAGTACGCCACCGACGGCGGCGTCGACCTGTGGCAGGCGGCCAGGACCGGCGACCTCGGCTGAACACGGGCGAGCGGCCCTTCGAGCACTCCGGGCGCCGGTGCGGCACCCGGAGTGCCGCCATTTTCATCACTTTGGTATGGACCTGACACGCCGGCCTGGCTATGCTCTGCCCGACCCTGAATGAGAGCGCTCTCAGATTGCGGTTGTTCCACCCCACCTTGCTGGAACGACGAAGGGCAACTCCCTTGAGACGCACCAGACTCATGTACACCGGCCTCGCCGCACTCCTCGTCCTCGGCGGCTGGACCGCGAGCGGCACCGGACAGGCCGCGGCGGACGACTCCCCCACGGCGGTCGAACCCGCGTCCGCCGGCCTGCTCCAGGCGATGCAGCGCGACCTCGGCCTGTCGAAGGATCGGGCCGAGGCCCGGCTGGCGGCGGAACGCACCGCCATGGACCTCACACCGAAGGCACGCAAGGCGGCCGGTTCCACCTACGGCGGCTCCTGGTTCGACGCGCAGAGCGAGCGGCTCACCGTGGCCGTGACCTCGGACGCTCCGCCCGCGACCGTGGGGAAGGTCCGCGCCACCGGAGTGAGCGTGCGCACCGTGGCCCACAGCGCGCGGCAGCTCGACGCGACCAAGGCCCGCATCGACCGCCTCTCCGCACCGTCGGGCGTGAGCAGCTGGCACGTCGATCCGATGGCCAACACCGTCGTCGTGAACGTCGTCCGCGACAAGCGTGCTGACAACGATGTCCGAAAGTTCGTCTCCCGGGCCCGCGCGACGGGCCCCGTCACCGTCGAGACGGTCGGCGCCGCCCCGAGCACCTTCGCGGCGGGCACGGTCGGCGGCGACCCCTACTACACCGGCAACGTCCGCTGCTCCATAGGCTTCTCGGTGCACGGCGGCTTCATCACCGCCGGGCACTGCGGGCAGGCGGGCGCCGGCGTCCGGGGCTGGGACGGCAGCTACATCGGCAATTTCCAGGGCTCCTCGTTCCCGGACAACGACTACGCCTGGGTGAACGTCGGCAGCGGCTGGTGGACCGTGCCGGTCGTGCTCGGCTGGGGCACGATCCCGGACCGGCTCGTGCGGGGCTCGGCCGAGGCACCCGTCGGCACCTCCATCTGCCGGTCCGGCTCCACCACGCACTGGCACTGCGGCGCCGTGCTGGCCAAGAACGAGACCGTCAACTACAGCCAGGGCGCGGTGCACCAGATGACCAAGACCAGCGTCTGCGCCGAACCCGGTGACTCCGGAGGCTCCTTCATCAGCGGCGACCAGGCGCAAGGCGTCACCTCGGGCGGCTGGGGCAACTGCTCCGGCGGCGGGGAGACCTGGTTCCAGCCCGTCAACGAGATCCTCGGCCGCTACGGGTTGACCCTGCACACGGCCTGACCCTCGGGTGGGGGGCGGTCCGGGCGGTGACCGGTGCCGGACCGCTCCTCGCACGAGCCGCCGCGTGTCTGCCGGCGGCCGTGCGGCAGGATGAGCACCATGAGCGTAGTCAAGATCAATGTACTGACCGTGCCGGCCGAGCAGCGCGAGACGCTGGAGAAGCGCTTCGCCTCGCGTGCGCACGCCGTGGAGAGCTCCGACGGGTTCGAGTGGTTCGAACTCCTCCGGCCGGTCGAGGGCACCGACACCTACCTCGTGTACACGCGCTGGCGCGACGAGGAGTCCTTCCAGGCCTGGATGGAGGGCCCGATGAAGACGGCCCACCAGGGCGGTGGCGAGGGCGGCGGCGAGCGTCCCAAGCCGGCGGCGAGCGGGTCCACCCTGTGGTCGTTCGAGGTCGTGCAGCAGGCGGGGCCGAAGAGCGAGTAGCGGTGGGCGGCGGGGGCTCGGCCCCCGCCGTCACCCGGTTCCGGTGCGACGTGACCGGGTGACGGCCGCCAGCACGAAGGTGACGCTGATCAGCAGGGACCAGGCGCCGAACTTCTCCACTCCCACGGGCTGCCAGCCGTCGAGTTGGTACGGGTAGCGCCAGGCGCCCACGTAGGTGGCGAGGTTCTCCGCGACCCAGAGGAAGAAGCCGATCAGGACGAACGACAGCGCGAGGGGCATACGTCGGCGTACACCGCGCACCGTGAACCGCACCGAGCTGCCGGCCGTGACGGCGAGCAGCAGGCCGGCCAGGAGCCAGCGGGCGTCGGGTAGCCAGTGGTGGCTGAAGAAGTTGATGTAGATGGCCGCGGCGACCACGGCCGTCGAGCGCGGGCGGTAGCGGACCAGCTCCAGGTCGAACAGGTGCCAGGCACGGCAGACATAGCTGCCGACAGCGGCGTACAGGAAACCCCCGTACAGCGGCACGCCCGCGAACTTCAGCACGGCCGGCTCCGGATAGCTCCATGAGCCGAGGGACACCTTCACCAGCTCGAAGGCCAGGCCGATCACATGGCAGACCGCTATGACGGCGACGTCCCGCCCGTTCTCCCAGCCGCGCAGCCAGAACAGCAGCGTCAGCAGCACGCCGTAGACGACGAGCAGGTCGTAGCGGGCGAGGGGGAGGCCGGGGAGCAGGGTGGACGCCGCCACGCCGGACATCAGGGCGATGGCGAAGGCGCAGGACCGGGTCTGCAGCCACGCGAAGTCGAGCAGCTGACGCAACGAGGCAGCCAAGGGGCCGGTGATGCTGGCGGTGTACATGATCCCAAGGACGAGCCGATGGCCCTCTTGGTTGCCGTTCTCCGGTCGGGCACCTTTCGTCGTCAGGACCGTACGGGCCGCGCCCGGCGGGCGGTACCTGACACATATCAGGGTCCCTTCGACCGCCCGTTTCCCTAGGGTTCCGAACGTCGGCCACGTGCCGTGCAAGTGACCGCCGGAACAGGGGGATCCACCATGTCCACTCTTGCCTTCGCCCGGGCCGCGCTCGTCGGTGCCGGCGCGCTCGCCCTGCTGGGGCCGCTCACGGCCGCCACCGCCGTCGCGGCCTCCGACGCGAGCCAGGGCGGCGCCCGCATCATGGCCGCGCCGTTCACCGTCGTGCCGTACGAGACGGTCAACGTCCGCTCCGGCCCGGCTCGTTCGTACGACAAGGTCGGCAGTGTCACGGCGGGCGAGCCGCGTGGCGCGTACTGCTGGGTGCGCGGCGAGGCGATCACCGACCACGGCTACACGAACAACGTGTGGGTCAAGCTCGTCGAGGGCTATGTGAGCGCCGTCTACCTCAAGGGCAACGAGTACGGCGACCTGCCCGCCTCGGCGACCTGCTGACGGCCGCCGCTCCTTCGCGATGCACCACCTCTCAGTCACAGACCTCTTTCGAACACGGGGGACACTCATGAAGACAGCACTGCGTCGTTGCGCCACCGTCCTGGCGGCGGCCGCGCTCTCCGTCGGCACCCTCGCCGTCACGGCCGAGGCCGCGCCCACGGCCGCCGGCCCCGCCGTCGCGGCGGCGAACAACGGCGACCCGAGCCTGACCGACATCTACATCTGGGCGACCGACGTCAATCTGCGCAGCCAGCCGACGAGCGACTCGCCGCGGCTCGCGGTGCGTTCGCAGTACTGGATGGACGCGGTGTGCCAGACACAGGGGCAGTACGTGAACGACCCGGCCGTCGGGGGGAACAACTGGTGGACCGCGGTGCAGGAGTTCGCCGGCAGTGACATCGCCTGGGTGAACAACCTCTACATCCGGGGCGGCGAGAAGATCGCCGGAGTGCGCGACTGCTGACGGCCCAGGTCGGCAGGGGGGCGGGCGGCCGCGGAAAATCCGTTGCGGCCGTCCTCCCCTCCCCCGGACCCTGAGCCCATGCCCTACGCCCTTCGTCCGGCCGGCCTGGCCGACGCGCCCGCCGTCACCGAACTGCTCAACGACATCGACCGGATCGAGATAGGCCGGCCCGAGACCGACCTGCACACCGTCGAGGCAGATCTGAAGCGGCCCGACATCGCCCTGGACCGCGACTCGTGGCTGGTCTTCGACGGTGACCGGCTGGTGGCGTACGGCCTGTTGTGGGACGAGTCGGGAAGTGAGCGCGTCGACGTCGACCACTATGTGCTCCCCGACCACCAGCGGGCCGGGGAGCTCATCTTCGACGCCCTGGAGGCCCGTTCCCTGGAGAAGGCCCAGGCGAACGGTGCGGCCAGGGCGGTGGTGCATCTGCACCTGAACACCGAGCCCACGCTCGACACGGGGCTGATCGAGAAGCGGGGCTGGCACGTCGTACGGCGCTATCACGTGCTCCAGCGCCCACTGGACGCCGCAGCGGACCACCTGCCGGAGCTTCCGCCCGGCGTACGGCTGCGCCCGTGCGCCGACGAGGCCGACCGTGCCCGGGTGCACACGCTGTACCAGTCGAGCTTCGCCGAGCACTTCGACTTCCAGCGGCGCACCTACGACCAGTGGCTGCACGACGTCGACGCGGACGTCCTCGACTGGTCCCTGGTGTGGATCGTCGGCACGGAGGACCTGGGGGACGCCGGGTTCCTCATCTCACGCGACGACCGTGAGGCCATGGGCTGGATCCGCAGCATCGGCGTCTTGCGCGAGGCCCGGGGCTCCGGGCTCGGCGGACTGCTGCTGCGGCACGCGTTCGCCGCGTTCGCCGCGCGAGGACGCGACACGGTGGGGCTCGGCGTGGACACCGCCAACTCCACGGGGGCTCCGGCGCTCTACGCCCGTCACGGGATGGCCGTGCACTACGCCGTGGACACCTGGGAGACGGTCCTCATCTGACGTGGGCCGCCGGCACCTTCAGTGACCCCTGACGTCCCGTTGGGCGCTGATTCTTCGGGCGTTGTTGTACAGGCGCAGCAGGTGCTTGGCGACCGCGCACGGGACGGTGTCGGCATGGCACTGCCGACAGGTCCGCATGTGGTGCTCGTAGTCGGTGCGTGCCTGCTCCAGGGCATCGCCTTGAGTCGACATGGAGGTCCTCCGGGGTGACGGCGTGAAGGGGCCGAAGTGGGGAATCGGGCACCGAAGTGACTGCTCGGTAACCCTGGAGAAAGTTGATCACGTTACTTGCGGTAGTCAAAAGTCGCGCCTCCGACCGCCCCTTACCTCCCCCGTGCGCCGCCCACGGGTCGGAAAACGCGTGGACTCCGCGGCCACCGTCGCGGGACACTGCGTATTCGGTTCGATACTGAACGTAGTCACACAGGGGGTGGGATGGGAACGCCTGAGCCTCGCAGGGTTCTGCCGGGCAAACGCTCTGTGCTTCTCGCACTTCGTTACTACGGACAGGAGTTGGCCCGGCTGCGGTGGCTGACGGTACCCACCATGCTGCTGACGGCGTTGGGCAACATCGGGATCAACTACGTCGCGCCGCTGATCGTCGCCAAGCTCGTCGGCGCCATCGCGGGCGACAAGGACGTCACGGTCGCCTCGACCCTGCCGTACGTCCTGGGATTCGTCGGTGTCCTCCTGTTCGCGGAGGGGCTGTGGCGCATCGCACTGCACTGTCTGAACCGCCTGGACGCCCTGGGCGTGGAGCACCTGTACGTGATCGGGATGGACGAACTGTTCGCCAAGGACGCCGCGTTCTTCCACGACAACTTCGCCGGATCACTGACCAAGCGCGTCCTGAGCTTCGCCTCCCGCTACGAGGACTTCGTCGACACGCTGACGTTCCAGATCGTCGGCAGCTTCGTGCCGCTGGCGTTCGGGGCGGTGGTGTTGTGGCGCTACGACCCGCTGCTGGTCATCGGGCTCCTGGCGATGGTCGCGGTCACCGCGCTGTGTGTGGTGCCCCTCATCCGCCGCCGTCAGGCGCTGGTGGACCAGCGTGAGGAGGCGATCGCGCGCATGTCGGGGCATGTCGCCGACAGCCTGATGAACATGGACACGGTGCGGGCGTTCGCCGCCGAGGAGGGCGAGGCCGCGGAACACCGCTCCCGCGTCGCGGAGTCACGGCGGCTCATGCTGCGGTCGTGGGACTACGGCAATCTGCGCATCGACACTCTGGTCGCACCGATGTCGGTGCTGACCAGCGCACTGGGCCTGCTGCTCGCGGTCACGCTCGGTGGCGGCGGGCACGGGGTGGAGGCGATCGTGGTCGCGTTCACCTACTACTCCAACGCGACGCGGATCATGTTCGAGTTCAACCAGATCTACCGTCGGCTGGAGAGCTCGATGACGGAGGCCGCACAGTTCACCGAGCTGCTGCTGGCACCGCCCACCGTGCTCGACCCCCCGTCGCCGGAACCGCTGCTGCCCGCGCCCGCCGAAGTCCGCTTCGAGAAGGTGCATTTCACCCACTCCGGTGGCCGACCGCTGTTCGAGGGCCTCGACCTGGAGGTGCCCGCCGGAACGAAGGTCGGCCTCGTGGGCCGGTCCGGGGGCGGCAAGACCACGCTCACCCGGCTGCTGCTGCGGATGACCGACATCGACGCCGGCCGGATCCTGATCGGCGGTCAGGACATCAGCAGACTGCGCCAGGCCGACCTGCGCGGTCTGATCGCCTACGTGCCGCAGGATCCGGCGATGTTCCACCGGACGCTGAGGGAGAACATCGCCTTCGCCCGGCCGGACGCCGACGACGCCGAGATCCGCCGCGCGGCGGAGGCGGCGCACGTCACGGAGTTCGCCGACGCGCTGCCGAACGGCTTCGACACCATGGTGGGCGAGCGCGGGATCAAGCTGTCCGGCGGTCAGCGCCAGCGGGTCGCCCTCGCCCGCGCGATCCTGCGCGACGCGCCGATCCTGCTGCTCGACGAGGCGACCAGTGCCCTGGATTCCGAGAGCGAGATCCTCGTCCAGGAAGCGCTGTGGCGGCTCATGGACGGCAGGACCGCGCTGGTGGTGGCGCATCGCCTGAGCACGGTCGCCACCATGGATCTGCTCGTCGTTCTCGACCGCGGCCAGATCGTCGAGCAGGGCACCCACGAAGAACTGCTCGCCTCGGACGGCGACTACGCGAAGCTGTGGCAGCACCAGTCGGGCGGTTTCCTCGACGACAGCCCTGCGCGGGCGGAGCTGCCCTGAGCGGGAGACGGCCCCGGGCGGGGGAGAGTGTTCCGCCGCCCGGCCCGGCCGAGATCGACGTCCCTCGTCGGTCGGTCAGTTCTCCTGGAGCACGGAGAGCACGTTCCCGGCGGGGTCCGTGAACCACGCGATGGCCGCCGGGCCGCCCTCGCCGACCCGGACGATGCCCTTCTCGTCGTGCTCGAATCCGGAGTAGCGCTCCAAAGACACACCGCGTCGCTCCAGTTCGCCGACGGCGGCCGCGATGTCGTCCACGGGGAAGTTGAGGATCGTGAACGTGGCGGGGGTGTGTGTCGGCTTGGGGTAGACGAAGACCTGCGCGCCGCTGCCGAGCTTGAGGATCAGCAGGCGCATCTCCCCCGCTCCCGTCTCCTCCACCTCCAGGCCGAGCGTCTCGCCGTAGAAGCGGCGGGCCTCGCCGAGGTCGTCGACCGAGAAACCGCTGAACGCCTGCGATTGTCCGAGCATGCCGTGTGTCTCCTTCACGGGGAGCTGTCCTGACGTCCCAGGGCACACCACGCACGCGGAGGCCCGGACGCACGCCACGCCTCCGGCATCCGGATGGTGGTGCGCCCTTCACCCGCAGGGTGCGGCACCCCCGTCAGCGTTCGGCGCAGCAGTCGTCCTCGGCGGTGTCCCGGCCGCTCGTGTCGAGCCGGCAGAAGCAGGAGGCCTCGATCGGTACGTCCGCCAGCGCGGCGGCGAGACGCAGCTGCTGGGCCACCATCTGCGCCTCCCCGGTCCGGCCCAGACGCATCAGGCACTCGTGGAGGCCGTGCAGGGACCAGACGTTGCCGGGATGCTGAAGGGCGCGCGGGAGGGAGCCGTCGAGGCCGAGGTCGGCCCGGTAGACCGCCTCGGCCTCCTCGACCAGGCCCTGTTCGAGGAGGAGGGCGCCGTAGGCGTGCCGGGTGGGCTGCATCCAGCCCCACGGTTCGTCGTAGGGGAGGTTGTCGTCCAGGTCGATGGAGCGGCGCAGGGCGGCGAAGGCCGCGTCGTGATCGCCCTTGCGGTATTCCAGCTCGCCGTCGAGCATCGCCGAGGCGATGGCGAGGATGTCGGCGCAGGTGTTGTTGAACAGCATGCGGGTCTCGGGGACCCGGGCGACCGCCGCACGGAAGAGCAGCCGTTCCGCTTCCGCCTCCGGGATGCGGTGGGTGGAGGACAGGGCGACGCCGCGGGCGTAGTGGAGCATCGCGGTCGTCATGGCGTACAGCTCCGGGTCGGTGGGCAGCGGGCGGTGGAGGATGTCGTCCCAGCGGCCGAAGCGGATCAGGGCGTGGACGCGCATGGCGAGGAAGGCCTCGAGCCAGTCGGCCATGGGCGGGCTCGGCACGCGCAGCAGGTCCTCGGGGATGGACGCCTCGAGCTGGGCCGCGGTCCGCAGGGCCACCTCGGACTGGCCGAGGAACATCGCGCCGTAGATCTTGAAGTGGTAGTTGTGCGAGCGGTACAGGGTGTAGAAGTTCATCGCCCCGGCTCGGGCGTGGTACTTCTCGTCGGCCTCGATGGCCGCCGTGTTGTCCGAGACGACCCGCCGGTAGTCGCCGCAGAGCACCTCCAGGTGCGAGGGCATGTGGAGGAGGTGCCCGGCGTCCGGCACCAGTCCGCGCAGCCGGTCCGCGACGGGCAGGGCCAGCTCCGGGGTCGGGGACATCTCCATCAGGTGGATGTACAGGTGGACCAGCCCAGGGTGGTCCAGTCCGGCGTCGCCGGCGAGGGCCCGGTCGAGGACGTCCTTGGCCTCCGGGGTGCGTGCGCCTTCGGCGGGTTCGCCGGTCCTGAGGTCCCACAGCTGCCAGGGGGTGAGGTTCATCAGGGCGTCGGCGTAGAGGGTGGCGATGTCCAGGTCGTCGGGGGCGAGGTCGTAGACCGCGCGCATGCTGTCGGCGTAGGGAGCGTTCCAGATCGAGCAGTCCTCCACCGCCTTGGCCTGCGGATAGCGGGCCCGAAGTGCGCCGATCAGGGCCTGTTCGACGGGGGTGCCGGTCGCCGCCTTCTCATGGGCCAGCTCCACGGCGGCGTGGGTGCGGTCCACGGTGCGCGCGAGGTCCTCGTCGTCGAAGAACTCCCAGGGCTTGTTGTAGTTCGGGCCGAGCGCGTAGGCGATGCCCCAGTGGGCCATGGCGCAGTCGGGATCGGCCTCGGCAGCGGCCTCGAAGCAGACGACGGCCTCCTCGTGATGGAAGGCGTAGGTCCACGCCAGCCCCCGGTCGAACCAGAGCTGGGCCTGGGCGGAGGACGTGGTGACGGAGCGGGTGTGGGTGCCGAGGTCGTAGTACTCCATGGGTCTGCTCTCCTGCCTGGGCCATGCCCACCGGATCGTGACCGAGTCCTTGTGCCAGCATCCGCCCTGTCATCCGCCGGGGGTGCCGTTTCGCTGTCGGACGTCGGGAACGCTCCGGGTCGGTGGTCTTCCTGTTTCGCACCGACAACGGGGTGGGCGGCGGCCCGGTTTCGGGTACTCGCCTTCCGGGAAGGCCACGACATCGGCAGGCGCTGCCCCCGCGCTCCCCGTTCCCATGATCGAATGCACCTGTTTTGCGCCGCCCAGGTGCGGGCCAGGTGCGTCGTGGCGCATTCTTGCTGTGTCGCGGGCGTGACGGCGTACGGACGAGGTAGGGCCGATGACGGTGAGCGCCGAAGGCGCAGAGCGGACGCCCGGCGGGCTGGCGGCGCTGCTGATCGATGCCTCGGCCGAGGCGATCAGTGCGGCGGCCGGCCACGCGGGAGGGGTCTATCTGCGCTCTGGCACGCCCGGACTGCTCCGTCTGGCGGTGCTGGAGGGGTTGCCGGGGCCGTTGTTCCGGCCGTGGTGGCGGCTGCATGTGGACCGGCCGTTCCCCGTCGCGGACGCCTACCGGCTCGGGGTCGAGGTGGTGCTGCCGAACGCGACGGAGACGATGCGCCGCTATCCGCAGTTCGCCGCGGGTCTGCCCTTCCAGTTCGGATCCCTGTACGTCCCCGTCACGAGCGGATCGTCCGTGTTCGGGGTGCTGACGGTGCTGCGGCCCTCGGCGCCGGACGCCACGGAGCTGCTGCCCGTGCGCGAGCGTATGGCGCAGGTGGCGAAGGAGCTGGGCTCGGCGCTGCGGAGCCTGCAGAGCAAGGACACGTCCGCGGTGTCCTGGGACGTCGGGCCCCTGTGCGTCCGGCCGCCGGCCCGGCGTCGGCCCTCCGGGTATCTCGGCCGGTTCGCCTGGGACCCGGTGACGGGCGTGGTGAGCGCCGAGGAGCGGCTGAACGTCGTGCTCGGTACGGTCCCCGGGGAGGCCCACGACAGCGTGGAGGCGTTCGCGGAGGCCGTCGCCCCGAGGGACACGGAACGGATTCTCGCGGCACTGCGGGAGGCGGCCGGCGGCCGGCCGCCGGCCCTGCCGCTGTACGTGCGTGCTGCCAACGGTGCACTGCGGCTGGTCGAGATCTGGGGGCCGTACGACGACCCGGCGCCGTTCGGGATCACGCCCGTACGCGGTGTCGTCCTCGATCCGGGGGAGAGCGCGGTGGCCGACGTGGCGGCCGATCTGCTGCCGGACGGGATCTTCTGCCTGGACCGGCTGGGAGCGGTCGTCTACGCCAATCCGCACGCGGCCCGCCTGTTGCGCCGCTCGCGCACCGAACTGCTCGGCCGGACCCTGTGGGAGACCGTGCCCTGGCTGAACCAGCCCGCAGTCGAGGACCATCTGCGGGTGGCTCTGCTGGCGCCGGAGCCGGTGCACTTCCATGTCCGCAGACCGTCCGCCAAGGAGCACGATCCCACCGCCAGCCCGTTCGGGGGCGACTGGCTCGCACTGTCCCTGTATCCCGGCCCCGACCTGCTGACCTGCACCATCCGCCCAGGGCACGGGGTGGCGGACCACCCGTCCGACGTCCCGGAGGCGCAGGTCACGCCCGAGCCGGCCGGCGCGTCCTCGCTCGCTCCGCTGTACCGGCCCATCGTCCTCGCCATCGCGCTCACCGAGGCGGTCACCCCGCGCCAGGTGTCCGCCGTCGTGATGCGCGAGCTGCTGCCCGTGTTCGGCGGCCGTCGGCTGGCCATCTACCTGCTCCAGGAGCGGCATCTCAATCTGGCCTGGGAGACGGGCTTCCCCAAGGGGTTCCTCGCCCCGTTCGACGGTGTGGGGCTGGACGAGGGCCTGCCGGGGGTGGAGACGCTGACCACCGGGCGACCGCTGTTCTTCGACTCGATGCAGCAGCTCTCCGACGCCTATCCGGGCATCGCGCTGGACGCCACGGAGGGCGCCCGCGCCTTTCTGCCGCTGATCGCCTCCGGGCGGCCCGTGGGCTCCTGCATCCTCGGCTTCGACCGGCCGCGCAGCTTCAGCTCCGAGGAACGGGCGGTGCTCACCGCCATGGCCGGGCTGATCGCGCACGCCATGGAGAAGGCGCAGCGCTACGAGAGCGAGGCCGCGCTGGCCCGCGGACTCCAGCAGGCGCTGCTCCCCCGCCGGCTGTCCGAGCACCCGCTGCTGGAGACCGCCGGGCGCTATCTGCCGGGCACCCAGGGCATGGAGGTGGGCGGCGACTGGTACGACGTCGTGCCCGCCGGGGACGGGCTGGCCCTGGTCATCGGCGATGTGCAGGGGCACGGCGTACAGGCGGCGGCCACCATGGGCCAGCTGCGCAGCGCCGTGCGTGCCTTCGCCCTCGGCGACCGGCCGCCCGACGAGGTCATGAGCGGCACCAACCACCTGCTCATCGACCTGGACACGGGTCTGTTCGCGAGCTGCTGCTACATCAGGCTGGACCCCGCGACCGGTCTCGCCCAGGCGGCCGTGGCCGGGCACCCGCGCCCGCTGCTGCGCCGCCCCGACGGCCGCACCCATCTCGTGGACCTGCCGGGCGGGGTGGTGCTCGGCGTGGACCCGCAGGCCCAGTACCCGGTGGAGGAGCTGCGGATGGAGCCGGGTGCCGTACTGGCGCTGTACACGGACGGGCTGGTCGAACGGCCCGGCGTCGACATCGACGAGGGCATCAGCGCGCTGCGGGTGGCGCTGGCCAAGGCCGGGGCCCCCGGCGCCCGTCCGGGCGGCCGCTCGCTGGCCGGCGTGGCCGACCGGCTCACCGCGACGGCCCGGCACATGGCGGACCGACCCGACGACATCGCGCTGCTGCTCGCGACCCGGCGGGCCACGCCGCTGCGCCGGAAGTGAGGGTGCCTCCACCGGCGTAACCCCGTCGTGGAGACGGCAGTTGCCCGGATTCGACCGATCACGCCCGTGATCGAAGTGTGAGAGAGGAAACAGCTCCTGTCACGGTGTGTGACGTCTCTCGCCTACGGAGGCCCGGCAGTGTAGACATGGGCACATGGTCCGACTATCGGGTCGATCCGGGGCCCGGTCGGCCGGTCGTCCCAGCGGTCCGCGCACCCGGCGTGCGCCCGACCGCGGCGCCCTTGTGCCCGAGCGAGGCGTACCGCTCGATCCGGAGGGACAGCACAAGGGCCCGCTCGCCTGGCTGCGGTCGGCGGTCGGCGGTCGCAGCGTCGCCGGGCAGGTGTTCCTGCTGCAAGTGGTGATCGTGCTGCTGCTGGTGGTCGCCGCGGTGGTGGCCCTGGTGCTTCAGGTGCGCTACGACTCCACGCAGGAGGCGCGCAACCGTTCGGTGGCGGTGGCCGAGTCGTTCGCGAACGCGCCGGGCACCCGGGAGGCGCTGGAGAGCCCTGATCCCACGGCCGTGCTCCAGCCCCGGGCCGAGGCGGCGCGCGTGGCGACCGGCGTGGACTTCATCGTCGTCATGAACACCGACGGCATCCGCTACACCCACCCCAAGCCGGACCGCATCGGCAAGCACTTCGTCGGGAACCTGGAGCCCGCGCTGGAGGGCAAGGTGGTGACCGAGCAGATCACCGGCACCATCGGCCCGCTCGTCCAGGCCGTGGTCCCCATCAAGGATCCCGACGGAAAGGTCGTCGGCCTGGTGTCGGCCGGGATCACCACCGCCACCGTGGGCGGCACGGCCGACCGCCAGCTGCCTCTCGTCCTGACCGCCGCGGCGGTCGCGCTCGGCCTGTCCACGGCCGGCACCGCACTGGTCAGCAGACGGCTGCTGCGGCAGACGCACGGTCTCGGGCCGGGCGAGATGACCCGGATGTACGAGCACCACGACGCCGTGCTGCACGCCGTACGGGAGGGCGTGATCATCGTCGGCGGCGAGGGCAGGCTACTGCTCGCGAACGACGAGGCGCACCGCCTGCTCGACCTGCCCGAGGACGCCGAGGGTCGCCGGGTGCTGGACCTCGGTCTCGCCGCCGACACGGCCGAGCTGCTGGACTCCGGCCGGATGGCCACGGACGAGGTGCACCTGGTCAAGGACCGGTTGCTGGCGGTCAACCAGCGTCCCACCCACCTCAGGGGCCGGCCCTCCGGCAGCGTCGCCACCCTGCGCGACTCGACGGAGCTGCGCGCCCTTTCCGGTCGCGCCGAGGAGGCCCGCGAGCGTCTAGACATGCTGTACGACGCCGGGGTGGGCATCGGCACCAGCCTGGACGTGACCCGTACCGCGGAGGAGTTGGCGGAGCTGGCGGTGCCCCGGTTCTCGGACTACGCCACCGTCGACCTGTTCGACGCGGTGCTCGGGGGCGGGCAGCCGGAGGCGGTCACCCGGCTGCGGCGCACGGCGTCCAGCGGGATCCGCAAGGACGCGCCGCTGTACCCGGTGGGCGAGCAGATCCGTTTCGTCGACTCCTCGCCGCAGGCCCGCGCGCTGAAGGACGGACAGGCCGTCGTCGAACCGCACCTGGAGGAGGCGCCGGGGTGGCGTGCCCAGGACCTGGAGCGCTCGGCGCAGATCGTGGAGTTCGGCATCCACTCGCTGATCGCGGTGCCGCTCAGGGCGGGGTCCCTGGTGCTGGGCGTGGTGAGTTTCTGGCGGTCCCAGAAGGCCGGTCCGTTCGACACCGACGAGCTGGCGCTGGCGGAGGAGCTGGTCGCGCGTGCGGCGGTCTCCATCGACAACGCCCGCCGGTACACGCGCGAGCACAGCATGGCGGTGACGCTCCAGCGCAGCCTGCTGCCGCGCAGCCTGCCCGAGCAGAACGCCCTGGACATCGCCTACCGGTATCTGCCCGCGCAGGCCGGGGTGGGCGGTGACTGGTTCGACGTGCTGCCGCTGTCCGGCGCCCGGGTCGCGCTGGTGGTGGGGGACGTCGTCGGCCACGGGCTGCACGCGGCGGCCACGATGGGCCGGCTGCGTACGGCCGTGCACAACTTCTCCGCCCTGGACCTGCCGCCCGACGAACTGCTCGCACTCCTCGACGAACTGGTCGCCCGCATCGACCAGGACGAGACCGAGGAGACCGACAGCGCCCCGGTGACCGGCGCGACCTGTCTGTACGCGGTCTACGACCCGGTGTCCCGGATGTGCACCATCGCCCGCGCCGGCCATCCGCCGCCGGCCCTGGTCCGGCCGGACGGCACCGTGGAGTTCACCGACGTGCCCGCCGGCCCGCCGCTGGGCCTGGGCGGGCTGCCGTTCGAGACGGCCGAGCTGGAGCTGGCGGAGGACAGCCGGCTCGTGCTGTACACGGACGGGCTGGTGGAGGACCGGGAACGGGACATCGACGAGGGTCTGGAGCAGTTGCGGGACGCGCTGGCCGGGGCCGGCCGGTCGCCGGAGGAGACCTGCCAGGCCGTACTGGAGGCCCGGTTGCCGGCCCGGCCGAGCGACGACATCGCGCTGCTCGTGGCGCGTACGCGGGCGCTCGGGGCGGACCTGGTCGCCGAATGGCAGGTGCCGTCGGACCCGGCGGCCGTGGCCGAGGTCCGTTCCGCGGTGACGCGGACGCTGGAGGGCTGGGGCCTGGAGGAGCTGTCGTTCACCACGGAGCTGATCCTGAGCGAGCTGGTCACCAACGCCATCCGGTACGGCGGTGACCCGATCCGGGTGCGCATGCTGCTCGACCGGAGCCTGATCTGCGAGGTCTTCGACAGCAGCAGCACCTCGCCGCATCTGCGGTACGCGGCGATGACGGACGAGGGCGGGCGCGGCCTGTTCCTGGTCGCGCAGCTGGCCGAGCGCTGGGGCACGCGGTATCTGCCCGCGGGCAAGGTCATCTGGGCGGAGCAGCCGCTGCCGTAGCCCGGCGTCGGCTTGTAGGTAGGTACGAACCTTTGACGTGACCGGTGCCCTCCGCGCTCAGCTTCTGATAGGAAACCTTCCTATCAGTGTCACGTACGGCCAACTCCCCACCCCCCACCACTCATTGGAGCCGCCGTGAAGCACCACCCCACACACACGTCACGCCGCACCCTCCTCGCCCTGATAGGCGCGTCGGTGGCGTCCACCCCACTCCTCAGCCCCTCCGGCGCCGCCGCGCACCAGGCCGCGCTGGGACTCGACGACCCGGCGAAGAAGGAGATCGCCATGAAGCTGGTGTCGAGTGCGGAGAACTCCTCGCTCGACTGGAAGGCGCAGTACAAGTACATCGAGGACATCGGCGACGGCCGCGGCTACACCGCCGGCATCATCGGCTTCTGCTCCGGCACGGGCGACATGCTCGACCTCGTCGAGCTGTACACCGAGCGCCGTCCCGGCAACGTCCTCGCCTCGTACCTGCCGGCGCTGCGCCGGGTCGACGGCACCGACTCGCACGACGGGCTCGACCCGAACTACCCCCGCGACTGGGGCCGGGCCGCACAGGACCAGGCGTTCAAGCAGGCGCAGAACGACGAGCGCGACCGGGTGTACTTCAACCCGGCCGTCCGGCAGGGCAAGACCGACGGCCTCAGGGTGCTCGGTCAGTTCGCGTACTACGACGCCATCGTCATGCACGGCGACGGCACCGACCCCACCAGTTTCCGCAACATCCGCAAGCGCGCCCTGGACCGGGCCCGGCCGCCGGCGCAGGGCGGCGACGAAGTCACCTATCTGAACGCCTTCCTGGACGCGCGGGTGTGGGCCATGAAGCAGGAGGAGGCCCACAGCGACACCAGCCGGGTCGACACCGCCCAGCGGGTCTTCCTGCGCAACGGCAACCTGGACCTCAATACGCCGCTGGACTGGAAGGTGTACGGGGACAGCTACCACATCGGCTGACGGAGACCTGGGGTTGCCGTACCTCCCACGGTCACGGCAACCCCGGAACCACCCATAGAATTGATTTATGAGCTCATAGGTTGGACCCGTGTACCGACTTAGGCTTGCCTTAGTTTAGGCTTCCCGTTCGAGTCGATCTATCGCCTCTCGAAGGGAACCTGATCATGCCCCGCCCCCTGCGGGTAGCCATTGTCGGAGCCGGCCCCGCCGGGATCTACGCCGCCGACGCGTTGCTCAAGTCCGACGTGGCCACCGAGCCCGGTGTGTCCATCGACCTGTTCGAGCGCATGCCGGCGCCGTTCGGCCTGATCCGGTATGGCGTCGCCCCCGACCACCCCCGCATCAAGGGCATCATCACGGCCCTCCACCAGGTGCTGGACAAGCCGCAGATCCGTCTCTTCGGCAACGTCGACTACCCCAACGACATCAGCCTGGACGACCTGCGCGCGTTCTACGACGCCGTGATCTTCTCCACGGGCGCCACGGCCGACCGGGAGCTTCGCATACCCGGCATCGACCTCGACGGCTCCTACGGCGCGGCCGACTTCGTCTCCTGGTACGACGGCCACCCGGACGTGCCGCGCACCTGGCCGCTCCAGGCCGAGAAAGTCGCCGTCCTCGGCGTCGGCAACGTCGCGCTCGACGTGGCCCGCATCCTCGCCAAGACGGCGGAGGAGCTGCTGCCGACGGAGATCCCGCCGAACGTCCACGACGGCCTGAAGGCCAACAAGGCGCTGGAGGTCCACGTCTTCGGGCGCCGCGGCCCGGCGCAGGCGAAGTTCTCCCCGATGGAGCTGCGGGAGCTGGACCACTCCCCCAACATCGAGGTCATCGTCGACCCCGAGGACATCGACTACGACGAGGGCTCGATCGAGACCCGGCGCGGCAACAAGCAGGCCGACATGGTCGCCAAGACCCTGGAGAACTGGGCGATCCGCGACGTCGGGGACCGACCGCACAAGCTGTTCCTGCACTTCTTCGAGTCGCCGACCGAGATCCTCGGCGAGGACGGCAAGGTCGTCGGGCTGCGCACCGAGCGCACCGCCCTCGACGGCACCGGCAACGTCAAGGGCACCGGCGAGTTCAAGGACTGGGACGTCAGCGCGATCTACCGCGCGGTCGGCTACCTCTCCGACAAACTCCCCAAGCTGCCCTGGGACATCGACTCGGGCACCGTCCCGGACGAGGGCGGCCGGGTCATCCAGGAGTCCGGCGAGCACCTGCAGTCGACGTACGTCACCGGCTGGATCCGGCGCGGCCCGGTGGGCCTCATCGGCCACACCAAGGGCGACGCCAACGAAACCGTGGCGAACCTGCTGGACGACTTCGCCAACAGCCGCCTCCAGACGCCGGGTTCGCCCGAACCGGAGGCCGTGGAGGCGTTCCTCGCCGAGCGCGAGGTCCGGTTCACCACCTGGGAGGGCTGGTACAAGCTCGACGCCGCCGAGAAGGCGCTGGGCGAGCCGCAGGGACGTGAGCGCGTGAAGCTCGTCGAGCGCGAGGACATGCTCCGGGAGAGCGGCGCGTAACGCGCCGGCTCGATGCAAACGGAGAGGGGCGGGGGGTCAACCCCCCGCCCCTCTCCGTTTTCCCGCTTTTCGGTGAAATCAGCACAGCGGTCATCTTCCCTGGATACACTCTTGATCTTCACAGAAGCTCCACACAGGGGGATGTTTCTCCATGCGTATACGCATTGTCGCCATAACCGCCGTCGCGGCCGGCACGCTCGGCGCGCTCTCCGCCGCCCCGGCCCAGGCCACCGAATACTCGTCCGCGCTGAAGATCCGCGGCATCCAGTACGACGCGCCCGGCCGCGACTCGAACAACTGCCGGACCGGCAACACCGACGAGGAATACCTGACGATCAAGAACTACTCGTCCGGAACCACGGTGAACCTCAAGGGCTACGTCGTGAAGGACAAGGCCGGCAACCGCTTCCAGTTCACCGCCAACCACAACCTGGGGCCCGGTGACTACGTGAAGCTCCGGGGCGGCAACGGCACCGACTCCGACCGGAACAACGTCGTCTACCGCGACAACTGCAACTTCCTGTGGAACAACGACAAGGACTCGATCTACCTCTACAAGCCCTCGGGCGCCGGGGCGGACTCGCACGCGTACACCAAGACCGGCAACGACCGGGACGGCAACGGCTACATCGGCTACCACAACTGAGCGAGCGCCCGGGGATGAGCAGGACCCGCCCCAAATGCGGATGGTGGGCGGGTCCTGCTCACCGGGTCATTGTCCTGACGGGACGTGGCGCGGACCACGAGTGAGCGGCGGCCGGCCGGTGCGGTCCGCACACACCCCGTGTGCGGACCCCCCGCCCGCTCGGCATCCACCTGCGGCGACATACTGGTAGGGCACGTACCCCCCGCCCACAGATGGACCCATGGCCAGCTCCCCCAGCACCCGCCCCAGCACCCCTCCGACGATCTGGTCGGCCCGCGGTCGCCACCTCGGGCCCGCCGCACAGGATGCACTCCGGCTCAGTCTGCGGCAGCGCAAGGACAGCCGGGCCATAGACGACTACCTTGAGCTGCCCGAGGCCGAGGGCGCCCAGGAGTCGGCCTTCGAGGCCCGCTGGCGGGTCGCCGAGACCGTGACCGTACGGGCCCGGCTCACCGTCGAGCACGGCTCCGGCACTGGGCAGGACTGGGTGCTGGTCGCGGAGGCGGACGCCCCGTGGGACCAGCGGTGGCCGTCGCCGGCCGCCATGTTCTGGCCGCAGGATCCGGACGCGACCTGGGACCACGACGCGGCCACCGGCCTGCGCCTGCGCGACATCAACCCGCTCCCCTCGGACGACAAGGCCGTCCGGAGCCTGCTGCGGGACGCCGCGGGTGACGGCTGGAGCATCCATGTCGTCGTCCACGAGGCCATGACCACCGACCAGCGCGGCCGCGCGCCGCTGGCCGGGATGCTGCCGCCCGGCCTGCGGCACCGGGTGGTCGAGCACCGTGCCGTGCCCAGCCAGCTGCGGGTCGTGAACTGGGCCCTGCGCGAGCACGATGTGCAGGTGCCGCGCGGCGGTGCCGTGGTGCTGCCCGGCACTCCGGCGCCGTCCGGCTACGACGCCGGCGACTTCGCCGTACGCAGCGTCTTCCTCGACGGCTCGGAGCCGGCCGAACTCATCCACGCCGTGACCCGCTTCGCCGCCCTGCCGCGCCCGCTGCCGGAGGGCGCCGAGGAGGCCCTGACCGCCCTGCGCGAGGACTGGCGGCTGCTGACCCTCGAGGAGGAACTCGCCCGCGAGCGGCAGCTGGTGGCGATGTACGCGGAGGCCCTGGAGGCCATGACGAAGTCCCGGGACCTGTATCGCGAGGCCGCCGAACAGGCACACGCGGCACTGGCCGCCTACCGGGAGTCCGCCGCCGAAGCCGTACCCGAGCCCCGGCCCGAGCCGAGCGCCGACGCACCCACGTCCCCCCTCCAGCAGCTGACCCGGACCTTCGAGCGCCTCAAGGGCACCGCCCGGACCCGCAGGGCCGCCGCGGAGGAACAGCCGGAGACCTCCGACCGCCACTAGCGGAGCGAGCGAAAAGTACGGGAAACGACCGACCCGTGCACCCCACGGGCGTATGCCGGCTGGGGCGGATTCGTGGGGCGGGGCTACTGCGTCGGGCGGGTGCTCATCGATGCGTGCTTCAGCCGCCCGGGAGGCCGGTCAAGCAGGTGACCGGGCTCTTTGTGCGTCTTCCGCCCTGACGGGTGAAGGGATGCGGCCGGGTGAGCGCCGTCATGCAATGCGGACGACCCGAGCGGGCATCCGACTAGCAGTGCGTGTGATGTGCGACACCGGCAGGAGGAGTGTCAGTGGAGTCGACCACCACGGTGATCGTCGTCGTCGTGGCCCTCGCGGCCGTCGTGCTCGCCCTGGCCGTCGGGGTGCTGGTGCGGCTCGTGCGGACGCGGCGACTGCTGCGCCGATCCGGGCTGCCGACCGGGCCACGCTGGGTGTTCTGGGGTGCCGTCCTGTACTTCGTACTACCGGCCGACCTGGTGCCCGATCCGGTGTATCTGGACGACATCGGCGTGCTCTTGCTGGCACTGCGTACCCTGCGCCGCTCTCCCGAGGCGGGACCGCCGGACGCCGTTGATTACAGAAAGTAAGGAAACCAACCACGCGTTCGATTCGTTTAAGTAAGTGGAAACCAAAGGGCGTCGGTGGACCGAGGGCCGCCGCCGGGTGACCAGGCTCGATCGGAGCAGCACCTTGAGGGAGAGACGATGCAACCGTTCGCGCTCAACTATGCACGGTCGGCAGTGGAGTTGGAGGTCACCGCTCCGTACGCCTACGACTCCGGTATGCAGTTGAACGTGCTCCGTGACGGGCGCATAGCCGCCTGTGATCACGCCCTGTTGCGGGAGTTGGCCACCACGACGTCCACGGCGGGCTCGAAGACTCACTTCGACGACTGAACACAGGTCGGCGACGATGACCGTCTTGATTCTGACCAACGAAGAGGACGTGACCGCGGACATGGTGGTCGTGCACCTCAACGCGGCCGGCGTTCCGGTGTTCCGCCTCGATCCCGCCGACCTGACCGGCGGGGTCGCCTTGTCGGGCGAGTTCGTGCACGGCGCCTTCCGCGGCCATCTCTCGGCCGCGGGGCGCCTGGTGAGCATCGGCGGGCTGCGGTCGGTCTGGCTGCGCAGGCCGGGGCCGGCGGCGCAGCGTGCGGCCAGTGCCTCGGCCTGGCTGACGGAGGAGGCCGGGCAGGCGCTGTACGGCATGCTGCGCGGCAGCGACGCCCGCTGGATGAACCATCCCGACGCGGCCCGCCGGGCCCGTCACAAGCCCTGGCAGCTACGGCTGGCCCAGCAGTGCGGCCTGCCCGTTCCGGCCACCCTCATCACCACATTCCCGCAGGCCGCCCGCGAGTTCGCCGAGCGCTATCCCGATCTGGTGGTCAAGCCGGTCTCCGGCGCGCATCCGCAGGACCCGCCCCGCGCGGTGCCGACCAGCAGGGTGGCCCCGGACACGGACTTCTCCGCCGTCGCGTTCGGACCCACCCTGCTGCAACGCCGCGTCGCCAAGCGGGCCGACATCCGGCTCACCGCGGTCGGCGATCGGCTGCTGGCCGCCCGCAAGGCGACCGGCACCGAGACCGAGGTGGATGTCCGCTTCGCCGGGTCCGAGGAGCCGTGGCGTCCCGTGGACGTCGCGCCGCGTATCGCCGAGGCGGTCCTCGCCTATCTGCGGGGTGCCGAACTCGCCTACGGCGCCTTCGACTTCGTCGAGGACGCCGACGGGATGTGGTGGTTCCTGGAGTGCAACCAGTCGGGACAGTTCGGCTTCGTCGAGGTGGACACGGGTCAGCCGATCGCCCGCACCATCGCCGAGTGGCTCGCCCGACCCGTCTCCGGGCAGGAGCCCCACGTCAACGGCGCGAGCGCGAGGGTCCTGTGACGGGGCTCAGCCGTGATGCGGGCCGGGCGGCAGGGCGCTGCGCTGCCAGGTCGGGGCCGCGGGCGCCGGGCGGACCGGAGCCGGCGCGTGGCCGAGGGGCGGCCCCGGCTGCATCACGAACTCCATTTCCCGGCTGACGCGTTCGGCCTCCCTGCGCACTTGGGTGGGGATGTCGCCGCGCTCCGCGATGAGCCGGTCGTAGATGGGGGAATCCTGGAACACCCGTCAACGCGCCTTTCCTGTCGTGGCCCCTGTGTGCATATGGGCACGGCTGACGATTCTAGGCGCCGACGCACACTGAAGTACGAATTCTGCCAGAGCGCTTGACGGCGGACGAATCGGCACTGACGCGGCCCGCGACTCGGCGCCGGGTGCCGCCCGGTTTCCGGTCAGGCACCCGTCGTCGAGCCGGGCCGGACGATCATCAGGATGGTGACGGTCGCCCACAGGAGGTTGAAGATCCCGGTGACCACGGCGAGTTGGACCGTGGCCGAGCGTTCTACGGGCCGCTGGGCGCTGAGTTGCTCCAGAAGTTCCTCCTGGCGGGGCAGGACGAACGCGATCAGCAGGCCGGCGGCCGCGGCGGTCAGGGCGATGGAGGTGATGAGCCATCCGCTGCCCAGGACGCCCATCGCCAGGGCGGTGGCCAGGCCGAGGACGGGGACCGAGACCCCGATGGCCGCGTAGAGGCGGCAGACGCGGTGCAGCAGCTGGACGGTGCCCACCGCCACGGCCCCGTCCGCCGCCGGGACGCGGCGCGCGGCCGGCGGGAACATGCTGGCGGCGACGGTGACGGGGCCGACGGCGACGATGGCGGCAAGGACGTGAAGGATGAGCAGGATCTTGGTCATCGGGTGGTGTCGGTCTCCGTGTCGGCGTGGCGTCGGGGCGCCGGGCCCGGTTCGCGTGGGGCGGCGGCCCGGCCCACGTTAGGGATCTTCCGACTGATCGCACAGAGGCTGAAATGACAGCTTCCAACGGGTTTCCGCCACCCCCATATCTGGCCGCTCAGCACTACCTCGCCCTGCGATCTGGACTTCTGTCGATGGCGGGAATCTGCCTAAGGTGGCGTTCATGCACACCGTGGCGATCCTGGTTCTCGACAATGTGGTGCCGTTCGACATGGCGACGCCCTTCCAGATGTTCGGCTGGACGCGGCTGCCGGACGGCCGCCGTCCCTACCGGGTCCGGCTGTGCGCGGAAACACCGGAGGTGCCCACGGAGGGCTTCGCTCTGCGGATCGACCGGGGGCTCGACGGGCTGGCGGACGCGGACACGATCATCGTGCCGGGCTGCGACGACACCGAGCCGCCGTCCGCCGCCGTCCTGGCGGCGCTGCGGGAGGCCGCGCGAGCCGGCACGCGCATCGCGTCCGTGTGTGTGGGCGCCTTCGTCCTGGCCGAGGCAGGACTGCTGGACGGGATGCGCGCCACCACCCACTGGATGGCCACCGGTGACCTGGCCCGGCGCTTCCCCGGCATCCATGTGGAGCCGGACGTGCTGTACGTCGACAACGGGCAGATCCTCACGTCCGCCGGAGCCGCCGCGGGACTGGACATGTGCCTGCACATGATCCGGCGGGATCTGGGGTCGGCCGTGGCCGCCCACACCGCCCGCATGTCCGTCGTACCGCTGGAACGGGAGGGCGGGCAGGCCCAGTTCATCGTGCACGAGCATCCGCCCGTGCCGCGCGGCTCCGCCCTGGAACCCCTGCTGGAGTGGATCGAGGACAATCTCGCGGGCGAGATCACCATCGGGGCGATGGCGGAGCGCTCGGGGATGAGCGAGCGCACCTTCGGTCGCCGGTTCCGTGAGCAGACCGGCACCACTCCCCTGCAGTGGCTGCTGCGGGCGCGGGTGCGGCGGGCCCAGTATCTGCTGGAGAACAGCGACCATCCGGTCGAGCGGATCGCCCGCCAGGCCGGGTTCGGCTCCCCCACGGCCTTCCGTGAACGGTTCCGCCGGGTGGTCGGCACGACGCCGCACTCCTATCGCTCCGCGTTCCAGGGGAAATCCATGGTCGACGCCTAGTCATTCCCGGCGGTCCGGGCCTCGTCGGTCACGGTGGGAAAAATCACCCGAATCCACGAGGGCCGTGAGCAGTTGGACAGAGGGAATCGACCCGCCTCAAGGACGGTGTACCCCCATGAACTGCTCCAGCCGCCTGCTGTGTGTCCTCTACATCGCCACGAGCGCGGGGCTCGCCTGGACCTCGATCCTCGAATTCCGGTTCGGCCCGATGTGGGCCGCCTGTCTGTTCGCGGCCGCCGGTCTCGTGCCGGTCATCGCCGTGGTCCGGGAGACGGTGATCGGTGAACAGCGGCGGATCCTGCTGGATCTGATCGCGCGGGCCTCGCGTGGCGGCGGCGATGCCGCCGAGGCGATCGTGCGGGCGGAGCTCGACTCCGCGTGCTGCGAGCGGTGGTGGACGAGTCTCGGCACCGAGCACGAAATGACCTGCCGGCACTGGATGCCGAGGAGCAGCAGCGCGGCGTGAGCGTCCGCCGTCCGGCTGCGGGACGGCGGACGCCCACGGGTTCACTGCTCCAGCGCCCGGTCGACCTCCTCGCGCAGGAGGGCGACGTAGTCGCGGGTCCAGCCCTCGATGGTGCCGCGGTCCCACAGGTCGGACGAGTACTCGACGAATCCCTTGAGTTCGTCCCCGGCCGGAACGAGCCCGACACTGAGTTCCGTCCGGGCGGCGGCGGGTGCGAGGTCCTCGATGGCCGTGGTCAGACCGGGCAGTTCTACCTCCGCCTCCAGCGAGCTCTGGTAGGCGAAGCCGACGTCCAGCCGGTCCGGTACGTCGACTCCCCTGCGCTCCCGCATCGCCGGGGCGATCCGGCGCACCGGCATGGCACGGTCCATGCACTCCACCGTCGTACGGGCGACCTGGTCCGTCAGCGCGGCGAAGGAATCCGCGGCCCCGTCCCGCACCGGCAGCGCGAAGCCGGTGACCGTGCACGCCAGCAGGGACTCGAACTCGCGGCGCTCACGGTTGGCGTAGGAGACGTTGAACACGACGTCGGACTGCCCGGACTTCTGTGCGAGCATCCGGCCCAGAGCAGCCGCGGTGACCGCGAAGGGTGTCGTCCGCCGCGCTCTCGCAAGCCGCTCGACGGCGGTCCGTACCTCGGCCGGCACGGTGAACATCACGGCGCCGCCGCGTCCGCTCGCGCTCTTCGGACGGGGCCGGTCCAGCGGCAGACCGACGGTGAACGGCACTCCGTCGAGCTCGCGCAGCCAGAACTCCAGCTTCCTTTCGTCGGCGGCCTGGTCGGCCTGCTCCGACTGCCATTGCGCGTACGTCACGGGCTGGCATTCCACCGGCGGAAGACTGTCGGGTTCGCCCGTCGACGCCGAGCCGTAGAGCGCGGCCAGTTCCTTCAGGAGCAGGCTGACGGACCAGCCGTCGCAGGCGGAGTGGTGCAGCACCAGCAGCAGGACCCAGGTGCGCTCGCCGGTACGCAGCAGGCGCTGCGTCATCGGGATGCCCGCCATGGGATCCAGCGGGGTCTCGGCGGCCTCGGCGCTGGCCCGTTCCACGTCGGACCGGAGCTCCTCCGGTGGCCGCCCGGTGAGGTCCTCGACCGGCAGTTCCACCGGCCGGGCCCGCAGCACCTGTTGCTCCCAGCCGTCCCCGCTGCGGGCCAGGCGGGTCCGCAGTCCCTCGTGCCGCTCGACGAGCCGGGTCAGGGCGGTCCGCAGGGCCACCGCGTCCAGGTCACCGGAGAAGGTGATCCGCAGGGCGACGTTGAAGACCTGTGGGAGCAGGTGGTCGGCGTGGACCGTGGCGAAGCGGGACTGCTGCGCGGTGGCGGGCGCACGGCGTTCCACAGCGGCCTCGCCGCAATGGCTGGCCGTCACATCCTGTACCGTTCCGGCCAGTTGGGCCGTCATGGCGCGCAGGGTCGGGTCCTGGTAGAAGCCCAGCATCGGGTACTCGGTGCCGAACTCCTCGCGGACGCGGTTGACCAGCCGCATCGCCGTGATCGAGTGGCCGCCGAGATCGAAGAACGAGGCGTCGTCCCTGATGCCGTCGGCATCGATCCCGAACTCGTCCGCCCACATGCGCCGTACTCGAAGCTCGACGTCCGTCCGGTGACCGGCTGCCGGCTCCCCGCCGGCGCTCGGCCTGCGGCTCGGTGCCGTGGTGACGAGGTCCGGTGCCGGGAGCGCGGACCGGTCCAGCTTGCCGTTGCCCGTCACGGGCAGCGCGGGCGGGATGCGCCAGGCGCGCGGCACGAGGTACTCCGGCAGCCGGGCCGCCAGTTCCTCGGCCAGGAGGTCGGCGCAGGCCTGACGGTCGTCGGCCGCCGTGCCGACAGGGTCGGCGGGCACGGCGTAGGCCGCGAGATATGCCTCGCCCCGGTCGTTGCGCCGGGCCAGTACGGCCGCCTCGCGGACGCCGTCGAGGGCGTTGAGCACACGGGAGACCTCCTCCGGCTCGACCCGGAAGCCACGGATCTTCACCTGGTCGTCGGCCCGGCCGCAGAACTCCAGTTTCCCGTCGGCGGTCCAGCGGACCAGGTCGCCCGTGCGATACCGGCGCGCGTCCGGAGCGGCACCCGGATCCGGCAGGAAACGGTCCGAAGTGAGTTCGGGGCGGTGCAGATAGCCGAGGGCCACGCCCGGCCCGGCGACGTACAACTCCCCCACCGCGCCGACGGGGACCGGGTCGCCCGACTCGTCCAGCACGCTCAGCCGTACGTTGTCGACCGGGCGTCCGACGGCGATGGGCGGGGCGGGGTCCTCGCCCTGCGGGGTCACGGTCTCCGTGCTGCACAGGACGGTGATCTCGGTGGGCCCGTACACGTTCACGGTCTCGTACTGCGCCTCGGGACGCGGCCGGGTGCGCAGTACGTCTCCGCCGAGCAGCAGCTGCCGCAGGGGCGGCTGGTCGCGAGGTGGCAGCCGCAGCACCTGTTCGCCGAGGGCGGTGGGCAGGATGGAGAAGGTGACGCCCTGCTCGGCGTACCACCGCGCCAGGGCCAGCGGGTCCCTGCGAATCTCCTCGTCGGCGAACGTCACCGACGCCCCCGCGGTCAGGGCCGGCCAGATCTCCAGGAGCGAGGCGTCGAAACTCTGGCTGCACACGACGGAGCTTCGGTCGGCCGGGGTGCAGGCGAAGCGCCGGTGGTGCCATTCGCACAGGTCGACGACACCGCGGTGCGGCACGACGACGCCCTTGGGGGTACCGGTGCTGCCCGAGGTGTAAAGGACGCAGCAGGGCGAGTGGCTGTCGGTGCGGGACGCGGCGCGTGCGGGGTGTGGCACGGTCGCGTCGGGCGGTACGACGGTCACGTCCGCGGGCAGCTTCAGGGCTGCCGCCTCCTCGCGCGTCGACACCACGATCCGGGCGCCGCACTCGGCGATGATCTGCTCGGCGCGCACCCGGCCGAGGGACGGGTCCAACGGCACATACGCGCAGCCCGCCTTGAGCACGGCGAGCATGGCGACGACGAGGTCGGCGGAGCGGGGCAGCCACAAGGCGATCTCACCGTCACCCGCGGGGTGCTGTTCCCGCAGGACGGCTGCCAACCGCTCCGCCCGATCGTCGAGTTGGCGATACGTCAGTCGGACATCGCCGCTGATCACGGCCGTACCGCCCGGCGTCGCGGCCGCCTGACGGGCGACGAGGTCGTGGACGGTGGTGTCGGCGAGCGGACGGGACGGGCCGCGTTGCCAGGCCGCCGGCACGGGCTCCCCCTCGACCACTGCCGGGGCGAGCCGGGACAGCGGTACGTCCGGCGTTTCGACCGCAGTGGCGAGCAGGTCACGGAGGGTGGCGAAGAACCGGTCGACCGTCTGCGGGTCGAACAGGTCGGTGTTGTACTCCAGATGGCAGCGCACGCCGTGCGGCTGATCGGTGAAGTAGACGGTCAGATCCGTCAGGGACTTGTCCGGTCCGGCGTCGAGGGGTGTGGCCTCAAGGCCGGGCAGGTCGAAGCGGAACGGCTCGGCCCGCTGGAACTCGGCGAACGCCTGGAACACCGGCGTCCGGTCGACCGCCCTCGGTGGGTCGAGTTCGCGCACCACCCGCTCGAAGGGCACCCGGGCGTGGTCGTAGGCGTCGAGGGCGACCGTTCGCACCCGGTCCAGGAGTGTGGCGAACGTGGGGTCTCCGGACAGGTCGAGGCGCAGGGCGAGCGTGTTCACGAAGAAGCCGAGCACATGCTCGGCCCGCTCGGGCCGGTCCGAGATGGGGGTGCCGACGACTAGGTCCGTCTGTCCCGTGACCCGGTGCAGCATCGCCGCGTATCCGGCGAGCAGGGTCATGAACAGGGTGCCGCGGCGGGCGCGGCTCAACTCGCGCAGTCGGTCGGAGAGTTCGGGATCCAAGGTGTGGAAGACGGCCCGGCCGTTGGAGGTCATCGTGGCCGGGCGCGGCCGGTCGGCGGGCAGGGCGAGCGCGGGCAGCTCGCCGCCGAGGACGCGGCGCCAGTGGACCAGGTCCTCGTCGGCCTCGGGGCCGTGCGCGGACGCCGCCTGTTCCCTGGCGTGGTCGGCGTAGGACCAGGTGAGGGCGGGGAGGTCGGGTGCGGTTCCGTCGCGTTCGGCCCGGTAGAGGGCGGAGAGGTCGCGGGCGAGGACGGTGGCGGAGGCCGCGTCGACGACGATGTGGTGCAGGGACAGCACCAGGACGTGCTCGGCCTCGGCGAGCCTGACCAGCCGCGTGACGAACAGCGGGCCGTCGGCCAGGTCGAAGCGGCGTGCGCTCTCGGCCGACAGGACGTCCCGGAGCGTGGTCCTGGCACCGCCGGTGCCGGTGGCATCCACGACGGCGAAGTCCGGTTCGGCCGCGGGCCGCACCACCTGGCGCGGCTCGCCCCCGATCTCCCGGAAGACGGTGCGCAGCCCCTCGTGCCGGGCCACGACGCCGCGCAGCGCGGCATGCAGGGCGGGCACGTCGAGCGGGCCGTCGAGGCGGATCGCCTTGATCTCGTTGTAGGCGGTACGCCCCGGGAGCAGCCGCTCCAGGAACCAGATCCGTTCCTGGCCGGGCGACAAGGGCGCGTCGGCGGGGGCGATCTCAGCGGCAGCGGGTTCCGGGCGGTCCTCGGTGCGTCGTCGGTGGCGGCGGCGCAAGGCGTCCAGGTGCGGCAGGCCTCCACGCAGCGCGTCCTGCGCCACTCCGAAGTCGACGAGGGCGACGATCTCGTCGGCGCCCGCCGCCGTCACCGCCTCCACCACCGGCCGCACGCTGTCCACCGTGCCGATCAGGGCACGCTGGTCGCAGTAGCGGCCGTAGGCGCGGCGGAACACGGCATCCAGGTCGTCCTCGCTGAGCTCGGCCAGGTCGATGCTGTGCCCGAGGCTGTTGGTGACGCCGCTGAACACGGACAGGGACGCGCGCATATAGCGGGACAGCGGCTCGTAGGCCTCGGCCCGCGCGGTGTCGTGGTCCGGCGCGAGATAGGTGTGCAGCAGGACGGCCACCCGCCCGGCGTCCGGGTCCAGGCCGTGCGCGGCCCGGGTGCGCCGGTACAGGGCGATGTTGTCCTGGAGCTGCTCCACGCTCTGGGTCATCAGGTTGGTGACGATGCCCAGGTCGTGGCGGGCGGCGAGTTCGTACGAGGCGGGGTTGCCGACCACCGCGGTGTACATCGGCGGGACGTCCTGCACCGGCCGGGGGAAGAGCCGTACCTCGGCTTCGCCGTCGCCGCTGGTCCGGCGCAGGGCGTCGCCCCGCCAGAACTTCCGTACCTCCTCCAGCTGTTCGTACATCAGCTCCTTGTGCCGGCCGAAACGGTCCGGGAAGAAGACGAAGTCGTTCGCGCTCCAGCCGCTGGCGACACCGATGCCCACGCGCCCGCCGGAGAGGTTGTCGACCATCGACCACTCCTCGGCGACCCGGATGGGGTCGTGGAGCGGCAGGACGACCGAGCCCGCGTTGAGCCGGATGCGTTCGGTCTCGCGGGACAGCGCGGCGGCGAGCACCGCAGGGTTGGGAAAGAGGCCGCCGAAGGAGTGGAAGTGGCGCTCGGGCATCCACAGCGCGTGAAAGCCGTGCCGGTCGGCGAATCGGGCGACGTCCATGAGGAGTTCGTACTGGCCGTGCCGGGGCTCTGAGGCGTCCTGCGGGTAGTCGCCGAAGAAGTAGACGCTGAAGTCGGTGGTACGCGCGGCGGGTTCGCTCACGGGGCGTGCCGTGCGGGATCCGGTGACGGCCGCGGCGTTCCAGGCCATGGAGGCCACGGCGACCGGAGCGGGCTCCTGCGGCACCGGCTCGGGTGGCGCGGCCTTCGGGGCCACGGGCCGTCCGCCCGGGAAGAAGCCCGCCGACCGCAGCTCGCGCAGCGAGTCCCGTACGGCGTCCGCGACGAACTCGATGTCGCCGTCGGAGTGGGCGGTGGACAGGAAGAAGTTGCGCCACTCCCACACATGCACACCGCGCAGCATGAGGTGGTGGTACAGGAGTTCCATGTCGGCGCGGTGCTCGAAGCGGAACTGTGAACCGAAGTGGCTGATCCTCAGCGGGTACTCCTCGGCCTCGAAGAAGCCGTTGAGCGTCGTGGCCAGTTCGGCGGTCCGCGCGTTGAGCCGCTCCTGCAGGTGCGGGCTGTGCTCCTTGAGGTGGGTCAGTACGGCGCGCGCGGCCACCATCGAGACCGGGTGCTGGATGTACGTACCGCCGAAGAAGGTGGTGTCGGCGGGCGGGTAGCTGTCGTCGCCGTACGACCAGTGGCCGCCGTCGACGCCGTCCATGATGTCCGCGCGGCCCGCGATGGCGCCGATGGGGAAGCCGCCGCCGAGGAGCTTGCCGTACGTGGCGAGGTCGGGGGTGACGCCGTACAGCTCCTGTGCGCCGCGCGGGGCGGGGCGGAAGCCGGTCAGCATCTCGTCGAAGAGCAGCACGATGCCGTGTCGGCGGGTCAGCTCCCGCAGCTTCCTTACGAACTCGACCGGTTGGAGTGCGGGGTGCCTGCTCTGCACCGGCTCGACGACGACGGCGGCGATCTCGCCGGCCTGGCGTTCGATGGCCTCCAGGGCGGCGTCGCTGCCGTAGTCGAGCACCAGCAGATCGGCGACGGCGGACTGCGGGATGCCTCGGGAGACCGGCACGGTCGTGCGGTCGGCGCCGGCCCCGGAGGGGCGGCCGAGGACGTTGTCGGCGTGGCCGTGGTACCCGCCCAGGAAGGTGACGATCTTGTCGCGGCCGGTGGCGGCGCGGGCCAGGCGGATGGCCGCCGAGTTCGCCTCCGTACCGGAGTTGGCGAACGCCACGCGCTCCGACCCGGTGAGTTCGGCGAGGAGTTCCGCAGCCTCGCCGGTCTCGACGTTGCGCGGGCCGAGCTGGATGCCGCGGGAGAGGTGCTCGCGGACGGCCTCGGTGACGAAGTCCGGTTCATGGCCGAAGAGGAGGACGCCGAAGCCCATGGTGATGTCGACGTACTCGTTGCCGTCCACGTCCTGGAGCCGCGCCCCGCTCGCCCGGTGGCCGGCGATGGGGTACAGCATCTCCTTGGTGCCGCTGCGGAAGCCGACCACGGCACGGCTGTCGGCGAGGACGCGACGGTAGCGCTGGGCGATCCGCTTGGAGGTCGGCGTCCTGGCGGTGTAGCGGCGTACGAGGTCGGCCAGGTGCTCCTGCTGGGTCTGCGGGGCGGCCTCCCGCACCATGCCGGAGGTGCGCGGGACCGTCACCCGGGGGCCGTGCACGCGGGGCGGCTGAGGGGCGGGCGCGTCGGCGCCCATCTGTTCGGCGATGCGCTGTGAGAGCTCGGTCATCGCCGCGAGGTCGCGGTCGAGTGCGGCGGATATGCCGTTCAGGCCGGTCACTTGGCCACCTTGCCGTTGAGCCGGTCGGTGGCGGCGGCGGTCTGGAGCGCGAGCAGCTGGGAGAGCTGGGACATCATCTGGAGCTGTATCTGGGACATCTGGTGGATCTTGTGGGCGAGGTCCTCCAGCTCCTCGCGGGTGGCGTATTCGGGAGCGGGGACGGGGGCGTCGGGGGCGGCTACGGGCGCGGGTGGCGCGGCAATCACGGGCGCGGGCGCCGGCACGGGCTCGGGTGCGGTCGTCGGCCGGGGTGACTCCGGCCCGAGGGCCCCCGGCATCCGCGCGGCGATGAACTCCGCGAGCCGCCGCGGCGTCCCCGTCTCCTCGAAGAGCTGGCGCATGGACACCTTGACCTGGTGCTCCTGCTCCAGTTCGCGCAGCACGCTGATCATCTGCAGCGAGTCGGCGCCGAGGTCGAAGAAGGACGCGTCGGCGACGATCACGGTCGGATCCTCGCCGAGGTGCCGGGCGGTCGTGTGGACGATGCCGTGGAGTACCCGCTCGACCGCTGCCTCTTGCTGAACCACTTCGGCTCCCTCTCTCGCTGCTGTTCTCGTGCTCAGGGCCGTCAATCCCGGCCCCGTCCAGTGGTCCCTGTGCTGGAACCGGTATCCGGGCAGGGGGATGCGTCTGCCTCCGCCGCCGGCCAGGAGCACCCGCCAGTCGACGTCCGCCCCCGCGCAGTGCAGCCCCGCGGCGGCCCCCCAGAGGGAGCCGAGGCCGGTGCCGCGTCGCAGGGACGGCAGCGACCGCACGGCGGGAAGCGCCCGGCGGGCCAGACCGCTGAGGGTGGTGTGCGGCCCGATCTCCAGCAGTACGTCGGGCTGTTGTGCCCCGATACCGTGCAACGCCAGGTCGAAACGGACGGGTTCGCGCGTGTGCCGTACGAAGTGCTCGGCGTCGGGAGTCCAGCCGGGCGGGCGGGTCACCCCGTCCAGAGCGCTGACGAACGGGATGCGCACCGGCCGCAGGGCCACGTCGGCGAGTACCTTCCGGAACTCTTCGAGCATCGGTTCCATCAGGGCGGTGTGGAAGGCGCGGGTCACCGGCAGGCGCCGGCCCGGAGTGCCTCGGTCGTCCAGCAGGGCGCACGCACGGTCCACGGCCTCGACCGTTCCCGCGAGCACCTGGGCGCGGGGCCCGTTGGTCACGGCCGGCTCCAGACCGGGTATCTCGGCGGCCAGGGCGAGGGCGGCCGCCCGGTCGAGCGGTGCCGCCACCATCGCGCCGGGGGCGCAGCGCCGCTGCATCAGCCGGCCGCGCTCGATGGTGAGGCGCAGACCGTCGTCGAGGGAGAGGGCGCCGGCCGCGTACAGCGCGGCGTACTCGCCGACGCTGTGTCCGGTGACGGCGTACGGCTCGACGCCGGTCTCGCGCCACAGCCGGACCAGGGCGCACTGGAGGGCGAACAGCGCGGGTTGCGCGGTGTCCGTGTCCTGCTGCGCCCCGTCGGCCGCTGCCTCGTCGCTGAAGAGCCGGGACCCGGTGAGCTCGCGGTAGTGATGCTCGCAGGCGTCGAGCACCTCCCGCGCGACGGGAAACCGCTCGTGAAGGGCGGCGGCCATGCCCGGGTACTGACTGCCCTGTCCGGTGAACTGGAACGCCACGCGTGCGGGGCCTTCCTGCGGCGCCGTCCCGGTGGTCGCCTCCGCCCCCGCGGTCCCGGCGAGCCAGGTGTCGAGGGCGTCCGCGAGGGCCGCCGGGGTGGAGCCCCTGACCGCGAGCCGGTGTCGGCCGTGGGACCGGCCGAGGGCGGCGGTGGTGACGAGGTCCGCCAGGTGCGGTTCGGGCGCCTGCCGTAACCGGTCGCTCAGGGCACGGGCGTTGTCCGCGAGCGCGTCCGCGCCGCTCGCGGAGACCAGCAGCACGTCCGCCGGGGTGGCGGCGTCGGTCCGGGGCGCGGGGGCGGGTGCCTGTTCCAGGATCAGGTGGACGTTGGTGCCGCCGACGCCGAGCGAGGTCAGGCCGGCGCGGCGGGGCACGTCGCCGTCGGGCCACGGCTGTGCGGTGCGGGGGATGTGGAAGGGGCTGTGGTCGAGGTCGAGGGCGGGGTTGGGCTCGCTGAAGTTCGCCATGGGCGGGATGACGCCGTGCTTCAGGACCAGCAGGGTCTTGACGAGTCCGGCCAGTCCTGAGGCCGCGTCGAGATGGCCGATGTTGGCCTTGGTCGAGCCGAGGGCGCAGTAGCCGGTGCGGTCGGTGTCCTCGCGGTAGGCGAGGGTGGCGCCGTCGAACTCGATGGGGTCGCCCTTGAGCGTGCCGGTGCCGTGGGTCTCCAGGTAGCCGATGGTGTCGGCGCGGACGCCGGCGCGCCGCAGGGCCTGGCGGATGGCGGCGCGCTGCCCCTGTGCGCTGGGCGCGGTGAACGCCTTCTTGTCGGCCCCGTCGTTGCCGATGCCCCAGCCGCGGACGACCCCGTGGATCGTGTCGCCGTCGGCGACGGCCCGCTCCAGCCGTTTCAGTACGACGGCCAGGACGCCGGTCCCGCCCACGGTGCCGTCGGCGCCCGCGTCGAAGGCCCGCAGGCGGCCCGACTTGGAGAGGATCGAGCCCTTGACGTACCGGTAGCCGAGGACCTGCGGCACATGGACGGCGGTGGCGCCGACGAGGGCGACGTCGCAGTCGCCCATGAGCAGTGACTGAGCGGCGGACTGCACGGCGACCAGCGAACTGGAGCAGCCCGTCTGCACGTTGACGGCGGGTCCGGTCAGGCCCAGCCGGTAGGCGACGCGGGTGGCGGTGAAGTCGGCGTAGTTGCCGACGGTGATCTGGATGCCCGCCATCCAGTCGGTGACGGGTTCGCTGGGCAGGACGTTGTTGAGGAGGTAGTTCTGGAGCGTGTACAGGTGGTAGCCGGTGCTGGCGTAGACGCCGACGCGGGTGCCGTCGCGCTCGTCCGGATGGCCGGCGTTCTCCAGGGCGTGCTGGGCGCACTCCAGGAACATGCGGTGCTGGGGGTCGGTGAGCCGGGCCTCGCGGGCGCTCATCCCGAAGTGCTGGGCATCGAAGCCTGCGATGTCGTCCAGGACACCGGAGGCGCCGACGAAGTCCGGTGCCCGGTACTCCTCTTCGGGGACGCCGGCGGCGGCCAGTTCCTCCTGCGTGAACCGGGTGATGCGGTCCGTGCCGTCATGGACGAGGCGCCAGAGCTCCTCCGGGGTGTCGGCGCCGGGCAGCCGGAAGGCCATGCCGATCACGGCCATCCGCGGGTCGGGGTCGCTGGTGGCCATCAGCCGCGTCCTTCCGTCACCGTCGATGCGTCAGGGGCGGCCGTTTCCTCGACGGCGGGGTCACGCTTGCCGGCCCTTCCGACGAGCAACAGCAGCAGGGCCAGACACAGTGCGATCGCCAAGCCGTGGAAGGCGGCCACCACCTGCAGCGGTGAGAACGTCTCCAGCAGCGCGCCGCTCACGAGCATGCCGAGGCCGAAGCCGGTGTTCTCGGCCGAGGCGGAGAGTCCGAAGAGCCGCCCGCGCTGGTCGTCGGGTGCGGCCTGGAGCCGCGACACGTAGACGATCTCGGTGAATCCGTCGGCGGCTCCGGCGACGAGAGCGGCGCTGACGGCGGGCACGGTCGGTAGCCCGCAGAACACCACGATGAACCCGGCCGACATCACACAGGCGCCGAGCGCGAAGGCCCGCTCCCCCGGTGTCCGCCCGCTCTTCTTGGTGAGCCGGCCGATCACCTGCTGGGCGACGATGTTGCCGATGGCCCATGTGGCCCAGAACTGGCTGATGAACGTGGCCGGATGGTCGGGGTCGAGGCCGCTGGAGTAGATCGGCAGGGCGACGTTGTGGGAGGAGGATCCCAGTCCGTCCACCGCCCGGATGGCGATCATCGCCATCAGCACCGGCGCCGTACCGAGCAGCAGCCGGGCGGTCCAGCGGGCGGCGCCCGAAGCGTCCGCGGTGCCGGAGCCGGCCGCGGCGGCCTTGGTCCGCACGGGCAGCAGGAACAGCACCGTCGCGGAGACCAGGAAGGTGGCGGCGTCCAGCGCGAACGCGGCGGAGTACCCGACCTGCGCCACCACCACGCCCGACGAGGCGAACCCGGCGATCATGGCGAGCGAACGCCCCGTCACCAGCAGCCCGTTGGCGCGCACCCGGTGCTCCGCCCCGACGATCTCCGGGATGCTGCTGCGCAGCGCCACCTGGGACAGCGTCGAGCAGCCGCCCGTGACCACGGCGAGGGCGTAGAGCAGGCCCACGCGCATGCCGTCGGGCGCGAGCAGCAGCGTCAGCAGCGCCACCGCCTGGCACAGGTCGGCGCCGACCATCAGCCGTTTGCGGTCGTACGCCGAGACCAGACGCCCGCTCACCCAGCCGGACACAACGCTCGTCGCGAGCCGTACGGCCATGAAGAGCCCGGCGGCCAGCGCGCTGCCCGTGGCGTCGTAGACGAAGACGTTCAGCGCCACCATGTTCAGGTAACTGCCGTACGCCGAGATGCCGTTGCCCAGGACGAGCAGACGGAAGTACCTCATGCACCTTCCCCTGGTCTGCATGAAGGGTGTGAATGATGTGCGGCCGGAATGCCTGCCCGCCTGCTCAGTGGCGCGTCAAGTCCACAGGGACAGCGGGCCCCGATACGTCGGTGCGCACCGCTGTCGCACGGCGTGTCCATTCCCCCATGGCCGGCCCGGCACAGAAACCATTCCCCCCATACGCCACCGGTCGGTGGCCATTGGTCCGCCACCCAAGCAGACCCGGACAGGCGGGTTCAAGACTCCAGGGAGGTCTAGACGACTTCCGGTCCGGATTTGGCGATTTCGGAGCGCTCAGCGCCATCGCGCGAGCCTGTGACTCGCCGGCGTTCACGCAGGTGACGTGCCGAAACCCGGCTCACCGTGCCGGTATCGATTTGCGCCAAGGAACACCTCGCCGTCGCGGCCTCACCCAGACCACCGAACCTCCTGTAGGGGCTGCTCCAATTAGAGTGGACACTTCAGCAAGCGATCGTCCACCGTACGACCCGAGGGACACCCCATGAGCAGCCCGCAGCCGACGCGCAGGAAGCGTGCGAACGGGGTGGAGTCACGCCAGCGCATTCTGGACGCCACCGTCGAGATCGCCGGTGAGCGCGGCTACGACGGCACCTCCATCGCGGCCGTCAGCGCCAAGTGCGGGCTGCCGGCCAGCTCCATCTACTGGCACTTCAAGGACAAAGACGACCTGATCGCCGCGGTCATCGAGCGCAGCTTCGAGACCTGGCTCACGGCCGTCGAGCTGCCGGGCGACGAGACCGGCACGCCGCTGGAGCGGGTCACCGCCATGGCGGCCCATGTCGCGAAGTCCCTCGTCGACGCCCCCGACTTCCTGCGCCTCGGCCTGATGCTCGCGCTGGAACGCCGTCCCACCGAGCCCCGTGGCCGCACGGTGTTCCTCCAGGTCCGCGACATCACCCACCGGAAGATCGCCGAGGTCGTCGCCGCCCTGTTCCCCGACCTCGACGAGAAGGCGGTGGACACCCTCACCACGTACGCCATCGCCGGCGCCGACGGTCTGTTCGTGCACCACGAGGTCAACGGCAGGGCCGTCGACCTCGTGGCGTTGTTCGAGCTGCACGCCCAGGTCGTCCATGACGCGGCGGCACGGATGTCGGCACAGCGGTAGGGCGATACGGCGGTAGGGCGATACGGCGGTAGAGCCGTGGTTCCGCGGACCTAACCCGCCTTGAACGCGTCGGCGTGCTCGGCCGCCCACTCGGCGAAGGTGCGGGCCGGCCGCCCGGTGACCTTCTCGACGGTGCCGACGACGGTCCGGCCCACCTCCGGAGTGTTCCCGTACGCCTCCAGCAGGAAGCCGATCACGGCCTCCGGGTGACCGGCTGCCCGCCACCGCGCCACAGCCTGCTCCTCGGTCAGCTCGACCAGGGAGATCTCCTGGCCGCGTGCGGCGGCGATCGCGGCCACCTTGTCGGTGACGGTGAGCAGTTCGGGCCCGGTGATCACGTACTCCTGTCCCCCGTGCCCCTCCTCGGTGAGCGCCACCGCGGCGACGGCACCGATGTCGCCCTCGTGGACCATGGCGCTCAGCCGGGCGACGAAGGGCTCGCGCACCTCGCCGTCGGCGGCGATCCCGTCCGCCCACTCCAGGGCGTTGCCCATGAACTCGACGGGCATCAGCACGGTCCAGTCCACACCGTCGTCCGCCCGTACCGCGTCCTCCAGCGGCGTCGAGTCGCCGCCGTGCAGCACGGTGACCCGGCGCACGCCGGCCGCCCGGGCCAGCTCCAGGATCCGCGGACCGGTCTCCAGCGGGGCGAAGTAGGCCCCGCCGAAGGTGATCAGGTGGACGCCGGTGATCCCTTCCAGCGCCGGGACCAGGCTGTCGGGTTCGGTCAGGTCGCCCTGGACCACCTCGACCCCGGCGGGGAGGTCGGCCTTCGCCGCGTCCCGGGTCAGCGCGCGGACCGCGTGACCGCGGGCGAGCAGTTCGGCGACGACCCGGCGGCCGACGGTTCCGGTGGCACCGGTGACAAGGATCTTCTGCGTCTGCGTCATGGAACGACCGTACGGAGACTTGCGGTCAGGTTCTGTCCGCAAGTACCGAGAGGTCGTTGTCGACCGTGTAGTAGGGCCGCACGACGGCATCGCCGGCCTCGGTCGCCGGAAAGACGTGGATCTCCTTGCGGTCCGCGACGTCGTCGAGAAGCCGGCCGATCCGTACCGGCGCCTTTCCCTCGGCGGATCCGACCCGGACGGACAGGTCCCAGACCCGGTTGCCGGCGTCGCCCCCGCCCGTCAGTTCCCCGTACTCCACGGTGAAGGAGAATCCGCGACCGTCGTCCGCGACCCGGGGCACGAGGGTCCGCACGGTCCCGCCATCGCCCCGCAGCCGCAGTCGTACGACGGCCCCCTCGGCGAGCGACGTGCCGTGCAGCCGGGCCCTGACCGTCATCGACCGGTCCGTGACGTCGATGCCCTCGACCTCCGCGTGGGCGGTGCGCAGCCAGGCCCGTACCGCGAGGTAGCCGTCCTTCGTCACGTACGGGACGCGCACGGCGACCGGCGAGGGCCGGTCACGAAGGTGTCCGTCGACCAAGGTCCGCAGGTCACGCAGGCCGGGGCGCAGACGCTGCCGGGGCGCGCCGGATTCGGGGACGAGGTACACGTCCCAGCGGCCTTCGGCGAGGACGAGTCGCGGTTCCAGGACGGCCTTCAGGCAGCCGTCCTGGAAGGGTTCGAGGTCGAGGGAGTGGAGGGTCTTCTCGGGCTGCCCCTTCTTCGGGCGCAGTCTCAGCAGCAGACGAGCGTCGACGGACGGTGCCCGGAGGGCGAAGGTGATCCGGCCGTCCGCGTCGGCGGTGCAGTCGACCCGGGGGATCGTGCCCTCGGTCGTACGGGTGTCCGTGTTCATCGCCGTCCCCTCCGTACCGTACGCAGCGCACCCGAGGCCACGGCGTGCGCGGCGTCGCGCGCTGCGAAGCCCTGGCTGACCAGGGCGCGTTGTATTCGCCTCGGTTCCGGTGCGACCGCTCGCGCTTCGCCCGGCGCGGCGGTCACCGCGTCGATCATGCGCTCGGCCTGCTCCACGACGGGGCCCGGGGCGAACCGTCGCGCGTTCTCCATCGCGGTACGTCCCATCCGCCGACGCCGCTCGTCGTCGCGGACCAGCTCCAGCAACGCGGCGCTCATGGCCTCGCGGTCCCCGACGGGGACCAGCCGGCCGTCGACGCCGTCCTCGATGATCTCGCCGGGACCGTGGGGGCAGTCGGTGCTCACCACCGGCAGTCCGCAGCGCATCGCCTCGACGATGGTCATGCCGAAGGGTTCGAAGTTGGCGGCGGTCGCGCCGATCGAGCCCTTGACCCACTCCGCCTCCATGGGGGCCGACGCGCCCATCAGAAAGGCGTTGTTGCACAGGCCGAGGTCCTGGATGAGCCGCCGAAGCCGGTCCCGTTCCTCGCCCTTGCCGTAGATGCGCAGTTGCCAGTCCGGGTGGGCGGCGGCGACCGGGGCGAAGGCCTCGATGAGGAGGTCGTAACGCTTCACCGGGACCAGCCGGCCGGCCGCGACCACCACCTTCGCGTCACCGTCCGCCGGGGGCAGCGCGGGATCGGGGACGCTGTTCGGAAGTGCCTCCACCCGGACGCCGGGCAGCCGCATCTTGCGCCGGTAGGCGGCGGCGTCCGCCTCCGTGACCGTGGTGAGCACGTCGAGTCTGCGGTAGGCCCGGCGCAGCGCCGTGCGCAGCCGGGGGGAATGGTTGTCGAGGGTGAGGTGCTCCTGCCCCACGCGGACGACCCGCTCCGGTGCCTGGAGCGCGAGGTGGACGTTGAGCCCCGGCCGTGTGCCGATGACCACGTCGGCGTCGGTCGTCGCCAGGCACTCGCCGATCCGTTCGTCGGTCAGCTCGCTGTACTGCCCGTAGCGGTACTCGGCGGCCGGGAAGACCCGTGCCGGTCTGAGATGCAGCGGATGTTCCTTCTCGTGCCGCAGATCCACCAGCGGTCTCAAGGACACCCTCGGGTCGAGGGTGAAGTTCGGGTGTTCCCGGTGCCTCAGGGCAGAGATGATCTCCACCTCGTGCCGTTCGGCGAGGGCCTGGGCCAGGTTGAACGTGGTGGTGATCGTGCCTCCGATCCCGTAGGCGTTGTGGAGCAGGAAAGAGATCTTCATGGCGGACTAGACCGCGTCCAGTCCCATTCAGTTGCCTTTTGTTATCGCCCTGTTGCCTTTCCGGCCATGTGTCCGACAGATGTGGGACCGCAACGCATGCCTAGACATGCGAGGTCAGCCGGACCAGCAGGAAACCGGGCGTGCGCGGCAGCGTGACCCGCAGCCCGTCGCCGTCCCACATCGCCGAACCGCCCTGGGCGCCGGACGGGTGCAGGATCTCCGCGTGGACCTCTCCGCCCGCCAAGTGACCCACGGGCAGCCGCAGTTCGGGCTCGCCGCCCCGCCGCCAGACCGAGACGTACGTCGTACGGTCGTCGGGCGACCGCATCCCGAGGGCCAGCCACTCGTCCGTCCACCCCGGCAGCCCCAGCGGCCAGAACGGCACGGCCCGCGCCAGGTCCCCACGTATTTTCCGGTACGTGGTCAGCGCGTTCCGCACGAGGGCGAGTTGGCGCCGGGTCATGCGATCCAGGTGGCCCGAGAGATGGATCCGGCCGAGCAGGGCCCCGCCCAGGGTGAAGGCGATCAGATCGTCGTCGTGGTCGGGCTGCGGATAGGCCCAGACGGCGCCCTGTTCGGGTGGCGCGGCGGTCGGGGCGGCGGCCGCGATCGGCGGGTGGCGCAGGGGGTCCTGCTGGTCGCTGGTGGACTGGAGTTGGGTTACGGACAGGGTCGCGCCGTCCATGCGCATGCCGCCCGAGGCACAGTTCTCGATCACCAAGTCCGGGTACCGGCCCAGCACTTCGGCGAGCCAGTCGAGGTAGGCCCGGGTGTGGCCGAGCAGACCGGCGCCCGGGGCGAGGTCTCCGGGAGCGAGCGTTCCGGGGTCGATCACGATGTTGTAGTCCAGCTTGAGGTAGCCCACGCCCCAGTCGCCGACGATCCTGTCCACGGTCCTGTCGAGGTGCGCGCGGGCGGCCGGATGGCGCAGGTCGAGCTGGTGACGGCCCTGCTCGGCGAGGCGTACACCGTCGCGCTGGAAGAAGGCGTCCGGGGGCAGTGAGGAGGCCAGCGGGCTGCGTACGCCGACGACCTCCGGCTCCAGCCACAGACCGGGCACCATGCCGCGCTCGCGGATCCGGTCCAGGACCGCTCGGAGCCCGCCGCCGGGGAAGCGGCGCGACGAGGGCAGCCACTCGCCGACGCCGTCCCACCAGCCGCCGTCCGTCGAGTCGTCGTACCAGCCGGCGTCCACGCAGAAGTACTCCGCGCCCACGTCGGCCGCCGCGTCGATCAGGGGCAGCAGCTTCTGTGTCGTGGGGTCGCCCATGAGCGTGTTCATGTAGTCGTTGAAGACGACCGGGAGGGTGGTGTGGTCCGGGTGCGGGCGGCGCACCGCCCGGCGGTACGAGGTCAGCGCGCCCATGGCCGCGTCGAACCCGGATCCCAGGGCCAGCACGCCCGGCACGGTGGTGAACTCCTCACCGGCGGCGAGCCGGACACGCCACTGGTGCTCGGTGTCCGTGGGGCCGTTCAGCGCCAGATACGTGCCGCGCGCGCTGTCGCCCAGGTCCCAGCGCCAGCCGGCCGGGGACTCGATCTGCCACAGCCAGGTGCGGCCGCTCCCCCGCTCCGTCAGCGCCCCCATCGGCAGATGACCGTCGGTGGGCCAGCTGCCGCGTCCGGCAAGGACCAGGGCGGCCCGGCTGTCGTGCTGATGGACATCGCCGTTGATGTCGGCGACGCTGTCGCGCAGTGGCTCGCTGTACCAACGGCACTCGGCGAGCCAGTCGTTGCGGGCTCGGCGTACATCGAGGGCGTCCGGTGCGGGCAGACCGCCGACCAGCAGGCTGCTGACGGACTGGAGGACGAGGGGCTCGGCTCCGTCGTTGCGCAGCCGGACGCGGGAGCGGAGCACCGGCAGCCCTTCCGGAGACGTCAGTTCGACGAACGCCGTCAACCCCGTTGCCGGGTCGTGGAGTTCGAGGTGCAGCCACCTCCGGTCGCCGTGCCTGCCGGTGCGATGGCCCCGGTACTTCAGCCGCGTGCCGAGGGCCGTGCCGGTGAACCGCGAGCCGGACCAGCCGCTGCCGTGCCCGAGGGCGGTCAACTCGACGAGGGGCAGGGCGCATGCGGGGGCGGCCCGGCCGGGGTCGCCGGGGCGGGCGAGGCGGACCAGCCGCAGGGTTCCGTCGGGAGCGGTGGCGAACTCCGCCTCCAGGCCGGTATGGCCCCAACCGAGCCTGTCCGGCGCGTTGTCGAAGGCCGCATCCGATGTGCTGGTCAAGGTGGTCCCCTCCTGAGCCCGCCGCTCGGGGGGCCGCGCCGACCAGCGTGAATACCTCGTCACGGTCTCTTGACGGCCTCCATGTGACCGGTCACAATCCTGGCATGCATGTGACCGGTCACACAAGGCACCCGGCGAGCATCAGAGATGTCGCGACCGCCGCCGGCGTCTCGTACCAGACCGTCTCCCGGGTCATCAACGGCCATCCCAGCGTCAGGCCCGCCACCCGGGACCGCGTGCTCGCCGCCATCGACGACCTCGGCTTTCGCCGCAACGCCACCGCGCTCGCGCTGGCCAGCGGACGCAGCAGGGCGGTGACCGTGCTCACCGCGAACACCACCCACCACGGCTACGCGTCCCTCCTCCAGGGCGTCGAGGAAGCGGCCCGCGCCGCGTCCTACGCGGTCGGGATCGGCGTACTCGAATCGGACGAGGAGGCCGCCGTCGCCGCCGGGGTACAGCGGGCGGCGGACGTCGGCGGCGGAGTGATCGTCATCGCCTACGATCCGGCCGGAGTGCGGGCGCTCGGCGCCGTCCCCGCCGAACTCCCGGTCGTCGGCGTGGTCGAGACCCCTCAGGCCCCGCCCGGCGGCGACCGCCCCCGGGTGTGGACCGACGACCGCGAGGCCGCCTACGAGGCGACCCGTCACCTGCTGTCCCTGGGCCACGAGACGGTGCACTACGTCGCCATCCCGTCCAGCACCCGCCGTACCAGCGCCCGCACCAACGGCTGGCGGAGTGCCCTGCGCGAGGCCGGAGCCACCGAACCCCGTCCGGTGCAGGGCGGTTGGGGCCCCGAGGGCGGTCACTCGGCCGGGCTGAGGCTGGCGCGGAACCCTGCCGTCACCGCGATCCTGTGCGGCAACGACGAGCTTGCGCTGGGCGTGTTGCGCGCCCTGCACGAATGCGGTCGTCCCGTCCCCGGCGAGGTCAGCGTGGCCGGGTTCGACGACGCCCCGCACTCGGCCTATCTGACCCCGTCCCTGACGACCGTACGCCTGGACTTCACCGGTCTGGGCCGGGCCGCGTTCGCGCTGCTGCACGGGATGTTGGAGGGGGCAGCGCAAGACGCCCCGCGCCCCGTCCGCGCACCGGAGCTGGTGGTCCGGGAGAGCTCCGGGCCGCCGCCCGCCATCGCCTGAACGCCCCACCGCAACCACCCCGGTCACATCAGCACTTGGAGGAACCGCAATTGGCAGGCACCCTCCCCTCGGCAGGCCCCGGTCCGCAGCGCCTCACCGTCGACCTCGGCGCCTCCGAGGGCCCGGTGATGCTCGGCGCCAACGGCGCTCTGTACGGACTCGGCGACGACGGGGTCCCGAGCGACGCCGCGCTGGAGCCCCTCAAGATCACGAGCATCTCCCAGAAGCCGGAAGGCGGCGCACAGCACCCCAACGGCGACGCGCTCACCGTCTCCAGGTCGTTCTTCCGCAACGGAGGCGGCGAGATCCTGGTGATGATGCAGGATGTCTACGCCGAGTGGCCGTACGAGGACCTCGGCATCGACGACTACCTCTCCAGGGTCGACAGAATCGTCGAGGAGGTGACGGCGGACCCGAACCGCGACCGTTTCGTCTACATCCCGTTCAATGAGCCCGACCAGATCTGGTACCGGCTCGACGTCTCCGGCCAGGCCGAGTACGAGGCCAACCGCGACCGGTTCTTCCAGGACTGGAAGGCGGTGTACCGGCGGATCCGCGCGATCGACCCCGCCGCGAGGATCGCCGGCCCCAACGAAGCCGCGTACCACAGCCGCCTGTTGCGCGACTTCCTCGCCTTCGCCAGGCGCGAGAACGTCCTGCCTCAGGTGATGACCTGGCACGAGCTGGACTCCGGCTCGCTGCGGGACTTCCAGGCTCACTACGACGACTACCGGGCCTTGGAGCGGGAGGCGGGCATCGCCCCGCTGAGGGTCAACATCGACGAGTACGCCAACCGCCGCGACCTGTCAGTGCCGGGGCAACTCGTGCAGTGGGTCTCGATGTTCGAGAGGAACAAGGTGTACGCCAACGCGGCCTACTGGGACGCGGCGGGCAACCTCAGCGGCCACGTGGTCCGCGCCAACATCCCCAACGGCGGCTGGTGGTTCTTCCGCTGGTACGCCGGGCTGACGGGCGACACCGTGCAAGTGACCCCACCGCGGCCGAGCGCCGTCGACACGCTCCAGGGCCTCGCCTCCCTCGACAGCGCCCGCCGCCAGGCCCAGGTCCTGCTCGGCGGTTCCGCCGGCGACTGCGACGTCGTGATCCGCGAGGTCCCCGGCTCCGTCTTCGGCCGTACGGTCACCGTGGTCGTCGCGGAGGCCGCCTGGTCCGGCTACGAGGGACGGCATGCGGCGCCGCGTGTGCTCGCCCGGACGAAGCTGCCGGTGGCCGAGGACGGTTCGGTGACCGTGCCGCTGCACGGCATGGACCGCATGTCCGCCTATCGGATCGTCCTCACCCCGGGCGGCTCCGGCACCCCGACCGCTCCTTTGGTCCCCTTCTCGGCGTCGTACGAGGCCGAGGACGCGGCCATCACCGACGGCGAGGTCACCACGCTGGGCACGGTCGAGAACGCCAACGGCTATGCCGCCTCCGGCACGAAGGACGTCGCCTCCCTCAACCGGCCCACCAGCAAGGTCGACTTCACGGTCACCGTCCCGCACGACGGGACGTACGACCTGGCGATCCTCTACGGCAACCAGTCCGGCGCCCCCGCCACCCAGCGCCTCTCGGTCGATGCCGGAGCCCCGGTCACCGTCACCTACCCCTCCACCCAGAACTGGGCCTACCGCGCCAGGAAGGAGTTGCCGGTCCACCTGGCGGCGGGCACCCATGTACTGACGCTGGCCAAGGGCTCCGCCGAGGTCACGCTCGACCGCATCGACCTGACCGCCCGCACCGGCGAGCCCACCGCCTCGTACGAGGCCACGCTGGCGGACATCGGCGGCAGGCCGTCGTACGACTACTCCTCGTCGGCCGACGTGGGCACGGGTGCCCTCGTGCTGCGTCCGGGAGACAGGGCCGTGTTCGATGTGTACGCCCCGTGTGACGGCTACTACACGGTGAGGCCGCGAGCGTCGGCGGCCGTGGAACTCGCCCTGCACGGAGCGACGGTGACGGCTGCGCCCGAACGCCCCCTGCGCCTGTACCTGGTGGCGGGCAACAACCGCGTCTCGGTGACGGCCGGGCACGCGTCGGTCCGTTCACTCGACGTCTCGGGCGACGGCTCGACGTCCGGCACCCTCACCTACGCCGCCGCCTCGGCCCGGCTCACGGGTGGGGCCGAGCTGGTCGAGTCGGCGTACGCCTCCAGCGGCTCCTACATCGGGCGGCTCGGCAACAGCCCGTCCAGTGCGGCCGAGTTCACGGTGCGGGCGCCCGGCTCGGGCCGCCATCTGCTGGTCGTCCACTACGCGCACAACGACCGGCGCGACAACGGCCACGCCTACAACACGGACATCATGTCCCGGACGGCGGACATCACCGTCGGCGACGGTACGCCGGTGACGGTCACCTTCAAGAACACCTGGAGCCCGGACGACTACTGGACCGTGGGCGTGCCCGTCGAGCTGGAGGAGGGCGTCAACAAGGTGACGTTCCGCAACGCGACGGCGTGGGCGCCGAACATCGACCGGATCGAGCTGGGCCGGGTCGTCCACCGACCGTAGCCCGGCCGGCCGTGCCGCCCGCTCCACCGGACGTGGTCCGTGGAGCGGGCGGAACACCCGTGTCAGGCGACCTGCCCGCTGTGCAGTGCCGCGTACGCCCCATTGCGGCGCAGCAGTTCCTCGTGGGTGCCGATCTCCTGGATCCGGCCGTCCCCCATCACCACGATGCGGTCCGCGCCCCGCACCGTGGAGAGACGGTGGGCCACGACGAAGGTGGTGCGACCGCGCAGCAGCCGGGCGAGGGCCTGCTGGACCAGCGCCTCCGACTGGGTGTCCAGGGCCGAGGTCGCCTCGTCGAGGACCAGGACCCTGGGGTCACGGATCAGCGCCCTCGCGATGGCCAGGCGTTGCTTCTGCCCACCGGACAGGCGTGCGCCGCGCTCGCCGACCAGGGTGTCCAGACCCTGCGGCAGCCGGTCGACGAACTCCAGCGCGTTGGCGTCACGCAGCGCCGCACGCACCGTCTCCTCGTCGGCGTCGTCCATGCCGTAGGCGACGTTCTCACGGATGGTGCCGTCGAAGAGGATCGACTCCTGCGGCACGACCGACACGAAGCGGCGGTATGTGCGCAGGTCGAGGGTGTTCATGTCGGTGCCGTCGAGCAGCAGCCGGCCGGAGGTCGGGCGGATGAAGCCGATGACGAGGTTCAGCACCGTGGACTTGCCCGCGCCGGACGCGCCGACGAGGGCGACGGTCTCCCCCGGCGCGACGGTGAGGCCGAAGTCCCGTACTGCTGGGCGGCCGCTGTCCTCGTAGGCGTAGCCCACATGGTCGAAGGTCACCGCGCCGCGCAGCGAGGTGAGTTCGGCCTTGCCCTCGTTGTCCTCCAGTTCGGGGGCCTGGAGGACCTCGCCGACGGAGCGTACGGATTCCAGGCCCTTGGTGATGACCGGTGCCAGTCCGGCCAGGGTGGTCGTGGAGTTGGTGAGGGTGGTCAGGAACGCGCTCAGCATCACGACGTCGCCGGCGGTGACGCCCCAGACGTCGTAGTACGAGACCAGCGCCGCGCCGGCGAGGACGAGCACGCCGACCACGTTCAGCACGACCCAGGCGAGCGAGCCGAAGCGGCCGTTGACGAGATCGAGGCGCATCCCGGAGGTCAGCAGCCGGTGCAGGGTGCCGTCCATGCGGCGCAGCGCCTTGCCCTCCAGGCCGTGGGCACGGGTGACCGGGATGAGGCGGGTCATCTCCGTGACGCGGGAGGAGAGGGTCTCCACTTCGTGCCGGAAGTGCTCGTTGTGGGTGCGCAGCCGGGCCCTCAGGCGGGCGACGACCAGTGCGGCGGCGGGCACGATGACCAGGAAGACCGGTACGAACTCCGGTGTGCGTACGGCGATGATGACCAGGCCGCCGATGAGCACGGTGGTCGCTCCGAGCCCTGTCTCCGCGGTCTGCTGCACCATCTGCTCGACGGTCTCGACGTCGCGCACGACTTTGGCCTGGAGCACACCGGCGCTGACGCGCGAGTGGTAGCCGATGGACAGTTGCTGCATGCGGGTGCACAGCGCGGAGCGCAGGCCGGTGCCCATCCGGCGCACGCTGCCGTACAGCAGACGGACGTACAGCAGGTGCAGGGGGTAGTTGACCAGCAGGATGAACATGATCACGCCGGTGTTCAGCCAGAGTCTGCTGATCGGCTGGTGCTGGACGACGGTGTCGATGATGGACGCAGTGATCAGCGGCAGCAGCCAGACCGGACTGTGCTTGACGGTGAAGACGCCGACCGCCGCCGCGAGGCGGTGGCGGTCGGCGCGGAAGAGATAGGCGAGCGTGCGTACGGGATGTTCGTCCCGGTAACGGTGGTCGAGCGGTCTCTCATGTGACGACGCCATCGGCGTTGTCCTTCCCGATGTTCCGGATGAAGAGCGGGCATTGAATGGATAGCAAGCGCTTTCCTATCCCGTTCCGGAAGGGTGTACACACCAGGTCGGACACGAATTCCCGCTCGCCCCCGGAAGATTCAGACGGCGTCCAGCTGCGCGATCTCCTCGGCGGTGAGCACGAGTTCGGTCGCGGCGAGAGAGTCCCGGACGGTCTCCGGGCGGCTCGACCCCGGGATCGGGACGACGACCGGCGACTTGGCGAGCATCCAGGCGAGGCAGACCCGCTGCGGGCTCACCCCGTGGGCCTCGGCGACGCGCGCGAACGGGGCGTAGGCGGAGCCCAGTTCACCGGCCCGTGAGATGCCGCCGAGCGGGCTCCAGGGCAGGAACGCGATGCCGAGTTCGTCGCACAGACGCAGCTCCGGCTCGCTGGAGCGGAACGCCGGGGAGAACTGGTTCTGCACCGAGACCAGCCTGCCGCCGAGGATGTCGTTAGCCTCCCTGATCCGGTCGGGGTTCGCGTTGGATATCCCGGCCATGCGGATCTTGCCCTCGTCGAGCAGTTCGCGTACGGCGCCGACGGACTCGGCGTACGGCACCCTCGGGTCGGGGCGGTGGAACTGGTAGAGCCCGATGGCCTCCACGCCCAGCCGGCGCAGGGACGCCTCGCAAGCATCCTTGAGGTACCGAGGGCTGCCGTCCAGCGTCCAACTGCCGTCGCCGGGGCGCAGATGGCCGCCCTTGGTGGCGACCAGCACGTCCTTGCCGAGGTCGTGGGAGGCGAGGGCCTTGGCGATGAGGGTCTCGTTGTGACCGACCTCGTGGGCATGAAGGTGGTAGGCGTCGGCGGTGTCGATCAAGGACACGCCGACGTCGAGCGCGGCGTGGATCGTGGCGAGGGAACGGGCCTCGTCCGGGCGGCCCTCGATGGACATGGGCATCCCGCCCAGACCGATCGCGCTGACCTCGACATCCCCGATGCGGCGGGTGTGCATGGGCTCGTGACCTCTTTCGGCTGTCGCGCGGAAAACGATGTCGTCCGGCGAGCGCGCCACGGATCGCACGCGGTACCGGACCGACTCCAGCGTGGCTTTCGGGTCGCGGGAGGTCCAATAGAAGAAAGCGAATGCATTCAGTGACGGCGCCGCTGAATCCCCGCTGCCGGGACCGCCCGGGTAACTGCTTGCGCCGCCTCCGGGTTGATGTGACACCCTCACCTCGATCGATCGACGGCATCGTGAGAGGCGGCGGCATGCGCATCGGACTGCTCGGCACCGGCCCGTGGGCCCAGATGGCCCATGCCCCCGCCCTGGATCGGCACGCCGAACTGGACTTCGTCGGGGTGTGGGGCCGCCGCACGGCCCCCACGAAGGAACTGGCCGACGCCTACGGGGTACGTGCCTACGACGACGTCGACGCGCTGCTCGCCGACGTGGACGCGGTGGCCGTCGCCCTGCCGCCGGCCATTCAGGCCGACCTCGCGGTGCGGGCCGCGCGGGCGGGCTGTCATCTGCTGCTGGACAAGCCGCTGGCACCGACGGTGGAGCAGGCACGGGCGGTCGTCGAGGCCGTCGAGTCGGCCGGGGTGGCTTCGGTCGTATTCTTCACCACCCGTTTCCAGCCGGAGACCGAGGCGTGGATCACCGAACAGGCGGCGGTGGAGGGCTGGTTCACTGGACGGGCGCAGTGGCTCGGCGCGGTGTTCAGCGATGACGGCAACCCGTTCGCGGACTCGCCGTGGCGTCGGGAGAAGGGCGCGCTGTGGGACGTGGGCCCGCACGCCCTGTCCGTGCTGCTGCCGGTCCTGGGGGACGTGCGGCGCGTGACGGCGGCCGCGCAGGGGCCCGGTGACACGGTCCACCTGGTCCTCGATCACAGCGGCGGCGCGTCGAGCACGCTGGCCCTGAGCCTCACGGCACCGCCCGCGGCGGCCGGGGCCGCGGTGGAGCTGCGGGGCACGGCCGGGGTGACACTCCTCCCGGAGAGCACCGAGAGCGCGGTCACCGCCCTGCTCCGGGCCACGGACGGCTTGCTGACCGCCGCCCGGACCGGGAACGCGCACGCGTGCGACGCGGGGTTCGGGCTGCGGGTCACCGAGATCCTGGCGACCGCCGAAGGGCTTTTGAACGGGGAGGCCTGACGGCGCGGGGGCCTCCGAGGCCTGGGCCGTGTCCCCAAGGTCCCGTCGTCCGCCCGCAGGGCGGGTCCCGCGGCATCTGGTGCGTGCTCTCGGCCTGGGGAGCGTGCCATGCGTCGCGGGGCAGGCGGGACTTCGCGGACCGGCCTAGAGGTTGTAGCCGCCCGACACCTCGATGTTCTGGGCGGTGACCCAGCGGCTCTCGTCGGAGACCAGGGTGGCGATCATCGCGCCGATGTCGTCGGGTTCCCCGACGCGGCCGAACGCCGTCTTCGCGGCGAGAGCCGGGACGACTTCCGGGTACCGGGTGAAGGCGTCGTCGGCGAGGCGGGTGCGCGTCGCCCCGGGCGAGACCGCGTTGACGCGGATGCCGCGGCCGCTGAACTCCTTGGCCATGTAGCGGGTCAGGACGTCGAGGCCGCCCTTCATGGTGGCGTAGGCCGAGTAGCCGGGCTCCAGGCCGGTCGTGGTGGCCGCCGAGTTGCTGCTCGTGTTGACGACGGCGCCCCCGTCCGCCATCAGGGGCAGCAGCTTCTGCGTCAGGAAGTACGGCCCCTTCAGCAGGACCCGGGTCAGCCGGTCGAACATCTCCTCCGACATGTCCTCGATCAACGCCGTCTGCGCGATCCCCGCGTTGTTGACCAGGTGGTCGAAGGTGTCGCGCCCCCAGGTGTCGCGCAGCACGCCGGCCACCTTGTCGCGAAAGGCGTCGAAGGTGTCGCTCGCACCGACGTCCAGCGGCAGCGCCACGGCGGTGCCGCCCGCCTGCTCGATGGCGGCGACCGTCTCCTGTCCGCCGCGGGCGTTACTGCCATAGGTCAGGATCACTCCGACCCCGCGCCCGGCGATCTCGATGGCGGCACTCTGTCCGATGCCGGAGCTGGCGCCGGTGACGATGGCGATCTTCATGGTCTCTCCTCTGAGCGAAACGGAAGCGGTGCAGTGATTCCATTCAACCCATCTGACCTGCGGATACGTTAGAACGATGCTCGCCGGTACTTGCACGATCCTCTCGCCTGCGGGAACCGTCGCACGCAACCGTGCTGCAATGGCCGTATGCCGCTGGAAGAACTCCGCGCCCTGCTGGCCCGGCACGTCCGACCCGACTGGACGACCGCCATCGACGGGGTGCTCATCTCGAAGGTCGACCGGCCCGACCCACCGGCGCCCTCGATGTCCGGCACGGTCCTCGCGGTGATCGCCCAGGGCGCCAAACGACTCGCCCTGGGCGACCGGGTCTATGAGTACGGCCCCGGGCAGTACCTGGTCGCCTCCGTCGATCTGCCCGTCACCGGACAGTTCCTCCAGGTCGGCCCCGAGCAGCCGGCGCTGGGCTTCGGTCTCACCCTGGAGCCGTCAGCCGTCGCCGAACTGCTGCTCCAGGCCGGGCCGGGAGACGCTCCCCGGGCCGGCCCAGGCGCACCGTCGGGGATCGCCGTCAGCGACGCCTCCACGGCACTCCTCGACGCGGTGGTCCGGCTGCTGCGTCTGCTCGACGAACCCCGCGATCGGGCCGTGCTCGCCCCCTTGGTCAAGCGCGAGATCCTGTGGCGCCTGATCACGGGTGAGCAGGGAGCGACGGTTCGGCAGCTCGGCCTCGCCGACAGCAGCCTCAGTCATGTCTCGCGGGCCGTGCGCTGGATCCGCGAGCACTATGCGGAGCCCTTCCGGGTGGAGGACGTCGCCCGCAGGTCCGGCATGAGCGTCTCCGCCTTCTACCGCAACTTCCAGGCGGTGACCGCGATGAGCCCCATCCAGTTCCAGAAGCAGATCAGGCTCCAGGAGGCCAGGCTGCTGCTCACCACACACCCGGGCGATGTCACGGGCGTGGGTCAGCGCGTCGGCTATGACAACCCGTCACAGTTCAGCCGGGAATACCGCCGCCAGTTCGGCGCACCGCCCAGCAGGGACGCCGCTCGGCTGCGGGATGCCGTGCGCGGCAGCCACGCGGGTGCCCTTCCCTGAGTCGACCGGGGGGCGGAGCACTAGTCCTCGAACGGCTCCTCGCTCCACCGGAACCACGCCCTGTCACCCTCGATGTGCAGCAGGAACTCGGCGACGGGGCCGTCCGGCGAGGACAGTGAGACGCGTCTTCGGATCTCGTCGTAGGCGGCCTCCCATTCCTCCCAGAGCTCGTCGTGGTCCCGCTCCAGCAGCGCCAGTTCACGGGCGAACAGGTCACGGACATCGTCGTATCCCGGGCCGGGCGTGAAGTGGCCGGACAGCCAGGGGAAGTCGGCCTCGTCGATACGGATCTCCCCCACCGGCTCCTCGCCGCTGCGCACCTGCCAGACGCCGCCGTCGAACCCCATGCCGCCCCTCCGTCACCCGCCGTCGATCACTGTCGGCCAGCATGCCACCGGGCACTGACAGACGGCCCGGACCTGCGGTCGAGGTCCGGGCCGCCCTCCCTCACAAGAGGGTGCTGGCGCTCGCTACGCCTGGCCCACCGGATGGAAGTTGATGCGTTCCTTCACAACGGGGTAGCCGGCCTTGGTGAAGTTCGCGGCCATGGGGAAGTTGCCCTGGTCCGTGCCCCCGGTGATGACCTCCGCGCCCTGCTCGGTGAGGAAGTGGGTGCACTCGGCGAGGAGGTCGTAGGCATAGCCGTGGCCGCGCTGTTCCGGGACGACCCCGATGAAGCCGATGGTCGGGCCGGAGGGATTGTGCGCCGGGATGTGGATGCCGGCCAGGTCGCCCTCCGGGGTGTAGGCGACCTGCCACCACTCCCGTGGGGACGGGCACCAGTGGAAGAAGTCCAGCTCCTCCTGGGCGGCTTGGTCGAGGCCGCCCTCCTCGATGGCGCGCAGCGAGTGTGCGTCCAGGGTGGCGGAGTGGATGCGGCGCAGGGCGTCGAAGAAGACCGCGTCGTCGGACTCGGCGCCGAAGCGCAGCCGTCCGGGACGCTCGGGCAGTCCGAGCTCCGGGGTCCAGCGGTACAGGAAGCGTTCGACGAGGAGTTCGTACCCGGCCGCGCGTGCGGCGTTGAACCGGGCCTCGGCGGCGGCCTTGAGGACGGGGTCGTCCCGCCAGCCGCTGGGCAGGTTGATCTCCAGTTCGACCCGCCAGGGGACGGACCGCAGGAGTTCGGCGCCGGCCTCCTCCTCGCCCTCGGTCACGTCGAACCAGTTGATGTTGATGGGCTCCGAGTCGTCGGGGCCGCCCCACCAGGCGCCACGGGCGACGACCGTGCCGTCGCGCAGGGCCACCCGCTTCCACTCGGTGCGGAACCGGGTACGCCGGTGGCCGTCACCGGCGTCCAGCGGGTCGGGGTGTGCGTCGAAGAGATGGGCGTCGCTCGTGGTGAGCGCGCGGATGACCAGATCGGTCACGGATTCCTCCGGGATACAGGCTGCTTGGAGCGCTCCCGGTCAGATCGTGAACAGCACGCCGGGGCAGCGAAGAAGGGAGCGCGGGAAAGATGTGAACTGCACGGCACTCGCCTCCTTCCGTCCGTCTCAAGGCGTGGAGCCACACAGTACGTGATCTTCGGCGGCGTCGCCACGGGTTTTCCGCGTCTATCGGGGGTCGTCAACCGGGGAATGCTGAGAGCGCTCTCACCAACCCTTGACAGACTTAAGCCAACCTTAGGCGAGGGTTAAGCGGATGTAGTCATTCCGTGTTGGTTCAAGTTCTCGCAGTTCAGGGGGTTTTGGGCCTGGTGCAGACCTGTTGGCCGACGCGAGGGGCATGCGTACCATCGGGGCTCATCGGCGGCACTGACGGTCGGTCCGAGGACATTCCGAGAGCGCTCTCAGGGGACGCTTTTCGCCATCTCTCTCGGGACGACCTTGCAGGCCCGCCGCCGCGACCCAAGTACCCCCACGAGTACTCCGGGAGACCCCCCACATGGCACCCCGTCATCAGCGCCCACTCGGTCGACGCAGGCTTCTCCTCGCCCTCGGCGGTGCGGCGGTGGCCGTCCCCGCCGCCGCCACCCTGGCCCCGTACGCCCTCGCGGACACGTCCGCTGCCGGCGACGCGTCCGTCGCGGCGGGTCCGCTGCCGCTGACGATCGTCAACGACAGCGGCTCCTTCGGCAACGCGAGCGTGCACCTCTACATCGTCGGCAACCAGGACGGCAGGCAGGTCCGTGTCACGCCCGACGGCACCCTCGCGCCGATCGCACTGTCGGACAACGGCTCCGACGGCTTCACCGACTACGCCATCTCCCTGGCCGGCAGCGGCGAGACCCGGCTGTCCCTCCCCTACATGTCCGGCCGGATCTATGTGTCGCTCGGCGAGAAGCTCAAGTTCAAGGCCGTGACCGACGGCAACGGCAATGCCGCGCTCCAGTACCCGGCGGGCTGGGTGACGTCCGACCCCAACTACCCGGTCCTGCACGACTGTGCAGAGTTCACGTACAACGCCTCGGGCATGTTCTGCAACACCACCATGGTCGACATGTTCAGCGTGCCGATGAGCATCCGGCTGACCGGTGCCAAGGACCAGTCGACGGGCCGACTGCGCGCCGGCGGACGGGCGGACGCGTTCGCAGCGGTCCGCCAGGTCGAGCAGTTCGCTCCGCTCGTCGTGGACGACAGGCGCCTCATCGCCCCGGGTCACGGTCTGGACGCCGGACTGTTCGCCAAGGACTACCTCGCGCCGTACATCGACGAGGTGTGGAGCACGTACACCGGGCGGGACCTCACCGTCACGACCAATGCGGGGACGTTCACCGGGCGGGTCCGCGGTGATCGGTTCACCTTCGACGGGCCCGCCCAGGTGTCCTTCGCCAAGCCGTCGACGCGGGACGTGCTGTTCTGCGACGGCAATCTAGCCGCCCCCAACGACGGCACGACCGGTCCCGTCGCCGCGGTGCTCGGTGCCGGCTTCAACCGCTCGACCCTGCTCAGCCATCCCGCCCAGCCCACGACCGACGCCGGCACCTTCTACCGGACCGACCTGACCAATCACTACGCCAAGGCGATGCACGCGGCCACCGCGGACGGCAAGGCGTACGGCTTCGCCTTCGACGACGTGGCCGACTTCGCCTCGTACATCCAGGACACGGCGCCGACGGGGATCACGCTGACGCTCACGCCCTTCGAGGGCTGACACGGCGCGGGAGGGGGTGGGGTGCCGGCGCCTCCGGATGCAGGGTCCGCTCAGGCGTTGAATGGTGTTAACAGACCCGATGACCGCACCGGGCCCGAAGTAGTCATCCGGATCCGAGGAGCACAGATGATGCCGACGTCCCAGCCCGAAGCGTCCGGGCCGTCCGGGGAGCGCACCACCCCGGACGACCTGCTCCACGCCCGCACCGGCACCGAGGTGTCCCCCGAGGACATCGTGCTTGCCTCAGGCAAGGACCTCACCCCACGCAATCTGGAATGGGCGAAGCGCAAGCTGGCGGCCGAGGGGCCGTCCGCTCTCGACAAGCTGCTGCCCTAGCCGTACCCGCCCTGCCCGCCCCGGGTCCGCACGGCCACCCGGGGCGGCCATGTGCGCCCGTCGGGCCGCTCACGCAGGCGCCCGGCCGCCGTCCTCGTCCGTGCACAGCACCGGGACCCGCTGGACGAGGTTGTTCGCGAAGCCTCCGCGGTTCCAGGGCTGGTCCAGTGGCTGGCTGTGTCCTCCGGCGTCGGTGGCCCGGGCGCTCAGCACGTGCTCACCCGGGGTCGCCGTCCACCTGTGCCGCCAGCGGCGCCACGCCCAGCGCTGTCCGTCGTCCGGGGTGGGTTCGGCGTCCTCCCAGGTGCGTCCCCCGTCCACGCTGACCTCGACGCGCGTCACCGGCGCGCGCCCGGACCAGGCACGCCCCTCCAGGTCCACCGGGCCGGGCCGGACCACACGGGCCCGGGACATGAAGTCCGGGAAGCCGGGTGGCACCAGCAGGGCGCGCGGTGCGATACGCGTGACCGGCTCGCCCTCGTCCTCGGCGTGCCGGCGCAGCCGGTAGGCCACGGCCTGCTGGAATCCCGTGAACGGCTCGTCCACGACGGTGATCTCGCGCAGCCATTTCACCTGCGCCATGCCGTACCAGCCGGGCACGACCAGCCGCAGCGGCCGGCCGTGCTGCGGGGGCAGTGGGGCGCCGTTCATCGCGTACGCCACCAGTACCTCGGGATCGTCGCCCAGGGCCACCGCCAGGGGCAGGGCGCGCTGGTAGTCCTGTTCGACGCCGCGCTCGACCCCATGGTCGGCGCCGGTGAAGACCACGTCGACCGCGCTCGGATCCACTCCGGCCTCGATGAGCAGCAGGCGCAGCGGTACGCCCGTCCAGTCTGCGGTCCCGACGGCCTCGACGAGCCACGGCTGGCTCACCGGCCGGGGGGTGAGCAGAGCGCGGCCGTTTCCCGCGCACTCCATCGTGACGCGGGTCGTGACCGGCGGGAACGTCCGCAGGGCGGCCAGGTCCAGGCGCAGGGGGCGGTGGACGCGGCCGTCCAGGGCCAGGTGCCAGGGGGTGCCGTCGGGGACGTACGGGATGTCGTAGTGGGTCAGGACGTAGTGCAGGCCGGGCGGGGTGATGTCGTGGCGCAGGGCTTCGAGGGGCAGGCCGTGGTTGCGGGTCGCGAGCGCCAGTTCGTCCCGGCCGATGCCCTCCTCCGGGGCGGCCAGCCGGGCCGGCGTGCTCGCGTCGGCGAGTCGATGACCCATATAGGCATTATCGACCCATGGTGGCGATATCGCGCCGGGCCGCCGCGACCTCCCCGGTGCGGCGCGAGCACCGGGGGCGCGGCGATGCGGAGGCGCAACTTCCGTACCGCCCCCGGCACTTCGGTCGGGCAACCGTTCACGGTTCGCCCTTTCGAAAGAGGCCCTCCGGCTGTCAGACTCCGGAGGGTGCCCGACCTCGACATGCTCGTCATCGGATCCGGACCCGGCGGTCAGAAGGCCGCCATCGCGGCGGCCAAGCTCGGCCGCCGCGTCGCCGTCGTCGATCGCCCCGACATGGTCGGCGGCGTCTCCATCCACACCGGCACCATCCCCTCCAAGACCCTGCGCGAGGCGGTGCTGTACCTGACGGGTCTCACCCAGCGCGATCTGTACGGGCAGAGCTACCGGCTCAAGGAGGACATCACCGTCGCCGACCTGACCGCCCGCACCCAGCACGTGGTCGGCCGTGAGGTGGACGTCATCCGCAGCCAGCTGTCCCGCAACCATGTCGCCCTGTACGCCGGGACCGGTCGCTTCGTCGACCCGCACACCGTCGCTCTGCAGGAGGTCACCGGCCATGAACGGCTGCTGACCGCCGAGCACATCGTGATCGCCACCGGCACCCGGCCCGCGCGGCCCGGCAGCGTGGAGTTCGACGGGCGGACGATCCTGGACTCGGACAACGTCCTGGCGCTGGAGCGGGTGCCGCGTTCCATGGTCATCGTCGGTGCCGGAGTGATCGGCATGGAGTACGCGAGCATGTTCGCCGCGCTCGGCAGCAAGATCACCGTGGTGGAGAAGCGCGCCGGGATGCTCGACATGTGCGACGTCGAAGTGATCGAGTCGCTCAAGTACCACCTGCGGGATCTCGCCGTCACGTTCCGCTTCGGGGAGACCGTCGCCGCGGTCGAGCGGCATCCGCGCGGGACGCTGACCCTCCTGGAGAGCGGCAAGAAGATACCCGCCGACGCGGTGATGTACTCGGCGGGCCGGCAGGGGCTCACCGACGAGCTGGACCTGGACAAGGCGGGGCTGGCAGCGGACCCGCGCGGCCGGATCAAGGTCGACGAGCACTATCGCACCGAGGTGCCGCACATCTACGCCGTCGGTGACGTCATCGGCTTCCCGGCACTGGCCGCGACCTCGATGGAGCAAGGGCGGTCGGCGGCTTACCACGCCTGCGGAGAGCCCGTCGGTCAGATGCACAACCTCCAACCGATCGGCATCTACACCATCCCGGAGATCAGTTTCGTGGGCCGGACCGAGGACCAGCTAACCGAGGACCTGGTGCCCTTCGAGGTCGGCATCTCCCGCTACCGCGAGCTGGCCCGTGGGCAGATCATCGGCGACTCGCACGGCATGCTGAAGCTGCTGGTCTCCCCCGAGGACCGCACTCTGCTCGGGGTGCACTGCTTCGGTACGGGGGCGACCGAGCTCATCCACATCGGGCAGTCCGTGATGGGGTGCGGCGGTACGGTCGACTATCTGGTCGACGCGGTGTTCAACTATCCGACCCTCGCGGAGTCCTACAAGGTCGCCGCCCTGGACGCCACGAACAGACTCCGGCAGATCGACCACATCGGAGACTGACCACTCGGTGGCACGCCGGCCTCAGATCTCCTGGTCGCCGTCCGGCAGCCCCTCGTCGTCGACCACGTGCATCGCGGCCTCCTCGGCGCCGGCCGCTCCGCCGTCGATGCCCAGGTCGGCGGCGACCTCCTCCTTCGTGGTGTCAGGGTGGGCTCCCTCGTCCGGGGCGACAAGACGGCCCGCGCGGTCGGTGCCGGCCTCGGGGTCGACGGGTTCACCGTCGCCGCCGGGCAGGTCGCCCACGTCGTCGCCGACCGGCACGGTCGCTTCGGGAACCTCCTCGGCCAGCCGTTGGTCGAGGGTCTCGCCGTCGTGCTGTTCGGCTGCCGTGGTGCCGTGCCTGGTCACCCCGAGCGGCTTCTCCGGCGGGGAGTAGCCCTCGTCGAGGATGTCGTCGTAGGTCCGCTCGTCCACGGCGTCCTGAAGGTCGAGCGGCGCGGCGTCCTCCTGCTCCTCGTTGCTTCCGGTGGGCTGGTACGCGTCGTCCGCCATCGGCTCGGAGGGCGTACGTTCGGTGGGGCCCATGGCCGCCTCCCTCACTCGCGGGCATCGCCTGGTTCGGCTGGTGCATGTCCTGAACCGCGTATCCCGTGGCGCGGTCGCCAACCCCGGAAGATCCGTTGGCTCTTGAACCCTCAAAGAGTGTGGCTATCATCACTCGCACACACGGCGTGACTGCACGACGACGCAACGGCGTACAGTGTCCGCCACCTCTCTTTCGCCGCCCCTGACCCGAGGTCACCCCTCTCCGGTTCGTGGCGTTGTTCCACCCACCCCCCTCTACGGCGTCGGGGCCGGTTCGCCCTGAAGTCGTGCAAGACGGAAAGCGGCGCGCATGAGCAACAACAGGGGCAGAGGGCTGCAAGCCAATGCCCTCGGAACGTTCGACACGGTGGTGATGGCGGTCGCGGGCAGCGCCCCGGCCTACTCGATCGCCGCGACCACGGCGGTCCTCGTCGGTGCGGTGGGCCTGGCCAGCCCGGCCGCGCTGCTGTACTGCGCGATACCGATGCTGGGCATCGCGCTGGCCTACAGCCGCCTCAGCCGGATCGACGTGAACGCGGGCGCCAGTTACTCCTGGGTCGGCCGGACGCTCCATCCCTTCCTGGGCTTCGTCAGCGGCTGGGCCCTGGTGATCTCGGCGACGATCTTCATGGTGGCGGGTTCGCTGCCCGCCGGCTCGATGACGCTCGCCCTGTTCGACGGGGAACTCGCGGATAACACCGCGCTGTCCACGCTGGTCGGCGCCTGCTGGTTCCTGTTCATGCTGCTGGTGGTGCTGGGCGGGGCCCGGCTCACGGTCCGGGCGCAGCTCGTGATGTCCGGTGTCGAACTGGTCATACTGGCCCTGTTCGCCGTGCTCGCCCTCTTCCACTCGGGAAGTGCCCGCGCCTTCGACTGGTCATGGCTCGGCTTCGACCACTTCGACGGCGCGACCGGATTCGCCTCGGGCGCGCTGATCGCCGCCTTCTACTACTGGGGCTGGGACGTCACCAGCAACCTCAGCGAGGAGACCCGCAACAGCCGCCGTACGACAGGGCTCGCGGGGCTCATCGGGGTGGGTGTGGTCTTCCTGCTGTTCGAGGTGTTCACGATCGCGGTGAACGTCATCCTCTCCTCCCGCCAGATCCAGGAGAACGACGCCAATGTGCTGGCGGTGCTCGGCGAGGAGGTGTGGCCGGGCTGGGGCGGCAAGTTGCTGATCGTGGCGGTGATGCTGTCCACCATCGCCACGCTGGAGACCACGCTCATCCAGGTCACGCGCTCGCTGTTCGCGATGGGCCGGGACCGTACGATGCCGGCCGCGCTGGGCCGGGTGCACCGCCGGTGGAACACGCCGTGGGTGGCGATCGCGGTGGTCGGCGCGGTGGCGCTGGCGATGTTCATCGCCTCCAACTCCCTGGGCTCGGTGGGCGACATCCTTTCCGACGCCATCTCGGCGATCGGACTGCAGATCGCCGTCTACTACGGGCTGACGGGGCTCGCGGCGGTCGTCGCCTACCGCAAGATGCTGCTGACGTCGGTGGGCGACTTCGTGTTCGGCGGGCTGTGGCCGCTGTTCGGGGCGCTGTTCATGTTCTGGATCTTCGTCGAGTCGCTCGGCGAGCTGAGCCGCTCGGCGATCGTGATCGGCATCGGCGGTCTCGCGGCGGGGCTGATCCCGATGCTCTGGTACTGGCGGCAGGGCAGCGACTACTACCGGCCGTCCAAGCTGGACGCCACACAGACCGTCGAGGCGGACTACGTCCCGGCCGACGGCGGCACCAACCCCCTCGTCCACGAGGGTCTTCCGACCGACTTCTGAGGGAGACCCCGATGGCGCGAGGCAACTCCAAGCGCGACTTCGATCCCGACTTCGACCCGGACTGCGGGGACTCGGCCCTCACCCACGCCCGCCAGGACATCGTGATCGGCCGCTGGCAGGGGCTGCGGGAGCTGCTGCGGGTCACCGGGCCCGACTGGCTGTCCCGGGGCCACCGGGTGCGGTCGCTCGCCCAGGCGTGTGCGAGCAGTTCGACGGTGGAGTCCTGGCTGGCGGCCGAGCCGCACAGCGGTGACGCGCTGGTGCTGCGGGCGGCGACGGAGACGGCCCGGGCGTTCAACGTGGCGATCGCCGCGGGCCGGGGCATGCCGATCGACCAGCAGCGGATCGACACCGCGGTGCTCTCCTGCCTCAGGGCCGCCGACTCCTATCCGGACGATCCGACACCCTGGATCTCCCTCATCTCCGTCGCCCGGCTGTATCCGCAGGGCGTACGGCGGCAGGAACTCGGGCGCTGGTGGGACGAGTTGCACGGGCGGGACCCCTACAGCGTGGAGGGGCACCTCCAGGTGCTGCACTACTACTCCTCGCGCTGGCACGGCACCCACGGCCTGATGTACGACTTCGCCCGCGACGCGGCCGGAGTCGCACCGCCCGGCTGCCCGCTGCCGGTGCTCGTGCAGTACGCCCGGGTCGAGGAGTTCCGCTACGCCCTCGACGCCGCCAAGGGCCGGCACAGTTCGATGGGGATCGGACAGCACTGGAGCAACGACGGCGCCGTCAGCGACGTACGCCGCACCTGGGAGCGCTGGATCATGGGCCGCGCCGACCAGAACGTGGCCCCCGGCGAACTGCGCGACTTCAACTACCTGGCCCACGCGGCCTGTCACGCGGGAGCGCACGACATCGCCGCGGCCCTGTTCCGCATTCTGGGCCGCCGTGCCACCCGGGCGCCATGGGCGTACATCGGCGATCCCGACAAGCAGCTCGTGCGGTGGCGCAAGGAGGTGGGGGTGCGGGCCTGACCGGGCCGCCGGTCGCGGGCCGCGCGGTCTCAGGGCTCCTCGGCGCGCGGGCCCGTCGTCCACTTCTCCTCGATCCGTCCGACCCTCCACACCACCAGGGCGACGGCCCAGGTCACGGCGAACAGGCCCACGACGGCGAACCCGGCGGTATTGAGGTCGAGGCCGGTGGTCCAGGTCCAGAAGGGGCCGTGCAGGGACAGGCGGTCGGCGAGCAGGGTGAGGAGTTCGATGGTGCCGATGAGGAGGGCGACCGCGACGGACAGGCCGGTGATCGTGAGGTTGTAGTAGACCTTGCGGACCGGCTGGGAGAAGGCCCAGCCGTAGGCGAAGTTCATGAACGTGCCGTCGATCGTATCCAGTAGGGACATGCCCGCCGCGAACAGGACGGGCAGGCACAGGATCGCGTACCAGGTCAGACCGGCGGCGGCGCCGGAGCCGGCCAGGACGAGCAGGGCGACCTCGGTCGCGGTGTCGAAGCCGAGGCCGAAGAGAAGGCCGAGCGGGTACATGTGCCAGGGCTTGGTGATCGACCTCGTGGCGCGGCCGAGGATGCGGTTCATGAAGCCGCGGTTGTTCAGCTGTTCTTCGAGGGCCGCCTCGTCGTAGTGGCCCGAGCGCATCCGGCGGAACACCTTCCAGATGCCGGCCAGGGCGACCAGATTGATCGCCGCGATGAGATAGAGGAACGCGCCGGAGACCGTCGTACCGATCAGGCCGGTGACGGCGTGGAGGCGGGAGCCGTCGTCGCGGACCGGTCCGGCCAGGTTCCGCACGCCGAGGGAGAGCAGCACGGCCAGGGCGAGGACCACGCTGGAGTGGCCGAGGGAGAACCAGAAGCCGACCGACAGGGGCCGTTGTCCCTCCCCCATCAGCTTGCGGGTGGTGTTGTCGATCGCCGCGATGTGGTCGGCGTCGAATGCGTGCCGCATCCCGAGCGTGTACGCGGTGACGCCGATGCCGATCCCGAAGGACCGCTGACCGACGTCGTAGTGCTGGGGCGCGACGACCGCGACGAGGGTGAACCAGCCGATGATGTGCAGGGCCAGCACGAACGCGGCCATGCCGCCGACCCTGCTCCACTCCTGCCGCGTCATCGAAGAACGGACGCGGTGCCACGCGGGTGTCGTGGCCGGGAGGGTCGGAGTGGAGCCAGGGGCAGCCGTCATCGCGGTGGGAGCGTCTTTCCTGCGGAGGGCGGCTGCGTTGTACAGCCTGCGGCCATCCTCCGGTACTTGCAAACCATGTGCAGTAAAAGCCGGGGCAGTTGTTCGCCATGGAAACCACAGCTCTTCGCCATGGGGAGGGAAAGCACGGCGAGCGCCGCCTCGTGGAGACGCCCTCGACCTTCTTCACAGGGCCCTGCGGCGGACGAGCACCGCGAGCACCACCAGCCCGGGGATCAGCGGCAGCCACACGGTCAGCAGCCGGTAGCCGAGCACCGCGGAGGCGGCCGCCGTCGCCGGGGCACCGACGGCGGTCAGCGCGAGGGCGAGCACGGCGTCGAGGGAGCCGAGGCCGCCGGGCGTCGGCAGCAGCGCGGCCGCGCTGCTCGCGGCGACGTAGAGCAGCGCCACCCGGGCCGGCGGGAGGGGCAGGGCGACCGCCCGGGTGACGGCGATCAGGACGGCGCAGTGCAGGACGACGAAGGCCAGCGAGCCACCCCACAGCGCCACCGCACGCGCCGGCCGCGCGTGGACGGCACAGATGTACGCCCAGACCGTCGCCGGCGCCCGCCGGCACCGGGGCCACAGCGGGCCGACCAGCAGGAGGACCGCGACGGTGACCGCCGTGAACACCGCGACCAGGATTCCCCCGCTGAAGTGCGGGAGGTGCAGCACGCCGGGGAAGGCCGCGAAGAGTACGGCGACCATGGCGCCGCGCGCGATCCCGCCGGCGGTGCCCTTGACCGCGATCGCGGTGACCGCGTCGCCCAGCGACAGGCCGCAGCGTATGAGGAAGCGCAGGTTCACCGCGCCCGCGCCGAGACCGGCGGGCAGCACCTGATTGGCGGCCGAGGCGGCGAACTGCCCCGCCACCAGACGTCCGGGCGGTAACCGGCGGGGCACCGCGCCCTGTTGGGCGAGCGCCGCGCACGGCCAGGTCACCAGCGCGGCCGCGGCGGCCACCAGCAGCCAGCCCTGGTCGGCGAGGGCGAGCCGGACGGCGCCGGTCTCCAGCACCGGCCAGTGGCGTCGGGCCAGCAGGAACACGGCGACCAGGACGGCGAGTGCGAGGGCGGTGTGCCAGTAGGCGCGTCTGCGCCAGGGCTTGGCGAGGACCTGCTCAGGCGTCATGCCGTGTCGTCCGCACCCGGCGCCGGGGCGATGCGGACCACCAGACCGGCGAGGCGGTGGAGCTCCCAGTCACTGGCGTACCGCGGCGGTTCGCGGCCGGGTACGGAGAGCGCGCCGACCGGGACGCCGCGGGCGGTCCGCAGGATGCCGGCCCGGCTGATGTTGGCGTTGTGGCCGCCGATCGCGCCGGAGCCGCAGCCGGTGTAGTGGGCGACGGGGATGGCATGGTGCCCGGTGAGCAGACAGGGCGGGCGCACGCCCAGGCGGTGCAGTTCGGCTGCGGAGCGGGCCCAGTCTCCGCGGGCGGAGTCGGTGCGGTCCACGATGCGGTCCAGGACGACGTACTGCACGGCCAGATGCCCGGCGAGGCCGAACGCGACCACGGCCGCGGCCGCCGGGCGCAGCCGGCCGTTCGGTGCGGTGACCAGATGGCGCAGCGCGTCGGCGACCGGGAGGGCGAGGAGGAGGTAGGCGGGCAGGAGGAAGCGGGGTGCCGCGTATCCGATCAGGAACAGGTACGGGAAGGCTGCCGTCGTGGCGCAGGCCAGCGGGAGCAGGGTGCGGGTGGTGCGTCCGAACCGGACCGCGACCGCGAGACCGCAGGCGGCGAGCAGGGGGAGCACGAACCACCAGGCGTAGTAGGCCGGATGAGGGGTCGCCAAGTCGCACGGCCGGCACAGGGCGCTTCCGACGAGGGCGCGCAGCTGGTCGTCGACAGCGAGGTTCCAGCCGAGGTCGCCCTGGATGCGGGAGGCCTCGTTCAGCCGCTCGCGCAGGCCGCCGAAGCTGACGTACGCCTCGATCACCCACGGGATTCCACCTGCCGCCAGGCCCAGGGCGAGGGCTCCCGCGAGCCGCCGGTGCCGCGCCTGCACGACGAGGGCGAGCAGCGGCAGTGTGACCCAGACGGCGTCGGTGGGCCGCATCCAGGCCATCAGCGCGGCGCCGGCCAGGACGCCCCACAGAGGGCGCTTGTCGAGGCGGTCGGCGCGGGCGCGCAGGAAGCAGCCGACGCAGAGCAGGGCGCCGTACGCGACCCAGAGGTTGGGCATGGCCTGCGGGCCGTAGAAGAGGGTCACCCACAGGGTGGCGAACAGGGCGCCCGCGCCGGCCAGGACGCGGGCCGCGAACAGTCCGCGCCAGGCGCGCAGGGCCAGGTACAGGCCGAGTCCGGACAGCACGGCGAGATGGAACCGCAGCAGTGTCGTGGACGACGACCAGGAGGCGACGGGCCACACGAGGAGCGAGACGCCCCGCGCGCGGGGTGCGCTGAAGAACGCGGCCGGTGCGTCGGCGGCGACCTGGCTGACGTACACCACCTCGTCCCAGCCGAGGCCCATCGAGGGCCCCACGAGGAGGAGTTGGGCGAGGGCGAAGGCACCGGCGACCGCCGCGAGCGGGCCGTCGCCGCGTGCCCGCCGTGACCTGCCGAACACGAGCGCCTCGTCGAGCCGCCCCGCACCGACGAGCATGGGCCGCGTGCCCTGGGCCATCGTCCACCCCTCACCCCTACGAACCGTAGGGCTACTGAGCCCCACGGCCTGGCGAGTTGGACAGCGGGGAACGGAAAATCAGCGAAAACACGGACAAAGTAACCCGAAGGGAGTGGGTGTGCAGAGCATGTTCGGCCAGCCGGATGACACCGGTTCATGGCCGCCGGTCGATCAGGAACCGGGGTGGACGGCCCGAGGTCGCCACAGGCCGGCTGCCACACTCTGCAATGTGACCCTGACCTTCGAGGACCTCCTCGCCCGCGCCCGGTCCCTCCCCCGTGACGGCCGTCGGGCCGTGCTCGGCATCGCCGGCAGTCCCGGGTCCGGCAAGACGACGCTCGCCGAACGCCTGGTGCGGGAGCTGAACGGTGCCGGGGAGCCGTGGGTCGCCCATGTGCCGATGGACGGCTTCCATCTCGCCGACGCCGAGCTGGAACGGCTCGGCCGACGGGACCGCAAGGGCGCGCCCGACACCTTCGACGCGGCGGGGTACGCGGCGCTGCTGCGGCGCCTGCACGAGGACGCCGACGACGGCACCGTCTACGCGCCCGGCTTCGAGCGGGTTCTGGAGCAGCCGATCGCGGGGGCCGTCCCGGTGCAGCCGACGGCCCGGCTGGTGGTGACCGAGGGGAACTACCTGCTGCTGGACACGGGCGCCTGGGCCCGGGTCCGGCCGCAGCTGGACGAGGTGTGGTTCTGCGAGCCGGACGAGCCGGAGCGGCTGCGGCGCCTGATCGCCCGGCACGAGGAGTTCGGCAAGTCGCACGACGAGGCGGTGGCCTGGGTGCGGCGCTCGGACCAGCCCAACGCGGAACTGGTCGCCATGACCCGCGACCGCGCCGACCTGCTGGTGCCGGTCACGGCACTGCCCGCCCCGCACGAGCCGCCCTCGGCGCGTGCGGGGGCGTGAACTTCCCGCCTACACAGCCCGCAGGGACAGCTCGGGCTCTCCCTGCGCGTCGCCCGCCGGCTCGCCGATCACGGCGGTGAAGGCCTCCGTACGGACCGTCAGGCCCGAGCCGTCGGAAGCGAAGGCGGGCGCGTAGGGACCCGTCGCCCCGTAACGTACGGCGAAGACGTGCAGGTCCTCCGGTCCGCCGAGGGCCGGTTCGGCCTCCAGAGCCGAGGAACCGACGAGGTGGCTCCAGCCCAGGTCAGGGTTGCCGTAGCCGCGAGGGTCGGCCGCCAGCGCGAAGGCCGCCTCCTCCTGGGTCCGGTCCGCGCGGGCGTCGAAGTGGTCCTCGCCCTCCGGCTCCGGGTGGGTGAGGCGGAGAACGCCGGCGGACGTGACCTGACCTTCCGCGTTCCTGCGCACGCGATCGCCGTCGTCGGCGGCGTACGGCAGACCGGCGAGCAGATACGGCGTTCCCGGGAGCCGCTGCACCGCGACCGTCGTCCACAGGCTCGTGCCGTCGGTGACGTACAGGGACCGCACATGGCGCAGGACGTGGTCGCGGCCGACGACCGGCTTGGTGACCAGCTTGGCCGTGAGGCCGTCCGCGCGGACGTCCCGGACACGGACCTCGCCCATCGGGCGGCAGTGCAGGAAACCGTCCGTCACCGGGCCGAAGCCGTGCTGCCGGTTCACCGCCGCGGGGAGGTAGTAGATGCCGGACGCCTCGACCAGCGACGGGGTCATCCGGTCGTCGAAGGCCACCGAGACGCTGCCCGCCCGGAGCTGGTGGCGGGCCGGGGTCGTGGACGGCGTGCGGTGCCAGCGCGTGGTGTCCTGGGTCTGCCAGACCAGCATCCAGGCGAAGTGGCCGTCGACTGAGCCGTCCGCCTTGACGGCGTGCCGGCCCCAGCGGGTGTCGCCCCGGTAGCGGCCGAGGTCGGAGCCGATCCGGGCACTGAAGTAGCGCAGGCCGAGGACCGACTCGAAGCCGCTGTGCTGCTCGCTGTAGCGCGGGCCGCCGTTGTCGAAGCCGCCCGTGGGCAGGCGGGCGTCGATGTAGCGGGCGAGCGCGTCGCCGTCCTCGGCGAAGATCTCCTCGCCGCTGATCCGGTGGGCCTGGGCGAGGAAGGACAGGGAGATCGGGCCGTAGTTGTTGTCGTACGCCCCACCGTGCTCGGGCGGCAGCAGGGCGCCCCGGTCACGCACGCGGTGGGCGCGGATCTCCTCCTCGTACACGCGCAGGGCACGCTCCCGCACCGCGTCGCCGTCCGCGGCGGGCAGATGCCGGGCCAGCATCAGTCCGCCGACCACACAGCCGATCGCCTGGTTGCCGGCCTCCTGCGGATTGAAGAAGGTCGCCTCGGTCAGCCAACGCCAGTATCCGTGCGCCACCGCGACGAGTTCGGCGCGCTGCTCGTCCTCGACGAGCCCCTCCGCGAGATCCAGCACGTCGACCGCCTGGAGCAGCGCCCACACCGTGCTGGGCCAGTCCCCGATGGGGTGCGCGCCTGCCGCGAGGGTGTACCGGGCGTACGGAAGGCCGGACCCGCGCACCTTCAGATTCGGGTAGCCGGGGTTGTCCTCGGTGTACACGCGCTCCCGCAGGTGGAAGGCGAGGCTGTGGCGTACCGCCTCCGGGAGGCGCGGGTCCTTGCCGCGTCGCCAGGCGAGGGCGAGGAGCGAGGTGACGCCGAGTGAGGTGTCGCCGATGTCGTCGACGCAGTCCGGGTGTTCGAGGTTGCCCTCGGGCGTGAGCCGGGCCAGGGCCTGTTCGGCGACACCGGCGAGGACGGCGTCGTAGGCCTCCGGGGTGTCGGGGAGGTCGTGCAGGGCGCCGAGCTGGCGAGGGAGATGCACGGGGGTCAGCCCTTCATACCGGAGGTCGCCATGCCTTCGACCAGCCTCTTCTGGAAGACGAGGAAGCAGATGAGCGTGGGCAGGAGGGCGAGTGTCGACATGGCGAACATGGCGCCGTAGGAGGAGCCGCTGGTCTGGTCGAGGAACAGGGTGAGGCCGAGGGGGACGGTGAACTTGTCGTTCTGCTGGAGGTAGACGAGCTGGTGGAGGAAGTCGTCATAGGTCCAGATGAAGGTGAAGATCGTGGTGGTGATCAGCGCCGGCTTCATCAGGGGCAGGATGATCTTCCAGTAGATCTTCCACGGGTTGGCGCCGTCCACCATGGCGGCCTGGTCCAGCTCGCGCGGGATGGAGCGGATGAACTGGACCATCAGGAAGATGAAGAAGGCGTCCACCGCGAGGAACTTCGGCACGATCAGCGGCAGGAACGTGTTGATCCAGGTCAGGTTGTAGAAGATCGTGTACTGCGGGATCAGCACGGCCTGCGTCGGCAGCATCAGCGTGCCGAGCATCAGGCCGAACCAGATCTTCTTGCCGCGGAACTCGAAGCGCGCGAAGGCGTAGGCGGCCAGCGAGCAGGAGATGACGTTTCCGATCACCGCGCCGATCGTCACGATCAGCGAGTTGGTGATGTAGAGGGAGAAGGAGTTGCCGGAGCCGCTCCAGCCCTCGGAGTAGTTCTCGGGACGCACCTGGTTCGGGATGAGACCGGGCTGGGTGAAGATCTCGGTGTCGGGCTTGAGGGAGCTGCTCAGCATCCACATCAGCGGATAGAGCATGACGACGGCGACGCCGATGAGCAGCGTGTGCGCGAAGATGCGGCGCGGGCCGGTCAGCGAGCGGAGCTTGTGCAGCGGTGACTTCGACGGCTGGGCCGAGGTGATGGCGGACATGGTGTAGGACTCCTCGCTCGGTCGTCAGTCGTCGTAATGGACCCAGAAGCGGCTGGCGATGAAGTTGACCGCCGTGAACAGTGCGATGACCAGGAACAGCACCCAGGCCAGCGCGGAGGCGTACCCCATCTGAAGGTCGGTGAAGCCCTTCTTGTACAGGTACAGGGAGTACAGCATGGTCGAGTTGAGCGGCCCGCCGGAGCCGTTGCTGATCACGAACGCCGGGGTGAAGGTCTTGAAGGCGTCGATGATCTGCAGCACCACGTTGAAGAAGACGATCGGCGTGAGCAGCGGCAGTGTGATCTTGAAGAACCGGGTGACGGGGCCGGCGCCGTCGATCGAGGCCGCCTCGTACACGTCCCTCGGCAGCTGCTTCAGACCGGCGAGGAAGATGACCATCGGGGTGCCGAACTGCCAGACGGCCAGCAGGACGAGCGTGTAGAGCGCGGTGTCGGGGCTGGAGATCCAGTCCTGGCCGGTGTTGAGCCCGAACCAGCCCAGGAAGTCGTTGAACAGGCCCTCGCCGCCGAAGACCTGCCGCCACACGATGGCGATGGCCACGGCCCCGCCGAGCAGGGACGGCAGGTAGAAGGCCGCCCGGTACAGTCCGATGCCCCTCAGATCCCGGTTGAGCAGCATCGCCACGGCGAGGGCCAGGGCGAGCTTCAGAGGCACGGACACCAGGACGTACACGAGGGTGGCGTGCACCGAGTCCCAGAAGACCGGGTCGTCGGTGAACATCCGGTCGTAGTTGTCCATGCCGACCCACTGCGCGGGCGTCAGCAGGTCGAAGTTGGTGAAGGACAGATACAGCGAGTCGAGCATCGGATAGATCGTCAGCCCGAACAGCCCGACGAACCAGGGGGCCAGGAAGAGGTACGGCCACCAGCCCCCGCCCCGCCGTCTGGCGAGGCGGCGGCGCATACGGTCACGCTCCCGCTGGTCGGACACGGTCACGGAACCCGACGGCTCCTTCACGACCGCGTCGGTCTGCGCGGTGGTCATACTCATCTCTCCCTGACCCTCTCCCGGTACTGCCTAGGTGCCCTGCGCTGCAACGCCCTGAAGGGGCGGGGCCCCATTTGATTTGCGGCTACCGCCGCGTGGGCGCGACCAGCCACAACGCGCCCGCAGACGCAACACGACACATCGCGGCACTCCCCTTGGGCGCTACCCCCCGAGAATCCCGGCGGCCTGATCGAAGAACTCCCCCAACTGCGCCTTGATCGACTTCTTGCCGAAGGCAACCGCGAGGTTCGACTCGAACAACAGGTCCCAGATCTGGTCGGCGCCCTGCGGCGGCGGCACCGGCGCGGGCAGCGCGTTGGACGCCTTGGAGACCCGCTGGGAGATGTAGTCGGCGTTCTCCATGTTCAGCTTGTCCGTCTCGGTCAGGCCCGAGGCGATCAGGTTGCGGGCCTTCTCCGTCGGCGGGATGCCGCGGAACAGCTGCATGTCCTTGATCGCGGTGTCGTCCTGGGCGAAGAAGTTCATGATCTTCACCGAGTCGGCGACCTTCTTGCTGGCCTTGGTGGCGCTCAGCAGCACACCGCCGTTGACGAAGTTGCCCTCGCGGGCGCCGGAGAAGTCGCCCTGCGGAGTCGGCAGGAAGTCCAGCTGGGCATCGGTGATGGAACCGCCCGCGCCGTAGACACCGGAGTCGAAGGTGAACAGGGCCTTGCCGATGACCACCGCGTTCTTGGTGAGGTCGTTGTGCGCGGCGGAGGTGATGGCGGGCGGCGGGGAGGCGTTGGTCTGGCGCATCTCCGCCCAGTACTCCCACCACTCCTGGAGGGTGTCGGAGGTGAAGCCGAGCTTCTTGCCGTCGTCGGAGAAGAACTGCTGGCCCTTCTCACGGGCGAAGATCTCGAAGCACTGGAGGGTGGAGCCACCGCCGTCGTCGACGCCGTAGGTCTTCCCGCCGCTCTTCTTGTACACGTCCTGAGCGATCTTCTTCAGGTCGGCCCAGGTCCACTCGCGGTCCGGCAGCTTCAGGCCGAGCTTCTCCAGGCCGCTGCGGTTGACGGTGAGCTGGTTGACGCCGATGCCGGAGGGCACACCGTAGAGCTTGCCGTCGACGGTGCCGGCGGCGAGGAGGGTCTTGGAGAAGCCGGTGAGGTCCAGGGTCTTGCCGACGTAGGAGTCCAGCGGGGCGAGGACGCCCTTGCGCGCGTACTGCGCCACCAGGGCGGTGTCCATCTGGAGCAGGTCGGGGGCGCTGCCGCCGGCGATGTTGGTGTTGAACTTGTCGAAGTAGCCGTCGTAGCCCTGGTAGGTCTCGCGGATCTTGATCTTCGAGTTCTGCTTCTGGAAGTAGGCCAGCGACTTCTTGTAGGCGTTGTGGCGGTCGTCGCTGCCCCACCAGGTCATGGTCAGGTCGCTGCTGGTGCTGCCGGCGCCGGTGCCGCCGGCACAGGCGCTGAGCGAGCTGCCGAGCGCGCCGGCGACGGCCAGTCCGCTCGCGGTGCGGAAGAGGGTTCTGCGCGAGATCTGGTGACCCACCGGGTCCTCCCTGGATGTGCGTGACGGACCGCCCGGCCCATGCCGCGGCTCGGATCCTTTTGTGGATGACGCCTCCCGGCCCGCGACCTCGCCCGGTCGCACCGCCGTGTCGGACGAGGGTCCACGGCCGTCGTCCCGGCCGTGACCGTGCGAGCACGCCCTCACACGGCTCGCCGTACGCGTCGTACGGCGGAGTACCTCGTCCCGAGCCGGGTCCCGCCGGCTCAGAAAGCGCTTGTCCGGACATTGGCAGAAGCGGATGGAGTCCGTCAATGCTTCACCTGGACCGCACCGGTCACGGTTTGGATTCCATGCGCCACGGCCATGCGGGTGGCCCCCACCACGGTGCCGCTGTCGGCGAGCGCGCTGCTGACCACCTCGGTCGGCCAGCTCAGCCGGGCGAGTTCGGCCCGGACGCCGGGCACGAGCTGCGGGTTCGAGCCGACGGCGCCGCCGAGCACGATCAGCCCGGGATCCAGGACGGCGGCCACGGCGGCGGCCAGCCGCCCGACGTCGGCGGCGTGCCGGCCGACCAGGGTGCCCGCCGTGGCATGCCCTTCGCCGGCCAGCGCGAAGAGCCGCTCGGCGGTGTCGGGGCACGGCCCGTCGGCGTCCCGCCACACCTCGGCCGTACGGCGCAGCAGGGACCGTACGCCGATGTGCTCCTCCAGCGCCTCCTGGCGCGGTTCGCGGCCCTCGACCCAGGGATACGGCAGCCGCGCCACCTCACCGGCGGCGCCGTTGGCCCCGCGCAGCACCCGCCCTCCGACGACGATGCCGAGGCCGATGCCGACGCCGATCCGCAGGTAGCCGAACGTCTCACGGCCCAGCGCGGCGCCCTGGTGCAGTTCGGCAAGAGCGGCGCAGTTGACGTTGTTCTCCAGGTGGACGGGGACGCCCGGGGGCAGCGCGACGGCCATGGCGTCGAAGACGGGGCCGGCCTTGGCGGTCGCGGGCCGCATGCCGGTGCCGTCCCGGTCCCAGATGGTGACGTCGCCGACGGCCACGACGACGGCACGCAGCGGGGCGTTCGCGGGCAGCGCGGCCAGCGCCCCCCGCACGGTGTCGGCGGCCTCAGCGCGCGAGCCGGTGCCCTCGGCGAGCAGGCTGCCGTCCAGCGCGCAGCCGCGCACCCGGGTCTGTGCGGGGCCGAGGTCGACGGCGAGCACGGCGCCGGAGGCCGGCCCGAGCCGATAGACGGCGGCGGACCGGCCGGTGGCGCCGGAGGCGGTGCCGGAGTGGGCGGCGAGGCCGGCGGCCTCCAGCTCGGCCACGGCGGCGGAGACGGTCGGCTTGGACAGGCCCGCGGCGGCCGCCAACTGGGGGCGGGTGGCGGTGCCCACCGCGGCCAGCACCGCGAACACCGCACGCGCGCTCTCGCTCAGCTCCATGGTCTCCCCAGGTCGTGCTGCGGCGGACGGACCGCCGAAATGATCGTTCGGCAACGGGAATTCCGCGCCTCTTGACGCACCCTACTTCGTTAGTTAACTTCCTAACGAACTGATGCGGTACTCGCCTGCCGCTCCCATTCCGAAGCCCGTCCCGGGGCTTCCCGACGACGCCGGCCTCGCGCCCCGCAGGGGGCGCGGGGAACTGCGCGACCAGCCACAACGATCCCGCAGACAACCGACGGCTCATCGCGGCCCCCCAGCGGAGCGCCCCCGCACGGTTCGCCCGCCGTCGCTGCCCGAAGCGCAACGACGAAAGAGGATCCGTGCAGGACACCCCCACTCGTCCCCCCTCGTGGTCGGCATCGACGTGGGCGGCACCAAGACGCATCTCCGTGCCTTCGCGGGGGACGCCCTGGTCGCCGATCACGTCCGCGCGAGCAGCGGCTGGCGGCCGCACGACCCGGTGGCCGCCGCCGCCTGGCTGGCCGCGCTGGTCGCCGGCGTCCTGCCGGCGGGTGTCCGCCCCGCCGCACTCGCCGTCGGCGGACACGCCTGTGAGACCCCCCGCCAGTGCGCCCAGATCCGCACCGCGCTCCAACTCCATTTCGACGCACCCGCGTCGGTGGTGGGCGACGCCGAACTCCTCGTCCCTGCCGCCGGGTTGGACAAGGGCGTCGGCCTGGTCGCCGGTACCGGGTCCGTCGCGGTCGGCCGGCTGGCCGACGGCAGCCCGGTCCAGGTCGGCGGCTGGGGAGCGGTCCTCGGCGACGAGGGCGGCTCGGCCGGTCTCGTGCGCGAGGCGGTACGGGCCGTATGGGCCGCGCACGACCTCGGCGACGGGCCCGACGCACTCGCGCGCGGGCTCGTCGACGCGTTCGGAGTCGCCGAAGTGCCCGCGCTCGGCGGGGCGTTGGAGGGCGCGAAGAACATCTCGGCGGACTGGGGCCGGCACGCACCGGTGGTGTTCGCGGCCGCCGAGGCCGGTTCGCCGCTCGCGCGCGCGGTGATCGACGAGGGTGGCCGGTCGCTGGCCGCGCTGGTCGAGCAACTCGCCGCCCGCGGAGTCCCGGTGGACGACGTCGTGGTGGCCGGCAGCACGATTCTCGCCCAGTCCGTGCTGTACGACGCATTCGCCGCCGCTCTCGCCGACAGCGTGCCCGGGGCCACGCCGCGGCCCCTGACCGTGCCGCCGGTCGAGGGCGCCGTGACGCTCGCTCGTTCACTCGTGTGACATCTGCCGGACGCCGGGTGCACCCGGGTCCGACACAACTCGCCCGTAGATCTTCGCTCGTACGACTCGATCCCCTGCGCCTCGTGTGTCTCCCGCGCTCCAGCCGGTCGAGTCGATCATTCGATCTCTTTCCGGCCGTAGCGCCGTAGAACTTCGAGAGAGGCACCCATGCCGTCACCCGTCGGGGGCCACACCACCCCGTCCATCAATAGAAGGCGCTTTCTGACGGCCTCCGTCGGAGGCGGAGCTGCCCTGCTGGCCGTCCCCGCCGTCGCCGGCTGGCTCCCCGCCGCCGACGCCAAGGCCGCCACGAACGCCGCCGCGTTCGTCGACGACTACAAGACCAACGTCACCACGAACCTGACGCCCGAGACCAACGCGGTGGTCCGGATCCTGGGCGGTTTCGCGAAGGTGTGGAAGACCGGTGGCGCCTGGAACACCGGCACGCCGCTGATGCCCGAGGTGCTGCGCGCCAACATGCGCTACTGCGCCGGGATCACCGCCGCGCGCACGGACGCGCAGGCGAAGGAATCGTTCATCATCGACCGTCAGCACCAGAGCTACTCGGTGATCGCCGGGCTCGGTCCGCTGGCCGGCCTGTACAAGTCGGGCGCCAGGGCGGTCACGTCGATCACCGTCGCGCCGGACGGCACCCCCGCCGGGAAGATCAGCGACGCCCTGCCGGCCGACGCGCCGGCCGGATCCGCGATCGGCGCGGGGTCGTACGACTCGGAGCTGGGCAGGGTGGCCAAGCTGGTCGACACCGTGCGCGGTCCGTTCGCCTCCGGCAACCCGGCCAAGTTCGCCTTCCAGTACCCGCGTCCGTGGCGGATGAACGAGGACAGCGAGGTCGTCGACACCGGGCGGAAGGACGCGTTCGGCTTCCCCGTCTACGAGTCGGAGGTGGTCGTCGCCCCGCAGCTGATGCGCCAGCGCGGTGAGACGGCGACCGAGGACGGCGGCTTCCCCAGCGGGCACACCAACGCCCTGCACCTGGCGGCCCTGGCGTACGCCTATGCCGTGCCCGAGCGCTTCCAGGAGCTGGTGACCCGGGCCTTCGAGCTCAGCCACACCCGCATCGTGGCGGGCATGCACTCCACGGTCGACGTCCTCGGTGGCCGCATCATGGCCACGGCCCTGGCCGCCGCCGCCCTCGTCGACCCGGCCAACGCCGAACTCAAGGCCGCCGCCCGCGCCCAGGCCCTGGCGTACTTCGAGGAGCGCACCGGGACCACCGCCGACACGCTGTACGCCTACGCCCACTCGGCCGGTACCGATGAGGATCCGTACGCCGACCGGGACGCCAACGCCCGTACGGTGCGGCCCAAACTGACCTACGTCCTGACCCGGCGCGGCCGCGACGTACCGCTGACCGTGCCGAAGGGCGCCGAGGTGCTGCTGGAGACGCGCCAGCCCTATCTGACCGCGGCCCAGCGCCGCGAGGTGCTGCGCACGACCGCGCTGCCCGGCGGGTACGTCCTGCTGGACGGTTTCGAGCAGTGGGGCCGGCTCGACCTGTTCACGGCGGCGGACGGCTACGGCGCCTTCGACTCGGACGTGACGGTCACGCTCGACGCGGCGGCCGGCGGCTTCGGCGCGGCGGACAGCTGGCGCAACGACATCCGCGGCGAGGGCGGCCTCACCAAGCGGGGCACCGGCACGCTCACCCTGGCCGGGCACAACCGGTACCACGGTGGCACGGCCGTCGAGGGCGGCGTGCTGGTCGCCGCATCCGCCAACGCCCTCGGGCAGGGCGATGTGCGGGTGGCCGGCAGCACGCTCCGGGCCGACAAGGTGCTGCGGGTGCGCGGTTCGTACGTCCAGGAGGGCGACACGCGGCTTGAGCTGCCGCTGCGCAAGAACCACGGTCCGGCGCTGGAGGTGTCCGGCCGGGTCGTGCTGGGCCGGGGCAGCGTGCTGTCGCTGCGCCTGGACGCCGGGCGCCCGCCGGTCGCGGGGAGCACGGTTGCCGTCATCGAGGCAGAGCGACTGCGCGGACAATTCGACCGGGTGGAGCTGAACTCGGACACGCTCCGGGCCGTACCCGTCTACACGACGGAAGGTCTGTCGGTACGACTCCAGAGGCGGTGACACCGTCCCCGGGCGGAACTGATGCAGAGTAGGCCCATGGGCCGGCTCTGGATCAGCTTCCGCCACCGTGGGGCCGAGGGCACCGCGGAGCGGATGATGGCGCTCGAACAACACACGGCCCCGGCCCCGGAAACGCACTCCGAACCGCCCGGCGCGCGGCCCTCGCGGCCGCCCGTCGGGCGGTGGCTCGTCCCGCTCCTCGTGGTGCTGCTGCTGGGCCAGATGGCCGTCGCGATGGTGACGACCGCCGTCCGGCAGACCCCGACGATCGACGAGCCGGTGTACGTGGGCACGGCCGCCGAGTACCTCCATGAACACCGGGTGGTCCACAACCCCGAGCATCCGCCGCTGGGAAAGCTGGTCGTCGCGGTCGGGGTGGCGCTCGCCGATCCGCAGGTCGATTCCTCCTTCACCGGCGATCAGGGCCGGTTGGGACGGCATCTTCTGTACGAATCCGGGAACGACCCGTGGCGGCTGATGCTGTTCGCCCGGCTCCCGGTGATCGCCCTGACGCTGGCCTTCGGGCTGGTGGTGTTCGCCTTCGCCCGTGAACTCGCCGGTTCGGCGGGGGGGCTGGCGGCGCTCGGGCTGTACGCCTTCTCCCCCGACGTCATCGCGCACGGCTCGCTGGCCACGCTCGACGTTCCGGCGGCCGGCTTCGTACTGACGGCGGTCTGGCTGCTGTGGCGGGCCCGTCGCAGGCCCCGCCTCCACCTGCCCCTGGCCGGTGTCGCACTGGGTGCGGCGCTGGCGACGAAGATGAGCACGCTGGCCGCCCTTCCGGTGCTCGTGGCGCTCGCCGGGCTGTCGGTGTGGTGTGCCCGAGAGCCCTCGGAGTCCCGGCGGCGGGCGCTCGGGCGGGCCGCCGCGGGCGCGGCCGTCATGACACTGGCCGCCGTCGCCGTCGTATGGGTGTCGTACCTGGCGGTCGATCCGCGGTTGCGGTGGGCGCCGGAGCAACCCGTTCCCGCGGTGCACGGGTTGCGGGGGCTCGCCGTGGACCTGCTGCCCTTCCCGGAGGCGTACCGGGACGGGATGCGTTTCCAGTTCGACTTCGAGGAGTACCCGTGGGAGGGCTTCCTGTTCGGCCGGCTCTACACGGGCTCGCTCTGGTACTACCTGCCGGCGGCGCTGCTGGTGAAGACGCCGCTCGGCATGCTCGCCCTATGGGCGGCGGGCACCGTCACCCTGGTGGCCGTACGGCGGCTGCGGCCCGCGGTGCCGTATCTGCTGGTCCCCACCGCCGTGCTGCTCGGCGCGGCCATGCTGGGGTCGCGGGACTTCGGCACCCGGTACGCCGTCTTCGTGCCCATGTTCCTGGCGGTGGCGGCGGGTTGTGTGCTCACGGTGCGACGGCGGTGGGCGCCGGTCGCGGCCGGGGCGCTGGTGCTGTTCGTCGCGGTCAGCTCGCTGCGGACGTTCCCCTACTATCTGCCGTACTCCAATGAGGCGTTCGGCGGTCCGGCGAAGACGCATCTGCGGCTGCACGACTCCAACGTGGACTGGGGCCAGGATCTGGGCAGGCTGGCCGACCGGCTGCGCGAGCGGTACCGGGGCGAGCGGATCTGGCTCGTGTACAAGGGCAGCGGAGTGCCGTCGTACTACGGAATCCGCGCCGCGGATCCGCGCAAGGTGCCCGTCCGCGAGGTGCGCGGGCTGCTGGTCGTGTCGGACTCCTCGGTGGCCAAGGCGACCGGACGGCTGGCCGAACTGATCGACAGCAGTCGGTCGATCGACACGGTCGGTCATTCGATCACGATCTACCGGCGATGAGTGCGGGCCACCGAGCGGGCCCTGATCGCCACAGTGTGTGAGCTATGTTGAAGCACTGTGGGAGACAAAAGAGGCGCACCGGTGCCATCGCCTCAGCAGGCACGCGCTCAGGCATCCGCCATCACGTCGGGAAAATCGGTCCCGGAGACCGAGGCATCACCGACTTCCCAGCTCAGGACGCTCTTCGACCAGCCCCGGCTCTCCCCCGGGCAGCGGCGCATCGCCCAGTACCTGATCGAGCACATCACCGAGGCGGCGTTCCTCTCGATCACCGATCTCGCGGAGCGGGTCGGTGTCAGCCAACCCTCCGTGACCCGTTTCGCCGGGGCGGTCGGCTTCAGCGGTTACCCCGCGCTACGGGAGAAGCTCCAGTCGATCGCCCTCGGGGCGCTGGCCGGGGGTCCGGCGGCCGCCGAGGAGAACGGCGCCAACGAGCTTCAGGCCGCCGTGGACGCCGAGATCGAGAACCTGGAGAACCTCCGGCGCGACTTCGCGGACCCCGACCAGGTCATCTCCGTCGGCCGCAAGCTGTCGCAGTCGACTCCGCTCACCATCCTCGGGCTGCGCATCTCCGCCTCCCTCGCCGAGTACTTCGCCTACGCCGCTCGCCGTGTCCACCCCGACGTCCGGCTGGTGACCCGGGGCGGCAGTGTCGCCTACGACGCGCTGCTCCAGTCGCGGGAGGCGGGCGGGACGTGGGTGCTCGCGTTCTCCATGCCACGGCACGCGCAGGAGACGCTCACCGCGGTGCGGGTGGCGCGCAGCGCCGGACTGCGGGTCGCCCTGGTCACCGATCTGGCGCTGGGGCCGGTGGCCGACACCGCCGACGTCGTCTTCTCGACCGGGACCGGATCGCGGCTGGTCTTCGACTCCTACGCGGCTCCCGGCGTGATGGCGTCCGCGCTGCTGCAGGCCATGACCGACGCCGACCCGGAGCGGACCCAGGCGCGGCTCGAGGACTACGAGCACATCTCCGACGAGCACCAGTTCTTCCTCCGGGACTGATCCCCCGCGTCACCCGCCCGCACGGGCAACACCCCCACTTCGGTGAAACCGGACCACAGTGGCACCATCCAACTCAAATCACGCATGAATGTTTTCATACGTCTTGCAAACCAGACGGCATATATAAATACTTCACACGCACCATCCGCCCGCCGAAAGCAGTCGGTCCGCTCATGCGCACGTCACCCCATCCGTCGTGCGACTGCCGTCTGCCTTCCGGGCTCCCTCGCGAACAGCCGTGGTCGCCGTCTCCTACCCGCGTCGGCGCCCGGGCTGTTCGGTCGGGCATCGCCTACGCGAGCGCCCGTGGCGGCGGCCCCGGTCATCCCCTAGGCCGGGGCCGCCCCGACCCCGTCGAACACCCCGGACGACGCCGCACACCCGGAAGCGATGACCATGACCCTGACGACTACGCGCATCAGCTCGGACTGGCCGTGCCAGGTCAAGACCCCCGGCTCCTACGACTGGGAACGCTCCGCCGCCAAGTGGCTGCGTGAACTGGTGCCGGCCCGCTACGCCAGCTATCCCGCGCTGATCCGCCACCCCGTGCTGCTCGCCCGGCATGCGCAGATCCAGGTCCAGAACGAGGTCCGGGTCGCCCGCACCGCCCTGCAGACCGCACGGGCCGACCTGCCCGCCCTCGGCATGCCCGAGTCGGTGATCGAGCACACCATCAAGCTGTACGCGGCGGAGGTCATGCAGTTGCAGCACATCGCCCGCAGCGTGCGCGCGGTGTCGCAGGCACTGGTCGACCACGGGCGCTGATCCGTCGCCCCGAGGCGGCCCCGGCGCCCGCTCACCGGCCGTCATGAGGCGCCGGCGCTCGCCGCGCAGGTGACCGTGGCCGACGGCTGCTCCGCCGATTGCGAAGTGGCGGCGAGGAAGCCGAAGGTGACGCTCGCGCCGGGCGCCAAGGCGCCGTTCCAGGACGCGTTGGTGACGGTCGCCCTGCCGTCCGGGTTCGTGGCGAGGGTGCCGTCCCAGACCTGCGTCAGACGGGCGCCGTCGGGCGGTACGACCGTCGCGGTCCAGCCGGAGGCCGAGGCCGCGGGTGCGTTGGTCAACGTCACCTCGCCCTGGAAGCCGCCCTGCCAGCTGCTGACGGTCCGGATGGACGCGGTACAGGCGGAGTCACCGGCCTCGCCGGCTCCGGGGCCGCCCGGCGCGGCCGGGGTGGATTCTGCCGGGTCCGAGTCCGACGCCGAAGCCGATGCGGTCGGGGACGGAGCCGGCTCCCGGGCCTCCGCTCCGTCGTCGCGGGACAGCAGAAGCGCGCCTCCGAAGCCGACCACCGCTGCCGCCGTCACGGCGACCGCGACGGCGGTGCGGCGAAATCCGGGGCCGGAGTCCGCCGGACCGGGACGGGCACCGCGGCGCGGTGCGATTCTCGTCTGCTCGGCGACGGCCGGCAGTTCCTGTGTCGCGTCCTCGGTGCCGGGCCGGGACCCGGGCACGGCCACGGTCTCGTAGCCGGCCTTTTCCTCCTCCCACTCCCTGAACAGCTCCGCGAGGGCGTCGGTGCGGCGTGGGCGCAGGACTCGGATCGGTTCCAGGGCCGGGCCTTCGTCCGGCTCCTCGGGGTCGGGCCGTGTGGACACGCCGCTCTCCTTCCGTCCCCGTCTGCACGGGGCTTCGCCAATCCCCGAGGAGTGATACGGGGTTGGCGTCCCGCCGGTTCAGCGGAACGGGGTGAGCGTGCGGCCGCGGTCAGGCGTGCGCGGCGAGGAAACGGTGCAGGGACGCCGTCAGCGCGGTGACGAAGGCGTCCCGCCCCGTGTCGTCCAGGGCGTCCAGCGACAGATAGGGGTTGAGGTCCTCCAGCTCGACCAGCAGCAGCTCACCGCCGGGCGCCCGGCAGGCGTCCACCCGTTGGATGCCGTGATCCAGGCCGTTCCACTCGATGAAGCGCCGGGCGAACTCCAGGTCGCCGTCGGCGGGTTCGTACGGCTCCAGCTGCCAGCGCCGGTCGGTGTGCGGCGCGTAGAGCGCGTACTGGAAGTCGTGGTCGACGAAGTAGAACGAGACCTCGTAGGCGAAGTCGACACACGGCTGCACGAGGACGTCTCCGTCGATCGAGGCGCGCAGGTCCTCGGCCGGCACGATCCGCAACCCCATGGAGTCGGCGCCCAGTCTGGGCTTGACGACATAGCGGTCGGTCCTGGGCAGTCGGTCCAGGTCCTCGGCGCGGTCCACGGTGGGGATGACCGGATGCCCGGCGGCGGTCAGGTCGAGCAGATACTGCTTGCCGGCCATGTCCGCCTTGCCGGAGAGCGGGTTGTACACGCGGGTCCCGGCGGCGATCGCGCGGCGGCGGAAGTCGTCGTACGCGTCCTGGTACGTCAGGACCGGCCCGCTGTTGCGGACGACGACCGCGTCGAAGGCGTCCATCAGTGCGGCCGCGTCCCGGGGGTGGCACAGGGCGAGGTCGAAGTCGTCGCGCAGCCGGGAGGTGAGGAGGATGTCCTCGTCGCAGTAGCGGCGCCCGCGCGCCGGGTAGGCCAGGTCGGTGACGTACAGGATGCGGGGGCGGGCGGGCGGCATGGCGGGGCTCCTCGGCTGGGGCGGCACGCGATCGTAGGCAGACCGGCGCCTGCCGAACAAATGTCGGATCGACCGGGAGCTGGAGCACTCAGTTCCCTGGTTGCGCTGCACTGAGTGCCATTAGTGCATCTCTGGGTGCTACGTTCCGTCCATGAGCTCCAGCAGTGCGGCGTCCGGCCGCGGCCGGCGGTCCGAGAAGCCGGACGGCGACGATTCCGCGGACGCCGCGGCCACCAAGCCCCCGATGCGGGACGCCCTGGTCGCGGCGGCCTTCCGGCTGTTTCTGGAGCGGGGTTACGAGCAGACGACCGTCGACGACATCGTGGCGCTGGCCGGCGTCGGACGGCGGTCGTTCTTCCGCTACTTCCCGTCCAAGGAGGATGTGGTCTTCCCGGACCACGAGCGCTGCCTGGCCGACATGACGGCTTTCCTCGCCGCGAGCGACGACGCGCATGAACCGGTGCGGCGGGTGTGCGACGCGGCCCGGCTGGTGCTGCGGATGTATGCCGAGAACCCGACCTTCTCGGTGCAGCGCTACCGGCTCACCAAGAGGGTGCCCGGGCTGCGCGCGTACGAGCTGTCGGTCGTCTGGCGCTACGAGCGGGCCCTGGCGCAGTATCTGCGCGAGCGCTTCGCCGGGCGGCGGGACGGGACCCTGCGGGCCGATGTGATCGCCGCCGCCGTGGTCGCGGCGCACAACAACGCGCTGCGCTCCTGGCTGCGTTCGGACGGGCAGGACGACGCGGGCGCCGCCGTGGATCACGCCCTCGGCTATGTGCAGTCCACCTACGGAGCCGCCCCTCCCCCGGCCCCCGCCCCCGACGAGCAGCCCGACGACGTGGTGGTCGTCGTGTCCCGGCGCGGCGCCCCGCTGTGGCGGGTGGTCCAGGAGATCGAGGCCACGCTCCGACGCGACTGACCCGCGGGCGGCGAGACCAGTTCCAGATTCAGGGTACGCAGTGCCTTTACGTGTGGCACTGAGTGCCATACGCTGCTCCGTGTGCACGGCGGCACGGCGAACCGCGCATGGGCGTGCACGGGAGACCCGCGCACGTGGGATTCCGGACTGGCGCAGGGAGTTGACCAGCGTGTACCACCACTCAGGAAACGTCACTCGTCAGACCGCCGGCTTCGCGGCAGGCGTACTCGACCGCACGGCACCCGAAACGGAGGCCATCGTCTTCCAGCGCTGTACCTGGTGTGCCACCGCCATGTACCACCGGCTGCTGTGCCCGGTCTGCCAGTGCAGCGAGCTGCGCACCGAGCGCAGCGAGGGCGTGGGAACCGTCCGGCACGCCACGGTGGTCCACCGCAACACTCCCGCGGCGCGCAATGTCTCGCTCGTGGAGATGGCCGAGGGGTTCGTGGTGCGCGGCCGGGTGATGGGCCCGCTCATCGGCATTCACAGCGGGGACCGGGTCCGGCTGTCCACGGCGAAGGACCCGGTCCGGGGCGAGCCGGTGTTCCAGCTGGTCGACGAGCCCTACCGGGCCTGGACCTGATCCCCCTGCCCGCCTGAGCCCTCCCACAGCCCGGGCACCAACTCCCGTACGGCGACGGGCCGTCCCGTCTCGAAGCAGCGGTTCGCGGCGAGCCCGACGGCCAGGGCCAGCGCGCCGTCGCGTTCGGTGGCCGTGGGGTGCGCCACCGCGCCCGCCGCCGGGTCGGCCGGCCGCTCCGGGTCGACCGGGCCGAACAGGGCGTCGAGCATCCGCGGGTCTCCGCCGCCGTGCGCCTCGTGGGCGGTCACGAGCGGGATGTCCACCGGAGCTCGCCACAGCGGTCGCAGCGTGAGCCGTGCCCCGCCCGCGTGCTCGGCGGCCGTGTCCCCGTGCAGCGCGCCGCTGTCGGCAGTGATCCGGGTCGTCGGTGGCTGCCAGCGGCTCTCCTCGACCTCGAGTTCCAGCCGGCCGGCGCTGCCGTTGAACATGACCCGGTAGCCCTCCCACGGTGAGTACGCCGTGAGGTGGTACGTCATCGTCGTGCCCTTGGCGTGGCGCACGAGCACGGCCATGTCGTCCTCGATGGTGACGGGCCCGCCGAAGACATTGCGGTCGCGGACGTACCCGTCGTCGTGCTCGGCGTCGAGGTAGAGGCCACGCAGGGTGTCGTTGGCCGCCAGGTCCAGGGCGAAGGGGTCGTCGGCGGCCCGGTCGGCGCCGTGGGCACGGTCGTAGTCCCGGCGCAGTCCGTGGCGTTCGCCCGCCTCGGGACCGTAGAAGGCCAGCCGTCCGTAGCCGAAGACGTCCCGCGGCTCGTCCGCGAGCCACCAGTTGACCAGGTCGAAGTGATGGCTCGCCTTGTGCACCATCAGACCGCCGCTGCGGTCCTTCTCCCGGTGCCAGCGGCGGAAGTAGTCGGCGCCGTGGCGTACGTCGAGGAGCCACTCGAAGTGGACGGAGAGGATCTCGCCGATCGCGCCGTCGGCGAGGAGTTCGCGGACTTTCTCGTGGACGGGGTTGAAGCGGTAGTTGAAGGCGACGGTGAGGGAGTTGCCGGTTGCGCGGACCGTGTCGAGGATGCGGGCGCAGCGGTCCGCGTCGACGGTCATCGGCTTCTCGGTGACCACGCGGCAGCCCGCCTGAAGGGCGGGGACGATGTAGCGGTCGTGCTCGGCGTCGACGGTGGTGACGACGACCTCGTCGATGTCCTCCATGGCGAGCAATTCGGCGAAACGGTCCGGCTCCCACCGGGTGGCGGCGGGCTCGCCGGCCTCGGCCAGCAGTCGGTTGTGGAAGGCCATACGGGTCGGGCTGGGGTCGCAGAGGGCGGCGACCAGGTGGCCGGGGCGTTCGGCGAGGGCGCGGGTGAAGGTCTGGGCACGGTGGCCGGTGCCGACAACGGCAGTGCGGCGTTGGGGAGTTCGGCTCATTGTGGTGGCCTTTCCCGTGTATCGCCCACCCATTCCTGCCCACAGGACCGTTCGGCACCGTCCTGATCGTTTTTCTCTCCCTTCACGGGCAACGCACAACTCACCGCTTCCGTCCTCACGGGGTGAGGGCCCGGGGCCGTCCGTCCCGGGACGAACGGAAGGAGGGGCACGTGATGCGTGCCCGGCGAATAGGGGTCACCGCCCTGGCGGTGCTCGCGATCGTGGGGGCGTCGCCAGGGTGGGCTCAGGCTCAACCGGCGTCCGAGACAAGACAGTTAGCACAGTCGGCCGACTCCGAGGGGCTGCCGCCGGACTGGAGCGTCACCGGCGAGGGATCGGCGCGCAAGCTGGTGTGGCGGTCCGACGAACGGGTGCCCATGGGGGACGCCCGGGTCGAGTTCTACGCCGGTGACCGGCTGCTCGGCCATCCGGCGCAGGCCAAGGACGGGCGGACGTTCCGGCTCGGCCTCGACGGCGTCCGGCTGGACTCCGTACAGGACCTTCAGGTGCGTGCAGCGGGACGCCGGTTGGACGGGCCCGAGGCCGACTCCGGATCCTCCTCCGGGGCACGCTCGGGCGTGACGCTCCCCCAGCGTCTCCCTGCGAACCAGGTCGACCCGGGCAAGCCCGGCACGTACCGGACCGTCACGGGCGAGTACGACCTCGCCCCGGTACGGCTGCCCGGATTCGCCGAGCCGGTCGAGATGCGGGCCGTGGTGGTGGCGCCCAAGGGTGCCGAGGGCCGCCGACCGCTCGCCCTGTTCCTGCACGGACGTCACTTCACCTGCTACACCCCGCAGGGCGACATCACCGGCGACTGGCCCTGCGCCGCCGGCGGCAAGCCGGTGCCGAGCCACCGGGGCTATCTGCGTGACCAGCGGCTTCTGGCCTCCCAGGGCTATGTGACGGTGTCGATCTCCGCCAACGGCATCAACGGCCAGGACTGGCAGGCCGACGACGGCGGCGCGCAGGCCCGTTCCTCGCTGGTACGGCAGCATCTCGCGCGCTGGGCCGACTGGTCCGCCCACCCGGGCACGGCCCCGGCGGCCGTACGGCAGGCACCCCGGGCCGATCTGTCCCGGGTGCTGCTGGTGGGGCACTCGCGTGGCGGCGAGGGCGTCAACCGGGCGGCGATGGACAGCCTTTACCCGGCGCCCGCGGACCAGGACGGCTATCGCGGCCCGGTGCGCTGGCACATTCGCGGCACCGTGCTCATCGGTCCGACGATCTTCGGCCAGAACCCGGTCCCGGACGTGCCGTCGATGACGATCCTGCCGGGCTGCGACGGCGACGTCTCCGATCTCCAGGGCGAGGTGTACGTCGACGGCACCCGCCGGGTCAGCAACGGCGCCGCACTGCACAGTGCCGTGTACGTGGTGGGCGCCAACCACAACTTCTTCAACAGCGAGTGGACGCCGGGCCAGGCCGTGGCGCCGGCGGACGACGATTTCTGGGACGACGAGGAGCAGCGCGACCCGGTCTGCTCCCCCGGCACCAGGACCCGGCTGACCGCCGACCAGCAGCACAAGGCCGGCGCCACCTACATCGCGGCGGCGGCACGGCTGTTCGTCGCGGGCGACGACCGGGTGCGTCCGCTGCTCGACGGCTCGGAGCGGCGCGCTCCCTCGGCCGATCCCGCGCGTGTCCTCACCCACGCGGTGGGGGCGCGACGCGGCGCCGGCTTCCTGCCGGACGGCAAGGTCACCGTGAGCGGGGCCAAGCTGTGCTCGGCGGTGGATCCCTCCTCGGCCAAGGCCTGTCTGTCGTCGGAGACGGCAGGCGGCTCACCGCACTTCGCGCAGTGGGAGACCGACCGTGAGCCGGGCCGCCGCGCGGTCGCGCTGCGCTGGTCCGCGGCCGGGTCCGCCACGCGCGTCAGCCCCGACCGGTCGCTGTCGCTCTCCGGCTCGAAGGCGCTGGCGTTGCGTGTCATCGTGCCGCCGAACACCACCGGTACTCAGCTGGACGTCTCCGTCACCGATGCCGCCGGCCGGCACCGGACCCTCGGCCGGGTCAAGGTCGACGGGCTTCCGGGGTCGGACCGGACCTCTTCGTACTGGGCGCGTGAGGTGCGCGTGCCGGTCGGTGCCGATGACGCGGCCGCGCTCGATCTGAAGCACATCAAGTCGCTGGAGCTGACGCCGCGCACGAGGTCCGGGCGGGCCTGGCTGATGGACGCCTGGGCATGGCAGCCGGGCACGGCCCAGGTGCGTGAGGCCCAGCTGCCCCGGGTCGACATCGGTCGGCTGAAGGTCAAGGAGGGCGACTCGGGCGTACGGACCTACCAGGTGCCGGTCCGGGTCTCCGGGCAGGGCAGCGGGCAGGTACGGCTGTTCGTCTCCGACCCGGTCACGGGCAAGGTCACCGACCGGCTGGTCGCCGTCCGGCCGGGCGCGCAGACCATCGACGTACCGGTGAAGGTCGAGGGCAACCCGCGCTACGGCTACGACACGGGACACTACGTGTTCGTGAAGGCGGTCCGCACCGCCGTGGTCGGCGCCCACCTGGGCGGGGTGACCGTCGAGAACGACGACCCGATGCCGACGGTCTCGGTGACACCGGTCGCCGGCCGGGTGACCGAGGGCCGGCCGCTGAAGTGGCGGGTCTCCCTGTCCGCGGTCGCCGACGCCGAGATCAGCGGGACGTACGTCCTGCTGCCGGTCACCGAGGGCCGGGAACTGTCGACGAAGGACGTCGACCCCCGCTGGCTCGAGGAGACCGCCGGCGCGTCACCGGATCCGGAGAGGCCGTTGTCCAAACTGGACGGGTTCCTCCTGTGGGTGAACGTCGAGGCGGGCAAGAAGTCCGCGGAACTGCAGATCCCGACGGTGAAGGACCAGGTGGCGGAGCAGTCCGAGTCGGTGCGCTTCCAGGCGGCCGACGACTCCGGTGCGCCGCTCCCCGGGGCGCCGGTGATCACGGGCACGGTGCTGGACGCGTCGTGACCCGCACCGGACGTGCCTGACCTCGGTCAGGGCGTCAGTGTGATCCGGATGCCGACTGTGCCGTTCGCACCCCGGCGCAGTCGGCTGCCGAAGAGCGTGAGGCGGCCGGTGATCCCGTACTTGCGGGCGATGAGCTTGCGGTAGCGGGCGCTGGTCGCCTCGTCGCAGATCTCGGCGGTCGCGGGGACCGGTTCGCCGGTCGGCCTGCCGCGCAGGTCGCAGGGGCCGACCAGGACGTCGCCGCGCGCCCGGATGCGCTTGACCTTCCAGGAGTCGGCGACCGTCCACACGCCCAGCGCGTCCCCGTCCCGGACCACCCAGACCGGGGTGGGGACGCCGGTGCCGTTCTTGCGGTAGCTGGTGATGAGCAGGTACTTGCCCGCGCCGAGCCGCGCCGGTGTCGTGTCGTCCATGGCCGGAAGTGTAGGCGGCGGGGTGGGACACGGGATTTCGGGTCCCGCAAGGGCCGTGCTCAGTCGAGCGCCGCCGCCATCCGCCGTACCGCTTCGGCGATCAGCTCGGGTGACGTCGCCAGGTTCAGGCGTACATGCCCGGCACCTCCCGTCCCGAAGGGGATGCCGGAGTTGAGGGCGACCCGGCCGCGCCGCAGGAAGACCTCCGCCGGGTCGTCGCCGAGGCCGAGGGCGCGGCAGTCGAGCCAGGCGAGGTAGGTGGCCTCGGCAGGGTGGTGGGCAATCGCCGGGAGGTGCTCGGCCAGGAGGTCCGCGAGCAGCCGCCGGTTGTCGTCGAGGCCCGCGAGCAGCGCGTCGAGCCAGCCCGTGCCGTCGCGCAGGGCGGCGCTGTGGGCGATGATGCCGAGGTGGCTGGGCCCGTGGCTGACCTCGTCGGGCATACGGGCCAGGTCGGCGGCGGACGCGGTCCCGGCGATGGCCAGGGCGGCCTTGAGACCTGCCAGGTTCCAGGCCTTCGACGCCGACATCAGCGACAGCCCGTTCGCGCTGCCCGGGACGCTCAGGTACGGCACGAACTCGACACCGCCGGCGGTGAGCGGTGCGTGGATCTCGTCGACGACGACACGGACGCCGTGACGGTCGGCGAGGGCGGCCACGGTGGCCAGTTCGTCGGCGGTGTGCACGGTCCCGGTCGGGTTGTGGGGGCTGCACAGCAGGAACGCGGCCCGGCGACCGCCCGCGACCGCACGTCGAAAGGTCTCGTCCAGCGTCTCGAAGTCGATGCGCAGGTCCGCGCCGAGCGGGGCCTCGATCACCTGTCGGTCCATGTGCTCCACGAACTGGTAGAACGGCGGATAGACGGGCGAGTTCACCACGACCGGATCGCCCGGTCCCGTCACCAGCTTGAGCATCTCGACCACGCCGAGCATCACGTCGGGCACGATCGCCGTCCGCTCCACCGCCAGTCCGTCCCAGCCCCACCGCTTCTCCGCGAATCCGGCGAGCGCCTCGGCGTAGCCGGTGCCGGCCGGGTAGCCGGTGTCGCCGAGCGCGAGGGCCTCGGTGACCGCGCGCACCACGGGTTCGGCCAGGGGTACGTCCATCTCGGCCACCCACAGCGGCAGGACGTCGTCGGGGTGGGCGCGCCACTTCATGCTCGTACGACATCGCAGCCGGTCCAGGGTGAGGGCGCGCAGGGGGTTCGGTTCGCCGGACGTTTCGTGCGGGCTCCTGGTCATGGGGCACAAGATAGGTGGGCTGTACGCCGCCCGGGAACAGCGCGGGTGCCGCGTGACCGGTGATGTGCGGCGGATTCCCCGAAATGGCCGGTGACCTGCTGTCCGGCACCCTGCTGCCTGACGACGGCACGAGAAAGATCAGGCGTGCGGTGAACGCGGGCGGGCCGGGCCGCGTATGCAGAGAGGGTGCTCAACTCCGGGAGGGCCCCGTGGCGTTGACGCCGCGCTGTACTTGGTTCGGGAGCCATGCATGAGGCACGCACGACGACGTCTCGTCCGGCGGGTGACACGGCTGGCGGCCGTCGGCGGACTCCTCCTCGGAGGAACGATGGTCACACGCGCCGTGGCGAGCGAACCCGGCGACGCCTCCGCCGTCCCGCGCACCTTCGCCGCCACGGCCGCGGACACCGGCAGCGATCTCGTCGCACGGCTGGGCAGCTCGCGTACGGCGGGCAGCTGGATCGGCGCCGACGGTAAGCCGGTCGTGGCGGTCACCGACGAGGCCGCCGCCGCCGAGGTGCGCAAGGCCGGCGCCACGGCGAAGATGGTCGACCGCACCATGGACGAGCTGAAGTCGGCGACGTCGACGCTGCGTTCCGCACCCCGGGTGGCGGGGACGGCGTGGGTCATGGACTACCGGTCCAACGACGTGGTCGTGAAGGGCGACAGCACCGTCTCGTCCGCCGACTGGTCTCGGATGACCGAGCTCGCGGACGGTATGGGCGACTTCGTCCGCATGGAGCGCACCGAGGGCACGTTCACGACACGGCTCAACGGCGCGCTGCCGCTGCTGTCGACGGCCGGGCGCTGTTCGGCCGGTTTCAACGTGACCGACGGGCAGCGCGACTTCATCCTCACGGCCGGGCACTGCGGGCCGGACGGTTCGGTGTGGTTCGCCGACAACCGGGGCACCCAGCAGATCGGCCAGACCGTCCGGCAGAACTTCCCCGGCGGTGACTTCTCCCTGGTGCAGTACGCGAGCGGGAAGGCGGGCGCCGGGGCCGAGGTCGTGTCCATCGGTGACGGCAAGGGCGTGCGGATCACGGGCGCGGGCGATCCCGCTGTCGGGCAGCGGGTGTTCCGCAGCGGCAGCACCAGCGGACTGCGTGACGGCGAGGTGACGGCGCTCAACGCCACGGTCAACTACCCCGAGGGGACGGTCACCGGGCTCATCGAGACGAACGTGTGCGCCGAACCCGGGGACAGCGGCGGCCCGATGTTCTCCGAGGGAATCGCGCTCGGTGTGACGTCCGGCGGCAGCGGCGACTGCGCCGCGGGCGGTACGACGTTCTTCCAGCCGGTGACCAAGGCCATGGCAGCGCTGAACGTCAAGCTGCTGGTGGCGGCGCAGAAGGGTGCCGGGCAGGGCGCCGCACCGGATCCGTCGGCGACGCAGAGCGACATCGCACCCGGTGAGGCCTCGCCGGGCTCCTCGGCCCCGGTGACCGGTGAGGACGCGACGACGCTGCTGGCCCGGCTCGCCGACCCCAAGAACGTGGGCCCCGGTCTGCTGGTCATCGCGGGCAGCCTGGTCGCCCTGGCCGCGACCCGGTTCATCCGCGCGGAACAGGACCGCAAGGCGTATCGGCAGTACTACTCGGCGACCTGGAGCTGACCTGCCCGGTCACCCGAGGGTCAGCAGTACGGTGGCCATCGCCGCACCGGCCGGCCCGATCGCCCGTCGCACGGTGAGGGGTTCATGAACCAGAGCGAACCCCAGGATCACCGGCAGCGCCGGGTAGAGGGAGGCAAGGACCACGGCGACCGCCGGCAACTGCCGCTGGGCGGCGAGCAGATAGAGGATGAGTCCGAGCGCCGCGCCCGCTCCGATCAGCAACGCCTGCGCACACCGTCGCGCCGGAAGCCGCAACTCCCGGCCGTACCCGGCGGCGACGGGCAGCAGCACCAGTACGGCGGCCACGCGGCCCGCCGCCACCGGCCACAGCCCGCTGGACGGACCGGCCCGGCCGAGCGCGAGGTACTGCACGGCGACGCCGGCGCCGGCGAGCAACCCGTCGCTCACACCGGCCGGGGTACCGGCGCGGGCCGGGCTCGGACACGCGGCGCGAGGTGGTCACCCGGCGGGCCGGGCCAGGTCGTCGCGCCGCCGTCGGCCCGCCGGCCGCCCCGGTCGTCCGCGACGAGCCAGAGCGCGGGCACGGTGACCGCGAAGCCGGTCCAGGCGACGGCACCGGGCCGGTCGCCGAGCAGCAGCACACCGCACAGCACGGACAGCGCGACGGAGGTGACGGTGCTCACCGGAACGACGGTGCTCATCGCGCCTCGGCTCAGGCCCCGGTTGAGGAAGTGCATGGCCGCTCCGCTGCCGACGCCGGACAGCGCACCCCACAACAGATCCGTGAGACCTACGGCATCGGCGGAGACGAGAAGTGCCGCCGCGACGGCGAGAAGCAGGCCGCCGAGCTGGCCGGGGAGGGTGACGGCGGCGAAGTGGGTGCGGCGGGACAGCAACCCGCCGGCGGTGGGGGCACCTCCCGGCTCGAGCGAAGCCGAGAGCTGGGGGACGACGATGCCGTAGCAAACGGCCGAGGTCAGTGCGAGGAAGGCACCCATCGAGTCAGGGGTGCCCGGAGAGGGTGTTCCGATGCGTGGCGAGGTCGGTCGAGGATGATGCTCGGGCCTGCGCCTGAGCGAGCGCTCAGGCCGCCTTCACCGTCTGCGGGGCCGCTGCGGCCCACTCCAGGACGAGGCGCTGGTACTCCTCGCGCTGCTCGACGCTCAGTGTCCCGCCCGACCGGCGCCACAGCGCCCGGATCTCCTCGTTGACCTCGTCAGCCGATCGATCGGAGGCGATTTCAACAGTGGTGGACATGCTGTGAAGCATACGGTCCCTGAGGTGAAGGCGCTGTGAGTAAGCACACTCAATGCGGACATATCGGACCGTGTTGCTGATCACGTCCATCTGTCAACAAGCGCCGCGGAGTTCACGCGTCCGCCGCCCCCAGCACCAGCACCTGGATGGCCAGAACAGCGGCGCCACGTGCCCAGTCGTGAAAGTCGGACACCTTCGTCTCGAGGTCGATCGGCGCGGCCAGCGGGTGCCGGTGGGCGCGCATGGCGTCCGCCACAGTCGCACCGGCGACGTCCATCAGCCCCACCCCCTCCCCGGCGAGAAGGATCTTCTGCGGCAGCACGAAATTGCCGATCTGCGCCACCAGGATGCCGAGCGCGCGGGCCGCCTCCTCGATGACGCGGGCCGGCATCGGCTCCCCCGCCGCGGCGAGCGCGAGGATCTCCTCGTACGTCCGGTCGCGGCCGGTGGCGGCGCGTACCTGGTAGCGGATGTTGGGGATGGTCAGCAGGGAGACGGCGCTGCCCCGGGCCCCGTCGGGGGTGAGCGGTCCGTTGGGGTCGACGATCCAGTGCCGGCCGAAGCCGCGGTCCTCCTCGGCGTAGGGCACCCGCTTGCCGCCCAGGACCAGCCCGTAGCCGATGCCGGCGCCGATGGTCAGGACGACGAACCGGTCGAGGCCGCGCCCGGCGCCGAACCAGGTCTCGGCCTCCACGAGCGCGGCGACGTCGTTCTCCACGACCACCGGCAGCCCCGTACGCTCCTCGACCAGCTCGGCGAGCGGCACGTCGCGCCACTGCAGGAACGGTGACTCCCCCACCACGGCACGGTCCTCGACGAGGCCGCCCACGCCGATGCCGATGCCGGCGAGGCGGGGATGGCTCACGGCCAGCCGGTCGGTCATCTCCCCCAGCAGGGCCACGACCTCGGCCGGATCATGGGTGTCCAGGGGGCGGTCGTAGCGGGCCACGATCTCGCTCCTGAGAGTGGTCACCACGCCGTAGACCATGTCCTCGGTGATCTTGTAGCCGACGAAGGACCGTGACTCGGCCACGACGTCCAGCGGCTGGGACGGGCGGCCCTGACGCACCTCGATCGGGGCGCCCGCCTCGGGGACCTCGATCAGGAGCCCCGACTCGATCAGCGGTTTGGTCAACCGGGTGAGACTGCCGGCGGACAGGTCGAGCCGCCGGGCGAGTTCGGTGCGGGACAGGGGGCCGGCGAGGAGCACCTCGATCGCCACCGAGCGTTCACCGGGGCTGAGGGGAAGCCAGCTGGCGGCTACTGCGGTCATGGTCGTCAGGCTCCCACATGATTTTTTTCTCGACAAAAGCAACCAGGCCAGTCTATGACGGTCGGTGCGTCTCGAAGAAGATGTTTGCAGGCCCCTTGACGGCTGGATTCTTCCGCCACAAAAGTAAGTGACCGAGGACGAGCCGCGGACGAGGGAGTCTCTGATGACCATCGCCTCCAGCAGCCCTCCGTCGCGTCTCCCATTGGGTGGCGTCGAGGGGGCAGGGACCGAGCAGAGGGCACGGCGGGCGAGTGCCCGCGAGAACCGGGGGGACGGGCGGCTCGCCGCGGTGTTCATCGCGCCGGCGCTGCTGGGCTTCGCCGCCTTCCTGCTGTGGCCGACGCTGCGGGGCATCTATCTGAGCTTCACCCGCTTCAACCTGCTGACGCCGCCGGAGTGGGTGGGCCTGGACAACTACGTCCGAATGGTCCACGACCCGATCTTCTGGGACTCACTGCTGGTGACCGTCGAGTACGTGGTCATCAACATCGGCGTGCAGACGGTGTCGGCGCTCGCCATCGCCGTCCTGCTCCAGCGGCTGACGCAGTCGGCGGTGCTGCGCGGGATCGTGCTCACGCCGTATCTGATGTCCAACGTCGTCGCGGGCATCGTCTGGCTCTGGATCCTCGACACCCAGCTCGGCATCGGCAACGAGATCATCGCCGGGATCGGCTTCGACCGCATCCCGTTCCTCGCGGACGAGACCTGGGCGATCCCGACGATCGCCCTGATCAATGTGTGGCGCCACGTCGGGTACACCGCGCTGTTGCTATTCGCGGGTCTGATGGCGATTCCGAACGACATGTACGAGGCCGCGAAGGTGGACGGCGCGAGTGAGTGGCGGATGTTCTGGCGGATCACCATGCCGCTGCTCAGGCCGGTCCTTGCGGTCGTTCTGATCATGACGGTGATCGGTTCGTTCCAGGTCTTCGACACGGTCGCGGTGACGACCGCCGGCGGACCGGCGAACGCCACCAACGTCCTGCAGTACTACATCTACGGCGCCGCCTTCGGCCGCTTCCAGTTCGGGTACGCCTCGGCGATGTCGGTGGCCCTGCTGGTCGTGCTGAGCGCCATCACCGTCCTGCAGTACCGGCTCACCCGGGCCGGCCAGAGCGACCTCGGCTGAGGGAAGGGAGACACCGACATGGCTGCTGTGGCAGACACGACGACCGTACGGCGCGTGCGGAGCCGGCCCTCCTTCGGGCGGGTCGTGGCCTGGGCGGTGATGGCCGCCATCGTGCTCATCACGCTGCTGCCGTTCTACTGGATCCTGCGCACCGCGCTGTCCTCGAACACCGCGCTCGCCGCCCATCCCGGCGATGTGCTGCCGGTCGACGCGACGACCGGCGGCTTCGAGCGGGCCCTCGGCCTGCAGTCGGCCGAGGAGGCCATCGCCCAGGGCGGCTCGGGCGGCGGGCTCAAGTTCTGGCGTTATCTGATCAATTCGGTGATCGTCTCGACACTGATCACCGTCTGCCAGATCTTCTTCTCCGCCATGGCCGCATACGCCTTCGCCCGGCTGCGCTGGCGCGGTCGGGAGAAGGTGTTCGCCCTGTTCCTGGCCGGGCTGATGGTGCCGACGATCTTCACCCTGCTGCCGAACTTCGTACTCATCAAGCAACTCGGCCTGGTGGACAGCCTGTTGGGCGTGGCGCTGCCGACGATGTTCATGACGCCGTTCGCGGTGTTCTTCCTGCGGCAGTTCTTCATGAACGTGCCCCGCGAGGTGGAGGAGGCAGCGCTGCTGGACGGCGCCGGGAAGATACGGATCTTCTTCCGGGTGATGCTGCCGATGGCCTCCACACCGATCCTCACGCTGGGACTGCTGACCTACATCACCGCCTGGAACGACTACTTCTGGCCGTTGATGGTGTCGTACACCGACAGTTCGCGGGTGCTCACCGTGGCGCTGGCCATCTTCCGGGCACAGACCCCGCAGACCGGCTACGACTGGTCCGGCCTCATGGCGGCCACCCTCATCGCCGCCCTCCCGATGCTCGTCCTGTTCGGCTTCTTCGCGCGCCGCATCGTCGGCTCCATCAGCTTCACCGGCATCAAGTAGGGGGACAGGGATGCGAGTTCGTATGCGTACGGTCCTGGCGCTGGCCGGGGCGATGGCGCTGTCCCTGGCCACCGGCTGCGCACAGGGCGGCGCGGCCGGGTCGGGCGGCAACACGGTGACGTACTGGCTGTGGGACGCCAACCAGCTGCCCGCGTACCAGGCCTGCGCCAAGGGGTTCGAGAAGCAGAACCCCGGGCTGAAGGTGAAGATCACCCAGATGGGCTGGGCCGACTACTGGACCAAGCTCACCGCGAGCTTCATCGCGGGCACCGAGCCGGACGTGTTCACCGACCACATACAGAAGTTCGGGCAGTTCGCCGACCTGAACGTGCTCGAACCGCTCGACGACCTGGGCCTGGACGACTCCGCGTATCAGGCGGGCCTCGCCGCCAACTGGAGAGGCCAGGACGGCCACCGTTACGGCGCGCCAAAGGACTGGGACACCGTCGCCCTCTTCTACAACCAGAAGCTGGTCAAGGAGGCCGGGCTCGGCGCCGGGCAACTCAACTCCCTCTCCTGGAACCCGCAGGACGGCGGCACCTTCGAGAGGGCCATCGCGCATCTGACCGTCGACAAGAACGGCAAGCGCGGTGACGAGGAGGGCTTCGACAAGAACAACGTCAAGGTGTACGGGATGGCGACGGGCGGTGCGGGGGACGCCGACGGCCAGACCACGTGGAGCCCCTTCGTCGCCTCGGCGGGCTGGAACTACACGGACAAGGCGCGCTGGGGCACGAAGTACCAGTACGACAGCGAGACCTTCCAGTCGGTGGTCGACTGGTACTTCGGCCTGGCGAAGAAGGGCTATCTCGCGCCCTTCACCGATTACACCGACGGCGCCAACCCGGCCAACGCCCAGGTCGCCTCGGGCAAGGCGGCGACCTCCTTCGACGGTGCCTGGATGATCTCCACCTACTACGGCACCAAGGGCCTCGAGGTCGGTACCGCGCCCACGCCGGTCGGCCCGACCGGCAAGCGCGCCACGATGATGAACGGCCTCGCCGACTCCGTCACCAAGAACGCCCGCAACAAGGAGGGCGCGAAGAAATGGGTGCGGTACCTGGCCTCGAACGAGTGCCAGAAGACCGTCGGCGGCTACGGCATCGTCTTCCCCGCGACCCCGGACGGCACGGCAGCGGCTGTGGCCGCGTACGAGAAGAAGGGCATCGACGTGTCCGCGTTCACCGAACCGGTCACCGACAAGAAGAACTCCGCGACCTTCTCCTTCCCGATCACCGACTATGCGGCGGACGTGTACTCCCTGATGCGCCCCGCCATGCAGGACGTCTACGCCAACGACGCCCCGGTGAGCGGTCTGACCAGGACCAACGACCAGATCAACCTCATCCTCGGCCAGTGAAAGGCACACACTCCATGACGTTCTCCCTCGGCATCGTCGGCGCCGGCCAGTTCTCCGGCCAGTTCGCCACGCTGTTCCAGGCCCACCCCGGTGTCAGCGACGTGTACGTCACCGATCTGCTGCCCGAGCGGGCCGGGCAGCTCGCCGAAGCACAGGGACTGGCCGGCACCTTTCCCTCGTACGAGGCGATGCTGGAGTCGAAGGCCGTCGACGCGGTCGCGATCTTCACCCAGCGCTGGACCCACGGCCCCCTGGTGCTCCAGGGCCTGAACGCCGGCAAGCACGTCTACTCCGCCGTCCCCATGGCCATCACCACGGAGGAGATCGCGGCGATCATCGACGCGGTCAAGGCGACCGGACTGACGTACATGATGGGCGAGACCAGCCAGTACAACCCGGCGACCGTCCACGCCCGCAACCAGATCGCCGAGGGCTCCTTCGGGCGGCTCTTCTACGCCGAGGGCGACTACGTCCACGACATGGATCTGGGGTTCTACGAGGCGTACCAGTACAGCGGCGGTGAGAACTGGAAGGCGACGGCCTCCTATCCCCCGCTGCTGTACCCGACGCATGCGGTGGGCGGGGTGCTGGGGGCCTGGCAGACGCACGCGGTGAGTGTGTCGGCGATCGGCGTCGTGGACGACCGCGGCGACGGCGTCTTCGACAAGTCCGTCAGTCAGTTCGGCAATGACGTGTCCAACGCGACCGCGCTGTTCGAGGTCGCGGGCGGCGGCTCGTTCCGTACGAACGAGTTCCGGCGCGTCGGATATCCCTCCCACATACGGGAGTCGCGATTCCGGTTCTTCGGCACCGAGGCGAGCATGGAACAGCTCGCCACCGTGGCTCTGTGGCAGGACAAGAAGGGCGTCAAGGACATCAGTGAGCTACTGGAGCCCAAGCCCACCCTGTCCCCGGACGACCCGTCGCTCCAGCACATCGCGCCGGACCTGCGGGCCGCCTTCACCTCGGGTTCGGCGCCGGTGCACGACCGCGCCCGGCTGCCCCGGGAGTTCGACAATCTGCACAACGGCCACGAAGGCAGCCACCACTTCCTGGTCGACGACTTCGTGACCGCGGTCAACAGCCGCAGCCTGCCGTCCGTGAACGCGTGGGTGGCTGCCCGCTACACCCTGCCGGGCATCGTCGCGCACGAGTCGGCGCGGCAGGGCGGGGTCAGGCTGGAGATCCCGGACTTCGGGGACGCGCCCGAGGCGTGACGTTTCCCCGACCTCGACCCGCGAGCCGGGTGCCTGTCCTGACTCAGGTGCCCGGCTTGCGGCCGTACACGTAGACGTCGTCGCCGTTCTTCAGCAGCGACCAGTACTTCTTGGCGTCGGTCTTCGTCATGTTGACGCAGCCGTGCGAGCCCGGCGGGTTCCACATGCTGACGCCGACCGAGTGGAAGGCCTGGCCGCCGTCGAAGAACTGGGAGTACGGCATCGGCACGTTGTAGATGGTCGACACGTGGTCGATGTTGCGCCAGTAGATCTTCTTCAGGCCGGTGCGGGTCTCGTAGCCGTTGCGGCCGGTGCGGACCGGGACCGGGCCGTACACGAGCCGGCTGCCGTCCTGGATCCAGCTCAGCTGGAGCGTGAGGTTCACACAGGCGATACGGCCCTTGTTGACGGGGCACTTGCCGTCCTTGTTGGGGTTGTTGCCGACGGCCTTCTGCTTGTTCATCAGGTCCATCACACCCCAGGTGACGGGACCTGCGTAGCCGGCGTTCGGGGTGATGCCGTGCTTGGTCTGGAAGGCCTGGATGGCCTTGCAGTCTGCGGTGGACTGCCTCCCGTCGACCGGACGGCCGAGGAACTTCTCCACCTTCTTCTGATACGGGCCGGCCTGCGTCGTGCAGCTCGGCGCCGCCTGTGCCGGACTGGCGGCGAGCGTGAGCGCGAGCGGTGCGACCAGTCCGCCGGTGATGCCGAGTGCGACGGCGCGCCGTCTGCGTATGTCCCCCATGGCCGGGCCCTTCCCTAGCGTGTTCTGTGGACTTCTGCCAGGTAGACCCGTGTGCGGGGGTATCGGTTGTGCTCCGGATCGGGCTGTGACCGAACGGTGAAATTTCGCCAGGCCGAGCGCGTGGCCGGATGGGGCGGAGCGGGCGGTGCGGGCGGTGCGGGCCCCTCAGCCCTCGCTCCGACGCTGGACCGCCGCCTGGAACCCGGTGTTGACCGCGGTCAGGCCGCCGTCGACGGTGAGGGTGGTGCCGGTGATCCAGGCCGCGTCACGGGAGGCCAGAAAGGCGACGGCGGCGGCGATGTCCTCGGGTTCGCCGACCCGGCCCAGGGGATACAGCGGCCGGATCGCGTCGAGCTCCGCGTCCCGTCCCTCCCACGCCGAGGTGCGCACCGTGCCCGGCGTCACCAGGTTGACGCGGACGCCGCGAGCGGCGGCGTGGCCGGCGAGGGTGCGGGTGAGCGAGCCGAGGCCGGCCTTGGCGGCGCTGTAGGCGTGGTTGCCGAAGTCCTGGAGGCCGTTGACGGAGCCGATGTTCACGATGGCACCGCGGCCGGTGGCGGCCAGGTGCGGGAGGGCGGCGCGACAGCAGCGGTAGGTGCCGGTCAGGGTGATGTCGAGGTCGCGGCCCCATGCCTCGTCCGGGCCGTCCTCGAAGAGCTCGGTGTCGGGTGTGCAGGAGGCCGCGCTGTTGACCAGGACGTCGAGCGAGCCGAACGCCGCCACGGCGTGGGCGACGGCCGCCTCGACGGACGCGCGGTCGGCGACGTCGCAGGCCAGCGCCACTGCCGCGAGCCCGCGTCCCCGCAGCACCGCCGCCGTCTTCTCGACCTCGGGTCCGTCCCGGTCGGTCAGCAGGACGCGGGCGCCCTCCTCGGCGAGGCGGCGTGCGGTGGCGGCGCCGATGCCGCGGGCCGCGCCGGTGATCAGGACTCCGTGAGCTGCGAATCGCGTCGTGTCCGTCATGGTGCGAACCGTAGTGCCGGGACGATCACCGTGGCAGATAGCGTGCGTACATGTCGGTGTTCATGCAGCAACTCCCCGCTCTCATAGGCGTTCTCGTCGGTGCGCTCGGTTCGTACGTGGTGGTCGTGCGCGGCGACCGGATGAGGTTCGGGCGGGAGCAGGCGGCTCGCTGGGAGGAGCGGCGGCTCGCGGTGTACGCCGACTACGCGCGGTCGGTGAAGAAGACGGTCACGATCACTTATCGGGTCGCCTCCGAGCTCCGCCTCGGGACGCACCCGGACCCCCTCACCCTCGATGCCGCCGAGTCGCTGCTGGCCGAGGCGAACATCGAGCGGGATCCCTCGGGCGAGGCGCTGATCATGCTGGGCAGCGTCGCCGTGGTGGAGAAGGGGCGGGCCTGGGTCGTGACGGTGATGGACATGGAGCGCTTCGTCCGCGACGGTGGTCGGGACCGGGAAGCCTGGCAGGCGCTGGTGGAGCGGCAGCGCGCCTGGCGGGAGGCCTACTACGCGGCGGTGCGGGAGGACCTGGGCCTCCCGCCGGGCCACTCGGCGCGCTGGCCGATCCGCGCCGACGCCGCTCCGCCTCAGCGGTAACCGGTGGTGTCCGCCGGCTTGCCCGCGTCCTGGACCTCGACCAGGTACCGCCAGGCGTCGGGGCGGCTGCCGTCGAGGTCGGTGAAGCCGTAGACCTGCGCGAGCTGTCCGCCGGAGAGGGACTCGCCGTTCCAGCGGGCCACGTCGGGGTCGGCGGCGAGTGCGGCGACGGCGCGGCCGACATAGCGCGGTGTCTCGGAGATGGCGAAGTGCGGAACGCGGGCGAGGGCGTCGCGCCAGTTGTCCTCACGCACTTCGAACGCCTCCAGCATCATCTCCGAGCGCAGCCAGCCCGGGGTCAGCGCGACGGCGGTGGCGCCGCGCGGTCCGAGTTCGTGGCCAAGGGAGAAGGCCATGCGCAGGACGGACGACTTGGCGAGGTCGTAGAAGAAGGAGTTGCGGTAGTTCGCGCGGTTGTATTCCGCCGTGCCGTCGGTCATCTCGACGACCAGTCCGCCCGGCCGGCGCAGGAGCAGGGGCAGGGCGTGGTGGTTGGTGATCGCGTGCGTCTCGACCGCGAGCCGCAGCAGCCGCAGGCCCTTGTCGAGGTCGTGCTCCCAGACCGGGCTGTCCCAGGCGAAGAGCTTCTCGCCGCCCCAGATGTCGTTGACGAGGACATCCAGCCGGCCCTGTTCGTCCGCGATGCGGTCCACCAGGATGCGGACCCGCGCCGGGTCGAGATGGTCGGTGGGTACGGCGATGCCGTGGCCGCCCGCCTCGGTGACCAGGTCGGCGGTGTCCTCGATCGTCTCGGGGCGGTCGTACTCCGAGCGCCGGGCCCGTGTGCTGCGTCCCGTGACGTAGACGGTGGCGCCGGCCGCCCCCAGTTCCACGGCGATGCCGCGTCCGGCTCCTCGTGTCGCCCCGGCGACCAGTGCGACCTTGTCCTTCAGCGGCTGTGACATGTCCGGCCTCCCGTGCCCCTTGTGTGCGGTGTCGCTATCGAGGGTGCCGGGTAAGCCGGACATCTTCTGTCGTCTTTTTCTCGTCGCGTCGAGGGGTCACCCGGCCGGGCGCAGGCGGGCGTCGAGGTCGTCGTAGGTCGGCAGGAACCAGATGTGGTTGCCGCTGTTCGTCTCGTGGACGAAGTCGCGCAGGGCCGTGCTCCCGGCGACGTGACGGGAGATGTCGCCGACCACGACGAGGCGCTGGCGGTAGGTCACGAACTTCTGCATGACCGCGCCCGCGACGCCCGACCGCAGCCGGAAGAACTCGTCCGCGACACGCTCAACGGGCACCGCGACCAGCTCGGCCTCCTGCCCCATCGCGTCGCCGATCAGATCGAGCGCCGCGCTCTCGCCGTCCAGGGCCGGGCCGTCGGGAGCGCAGCGCAGGACGCGTACGTCATGCAGGGTCACAAGCGTGTTGGTGGTCATGGGGCGTGATCGTACGGTCGCGTCACACGCCTCACGACGGGTTTTCCTGTCTCAGTGGCCCCGGTCGAGCCACTCCTGGAGGTGCGGGGCCTCCGCGCCGATGGTGGTCGGGTCACCGTGGCCTGTGAGGACCTTGGTCTCGGGCGGCAGACCGAGCAGCCGGTCACGGATCGAGTCGATGATCGTCGGGAAGTGGGAGTAGGAGCGGCCGGTGGCGCCGGGGCCGCCCTGGAAGAGGGTGTCGCCGGTGAAGACGACGCCGAGGCCCGGGTCGTGCAGGCACACCGCGCCGGGCGCGTGCCCCGGGGTGTGCAGGACCGTGAGGTCGGCGCCCGCGGCCTCGATGACCTGGCCGTCCAGGAGGTGGGCGCCCGGGTCACGGTCCGGGTGGGTCAGCTTCCACAGCGGCATGTCGTCGGGGTGCAGCCAGATCACGGCGCCGGTGCGGTCGGCGAGGGCGGGTGCGGCGTCGATGTGGTCGTTGTGGGCGTGGGTGCACACGATCGCCTTCAGGCGCCGGTCCCCGACGGCCTCGACGATGGCGTCGGCGTCATGGGCGGCGTCGATGACGACGACCTCGTGGTCGTCGCCGACCAGCCATACGTTGTTGTCGACGTCCCAGGTGCCGCCGTCGAGGCTGAACTGCCCCGAGGTGACGAGGCGTTCGATGCGGGCGGCCATCAGAGCATCACCACCGAGCGCAGGACGTCGCCGTGGTGCATCCGCTCGAAGGCCTTCTCCACGTCCGTGAGTTCGATGGTCTCGGTGACGAACGCGCCCAGGTCCAGGCGGCCCTGCAGATGCAGGTCGATCAGCATCGGGAAGTCGCGGGAGGGCAGACAGTCCCCGTACCAGGAGGACTTCAGCGCCCCGCCGCGGCCGAAGACGTCCAGCAGCTGCAGTTCGAGCTTCATCTCCGGGGTCGGTACGCCGACCAGGACGACGGTGCCGGCCAGGTCGCGGGCGTAGAAGGCCTGCCGGTACGTCTCGGGGCGGCCGACCGCCTCGATGACGACGTCGGCGCCGAAGCCGCCGGTCAGTTCGCGGATCGCCTCGACCGGGTCGGTCTCACGGGAGTTGACGGTGTGCGTGGCGCCCATCGAGCGGGCCTTCTCCAGCTTGCGGTCGTCGATGTCCACGGCGATGATCTTCGCGGCGCCCGCGAGGCTGGACCCGGCGATGGCCGCGTCTCCGACGCCGCCGCAGCCGATGACCGCGACCGAGTCGCCCCGGCCCACGTTCCCGGTGTTGATCGCCGCGCCGATGCCGGCCATCACTCCGCAGCCGAGCAGTCCGGCCACCGCCGGGGACACCGAGGGGTCGACCTTGGTGCACTGTCCGGCCGCGACGAGCGTCTTCTCGGCGAAGGCGCCGATGCCGAGGGCCGGGGAGAGCTCCTGGCCGGTGGCGGCGAGGGTCATCTTCTGCTGGGCGTTGTGCGTGTCGAAGCAGTACCAGGGGCGGCCGCGCAGACAGGCCCGGCACTGCCCGCACACCGCACGCCAGTTGAGGATCACGAAGTCCCCGGGGGCGACGTCGGTGACCCCCTCCCCCACCGACTCCACCACGCCCGCCGCCTCATGCCCCAGCAGGAAGGGGAAGTCGTCGTTGATGCCGCCCTGCTTGTAGTGCAGGTCGGTGTGGCAGACCCCGCAGGCCTGGACCTGTACGACGGCTTCTCCCGGCCCCGGATCCGGCACGACGATCGTCTCCACGCGCACGGCCTCGTCCTTGCCCGGTGCGATCACGCCCCGTACTTCCTGCGCCATGGTGCCCAGCCCTTTCCTCGGCGGCTCTCCGTCCGCTTCCGACCCTAGTCGTGACTGATCGGTAGAGGCACGGAGCGGGGGTCTTCACATCCGCTTCCGGCCATCACGTCGAATACCCCCGGGGGTACCCTGCTACCGTGGTCATATACCCCCTGGGGTAATTTTCCGACGCCACCCGCACGCCGGGGGAGGCACGGTTAGGCCAAGACTGAGAGGAGTGCGCTGTGTACTTCGTCGACACCATCGATGTGCCGGGACTGGGCAACCGCTGCTACCTGGCGGGCGGTGCCCGCAGCGCCGTGGTGGTCGATCCACCGCGGGACATCGACCGGATGATCACGGCCGCCGCGCGGCGGGGTGTGCGCATCACACATGTGGTGGAGACACATGTGCACAACGACTATGTGACCGGCGGCCTGGATCTGGCCCGGATCACCGGCGCCGCCTATCTGGTGCCGGCCGCCGCGCGGGTCGCGTACGAACGGGTGCCGGTCGCCGACGGGGACCGTACGCCGGTCGAGGACGACCTGGTGCTGCGCGCCGTAGCCACTCCCGGGCACACCCCGCACCACACGTCGTACGTACTGGAGGAGGCGGGACACGCGGTGGCCGTCTTCACGGGCGGCTCCCTGCTGATCGGCACCGTGGGGCGGCCCGACCTGGTCGAGCCGGGACTCACCGGACGGCTGGCACGGGCGCAGTACGACTCCGCGCACCGGCTGGCGGCCGAGCTGCCGGACGAGACGGCGGTGCTGCCCACGCACGGATTCGGCAGCTTCTGTTCGGCCACCCGGGCGGCCGGCGGCACGGCGACGACGATCGGGCAGGAGCGGCAGGGGAACGACGCCCTCGTCAAGGACGTCGACACCTTCGTCGCCGATCTGCTGGCCGGCCTCGACGACGTGCCCGCGTACTACGCCCACATGGGCCCGGCAAACACTCGGGGCCCGGCTCCGGTGGACCTCACACCGCCCCGCCCGGCCGACGCCGAGGAGATCGCGGCGCGGCTGGCGGCCGGTGAGTGGGTGGTGGATCTGCGTCATCGGGTCGCGTTCGCCGAGGGGCATGTCGCCGGGGCGGTCAACTTCGAGGCCGAGGGGCAGCTGGCCACCTATCTGGCCTGGCTGCTGCCCTGGGGCAAGCCGGTGACGCTGCTCGCCGAGACACCCGCCCAACTCGCCGAGGCCCAGCGCGAACTGGTCCGCGTCGGCATCGACCGGCCGGCCGCGGCAGCCACGGGGGCACCGGAGGACTGGATACGACCGGGCGAGCGTCCGCACTCCTTCCCTCGGGCGGCCTTCGGCGACCTCGCCGCCCAGGACGGGGGTGTGGTCACCCTGGACGTGCGACGTGACTGCGAGCGTCACGCCGATCACATCAAGGGTTCCGTGCACATACCGCTGCACCAACTGCGCGGCCGGCTCTCCGAGATACCGGACGGCACCGTGTGGGTGCACTGCGCCGGCGGCATGCGGGCCGCCATCGCCGCCTCGCTGCTCGACGCGGCGGGACGCGATGTCGTCGCCGTCGACGACTCCTTCGACTCGGCCCGCGCCGCCGGTCTGCCCATGGCCCGCGTCACCCCTGCCGAGGCCTGCGAACGGGCTGCCGTGGGCGCCGCCGTCCTGGTGGATGTCCGTGAGCCGCGGGAGTGGACCGAGGCCCACGCTCCCGGCGCCGTCCTCGCACCCCTGTCCGCCCTGGCCGCCGGTGCGCCCCTGCCGGAGTCCGCGCAGGCCGGCCCGTTCGTCGCCATCTGCCGCTCCGGCAAGCGCTCCCGCGAGGCGGCGGCACTGCTCTCGGCGCGTGGCGCCGAGGTCGTGGACGTGATCGGGGGGATGCGGGCCTGGACGGAGGCGGGGCTTCCGGTGGTGGCGGAGCAGCCGGGGGAGACCGTTGACGAGTGACATCAGGGCCGGGCGCTTCCGCCGCCGGGCGAGGTGTGACCGCCCGGTCGAAGTCTTCCGCCACCGGGCTCCGATCGGGCTCATGGACAGCCCCGGAGCTCTTTCGTGACCGCCCTGCTGCTCGGCCTCCTGGCCGGTGCCGTCACCGGGCTCTCACTCGGGGCGCTGGGCGGCGGCGGCAGCGTGCTGGCAGTGCCGGCGCTGATCTATCTGCTCGGTTTCACCCCGGCCGCGGCGGCCACCGCGAGCCTGGTCGTCGTCGGCGTCACCTCCGGCATCGCGCTGGCCGCGCAAGCCCGGGCGGGCACGGTGCACTGGCGGGGCGGGGCGTGGTTCGCGGTGGCGGGACTGATCCCGGCGGCGGTCGGCGGGGCGGTGTCCGGGTGGCTGTCGCCCGGTCTGCTCACGGGGACGTTCGCGGTGATCGCCGCCATCGCCGCGCTGCGCATGCTGCGGCCGTCGGCTTCCGTACGGCACGAGGACGTGCCGGTGCGGTCCTGGCAGGTCGTCCGGGCCGGGGCGGGACTCGGCGCGGTGACCGGGGTGCTGGGGGTGGGCGGCGGCTTTCTCGCCGTACCTGCGCTGGTGAACGTGGTAGGGCTGCGGATGCGGTCCGCCGTGGGGACCAGCCTGCTGGTCATCACCGTCAACTCACTGGTCGCGCTGGCTGCCAGGGCGGGTACGCAGGCCCCCGTCGACTGGGCGGCCGTGGCCCCCTTCGCTGCGGCCGCCGTACTCGGCGCGTGGGACGGCAAGCGCCTCGCCGGGAAGGTCTCCGGCGACAGACTGCGGCAGATCTTCGCCTACGCCCTGCTGGCGGTGGCCTTGCTCATGCTCGCGGATGCCGTCGTATGACCGGGCGCGGCACACGGCGGAACACACCCGTCCGCAAGGCACTTACGCGAGCGACAGGAAGAGCTTCTCCAGGCGGGCCTTCATCTGCTGCGTCGTCTCGCCGTCGTTCCGGCCCTTCTCGGGGTCGGTGAGGCACTGCTGCAACCCGGTCGCGATGATCGCGAAGCCGGCCCGGTCCAGGGCGCGCGAAGCGGCGGCGAGCTGGGTGACCACGTCCTCGCAGTCGCGGCCCTCCTCGATCATCTTGATCACTCCGGAGATCTGCCCCTGCGCCCTGCGCAGCCGGTTGAGCACCGACTTGAGGTCGTCGCCCTCGAACTGAAGCTCCACGATCACTCCTCTACATACCCTTGGGGGTATTTTACCCCCTCCCCTCGAAAGGATCTCATTCCGCATGACCTCGCCCTTCGGCCCGCGCACCCTCGACATCGACGAGGCCCGTACCCGACTGCCCGGCCTGACCGTCATCGATGTCCGCACACCCGGCGAGTACGCCGCCGGACATCTGCCCGGTGCCCTCAACATCCCGCTGGACCAGCTCGACCGCGCCCTGCCCACGCTCGGCCGGCGCACCGGTGAGGTACTGGTGGTCTGCGCCTCCGGGGCCCGCTCCGAGAACGCCCGCCGAATTCTCGGTGAGCACGGCGTACCCGCTCTGACGCTGGTCGGCGGCACCCAGGGCTGGGCGGCGCGCGGGCACGAGCTGCACCACCCGGCGTCCGGCGGCCGCCGCACCTGGGCCATGGAGCGGCAGGTGCGGTTCACCGCGGGCGCCCTCGTCCTGGTCGGCCTCGTCCTCGCACTGCTGCATCCGGCCTGGCAGTTGCTGTCCGCGGGTATCGCGGGCGGCCTCGTCCTCTCGGCGCTCACCAACACCTGTGGAATGGCCGCGGTGCTGTCGAAGCTGCCGCACAACCGCCCACGCCCCGCCGACCTCGAGGCGACACTGGCAGCGCTGGCCCAGCAGGCGTAGGCACCCGTCACGTACGGCGGATCGCGCGCTCTGCCCCAGCACGGAAACCGGCGACCTCGCGGGCCGAAACCGGCAGGCCCCGCGGGCGCGACCCGACGTAGCCTGAGGGCTCCGTACGACTCCGGAGGAGCCCCGTGAGCATCGCAGCGACCCAAGCCACCACGTCCACCTGGCGGCTGCTCCTCGGCTATGTGCGCCCGCACCGTTGGGCCCTGCTGACGGGCGCCGTGCTCTCGCTGGTCACGGGCGCCACCGGGCTGCTCCTGCCCCTGGTGGCGCGGGAATTGATCGACGACCTCTCCCACGACCGGGCCATAACCGGTGCGCTACTGATCATGTCGGGGCTGGTGGTGACCAACGCGGCGCTGGGCGCGCTGGGTTCGTACGTCCTGCGGCGCACCGCCGAGTCCGTGGTGCTCGGCGCACGGCGCGCCCTGTCGTCGTATCTGCTGCGGCTGCGCATCACCGCCGTGGACCGCAGTGAGCCGGGCGATCTGATGGCCCGCATCACCTCGGACACCACGCTGCTGCGCGAGGTCACCACCGACTCGCTGGTGGGCCTGGGCACCGGCGGGCTCACGCTCGTGGCGACGGTGGTGATGATGGGCCTGGTGGACCCCGTGCTGCTCGCGGTCACGCTCGGCGTGATCCTGTGTGCCGGCACGGTTCTCGGGGTGATCGTGCCGCGCATCAACCGGGCCAGCCGGCAGGCGCAGGACGCGGTCGGTGTGATGGGGGCCTCGCTGGAGCGGATCCTCGGCGCGCTGCGCACGGTGAAGGCGTCCGGCGCCGAGCACCGGGAGGAACGTACGCTGCACGAGGCCGCAGAGGAGTCGTGGCGGCAGAGCGTACGCGCCGCCAAGTGGGCGGCCGCCGCGGGCAATACGGCCGGGCTCGCGATGCAGATCGCCTTCATCACGGTGCTCGCGGTGGGCGGGGCGCGGGTGGCGACCGGGGCGATCGACATCGGCACGCTGGTGGCGTTCCTGCTGTACGTCTTCTATCTGATGTCGCCGATCCAGGAGGTCGTCGGCGCGATCACGCAGTATCAGACGGGCTCCGCGGCGCTCGCGAGGATCCAGGAGGCGCTGCGGCTGCCCGCCGAACCGGCCGCGCTGCCCGCGCCGTTGCCGTCCGCCGGGGCCGAGCCCGCCGCGGTGGCCTTCGAGGATGTGCGCTTCCGGTACGCCGAGGAGCTGCCGTACGTCCACCACGGGGTGACGTTCTCAGTGCCCGCGCAGGGCATGACGGCGTTCGTCGGCCCGTCGGGCGCGGGCAAGACCACCGTCTTCTCGCTGATCGAGCGGTTCTACGACCCCGAGGACGGGACCATCTCGCTCGACGGACGGGACCTGGCGGACTGGGAGCTGCCCCAACTGCGGTCCGCGATCGGCTATGTCGAGCAGGACGCCCCGGTGCTGTCGGGTTCCCTGCGGGCCAATCTGCTGCTCGGCAATCCGGACGCGGACGAGGACTCCCTCACGCGCGTGCTGAAGACGACCCGGCTGGACGGGCTGATGGCGAAACTACCCGACGGTCTGGAGACGCTCGTCGGGCATCGCGGCACCAAGCTGTCCGGCGGTGAGCGCCAGCGCGTGGCCATCGCCCGCGCCCTGCTGCGTCGCCCCCGGCTGCTGCTGCTCGACGAGGCCACCTCGCAACTGGACGCGGTGAACGAGGCGGCGCTGCGCGACACCGTCGCCGACGTCGCCCGGACGACCACGGTCCTGGTCGTCGCCCACCGCCTGTCGACGGTGACGATGGCCGACCGGATCGTGGTGATGGACGCGGGCCGGGTACGCGCGGTGGGCACCCATCGCGAACTCGTCGCGGGCGACCCGCTGTACGCGGAGCTGGCGGCGACGCAGTTCCTGGCGACGGCGGAGTGAGCCCGTACCGGCGGTCTCAGCCCTGGAGCCTGCGCAGCCGTTCCGCGTCGCAGGTGCGGGGGCAGGTGCCACACGCCTCGGCCGGGCGGATCGTGTAGTACATGCAGCACCCGGTACGGGTGCGGGTGGCATGCCGGCGGCCGTCGTCGGTGGTCAGGTGGCGGAAGTCGGCGCCGTTCGGATACGGGGCCACAGCGCTCGGCAACAGCCGGCCGGCCGCCCGTACGGCGTGGTCCTCGCGGCCCAGCGTGCGGCCGAGGTACCAGATGCCGGAGACCAGGTCGTCGGAGACCATGCCCCACAGAGCGCGTGAGCGGCGCCGGGCGATCGGGCCGATCGCGTCCAGCAGCGGGCCCATGTGATCGGCGACCGACGCCCGCAACTCGGCGTCCAGCGCCTCCTCATGAGGGACCGTCAGCACTCCGGGCAGCGTGGCCGCCGGGTCGTCGGCCAGGCAGGCGAGGTCGCTGCCGGGGGTGACGGTGAACTCGGCCCTGGCCAGGTCGAGGCGCAGGTCCTCGGGGCGGATCCGGGGCACCCGGCGTTCGAGGTACCAGGCGCCGCTCATCAGGAGCGAGACCGACCATGCGTAGTCGTGCAATGCCCGCGAGGCGGCGACGTCGCGACGCGGAACAACCCCGTAGCGATCGTGAATCCGGGCCGCCTCCGCCGCCACGAAGGCGTCGAGCACAGCCTCGTCCTTCACCAGTTCCGCCGCCGGCACTCCCGCTCGGGCAGCGTCGGCACCGGGCGCGGCGACCCGCACGGAGAGCGCCTCGCAGAGGCCGGTGAGCCGCGCATAGCCGTCACCGAGCGTGTGCGCGACGGCGCCGGTCGGCGGTGTCGTCGGGGCCACGGACATCGTTGCTCCCCTGCGTGGTTTCAAACGAAAGCCAGATAGGTAAGGCTTACCTTACACTGACGATCATGCAGAGAATGCCAGGCGGGGGAGCCATGAGTGATCACCTATTGGCGCACATCACGGTGATCACACAGCAGTTGAACTTTAAAGCAAGCCTAACCTAAGCTCACGGCTTGTGACCACGACCCAACGGGGCGCACCCATCGGCGTGCCCTTCCGTGCCCTCAGGCACATTCCGCTCCTCCTGACCGGCCTCGCCGCCCTAGCGCTCTGCACCGCGCTGAGCCTCGCCTTCGGCGCCCGCTCCGTGCCCCTCGGCACGGTGGCCGACGCCCTGTTCGGCAACGCTCACGGACGCGAAGCCCTCGTCGTGACCGGGCTGCGCCTGCCGAGAACCGTGATCGGGCTCGCCGTCGGCGCGGCGCTCGGGGTCGCCGGGGCCGTGGCCCAGGGCATCACCCGCAATCCGCTCGCCTCACCCACCACGCTCGGCATCAACGCGGGCGCCGGTTTCGCGGTCGCCGTCGCCATCTTCGCGCTGAAGCTCAACAGCCCCGTCCAGTACATGTGGTTCGCGTTCGCCGGCGCGGCCGGGGCCGCCCTGTTCGCCCAGGCGCTGGCCCGCCGCGCCGGGGACATCGACGCCGTACGGCTCGCCCTCGGCGGCACCGTGCTCCAACTCGTGCTGCTGTCCTGGACGTCGGCGGTGATGCTGATGAGCCGGCGCACCCTGGACGAGGCCCGCTTCTGGCTCGCCGGCTCGATCTCCGGGCGCACCCTCGACGTGCTGTGGCCGGTCCTGCCGGCCCTGCTGCTCGGCCTGGTCGTCGCGCTGGCCGTCTCCCCCGCCCTCAACGCCCTTGCCCTGGGCGACGATTCGGCCCAGGCACTCGGTGTTCCGGTGGCCCGGATCCGGCTGGCGGGCGGCGTCGCGGTCGTCCTGCTCGCCGGGTCGGCCGTGGCGGTGGCCGGCCCGATCGCCTTCGTCGGCCTCGCCGCGCCCCATCTCGTACGGCCCCTGCTCGGCGGCGACCACCGGCTGCTGGTGCCGGGCTGTCTGATCGTCGGCCCGCTGCTGCTGCTCTCGGCGGATGTGCTCGGCCGGCTGGTCATCCGTCCCTCGGAGCTGGAGGTCGGCATCGTGACCGCGTTCCTGGGCGCGCCTCTGCTGGCGTTGCTGGCCCGGCGGGTGACCCGATGAGCGTCGCGGTCGTGTCCGTGCGGACGAAGTCCCCGTCCCGTGCCCGGGTCCGGCGCCGTGTCCTGCTGTTCACCGCGGCCGCTCTGGTTCTGCTGTTCGTGCTGCTCACCGTGTCCCTGACGACGGGTGAGATGCCGATGTCCGCGGGCACGGCACTGCGTGCGCTGGTCGGGCTCGGGGATCCGGGGGACGTGCTGGTGGTGCGGCAGTTCCGGGCGCCACGGTCGGTCGCGGCGATCGTCGCCGGTGCGGGACTGGGGGCGGCCGGGTGTGTGCTGCAGCGTCTGTTCCGCAATCCGCTGGCGTCGCCCGATGTCATGGGGGTGACCGGTGGGGCTTCGCTGGGTGCGGTCGCGCTGATCGCGACGGGGGCCTCACAGGCGCCGATCCCCGTCGGGGCGCTGGGCGGCGGACTCCTCGCGGCGCTGCTGCTCGGCGTGTTCGCCTGGGGCTCGGGGCTCGCGGTCACCCGGCTGGTGCTCACCGGGCTCGCCGTGCAGGCGGGCCTCGCCGCCGCCGTGAACCTGATGATCGTGCGCTTCCCGGCCGAGCTGGCCGGGTCGGCACTGCAGTGGACCACCGGTTCGGTGTACGGGCGGACGTGGACCGAGGTGTGGGGCGCGGGCGGCGCGATGATGCTCGCGCTCGTGGCCGCACTCGTCATGCACCGTCGGCTGGCGGTGCTCGACCTCGGGGACGACTCGGCGGGCGCGCTCGGCCTGCGTGTGTCCTCCGCACGGCTCCAACTGCTGCTCGTCGCCGTCGCGTTGGCGTCGCTCGCGGCAGCGCTCGCCGGACCGGTGACCTTCGTGGCGCTCGCCGTGCCGCACATGGTGCGGTTCGTGACCGGACCCCCGATGGCCACGTCATTGGCGCTGGCCGGACTCACCGGAGCGGTGCTGCTGCTGGCCTCCGACCTGGTGGTGCAGCACCTGCTGCCGATCGAGGGACTTCCCGTCGGCGCGGTCACGGCCACGCTCGGCGCGCCCTGGCTGCTGGTGCTGATGCTGCGGCAGAGCTCACCCGTCGGCAGGAGCCACGGATGACCGGCGTACGCGAGGAACCCCGGACGGCCGGCGTACCCACCGAACCCCCCACCGGTCCCCAGGAGCCGCACATGACCACCGCCAACCAGCTCGCCACCCACGGCCTCGATCTGCGCTACGGGGACCGTGTCGTGGTCGGTGGCCTCGACCTGACCCTTCCGGGCGGGGCGGTCACAGCCATCGTCGGCCCCAACGCATGTGGAAAGTCGACCCTGCTGAGGGGCCTGAGCCGGCTGCTCGCGCCGGCGGCCGGGACCGTCATGCTCGACGGCGCCGACATCCACCGCATGTCCGCGCGGGCGCTCGCCCGTCGCATGGGCCTGCTGCCACAGCAGCCGGTCACGCCGGAGGCGATCACCGTGGAGGCGCTGGTCCGGCTGGGCCGCTATCCGCACCAGCGGCTGCTGAGCCCCTGGTCGGCCGCCGACCAGAAGGCGGTGGACGGGGCCCTGGAGCGCACCGGCATGGCTCCCCTGCGCGACCGGCCCGTCGACCGGCTGTCCGGCGGTCAGCGCCAACGCGCCTGGATCGCGCTGGCGTTGGCCCAGGACACCGAGCTGCTCCTGCTCGACGAGCCCACCACCTTCCTCGATCTGCGGCACCAGCTCGATGTCCTCGACCTGGTCGCCGCGCTGCACGCCGAGGCGGGCCGCACCGTGGTGATGGTGCTGCACGACCTCGGACAGGCCGCCCGCTACGCGGACCACATGGTCGTCCTCAAGGACGGCCGACTCGCCGCCGCCGGCGCCCCGGCGGACGTACTCGACGCGGAACTCGTCAGGTCCGTGTTCGACGTGGACTGCCGGGTGATCCCCGACCCGGAGACCGGCACCCCGCTGGTCGTCCCCAAAGCCAGCGCGGTGCGGCATTCCGCCGCGACCGCCTGAGCACTCCCCACTCACAGAAAGACCCCCCATGTTCAAGCGATCCCCCCTGCGCGGATTCGGCCGGCTGATCGCCGTGCTGCTCGCCGTCGTGCTCGGTACGGCCGTGCTGGCCGCCTGCGGCAGTGAGGACTCCGCCAAGGAGAGCGACACGGCGAAGGCGGCCGGCGACGGCTCCGCCTTCCCGCGCACCCTCAAGACCGTGATGGGTGACGTGAAGATCCCCTCCCAGCCCCAGCGGGTCGTCGTCCTCGACACCGGCGAGCTGGACGACGTCACCCTGCTCGGCATCGACCCGGTCGGCGCGGTCGCCCCGCACTTCAAGACCGAGGGCGGCTTCCCGACGTACCTCAAGGGCGAGTTGAAGGACACCGTCGACGTCGGCCCGCTGCTGGAGCCGAACCTGGAGAAGATCGCCTCGCTCAGGCCCGATCTGATCCTGTCCTCGAAGGTCCGGCACGAGAAGGTCTACGACAAGCTCAGCGCCATCGCCCCGACCGTGTTCACCGAGACCACCGGCGGTGTCTGGAAGGAGAACCTCAAGGTCCACGCCGAGGCGCTGGGCCTGGAGAAGGAGGCCGCGGCCAAGCTCAAGGAGTACGAGACGCAGGCCGAGGCGCTCGGTGAGGCCATCAAGGCCACCGAGAAGAAGGACGGCGCCACCATGCCGACCGTGTCCGTGGTCCGCTTCATCGCCGGGCCGACCCGCCTCTACCAGTCCAACTCCTACAGCGGTGTCGTCCTCGACGACATCGGCTTCCGGCGCCCGAAGTCGCAGATCTCGAACGACCCCCAGGTCACGATGAAGGACGTCAGCCCCGAGCAGATCGACCAGGCCGACGCCGACCTGATCTTCGTCACCGCCGCCGACGTCGAGGACAAGACCCAGAAGCAGCAGGTCGTGTCCAACCCGGTGTGGAAGGACCTCCCGGCCGTGCGGGACGGCAAGGTCTTCGAGGTCCCGGACGAGACATGGATGTCCGGCATCGGCGTCCAGGCCGCCGAGCAGATGCTGAAGGACGTGGCGAAGGCCGCGGGCGTGACGCTCCCGGCGAAGTAACTGCCGCTGCCCCTTCGGGGCGGGCCGGGCCCCGTCGGCCCCCGCAACCGGCTGATGGCCCGGCCCGCCCCAACCCCCACCCGCTAGCGGAAGTTGTTGCACTCCCATGCGTCTGTATCTGCTCGCCCTCAATCCGACCGACTCCGTCACCGAGGGCTTCCTGCCCGCCGCGGCCCGCCTCGGCCTGGACGTCACCGTCCTCACCGACCAGCCCGACGCCCACCGCCGCACCTACCCGGACCTCGAGATCCTGGAGTGCGACGTCCGTGACTTCGCGGCCGTGATCACCCGGGTCTCCACCCATCACACGCCCGACGCCGTCTTCACCAACAGCGACCACCTACAGACCCAGGCCGCCCTGGCCGCCGCCTACTTCGGTCTCCCCGGCAAGGACTGGCGAGCCACCCTGCGCTGCAAGGACAAGGCCGAGATGCGCCGCCATCTCGCCACGGCCGGTGTGGACACCGTCTGGTCCGCCGAGCTGACCGAACCGGTCGCGCCCGGCGACGCCCCGTACCCCTGTGTCGTCAAGCCGCGCGAGGGCGTGGCCAGCGAGGACGTCGTCCTCGTCGACGGCCCGGAGGAACTGGTGGCGCACACCAAGGAGATCCTGAACCGCCGTCCGGGCGCCGTCCTGGTCGTCGAGGAATACTTCCCCGGCGAGCTGTTCACCCTGGAGACCCTCGGCGACGGACAGGTCCGCCATGTCCTGGGCGGCTTCCACACCGAGCTCTCGCCGCCGCCGTACTTCATCGAGGAACGGCTCACCTTCGTCCCCGGCCACCCCGAGCCGGTTCTCGCGCAGGTCCTCGGGCAGCTGGACGCGCTGGGCGTCGGGTTCGGGGCCTGCCACACCGAGTTCGTGGTGCAGGCGGGGCGGGCGCGGATCATCGAGGTCAACTACCGTGCCATCGGCGACCAGTGCGATCTGCTGCTGGCCCGGCTGCTGCGGGTCCCGCTCTTCGAGCACATCCTGCGCACCCATCTGGGCGAGCCGCTCCCGGCCGACCTCGGCGCCAGCCGGGACGGCGCCGCCCGTCTGGAGTACCCGTGTGCCGACCGCGCGGGCACCCTCGTCGCCGCCCCCGACGCCGCCGAACTCGACGTCGACGGCGCTCATCTGACGTACCGTCCGATGCGTACGGTCGGCGAGCGGCACGAGCTGTACCGCACCAACCGCGACTACCTCGGCGTTCTGCGCGCCACCGGCGACGACCGGGCGACGGTGGACCGGGCGGTGACGGCCTTCCTGGCCGAACGGCGCTGGGAGATCCAGCCGTGACCGCACCGGCCACCGCGAGGGACACCTGCGAGGCGGAACTCCTCACCCGTGTGCTCAGCGCTCTGCTGCGCGAGGACGTGGTCGGGCTGCGCAGCCGCGGCACAGCGGTGGAACAGTCGGACGGGCGCTGGATCCGGCTGCCGGCGGGGGACGACGCCCTGCTGCTGCCCGTCGTCGAGGACGGCTACCAGTGCGCGTACGCCGCCCGGCTTCCGCTGCTCGTTCGCGAGTCGGACGGTGCCGAGCTGACGTCCTGCGCCACCGTGCTGGGCGCTCTGCGGGCGCTCGCCGAGCCCGAGGACCGTGGCGGTTTCGACGCGTTCGCCGAGGAGTGCCGACAGACGCTGGCGACGATGCGGTTGCACGCGGCGACGCGCACCGAGGTCATGGAGCGGCTGAGCACCGGGCCGGGGCTCGGTGGCAGTTTGGCGTACGACACGCTCGCCGCTCACCTCGATCATCCGGTGTACCCGACGGCACGCGGCCGCGCGGGGCTCGATGAGGGGCAACTGCGCGCGTACTCCCCGGAGTTCCAGCCGCGCTTCGCGCTGCGCTGGATCGCCGTACCGCGGGACGCGGTCACCCTGGCGGGCACACTGCCGGAGTTCTGGCCGACGCCCACGAACCTCGGGCTGCGTGACATGGACGGCACGCATCTCCCGCTGCCCGTCCATCCCCTCACCCTCGACGCCGTGCGAGCCGCCGATCTGCCGCGGGGCACGGTGCTCGCCGCGCGGGCCCACCTGGACGTCGTCCCTACGCTGTCCATGCGGACCGTGGCGACGGTCGGCGATCCCTCCGCGCATCTCAAACTCCCCCTCGCCACCGCGACGCTGGGCCTGCGCAACAAGCGGACGATCAAGCCGGGCACGCTCGTCGACGGCGCGGTCGGGCAGCGGCTGCTGGAGGCGGTGATCGAGCGCGAGCCCCGGTTCCGGGACGTGATCCTGCACGCCGACGAGACGACGTACGCCCACGCCGGGCACGAACTGCTCGCCGTGCTGTGCCGCCGCTACCCGGCCGGTCTCGACGACGCCGTGGTGGTGCCGATGGCGGCGCTGCTCGCCGAGGCTCCCGGCGGAGGGCTGGTCGTCGACGATCTCGCCGACCGCTTCTACGGCGGCGACCCGCTCGCCCTGCTGGACGCCGCCCTCACCCTGCTGTTCGACTGGCAGACCACGCTGTTCGGCCACGGCATCGCCCTGGAGTCGCACCAGCAGAACGTCTCCCTGGTGCTGCGGCCCGGCAGCCTGCGGCTGCTGTTCAAGGACAACGACGGCCCGCGCGTCAACACCCGACGACTGAACGCCGTGTTGCCGGGGCCGTGGCCCTTCGACGACGCACGGATCTTCGGCACGGACGACGGACCGGTCGCCGACCTGTTCACCACGATCACCGTGCACCTGTGCGCGGGGGCATACGCGTTCGGACTCCCCCGCCATCGCGCCGCCCTGCTGGATCTCGTACGGCGGCGGCTGGCGGAGGCCGTCGACCGGCTCGGCGGCGACGCGGCGGACGCGCTGCGCGCCCGTGTGCTTCAGGCGCCGGAGCTGCCGGTGAAGGCGATGGTGTCGGCCGGGACGCTGCTGTCCAAGGAGCGGTCGGGCGCGGACGACGTCAACAAGCACTACACGACCGGCCCCAACTACCTGCTGCCGTACGGGGGTTCCGCATGAGCGCCGAAGCACTGCGGATGCCCGCCTTCGGACGCGGGCAGGTGCACACGCTGGCGGGCTGCTACTTCGTGGCGTCGTTCGCCGCGCTCGGCCTGCCGCCGTATCTCACCGAGATCCTGCCGGAGCTGGGCGACCGGAACGCCCGCTGGGCGGGGGTGCTCTATGTCGTACCGACGGTGTTCGGCGCACTCGGCGCCCCGCTGTGGGGGCGGCTCGCCGACCGGTTCGGCCGCAAACGACTGCTGCTGCGCGCCCAGTTGGGGCTGGCGGTGGCCTTCCTGCTCGCGGGCTGGGCGGACTCGCTGGCGACCTTCACGCTGGCCCTGGTGCTCCAGGGCATCCTCGGCGGCACTTTCGCCGCGTCCAACGGCTATCTGGGCGCGACTCTGGAGGGTCCGGCACTGTCCAGGGCGCTCACCCTGATGCAGGGCAGCGCGCGGGCCGCTCTGGTCGCCGCGCCGATCGTGGTCGGTTCGCTGTCGGGCTGGCTGTCGCCGCACCGGCAGTACGCCCTGCTCGCCGTACTGCCGCTGACGGCCGCGCTGTTGCTGGCCGCGCTGCCCGAACCCGACGGGGCGGCGGAGCCGGAGCGAATACCCGAGGGGGCCGACGCCGCGCCCCCGATCGTCCCGCTGAAGGCCCTGTACGCCCTGGAGTTCGCCTTCGTGTTCTCGACCGTCATCTCGTTCCCCTATCTGATCGAACTCGTGGAAGTCCGGCTGCCCGGCACCTCCCCGGCGCTGTCCGGCGTCCTCTTCGCCCTGCCGCACCTGTGCTATCTGCTGACCGCGCTGGCCGTGCACTCCGTGTTCCGGCACCGCCCCAGGAGCGGGCTGGCGCTCGGCTTCGCCTGTATCGCGCTCGGCCTCGCCGGGCACGGGGTCGCCGGGTCCCTGGCCGCGCTGGTCGCCGTTCGGCTGCTGCTGGGCGCGGGACTCACGCTCGGGCTGGTGTGTCTGTCGGTGCTGGCCGCCGACTGCGCCAAGGGCCGGGCGCCCGGCGGGCTGTTCGGTTCGCTGGAGTTCTTCTCCAAGGCCGGCGCGGTCGCCGCCGGCATGGCCGCGGCGGCGGGCAGCGCCCGCTACGGGCCTGCCGCACCCGTGCTGATCGGCGGTACCGCCGCCGCCGTCACGGCCACTGTTCTCCCCACACTGCACCTGCGCACCCGCTGGAGCCGTTGATGCCCTCCCTGACCGACTCGCTCGGGACTCCTCCCAAGCTCTCGTCCCCGACCGAGCAGAGCGATCCCCCCTTGTCCGCCCGCGCCGGCCTGCCCAGCGCCGACGAGGCGGTGGCCCACACCCTCCTCAACTGTCTTCTGCGCGAGGTCTCCGGCCCCGAGCACCAGTCCGTCGTGACCGACGGCCGTCTGCTGCTGCGGCTGCCCCGCCGCGGGGTCCTGCTGCGGGTCGCTCTGCGCCGTACGTCGCTGCTCGGTGCGCACCGCTTCACCGGGCCGGTGAGCGAGCAGCGGGGCGGCGTCTGGGCGGAGGTGGACTGGCGCCGTCTCGCCCAGTACAGCCATGACGAGCTGTCGCTGCGGACGGGCGTGCGCAACGAGGAGTTCCTGGAGCAGATCGCCTCCAGCCACGACGCCGTCGAGACCGCCCTCGGCGCCCTGGGCACGGCCCGCCCGACGGACGACCGGCTCTCCGCCTACCTCGCCTCCGAGCAGTCCCTGTTCTTCGGCCACCGCTTCCACCCCACGCCGAAGGCTCGCACGGGCGATCCACGGGCCTGGGCCGCCTACGCGCCCGAGGGCGGCGCGTCCTTCCCGCTGCGGCACCTCGCCGTGCGCGCCGAGCTGATGGCCGAGGAGTACACCGACCCCGCGGCCCTCGCCCCGCTGGACCGTCAGCGCCCGGACGTCCCCGACGGCTACCGGCTTCTGCCCGCCCACCCCTGGCAGTACGAGACCCTCCGCGAACACCCGCTGCTGCGCGCCGCCCTGGAACGCGGTGACGTCCTGGACCTGGGCCGCGGCGGGAAGCCGTTCGCCGCCACCGCGTCGGTGCGCACGCTGTACGACGGGGAGTCCTTCCTGAAGTTCAGCCTGAATGTGCGCATCACCAACTGCCTGCGCAAGAACAGCAGTTACGAACTGTCCGGCGCCGTCGCCCTCACGCGCGCCCTGGCCCCGGCCTTCACCGACCTCGCCGAACGCTTCCCCGGCAGCGACATGCTCCGCGAGCCCGCCTACCGCACCCTCGCCCTGCCCGGCCCCGACGGCACACCGGACCGCGCGCTGCTGGAGGGCTTCGGCGTGATCGTCCGCGAGGGCCTGCCGAGCCGGCTCGCCCCGGGCGCCACCGCCCTGCTCGCGGCGGCCGTCGCCGACGAGTACCCGACCGGCGCCGCGCACATCTCCCGGCTCCTCGCCGGAGCGGACGAACGGACGGCCCTGGACTGGTGGTCGGCGTATCTCGGTCTCCTCGTCCCCCCTGTCCTGTCCGCCTACTTCGACCACGGCCTGGTCCTGGAGCCGCACCTCCAGAACGTGCTGATCTGCGTCGACGGCGCGGGCCGGCCCGCCCAGGTCCTCTTCCGCGACCTGGAGGGCACCAAGCTGGTCCCCGACCACCACGAGGACACCCTGGGCGCGCTGCCGCCCGAGGTCGCGGGGCCGATGACGTACGACGCACAGCGCGGCTGGGACCGCGTCGTCTACTGCCTGCTGGTCAACCATGTCGCCGAGCTGCTCGCCGCCCTCGCCGACCTGCACCCGCGGGCGGAGGCCGCGCTGTGGGCCCGGGTACGCGACACGGTCCGGGCGTACGCCGGCGACCACGGCTGCCCGCCCCGGCTGGCCGCCCTCCTCGCCGGGGTGCCCCTGCCCGCCAAGGCCAACCTCCTGACCCGCTGGGAACGCAAGGCCGACCGGGAGGCGGGATACATCCGGCTGCCGTCGCCGCTCGCGGAGGACATCCTCCGCGACACGACGACGGGGAGCACGGCCCGATGACACAGCCCACGCCCGCGGTCCGCGACCGCGTCATGTCCCTCTCCTCGGCCGAACTTCCCGCGTACGTGTACGACTTGACGGCCCTGCGCAGCCACGCCGCCACCGTGCGGGCGGCCCTCCCCGAGCGGGTCGAGCTGTACTACGCCGCCAAGGCCAACCCGGAGCCGGAGATCCTCGCCGCGCTCGGCCCGTACGTCGACGGCTACGAGGTCTCCTCGGGCGGTGAACTCTCCCATGTCGCCCGGGCCGTACCGGGACGACCGCTCGCCTTCGGCGGTCCCGGCAAGACACCGGAGGAGGTGACGGACGCCCTGGCGGAAGGGGTCGAGCGCTTCCACGTCGAGAGCGAGTACGAGCTGCGCATGCTGGCCGAGCTGGCGCGTAGGGCTACGCCTGGGCGTCGAGTGGCGGTCCTGCCGCGCGTCAACCTGCCGGTGGCCGACGGGTCGCTGGCGGGCAGCTCACTCGCGATGGGCGGCCGGCCGACCCCGTTCGGCATGGATCCCGCTCGGGCCGAGCCGGTGATCCGGCTGCTGGCCGACGGCGCCTACCCACAGCTTGAACTGCGTGGCGTCCACGCCCACTTGGCCAGCGGGCTGCAGGCCGCGGAGCAGGTGGCGGTGGCCGAGTCCGTCGTCTCGTGGGCGACGGGCCTCGGGGTGCGGCTCGGCGAAGTGAACGTCGGCGGCGGCATGCACGTCGACTACGGCGACCCGGACCGCCGCTTCGACTGGACGGCCTACGGCACCGGGCTCGCCCGGCTGACCGAACGGCACCCGGAGCTGACCCTGCGCATCGAGCCGGGCCGGGCGCTCACGGCGTACTGCGGTTGGTACGCCACCGAGGTGCTGGATGTGAAGCCGAGTCACGGCGAGGAGTTCGCCGTGGTCCGGGGTGGCACACACCATCTGCGGACCCCGGCGGCCAAGGGGCACGACCAGCCGTGTTCCGTCCTGCCGGTGGACGGCTGGCCGCACCCCTGGCCGCGACCGGCCGCCGAGGGCGAGCGGGTCACCCTGGCCGGACAGCTGTGCACGCCGAAGGATGTCCTGGCCCGCCGGATGCCGGCCGTGGGGCTGAGGGCCGGGGACCGGGTGGCGTTCGCACTGGCGGGGGCGTATGCGTGGAACATCTCCCACCACGGCTTCCTGATGCACCCGAGGCCCGGCTTCCACTTCCTGGGTACCGCTGGGTAGACCGCACGTCACTCTCGGCACATACGAAAAGGGCCGCCCGGAAGCGGGCGGCCCTTGGGGGGTGCGGGCGGGCGGCGGCTCACACCTTGAGGGCGCCGGGCAGCATCCTGGTGACCGGGGTGTCGAGAGCCTTGACCTGCTGCGGCCGCTGCGCCCGGCTCAGCTCCTTGAGCTGGTCGAGCCGTGCCAGCTGGTCGGACGGGCGCGGCATCTTGGCCCGGCGGTCCGCGGGAACACCGGTCGTCGCGAGCGAGTCGAGCGTGGTCACGGGGTTGAGCATGCCGGCGCTCGGGGCGTCCGCCGGGGCCGCGTTCGCCAGCGGAGCGGCGAGGCCGGTGACACCGGCCGCGAGACCAACGGCAGCGACGATACGTCGTGTTGAGATCATGCTTTCCGCAACGCGGGCGGCCGCCACGAGACACGGCCGGGCGGCCCCCCTCACCCGTCAGGCCCAGCGCACCGGCAGCGCTTGCCGAGCCCGGCGGTGCGGAGGACTCTCGGAGGTGAGGCCCTCGCGGCCGCCCCTCGTCCTGCCGCGGGCCTCGGAGGAGGTCACCATGGGCACCGCCGCAACCCCGGCGTTCGACACCGAAACACTGCGCAGCGCCGTCGAAGGACAGAACCCGGACACGCTTCTGTCGCTCTACACGGACGACGCCGAGATCCGCGTCGTGAACCGCAACGCGCAGCCGAGCCACCCGAAGGTGATGACCGGCCGCAACCAGATCGCCGACATGCTCACCGATGTGTACAGCCGCGACATGACACACAAGCTGGAGGGATGCGTGATCCAGGGCGACCGCGCCGCCTACAGCGAGTCCTGTGAGTACGCGGACGGCGTGCGGGTCATGTCCGAGTCGATGATCACGCTGCGCGACGGCAAGATCTCCCAGCAGATCATCATCGAGGCATGGGACGAGTAGAAAGGGAGCAGAGAAGGTCCAGGCCGGCTCGGAGCCGGCCTGGACCTTCTCGTCCGTCATGGCGTGCGGAGCGTCGTGATCAGATCGCGGGGCAGCCCGTGGGTGTCGTGCAGGTAGCGGTAGTCCTCGTCGCTGAGCCGGCCCTCGAACTCCGGCTTGCCCAGCACGAGGCGCCCGCGTTCCAGGAGCCTGCCGAACCTGCGTTCCTCCCCCTCCAGCACCTCGCGCACCGTGCCGGTGCCACAGGTCTGACGGAAATGGTCCAGGGTGTGCCGGAGGACCTCCCCGGGCAGGTCGGACAGTGTGCGCGAGGGGTCGTCGCGCCACAGTGTGGTGAGGACACGGCGGATCAGCCGGCGGAGCACGTAGCCGTGTCCCGTGTGGGAAGGCCGTACGCCGTCGCCGATGACGACGACACTTGAGCGCAGGTGGTCGCAGACCAGACGGGTCGAGGATTCGTCCAGGGGCCACAGAGGTGGCATGAGCCGCATCCAGGGTTCGAACAGGTCGCTGTCGTAGACCGAGCCGTGGCCCTGGAGGACGCAGACGAGTCGCTCCAGTCCCATGCCGGTGTCGACACCGGGCTGCCGAAGGGACCGTAGGCGGCCGTCCTCGTCACGGCGGTGGCGCAGGCTCACATGGTTCCAGACCTCCACCCACCGCGGGTCGGTGGTGGGGCTGCCCTGGGGTGGCGTGCCCGGGTCACCGGTCCAGACGAAGATCTCCGAGTCGGGACCGCACAGGCCGACGGGGCCGTGGGACCACCAGTTCTCGTCGTGGGTCGGCTCCACGGGCAGGCCCAGGTCCCGCCAGGTGTCCAGCGATTCACTGTCGGGGCCGACCTCGTCGTCGCCACCGAAGACGGTGACGTGCATCAGCCCCGGCGGGATCCCGAATCCGTCGCGCAACAGCTCGTATCCCCAACGCAGGCTCTGGGAAAGGCCGTAGTCGCCCAGGGACCACGAGCCGAGCATCTCGAACACGGTGAGGTGTGTGCGGTCGCCGACCTCGTCCAGGTCGGTGGTGCGCAGACAGCGCTGGAGGCTGAGCAGGCGTCGGCCCTGTGGATGCCGCCGCCCTTCCAGGTACGGCGTCAGCGGATGCATGCCCGACGTGGTGAACAGCACCGGGTCGGAGGACGGTGGCAGGAGTGTGCCGCCGGTGACGGGCTCGTGTCCGCGCTCGCGGTAGAAGTCGTTGAACGTGCGGACGATCTGATCGGTGTTCATCATGGCGTTCCTTCGGGTCAGGGACCGGAAAGAGCCGCGCAGAGATGCGACCGGGAAGGAGAAGGCACACATCGGCGGTCCGTTTCCGGCCGCCGGGTGGAATGGGGTCAGGCGTCGGCAGCCGACGAGCTGGTCGCTCGCGCGGCTGCGGCGTGAATGTGCCTGATGACCTTCATGGGAGCGACGCTAACAGCCGCCGCCTGATCCGTCTCCGCAATTTCCTGCCGAGGGAGGGCAAAGAGGGAGGGCAAAGGTGAGGTCAGCGGTCAGCGCATCCAGGCGCTGTACGTCATCACCTCACCGGCCTTCACGCCGAACCGGGGGTCGTCCCGGGTGAAGGTGACCTCCAGCCCCAGGACGGCACCGTTGGCGGGATCCATGATCAGCATCCGGCGGCTGTCGTCACCCTTGTACACGTACGCCTGCCCGCGCCGGCCCAGCCGGTCCGTCACCTGGCCGACGGGCCGTAGTCCCTCGGCGTCCGCCAGCAGACGGGCCAGCGCGGCCGACTCGCGGGGGCCGAGGGTCCAGTGGTCGAGCAGGGTCTTGGTGGCGTCGAGGAGCTCGGCGGTAGACAGTGGCCGCGAGTGGTCGGACAGGAAGGCGCGCTCCGCTTCCTCCAAGTAGTCGTGCAGGGCCGCGGCGTCGTGCGGCGGCGGGGACTCGGGCGGCGCGTCGCTCCAACTCCGCGGGTACGTCCGCCTGCTGAGTACGTGGCCGTCGTCGACCAGACGCGGTTCACCCCCCTCGTCCGTGAGGACCGGCCGGCCGGGGTGACGCGGGTCGGTCGCCACGACGATCTCCGTGTGGCTGTCGTCGTCGTTCCAGCGCACGATCGTCTCCTGCGGAAGGGTGACCGGCGGGTCCTGGTCGCTCATGGCCAGGCTCCATGACTGCACATGCGTGCCCTTGCGCAGTGCGGGCGAGCCCGCCGACGAAGCCTGCTCGGCACGCTCGGCCAGCCGTTCCAGGGAGACCGGCCTGGAGTCGGTCTGCACGATCAGCGGGCGCGGCGCGGCGACCGCGGGGGCGGTGGTCTGGCCGGTGAGCAGCAGTGCCGACACCAGCGTGGCGACCACGGCCGTGGCCGCGAGGCCCCACGCCAGCCGGGCACGTCGGCGGGGAGCGGGCGGGCGCTCGTGCAGCAGCCGGTTCAGATGCCGTTCGGCGTGGTGGTCCAGCGGGCCGTCGCCGTAGTGCGGGCCGTCGACCGGCACCGGGTTGGCTCGGCGCAGCAGTTCGAGTTCGTCAGCCATGGCTTCGTTCCTTGGACGCGGTCGCTGGGCTCGTACGGTCGATCTCGGCTCTCAGCCGGCGCCGGGCCCGGTGCAGCCGCATCGACGCGGCCCGGTTGCCGCAGCCGAGCGCGACGGCGAGTTCGTCGACGCCGAGTTCCTCCCAGGCGGTCAGCCGCAGCACCTCCTGGTCGGCCGGGGACAGCTGGGCCAGTGCCTCGTGCACCCAGGCGCCGGGCGCCTCGGTGTCGGGGCTGTCCACGATGTGCCGGCCGTGCGCGGCGTCGTCGTTGCCCATCCGGTCGACCAGCCGTCGGCGGCGCCCGTAGCCGCGTACCGCGTTCGCCAGGCAGTTGCGTGCCACGCCGTACAGCCAGGGCAGGGGGGCGGCCGGCAGGTCGGTCCGGCGGCGCCACGCCACGGTGAACACCTCCGCCACCACTTCCTCGACCTCACTCATGCGCCCGTCCAGTCGCCGCGCGACATAGCGGCTGACCGCCCAGTAGTGCTCGCGATAGGCAGCGGCGAAGGTCTCGTCGTTGCTCATGTTCCGTTCGTGTCCGGCACCCACCGGATCGTCACACCCGTTTCCGTGATTCTCGTCGCGTCCCCCGAGTGTGACGTGCGGCTCGGCTGCGGACACAGGCGGGGCGTGAAGAGGATCAATGACATCAAGGCGGTCCAGTGGCTGACCACCACGGATCACAAGACGATCGGCACGCTCTATCTGGTCACGTCGTTCGCGTTCTTCGTGATCGGTGGTGTGATGGCGCTGCTGATGCGCGCCGAGCTCGCCCGGCCCGGTCTTCAGATCATGTCGAACGAGCAGTTCAACCAGGCGTTCACGATGCACGGCACGATCATGCTGCTGATGTTCGCGACGCCGCTGTTCGCCGGCTTCGCGAACTGGATCATGCCGCTGCAGATCGGTGCGCCGGACGTGGCCTTCCCCCGGCTGAACATGTTCGCCTACTGGCTCTACCTGTTCGGCTCGCTCATCGCGGTCGGCGGCTTCCTCACCCCGGACGGCGCGGCCGACTTCGGCTGGTTCGCCTATGCACCGCTGTCCGACGCCGTGCGCAGTCCCGGTGTGGGCGCCGACCTGTGGATCATGGGCCTGGCCTTCTCCGGCTTCGGCACCATCCTCGGCTCGGTCAACTTCATCACCACCATCATCTGCATGCGCGCCCCCGGCATGACCATGTTCCGCATGCCGATCTTCGTGTGGAACGTGCTGCTGACCGCGGTGCTGGTCCTGCTCGCCTTCCCCGTCCTCGCGGCGGCGCTCTTCGCGCTGGAGGCGGACCGCAAGTTCGGCGCCCATGTCTTCGATGCCGCGAACGGAGGGGCGTTGCTATGGCAACACCTGTTCTGGTTCTTCGGGCATCCAGAGGTGTACATCATCGCGTTGCCGTTCTTCGGCATCATCAGTGAGGTCATCCCGGTCTTCTCCCGCAAGCCGATGTTCGGCTACATGGGTCTGATCGCGGCGACCATCGCCATCGCGGGCCTGTCCGTGACGGTGTGGGCCCACCACATGTACGTCACCGGCGGCGTCCTCCTACCGTTCTTCTCCTTCATGACGTTCCTCATCGCCGTACCAACGGGCGTGAAGTTCTTCAACTGGATCGGAACGATGTGGAACGGATCGCTGAGCTTCGAGACGCCCATGCTCTGGGCCTTCGGATTCCTGGTGACCTTTGTCTTCGGCGGCCTCACCGGCGTCATGCTCGCCTCACCGCCGCTGGACTTCCCGACCTCCGACACCTATTTCGTCGTGGCTCACTTCCACTACGTCATCTTCGGGACGGTGGTGTTCGCGATGTTCGCCGGCTTCCACTTCTGGTGGCCGAAGTTCACCGGCAAGATGCTCGACGAACGGCTCGGCAAGATGACCTTCTGGACGCTGTTCGTCGGCTTCCACGGAACGTTCCTGGTCCAGCACTGGCTGGGCGTGAACGGAATGCAGCGCCGGATTCCCGACTATCTGGCGGTGGAGGGGCTGACGACGCTCAACTCACTGTCGACCGTCTTCTCGTTCGTGCTCGGCGCGTCACTGCTGCCGTTCTTCTACAACATCTGGAAGACCGCGAAGTACGGCCAGAAGATCGAAGTCGACGACCCGTGGGGATATGGCCGCTCGCTGGAATGGGCGACGTCCTGCCCGCCGCCGCGCCACAACTTCCTGGCGCTGCCGAAGATCCGTTCCGAATCCCCGGCGTTCGATCTGCATCACTCGCCCGCGCCGGAGAAGGAGTTGACGACTCTGTGAGCGTCACCGACAAGTTCCTGAACGACATCGAAGGGCATCTGCTGCTCGCCGCGACCCGCGAGGAAGGCCGTACGGCCGCCGCACGTTTCAGCGCCCCGCTGTACTGGCTGACGGACGCGCAACGGGGCGAGGTGGAGCGGCGGTTCGAGGCGGAGTACCTCGCACTCGCCCGTGTCTCCTGGCAGCGCACGGCGGAGCGTGCCGGGAGACTGCGGGACGAGTACGAGGCGACGTACCGGGACCTGCGGCGCCGGCTGCTGGCCGGCTGGCTGCTGACCTGCGCCCTGGCCTTCGGTGTCCTCGTCGTGTGCCTCGCCTAGGCCTGCCGCCCTAGCTCACCGTCCACTTCTGGTTGCCCTGGCCGTTGCAGGTCCAGAGCACCAGTTTCGTGCCGTTCGCCGTGGCCGCGCCGTAGGCGTCCAGGCAGAGCCCGGCGTTGACGTTGGTGAGGGTGCCGTCGCTGCCCAGGTTCCACTTCTGGTTGTTCTGGCCGTTGCAGTCCCAGATGACGACGCGGGTGCCGTTGGTGGTGCCGAGGTTGTAGGCGTCGAGGCACTTGTTGCCGTAGACGACCAGTTCCTTGCGGGTGCTGTTGTACTGCCAGACCTGGTTCTGGCCGCCGTTGCAGTCCCACAGCTGGGCGTCGGTGCCGCCTGCGATGGTGTTGTCGTCGATGTCGACGCAGCGGCCGGACCCGGTACCCGTGATCTGGGTGCCGTTCCTGCCGGGCAGCGGCCGTACGACGATGCCCTCGAGGGTCGGGGCGCCCGAGAAGGCGATCGTGTTGGCGCTGCCCTTGGCGAGGGAGACGTTGACGGAGATGTTGCCCGGGCTGGATCCGGTCGGCGGGAGGGAGACCCTCGTGGAGGTCTGGCCGTTGACGGTGAGTGTGGCCGTGCGTGCCGTGGACGTGTTGTTGGTGTAGGAGACCTCGACCGTCTTCAGACCGGCGCTTCCCGCGACCACGCCGGAGAAGCTCGATGTGCCGCTGTAGGTGCTCGCGGACTGCTCGGTGCCGCCCGTGACCGTGAGCATCACGGAACCGCCCGCCGGGACGCCGGTGGTGTAACTCGTGCCGGTGGTGGCCACGTTCTGCCGGGCCCACAGGTCGCGGACGGTCGCGGAGGCGTTCGTCAGGCCGAGGTCGGACCAGCGGACGGTCATGTTCTGCGTGGTCGACGTGCGGTTGAGGAGGACGACGGCACGGTTGCCGCTTCCGGCCAGGACCTTGCCGTACACCTGGAGGCCGGTGGTGTCCTCGGCGACCTCGACGCCCTGGAGGCCGCGCGGGTCCTGGTCGACGGCGATGACCTCCGGGTTGGTGAGGATGCCCGTCGTCTCGGCGGTGAGGGTGGTGAGGTCCACGCCGGCGAGGAGCGGGGCGCCGGAGATGGCCCACAGGTTCATGTGGCTGCGGCTCTGGGCGGCGGTCAGGCCCGTCATGCCGACGACCATCATGTCGGGGTCGTTGTAGTAGCCGGTGTGCTGGGCCGTGGGGTGGATGTTGCGGTCGAAGGCGGTCAGGACGTTGCCGTACGACGGTGTGCCGCCGTGGAAGAAGATGTCCGTGTTCGTCCGCCACATCGGGCCCATGCCCGGCGCCCAGTTCCAGGGGTTGTCGTAGCCCCAGTTGCACAGCGAGAGGGCGAGCGGGCGGCCGGTGGTGGCGGTCGCGGACGCCACGGCGTCACTGATCGCCTGGTAGGTCGTCCTCGGGTCGAGGCCCTCGGCGTCCCCGCCGCACCAGTCGACCTTCACGAAGTCGAAGCCCCAGCGCGAGAACTGGAGCATGTCCTGCTCGTAGTGTCCCTCGCTGCCCGAGCCGGGCGCGGCCGGGCGGCCGGTCGGGAAGTAGTAGCCGCAGCCGTCCTTGCCGGCGTCGGTGTAGATGCCGGCCTTGAGGCCCTTGCTGTGGATGTAGTCGGCGATGGCCTTCATGCCGCCCGGCCACTCGGCCTCATCGATGGTGATGTTGCCGGCGCTGTCGCGGGTGCCCTGCCACCAGCCCTCGTCGATGTTGATGTAGTCGTAGCCGGCCTCGGGCAGTCCTGCCGCCACGAACGCGTCGACCTGCCGCTTGATGACGTTGTGGTCGACCTTCGCGGCGAACGCGTTCCAGGAGGCCCAGCCCATGGGCGCGCTGGGCACCGGGATCTGCCGTGCCGTCGTCGCCGCCCGGGCCGGTGCGGGGCCGGCGAACAGCAGGGCGGCCGTCGCGGCGAGCACGAGGACCAGGACCCGCGCGACGGCGGATCTGCGGCGGCGGACGGGGCCGACGCGAGGAGGGAGGTACATGCGGCTCCTTCATGCGGGGGATGACACAACACGTTCGTTATTTCGAACGAGAGTCGGAACATCGAACATGTGGCGCCGAAAGTAGAGCCACGGGAGGGGGAAGTCAACGGATGGGACAGACCTGAAGTCGCCCGTCGGCGCGGCAACTTGGCGCTCGCCAGGGCGGACGCCGCCATACTGGCGGGGTGCGTGTAGCGATCATGACGGTGGGTTCCCGGGGCGATGTGGCCCCCTACACCGGACTCGGGCACGCCCTGGTCCGGGCCGGACACGAGGTGACCCTGGTGACGCACGGCCGCTTCGAGCGGCTGGTGGCGGGATCGGGCGTGCGTTTCCATCCGCTGCCGCTGGATCCGCGCGCGGAACTGGAGTCCGCGCGCGGCCGGAGTCTGCACCGCAGCGGGACCGGCGTGGGCAAGCTCGTGCGCGTGGTGGGGTTGGCGCGGAACCTGGCCGGGCGGATGACCGACGACATGCTGGCGGCAGCGCGGACCAGCGACGTCCTGCTCCTGGCGGGCTCCACCACGCCGTTGGGGCACGCCATCGCCGAGGGCCTGTCCCTGCCCTGCGTCGACCTTCCTCTGCAACCGCTCGCCCCCACCCGGGAGTTCGCGCCGCCGATGCTCGGGGGCGGCTCCTGGGGCGGCTTCGGGAACCGGGTCGCCGGACATGGGGTGACCCTGGCCGTCGAGCGGGTCTTCTCGGCGGCCGTACCCGAGGCGCGCGCGAGGCTCGGGCTGCCCCGCACACGGCCCCGGGGCGAGCGAGGCGGCCCCGTGCTGCACGGCTTCAGCCCTCTCGTGGTGCCCCGGCCGTACGACTGGCGCCCGCATCTGCGCGTGACGGGCTACTGGTGGCCGTACGACGGCGAGACCCGACTCCCCCGCGAGCTACGGGACTTCCTCGACGCCGGCCCGCCGCCGGTCTTCGTGGGCCTGGGCAGCGCGACCGTGCCGGATCCGGCGCGGCTCAGCGCCGATGTCGTGCGCGCCGTGCGCAAGGCCGGGCTGCGGGCGGTGATCCAGCGGGGCTGGGGCGGGCTGGAGGCCGCCGGGGACGACGTGCTGACCATCGGCGAGGTGCCGCACTCGGCGCTGTTCCCGAGGATGGCCGCCGTGGTCCACCACTGCGGGGCGGGCACGACCGCCGCCGGGCTGCGGGCCGGGGTGCCGGCCGTACCGCTGCCGATCCAGTTCGACGAGGGCTTCTGGGCCGCCCGTCTGGTCGCCCTGGGGGTGGCGCCGCGCGCCGTCCCGCTGCGGAGGTTCACGGCCGAGGGGCTCACGGAGGCCCTACGGCAGGCGACCGAGGATCCTTCCTACGGCCGTCGCGCCCGCGGGCTGGCCGACGGGCTGCGCGCCGAGGACGGTGCGGCCCCGGTGCTCGACGCGGTGGACCGGCTCTCCGGCTGAATCGTCGTTCAGCTTCGTTCAGCATGCGTTCAGCGACGGCATCGCATCCTGGAACCGCAGGTGGGACCACACGCAGGGCGGGCGCGGCACAGGGAGCGGACATGGAACGCAAGGGCAAGTGGATCGTCGCGGGCGTGGTCTCGGCCGCGCTCATCGGCGGCGGCACCGGACTCGCCGTGGCCACGGCAGGCGGCGACGACTCCGAACAGCCCATCACGGGAAGCGCGCTCAGGAGTGCGAGCGCCGCCGCGCTGGAACACACCGGTGGCGGCAAGGTCACGGACACCGAGGTCGGCGACGAGGACGGGTACTACGAGGTCGAGGTCACATTGCCCGACGGCAAGCGGACCGATGTCCATCTGGACAAGGACTTCAAGGTCATCGGCAGCATGGCGGACAGCGAGAACGAACAGAACGAGGAGGACTGATCCCGGCGTCCCGCGGTGACGTCACGGCATGGGCGTCAGGGCGCGGCGAGCGGCGGCCCGGCCGGCTGGAGGATGCCCAGGAGGATGCGGACGAGTTCGTCGACCACCTCGTCGAGGGTCGCCTCCACCCAGCCCGCGCTCCAGTCGTGCAGCAGCCCGTTGACGCTGCCGATGAACGCCGTGGCGGCGAGGCGGTAGTCGCGCGGTGCCGCCTCCCCGCGCGCCACGGCGGCCGCCACCTCGGCGCAGACGAGGTCGATCCAGCGGGCGCGGCGGGCGAGCCGCTGCTCTTCCAGGCGGGGGCTGACGCCGACGATCTCGACGAACGTGATGCGGATGCGGCACGGGTCCGCGGTGACGTTCGCGGCGTAGGCACGGAAGATCACGGTGGCGCGTTCGGCGAGCGGCAGATCGACCGCCTCCGCCACCGCGGCCAGCACGGCCTCCTCCGCCCACGCGTTGACCTGGAGGTGGAGGGCGGCGAGCACATCCTCCAGGGTGCGGAACTCCTCGTAGAACTGACGGGTCGACAGTCCGGCGGCCTCGCTGAGTGCCGCCACGGTCGTGCCCCGGTAGCCGGGACTGTCGCCGAAGAGCCGCAGCGCCGCGTCGAGGAAGCGGCGGCGCCGCTCGGCCTGTCGCTCCTCGGCCGACTTGCCGCCATAGCGGCCGGTGGGCGCCTTGAGCCTGCCCGCCACACTGTCCTCCTGCCGCCTCGCCGACCTGTCGGTCAATTTTGTCGTGTACGCAGCCTTGTGGAGAAGGGCACCCCCTCCTTACTTTTCAGTAAGTTGATTCTGAAAGCACCAGTGTTCAGATTCATCGCGCTGCTTTGGCATGCCCCACTCATGACGCCCCGCCCCCTCAGAGGAAGAGAGCAGTCATGCCTGCCATCAGACCCAGGCACCTGTGCTCCGTAGCCGCCGCCCTCGCCCTGACCGTCACCGCCCCGGCGAGCGCCGCCAGCGCCGCCGACTCCTCCGCCGCCCTGCGTGAGGTGCTCTTCGTCGGCAACAACTGGGACGGCACCGCCGATGTCATCAAGTCCTCCGGCGACTTCGCGAAGATCGGCCGTGTCAACGTCGTCCCCGACAAGGACGAGCGGATGGCGGAGATCAACGCGAACCCGATCAAGTGGATCTACTTCATGGCGATCCGCAACAGCGTCGGTGAGGGCCACGACCAGTTCGTCGACGACATGTACTCGACGCCGGACGGGAAGTCCGTGGTCGTCTCGCGCCCGAGCTTCGCCGACGTGGTCTCCCTCGACCTCGCCACGGGTGCCGTCAACTGGCGCTTCCCCGTGTCCGGTTACCGCGCCGACCACATGGCGGTCTCCCCCGACGGCAAGCGGGTGGCCGTGTCGGCCTCGACCTCGAACACCGTGCACGTGCTGGACATCGAGAGCGGCAAGGAGCTGGGCAAGTTCACCACCGGCGACAAGCCGCACGAGAACATCTTCACCAAGGACGGCAAGTACATCTACAACATGGCGATCGGCGACGTGAACACACAGACCGACGCCCCCTGGCTGGACTGGACGAAGGGCGACCGGCGCGTCACCGTCGTCGATGCGACCACGTACCAGCAGGTCAAGGTCATCGACATGCGCCCGAAGCTGGACGCGATCGGCCTGACGGACTACTCCGACGCGGTCCGGCCCGCCGTGTTCTCGCCGGACGAATCGAAGCTCTACTTCCAGGTGTCGTTCTTCAACGGCTTCTTCGAGTACGACCTGGCCACCGAGAGGATCACCCGCACCAAGGCCCTGCCGAAGAACCCGGCGACCAGCGACGACCGCACCACCTTCGTCAACGACTCACGCCACCACGGCATCTCGATGAGCCCCGACGGCAGCAAGCTCTGTGTCGCGGGCACGATGGACGACTACGCGACCGTCGTCAACCGTTCCACGCTTCAGGAGGGTCCGCTCGTCACCGCCTCCAAGCCCTACTGGGCCACGGTCAGCGGTGACGGCAAGTCCTGCGTGGTCTCCGAGAGCGGCACCGACCAGGTCACGGCCATCGACTTCGCCACCGGCAAGAAGCAGGTGTCCGTCCCGGTCGGCGACCACCCGCAGCGGGTCCGGCTCGGCCATGTGGAGGCCGCCTGGACGAGTCCGTCCGCCGGCTGATCAGCCGAGGGCCTTCAGTACGGCCCCCACGCCGTCCTCGGTCGCCATGTGCCGCGCGGCGACCGAGGCGGCACGGGCGTACGACCGCTGCCGCACGGCCTGCCCGAGCGCGTCCGCGAGCCGCTCGGCGGTGAGGGACGCGAAGGGAATCGGATCGGGTGCCGCGCCGATCGCGGCGAGCCGTGCCGCCCAGAACGGCTGGTCCGCCGTCACCGGCACCGGGATCGCGGGCGCTCCGGCGCGCAGTGCGGCCGCCGTCGTCCCCGCCCCGGCGTGATGAACCACCGCGGCCACCCTCGGGAACAACAGCGCGTGCGGTACGTCGCCGATGGTCAGGATGTCCTCGCCGGCGACGGCGAGTCCCGCGCTGCCCGCCTGGACGACGCCGCGCAGCCCGGCGCGGCGCAGCGCCCGGACGGCGAGCTCGCCGAGCCGCTCGCCGTGCCCTGCCGCCATGCTGCCGAAGCCGATGAACACCGGGCGTGACCCGGCCGCGACGAAGTCCTCCAGTTCGGCGGGCAGTCGACGGTCCGGGGCGAGGCATGGCCACCAGTTGCCGACGACGTCGAGTCCCGCGCGCCAGTCGGCCGGGCGCGGCACCAGCGCCGTGCTGAAGCCGTGCAGGACGGGCCGGATCGCTCGCTCCTCGCGGCGGCGCGTCTCGGCCGGGGTCAGCGGCGGCAGGTCGAGGCGGCGGCGCAGTTCGGTGACGGCCTCGGTGTAGACCCGGTCGGCCATGCGCAGGGCGAAGCGTCCGGCGACGCGGTTGCCGAGCCGGCCGAAGGAGCGCGTTCCCATGACGGTGGGCGGGAAATCGCCCGTCGGGGCCGTGGGTTGGAGGGACGCGTCGATCGCCGGGATGCCCATGGCCTCGGCCACATGCCGGCCCAGCGGTGCCGTGGTGGTCGACAGCAGCAGCAGTTCCGTGTCCTGGTCCACCGCGTCGGCGAAGCCCCGGCCCAGCTCGGTGACGAACGCGGCCGCGGTGCGCATCAGTTCGCGCCGGCCTTCCACCCGGTCTCGGCCCTGCGGGCGGCTGGGAAGGCTCCGGAATCCCAGGCCGGCCTCCCCCACCAGTGGCGCGAAGGCGTCGGTGGTGGCGATCGTGACGTCGTGCCCGGCCTCGCGCAGACCGGCGCCGAGCCCCGTGTACGGTGCGACGTCGCCGCGTGATCCGGCGGCGGCGATCAGGATCCTCATCCGTCCTCCTCCTCACGATGCGTCCGGCGGGCCGCGTTGGCGTGCACGGCCCGGCGCAGATGGGCCGCGAGGCCCGGGCGTTGCTGCGACGGCGGTACGAGGAGCGCGAAGGCGCGCGGATCGGTGGCGAAGTCGTCCGCGATCCGCCGGTGCATGTCGGGCGGACAGGTGGTGAACCAGCGGGCGATGTGCAGCCGGTGCTCCTCGGCGAGGTCCATCGCCCGTTCGCCGTCGGCGGGCTCACCCTCGTCGAAGGCGGCGAGCAGCTCCGCGCGCCAGGCGGCGGCCTCGCCCATGAGCTGCCGCCAGTCCTCCTTGGTGTGGGCGGCGGCGCGCGCCATCGACTCCTTCTGCCCGGCCGAGTCCTGCCACTTGAGCTGGGCCTCGGTGGCGTAGGAGAGGTCGAAGGCGATCTCGCCGAAGACCTCGAAGCGCTCCTCGGGTGTCAGCTCCACGCCCGTCTGCCGGACCTGGATCGCCTGCTCGGCCACCTCGGCCAGCCGCCGCAGCCGGGCGATCTCCTCGGTCAGCTGCCGTACCCGGCCCCGGAGCTGTTCCAGGGCGTTGGCCTGCGGGTCCTTGAGGATCTCGGCGATCTCGTCGAGGGAGAAGCCGAGTTCACGGTAGAAGAGGATCTGCTGGAGCCGGGCGAGATCGGCGTCGTCGTACAGCCGGTAACCGGCGCCGCTGCGGCCACTGGGCGAGAGCAGTCCCGCCCGGTGGTAGTGGTGCAGCGTGCGCACGGTCACCCCGGCGAAGGCCGAGACCTGTCCCACGGAATAGCTCATTCACCTGCCCTTTCGTCGACTACAGCGTGCGGCCTGACGTAAGGGGAGGGTCAAACGGCGGGTGGCTATCCGGCGTTCCGAGCGGCCCACGCGGCGAGTTCGGACCGCGCGGCGTTCAGCAGTGTGGCGGAGGGAGCGGTCGTCCCGTTCGTCACCAGCGCGTAGTGCAGGGCTCCGGAGTCGGTGTCGCCGAGGAGCAGGCGACGGCTGCCCGTGCCGCCCGGCTCGGCGGCCACTCCGACCGGCGTGGTGGCGGTGTACGACGGCGGCGAGTGCACCGTGCCCAGGTCGGAGACCACGGTGGTGGACCCGGTCGGGAAGGACGCCGGAAGATGCAGCTCGGTCGGCGCCGAGCCGCTGTTCGAGCGCCACACCAGCAGCCCGTACTGACCGGATCCCACCAGCTGCGCCACGTTCGGCAGCGAGCTCGGCACCGGGTTCCAGGTCAGTGTGGTGTCGCCGTCCCGGGAGCGGTCCTCGTAGGTGAAGGCGACGGTCGTCCCGGAGGTGGCGCTCGGGTAGACCCGGTCGAGCAGCCGGGCGTCCTGGCGAAGCGTCGGCGTGCCGGAGTCGTCGAGGCGTACGGCGGACAGGTCCTCGTCGTTCCAGGCGTCACCGGTGGTGAGGACCTTGTCGGGGTTGTCGTTCATCAGCTCGTGGTGCCGTCCGTTGTAGATGTCCCACTGCCACTGCGTACCGGAGAGCACCGGGCCGGAGCCGGCCGGGTCGGACCACCATCTCGCCCCCGGCACACGGGAGTCGAGGGCCTGGTACATCGCCTTCAGCACGGTCGGCGCCTTGTCGGAGACCGAGCCGGACAGCGGATGGCCGAACTCGCTGACGATCGCGGGGGTGCCCGTTGCCGAGGAGCGGTCCCGGACCGTGCCGAAGTCGCCGGTGTACTGGCCGTCGGCCGCCTTGCCCCACATGAAGATGCCGGAGATGGCCTTCTGGTCGTAGAAGTGGGTGTTGAAGACGTACCGCGGACCGAGCGTGCGGGCGTCGAGCAGTCCGCCCTCCTGCTTCTGGAAGTCGAGGTTGGCGTTCCAGAAGAGGTTCGGTTCGGCGAGGACCGGCTTGTCCTGCCAGCCGGCCGCGTCCATCCGGGCCCGGAACTTCTCGTAGAACGGCCAGAGCACATCCCGTTCCCAGGTGCGGCTGCTCTGGCCGGAGTCATAGCTGCCGGCATGCGGCTCGTTGTAGGGGTCGAAGCCGACGACGCCCGCGAACTCGGCGGCGGAGACGTTCTGCCGGACGTACGTCATCGTCTTCTGGGCGGTGGCCAGGAACGCGTCCTGGAGGCCGTACTCGTTGTGCCAGAAGTCGTACGACGCCTGCTTCACGGCCTCGTTCTGGGTGATGTTCTGGCCCCAGAAGAGGCAGATCCCGCAGGACTCGTCCGGGTAGTTGCCGGCGTCCACGGCCCACTTGGGAGCGCCGTCGCCGCTGTACCAGCTGTCCGGGTCGAACAGGTACCGGGAGTAGAGGTCCTGGTGGAAGTCGGGGTAGACACGGATGCCCGCGTCGAGGAACGCGCGCATCTGGGCGGTGGCGGCGGCCAGATACGTGGTGTCGACCTGGCCACGCACGGGTTCGGCATGGGCCCAGGAGAGAAGGAAGCGGATCGAGTTGCCGCCGCCGAGGGCGCGCAGCGCGGTCGCGGATTTCTTCGCGTCGGCGACCGAGGCGAAGGGCAGGCCGCCGTTCTCCGCCAGTTTCGTCTCGCCGGAGACGTTGTAGCCGCGCAGCACGACCTCACGGCCGTTTCCGTCGACGAAGCGGCCGTTCTGCACGGTCAGGGGCGTTTCGTCGAACCAGAGGGAGTCGGGAAGGGTGGCGGCGGCGGGAGAGGGGCCCGCCACCGTGAGGGATCCGAGGAGGACGACCAGAACAACCAGCAGACGCGCTCGTATGTTCGGCATGTCCACTACAGTCCGGTGATATCAGGACACCGTCAATACTTCTGACCCATGAGTAAGTTGTGTCTCCGGCGGCTCAACTGCCCACTCTGCGCGTCAGGTTCAACAGATACTCCTTCCGGTTCAGCGGATTGAGGTCGGTGCGCCGGCGCTCGGGTTCCGCACCGCGTACGGCCGGGGCGTAGTGGTCGAAGGCGCTCTCCAGCTCGCCCTCACCACGCGTCAGGCCCGGCAGTTGCTGCTCCAGTTCGTGCACATGGGCCGCGGGCACCGAGCCCTCCAGCGAGCAGGAGTCGCCCCGTGTCTCCGTGGTCTGCGGCACCGCGCGCAGCCTGGCCAGGACCGGCAGCAGCGCGGCCAGCGTGTCGGTGGGCACCTCGACGCGGAAGCGGTGCATGGGCTCGTGGACCCGGGTGCCCGCCGCGCGCAGTGCCTCGATGAGGACCAGCGGGGTCAGACCCCGGAAGTCGTAGCCGGTGCTGGACATGCTCTTGTCGAAGCCCTGGTGCGCATGGCTCTGGCGGGGCGAGTAGCCGGAGTGGGTCATGGTGATCGCGCAGTCGGGGATCTGCCAGCCGTACAGTCCCTGGCCGAGCGTCTCGCGGACGGTGTCCTCGACGGCCTTGAAGAAGGCGTACGGCATGGAGCCCAGCTCCACCTCCAGACGGAACTCCACGCCGGATCCGACGGGCGCCGGGTCGACGCGCAGGCCGACCGTCGCGAGGAACGGGTTGCCGTCCTTCTTGTTGAACTCGACCGCCCCGCCCGAGCCGACCGGCCGCTCGACGCACAGCGGTGTCGTCTCGCGGAAGGTGACGTCGAGGCCGAAGTCGGCCGCGAGCGTGGCCTGGATGACCTCCTTCTGCACCTCGCCGTAGAGGGAGACGAAGGTCTCCTGCCGTACCTCGTCATGGCGCAGATCGATCAGCGGGTCCTGTTCGGCCAGCCGGGTGAGCGCGCGGTGCAGCGCCCGCCGGTCCGTGCCGTCGGCCGGGGCGACGATGGATTCCAGGGTGGGCGGGGCGAAGCAGTACCCGAAGGCCTTGCGGGGCTCACCGATCGCGTCGCCGATCCTGATGTCGGCGAGGCCCCACAGCTTGGCGATCCGGCCCGCCGTCACCTGGTCGTCCCTGACGTCCGTGCCCTGGTCGAAGACGCTGACCGCGGTGACCCGGCCTTCGGTGCGATCCACTCCCTTGTCCCACGCCCCGGGGGCACCGAAGGGGATCCGGTCGCGCGTGCGCAGCGTCCCGGAGAACATCCGCGCGTAGGCGACCTTCTCCCCCGCCGACCCCCGCTCGACCTTGAAGACGGTGCCCGAGACCGGGCCGTCCGGCTCCCCGTCGGCGGCGGGCAGCAGCTCCCTGATGCCGTCGATCAGCGCGCCGACGCCGGCGCCCGTGACGGCGGACCCGAAGTAGACGGGGTGGACCAGTGCCTGCCGGGTCTGGCCGGCGAGGGCGGCGCGGAGGTCGTCGTAGGAGACCGTGCCCTCGACGTATGCGGTGAGAAGTCCGTCGTCGTGGTCGGCGAGGACGTCGATCGCCGACGGTGCGAGACCCGGGACGAAGCCGGCTTCGCGGGTGCCGAGGGCGTCGGCCGTGCCCATCGGCACGACGGCCGGCGTCAGCCGTTCGGAGACGGCTCTCAGTACGGCGTCGCAGTCCGCCCCGCGTCGGTCGATCTTGTTGACGAACACGAGGGTCGGGATGCGCAGCCGTTGCAGCGTGCGCATCAGCACCCGGGTCTGCGGCTGGACGCCCTCCACGGCGGAGACGACCAGCACGGCGCCGTCGAGCACGCCGAGCACCCGCTCCACCTCGGCGATGAAGTCCGGGTGGCCGGGGGTGTCGATGAGGTTGACCGTCACGTCGTCGAGCGCGAAGGAGACGACGGCGGACTTGATGGTGATGCCGCGCTGCCGCTCCAGCGCGAGCGAATCGGTCTGTGTGTTCCCGGCGTCCACACTGCCGATCTCGTCGATCACACCGACCGAGTGCAGCAGGCGCTCGGTCAGGCTGGTCTTACCCGCGTCGACATGGGCGAGGATCCCGAGGTTGAGCAAATGCACGAAGCGTCATGTCCTTCGATGAGGGGGTCGATCCTTCCTGGGCGGACATGAACGCAGTGCGCATCTTTTTTCTCCTGGATCTCCGGCGATCGGTCCCAGGCAGTGCAGCAGACCTTCCCGACCGGGAGCAACGGAATAAACGCTCCGCACCGCGCCGGCGCGGCAGGGTTTGACCCGCGGCGACCGCGGCACTCGGATCCCCCGCGAGCGTGCACGTACCCGGTGGCCGCCACGGTGGGATCCGGATTCAGGCAACGGCACTAGGCAGAGGCGGCCGATGACGACGCTCGGTGTGGAAGAGGAGTACCTGCTGCTCGACCCGGTCACGGGATTGCCCGTACCCCTGGCCGACAAGGTGCGCACCGCGGCGGGCCTGGGGCCTTCCGTAACCGCCCAGGAGGTGCAGAGCGAACTGCTCCAGGCGCAGGTGGAGGTGGCCACGCCGGTGTGCGGCACCTTGGAGGAGGCCGCGGGGCATCTGCAGCGCCTGCGGCACGCCGTCGCGGCGGCGGCCGAGCGGCACGGGTGCCGGCTCGCGGCCTGCGGGACCTCGCCGCTGCGGCACGGCCGCCCGGAGGCCGTCACCGACAAGGCCCGCTACCGGGCCATGCGCACACAGGCGCCCCAACTGGTGGCGGAGCAGTTGGTCAACGGCATGCATGTGCATGTCGCCGTACCCGGCCGGGAGGAGGGCGTGCAGGTCATGAACCGGCTCCGGGTCTGGCTGCCGGCGCTGACGGCGATGTCGGCGAACTCCCCGCTCTGGGACGGCCACGACACCGGCTTCGCCAGCTGGCGCACCGTGGTCTTCAGTCGCTGGCCGGTCAGCGGCACGCCCCCGTACTTCCATGACGTGGCCGACTACGACCGACGGGTGCAGCGGCTGGTGAAGAGCAGGCTGATCTCGGACCCCGGGCAGTTGTACTGGCAGATCCGCCTCTCGGCGCAGTACCCCACCATCGAGGTGCGGTGTCTCGACGTCCAGCTGCGGGTGGATGACGCGGTCATGCTGGCCGGCCTGGTGCGGGCCCTGGTGAGTACGGAGCTGGAGGCGGTGGCCGCCGACACCCCGGCGCCCGACTGGGCCCCGGAGCTGCTCGGTGCCGCGCTGTGGCACGCCGCCCGGCACGGTCTGGGCGACACCTTGCACGACCTCGACGGCAACGCACACCCCGCGGGCGATGTGCTGTACCAGCTCCTGCGGCACGCCACTCCCGCGCTGGAGGCGTCCGGCGACACCCGGCGGGTGGCGGCCCTGGTCGACCGCCTTCTGCAGGACGGAACCGGCGCCGACCGACAGCGCGCCGCGCTCGCCGACGGTGGCCTCCGTGCGGTCACCGACCTCATCGGAGCGGAGAGTACGGCGGCGCCCTGAGCGAGCCGATCGATCTCGACCTGCGAAAATACAGGTCAGGAGCTCGTCCCCGGTCTCACCAGGAGGGATCCACGGCCATGCGTGACATTCTCCCGGCGATCAGCGGCTGGTACACGGCCCGCACTCCGTTCGGACTGGCCACGGTGGTCGCCACCAGCCGCAGCACCCCGCGCGACCCCGGAGCCTCGATGGCCGTGAGCCCGGACGACGAGGTCGTGGGCAGTGTGTCCGGCGGCTGTGTCGAGGGAGCGGTCTTCGCACTCGCGCAGGAGGTGGTGGCGAGCGGCGAGGCGCGGCTGGAGACCTTCGGGTACAGCGACGAGGACGCCTTCGCCGTCGGGCTCACCTGCGGCGGCGAGATCACCCTGCTGGTGCGGTCCGTCACTCCCGAGAGCGATCCCGTGTTCGGGGAGGTCGCCGAGTCGGTCGCGGCGGGCGGTCCGGTGACCCTGGCGACCGTGACCGACGGGCCCGCCCCGCGCGGGGCGACGCTGGCGGTGTGGCCGGACCGGGTCGCCGGCACCCTCGGCACGCATGGCCTGGACGTGGCGGTCACCGCCGACGCGCGCGGCGAACTCGCCCTCGGTGCCACGGGCCTGAGGCACTACGGCCCGCATGGTGAGCGCCGCGAGGACGCGGTCACCGTCTTCCTGCACTCCTTCGCCCCGCCGCCCCGCATGCTGGTCTTCGGCGCGATCGACTACGCGGCCGCCGTCGCCCGCATCGGCGACTTCCTCGGCTACCGGGTCACGGTGTGTGACGCCCGCCCGGTCTTCGCCACGCCGAAACGCTTCCCGGCGGGCGTGGAGGTGGTCGTCGACTGGCCGCACCGCTACCTCGGCGGCACCGACACCGATGAACGCACGGTGATCTGCGTGCTGACCCACGACCCGAAGTTCGACGTCCCCCTGCTGGAGGAGGCGCTGCGCCGCCCGGCGGCGTACATCGGGGCGATGGGCAGCCGTCGTACGCACGACGACCGGATGAAGCGGCTGGCCGAAGCCGGGCTCGACGAGGGCGAGTTGGCCCGGCTGCGCTCTCCGGTCGGGCTCGACCTCGGGGCCCGTACGCCCGAGGAGGTCGCCGTGTCCGTCGCCGCCGAGATCGTCGCGCTGCGGTGGGGCGGCACGGGCACCCCGCTGACGACCACCTCGGGCGCGATCCATGCATCGTCGTAGCGACCGGGGGAGACTGCGGCGGGCCGGTCGAAAGTAACCGCATTCAGGGTGTGTAAGCCGGGCACGAAGGGGTATTCGCCGCACAAAGGAGGCACATAAAGGGAGGCATACGCACCTCCGAGCACAGCCTCTTAGCGGGAAGGAGGTCCATGACAGCGCATAGTCAGCGCCCGGGCCGCTTCTCCAACGCATGGAGCGGCCCGGATCTTGTGCAGGGGCCCCTCAGCGCTGTGGCAGCCGGTGCAGCCGCACGTCCCTGAGCAGGCCCTCTTCCACGGTCGCGGTCATGTAGGTGCAGTGGGGCTGTCGGCGGCGGTCCGTCGGCGAGCCGGGATTGAGCAGGCGCAGGCCTGAGGGGGCGGTGGTGTCCCACGGGATGTGGCTGTGCCCGAAGACCAGGACGTCCAGATCGGGAAAGCGGACGGCGCAGCGCGCCTCGCGCCCCTGGGCGGAGCCGGTCTCATGGACGACGCCGAAACGCAGGCCGCCGAGCTCGGCGTACGCCATCTCGGGGAGCCGGGCGCGCAGCTCCGGGCCGTCGTTGTTGCCGTAGACCCCGACGAGCCGGGTACAGCGGCTCTCCAGCAGGTCGAGCGTGGCCGTGTCGACCCAGTCCCCCGCGTGGAACACGACGTCGGCGCGCGGGATTTCGGCGAGCAGCGCCTCGGGGAGGACCTTGGCGCGCTTGGGCAGGTGGGTGTCGGACATCAGCAGCAGGCGCACGGCGTCAGGCTACCGGCGGGAAGATCGCCATGCCGGGTCGGCGTGGTTGAGCGGTGGACAAAGCCGGTGACAGGGTTAGGATTTGGCCACGAGCACCACAATCCGACGTAAACGCACAGCGACCCCTAGGGGGCTCGGGCCCGGATGCCGGTCAAGGTCAGCGTCGTCATCCCCGTGTACAACCCCGGGGTCTATATCGAGGACTGCGTCACCTCCCTGCTCGGACAGTCGCTGCCGCCCGACGAATACGAAGTGATCTTCGTCGACGACGGCTCGACCGACGGAACACCCGCCCGGCTGGACGCGCTCGCGGCCACGGAGCCCCGGGTGACCGTCGTCCACCAGGAGAACTCCGGCTGGTCGGGCAAGCCCCGCAACGTCGGCATCGAAGCCGCCCGGGGCGAGTACGTGATGTTCGTCGACAACGACGACTACCTCGGCGACGAGGCCCTCCAGCGCATGTACGACTACGGCATGGCCCACGGCGCCGATGTCGTGGTCGGCAAGATGGCCGGCAAGGGCCGCGGGGTGCCGGTGGAGCTGTTCCGCCGCAACCACCCGCGCGCCACCGTCGAGAACGCGCCGCTGATCGACAGCCTCACCCCGCACAAGATGTTCCGCCGCGCCTTCCTCGACGACATCGGGCTGCGCTTCCCCGAGGGCAGGCGGCGCCTGGAGGACCATGTCTTCGTCACGGAGGCCTACCTGCGCGCGGCGAACGTCTCGGTGCTCGGCGACTACGTCTGCTACTACCACGTGCGCCGGGACGACGCCTCGAACGCCGGTTTCCAGCGCTTCGACCCGGGTGGCTACTTCAAGAACCTCCGGGAGGCCCTGGACGTCGTCGAGCGGTACACCGAGCCGGGCCCGTTGCGCGACCGGCTGTTCCGGCGCTGGCTGCGGGTGGAGATGGTCGAGCGGATGCGCGCGCGGCGGCTGCTCGCGCTGCCGGCGGACTATCGCCGGGAGCTGTTCGAGGAGATGCACCAGGTCGTCGTGGAGCGCTTCGGACCCGGTGTCGCGGCCGGGCTCCAGCCGACGCAGCAGGTCGTCGCCGCGCTGATCACCGCGGACCGGTACGACGATGTCGAGGCCTTCGCCGAGTGGGAGGCCGGTATCGCGCTGACGGCCGTCCCCGAGCGCGTGGCCTGGGAGGACGGTGTGCTGCGGGTGGTCATCACCGCCGAGTACACCTCCGCCGGAGAGCCGATGACCTTCGCCGCCGGCACGGCCCGTACGTCTCTCGACGGACCGCCCGAGGACCTGGCCGCGGCCGTCGCCTGGGTCGGCGCGGACACCGTGTCCCGGTTCGGACAGGCCACCGCCGACCTGCTGGTGCGCGAACGCGCCAGTGCCGCCCAGTACTTCCAGCCGGTGGAGTTCACCCGGGAGGAGGTGCCGGCCGGCGACGAAGGCCGGGTCCGTCTGGTGCTGCGCGCGACCGCCGGCATCGACCCGGGCACCCTCACCCGCGCCGGCCTGTGGGACACCTTCGTCCGCGTCAAGCTGGGCGGCTGGACCAAGGAATGCCGCCTGGGCCCGGCCCCTCTTGCCGCCCGCCCCACTCCCTCCCCCGCGCTGGTCGGCGGCCATCTGGTCCTGCCGTACTGGACCTCCCCGCACGCACATCTCGCGCTGGACCTCGACCGGGCGACCCACCGCCTCGGCCTGGGCACCCTCGCACCGGGCGACGTGACGGTGTCCGGCGGCAGACTGCGCGCACCGCTCCCGCTGCACGTCCCCCGCGACGGCACCGAGGTGTCACTGCGCCTCACCTCGCCCCACACCGCCCACGACGTGCCCGCCACGCTGTCCCCCCAGGGCTCCGGCGCGCTGCTGGAGGCCGTGCTGCCCCTCGGCGACCTGAGAGGGTCGACGTGGCGGGTCTCGCTCGGCGCGCCGGGACCCCGCTTCCTCCCGCTCCCGCTCGCCCTGCGCGCCGGCACCGGCGGGGTGCACGTCGTCCGCACCGCCCGTCCCAGTGCGCTGCGGCGGCTGGTCCGCAGGGCGCGACGCAAGCTCGGTACGGCACTGGGCCGGACGGCGGCCCGGCTGCGGGCCCGGGCCGCCCGGAGGAGGTGACGGCATGCGCTCCCTCGGCATCGAAGGCGCCTGGGCGCTGGAGCCCAAGGTCTTCCCGGACGAACGAGGCAGTTTCCACGAGTGGTACCGAGGCGCCGAGTTCCGCGAGGCCACCGGCTACGACCTGTCGTTGGCGCAGGCCAACTGCTCGGTCTCCCGCTGGGGCGTGCTGCGCGGCGTGCACTTCTCCGATGTGCCGCCCGGACAGGCCAAGTACGTGACCTGTCTGCGCGGCGCCGTTCTCGATGTGGTGGTCGACATCCGCGTCGGCTCACCCACCTTCGGTCGCTGGGAGGCACTGCGCCTCGACGACGACAGCCACCACGCCCTCTTCCTCGCGGAGGGCCTGGGCCACGCCTTCATGGCCCTCACCGACGACGCCACGGTGGTCTACCTCTGCTCGACCGGCTACGCCCCGGAGCACGAGCACGGCGTGGACCCCCTGGACCCCGAGCTGGGCATCGCCTGGCCGGAGCACATTCCGCCGGTGCTGTCCGAGAAGGACGCGGCGGCGCCGTCGCTGGCGGAGGCGGAACGGGCGGGGCTACTGCCGTCATATGAGACCTGCACGGCCCACTACGACCAGTTGCGCGCCCCTTAGGGGCGCGGGGAACCGCGCGACCAGCCACAACACACCCGCGGACGCACCACGACACATCGCGGCACCACCGGAGCGCATCGCTCAGCCGCCGGCCAACTGCCCAACCGCCGCACGCAACGGCTCCCACCCCCGAGACCGTCCGACACCCAACGTGCGCGCCCGTGCCAACGGCTTCCAGAAGCTCCCACCCAGCAACGCCTGAGGTGCCACCGCTCCCGCCCGGTCCAGAATCGTCTCGGGCACCTTCTGCGGGTCGGGCACGTCGTACTCGGCGACGATCTCGTCGTACCGATCCCGCAGCACCGTGTTGCGGCGGTCCGCGCCGAACACGACAAGCTGCCCGGTCGGCTGGGTGTCGACCGGCACGGTCACCAGATCGGGGCGATACCGCCCGAGGATCTCAGCGATCTTGTACACGTCTCCGGTCCATGCCCCGGTGTGCCGATCCCGTGCCGCCTCGTCGACGTTGCGCGGCAGCATGTCGTCGAAGACGATCACACTCGTCCAGTCCGAGTGCCGCTCGATGTTCATGAAGTCCCGCAGCGCGTACTCGAAGAGATGCATGCCGTCGATGAACGACAGGTCGAGGACGGTGCGGCGCCAGTACCCGAGCGGACTGCGCCCGCGCCGCAGGTTGCGCAGCGGATGACGGCCGCCCTTGAGGTGGATGAGCGGGTTGTCGCGGGCGAAGAAGTCGTCGCTGGTGGCTTTCACCAGGTGCACGTCGCAGCGGATCTCCGTGACGACCTTGAAGGCGGGGTCGACGGCGATGGTGGGGACGCGGGACAGCCGTAGGCTGCGGCCGTCGTTGACGCCGATCTCCAGATAGTTGCGGTTGCCGCTGACCTTGTGCAGTTCCCTCAGGAACTCATGGCGTTTCACGAAGGGTCTCCTTGCGGATCCGGGGCAGTGCTTCGTGCAGGGCGGTGCGCCAGTCGCGCGGCGACCCGAGGCCCAGCCGCCGGCGGCGGCCGTGCGCGAGGACGCTGTACGCGGGGCGGGGCGCGGGCCGGGGAAAGGCCTCGCTCGTGACGGGGCGCACCCGGTCGGGGTCGGCGTCGAGCAGCCGGAACACCTCGCGGGCCAGGTCGTACCAGGTGGCCTCGCCGGAGTTGGTGGCGTGGAGTACGCCGGTCGCGTCGCCGCCGACGCGCGGGCCGAGGTCGGCGACGAGCGCGGCGACGTCGGCGCTCCACGTGGGCTGGCCGCGCTGGTCGTCGACGACGTCCACGGTGTCGCGGCGGCCCTCCAGCTCGATCATCGTCCGGACGAAACTGCGGCCGTGGACGCCGTAGAGCCAGGCGGCACGCAGCACCGCGCTCGTGGCCGGCAGTTCGTCGGACACGCCCCGCTCACCCGCCAGTTTGGTGCGGCCGTAGGCGGTGCGCGGGGCAGGAGGGTCGTCCTCCGCGTAGGGGGTTCGGCCGTCTCCGGCGAAGACGTAGTCGGTGGAGACGTGGATGAGACGGGCGCCGTGTGCGGCGCAGGCCCTGGCAAGGAGGCGCGGGCCGTCGCCGTTGACGCGCAGGGCCTGTTCCTCGTCCGTCTCGGCGTTGTCGACGGCCGTGTAGGCGGCGCAGTTGACGACCAGTTCGGGGTGGTGCGTGGCGACGGCGCGGTCGACGGCCCGGGAGTCGGTGATGTCGAGGGCTGCGTGGTCGAGGCCGGTCACCTGCTCGTCACGGGCGAGGAGTTCCTCGACCACGTCCCGGCCGAGCATGCCGCCCGCGCCGGTGACCAGCCACCTCATCCGTGCTCCTCGCCCACGCGGCGTTTCAGGGGCTCCCACCAGGCACGGTGGTCGCGGTACCAGTCGACGGTGGCGGCGAGGCCCGACGCGAAGTCGTGGCGGGGCCGGTAGCCGAGTTCGGTGCGGGCCTTGGCCCAGTCGACCGAGTAGCGCAGATCGTGCCCCTTGCGGTCCTCGACGTGCCGCACCCGGTCCCAGTCGGCGCCGCATGACCGGAGCAGCAGCGCGGTGAGGTCCTTGTTGCTCAACTCGGTGCCGCCGCCGATGTTGTAGACCTCGCCGGGGCGGCCGTTGGTCCGGACGAGTTCGACGCCGTGGCAGTGGTCGTCGACGTGCAGCCAGTCGCGGACGTTGAGGCCCTCGCCGTAGAGGGGGACCGGTTCGCCGTCGAGGAGGTTGGTGATGAACAGCGGGACGACCTTCTCGGGGAACTGGTGCGGGCCGTAGTTGTTGGAGCAGCGGGTGACCCGGACGTCCAGGCCGTGGGTGCGGTGGTAGGCGAGGGCGAGCAGGTCGGAGGAGGCTTTGGAGGCGGAGTACGGCGAGCTGGGCCGCAGGAGGTCCGCCTCGGTGGACGAGCCGATCTCGACGGAGCCGTAGACCTCGTCGGTCGAGATGTGCACGAAGGGTTCGACGCGGTAGCGCAGGGCCGCGTCCAGCAGGGTCTGGGTGCCGACGACGTTGGTGAGGACGAAGTCGCCGGCGCCCTCGATAGAACGGTCGACGTGGGACTCGGCGGCGAAGTGCACGACCTGGTCGGCCTCGGCCATCAGCTTGTCGACCAGTTCGGCGTCCCGGATGTCCCCGCGCACGAACTCCAGCCGGGGGTGGTCGAGTTCGAGGTTGTCGAGGGTGCCGGCGTAGGTGAGCTTGTCGAGGACCGTGATCCGTGGGGCGTCGGGCGCGCCCGGTGCGTCGCGGGCGAGCAGGGTGCGGACGTAGGTCGAGCCGATGAAGCCGGCGGCGCCGGTGACGAGAAGGTTCATGGGTGGATCTGCACCTTGCTGTGGTCTCCGAGGACGAGCCGGTGGGCGCTGGGCACGCTGGGCGCGGGCGTGACCTCGACATGGCGGCCGATGAGCGAGGACTCGATCCGGCCGGCTCCGTGGAGGGTGGCGTCCCGCAGGACGATGGAGAACTCCAACTCGCTGTCGGTGATACGGCAGTTCTCCGCGATGGAGGTGAAGGGGCCGACGTAGGAGTCCTCGACGATCGTGCCGGCGCCGACCACGGCGGGTCCGACGATGCGCGAGTTGACGATGCGTGCCCCTTCCTCGACGATCACCCGTCCCACGGTCTCCGACGCCTCGTCGACCTCGCCGTCGATACGGCGGGTGAGGCTCTCCAGGACGGTCCGGTTCACCTCCAGCATGTCGGCGACATTGCCGGTGTCCTTCCAGTAGCCCTCGATGACGGTGCAGCGCACGTCGGCGCGGGCGTCGATGAGGTGCTGGATGGCGTGGGTGATCTCCAGCTCGCCGCGCCAGGACGGTGAGATGGCGCGGACGGCGTCGTGGATCACCGGGGTGAACAGGTAGACGCCGACCAGGGCGAGGTCGCTCTTGGGGCGTTCCGGTTTCTCCTCCAGGCCGAGGACCTGGCCGGCGTCGTCGAGTTCGGCGACACCGAAGGCGCGAGGGTCCTGCACCCGGGTCAGCAGGATCTGGGCGTCGGGGCGGCCGCGCCGGAACTCCTCGACGAGGTCGGCGATGCCGCCGACGATGAAGTTGTCCCCGAGGTACATCACGAAGTCGTCGTCGCCCAGATAGTCCCGGGCGATGAGCACGGCGTGGGCCAGCCCCAGCGGGCGTTCCTGGGGAATGTAGGTGATCTCCAGACCGAACTTGGAGCCGTCTCCGACGGCGTCCTGGATCTCCGGGGCGGTGTCACCGACGATCACACCGACGTCGGTGATGCCGGCCGCTGCGATCGATTCCAGCGCGTAGAAGAGGACGGCCTTGTTTGCCACGGGCACGAGCTGTTTGGCCGAAGTGTGCGTGATCGGCCTCAAGCGCGTGCCGGCACCGCCGGACAGCACGAGAGCCTTCATCGGTTCACCTTAGCCCCGATTCCGCCAATTTGACGGTGCAAGGTTGGCTTGTTCGCCACTGCTCAGCCGTCTGGCGTTCACCGGAACGGACCTTCAGTCGCCCATCGCGATCTCGCTCCACACCTGTTTTCCGCCACTGACCGGCACGGTTCCCCACGTCACCGACACGGCCTCGACCAGGAGGATTCCGCGGCCGCCGGTGGCCTCCCAGCTCACGCTGGTCGGCCGGACGGGTGTGCGGGGCGAGGCGTCGGCGACCGCGACCCGCATCCGTTGGTTCACGAGGGTGAGGTCGAGACGGACGCGGCCATCCGTGTGCACGAGGGCGTTGGTGACGAGTTCGGAGACGACGAGCAGGACGGTGTCCCGGTCCTGCGGCCGCACGTTCCAGGTGCGCAGGGTGCGGCGGGTGAAGCGGCGGGCGTGGCCGACGGCCTCCGGGACGCGCCAGACCGTCCAGCTCTCGCGCAGCGGACGTACGGCCATGCCGTCGTAGCGCATCAGGAGCAGGGCGATGTCGTCGCTGCGGCGCGCCCCGACCAGCAGGGCGTCGGCGACGAGGCCGAGGTGGGCGGGGTCGGAGCGGGCGAGTTCGCCGGCGAGCCGGTCCATGCCGGTGTCGATGTCGTCCTCGGCGGACTCGACGAGGCCGTCGGTGGTGAGGGCGACGACGGTGCCGGGCGTCAGCCGCAGCGGGCTCATCGGGAAGCCGGCCTGCCGCAGCACGCCGAGCGGCGGGCCGCCCTCGGCCTCGGCTATCTCCGTGCTGCCGTCCGGCCGGCGCAGGACCGGCGGGAGGTGACCGGCGCGTACGCACCAGGCGGAGCCCTCCTCCAGGTCGACGTCGACGTAGCAGCAGGTGGCGAAGAGGTCGGTCTCCAGGTCCATGAGGAGACGGTTGGCGTGGTCGACCACCACGTCGGGCGGGTGCCCCTCGGCGGCGTAGGCGCGCAGCGCGGTGCGCATCTGGCCCATGAGGGTGGCGGCGGCCGCGCTGTGGCCCTGGACGTCGCCGATGACGAGGGCCACACGGTTGTCGGGCAGCGGGATCACGTCGTACCAGTCGCCGCCGACCTCCAGGCCGGCCGTGGTCGGCAGATAGCGGGCGACGGCCTTCGCGCCGGGCAGCCGGGGCAGCCGGCGCGGCAGCAGCTGGCGCTGGAGCATGCCGACGAGTTCGTGCTCGGCGTCGAAGGCGTGGGCCCGCAGCAGGGCCTGACCGGCGAGGCCCGCGGAGGCGGTGAGCAGGGCGCGCTCGTCGGCACCGAACTCGTGCGGGGCGTCCCAGCCGATCAGACAGGCGCCGGCGATACGGCCCCCGGCGGGCAGCGGGAGGACGGCGAGCCCGCCGGGGCCGACGTCGGCGAGGGCGGGTTCCAGCGTGGTGCCGGCGGGCCAGATCCGGGCGCGTCCCTCGCGCAGGGCGGCGGCGAGGGTGGGCATGGCGCGCACGGGGGCGTCCGGCCATTCGGTGCGCCACTCCAGGCGCCACAGCTCCGGCCAGGAGTCGGGGTCGGGCGGATCGAGGACGGTGACGACGAGCCGGTCGTGCTCCAGCTCGGCGAGCGCGATGCGGTCGGCGCGCAGCGGCTTGCGCAGCGCGGTGACGACGGCGTGGCTGACGTCGCGAACGGTGCCGGCGGTGGCGAGTGCGGCGGCGAGCCGCTGGACCCGGGCGACGTCGGTGACCTCGGGGCGCAGCGTGGAGGCGTCGGCGACGGTGCCGACGAGCCGGGCCGGGCGGCCCTCGCCGCCGGGCACCAGGCGTCCGCGCAGTCTGAGCCACTTCGGCGGCCCGGTGGGCTGCAGGACGCGGAACTCCAGCTCGCGGTCGCCGATGGACATGTGGTCGGCCTCGACGACGGACATCAGCGACGGAAGGTCCTCGGGGACGGTCAGGCCGAGCAGGGTCTCGACCTTGCCGTCGAACTCCTGCGGGCCGAGGCCGAACAGTCCCAGGATCTCTTCGCCGACCTCGACGCGGCCGGTGTCCATGGCGAGGCTGAAGGCGTCGAGCGGCAGCTCGCCCCCTTCGGCGGCCGCGGGCGGGGCGGGCAGGGCCACGGACGCGGCGATGAGCTCCAGGGACTCGCGGTCCTCGGGGTCGAAGCCGCCGGGTCTCTCGCTCACGGCGAGCAGGCAGCCACCGCCGCCGTCGCCGTGGGCGGGCATGGCGGCCAGGGAGAAGTCCCCCGAAGGGGCCCGCCGTGACTCCGCGCGGTCGGCGAGTTGCCGGGGCCCGAGCCAGACGGGACGGCCGGTGCGGTGGGCGTCGGCGATCGGGGACCGCCCGGTCAGCGGGTAGGCGTCGCGCAGGCCGTACAGGGTGCGGGGCACGCCGACGGACTCGGCCAGGCAGAGCAACTCGCCGTCCTGACTAGGTGTGTACACGGCGACGAAGGACGCCCCGCCGAAGACCAGCGCCAGTTCGAGTACCCGCCGCAGCCGCTCGGGCGAGGCCGGATCGACGGTAAGCGCCTTCAGGGCTCCCTCGACGCGCAGACTCCTCGTGCTGCGTCCCGCGGCGCCCTCACTGACCACGTCCGCCATTACAGCGCCAAATGAGTCACCTGCGCAGCCCCTGTGAACGTTCCGTGGATCGGTCCGGGGTGCCGGTGCTCGAAAGATGCCGAACAAGTCTTTACGCATGCGTTCCGCACGGTGATCTCGTGACAGCCGTGACTGTCCGTGGCCGTGTGCCCGCTGGAAGGCTCGGTGCCGCATCGGCGGAGGGGGACGCGAGGCCATGGACAAGCGCTACGAGGTGTACGCGCTCGCCGACAGGCACTTCTACGAGACGCCCGACCGGCTGTCGGTGGGCGGACAGGGGACCGCACCCCTGTTCGAGACGGCGCGCCGCGAGGTCCCGGAGGGCTGGCGGGCGGCGCGGATCGGCGACTGGCTGACACTGGCGCCGCTCGGCCCGGGCGGCACCACACTGCCGGACCGGGACCAGGGCTGGAAGATCCATGTCTCGGCGACCCTGACGAACGCCGAGAAGATCGCGCGGATCGTGTGGGACTACTGCGTTGCTCGGACCATCGCCTTCAAGTTCGTGCCCGGCCGGCACCTGCTGCACCTGCGCAACGCCAAATACGCGGGCCGGGACTCCAGCGGCAAGTTCGTCACCGTCTATCCGGCCGACGAGGAGCAGCTCCACACGGTGCTGCGTGAGCTGGGACGGCTGCTGGAGGGTTTCGAGGGGCCCTACGTCCTCACCGACCTGCGCTGGGGCGAGGGCCCGCTGTACGTCCGCTACGGCGCCTTCGCGCGGCTCTTCGTCGTCGACGAGCGCGGTTCGCTGGTGCCGGCGGTGCGGGACGGCGCGGGGCGGCTGGTGCCGGACCGGCGGGCGCCGTCGTTCCAGGTGCCGGAGTGGGTGACGCTGCCGTCCTTCCTCGAGCCGCATCTGGCGGCCCGCAACACCACGACGGTGGGCGAGTTGCCGTACCGCATCGAGAAGGCGCTGCACTTCTCCAACGGCGGCGGGGTGTACGCGGGCACCGACACCCGGGACGGACGCCGGGTCGTCCTGAAGGAGGGCCGGCCGCACGCGGGGCTGGCGGCGGACGGCGCGGACGCCGTGGCCCGGCTGGAACGGGAGAGGTACGCGCTGGAGCAGCTGACGGGCACCGGAGTGGTGCCCGAGGTGCGCGACTGGTTCCTGCTGGGCGACCACCGCTTCCTGGTCATGGACTTCGTGGAGGGACGCACCCTCAACTCCTTCTTCGCGGAACGGCATCCCCTCATCGGCCCGGACCCCGATCCGCGCGCCGTCGCCGACTACACCGCCTGGGCCCTGCGCATCCACGGTGCGGTCGAGCGCGCGGTGGAGGCCGTGCACGCGCGCGGCATCGTCTTCAATGACCTGCACGTCTTCAACATCATGGTCGCCCCCGACGAGGAGTCGGTGTCCCTGCTCGACTTCGAGGCGGCGGCCCCGGTCGCCGAGCAGGGCCGCCAGGTCGTCGCCCACCCCGGCTTCCTGGCCCCGCCCGACCGCAGGGGCGTGGACGTCGACCGCTATGCGCTGGCCTGTCTGCGGCTGGCGATGTTCCTGCCGGTCACCACCCTGTTCGTGGTGGACCGCGACAAGGCCGCGCATTTGGCGGAGGTGATCGCGGGCCAGTTCCCGGACGTGCCGCGACGGTTCCTGGACGAGGCGGTCGCCGAGATCACCCGGGATGTGCCCGACCCCGCGCGGGACGCCGTCGCCACATCGCCGCCGTCTGTGGCCCGCTCGGTCGCCGCGTCGTTCGTGGAGCCCGGCGACTGGCCCTACAGCCGTGACTCGATGGTCAAGGCGCTGCTCGCCTCGGCCACCCCGGAGCGTGCGGACCGGCTCTTTCCCGGCGACGTCGCCCAGTTCTCCGACGGCGGCGGGCTGGGCCTGGCCCATGGCGCGGCCGGTGTGCTGTACGCCCTGGCCGCGACCGGCGCCGAACGCTACGACGAGGGCGAGCGCTGGTTGCTCGACCGCACCGACCCGCCGCCGGTCGGCACCCCGCTGGGCCTGTACGACGGTCTCGCGGGCGTGGCCCACGTCCTCGTTCTGCTCGGCCACCGGCAGCGGGCCCTGGACCTGATCGACACGGTCCTGCGCGAGAGGTGGCAGCGCCTGTCCTCCGACCTGCGCGGCGGGCTGGCCGGGCTGGGGCTGGTCCTGGACGGGCTGGCGCACACGACCGGCGAGCCGGAACTGCGCGAGCGGGCGGCGGAGGCCGAGGAGATCCTCGTCCGGCGTCTCGCCGAACCGGCCCCGGCGGGGCCCCGGCCACGCGCCGGACTGATGCGGGGAGCGAGCGGCCCGGCCCTCTTCCTGCTGCGGCGCTACGAACGGACCGGCGACCGCCGGCTCCTGGAGGCCGCCGGCGAGGCCCTGCGCCGGGACCTGGCGTGCTGCGTCGAGCAGAAGGGCGGCTCGCTGGAGGTCGACGAGGGCTGGCGGACCATGCCGTATCTGGGCGACGGCAGCGTGGGCGTGGGGATGGTTCTCGACGACTATCTTGCCCACACCGGCGACGGGACCGGCGCGTCCGAGCAGGCCCGCGGCGACGAGGGGACCGGCGCGCCGGAGCGAGCCGCCGACGACGACAAGGACGGCGCTCTGGACCGCGCCCGCACCGGCATCATCACGGCCGCCACCTCCCGCTTCTACGCCCAGCCCGGCCTCTTCCAGGGACGCACCGGGATGCTTCTCCACCTCAGCCGCACCACCGCGCCCGGCGCCGGCGCCGACCGGCTGGCCGCCCAGATCACCGGGCTCGGCTGGTACGCGATGTCCTACCAGGGCCAACTGGCCTTCCCCGGACACCAGATGATGCGGCTTTCCATGGACCTGGGCACCGGAACGGCCGGGTGCCTGCTCGCCCTTCAGGCGGCGCTCGGCGCCGACACGACGGGCGCCGCCCCGGCCCACCTGCCCTTCCTCCCGCCGCCACCGCGGCACCCGGAACGCGGCTCCGCCACCTGACGGAGTCGTGACACAACCCCGTCCCCACAAAGAGGAGAGGACCCGACATGGCACTGCTCGACCTGCAGACGATGGAGACCGAGGAGCACACCGGCGGCGGCAGCGTGGCCAGCCTGCTGCTCTGCGCCAGCCAGGCCAGCATCACGCTCTGTCTCTGACGGACATCGTGCAACCGCGGCCCCGGGCGATCCCCCTCCCTCACGGGAGGGGCCGCCCGGGGCCCTTGCCCGGACCGGGGAGCGAGGCCGCGGCCGTATGACGACTCCTGCCGACGATCCGTCCCGGCCGCTGCTGCGCGCGGCCACCGTCCACAGCGCGGCCCGTACGGCGGCCCTGTGCCTGGTGAGCACGGCCGCGACCGGCGCCGGTCTGCTGCTGCCCCTGGCGCTCGGCCGGACACTGGACCTTCTGCTGGCGCGGGCTCCCGCCACGGGCTGGGTGCTGTACTGCGCCGCACTCGTGCTGTCGCTCGCCCTGCTCGACGCGTGCCAGAGCGTCCTGGTCGGCGTCGTGGACGCCCGCACCACCGCCTGGCTGCGCGGGCACCTGACCCGGCACGTCCTGGCCGTGGGCCCACGGGCCACCGCCCGCTTCGGGGCCGGCGACCTGGTGGCACGACTCGTCGGCAACGCCGCCCAGGCGGGCACCGCGCCCGCCGCCCGTGCCGCGCTGGCCGCCGCGCTCGCCGGACCGGTCGGAGGCATCGTCGCCCTCGCCCTGATCGACCCGTGGCTCGCCGCCGTGTTTCTCGCCGGGGCCCCGGTGCTGGCCCTTCTTCTGCGGGCCTTCGCCCGCGACACCTCCCGCTGTGTGACGCGCTACCAGCAGGAACAGGGGCGGATCGCGGCGGCCCTCGCCGAGGCCGTCGACGGTCATCGCACCATCGCGGCGGCGCACACGGCGGACCGGGAGACGACGCGGATCCTGCGGCCGCTGCCCGCGCTCTCCCGCGCGGGGCACCGCATGTGGCAGGTGCAGGGCCGGGCCGCCGCCCGTGCGGTCGCAGTGGCCCCGCTCCTCCAGCTCGGTGTGGTCGCCGTCGCCGGCGTCCTGCTCGTCCGGCACCGGCTGACCGTCGGCGAGATGCTCGCCGCCTCCCGCTACGCGGTGCTGGCGACCGGCGTCGGCATGCTCGTCGCCCAGCTCGCGGGTGTGGCCCGCGCCCGGGCCGCGGCCGGACGCCTCGGCGAGATGCTCGCCGAGCCCGCCCCCACCCAGGGCGGGCACCGACTGCCGCCCGGCCCCGGCCGGCTGGAGCTGCGCGGGGTGAACGTCCGGCGCGGCGGACGCACCGTGCTGGACGGGGTCGACCTCGTCGTTCCGGGCGGGACCACCCTCGCCCTGGTCGGCCGCTCCGGCACGGGCAAGTCGCTGCTCGCCGCGCTCGCCGGACGGCTGGCCGACCCGGACGGCGGTGAGGTCCTGCTCGACGGAGTGCCCCTGAGCGAGCTGACCCACGACGACCTGCGGCGCGCCATCGCCTACGCCTTCGAGCGCCCGGTCCTGCTCGGCGACACCGTCGAGGACGCGATCGGCCTCTCCCTGTCCGCCCCCTCCCCCACGATCGTCCGGCAGGCCGCCCGTACCGCCCACACCGACGACTTCGTGGCCCGCCTGCCGAACGGCTACGCCACCACCCTGTCCGACGCCCCGCGCTCCGGCGGCGAGACCCAACGCCTCGGTCTGGCCCGGGCGTTCGCCCACGGTGGCCGGCTGCTGATCCTGGACGACGCGCTGTCCAGCCTCGACACGGTGACGGAGGCCCGCATCACCGAGGCCCTGGCCGGCGGCGGCTCGTCGGCCACCCGACTCCTGATCGCCCACCGGGCGGCCACGGCGGCCCGGGCCGACGCGGTGGCCTGGCTGGACGGCGGGCGGGTGCGAGCGGTGGGACGGCACGAGGAGCTGTGGGGGATCACGGCGTACCGGGAGGCGTTCACAGGAACGGAACCGGCGGCCGAAGGGGCGTATCCATGACCGACGGGCTCCACGCGCGCGGGCTGCGTTTCCTGGCGGTCCGGTGGCGGGTTCTCCTGCGGCTCGGTCTCTGGTCCGTGCTGGAGACGGGGCAGAGCTTCCTCATCGGGTACGCCCCGGCCCGCGCCCTGGACGACGGGTTCCTCCAGGGCCGCACGGAAACCGGGCTCGGCTGGCTGGGCGTCGCCGGGCTCGGGGTCGTCGTCGGCGCCTACGGCACGGCTCGTGTGTACGCGGCCGTCGCGGCGCTGGTCGAACCGCTGAGGGACCGGCTCATGCGGCGGGTCGTGGAGCGCGGGGTGCGCGAGGCGGATCGTGGGGCGCTGTCCGGGCTCACCCAGCAGGTGGAGATCGCGCGGGACACCTCCGCGGGGCTGGTGATGGTGTCGCGGTCGTTCGTGTTCACGGCGGTGGGCGCGCTGGTGGGTCTCTTCTCGCTCGCCCCGCTGCTGCTGCTGGTCGTCCTGCCACCGCTGGCCGCGGGAGTGGGACTGTTCGCGGTGACGCTGGGTCCGCTGGCGCGTCGGCAGGAGGCGTTCCTCGTCGCCGACGAGGCCCTGGCCGACCGGCTCGGCGCCGTCTGCCCGGGACTGCGGGACATCACGGCGGCGGGGGCGGAGCAGCGTATGTCCGCCGACGTCGAGAACCTGGTGGACGCCGAGCTGCGGGCCGCCCGCTCCCTCGCCCGCTTCGGCGTCCTGCGCGTGGCCGCGCTCGCGCTGGGCGGACATCTCCCGATCGTGCTGCTGCTCGCGACCGCGCCCTGGCTGCTGCGCCAGGGCGTCACCACCGGCGCCCTGATCGGCGCCCTGTCCTACGTCACCCAGTCGCTGCTCCCCGCCCTGCACAACCTGGTCCACGGCCTGGGCACGAGCGGCTCACGGCTGGCGGTGGTGCTACGGCGGCTGGCGCCCGCGGGGCCCCGCAGGGACGCGGTGAACCGCGCGACCAGTCACGCCGAGCCCGCGGACGACCGGCGCCCCGTCGCCGCGCCTCCGGCCGGCCCCTCGGTGACCGCCCCCCTGCCGAACGCCGACACCCCCGCCCTCACGCTCTCCTGCGTGACCTTCGCCTACGGCCCGGCCTCGGTCCCCGTGATCGACCACCTCGACCTCGCCCTCCCGTCCGGTTCCCATCTGGCCGTCGTCGGGCCGAGCGGCATCGGGAAGTCCACTCTGACGGCACTGATCGCCGGCCTGCTGCGGCCCCGGCGCGGCACGATCCGGGTGTGCGGGGAAGCGGTGCCGGGGCCGGAGGCCGTCGCGCGGCGCGTGCTCATTCCGCAAGAGGCATACGTGTTCACCGGCAGCCTCGCCGAGAACCTCGCCCACCTGCGCCCGGACCCCGTCCCCGAGGCGGAGTTGCTGTCGGCCGCCGAGGCGGTCGGGCTCGTGCCGCTGCTCGAAACGCTGGGCGGACCCGAGGGCCGGGTGGATCCCGCGGCGCTGTCCGCGGGCGAGCGTCAGTTGATCGCGCTGACCCGGGCTTATCTGGCGGAAGCCCCGCTCGCGCTGCTCGACGAGGCGACCTGCCACCTGGACGGACCGGCGGAGGAACGCGCGGAGCGCGCCTTCGCGGCCCGCCCAGGCGGCACCCTGGTCGTCGTCGCCCACCGCATCAGCTCGGCCCGCCGCGCCGACCGGGTGCTGATGATGGACGGCCGGGACACGGCGTACGGCACGCACGACGAACTCCTCCGGGGCTCGGCGCGCTACCGCGAACTCGTCGGCGCCTGGGCCCCCGTACCCCGCGAGGGGTCACAGCCAGCCCTCGCCCTGCGAGATCCGGATGGCGTCGATGCGGTTGCGGGCCCCGGTCTTGCGGGTGATGGCCGCCATGTAGTTGCGCACGGTCCCGTGGGACAGGTGCAGGTTCCCCGCGATCTCCGCGATGGACGCCCCCTCCGCGGCGAGGGATAACACGCTGAGCTCCCGTCGGGTCAACGGCATCTCGGCGGCCTTGAGGAAACCGAAGCCCAGCGAGTCGTCGACGAAACGTTCCCCCTCGGCCACGCGGCGGATCGCGCGCACCAGGCGGTCCGGCGAGCCCTCCTTGTCGACATAGCCGAGCGCCCCGGCCTCCAGGGCACGTTTCAGCAGCCCCGGACGCTTCGCGCTGGCAAGCACGAGAAGGTGCGGCGGGGGCATGCCCGCGTCCCGCACCCGCAGCTCGCCCAAGGGCGGGATGCCGTACGCGTCCGAGCACTCCAGGTCCGCCGCGCACACATCCGGGCGCACCGATCGCACCCGGGCGGGCGCGCTGCGCCAGGGCGCGTCATAGACCCCCAGGTCGGGTTCTCTGCGCAGCCACTCCGCAAGCACCGATCGCACCAGACACGCGTCGTGCACCACCAGGACACGGATCACTGCTGCCCCCTCCAGCCCGCCGTTCGCCGCGTTCATCGCTTTCATGGTGTTGAGCGCGTGCCCCATTGTTGGCGTTTGTGACCGCCTGCGGGCGCGAAGATCCGGCCATCAGGGTGCGTGGGGGCGCACGCCAGGCGCCCGTACGCCGTGCCGCGCATCGATTGTGGGGGCATGGGCAGGCGGTCGAGGGGTAAGGAGGGCGCTCTCCCGGGCATGACGCGAGGCTCCCGGGCCCCTCGGGTATGTCCGGTGCCCGCTCGCCGTGCGCGGCGGGCCCGGAGGGGGGAGATTTGAGCCCTGGGACCCGTCGCGCGGCTCCGCGGAGGAGGTGGTCGGCGTGTCCGACGGGCAGACGTCCGCTCAGGCGCCGGCGGCCGCGAAGACGCGGGTCGGCCGGCCGCTGCTGTCGCTGGCGCTGGCCTCGATGATGGACGAGGTGCATGCGCACTCCGGTGCCGTGTATCTGCTGGCGGCCGACGAACCCGTGCTGGAGATGGCGGTGATGGCGGGGCTGCCCAGGGCGTTCGCGGCCCCGTGGGAGCGGGTCGGGCTGAGCGCGCCGATCCCGGTCGCGGAGGCGGTGCGTGAGCGGCGGCTCGTCTGGATCGGCGGCGAGGAGGACATGGCGGCCCTGTATCCGCGGATCGCGGTGGTGCTGCCGTATCCGTTCGCGCTGGCCGCGCTGCCGGTGGCCACCGAGACCACCGCCTACGGCGCGATCTTCGTGACCTGGCCCGGGTCGCACCCCCGGGAGCTGTCGGAGCGGGACCGGGAGCATCTGACCGCTGCCTGCCGACGGCTCGCCGTGCGGCTGGAGCGCGCCTTCGATGCGAGCCGCCCGCCGCTGCCGGAGCCCGACCTGCTCGCCGGGCCGGCGTTCGGCGGCACGTCAGGACTGTTCGGCACGGTGGAGGCGGCGCGCATGGTGTCGCGGCTGCCGTACGGACTGTGCTCGCTCGATCTGCACGGCCGGATCAGCTTCGCCAACCCCGCGGCGGCCGAGCTGATCGGCGTGCCCGTCGCCCGGCTGCTCGGCAACCAGCTGTGGGCCGCGGTGCCCTGGCTCAACGACCCCGTCTACGAGGACCGTTACCGGGCCGCGCTGCTCAGCCAGCAGATCACGTCGTTCGTGGCGCTGCGCCCGCCCGGCGACTGGCTGTCCTTCCGCATGTATCCGAGCACGACCGGACTGAGCGTGCGCATCAGCAGGGCGCGCGCGGTGGCGGAGATGGCCCGCCAGGGGCCGCAGCCCGGCGACGCACCGGGCCGGCTGGTGACGATCTCGCAGGTGCTGAGCCTGGCCGGGGCACTCACCGAGGCGGCGAGCGTGCAGGACGTGGTGCAGCTCGTCGCCGACGAGATCGTCCCGGCCGTCGGCAGCCAGGCGCTGGTCGTGCTGGGTTCGCGGTCGGGCCGGCTGCATCTGCTCGGCCACCGCGGCTACCACGACCCGCATGTCGTCGAACGGTTCGACGGGCTGCCGCTGGCCGAACGGACCCCGGGCGCCCACGTCCTGAGCACCGGTGTGCCCGCGTTCTTCGACTCCCAGCAGCAGCTGGAGCGGCTGTATCCGACGCGGCACTCGACCCCCGACGGCTTCGCGGCCTGGGCGTATCTGCCGCTCATCGCCTCCGGCCGGCCGGTCGGCACATGTGTGCTCGCCTACGCCGATCCGCACCCCTTCCCGGCGGACGAGCGTGCGGTCCTGACCAGTCTGGGCGGGCTCATCGCGCAGGCGCTGGAGCGGGCCCAGCTCTACGACGCCAAGCACCAGCTGGCGCACGGCCTCCAGGCCGCCCTGCTCCCGCACACCCTGCCGGTGCTGACCGGCATCGAGGCGGCGGCCCGCTATCTGCCCGCTACTCAGGGCATGGAGATCGGCGGCGACTTCTACGACCTGGTGCCGACGGACGAGGGACTGACGGCGGCGGTGATCGGTGACGTGCAGGGCCACAACGTCACCGCGGCCGGGCTGATGGGCCAGATCCGCACCGCCGTACGGGCGTACACGACCGTCGGTCACGCGCCGGAGGAGGTCATGCGCAGCACCAACCGGCTGTTGATCGACCTCGGCTCCGACCTGTTCGCCAGCTGTCTGTATCTGCGCATCGACCCGGAGCGCGGGCGGGCGGTGATGGCCCGTGCCGGGCATCCGCCGCCGCTGCTGAGGCGGCCGGACGGGCGGGTGCGGGTGCTCGATCTCGCTGGTGGCCCGCTGTTGGGCATCGACGGCTCGCCGACCTATCCCACGACGGAGTTCGACCTCACGCCCGGCTGTGTCCTCGTCCTCTACACCGACGGGCTGGTCGAGTCACCCGGCGTCGACATCGAGGACGCGCTCGCCGACCTCGGGCGGGTGCTGACGGAGGCCGGGGAGCTGCCTCTGGACGAGCTGGCCGACCTGCTCGTTGAGCACAGCGGGTCGGTGCGGGAGCGGGTCGACGACGTGGCGGTGTTGCTGCTGCGGGCGGGTCGCTGACGGGTGGCGGACCCCGGACACGGAGCGGTCCGGCCCTCCCGCCGGAGGGCCGGACCACGTTCCCGTCCGGGCCGGATCACTCGGATCCGTGCGTCGGTGACCGGGTGCCGGTCAGCGGAGCGTCAGTTGTTCCCGACGCCGTTGCCGACGATCTCGCCGAGGCCGTTGCCCGTGCCGTCGGCGTTGCCGTTGCCGACCTCTTCACCGGCTCCGGCTTCCTCCCCGGCCCCGGCTTCCTGACCGGCACCGGCCTCTTCACCAGCGCCGGCCTCTTCACCTGCACCGGCTTCCTCACCGGCGCCGGCCTCATCGCCCGCGCCCGCTTCGCCACCGGCACCGGCCTCGTCACCGGCGCCCGCGCCGCCGCCGAGGGTCGCGCCCACCGCTTCCAGGGCGGTGGTCACCGGCTGGAAGAAGGTCTCGCCGCCGACCGTGCAGTCGCCGCTGCCACCGGAGGTCAGGCCGATCGCCAGACCGTCCTGGGTGAACAGGGAGCCGCCGCTGTCGCCGGGCTCGGCGCAGACGTCGGTCTGGATGAGCCCGGTGACGGTGCCCTCCGGGTAGTTCACGGTGGCGTCGAGGCCCGTGACAGCACCGTCGTTCAGGCCGGTGGTGCTGCCCATGCGGAAGACCTGGAGGCCGACCTCGGCATCAGCGGCCTGGCTGATCGCGAGGGTCTGGTCGCCGAGGTTGACCTCGCTGGGCGCCTCGGTGGCCGGGTCGTCATACTTGACCAGCGCGAAGTCGCCGTCGCCGGGGAAGGTGGCCTGGTCGACGGTGGCGATCGGCTGACCGCCCTCGGCGTCCGACCACTGCTCGGCCGCGACCCCGCAGTGTCCTGCGGTCAGGAAGGCCGGGGTGCCGTCGCCCGCGGTGACGTTGAAGCCCGCGGAGCAGCGCGCGCCGCCGGCGAAGATGGCGTCGCCGCCGGAGAGGAACGTCTTGAAGGTGCCGGCCGACTTCTTGATGCTCGCCATGCCCGAGCCGAGGGTCTCGACGGTCGACTCCAGCTGGTCCCAGTTGTCGCCGGTGACGGTGCTGTCGGCGGTGACGAGGATCTTGTTCGTTCTGGGGTCGACCGCCCAGGCCGTGCCGGGGATGGTCGCCTCGGACTTCAGGGTCTGCGCACCGGACTTGAGCTCGTCGATGCTGTTCTCGACCTCGCGGACCTTCGCTCCGGCCTGCTTCGCCTGGACGATCACGTTGTTGTTGTCGCCGGGGATGACGTTGACGACGAGCTGCTGGCTCTCGGCGTCGTAGTACGAACCGGCGAAGGCGTCGCCGAGCAGTCCTGCGAGCTGCGAGGCGAGATCCGAGGCATCCGCCGCCTTCAGTGTCTTGGGGGCGGCGGCGTCGTTGGACGCGCCGTCCTGGGACGCGTTGGCGTTGGGCAACAGGATCGCGGCCGCTCCGAGCGCCACCACGCTGCCCGCGGCTATCGCGACCTTGCGCTTCGGCATTCGCTTGTGACTCAAACTTCTCGACCTCCTGGGGGACGGGGTCTGTGCCGCCGTATGTGCGGCAGCTGTTCGGGGCGCCTGGTTGGCCATGGGTACGCACGAGCCGGGTGGGGCGTTCAATTCCGTTTGCGGGCAACCGACTCGGGACACCTATCCGGCCAAGGAACTCGTGGCGACGGCCGCCGGCGGGAACAATCCCCCATATGACGATGACGACCGCCGAAGCCGACAAGATCCTCTCCGCCAACTTCGCCCCTTGGGTCCTCCGCCTGGGCCTGTCCGTCGAGGCGGTGGAGGATCACCGCGCGATTCTGCGAATGCCCTGGTCGAACGAGTTGGCGCGGGAGGGCGGCGCGCTGTCGGGGCAGGCGCTGATGGCCGCCGCCGACACCGCCACCGTGATCGCCGTGGCCGCGGCGCGCGGGGCGTACGGGCCGATGACGACGGTGCAGCAGTCGACCTCGTTCCAGCGTGCGGTGATCGGTTCGGATGTCCTGATCGAAGCGGTCGTGACCAAGCTGGGCCGCCGTATGGCGTTCGCCGACATCGCGATGACCGACGAGAGTTCGGGAGAAATCGCGGCCCGCGCGAGCACGGTGTACGCGCTCCTGGGCTGACACGATCTGCTACCGATCGGTAACGATCGGTTGTGAAACCGTAGCGGAATTCAAGCTTCAACGAATCCGCACATTCAATACTCAACGAAGTCACCGGGGACCTGACTTCTGCACACGCCACTACCGCCGGTTACGTCATTGGGACGGGAGTGTCGGATTCGCCACCACTGCGTCCGCCCACTCCCGGACCGATGCAACAGCCCTTCCGAGCCGATGCTGTGACGCATGTGAAGAAGTCGCCGACGAGACGTGCGCGCGTCTGCACGGAACGAGGCCGCTGGGGCCGAAGTGCCCTGGTGAGACGGATGTTTGATTGGAAGCCCGCACCGACGGCGTGCTTTGATCCATCGCACCGCGGGGGCAACGAACGGTTCCCGGAAACGGGCGCCGGACGCCCGCGGTCGCGGCCGTCATCTGTCCCCAGAGGGGGCCGCTCCCCCTTGTGAAATACCCATTAGGAAGGGAAGTTCCATCATGAACTCCACCCCCCAGGTTGCGACCGTCGAGATCTCCGACGCCGAGCTCGACAACGTCTCCGGCGGCCTGCAGGTCAACGCCGTGAACGGTGCCCTCGACGCTGTCAACGGCATCGCCCCGGTTTCCGGCGTGGTCGACACGGTCGTCGGCACCGTGGAGGGTGTCACCGGCCTGAGCACCGCCCCGGTCACGGGCCTGGTCGCCGGTCTCTGATCGCACCTTTTACAACCGCTGAGTCCCGGAGCCGTTCCCCGGTTCCGGGGCTCTTCGGGTGCCGCAAACAAGCAGGCACCGCCCCGCAGCACGACCGGCCCACGCGCGCCGGTCTCCACTCATCCTCAGGTGAGGGAAAGTTCCGTGCAGTTCCGCCAACAGGCCCTCGCCAAGCTCCAGTCACCGGAGGAGCTCGACCTTCCGGTGCGCTTCGCCCGCCCCCAGGGCTGGCTGGTCCTCTCCGTGACGGTGGTCGTCATGGCCGCCGCCTCCGTGTGGGCGGTGACCGGTTCGGTCGCCTCCAGCGTCGGCGCGCCCGCCATCCTCACGCACGGCCAGGGCAGCTACATCCTCCAGAGTCCGGTCGCCGGCCAGGTCACCGCGGTCCTCGCCAAGCAGGGCCAGCAGCTGCCCGCCGACTCCCCCGTGCTGAAGGTCCGTACCGCCAAGGGCGAGACGGTCGTCCGCACGGTCGCCGCGGGCCGGGTCAGCGCGCTCGCCGCCACCATCGGGCAGATCATCACCACCGGCGCCAACGTCGCGGCCGTGGAGAAGGTCGCCCGCACCAAGGACCCGCTGTACGCCACGGTGTACGTCCCCGCCGAGAACGCGGCCTCCATACCCGACGACGCCGCCGTGGACCTCACCGTGCAGTCGGTGCCCACCCAGGAGTACGGCGTGCTGCGCGGCCATGTGAAGTCGGTGGACCGCTCCGTGCAGTCGGCACAGCAGATCGCCGCCTTCCTCGGTGACAACCAGCTGGGCGAGCAGTTCACCAAGGACGGCAGGCCGGTGGCCGTACTGGTGCGGCTGGACAAGAAGTCGAGCACCGAGAGCGGCTACAAGTGGTCGTCCGCCGACGGGCCGCCCTTCTCCCTCACCTCCCTGACCACGGCCGACGCCTCGATCCGGCTGGCCGACCAGCGTCCCGTCGATTGGCTGCTGCCGTGAGCGCCGCACCGCAGACCCGCAGCCGGCGCCGCGCCGCCCCGCCCAAGCGCCCCGTGCCCAAGGGCAGGGCGAAGACCGTCCGCACACCCACCGTGCTCCAGATGGAGGCCGTGGAGTGCGGCGCCGCCTCCCTCGCGATGGTGCTCGGCCACTACGGCCGCCATGTCCCGCTGGAGGAGCTGCGCATCGCGTGCGGTGTCTCCCGCGACGGCTCGCGCGCCAGCAACCTGCTGAAGGCGGCCCGCAGTTACGGTCTGACGGCCAAGGGCATGCAGATGGACACGGCCGCCCTCGCCGAGGTGAAGACACCGGCCGTCCTGTTCTGGGAGTTCAACCACTACGTCGTCTACGACGGCATGGGCCGCCGCTTCGGCCGCCGGGGCGTCTACATCAACGACCCCGCCAAGGGCCGCCGCTTCGTGCCCATGGAGGACTTCGACGGCAGCTTCACCGGCGTCGTCCTGGTGATGGAGCCCGGCGAGGACTTCTCCAAAGGCGGGCGCAAGCCGGGTGTGCTCGGCGCGATGCCGGCCCGTCTGCGCGGCACCGCCGGCACGATGCCCGCCGCCGTCCTCGCGAGCCTCCTCCTGGTCCTGGTCGGCGCGGCCGTCCCCGCCCTGAGCCGCACCTACATCGACATGTTCCTCATCGGCGGCGAGACCTCCCTGCTGGGCGTGCTGTTCGCCTCGATGGGCACCTGCGTCGCACTCACGGTCGTGCTGACCTGGCTGCAGCAGACGAACCTGCTGCGCGGCCGCATCATCTCCTCGACCCTCTCCAGCGCCCGCTTCCTGCGCCATCTGCTGCGGCTGCCCGTGACGTTCTTCTCCCAGCGCAGCCCGGCCGACCTGGTCCAGCGCCTCCAGTCGAACGACGCGGTGTCCGAAACGCTGGCCCGCGACCTCGCGGCGGCGGGCGTGGACGCGGTGGTCGTCGTCCTCTACGCGCTCCTCCTCTACACCTACGACCCCCAGCTCACCTTCGTCGGCATCGGCGTCGCGCTGCTGAACGTCGTCGCCATGCGCGTCGTCATCCGGCTGCGCGCCACCCGCACCGCGAAGCTGCGCGCGGACAGCGCCCGGCTCACCAACACCGCCTACACCGGTCTCCAACTGATCGAGACGATGAAGGCGACCGGCGGCGAGGACGGCTACTTCCGCAAGTGGGCCGGACAGCACGCCACCACGCTGGAGGAGCAGCAGCGCCTCGGCGTGCCGAGCGCCTGGCTGGGTGTGGTCGCGCCCACGCTCGCCACGCTCAACAGCGCGCTCATCCTGTGGATCGGCGGCATGCGCGCGGTCGAGGGCGGCATCTCCGTCGGCCTGCTGGTCGCCTTCCAGGCGCTGGTCACCCGCTTCACCGCTCCGATCACCCGCCTGAACGGCGTCGCGGGCCGCATCCAGGACTTCGCCGCCGACGTGGCCCGCCTGAAGGACGTGGAGAACTTCGAGGCGGACCCGCTCTACGGCCGCCCCGGCACCGGCGACTCCACCCGCCGGCTGCACGGCCACGTCGAGCTCCAGAACATCACCTTCGGCTACAGCCCGCTCGACAAGCCGCTGCTGACGGGCTTCGACCTGACGGTGGGACCCGGCCAGCAGGTGGCCCTGGTCGGCGGCTCCGGCAGCGGCAAGTCGACCGTCTCCCGCCTGATCTCGGGCCTGTACGCGCCCTGGGAAGGCGTCATCCGCATCGACGACCAGCGCATCGAGGACATCCCGCGCGGCGCCCTCGCGGCCTCCGTCTCCTTCGTCGACCAGGAGGTGTTCCTCTTCGAGGGCACCGTTCGCGACAACGTGGCGCTGTGGGACCCGTCGATCCCGGACGACGCGGTGGTGGACGCGCTGCGCGACGCGGCCCTGTACGACATGGTCATGCGCCGCCCCGGCGGCATCCACAGCAGGGTCGAGCAGGATGGCCGCAACTTCTCCGGCGGGCAGCGCCAGCGCCTGGAGATCGCGCGGGCGTTGGTGCGCCGCCCCAGCATCCTGGTGCTCGACGAGGTGACGAGCGCGCTGGACGCGGAGACCGAGCTGGTCGTGATGGACAACCTGCGCAAGCGCGGCTGCGCCTGTGTGGTGATCGCGCACCGGCTCAGCACCGTGCGCGACAGCGACGAGATCGTCGTACTCCAGCACGGCACGATCGTGGAACGCGGGCGGCACGAGGAGCTGGTGGCGCGCGGCGGCGCGTACGCGGCACTGGTCAAGGAGCACTGACATGACCTCCGTCCACGAGGGTGACCTCGTCCTCGACGCGCTCGGGCAGATGGGCACGCGCATCGACTGCGCGGGCTTCAACCGGCTGGATCTCGAAGGCCCGCAGGTGCTGTGGCTGGTCGCGTCGGGCGCCGTGGACCTGTTCGCGGTCGACGCCGGGCAGCAGGGCCACTGGCACCACCTCGGCCGGCTGGAGGCGGGCTCCCTGCTGCTCGGACCGGTCGCCGGACCCCAGCACACGCTGGTCGCACGCCCGCTCAGGGACTGCGTCGTGCACCGCATCGGGCTGCGCGAGCTGTACCAGCCCGCGAACACCCAGACCTGGTCCTACGACGAGTACGGCAATCCGCAGTACGTCCCGCCGCAGACGAGCCCCCTGGAGTACGCCCTCGCCCTGGGCGTCGGCCGCAGCCTCTCCATCCTCTTCCAGGCGCCGATGGCCACCGAGCGGGCCGCGGAGATCACCGACGACGACGTCTTCTGGATGCAGGTCCCGCCGGGCAGCGTGCAGTACGGCTCGCTGTACGGCGCGGAGGCCGCCGCCGACCTGCTGATGGACCCGGCGGTCTGGCAGTCCATGGTCGACCAGCAGTACCGCCTGCTGACCACGCTGGACCGCTGGATCGAGCAGCTGGAGCGCACCCACGAGTCGCGCACGGCGGAGGGCATCAAGGCCGGCGAGGCTGTGCGCGCGCAGGCCGACCGGACGCTGCTGGCGTCCATCGGCAAGCGCGGTGACAAGCGCACGACGGCCGCCGACGCGGACGCCAGCTACGCGGCGTGCAAGCTGGTCGCCGAGGCGGCCGGGATCACGCTGGCCGAGCCGGCGCAGAGCGGCACCGAGAGCGACCGGCTCGACCCGGTCGAGCGCGTGGCCATCGCCTCGCGGGTGCGCACCCGTGCCGTACGCCTCGACGGGCGCTGGTGGCGGGACAACATCGGCCCGCTGGTGGGGCATCGGGCGTTGTCCGGTGCGCCGGTGGCGCTGCTGTGGCGGCGCGGCGGTTATGTTGCCGTCCATCCGGCGACCGGCCGTGAGACGCCGATCGAAAAGGCCAACGCGGAGGAGTTCGAGCCGCGCGGGGTGATGTTCTACCGCCCGCTGCCCGACCGTGCGTTGAGCCCGGCGAGGCTGCTGCGGTTCAGCATGCGGGGCACGGGCGGCGACCTCACGAACCTCCTCGTCAGCTGTCTGGTCACGGTGGGCATCGGTGCGCTGGTGCCGATCGCGACCGGCAAGGTGCTCGGTGAGTTCGTGCCGAAGGCCCAGACCGGGCTGATCGTGCAGTTCTGTCTGGCCGTGATGATCAGCAGTGTCGTGGCCGCGGCGTTCATGCTGCTGCAGAACCTGACGATCCTGCGCCTGGAGGGGCGTATCGAGTCGACGCTCCAACCGGCCCTGTGGGACCGGCTGCTGCGGCTGCCCACGAAGTTCTTCACCGAGCGCTCGACCGGCGAGCTGGCCAGCCAGGCCATGGGCATCAGCGCGATCCGCCGGCTGATGGCGGGAGTCGGCCCGGTCGTCGCGTCGTCGGTGACGGTGGGCGCGATGAACCTCGGGCTGCTGTTCTGGTACAGCGTGCCGATGGCGCTGGCGGCGATCGGCATGCTCGTCGTCATCGCGGCCATGTTCCTGGGGCTCGGGCTGTGGCAGGTGCGCTGGCAGCGGCGGCTGGTCGTGCTGAGCAACAAGCTCAACAACCAGGCGTTCCAGACGCTGCGCGGACTGCCGAAGCTGCGCGTCGCGGCGGCGGAGAACTACGCGTACGCGGCCTGGGCGTCGCAGTTCGCGCGCAGCCGTGAGCTCCAGCAGAAGGTGGGGCGGATCAAGAACCTCACCACGGTGATGGGCGCGGTGTATCTGCCGCTGTGCACGCTGCTGATGTTCATGCTGCTCGCGGGACCGGCGCGCGGGTCGATGTCCGCGGCGGCGTTCCTCACCTTCAACACCTCGGTGACGATGCTGCTGACCTCGGTCACCCAGCTGACCGGCGCGTTCGTCTCGGCGGTGGCCGCGCTGCCGCTGTTCGAGGAGATCAAGCCGGTGCTCGAGGCCACGCCCGAGGTGCGCACGGCGAGCACCCGGCCGGGCCCGCTGACCGGGGCGATGGAGTCCCGCCGCCTGTCCTTCCGGTACTCCGACGACGGCCCCCTGGTCCTCGACGACGTCTCCTTCGACATCCGGCCGGGCGAGTTCGTGGCGATCGTCGGCCCCAGTGGCTGCGGAAAGTCGACGCTGCTCAGGCTGCTGATCGGCTTCGACAAGCCGGTCTCGGGCAGTGTGCTGTACGACGGCCAGGACCTGGCGGCGCTCGACCAGTCGGCCGTGCGCCGGCAGTGCGGGGTCGTGCTCCAGCACGCCCAGCCGTTCACCGGGTCGATCATGGACGTCATCTGCGGCACCGAGCCGTACACGCCGGAGGAGGTCATGGCGGCGGCCGAGATGGCGGGCCTCGCCGAGGACATCAAGCGGATGCCGATGGGTCTGCACACCATCGTCTCGGGCAGCGGCGCGGTCTCCGGCGGTCAGCGCCAGCGTCTGATGATCGCCCAGGCGCTGATCCGCCGGCCGCGCATCCTCTTCTTCGACGAGGCGACCAGCGCCCTGGACAACGAGACGCAGCGCGTCGTCATCGAGAGCACCAAGGCCCTCAACGCCACCCGCATCGTCATCGCGCACCGACTGTCCACGGTGCTGGACGCCGACCGCGTCATCGTGATGGAGGACGGCAAGGTCGCCCAGCAGGGCCCGCCCGCGCAGCTGCTCGCGGACACGAGCGGGCGGCTGCACGAGCTGGTGCGGCGCCAGCTGGCCTGATCCGTCAGGCGTCCACACCCGGGACGGGGGCGCCGGAGGGGAAACCGGCGGCGACGTAACCGTCGTAGAGCCCCTTCCAGGGTGCCTCGGCTCCGGCGTGCGGCCCCTCGAAGCGCCCCCCGCGCGCGTGTGCGTCCAGGGCGGTCAGACACACCTCCCACCCGGCGCCGTTGCGGGCGGCGGTGTTCTCGGCGACGAGGACGTTGGTGAGCGTGAAGCGGGTGCGCCCCTCGTCCAGGGGCTCCAGGTCGAAGTGCAGCTCGTCGCCGCCCCATGCGAAGGACAGGTGCCGGGGCTCGGTGACGGCGATGACCCGGCCCGTGGAGTCCGCCATGTTCGGGTCGCCGCCGAACTGGATCGTGCCGCCGGGGCGCAGCTCGATCTCGGCGCGGGACGGGAACCAGTGGGCCAGTTCGTCGACGTCGGTCACGAACCGCCAGACCCGCTCGACGGGGTGGTCGTAGGTACGGCTGAAGCGGACGGCCGGGCGGCCGTCGTCCAGTGTCAGGTAGGTGCCGGTGAGGTCGGCGCTCATGGTGGATCAGTCCTTCGTGGTGGGTCCTTCGGGGTCGTACGAGGTGTCCGCCGACGTCTCTGGCGCCGTCAAGTCGAGGCGGCGGCCCAGCGCGTCCAGGCTGCGGTTCCAGAGCTTGCGGTACGGGGCCAGCCAGGCGTCGAGCGCGGCGATCGGGGCGGGATCGAGGGCGTAGACGCGCCGCTGCGCGTCCTGCCGCACCCGCACCAGGCCGGCCTCCCGCAGCACCTTCAGATGCTTCGAGGTACTCGGCTGGCTCAGCCCGCATTCCTCCACGATCTCCCCGACGGACCTCGGCCGCTCCATGAGCAGCGCGATGATGGCCCGCCGATGGGGGTCGGCGAGGGCGCTCCAGAGGAGGGCGTCGTCGGACATGAGTTCCAATATGCCTCGATGGTTATATGCCTGTCAAGGAATACAGACCTGGTCAGGGGCATCGACTGTTTGCCCTGGCCCCCATCAGGTACACGCGACGGCATGCGATCGGTTGCCCGACGAGGAAAGGAGATCGTCGTGCCCGACGAGAAGGAGCAGCACGAGGAACACCCCGACACGGCACTCGAAGAGGTCATGAAGGAGATCACCGACGCCGAACGCCGCACCACCGAGGCCGCCGAGCAGCGCCGCCGGAGGGGCGAGTCCGGCGAGGCCGTCACACCCGACGCGCACACCCAGGAGGAGTCCGAGGGCGACTGACCTTGCCGAGGCGTCAAGCCCCGACGGGCGAAATTCACCTGGTCGAGTGAACTAGATCTTGCGCGCGGTGCGGCAGGGATGCTTGGCCTCTTCGCCGGGTAACAACCCGGATCGAATGCGCCCCTGCCGAGGTGGAGCGGACATGACGCCGGACGCCGACGACCGCGCCCCCCGTCCGACCGAGGGCCTGGCCGCGGACCTCTTCCGGTCCACGCCGCCCGCGGCGAACGACCATGCCCGCACCCGCAGATGCGGTGCGTTCACCGTGGTCGAGGTGACGGGTGAGATCGATCTGGCGACGGAGGTGTTCCTCGCCGAGCACCTCAACGCCGCGACCCTGAGGCCGGAGGCGGATGTGCTGGTCGATCTGCGGCGGGTGACCTTCTTCGACTGCTCCGGGCTGCGCGTGCTGTGCCGGGCCGAGACACGGGCCAGGGACCACGGCGGCCGGCTGCGGATCGTCTCGGACGCGCCGCGGATACGGCGGCTGTTGCGCGGTGCGGGACTACTGGACCGCTTCCCGATCCTGCCCGGGATCCCCGGGGAGGACGGGTGACACCTTGATGGGACGAGGTGCCGACCGGGCGGCCCCACTCCGCCCGGCCGACCCCCCGACGCGAGATCGCAGGGCCTCCTCGGCAGCGCTCGCACTCCCCATCCGCGAGCCGCTGCCGAACTGCACGGGACCGTGCGATCCCGGTCCTTAGAACGCGAAGAGGCTGGTCCCGTAGGAGCCCTTCACGCACTCGTTGGCGAAGATGCGCTCATAGGAGACGCGCTGCCCCTGCCAGACCCCGTCGACCGTGACGACCACGGGGTCGTACTGCTTGGTACACAGCACGCCCTCTCTGCCTCTCAGGGCGTCGAAGTCCCCGTTGACCCCGCGCAGTTCGGCGCAGGCCGAGCCGGGGGCGGGATGAGTGCCCGAGGCCGTCGGCGCGCAGCTGAGGGTGACCGCGCGTGCCGGGGTGGTCAGGGTGGAGTTGTCGCCGTGGGCCATGGTGAGCACCAGGGCCGAGGGAGCGTAGAGAGAGGCGGGGGCGGCGTCCGGGGTGGCGAGGGCAGATCCGGTGAGGGGTCCGCAGACGGCGGTGGCCGTGAGAGCGAGGCTCGCTGCCCAGCGCGCGGTGTTCCGCATTGTGTGCATCCTTCCGCTTGAGTCGGGGGTGTGTCGGCTCCGGCGCGATCGGTGCCGGAACGACGAGCGGGAGTCTGCCTACTCCGGCTCCGAAACTCACATCGACACCACAGGTTTCAGTAACCTTGCGTATTGAATCAGTGGCGTGAAGTGACGGAGTTCGAACGTTACAACGCCGGAACTTGGCGCCTCTTGATCGTTCCAACCCGCCGAGTGGCGTGATTTCGCAGGTTGATTAATAGGCCTGAAACATTCCGGTTGAGCCCTCGGCTGACAGGCCCGCCACGCCCTTGTGTTCATGAAGAGGGCGAGTAATGGTAATTACATGATTACCAACGAGCAACGAGAGAAGCTGCGCGGCTGGTTCGCCGGCCGTCTGCCGGACGACCTCTTCGAGGAGCTGGCCGAGGTCAAGGTCGACCGCGAGGAGATCACGGTGATCGGCCGCATTCCCGCACCCCACCTGGCCGAGGGCGTCTCGGCCGCCGAGCGGGAGGCGGCCGTGGAGGGCCGGATCCAGGAATTCCGGGAACGCACCCGGGAGACCCGGATCGAGGTGGCCCAGGAAGCGGAACGCCGGTTCCGCAGGAAGGTCTCCTGGGGCGTGGAGTGCGACGGCGAGCGCGCCCTGTTCACGCATGTCGCCGCGCCCGTGATGACCCGGCTGCGGCAGCCCGAGCGCCAGGTCCTCGACACCCTGATCGCCGGCGGTGTCGCCCGCAGCCGCAGCGACGCCCTCGCCTGGTGCGTCCGGCTGGTCCAGCGGCACACGGACGACTGGCTCGCAGAACTGCGCGAGTCCCTGGAGAACGTCCAGCGGGTGCGGGCACAGGGGCCGGACGCCGAGCCCGAGCCCGAGGACGGCCCAACGGACACCGAGTGATGGAGGATTCGCACACTCCCGGCACGGAAGATGGATGAACCGTCCTCTGGTGCGGATCTCAGACACCGCCGTACCGTCTGCTGATCCACGTCAGGACGGCATCCGCGCTGCTCGCACACCCCAGCGGCAGGCACCGGCCGTTGCCCACGCCGCGCCACAACGCGCTCCACCGCCCCGCCCCCGCTGGAGCCTTCCGTGTCCCCTCAGTCCGATCCGTCCGTCCCGTCCGAGATCCCCACCCCCGCTCCCTCCCTGACCGAGGTCGAGTCCCACGGCGTCGACCGAATCCCCGACGCCGAGCGTTCCGCGTCCCCGCTGGACCTGTTCCGCCTCGCCTTCGGCGGCGCCAACACCTTCTCCACCTGCGTCCTGGGCGCCTTCCCGATCCTGTTCGGCCTCTCCTTCTGGCAGGGCCTCGCGGCCACGCTGCTCGGAGTCGTCGCGGGCGCCCTGATCCTGTGCCCCATGGCCGTGTTCGGACCGGTCAACGGCACCAACAACGCCGTCTCGTCCTCCGCACACCTGGGTGTGCACGGGCGCGTGGTCGGCTCGTTCCTGTCCCTGCTGACGGCCGTCGCCTTCTTCTCGATCTCCGTGTGGAGTTCCGGCGACGCCCTGGTCGGCGGCGCGCACCGGCTCTTCGGCCTGACGCGCGGCAACCTGTCGTACGTCGTCGCCTACGCCCTGTTCGCGGGGCTGGTTCTCGCGGTGTGCGTATACGGCTTCCGCTTCATGCTGTTCGTCAACAAGATCGCGGTGCCCTCGGCGAGCGTGCTGTTCCTGATCGGCGTGATCGCCTTCGCCGGTGACTTCGACCCGTCGTACGCGGGCGTGTTCACCGACTCCGCCGACGCGGCGACCCGGTCGCTGTTCTGGCCGTCGTTCATCGGCGCGGCCCTGATCGTGCTGTCCAACCCCGTCTCGTTCGGGGCGTTCCTCGGCGACTGGTCGCGCTACATCCCGGCGCCCACCCCACGCCGCAAGGTGATCGGCGCCGCGTTCCTGTCGCAGATCGCGACGCTGCTGCCGTTCGTCTTCGGCCTGGCGACGGCGAGCATCATCGCCACGAAGGTCCCCGAGTACGTCGATCCGGCGGCGCCCGACTTCGTGGGCGGGCTGCTGGCGATCTCACCGGGCTGGTACTTCCTGCCCGTCTGCCTGCTGGCGCTGATCGGCGGCATGGCGACGGGGACGACCGCGCTGTACGGGACCGGTCTCGACTTCTCCTCGGTGTTCCCGCGGCTCTCACGCGTGCAGGCGACGCTGCTGGTCGGCGCGTTGTCGATCGGGTTCATCTTCGTCGGGCGCTTCGCTCTCGACCTCGTCCAGTCGATCTCGACCTTCGCCACCATGATCATCACCTGCACCACACCGTGGATGGTCGTGATGATGCTGGGCTACTGGACCCGGCGCGGCTGGTACGACCCCGACGCCCTCCAGGTCTTCAACCGCCGTCAGCGCGGCGGTCGCTACTGGTTCGCGCACGGCTGGAACTGGCGGGGCATGACCGCCTGGTGGGTGTCGGCGCTGATCGGAGTGCTGTTCACCAACATCCCCGGGCAGTTCGTGGGCCCGCTGGGCGATCTGGCCGACGGGGTGGACATCAGCCTGCCGTTGTCGCTGATCGTCGCCGGTGCGCTCTACCTGACGCTGCTGCGGGTGTTCCCCGAACCGAGGGCCGTCTACGGGCCGCAAGGTGCCCGGCTCGCCCGGACCGTCGAGGTGCCGGTCCCGCCGATCACCGGGCCCGGTGCGGCGGGTGACGGGGAGCCGTTGTCAGACCCGTCCACTACGTTGCGGGCATGACCAACTTCGTACTGGTGGCGGGGTCGTGGCTCGGCGCGTGGGCGTGGGACGAGGTGGCGGCCGCACTGCGAGCGGCCGGGCACGGCGTCCATCCGCTGACCCTGTCCGGCCTCGCCGAGAAACAGGGCGGGCCGGCGCCCGGGCAGCGGACCCACGTCCAGGACATCGTCGACGAGGTGGAGCGCCTCGATCTGCGGGACGTCCTCCTGGTCGGGCACAGCTACGCGGGCGTGCCGGTGGGGCAGGCCGCCGTCCGGATCGGTGACCGGCTGCGCCGCGTGGTGCTGGTGGACGCCAATGTCGCCGTCGACGGGGAGTCGTTCCTGTCGGGCTGGCCGAGCGACGAGGTGCGGGCGGCCATCACGGCGAACGACGGCTTCTGGCCGCCGCTCACGGCGGACGAGTTCGCGGGCCAAGGGCTGACGACCGAGCAGATCGCCCGCATCGTCGACGGCTCGACCCCGCACCCTGGCGCCACGCTGACCGAACCGGCTGCCCTGCCCCGCCCGTTGAGCGAGCTCCCCGGGACCTACATCAAGTGCCTCCTCGACGGTGAGGAACCCTGGGGCACCGCGGCCGAACTCCTCAAGAGCGACCGCTGGGAGTTGGTGAACATGGACACCGGCCACTGGCCGATGTTCTCCCGGCCCCAGGACCTGGCCAGCATCCTGCACGCGACGGTGACGGCCCCCTGATCCACTCACTGGCCTACTGGTCGGTATGGTCTGCGTACGGCGCGTTCTCAGTGACGAGAGGCGGGGTCAACGCATGGGCAAGCACTGGGCGGACTTCCAGTACGAGATCTATCTGAACGGGATGTCGGGGGCCGTACCCCGGCTCCCCACCGATCTGACCCGGCTGGAGGAGCTGACGGAGCAGCGCCTCGGTCCCGGTCCCGTCGGCTATGTGGCGGGCAGCGCCGGCGACGGCAGTACCGCCCGCGCCAACCGGACGGCCCTCGGGCGACGCCGGATCGTGCCGCGCATGCTGCGGGACGTGCACGAGCGGGACCTGTCCGTCGAGGTACTGGGCCGCGCCCTGCCCGCCCCGCTGGGGCTGGCACCCATCGGAGTGCTGTCGATCATGCACCCGGACGCCGAGTGCGCGGCCGCCCGTGCCGCCGCCGCGCAGGGCGTGCCGTTCACCCTGTCCTCGGCGTCCAGCACGCCCATGGAGCAGGTCGCGGAGGCGATGGGCGACGCCGAGCGCTGGTTCCAGCTGTACTGGCCGAAGGACCCGGAAGTGGCCCGGAGTTTCCTGACCCGCGCGAAGGCGGCCGGGTTCAGCGCGCTCGTCGTCACCCTGGACACACCGATGCTGGCCTGGCGCCCGCGCGATCTCGACCAGGCGTATCTGCCGTTCCTGCACGGTGTGGGCACCGCCAACTACTTCTCCGACCCGGCCTTCCAAGCCGGCTTGGCGAAGCCGGTGCACGAGGATCCGAACGCGGCCGTCATGCACTTCGTCGGCATGTTCTCCGACCCCGCCAAGACCTGGCCGGACCTGGCCTTCCTGCGGGAGAACTGGGACGGCCCGATCGTCCTGAAGGGCATCCTGCACCCGGACGACGCCCGCGCGGCCGCCGACGCCGGGATGGACGGGGTGATCGTCTCCAACCACGGCGGCCGCCAGGTGGCCGGCTCCGTCGGGGCGGCCGACGCGCTGGTCCGGGTCGCGGCGGCCGTGGGCGACCGGCTGACGGTGCTGTTCGACAGCGGCATCCGCACCGGTGACGACGTCTTCAAGGCGCTCGCCCTCGGCGCGCGTGCGGTGCTCGTCGGACGGCCGTACGCCTACGGGCTCGGCCTGGACGGACAGGCGGGCGTGGAACACGTCATCCGCTGTCTGCTCGCCGAACTCGACCTGACCCTCGCCCTGTCCGGGCACGCCACCCCGGCCACGATCGGCCCCGCCGACCTCATAGAGGAAACCGCATGACCGTCACGAAGAACGTCCTCGCCATCGTCTCGCCCCACGTGGGCGGCCGCGGCATCGGAGCCGGCCTCGCCTCGCTCTTCCCCGAGGACGCGCGGGTCACCGTCGTCGAGGCGGCCGACGAGGACCCGGCGGCGCTGCGCTCCGCGCATGTCGTCATCACCGCGCTCTCCTCCGTGACCGCCGAACACCTCGCCGCCGCACCGGAGTTGGAGCTGGTGCAGTGCGCGAGCCACGGGTTCGACTATGTCGACGTGGACGCGGCCCGCGAGCGCGGAGTGCGCGTGTGCAACATCGGCTCCAGCGGTGCCGAGGCGCAGAACGTGGCCGAGCAGACCTTCGCCCTCATGCTCGCCCTGGCCAAGCAGCTGATCCCCGCCCACACCGCGCTCGTCGATGCCGACTGGGCGCTCCCCCGGCTGCAGAACTCGCTGACCGAGCTGTGCGGCAAGACGCTCGGCGTCGTGGGCCTGGGCCAGATCGGCCGGGAAGTCGCGCGGCGGGCGGTCGCGTTCGACATGAGCGTCGTCTACGCCGGACGCCGTCGGCTGTCGCCGGAGACGGAGGCCGAGTTCGGCGGTGCCCGCCACGTCCCGCTCGACGAACTCCTGCGCACCGCCGACTACGTCTCGCTGCACACCCCGCTCACCGACGAGACCCGGCATCTGCTGGACGCGGAGCGGCTGGCGCTGCTCAAGCCGACGGCGTTCGTCGTCAACACGGCCCGCGGCGCCCTGATCGACCAGGACGCCCTCGCGGACGCGCTGGAGAAGGGCGCCCTGGCCGGGGCGGGGATCGACGTCTTCGACCCCGAACCGCCCACCCCGGCCCTGCGTCTGCTCCGCGCGCCGAACGTGGTGCTCTCCCCGCACGCGGGCGGCGTCACCCGCGAGACCCTGGTCCGTATCGCGCTCGCCGCCGTGCAGAACGTACGGGGCTTCCTCGCGCGCCAAGAACCGCGAGACGTCGTGAACTAGACCTCGGGAGCACCTTCAGGAGGGCGGGGCCGCCCTCCATGGCGCACCGCGTCACACCTTTCCGTCCGCTCTCACCTACGCGTTCTCCTCCCCCAACCGCACCGCCCGTGCCCCCGGCGTCTCCACCTCGGCGCTCGACAGCGAGCCGGGGCTCGCCGATGTCGCGGGGTCGGTGAGCCAGCGCTGTCCGTCGGAGCCGTCGCGGACCTTGACTACGATGTCAGCGCCCGCGTCGGCGGTGGTGGCCGCCAGGGCGAGCTGCTCGTCCCAGCGGGGCAGCAACTCGCCCTGCACGGTGAGGTCGTAGCGCACGTCGTCGGCCCGCTTCGAGTCGTCGTCGGTGCACTTGCCGAGGATGACCACACCGGCGTCCGCATGCGAGTCCAGGCAGAGGTCGGGCTCCGCCACACTGCGCAACAGGCCGTCCTTCTCGTACGACCACTGCTGGGTGTCGTCGTCCGAGCACTCGGCCAGCTCGGTCCCGGCGCCGGTCTCGGCGTCGCCCCTGATGTCGAGGCACAGGTCGGCGTCGGCGTTGCGCAGCCTGGTCCGCCGCGGTGCGTCGGGGAGCTGGGCCGTGCCCGGGGGCGAGGAGGACACCGCCGGAGGCATCCGGGTTCCCGGGCCGCCGCCGGTGGCCGAGGCGGCCGGGTCGACACCGTCGTCGTCCGACAGCAGGCCGGCGACGAGCATGATCGCGATCAGTCCGGCCGAGGCCACGCCCACCCCCGTGAGCAGGGTCCGCGAGGAGCGCGGTCCGCCCGGCGACCTGCGGACCTGTGCGGGGATACGCGAGAGGAACCGGCGGCGTCCGGCGCCGTGCCGGGCGGAGCCCCGCGAGCGGGGTGCGCCCCCCGGGGTACGGCCCGGACGGGTCTCCAGATACCTGCGCGCCCCCCAGCCGAGCACCGCCTCGGCGATGAGCACGCCCAACCCGGCCTCGAAATGACTCAGTTGTTCGGCGGCGTTCCTGCAGTAGCGGCACCCCGTCAGATGCTGCTGCACATCCGGCAGTAGGGCGCCACCCCGGCGAATCGGGACGTCGAGGAGACGGTTGTAGAACCGGCAATCCTTCGTCGGCGCGAGTTCCCGATGAGCATGTACACAACCTTCGCGGAATTTATCACGCGCCTGTTCGAGCGCGGCCGAAGCGGTAACGGTATCCATGCCCAGCAGACCGGCCGGGACGCCTATCGGCTCGGCTTCGACCTCGGTGTGCCAGAGCAGACATCGGGCAAGTCCCGGAAGCGCCTGGAATGACCGATCGGCAAGCTTCCGATTTTCGGGCGTCATGGACTTCGCGGTACGCATACCGCGACCGCCCGAGGGTTTCCCCAGCTCCGGCAGAACGCCCGCTATTCGCTCGTCGGCCGACCACTGCCGGACGGTGTCCCGAACGGCGACGAGGAGCCTCGGGCGCAGCGCGAGGGCGGGTTCGCCGAGGGCGAGCCGGTCGAGGACCTGATGGAACGCGGCGGCGGTGACCAGATCGACGCCACCGGCGGACGAGGCGAGACAGATCACCGCGTATTCGTGGGCCGGTTGCCAGTGCCGTGCCATGAGCAGCGCGACGGACGGAGCGGCCTCACCGTCCGGGCGGCCCCTGAGTCTGGCGGCGAGGCCTTCGTCGGATTCCTCCGGAACCCCGCCGGGCGGGGGGTAAGGGGGGCGAGGGGGGTGGGGGGTGGGCACTGAACGGATTCCTTCCCACGCGCATGTCACAGAAGTTCTGACTGCCGAAAAGGACCGGGTGACTTGGTGTGTACCTCTTCAGCACGAGCGCGGGGAGCACGAATTCACCAACCTCCATGCGCTCCGGTTCCCCCTCGGAACGAATGCGAGCCGGCCTTTTCCACCCCCCACGGGTATGTTCACCCTTGCACAGCACACTGATGACCAACAAGGCACTTGGGCAACATCCGCCCCTTTGAAAGAAAGTCAGAAACGGCCGCAACTCGCCCTACCGGCGCGACCTTTCGGCATTCCATGCGCCCCGTGTGAAACCCACGCACGCGCCGGAGCACCACGCACGCTCCCCGGCGCACGCGCCGGCGTAGTCCACTGGGAGCGGCCCTCTCGGAAGGCCCCGCGCAGGACGGCGGCTCTCCTGCGCGCCATGGGCCGTCGACCCTGTTCCTCCCGCCCTCGGTCGGCGGCCCGGGGGGCGGGAGGAACGGGGGCAGGGGGAAACCGGGACCGCCGGGCCCGTGGGCCCGGCTCCCGCGCGAGATACCTCAGATCTGCCAGGAGCGCAGCCGATCGGCCGCGCCGTACACGTCGACCTTGCCGGAGATCAGATCACGGGCCAGGTCGACGATGGCACCGTAGGGCGGGTCGATGCCGACCCCGCTGACGAACATGTAGGCCACCGCCGAGGCGCAGGCGAAGCGGGCGTTGGCCGAGGGCAGCGGCTTGAGCAGGGCGAGGGTGTGCAGCAGTGCGGCGGCCCGCCAGGCCGGGTCGGAGTCGACGCCCAGACGGGGCGGATCCACGCGATGGCGGGCGACGGCCGCGACCAACGCCGAGAAGTCGTTGATCGTGGGCTGCTCGGGCAGGACCTCTTCGTGCCGTTGGAGCAGCCAGGGCACATCGATATGGATGACGGGTGCCATCGCTCAGGCGGCCCGCCCTTCACCCTTGGCGGACGGTTCGTCGTCCGGGAAGGCGGCCGCGAACTCGTCGGCGTGCGACGAGAAGAACCGGCGGAAGGCCTCGGCGCCCTCCTGCAGCGCCCGGTGCCGGGCTATGTCGGCCGCGGCGGCCTCCCGCACGAGCGCCTTCATCGACGTACCGCGTTCCTTGGCGATCTGCCGGAGGTCCTCTAGCTCGCGGTCGCTGAACTCCACGTTGAGAGCTGGCATGTCTCTCAAGGTACCGCTCGGGTACTTACGCGTAAATACATGCAGGTCAAGCGTGATGCACGACGGTACCGGGAGCCGCGGACAGCACGACCGGGCGCGCGTCGACGGCGAGACGTAGGTCACATGCGGCGCTGAGATGTCACATTCCGGCCCCCGTCGGCCCTCGCAGTGGTGAGCGCGCGCATTGGGAGGCCCCACGCATGTCCGACATCCCCGTACCCGTCACCGACGACGCGACCGGCGTCTTCGTCGAGCACCGAGAGCTGATGTTCGGCGTCGTCTACAACATGCTCGGCAGCGTCGCCGACACCGAGGACGTACTTCAGGAGACCTGGCTGTCATGGACGGCGCGCCATGCGGGCGCCCCGCTCGACGGCGTCATGAACCCGCGGGCGTACCTCGTGCGGATGGCCGTCAACCACGCGCTGACGCGTCGGGCCGCGATCAGCCGGCGGCGAGAGACGTATGTCGGCCCGTGGCTGCCGGAGCCGCTGGTCGCACAGGGCGAGGTCGACAGCGCCGACGACCCGGCGCTGCGCACCGAGTCGGTGTCGCTCGCGATGCTGGTCGTCCTGGAGTCGCTGACTCCGCTGGAGCGCGCGGTGTTCGTACTGCACGAGGTGTTCGGGTACGCGCACACCGAGATCGCGGAGATCATCGACCGCAGACCGGCGGCCGTACGGCAGCTCGCCCATCGCGCCCGCGAGCATGTTCATGCGCGGCGGCCACGGTACGAGGCGCATCCACGGGTACGACGGGAGGCGACCGAGCGGTTCGTGCGCGCCGCGGTGGGCGGGGACGTCGCCGCGCTGCTGGAGATACTCGCGCCGGATGTGACGGTGTGGACGGACGGCGGCGGCAAGCGGAAACGGGCGGGGCTGCGTCCCGTGCACGGCCGTGACAAGGCGGTCCGGCTCTTCGACTCGTTCGCGCGCCGGGGCGGCGCAGGCGCAGGCCACCTGGACCTGCGGTACCGGCGGGTCAACGGCGACGACGCGGCCGTGCTGTTCCAGGGCGAGGAGCCGTACGCCGTCCTGGTCCTGGATCTCACGCCGGACGGCCGGCGGGTGTCCGGCGTCTACGTGGTGAGCAACCCCGAGAAGCTCACGCATGTGCACCGGGAGCAGGCATGAGCGCCACCCGGGAACTGCCCGGCAGGGGCGAGCGGATCGCGGACTGGTTCGACGGCCGGCTCGGCATCCACTCGCTCGGCCGGAAGTATCTGCGCAAGGTCTTCCCGGACCACTGGTCGTTCCTGCTCGGCGAGATCTGCCTGTACAGCTTCGTCGTGCTGATCCTGACGGGCGTGTACCTCACCTTGTTCTTCCATCCGTCGATGAACGAGGTGACCTATCACGGCAGTTACGTACCGCTGAACGGCGTCCGCATGTCCGAGGCGTACGCCTCCACCCTCGACATCAGCTTCGACGTGCGCGGCGGACTGCTGATGCGGCAGGTGCACCACTGGGCGGCGCTGGTCTTCGTCGCCGGGATGCTCACGCACATGATGCGGCACTTCTTCACGGGGTCGTTCCGCAAACCGCGGGAGATCAACTGGCTGTTCGGCTGGACCCTGCTGTTCCTCGGTCTGTTCGAGGGCCTGTTCGGCTACTCGCTGCCGGACGACCTGCTGTCGGGGACCGGGCTGCGGTTCGTGAACGGCGCGCTGCTCTCCGTCCCGATCGTCGGGACGTATCTGTCGATGTTCCTGTTCGGCGGCGAGTTCCCGGGACACGACATCGTGGCCCGCTTCTACTCGCTGCACATCCTGGTGATCCCAGGCGTCATGGCGGCGCTGGTCGTCGCGCATCTCCTGCTGGTCGTGTACCACAAGCACACACAGTTCGCGGGTCCCGGACGCACCGAACGCAATGTGGTCGGCGCCCCGTTCATGCCGGTGTACCTGGCGAAGGCGGGCGGCTTCTTCTTCCTGGTCTTCGGCGCCCTCGCCCTGATGGCGGCCGTGGCGGCGATCAACCCGGTCTGGTCCTACGGCCCCTACCGTGCCGACCAGGTCTCCACGGGTGCCCAGCCCGACTGGTATCTGGGCTTCGCCGAGGGGCTGGTCCGCGTCATGCCGGGCTGGGAGATCAACCTGTGGGGCCACACGCTCGTCCTCGGGGTGCTGATCCCGGTCGTGGTCTTCCCGCTCCTGCTGGTGTTCATCGGCGTCTATCCGTTCCTTGAGGCCCGGTTCACGGGCGATCGGCGTGAGCACCACATCCTCGACCGGCCCCGCAACCGCCCCGTGCGCACGGGGATCGGCGCGGCCTGGATCAGCCTGTACCTGATCCTCCTCGCGGGCGGCGGCAACGACATCGTGGCGACCCGGCTCCACCTCTCGATCAACACGGTGATCTGGGCGATCCGCATCGCCGCGCCGGTCGTCCCGGTGGCCGTGTTCGTCATCACCCGTCGCATCTGTCTGGGCCTCCAACTCAGCGACAGGGAGCGGGTGTTGCACGGCCGGGAGACGGGCGTGATCAAGCGGCTTCCGCGCGGCGAGTACGTCGAGGTGCACGAGCCGCTGAGTCCGGCGCGGCTCCACACGCTGACCGCTCACGAGCGGCCCGGCGAGCTCGTGGAGCGCGAACCGTAGGGGAATCCACGGCGACAACCAGGCGAACGGCGTGTACCGGGGCCGTCTCGGCCCGACGGCCCCTACAACCCCGGGTGATGTCCCGCTGTCAGACCCCGTACCGACACCCCTGGTGCTCCGGTGATCACAACAGCTCACACCACCAACGGAGTTCACGTGAACATGCGCTCAACGGCCGCTCGAACGTCCGCCGTCGCCGCCTTCGCCCTGGCCGCCACCGCGCTGGTCGTGCCGCCCGCCGACGCGGCGGACGGCGACGACTACGCGGTGACCCTCACCAGCAGCAGGGCCACGACCGACTACAAGAACCGCACGGTCGACCTGACCGGCACCCTGACCCGCACCGACGGGACTCCCGTCGCGGACGCACCGGTCCAGCTCGAGGAATCGGTTCTGTTCGACACCTGGAACCCCTGGGGCGACCCCATCGACCCGACCGAGTGGGAGACCCGCGGCCTGGGCACGGTCCACACGGACGACGAGGGGAACTTCACCCTCGAGGACGTCCCCGCGGACCGTGTCGAGAACACGCCCAGCCCCTATCCGTTCCCGCGCCACCAGGTGATGTTCCGGGCGATCTACGACACCGACCCCACCGACTTCCACATGGCCTTCGCGGACACCACGGTCAAGGTCAAGCCGGTCACCAGCCTCATCACCTACAAGGTCAACAAGACCAAGGTGCGCAAGGGCGACACCCTCGTCGTGAAGGGCAGGATCGCCTGGACGGGCGGCCACGGCCCGCTCACCGGCACCCGGGTGTTCCTGCGCACGTACTTCGAGAGCTCCTCGAACGCGCAGACCACCACCGACGCGCTCGGCAACTTCACGGTCCGGGCCAAGATCCGCGACTACGACAACGAGTTCGTGATCTTCTCCGCACCGAAGGACTACTACATCTCGGGCGCGAGCAGGGATCTGCCGGTCAAGAACGTCACCCCGTGACCCACGACTATCCCTGGTCGGCGACGAAGGAGGCCATCCGGGTCAGGGCCGAGTTCCAGTTGATCGTGTGCTCGTTCGTCGACCAGGACTGGATGTCGTCGATGTAGCAGAACTGACCGACGCAGCCCCGGAGTTTGCTCTGTGCGTAGGGGTCCTGGATGCTCGAGTTCGGCCCGCCCGAGAGCGTGCCGACCGGCGGGTTCGGCTGGTTCGGGTCCAGCTGGTGGGCGTACCAACGGGCGTGCTGGTTGTGGGAGTTGATCTCTCCGTAGCCGGTCACGTACGAGATGTTCAGTGCGTTGCGCCCGAACAGGTAGTCCATGCTCTGCACCGCACCGTCCCGGTACTTCGCGACGCCCGTGATGTCGTACGCGGAGGCGATGACGACGGCGTTGTGCAGGATCTGGTGGTTGGAGCCCCAATCGTAGAGGTTGCCGTCGGGGGCGTACGGCATGCCGTACGGCTGTGCCTTCAGGGTGGCCAGATAGCGGTCGGCGCCCTGGACGACGGACCGGCGCACCTTGTCGCGGCCCGGCAGCCCGCTCGGCACGGTCGCCAGGTCCAGCCGGGCCGCGGCGGCCGTCCTCGCCCAGTCGTAGCCGAGGGAGCCGAAGATGTCGGCCGTATGGACGGGTGAGTTCAGGACGTGGTCCGCGAACTGCCGTTCCCCGGTGCTGAGATACAGCTCGGCCGCGGCCCAGTAGAACTCGTCGATGACATTGCCGTCGGCGTACGTACCCCCGCCGATGCCGTCACTCTCGGAGGCGTACAGGTCGGGATGCGCGAGCGCCGCCGACCAGGCCTTACGGGCGGCGGCCAGCGCCTTGGCCGCGAACTGCCTGTCGTACGGCTTGTACAGGCGTGCCGCCTGCGCGGCCGTCGCCGCCAGGTTCAGGGTCGCCGCGGTGGACGGCGGATGCAGCTCGCGCTTCTGCGGATCGTCGCTCGGCAGCAGGGGCAGGCCGGTCCACTGCTCGTCGTGGATCTTGTGGTGTGCCATGCCGGCCAGCGGCTGCCCGGCGGGCACCTGCATCTTCAGCAGGAAGTCCAGCTCCCAGCGGACCTCGTCCAGGATGTCCGGCACCTTGTTGCCGCTCTCCGGGATGGCGAGCGTGCCGTCATCCAGCCTCTGCGACTCCCCGGTGCGGGCGAGCAGTTCGCGTTCGTAGGTGCTCAGCAGCTCCCAGACGGAGATACCGCCGTTGACGACGTACTTGCCGTGGTCACCCGCGTCGTACCAGCCGCCGGTGACGTCGAGCTTGTAGTCGCACACGCCCGGCTGGCAGGGCACAGCGCCGTCGCCCTGGTTGGGGGCCACGTCGACGTGTCCGGCGGGGCGCGCGTATCCCGGGCGCAGATCGTCCCGGATCGCGATGCCGCTGCGCTGCGTGTAGTAGTACTTCACGGCATCGAGGCGCAGCCGCTCGTAGGCGGCCGTACCGATGTCGAAGGGGCGGCTCGCCTCCCCGTCGGCGACGAGCGTGAAGTCCCTGCCCTTCTTGCGGAAGGCGCCGAAGTCGATGGAGTGGACGTTCTGCGCGGAGGAGGCGTCGGTGCCGCGCGGCACGCTCCAGCCGTGGGCGACCACGGCCCCGGACGCGTTCTTCAGCTGCCAGGGCAGCCTCTCGGTGACGTCGGTGACCAGCGTGGCGTTCTTCGGTCCGGCGGGCAGATAGGCGACCTGGTTCACCCGCACCCGGGGCCCGGTGTCGGGTTCGTACACCTCCGGCGGGACACCGCCCAGCAGCGAGGCGTCGTCCATGCAGAAGCGCCACGCGTCCGCGCTGCCGCCGAGCTGGAAGGCGACCTGGCCCTGCGGGGTGTCGACGGGGGAGGTGAAGGTGTACGCGTAGGAGTTCCCGGAGACGCTCAGCTCCGGCGTCACCTCGAAGTAGGTGTCGTACGGCGCCTCCGACAGGCCGACGATCGCCCGCACTGCATGGCCCTCGGGCGAGCCGTTCGCGGTGAAGGAGAAGCGGTACGACTCGCCCTTCACCAGCGTGATGTCGTTCTGGCCGACCGCGGCGTCCCATGGGTTGGCGGTGCCGCCGGGCACGTCGGCGCAGAGCTGCCTCTCGGACAGACCCGCGGTGACGTTGCCGGTGGTCCACCACGGCTCGATGGTGGTGTCGAACGTGCCGTTCTTGAGCTGCTCGACCTCCTCGGCACCGGCGGGTGCGGCGGACAGGCCTGCGGCCAGCAGGGCCGACAGGGTCAGCAGGGTGGTTCTGCGGCGTTTCACAGCTGGGCTCCTCGGGGGGAGGTGCGGGTGGCGCTCCGGTGGGAGCGCTCCCAGGTGTGGGTGCAGCCCATGGTTGTTGGCGACATGACAGTGCGTCAACGGTCAGGACGTAACGCTCCGCCGGATGGCGCCGGGCGGGGTCGGCTTTCGAGTGCGGCGCCGCTGTGGTTGCTCGCGCAGTTCCCCGCGCCCCTTTGGGGCGCCGAGGAACCGGGCGTCCGACCCGTGACGTGGGTCAAGTGGCGGGGATCTCTAGCCTGCTGATCCGTATCGCTCCGCGAGCCTCCCCCGGGGTGTAGCGGTGGTGCGGGGTCGCGAAATCCCACAACTTCGGTTCGGGGACGGTGAGTTCATGGGTCTCGGTCACCCTGTCGATGAGGGCGGGCGTGGAGGACGTACGGGCGACCGTACGGCCCCCGGGGTCGACGATCCGCGAGACGAGCTCGACGTCCGTGCCACTTCCGGAGGCGTTCACCAGGGAGGTCCGCACCCGTACGACGCCCCGCTCCGCGCTGATCTGCGGCGTCGTGACATACGTGCCCCAGCGCTCGACGTGCACCGGTTCGGTGACGACGAGGCGGGCCTCGCGGTAGATGCCGCTGCCCGAGTACCAGCGACTGCTGGGCAGACGGTTCTGGACCTTGACCGCGAGCACGTTCTCGGTCCTGCCGTCGGTGTGCAGAAGGTCGGTGAGGTCGAGGGCGAAGCCGGTGTAGCCATAGGGGTGGCGGCCGGCCTCCGTGCCGTTGCAGTAGACGTACGAGTCCATGTAGACGCCGTCGAACTCCACCGATATCCGCTTGCCCGCGAGGGAGCGCGGAAGGGTGAAGGCGAGGCGGTACCAGCCGAGGCCGCCCGGGAAGAAGCCGGTGCCGCCGGTGGTGCCGTGCTCGGTGGTCGGGGCGAACTCGATGCTCCAGTCGTGCGGCACCGCGATCTCGCGCCAGTCCGAGTCGTCGTAGCCGGGCTCGGCGGCCCCGGCGTGGGCGCCGGTCGGGTCGGTGATGCCGCCGGGGTTCACCAGGGCGAAGCGCCAGCCGTCGCGCAGTGGCACGGTACGGCGGCCCGACGCGGCACCGGCGGCCTCGACGGCCCGTGCCGTCGGGCTGCTCAGCAGTGTCCGGCCGCCGGGGCGGCCGTGGAGGCGAGCAGTAACGATCTTCGAGAGACTGTCATGACGGCTCTCCCTCATCAGGACCCAGAAGTACTCACAACTGATCGTGAACAAACAGATTCTGACGGTCTGGCCCGCGGAGCAGTCAAGGGTGCGGGTGCGGGTTCGCTACGTGCACGTCACCGAAGCACTAGGCTGGAGCCCAAGTGACACGCTCGTTCACCGTGAGTGTGCGCGTGGGAGTGGCGCCCATGAGCCCGGAGTATCCGTTCGACGAGGCCGCGACGGCCCGGGCGGTCGTCGACGCCAGCGGTGTGCTCGTCGACTGGAACGCCGGCGCCGAGGCGCTGCTGGGCCATCCGGCCACCGAGGTGGTGGGGCGCCCCGCCGCGGATCTGCTGGTGGGCGAGGCGGAGGAGGGTTCCGTCACCCCGGACGGCACACGCTGGGACGGCATCGTGACCCTGCGCCGCCACGACGGCGGCACGCTACCGGTGTGGCTGCTCGCCCATCGGGTGCGGCCCCGGGACGACGGCCCCCATCAGTGGCTCGTGGTCACGCCGCTGGACGACGGTGCACGTCCGCCCGACGATCCGCTGGACGCCGTCGGGCTCCTCGATTCGCCCTGTCCCATCGCGATCTACGACGAGCGGCTCCGGCTGCGCAGGATCAACTCCGTCATGTCGGAGGTCCTCGGTCTCTCCGAGGAGCATGTGCGCGGGTTGCGAGCTCCCGAACTGACCGGCAGACGGCAGAGCCACGACATCGAGCGACAGCTCCTGCGCGTGCTCACCACGGGCCGGGGCACCGACGTACGGACGTACGTCCCGGTCGGCGGGGACCAGACCCATGCGTGGCTGGCCCGGATGGCCCCGATCACCGACGCCAAGGGGCGGGTGCGGGGTGTGAGCGTCGCGGCACACGACTTCACCGACCAGTACATGGCCCAGGAGCGGCTTCAGCTGGTGAACCAGGCCAGCGTGCGCATCGGCACCACTCTCGACGTCACGCGCACGGCACAGGAGCTGGCCGACGTCTGCGTCCCCGCCCTCGCCGACTTCGTCAGCGTCGACCTGCTGGACCTTCTGGAGCACGGCGGCGAGCCTCCCACCGACGGGCTGACCGCACCGATCAGCCTGCGCCGCGTCGCTCACCGGTCCATCAACGCGGGCAGCCCCGAAGCCGTGGTCAAGCCCGGAAACGAGGACGTGTACCCGACCCCCTCGCCCCAGGCCGACGCGCTGCTGGCGGGCCACACCATCGTGGCCTCCCTCTCGACCGGCGACCTGGAGGAGTGGCTCGCGTGGGACCCGGCACGCGCCGAGCGGATCAAGGAATACGGCATCCACACCACCATGTCCGTTCCGATCCAGGCCCGCGGCGCCACCCTCGGCGTCGCCGTGCTCACGCGGTTCAAGAACGCCCAGCCGTTCACCAAGGACGACGCGCTGCTGGCCGAGGAGATCACGGCCCGCGCGGCCGTCTGCATCGACAACGCGCGCCGCTACTCACGCGAACGCGAGACCGCTCTCGCGCTGCAACGCAGCCTCCTGCCCCAGTCCCTGCCGCGGACCGCCGCGCTGGAGGCGGCCTCCCGCTATCTCCCGGCGGCGCGCTCCGGAGTGGGCGGTGACTGGTTCGACGTGATCCCGCTGTCCGGGATGCGGGTGGCGATGGTCGTCGGGGACGTCGTCGGCCATGGCATCCAGGCCTCGGCCACCATGGGCCGGCTGCGCACCGCCGTGCGTACCCTGGCCGACATCGACCTCGCGCCCGACGAACTGCTCACCCACCTCGACGACCTGGTCGTGCGGCTGTCGGAGGAGGCGGGCATCGAGGCCGGTCCCGGCGAGGTCGGCGCCACCTGTCTGTACGCGGTGTACGACCCGGTCTCCCGGCGCTGCACGCTGGCGCGGGCCGGGCACCCCTCGCCCGTGATGGTCCCGCCCGGAGGCGCGGCGCAGGAGATCGAGCTGCCCGCGGGGCCGCCGCTGGGTCTGGGCGGCCTGCCGTTCGAGTCCGCCGAGATCGAACTGCGCGAGGGCACCGTGCTCGCCCTCTACACCGACGGCCTGATCGAGACCCGGGAGCGCGACGTCGACTCCAGCCACGCGCTGCTGTGCGCCGCGCTGTCCGCCCTGCCCGACTCGCTCGACGAGACCTGCGACCGCGTCCTGCACGCCCTGCTGCCGCCGGGCGGCGTCGCGGACGACGTGGCTTTGCTGCTGGCCCGCACCCAGGGGCTGCCCGCCTCCCGGGTCGCCACCTGGGACATCCCGGCGGACCCGGCGCTCGTCGCGCCGATCCGCAAACAGGTCGTGGAGCAGCTCGACGTCTGGAGCCTGAGCGAGGCGTCGTTCACCGCCGAGCTGGTGGTGAGCGAGCTGGTGACGAACGCCATCCGCTACGGCACCCACCCCATCCGGCTCCGTCTGATCCATGACACGGCGACGCTGATCTGCGAGGTGTCCGACACCAGCCACACCGCACCGCATCTGCGTCGCGCCAAGATCTTCGACGAGGGCGGCCGCGGTCTGCTGCTGGTCGCCCAGCTGACCCAGCGCTGGGGCAGCCGGCACACGGCTGACGGCAAGACGATCTGGTCGGAGATCGGGCTGCTCGGCGAGGAGTGAGTACTCCGCGCCAGAACGGGGAGTCGTCAGACATGGGACGTGCGCGGGTATCCCCCTCCTTACACCGAGCGATTCCCCTCCTGAGCACCGTGGCGCTGCTGAGCGCGCTGACGGCATGCGGAGACGGCGGCGATTCCACGGGCGCCGTCAAGACATCGGCAGGCCCGAGCAGCCGCACGACCGCACCGGCCACGACCGGCACCGCGAGCCCCACGACGCAGCTGGACTCGAACGAGCCGACTTCCGTCGATACCACCGGTCCAGCCACACAGACGGGCAGCTCCGGTGGGCGCTGCCACACCTCCGAGCTGCGCGCGTCGATCGGCCGGCCCAGCCCCGGGGCCGGGCAGCGGAACTTCCCGATCGTGCTGACCAACACCGGCGACCGCACCTGCGGCGTGCGCGGCTACCCCGGTGCCGCCTTCGTGGACGGGTCGGGCAAGCAGCTCGGCCCTGACCCGAAGCGTTCCCCCGACTCGCCCACGACCGTCACGCTGACGCCGGGTCGGAGTGCGTGGGCGGGACTCACCTTCGCCAGCCCCGAGATCAGCGGGGCCCGTACGGCCCGGCCGGCGGCGCTGCTCGTGACGCCGCCCGACGAGCGGGATCCGCTCAAGGTGGCCTGGACGGCCGGTGAGGTGCCGGTGGCCGGGAACGAGTCCTCGGTCTTCCTGACGGTGGTCCAGCCCGGCACCGGGGGCTGATCCGTCCGCTCAGCGGCCGCCGCCACCGCCGCCGTGACCGCCGTATCCACCGCCGTACCCGCCCCCGTATCCGCCACCGGACCAGCCGCCGTTGTCGTCCCAGGAACAGGCGTACGGGTTGGCGTAACAGGACTCGTCGGTCGCGGCCGGGCTCGCGGACGTCGGTTGCGAGGCGGACGGGGTCGCGGACGGGGCCGGCGTGGACGTCGTCGTCCTCGACGGCTCGGGGGTGGGCGTCGGGGTCCGTGTCTCGGGCACCTGCGTCGCCGAGTCCCAGTTGACCACCTCCAGTTGGAGATCCGGCTGGGAGGTGTCGATGACCCAGTGCTGGGAGTCGCCCTCGTCCTCGCGGGACTTGAGGACCAGGGCGCCCGAGCCGTCGGTGGCGGCGGGGCTCAGGGCCAGGTCCTGGTCGAAGCGGGGCACCAGGGTGCCCTGGAGGGTGAAGTCGTAGCGGATGTTCTTGGTCGCGGAGTCGGCGGAACCGGTGCAGCGGGCGAGCCGGACCGAATAACCGAGGTGGGAGTCGAGGCAGAGGTCGGGGTCGGCGCCGCTGCGGATCAGTCCGTCGGTCTCGTACGCCCACTGCTGGCCGGGCGTCGAGGAGCAGGCGGCGAGTTCGGTCTCCGCTCCCTCGACGGCCTTCTCGCCGACGATGCCGACGCACAGCCCGGAACCGATGTTGTGCAGCCGGCCCCTCAGGTCGCCCTTCGCGGCCTCGGCGGCGCCGGCCCAGGACGGGTTGCCGGTGGCGGAGTCCGCGCCCGAGTCGGGCACCTCGGAGGGGCGGTCGCCGGCCGACGGAGCCGAACCGTCGCCGGATCCGGCGATGGACCAGATGAACAGCGGCAGGACGACCAGGGCGCTGACGGTCGCGACGGCGGCGGTGAGGTTGCGGCGCCGAGTGGCGCGGCGGGCGGCCTTGAGAGCCGCGCGGCCGGTGCAGGTGCGGGCGGTGCCGGCATCGGGTGCGGTGGCGGGCCGGGCCCGCCGGGCGGCGCGGCGGGCGCTGCGGGGGCCGGGTGCGGCGACCTGGTCGGCAGGGGCGGCGGAGGGCTGCTCCGCGGGGAGAGGCCCCGGCCGTCCCACGGGGGCTCGTGTCTCGGCGCCGGGGGCGAAGAAGGTCTCCGGAGCGGGGGCGTGGGCGGGGGCCTCGACCGCGTCCGCCGCTGGTGCGGGGGCGGCTGCCTCGGTGTCCGCGAAGAAGGACTCGCCCGCGATCGAGACCGGTGGCGCCGGCTTCGCCCGGGCCGTCTCCTCGGTGAGGGTCGCCCTGGACAGCAGATACTCACCTGCGCCCCAGCCGAGCACCGCCTCGGCCAGTGCGACACCGAGTCCCTCGTTGAAGAAGGTGAGCTGGCAGGCGGTGTCGCTGCAGTGCCCGCAGCGGTTCAGGTGCTCGCCCAGATCGGGGTCTACGGCGACACCGCCGCGCCGGTACGTCACGTCCAGCATGCGGAGGTACTGGCGGCACTCCTGCTCGGGGGCGAGCTCGCGATGGACCTGGAGGCACTCCTCGCGCAACCGCTCGCAGGCCCGTCCCAGTTCGAGCCGCGCGGACTCCTCGTCGAGGCCGAGGAGTGCGGCCGGTACGGACAGCGGTTCGGCCTCGACCTCGGTGTGCCACAGCAGGCAGCGGGCCGACTGGGGAAGTCGCTGGAAGGCGCCGGACAGCAGGCGACGGCTCGCCGGCGGCAGCAGCCGGGCGGCGACGCGCTCCGCGCCGTCCGCCTCGGATCTCAGCTCGGGGTGGAGCAGCTCCCGTCTGCGGTCGATGTCCCACTCCGCCGCTATGCGGCGCACGGTGACGAGCAGTTGGGGACGCCAGGCGGCCGTCGGGCCGGTCTGCCGCAGTGTCTCGCCGAAGAGCCGGGTGAACGCCGCGGTGGTGAGCATCCCCGCCGACCGGGCGTCGGCCGTGCAGAGCCGCGCGTAGGCGAAGCCCGCTTCCCAGTGCCGGTCGAGAAGTTCACCGACCGGATGCAGCGCCGGTGACACCCCCGTCCACTTCTTGAGTTCGGCGCTCAGTTGAGCGTCCGTGACATCAAAGATGCGGGCGTCGCTTGGGGAATTCGACAGGCCTGCGTCTTGCACGGCGGCATTCCTCCGGAGGGCATGCGGCATTGAAGGTCCATACCAAAGGGTATGCTCCGGGCTCAGCTCTTGTCGGGCATGGGGCTTAGGGGAGCGAGCCACACCTTTGCACAGGTCAGGGGCAGAGAACAAGCGATTGAAGTTTTTGCGCATTGCGTGTGCGCCGGTCACTATTTGACGAGTGGTCAATAGCGCGGTCGCAGCCATTGCCGGGATATCGGCAATGACAATGGGAAACGATATTCACCGGACCGGCTTCGCGCCTCGGCGCAAACCATTGAGCGGCCGCACTCCGACGTTTTTGCCTGGTCATACGGATGTCCACGCCTTCACCGACCCTTCACAAGTCACATGCCAACCATTGGCCCGCCCGTCCGGTACGCGCCCGGCGGCCTCCCGTACCGCTCCCGGAACACCCGGTTGAAGTGATAGGGGCTGACGAAGCCCGAGGCGGCGGCCACGCGTTCCACGGACAGTCCCGTGCTCTCCAGCAGCCGGGCGGCGTGCCGCAGACGGGCCTCGCGCAGGGCGCGCATGGGTGACTGGCCGAGTTGCCGGGTGAAGAGGTGGGCGAACCGGGAGGGCGAGAGCGCGACGTGTTCGGCGAGCGAGCGAACGGTGTGCGGGGCGGCCGGGTCGGCGTCGATCAGCGCCTGCGCACGGCGCACCCGGGCGTCCACCCCGGGCTGGAGGGGCGTCCGCGCGATGCCGGCCGTGAGCAGGACGACCTCCTCGAGTGAGCACAGGGCGAGTTCGCGGGCCGCGGTGCCGTGGGCCACGGCGACCTGCTCCTCCCCCGGCGCCCTGACGGGCGGCGCCTCGGTGCCCGTCCAGCGGGCGTCGGCGAGCATCCGGCGAAACGCCGTCCCGATGCGACCGCGCAACACGTCCGGCGTCGGCGTGACGACGTACATCCCCGCACCGGTGCCGTACGGGCGCAGCCAGGACCGCCAGGTCGGGCGGACCTGGCAATGCACCCACCAGAACTCCCAGTGGGGCGCTCCCGGTTCGACCCCGTAGCCGTGCGGGACACCCGGCCCGAGCACCACGAGGTCCCCGGCCCCGGCCCCCGCCTCTCTGTTCCCGTGCCGCAGTCGGCCCCGCCCTCCGGTCGTCCAGGTGAAGAGCCAACTGTCCGCTCCGCGCGGCCTGTCGACCCCGTATCCCGACGGCTGGTCGAAGTGCCCGACCACCACCAGGCCGGGCGGCGGCGCGGGGTCACCGGGCGCGGCAGCCTCGGGCAATCCGTCAGCGCTCACGGTCATCCTCCTGATGCGCGTACCTGCCTAGCGTGGCAGGCCCAGGACATCTCATCGAGGAGTGGACGCATGACAGCCACGGACATCGGCGCCGCCGGCGCCCCCATCCTGCCCGAGGCCGGGCTCCGCCAGTTCCGCGAGGAGGGCTTCACCGTCGTACGCGGGCTGTTCGGGTACGACGAGATCGACCGGTTGCGCGACGGGTTCACGGCACTGCACGCGGCCGGGCCGGTGGTCGGGCACTTCGAGCCGCGGCCGGGCGATTCCGACCCGCTGCGTGCTTATCCGCGCGTGATGCATCCGCACGAGATCGACGATCTGTCGCTGCGGGTGCTGCTCGATCCCCGGCTGCGGGACGTGCTGGAGACGCTGCTCGGGGAGGAGGTGCTGGCCGCGCAGAGCATGTTCTACTTCAAGCCGCCGGGCGCGCGGGGGCAGGCGCTGCACCAGGACAACTTCTATCTGCGGGTCGAGCCGGGCACGTGTGTGGCGGCGTGGATCGCCTGCGATGTGATCGACCGGGACAACGGGGGGCTCGAAGTCGTCCCCGGCACCCATGCGATGGACTTGTTCTGCCCGGAATCGGCCGACGCCGAGGTGTCCTTCGCACGGGAGTACGTACCGCCGCCGGCAGGTCTGGAGGCCGTGCCCGTCGACATGACGCCGGGGGATGTTCTGTTCTTCAACGGGAGCCTGGTGCACGGGTCGCAGCCGAACCGCACCGAGGACCGGTTTCGGCGGTCGTTCATCGCTCACTACGTCGGGCGGTCGGCCGAGCGGATCGGTCGCTTCTACCGGACGCTGACGATGAGTGGCGATCGTGTTCCGCTGCCGGAGAGCGAGGGGGCGGGCCCGTGCGGCAGCGAGTTCGCGCCGCACGGGCCCCACTAGAAGTGAAGGGCGCTTCAGTGGCCGATGACCGGGTGGGGAGCGTAGGGCTGCTGTAGTTCCTCCAGCTCCTTCTCCGTGAGCTGGAGTTCCACCGCCGCCGCCGCGTCCTCGATGTGCTGCGGCTTGGCGGCACCGATGATCGGGGCCGTCACCGGGCTCTGGTGCAGGACCCAGGCCAGGGCGATCTGGGCGCGGGGGACGCCACGTTCGTTCGCCACCCGGGTGACGGCCTCGACCACGACCCGGTCACTGTCCACGTACAGACGGCTGCCGAAGTTGTCGTTGGCGCTGCGGTCGGTCACCGTGCCCCAGTCCCGGGTGAGGCGGCCACGTGCCAGCGGGCTCCAGGGCAGCACGCCGACGCCCTGGTCCGCGCACAGGGGCAGCATCTCGCGCTCCTCCTCGCGATAGAGGAGGTTGTAGTAGTTCTGCATCGAGACGAACTTCGTCCAGCCGTGCCGCTCGGCCGTGTACTGCATCTTGGAGAACTGCCACGCGTACATCGAACTCGCCCCGATGTAGTGCACCTTGCCCGCCTTCACCAGGTCGTGCAGCGCCTCCATCGTCTCCTCGACCGGCGTGTGCGGGTCGAAGCGGTGGATCTGGTAGAGGTCGACGTAGTCCGTGCCGAGGCGGGCGAGGCTGTGGTCGATCTCCGTCATGATCGCCTTGCGGGAGAGACCGGCTCCGTTGGGTCCGGGCCGCATCCGGCCGTTCACCTTGGTGGCGAGGACTATCTCGTCCCGGCGGGCGAAGTCGCGCAGCGCCTTGCCTACGATCTCCTCGCTGGTGCCGTCGGAGTAGACGTTCGCGGTGTCGAAGAAGTTGATCCCGGCGTCCAGCGCCTGCCGGATGAGCGGCCGTGACGCCTCCTCGTCGAGCGTCCACTCGTGCACACCGCGGTCGGGGAGGCCGTAGGTCATGCAACCCAGACAGATCCGCGACACGTCCAGGCCCGTCGAACCGAGCTTCACGTACTGCATCGTTGCTGCTCCTGCCTTCGGAGTGGGGTACCAGGGGAGCCTACGTGGCCCCGTGGCGCTCCAGCATGTCCAGCGCCCGCTCCCACCCGAACTCCGGCCGCGCGCCGTCCTCCCCCGCCTCGCCGGTGTACGGCTCCCCGAAGCGCACACCCATCCCCCGCAGCCGTATCAGGCCCTCCTGGTAGGCGGGATGGGCGGCGAGCGCGTCGGCCACGCAGGGCAGGACGGCGATGGGGACGCCGAGGCCGTACGCCTCGCACAGGGTGCCCAGGGCGAGGGTGTCGGCGATGCCGGCCGCCCATTTGTTGATCGTGTTGAAGGTGGCCGGCGCGACGACTACGGCGTCCGGTGGCGGGAAGGGGCGTGGATCGGCGGGGGTGCGCCAGACGGAGCGGATCGGGCGGCCGGCCAGGGCTTCCACCGCGGCGGTGTCGAAGAAGCCGTTCATGGCGACCGGGGTCGCGATGACGCCGACCTCCCAGTCCCGCTCCTGCGCGGCGCTGATCAGCTTGCTGACGTCCACGGCGATCCCGGCGGCGCAGACGACGACGTAGAGGAAGGGTTTCCGAGTCCGTGCGGTCACCGCCGGTGCGGTCGCTGCCTGTTCGGTCACTGCCTGTTCGGTCACTCGGGAACCCTACTCAAAGGGCCTAGGCCAGCGGGAAGGACAGCCCGCGCTCGTTCTCCGGCCGGGGGCCGAGGATGCGGCGGTCCCTCTCCTCGATCGGCACGTCGTTGATGCTCGCCTCGCGCCGGGTCATCAGCCCGTGCTCGTCGAATTCCCACAACTCGTTGCCGTACGACCGCCACCACTGGCCCTCGGCGTCCTTGCACTCGTATTGGAAGCGGACCGCGATGCGGTTGCCGTCGAAGGCCCACAGGTCCTTGCGCAGCGCGTACTCGTGCTCGCGCGCCCACTTCGCGGTGAGGAACTCGACGATCTCGGCGCGACCGGTGACGAAGGTGCCGCGGTTGCGCCACACCGAGTCCTCCGAGTAGGCGAGCGCCACTCTGTGCGGGTCGCGGGTGTTCCAGGCGTCCTCGGCGGCCTGCACCTTCTGCGCGGCGGTCTCTCGGGTGAACGGGGGCAGGGGCGGGCGGTCGTTCATGGCGTCCTCCGGGGACGGATCGGCGGTCGAGACAAGGGAGAACGTGCGTTCTCCCGATGGCTGCTACCGTAGGAGAACGCTCGTTCTCGCGTCAAGGAGTGTTCGTACATGGACAGCGCAACCGCCCGGGAGCAGGCACTGGACGCCGCCGAGAGCCTCTTCTACGGGCGCGGCATCCAGTCCGTCGGCATGGACGACATCCGGGGCACGTCCGGGGTCTCGCTGAAGCGGCTCTATCAGCTGTTCCCGGCGAAGGAGCAGCTGGTCGAGGCGTATCTGGAGCGACGGGATGTGCGCTGGCGCGGAGGGCTCGCGGCCTATGCCGAGCGTCAGGCCGACCCCGAGCGGCGGATCCTCGCCGTCTTCGACTGGCTGGAGGAATGGTTCGGCGAGGAGGACTTCCGCGGGTGCGCCTGGATCAATTCCTACGGCGAGCTGGGCGCCCGGTCGGAGCGGGTGGCGCAGCAGGTACGGGCGCACAAGGCGGCGTTCCGGGACTACCTCGCCTCACTCGTGGCCGGGGCCGGGCTGCCCGACGCGCTGACCGGGCCGGTGTATCTGCTGGCCGAGGGCGCCATGGTCACGGCGGGGATAACGGGCAGTACGCGACCGGCGGCCGAGGCGCGGGAGGCGGCGCGGTCGCTGCTGGCCGCGCACTGAGATCGGGCGGGCGGACCCGGCACCGGGGTGCGGGCCCGCCCGCGGCTGGGGACGCCGAGCGAGGCGCCCTGCGTCAACTCCCCGTCTCGGACAGGCTGATGGCGCCGACCGGGCAGGCCCGGGCCGCTTCCCGCACCATCGGGTCGCCGCCGCCGTCCTCCCGGCCGGGGATCACCACGCTGAAGCCGTCGTCGTCCTGGGTGAAGACGGACGGGGCGGCCAGGGCGCACTGGCCTGCCCCGACACAGAGGCTGTGGTCGATGTCGATGTCGATGCCCATGTCCATGTCCATGTGGCCTGATTCGTGTGTTTCGTGCGTTTCGTTCTGCATGACCGGAGCCTCTTACCAGGCCACCGGGAGTTCCAGCATCCCCTGGATCGTGTCGCCGGGTTTGAAGGGGATTTCCTCCGCAGGGACGGCAAGCCGCAGGGTGGGCAGGCGGTCGAAGAGGGTGCGCAGGGCGATCTCCATCTCGGCGCGGGCGAGGTTCTGGCCGAGGCACTGGTGGATGCCGAACCCGAAGCCGACGTGATGGCGGGGCGGGCGGTGCCAGTCCAGGGTGTCGGGTTCGGGGTAGACGGACTCGTCGCGGTTGATGACCGAGGTGGAGAAGAGCACGCCGTCGCCCGCCCGGATTCTCTCGCCGCCCGCCTCGATGTCCTCGGCGGCGACCCGCAGCAGTCCGTCGGCGATCGACAGCATCCGCATGAGTTCCTCGACGGCGGCGGGCAGCAGCGTCGGATCGGCGCGCAACTCGGCCAGGCGCTCGGGGTGCTGGAGGAGGGTGAAGGTGCCCAGGGAGATCATGTTGGCGGTCGTCTCGTGACCGGCGACCAGCAGGATGGTCGCGAGGGCGATGAGCTCGTCCTGGTCGAGTTCGCCGGCGCTCAGCTGCCCTCGGACGAGTTCGTCCAGGACGCCGTCGCCGGGCTCCGCCTCCTTCCGTTTGCGGTCGATCAACTCGGCGAAGTACGCCTCCAGCCGGTCGCGGGCATCCAGGGTGTCGGCCGGCGCGGGGCCGCGCAGAAGGCGGCGTGACTGCCCCTCGAAGAAGTCGTGGTCGGCGTAGGGGACGCCCAGCAGGGCACAGATGACCATCGAGGGCACGGGCAGCGCGAAGGCGCTCACCAACTCGGCGGGCGGACCCTGGGCGATCATCGCGTCGAGGCGTTCGTCCACGATCCGCTGGATCTCCGGGCGCAGCTCGACGGCGCGCCTGAGGGTGAAGCTGGGCACCATCATGCGCCGCTGGACCCGGTGTTCGGGATCGTCGACACCCAGCAGCGCACTCTTGCGGTCGCGGACCGCGGCGAACCGGGCGGTGGGCGCGGGGAAGCCCGGCCGGCTGCGGTCGGAGGACAGCCGCGGGTCGGCGAGCAGGGTGCGGCAGAGGGCGTGTCCGGTGACCAACCAGGCCGGGCGGCCGTCGTAGAGGGTGATGCGGGCCAGGGGGCGCGTGTCGCGCAGCGGGTCGTAGGCGGTGGGCGGGTGGTAGGGGCAGGTTCGGTTCTGGGGGAAGGCGACGATGTGGGGTTCCGTCATGTCCGTCATGGAAGACCTCGCAGACGAAGTGAGCGTCGTGCCGATCTTCATTAGATGCCTGGGGCATCTAAGCCAGCGACGCCAAGTTCGGCCAGATCAGGCGCGCGGGCAATCTGGCCGGGGATCGTCGCACAGAGCTTCGGTCCGGCGGACGTCGGATCGGTGCCGCGGCGCTCTCCCGCGAAATTCGCTTGTTCGCGGGCCGCCGCCACCCCCAGAATCCGGCCATGCCTACCACCACCGCCTTCCTGCCGCTTTCCGCCACCGCTCGTCCGGTGCGGGTCCAGCAGCAGCCCGGCCGCCCCTGGAGGCCCACGCTTCCCACGTCGTGACCGCCGCGCTCGTCGCGGGGCTGCTCGCGGGCTACGGCATCGCCGTCCCGGTCGGCGCGGTCGCGACCTATCTCGTCTCCCTCACCGCCCGTACGTCCCTGCGGACCGGGGTCTGCGCCGCGCTCGGCGTCGCGACCGCCGACGGGCTCTACGCCCTGGTGGCCACCCTCGGCGGCTCCGCACTCGCCGCCGCGCTGCGACCGGTGCTGGTGCCGCTGCGCTGGGCCTCCGCCCTGGTGCTCGCGGCCCTCGCGGTACGGGGCGCGGTCATCGCCGTACGCCACTACCGCGACCACCGGCTCGCCACCCGCTCCACTCCCCCGCCCCCGAGCCCGGCTCGCGCCTATGGGGCGCTGCTCGGCATCACCCTGCTCAACCCGACCACCGTGATCTACTTCGCGGCCCTGGTCCTCGGCACCCGCACGACGGATGCCGTATCGCCCCTGGAACAGGGCGTGTTCGTCCTGGCCGCGTTCGCCGCGTCGGCGAGCTGGCAGCTGATGCTGGCCGGCGGCGGGGCGCTGCTGGGGCGGGTACTGACGGGGCATCGGGGGCGGCTGGTGACGGCGCTGTTGTCGAGCGGCGTGATCCTTACGCTGGCGGTGCGGATGCCGCTGTAGTGGTTGGGCCGGTCGGCGCCGTGCGGATGATTCCCGCATGTGCCGGTGTTGAATGGGGCGTCAGTGATCACCAGGACACGACGATGGGACCGATGTCATGCCTCTTGAGGGCGAGTACGAGCCCAGTCCGACCGAGTGGGTGCGCAAGCAGGTGGAGCTGTACGAGAGCTCCGGTGGCACCCAGGGCACGACCCTCATGGACACGGGGATGCCCGTGATCCTGCTCACCACTCGGGGCGCCAAGAGCGGCAAGATCCGCAAGACGCCGCTGATGCGCGTCGAGCACGACGGGACCTACGCCGCGGTGGCCTCACTCGGCGGGGCGCCGAAGCACCCGGTCTGGTACCACAACGTCAAGGCCGATCCCCGTGTGGAGCTGCGGGACGGGACCGTGCTGCGGGACATGAGGGCCCGCGAGGTCACCGGCGCGGAGAAGGACCAGTGGTGGGAGCGGGCCGTCGCGGCCTATCCGCCGTACGCGGACTACCAGAAGAAGACGGACCGGAGCATCCCGGTGTTCGTGCTGGAGCCCGCAGAGGAGGGCTGACCCGGGGTTCCGAGGACTCGTGGTCGGGGCCTCGGCGCCGGCTCCCGGTCGGCTCCATGTCGGCTCCTCAGGGTTCCGGAAACAATCTTCTCCTCGGAACGCATGAACCCCCGTTCGCCGGGCACACGTGCGTCAGGCCCCGCCGCGTTCCCCCGTCGCGGCGGGGCTTCCCTCTGCCTCGCGCGCGGAGCGTTCGGTCACGTCGAGGAAGATCTGGTCCGCCTCGGCGACGGTGTTGCCGATGGACCGCTTGATGCGGACGGCGACCTCCTCGACCTGTTCGCTGTCCAGGCCCGGAACCAGGTCGACCCGCGCCGCCACCAAGGCGGTTTCCAGGCCCGTCTTCATCGTGAACAGCGCCTCGACGCTGTCGATCTCGGGCTGTGCCGCCAGCAGTGCGCGGATCCGGGCGTCGGCCTCGGGATCGGCGGCCTCCCCGATCAGCTGGTCGCGGGCGTCGCGGCCCAGGCGGTAGGCGACGAACACGAGCAGCGCGCCGATCGCGAGCGAGGCGGCCGCCTCCCATGCGACCTGCCCGGTGACCATGTGCAGTGCCATGCCCGCGGAGGCGAGGGTCACGCCGAGCACGGCCGTGGCGTCCTCGGCGACCACCGTGCGCAGGGCCGGGTCACGCAGACCGCTCGCGAGGCCGCCCTGCCGGTGCACCTGATGGAGCGCCCGAACCAGGGACAGGCCCTCGGCGACGAAGGCGAATCCGAGCACGATCATGCCCGCCGCATAGCCGCCGAACGTCTCGTCGGAGCCTTGCCGCAGCGCCTCGACGCCCTGGAAGAAGGAGAAGCAGCCGCCCATCACGAAGATCCCCACGGCGGCGAGCAGCGACCAGAAGAAGCGCTCCTTGCCGTAACCGAAGGGATGACGGGAGTCGGCGGGGCGGCGGCTGCGGCGCAGCGCGGCCAGCAGGAAGATCTCGTTCATGCTGTCCGCGACGGAGTGCGCCGCCTCCGACAGCAGCGCGGGAGAGTGGGCGATGAGACCGCCGACGGCCTTGGCGACCGCGATGACGAGGTTGGCGGCGAGGGCCACCAGGACGGTGACCCGGGTCCTGCGATCTGTCTTCGGTGCCTCGGTCGTCCTGCTCATCTGACTCGGAATGCCCCGATCGGTCGGGCTCACACGGTGCCGTAAGCGGAAATCGGGGGACTCGTAGCAGACGGAATGCGCGGTGCGCGCAAGAGAGGAGTGCGGGCATGAGCGGCGTGGGCAACACCGCCTACGGGAGGAAGTCGTTCCAGCGGTCCAAGGCCCATTTCACGGACCGGATCACGACGGACGGCGAGGACGGCTGGCCGGTGGAAGCGGGCCGCTACCGTCTGGTGGTCAGCCGCGCCTGTCCGTGGGCGAGCCGGGCGGTGATCTCGCGGCGGCTGCTGGGCCTGGAGGACGCCCTGTCCATGGCGATCGCCGACCCGATCCAGGACGACCGCAGCTGGCGCTTCACGCTGGACCCCGACGGCCGCGACCCGGTGCTCGGCATCCGCTTCCTCAGCGAGGCCTACGACCGGCGGGAGACGGACTACCCGGGCGGCGTCAGCGTCCCCGCGATCGTGGACGTGCCCAGCGGCGAGCTGGTCACCAACGACTATCAGCGGATCACGCTCGACCTCGCCACCGAGTGGACGGCCCTGCATCGAGCGGGTGCGCCCGATCTCTACCCGGAGCCGCTGCGGGACGAGATCGACGAGGTGATGGCCGACGTCTACGAGGACGTCAACAACGGTGTGTACCGGGCGGGCTTCGCCACCGGCCAGGAGGCCTACGAGGGGGCGTGCACCCGGCTGTTCCGGCGGCTGGAGCTGCTGGCGGAACGGCTCGCCGGGCGGCGCTACCTGGTCGGCGACACGATCACGGAGGCGGACATCCGGCTGTTCACCACGCTGGTGCGTTTCGACCCCGTCTATCACGGCCACTTCAAGTGCAATCGCTGGAAGTTGACGGAGAACCGGGTCCTGTGGGCGTACGTCCGCGACCTCTACCAGACGCCGGGATTCGGTGACACCGTCGACTTCGACCACATCAAGCGGCACTACTACCAGGTGCACAGCGGCATCAACCCGACCGGCATCGTGCCCCTGGGGCCGGATCTGGCGGGCTGGCCGACGCCGCACCACCGTGAGGAGCTCGGCGGCAGGCCGTTCGGCGACGGGACGCCGCCCGGGCCGGTTCCGCAGGCCGAGGAAGTCCCTGCTCGGGGGCGGCCCTGACACCAAGGAGGCGCACGTGGCCAAGAAGACCGACAAGAAGAAGCTGAAGATGCCCCTCGCCTACAAGCCCCTGGGCTTCGCGCTGGGCTGGGCGAGCGGTGCGCTGGCGGGGCTCGCCTTCCGCAAGACCTGGATGGCGATACGGCACGAGGAGGACGCCCCCGACGCCCTGGACCGCGACCGCGGCTGGGGAGAGGTCCTGCTGGCGGCCGCCGTCCAGGGCGCCCTGTTCGCGGTGGCCCGCAGCCTGGCCGACCGTACCGGCGCGAAGGCGATCGAGCGCTCGACGGGCGTGTGGCCGGTCTCCGACAAGGGCGGGCGGGACTGAGCGCCCGCCCCGGCCGGCCTGGAAACCGGGCGCACGCCCGGGCCGTCCCCTGGAGGTCTCAGCCCTGCTTCGGTCCCGCGGCGGTGGTTCGGCGCAGGGTGAAGGAGTGGCCGGCCGGGTCGGCGTAACCGCGCTCCTCGTACGGGCCCGGCGCGTCCTTCGCCTCCAGGGGACGGCCGCCGAGCCCGACTATCTTGCGCTCCACCTCGTCCAGGTCCTCCACCACGAAGTCGATATGGGCCTGAAGGGAGTTCTCCGGGCGCGGCCAGCTCGGCGGGGTCGCGTTCATGTCGCGGCGGAACGCGATCCGGGTTCCGTCGGCGCCCCTGATCTCGACGCGGTTGGCGGTGGCTTCCGTCTGCTCGCCTTCCAGTAGTTCCGTGTAGAACACGGCGAGCTTCTCGGGCTCGGCGCAGTCGAGCACCACGAAGCCCGCTTTCACCATGGGCATGGCTCCTCCGAAGGGTTCTGGGCGCGGGACGGTCCTGTCCCGCCGCCCTGTACCCCCACGGGTGTCCCGGCCAGGCCGTTTCAGTCCGCCACCAGCCACGCCCCGTCCCTCATCAGCTCCCGCCCGTCCAGTTCGTCGGCCTCGCGCCAGGCCTGTACCCGGGTCGGCCGTACACGGAAGTACAGGTAGGGCGTGCTGAGTCGACGCGGGTCGAAGCCGGTCCTGGCAGCGAAGCGGTCGCCGTCCGCCTCGGACAACCCGGCCCGGGTGATCGTGTCCACCGTGCCCTCGATCATCACGACGTCCCGGGTCGGACCGATACCGAGGCGCGTTCTCCCGGTCGCCTTCAGATTCCGGCCGGTCGGGCTCGCGGCCGGGGTGGCCAGCAGCAGGGTCGAGCCGTCCCAGAGGAAGGAAAGGGGGACGAGATAGGGCACTCCCCCGTCGGCGTCGGCGGTGGCGACCCACACGTCCTCGTCGTGCTCCAGGCGGTGCAGGGTGTCCAGCTTGCGCTGCTCGGCGGTGCGTGCGGCCGGCCTGGTCATCGGCGGACGGTCTCCTCACGGGACGGTTTCGGCGGACGGTCCAGTGTGGCCTTCGGGTCTCCGGCCCGGGACCGGTTTTCCCTCAGCCGGGCCGCCGCAGCGCTCAGCAGCAGGTCCAGAGCCGCCGGGTAGGAGCTGCGCGGCATGTCCGCCACGAGATGGCGGGCCGTGGCGGCGATGTGCGGGTGTGTGTCGGCGGGCAGCCGCGCGTACGTCCGCCGCCAGACGGCCGCCTCCGCCTCCCGCGCCGGCTTCGGCATCGCGGCGCTCGCCGAGTCGAGGGCACCGTAGGCGAGGGCCTGGTCCACGAAGGCGTGGTAGATGCGCACCGCCTCCGCGTCGGGGAAACCGGCGCCGCGCAGCACACCGAGGATGGTCTCGACGGCCTGGATCTCGTACGCCCGCCCCGTCACCCGGTACGAGCTCAGCACCGCCGCCCGGGGATGGGCGAGGGCACCGGCGTGCATGCGCAGGCCGAGATCCCGCAGGTCGGCGCGCCAGTCACCGCTGGGCCGCCAGGTGCGCAGGGTGCGGCCGATGAGCTCGTCGGCGATGGCGAGCATCAGGTCGTCGGTGTGCCGGAAGTACCGGTACAGCGAGCTGGGATCGGCGCCGAGGGCGCGGCCGAGGCGGCGCACCGAGAGGGCGTCGGTGCCGTGCTCCTCGATGAGTCTGAGGGCCGTCTCGACGATCAGGTCCTCGGACAGCACGACGCCCTGCTTGGTGGGGCGTCTGCGCTGCCGGGCGGCGGGCGGGACGACGCGCTCGCTCATGGACTGCCTCCCTCGGCCGGTGCCCGCACCTTACGACAACACCGTTGACGTGTTAAGCCCCCGTTCAGTTTCATGTGCGCTCATCGGGGCCGCCCAGGCCCCCGGTGCGAGCGGAGACCGGTCATGTCCGACCAGCAGCCTCACAGCGTCGATCCACCAGCGCGGCCCGAGCTGCGCAAGACCCTCGGCGTCCTGGACGGCTTCGCCATCGCCGCGTCCAGCACGGCCGCGACCACCAGCATCGGCATCGGTCTCGGGGTCACCGCGGGCGTGGTCGGTCTGCACCTGCCGGCGATCATGCTGCTGGCGTTCCTGCCGGTCCTCGGCATCGCGGGCGCGTACTCACGGCTCAACAAGGTCGAGCCGAACGCGGGCAACGGCTATGTGTGGGTGGGGCGTTCGCTCACCCCCTGGCTGGGCTTCATGGTCGGCTGGGTGAACATCGTGGCCGTGGTGGCGTTCCTCGCGTACACCACGGCGGTCACCGGCTCGGCCCTGATCCAGCTGGCGGGCGATGCCGGGCTGCACCGGGTGGGCGGGCTGGCGCTTGACCCCGGTTCGACCGCGCAGACCACGGCGCTCGGCATCCTGGTCCTGGCGGCGGTGACGCTGACGGCCGTGACCGGCGTCCGCACCGCCGCGCGACTGCAGGCCGGGCTGCTGGTCTTCGAGTACGTCGTCCTGCTGGGCTTCTGCGGATACGGCATCGTCACCGGCCCGCACGACTTCAGCCTGAGCTGGTTCGACCCGTTCGCGATCCCCTCGGCGACCGCGCTCGCGCAGGGGATGCTGCTGTCGGTGTTCTGCTACTGGGGCTTCGAGTCGGCGTTCAGCGTCAACGAGGAGGTGCGCGACCCGCGCGACGCGTCCCGGGCCGGGACCACCACCCTGTTCACCATGCTGGCGCTGTTCCTGCTCGGCTCGGTCGCCTTCCAACGCGTGCTCTCCGAGGAGGAGTTGGTCGGCCACGGCCCCGAGGGCCTCGCCTTCTTCGGCGACCGGCTGGCCTCCCAGCCGTGGGCCGCGCTCCCCCTGATCGCCCTGATGTTCTCGGCGGTCGCCTCACTGCAGGCCGGGGTGATCCCGACGGCTCGTGGGATGTTCGCGATGAGCCGGGACCGCACGCTCGGGCCGGTGTGGTCCAAGGTCAGTCCGCGGTACGGGACTCCCGCCGTCGGCACGGTGCTGATCGGCGCGCTGGCGGCGGCGGTCGCGGGCCTGGCGCTGGTCATCCCGCGACTCGCCGACATGATCATGGCGACGGTGAGCGCGGTGGGCATCGTGGTCGCCCTGTCGTACGCCCTTACTGCGCTCGCGGCCGCGGTGCGGTTCCGCGCGCTGCTGCGCGAGGACTGGCGGGAGGGAGTGCGCGCGGTGGTCCTGCCGACGCTGAGCGCGGCCGTGCTCCTGGGTCTCGGCGGGTACCTCGGCTGGTCGTTCTACACCTCCGCCGACCACTTCGAAGTCAGCGCGGACAACGGGTGGTTCCTGCTCGCCACTCCCCTGGCGATGATCGCGTCCGGCTTCGTGGCCGCCGCTTGGGCCCGGTGGGTGCGCAGGTCGCCGTACTTCCGCACCGGCAAGGGCACCGACGCCGACGCTCCGCAGCTTCTCGCCACCTCCCGATAACCCCCCACCAGGAAAAGGAACATGTACGCAGATCTTCTCTTCACCGGCGGTCCCGTCCTCACCCCCGAGGGCCGCACCGCGACCGCCGTGGCCGTCACCGGCGACCGCGTCACGGCCGTAGGGCGCGAGGAGGTGCACGATCTCGCCGGACCACGGACCGAGGTCGTGGACCTCGCCGGGCGGCTGCTGCTGCCCGGGTTCCAGGACGCGCATGTGCATCCGGTGCCGGCCGGGCTGGAGCTCGGCCAGTGCGATCTGACGGAGGCGAAGACGGCGGCCGACACGCTCGCCGCGGTGCGCGCCTACGCCGACGCGCACCCCGAGCGGGAGTGGATCACCGGTGGCGGCTGGTCGATGGAGGCCTTCGAGGGCGGTACGCCGACGAAGGAACTCCTGGACACGGTGGTGCCGGACCGGCCGGTGTATCTGCCCAACCGTGACCATCACGGCGCCTGGGTCAACAGCCGTGCCCTCGCGCTGGCGGGCATCTCGCGCGACACGCCCGACCCGGCCGACGGGCGGATCGACCGGGACGCCTCCGGCGAGCCGAGCGGAACCTTGCAGGAGGGGGCGATGCAGCTGGTGGGACGGCTCACCCCGCCCGCCACGCTTGCCGACCGGGTGGCGGCCCTGCTGCACGCCCAGCGGCATCTGCATGCCCTAGGCATCACCGCCTGGCAGGACGCGCTGGTCGGCGAGTTCCTCGGCATGGACGACCCCTCGCAGGCGTATCTGGCGGCCGCGCGGGACGGCTCGCTGACCGCGCGTGTCGTCGGCGCGCTGTGGTGGGACCGGGAGCGCGGCGCGGAGCAGATTCCCGAACTGGTCGAACGGCGCGCCGCGTTGAGCCACGGCCGGTTCCGCGCGGGCAGCGTGAAGCTGATGCTGGACGGAGTCGCCGAGACCGGTACCGCGGCGCTCCTGGACCCGTACCTCGACAAGTGCGGCTGTGCCACCGCCAACCGGGGCACGGCCTTTATCGACGCGGGGCAACTGCCCAAGTACGTCACCGAGTTGGACGCGCTCGGCTTCCAGTGTCACTTCCACGCCCTGGGTGACCGGGCGGTACGCGACGCACTGGACGCGATCGAGGCCGCGCGCGCCGCGAACGGGGCGAGCGACACGCGACCGCACCTGGCACATCTCCAGGTCGTCCAGCCGGCCGACGTGCCGCGGTTCGCCCGGCTCGGGGCCACGGCGAACATCCAGCCGCTGTGGGCCGCCCACGAACCGCAGATGGACGAGCTGACGATCCCGTTCCTGGGACCCGAACGGGCCACGTGGCAGTACCCGTTCGGCGCGCTGCTGCGCTCCGGCGCACGGCTCGCGGCGGGCAGCGACTGGCCGGTGAGCAGCCCCGATCCGCTGCACGGCATCCATGTCGCGGTCAACCGGGTCGCACCGGACCGCGGCGACACGCCGGTGTTCCTGCCCGGCGAACGCATCGGACTCGCCGAGGCGTTCACGGCCTACACGGCCGGCTCGGCGTACGTGAACCACCTCGACGACACGGGCGAGATTCGTGCAGGAGCGCTGGCGGATCTCGTGGTCCTGGACCGCGATCCGTTCGACGGGCCGGTCGAGGAGATCGCCGGCACGCGGGTCGCGCTGACATACGTGGGGGGCGCGCGAGTATACGCAGCTCATGAGTCGTGAGCAGTAACGGATATCACGGTCCGGTCACGCGTAGATCATTTACGCTCTGGGCAGTCTCGTACCGCTTCTCGGCTCAACTTTCGTACCGCGAAGCCCAGTTCGAGTGCACGGGCGGTCGTCATGACCGCCCGTTCGCAGGGCCGGGGGGACTCTGCGCTGCCGCCTCCCGAAAGGAAGCACATGCCTCAGGACGTCCGGTTCGACCTCCCCTTCGACACCCCCGTCAACGAGCATCTGGAATACGCCCGGGCACGCCATCTGCGCTGGATCTGGGACATGGGCCTGATCCGCAGCCAGGCAGGGTTCGAGGAGTACCAGTCCTGGGACCTGCCTCAGGCCGCCGCCCGCACCTACCCGCACGCCTCGGCGGACGACATGGTCGTCCTGATGAACTGGTTCTCCCTCGCCTTCCTCTTCGACGATCAGTTCGACGCGAACCAACCGGACCGTGCCGACCGAATAGCCGAGGTCGCGCGCGAGCTGATCATCACCCCGCTGCGCCCGGCGGGTACTCAGCCCCGCGTGACCTGCCCGATCACCCTGGCCTGGTCGGAGGTCTGGAAGCATCTCTCGGATGGCATGCCCTTGACATGGCAGACGCGGTTCGCCGCCTCCTGGGGCCGGTTCCTGGTGGCGCACTGCGAGGAGGTCGACCTGGCGGCCCGTGGGCTGGAGGGCACGCTGGACCTCGACGAGTACGCGATCTTCCGGCGCCGTACCGTCGGCATCCACCACAGCATCGACGCGGGCGAGCGCAGCCGTCGCTTCGTGGTGCCCGCGCAGGTGATGGCACATCCGCTGATGGAACGGATGCGGGACCTCGCCGCGGACACCATCGGCTTCATGAACGACATCCACTCCTTCGAGCGCGAGAAGCGCCGAGGCGACGGCCACAACCTGATCGCCGTGCTGCACCGGGAGCGGCGCTGCTCATGGGAGGAAGCGGCCGACGAGGCGTACCGGATGACGGTCGCCTGCCTCGACGAGTACCTCGAACTGGAGGCGAGTGTCCCGCAGATGTGCGACGAACTCGACCTCGACGCCAAGGCCCGCGACGAGGTGCGGATGGGCGTGGAGGCCATCCAGCACTGGATCAACGGCAACTACGAGTGGGCGCTGGTGTCGGGCCGATACAGCTCGGCCAAGGAAGGACCCGCGGTCGCCGCCGAGTTGGCGGGTCGGGGGTCCGTGGACGACCTGCTGGCCGTATAGGGAATGCACCTTGAGCGACGAAGCCGTCCGGCCGGGACAAACCGGCCGGACGGCTCGCTTGTGACCGTCGTGCGGGGAACCTGATCGGCAGGGTGTCCAGCCTGCATTCCCGATCTAGACAGGGAACTCGATCGGCAGGCTGTCGAGCCGCGACTCCCAGGTGGATGCGGTCGAGGTCAGTTCCTCCGGCGGTACGGCCAGACGCAGACCCGGCAACCGGTGCAGCAGGATGTCCACGGCCACCTCGATGATGGAGTGACCGGTGTTCTGCCCGGGGCACTCGTGCGGACCCGAACTGAACGCGAGGTGTGCCTGGTTGCCCTGAACGGAGACCCCGGCGTCCGGCCGGATCTCGGGGTCGACGTTGCCGGCCGCCAGGCCCAGCACCACCAGGTCGCCCTCCTTGATCGGACAGCCACCGAGTTCGATGTCTGCGGTCGCGAAACGCCCCGGCAGCACGACGAGCGGCGGGGTGTTCCACATCACCTCCTCCACGACCGCGGAGACATTCAGCTGACCGCTGACCAGTCCGGACAACCGCGACTCGTCGGTGAGGACCAGCTGCAGCACCCGCGCCAGCAGGTTGCTGGTCATGTTGTGGGCCGTGATGAGCACAAGACGCAGGTGGCTGACGATCTCGTCCTCGTCGAGGCCCGCGCCGTGGTCGATGAGTCCGGTGGTGAAGTCGGAGGCCGGCTCCTCGCGCTTGCGGGCGGCGAGGTCGGCGAGGATCGTCATGACGCGCTCGTTGTGTTCGAGCGCCTCCGCGCCTCCGTTGAGGACCAGTTTGCAGGACTCCGCCAGGTTGCGGCTCTCGTTCTCGGCCAGCCCGAAGACCCGGCACAGCACCAGCATCGACAGGTGCTCGGCAAAGTCGGCCACCAGGTCGGCACGGCCGTCGTCGATGAAGGCGTCGATCAACTTGTTGGCGTAGTGGGTCACATGACGGCGGATGCCGCGGCCGGTCATGGCCTGCAGGTTGTCGGTCACCGCCGCCCGCAGTCTTCGGTGCGGCTCGCCGTCCTGAGAGACGGCGTCGGGTCGCCAGCCCAGCACCTGGATCAATGGCGAGGTGGCGTCGATCCGGCCCTCGTTCCAGTCCCGCCAGATCCGTGAATCCCGGGCGAACTGGAGAGGGTTGTCCAGCACCCTCCGGTTCTCCCGGTAACCGAGCACCAGCCACGCGGGAATATCGCCGTCGAGGAGGACCGGCGCGACGGGACCGTGCTCCTTGCGCAGCTGCGCGTAGACGCCGTGCGGGTCGGTCGCCACACCTGGCCCGTACAGCCGGGTGATGTCCTCGCCGTGTGCGACGGGGCAACCGCGGGGCGTATCGGGATCGTTTAAGGGCTGGGCGTTCATCGGGACTCCAGGGCGACGGCGGAGCGTTCCTTCAAGTGACGTATCAGGGCGACGAGGACGTCACGGCTGGAGGCCCGGTCGCGGGCGTCGCAGGCAACGACCGGGGTGTGCGGGGAGATGTCGAGGGCGTCCCTTATCTCCTCGACCGGGTACTCCTTGGAGTCGGGGAAGACGTTCAGCGCGACGACGAACGGGACGTCCTGCCGCTCCATCTCCTCGATCGCCCGGAAACTGGAGTCGAGCCGCCGGGTGTCCACCAGGACGATCGCGCCGAGCGCGCCCTTGAACAGGCCGTTCCACAGGAACCAGAAGCGTTCCTGGCCGGGCGTGCCGAACAGGTACAGCGTCAGGCTCTCGTTGAGGCTGATCTTGCCGAAGTCCAGGCTGACGGTTGTCTCCGTCTTGTCAGCGACGCCGATGAGGTGATCGTCGTCGACGCTGGCCTGGGTGAGGGTCTCCTCGGTGGTGAGCGGCTTGATGTCGCTCACCGAGCGGACCATGGTGGTCTTCCCGGTGCCGAATCCGCCGGCGATCATCACCTTCACCGAGCGGGTGCCCCCGGCACCGGGTCCGCCGGGCTGGTCAAAGCCTTTGAAGTCCACTGAGTACCTCCTCAAGGAGCGCGAGGTCCGGCCCGCGGCCGGCGGAGTGCGCCGGGATGGGGTCACGGGCTTCGACACGGGCTGCCTCCAGCAGATCCGTCAGCAGCACCGCGAGAATGTTGAAGGGCAATCCGAGGTGGGCGCCGAGTTCGGCCACCGACAGCGGATCGCGGCAGCGCCGGAGGATCTCCTCGTGCTCGTGCTGCATCCCCGGTACGGGGGTCGTGCGGGAGACGATGAGGGTCGCCACGTCGAGACTCGACGCCGAACCGCCCGGTCCGCTACGCCCCTTGGTGAGGACGTAGAAGCGTTCGAGACCGGACGGATTCGTGGACCGGCGGGGAGCACTCATCCAGAGTGCTCCTCCATGCGCGGCGTGGTGCCGAGCAACTCGCCCATCCTGCGGGCCAGGTCCCTCATCTGATGACCGAGCAGTCCCTGGTCGAGGCCTTCCCGGGCGAGGACGCCGAGATAGGTCTCCACCCCGGCCCGTACGACGAAGAGATGGCCGCCGTCGACCTCGATCATCGCCAGCCTGAGCTGTCCCGCGTACTTGGGGAACTGCTCGGCCACCGGCTGGGCCAGCGCCTGCAGTCCGGCCACCACGGCCGCGAAGCGGTCGACGTCGTCGGGGTCCTCGGCGCCGTAGGAGGTGATGGCCTTGCCGTCGCTGGAGGCCACCAGTGCGAAGTTGATCTCCTGAATACTCTCCACCAGGTCGCGGAGCGCCCAGCTCACGTCGGTTCCCTGCTGCGTCATGGGACTAGTCGCTCTCTTCGGTGCGGTGCTCGGTGGACTCGCGGCCGTCGGCCGTCGCGCCTTCCTCACCGGGCTCGCGGCCCGCGGAGGCGAAGGCGGCGAGGCCCGCGAAGGAGGCGTCGGGCGGAACGGCGACGACGGACGTCGTGTCCTCACTGCGCTCCGGTCGCTCGACCACCTCGTGCCGCCTGCTGCGGCGCCGGGGCAGGCCGCCGGGCGTGGTGTCCACCGCGTCGTCGGAGTCGGCCGGGGCCGACTCGGCGACGACCGGCTCGCGGGCCGGAGCGGAGCCACCGGCCTGTGCCGTCGCAGCGGCCGGTGCCGAAGTGGCGGAGGCGGCCGCGGGCAGCGGGCTGAAGTACTTGTGCGGGACCACGACCACCACCGAGGTGCCGAGCCACGGCGAGTCCGCGAAGGTGACGCGGATGCCGTACCGGCGGGCGAGGATGCCGACGACGCGCAGACCGATGTTCGCGTCCTCCGAGATGCCGCCGAGGCCCGCGCCGGGCACGGTGCCCGTGAGGGCGTACTCGGCCTCGCGCTTCTTCTCCTCGCTCAGGCCCTTTCCGGAGTCCTGGATCTCGATACCGACGCCGTTCGGGACCTCCTTGCCGGAGACGACGACCGGCTCGGTGGGCGGCGAGTAGCGGGCGGCGTTGTCCAGCAGGTGGGCGAAGATCAGCGTGAGGTGGTCCACCAGGCCGCCGTCGACGCCGAGTTCGGGCAGGTGGCGTACGTCGATCCGGTGGAAGTCCTTGATCCGGCCGATGCCACCGCGGACCACGCTCAGCAGGCGCTGCGGCTCCTGCCACTGCCGGCCGGGCCGGTCCGAGCCGCCGAGGACGCTGATGCTGGCGGCGAGGCAGTCGGCGGGGCCGATCGCCTGGTCGAGCTCCATCAGACCCCGGGCGACGGCGGGCAGCCGGCCGTGCTCGCCCTGGAGGTCGTGCAGCCGGCCGCGCAGCTTGCTGGTCAGGACGTGGATGCGGTTGCCGATGCCGACCACGGCCTGCTCGGCGGAGGTGGAGCGGTTGAACTCCGTCTCGACGCCGATCAGCGAGGTACGCAGGACCTTGCGCAGGTTGGCCTGGAGCTCGGCGCTGACCTTGGCGCACTGGTTGACGCTCGGCAGAACGTCGTCGATGGAGTCGCCCTCGCGCAGCCGGCGCAGCGCGTCGGGCAGTTGCTCGTCGGCGAGCCGGGTGATGGCGGCGAGCTGGTGGGCCAGCTGGTCCTGCCAGACCTCGGCCTGGTCGGCGAGCTGGGCCTCGTAGGACTGTGCCTGGGCGGCGATCCGCTCCTCGTAGGAGCCGCTCTCCTCGGCCAGTCGCTCCTCGTATGCCCGGGTCTGCTCGGACAGCTGGGCCTCATAGGCCCCGGACTGCTCGGCGAGGCGGCCCTCCATTGCGGCGCGGTCGGCGCTGAACTTCCGCTCCAGGCCCGCCACATGCTGCTGCCACTGCTGCGAGTGCTCGGCCTGCGAGGTGCGGAACTCGCCCTCGGACCGGCGAAGCTGTGCCCGGGTGCGGAGCAACAGGCGTACGCACACGGAGCTGGCGGTGGTGGCCGCGACACCGGCGACGGCGGTGGTTATTCGCTCCGAGCTCATGAAAGTGGCGGCAACGGTCCCACCTCCTAAAGCCAGCGGCATGAGCCACCAGCTGTACCAGGCGACAGGGGGCCGCGCCGCCGGCGGCGGTGTGGCGAGTTCCATCTGCATCCTTCGAGGCGACGATCGAACAGGGGGGTGTGCTAGGCGATCGCACTCATGAGTACGCACCGCGAGACGACCGTTCACGACCGACTCAACTCGCAGCGCTGCACGGGAGCTTATCGGGTTTGAACGCAAAAGGATCAACCGCAAGGCTAGGCGGACGTGAGGGTTCCGTCACTGTCCGCCAAGGGAACGTAAATCGACAAATGCCTTTACGGACCTGAACAGTTGACCAAAACGACCACCCGCCGCCAGGGCTTTCGTGGTCAGTGGGCGGCGGTCGCCTGGAAGGTGCGGCGGTACGTCTGGGGTGACACCCCGATCGCGGCGTGCAGATGCTGGCGCAGGGAGGCGGAGGTGGCGAAGCCGACCTGGCCGGCGATCCGGTCGACCGGAAGGTCGCTGGACTCCAGCAGATGGCGGGCGCGGGTGACGCGCTGCTGGATCAGCCAGCGGCCGGGGCTGAGGCCGACCTCCTCGTTGAAGCGGCGGGCGAAGGTGCGCAGGCTCATCCGGGCATGGCTCGCGAGGTCGGTCAGGGTGAGGGGCTCGTCGAGGTGCTCCAGGGCCCAGGCACGGGTGGCGGCGGTGCTCGCGGCGCCGCTCTGCGGGACCGGCTGCTCGATGTACTGGGCCTGGCCGCCGTCCCGGAAGGGCGGCACCACACAGCGCCGGGCCACGGTGTTGGCCAGTTCGCTGCCATGGTCGGTGCGGACGATGTGCAGGCACACGTCCACCCCGGAGGCCGCGCCGGCCGAGGTGAGGATGCGGCCGTCGTCGACGAACAGGACGTCCGGGTCGAGGTCGACCCGCGGGTAACGGCGTCTGAACAGATCGGTCACCCGCCAATGGGTGGTGGCCCTGCGTCCGTCGAGGAGGCCCGCCTCGGCGAGCACGAAGGCGGCGGTGCAGATGGACACGATGCGCGCGTCCGGGCGGATCCACGCGAGCGCGGCGGCGACCTCGGCGGAGAGCTCGACGGGAATGTACGAGTCGGCGATGGAGGTGATCACCACGGTGCCGGCCGTGGCGAGGATCTCCGGGCCGTGCTGGACCCCGATCGTGAAGTCCGCGTTGCTGCCCACCGGCCGGCCGTCGACGCTGCACGTCAGCACCTCGTACCGGCCGTCGGCCGCGCCGAAGATCCGGCTGGGGATGCCCAGCTCGAAGGGGTAGACGCCGTCCAGCGCCAGCACCACGACCCGTTCCACTCGCCCGTCACCATCCATGGCACGATTCTATCGAAGGTTGGCAATCATGCCATTTTCCTGTGCGGCGGCGCACGGCAGGCTGGTTCACCATGAGCACTGTGAACACCATGCGAGCCATCGGCCAGGACGCCCTCGGCGGCCCCGAGGTCCTGAAGGAAGTGGAACTGGAGCGCCCGACGCCGCGCCCGAACGAGGTACTGGTGCGGGTACGCGCCGCCGGCGTCAACCCGACCGACTGGAAGCACCGCGCGACCGGCGGCTTCCTGGGCGAGCCGCCCTTCGTCCTGGGCTGGGACGTCTCCGGCGTCGTCGAGGAGGTCGGGATCGGCGTGGCCCGGTTCCAGCCCGGTGACGAGGTCTTCGGAATGCTGTCCTACCCGTTCGGCCACGGCTCGCACGCCGAGTACGTCACGGCCCCGGCCCGCACCTTCGCGCACAAGCCCGCCTCGATCGACCACACCCAGGCGGGCGCGCTGCCGCTGGTCTCCCTGACCGCGTGGCAGGCCCTGGTCGAGTACGCCGATCTGCGTCCGGGCCAGCGGGTGCTGATCCACGCCGCGGCCGGCGGCGTCGGCCACGTGGCCGTGCAGATCGCCAAGGCGCGGGGCGCGTACGTGATCGGCACGGCGAGCGCGGGCAAGCACGACTTCCTGCGCGAGATCGGTGTCGACGAGGCGATCGACTACCGGGAGACCGACTTCGCCGAGGCGGTGAAGGACGTCGACGTCGTCCTGGACACCCTCGGCGGCGACGTCTCCACCCGCTCGCTGCGGGTGCTGCGGCCGGGCGGCATCGTCGTCTCGATCCTGCCGGTGGGTTCGGAGGACTTCCACACGGAGGCCGAGCGGCTCGGTGTCCGGGCGCTGCGCATGCTGGTCGACGCCTCGCACAGCGGCATGAAGGCGATCGCGGAGCTGGTCGAGGCGGGGAAGCTGCGCCCCACGATCGCCGGTACCTTCCCGCTGGCCGATGCCGCGAAGGCGCATGCGCTGGGCGACACCGGCCGGACGGCGGGCAAGCTGGTCCTCACGGTCGGCTGAGCCAGGTCGGCTGAGCCAGGTCGGCTGAGCCAGGTCGACCGAGTCCGTTCGACCGAGTCCGTCGACTCGGTCAGAAGGTCAGCACGGGCTTGATCGCCTTGCCCGCGCCCATGTCGCGTACCGCCTGGTCGATGTCCGTGAACGGATAGGTGCTGATCAGGCGGTGCAGCGGGAGCCGTCCTTCCTTCACCAGCCGGACCAGGGCCGGGATGAAGGTCTGCGTCTCGGCGTCGCCGAGGGTGAGGCCGACGATGCGCTTGCCGCCGAGCAACCCGTTGACGTCCAGGGTGACTTCGGTGCCGAACGGCGGGGCGCCGACGACGACCAGGGTGCCGCGGGCGGCGAGCGCGTCGACGCCCTGGCGCAGGACGCCGACGTTGCCCGTGGTCTCCACGACGCCGTCCGCGCCCTGGCCGCCGGTGATCTCGGTGAGCGCCGCACCGAGGTCGGCCTCGGCCGCGTCGACGGTGTGGGTGGCACCCAACTCCCTGGCCAGCGACAGGCGTTCGCCGACCCGGTCCACGGCGACGATGTTGCCGGCGGGGGTCAGCGCGGCCGCCATGACGGCGGACAGACCGACGGCTCCGGCGCCCAGGACGACGACGGTGCTGCCGGTGACCGGCCGCAGTACGTTCCAGACGGCGCCGACTCCGGTCTGTACCCCGCAGCCCAGCGGGGCGATCGAGGCGAGCGGTACATCGGGGTCGACCTTCACCAGGCTGCGCTGATCCACCAGCGCCCGCTCGGCGAAGGAGGACTGCCCGAAGAAGTGGCCGCCGAGTTCCGCGCCGCCCCGGCTGATCGTGCCGCTGCCGTCGGCCCGGCGCCCGCCGATGAGGTTCAGCGGCAGCCAGGTCGCGCAGTACGCCGGGTGGCCGCCCCGGCAGTTGCGGCATTCCCCGCACGAGGTGAACGACAGCACGACATGGTCACCGGGCGCGACGCCGGTCACGGCGGAGCCTACGGCCTCGACGACGCCGGCGCCCTCGTGCCCGAGGACACCGGGCAGCGGGAAGGGCAGTCCGCCGCTCGCCACGCCGAGGTCGGTGTGGCACAGGCCGGTCGCCACCATGCGGATGACGGCCTCGTGCGGTCCGGGCTCGTCGAGTTCGACGTCGGAGAGGGTGAAGGGCGCTCCGCCGGACTCGACGACGGCGGCACGGGTGGGGATGGACATCGCGGGAACTCCTTGGCGAGGGCGCTCAGTCGAGCGAGACGACGACGGACTTGGTGGTGGTGTAGGCGTCGAGCGCCTCGGGGCCGTACTCGCGGCCGAACCCGGAGTCCTTGACACCGCCGAAGGGGACGGCGGGGTCGAGCATCGCCCAGTCGTTGACCCAGACGATGCCGGCGTCCAGCCGGTCGGCGACACGGTGCGCACGGGCCAGGTTGCCGGTCTGGACGCCCGAGGCAAGTCCGTACGGCGTGGAGTTGGCGAGCTCGATCGCCTCGTCCTCGGAATCGAAGGGCTGGACGGTGAGGACGGGGCCGAAGATCTCCTCCTGGACCACCCGGGAGTCGTTCGGCAGGTCGGCGATCACGGTGGGCCGGTAGTAGTAGCCACCGTCCAGATCGAGCCGCTCACCTCCGCAGACGATACGGGCGCCTTCCTTGCGGGCGAGTTCGACGTACTCCTCGACCTTGCGCAGATGCCGCTCCCCCGCCATCGGGCCGATGACGGTCTCGGGCTTGCGGGGGTCGCCGAGCGGCACGCCGGGCACGGCGTCGGCGAGGATGCCGAGCAGGGTGCCGTAGACCTGGCGCGCCACCAGGAGCCGGGGTCCGCCCATGCAGAACTGCCCGGTGTTGAAGACGAAGCCCTTGATGATCGCGCCGACGGCCTTCTCCAGGTCGGCGTCCTCGAAGACGACGTGGGCCGCGTTGCCGCCGAGTTCCATGGTGACCGGCTTGAGCGACTCACCGGCGAGGGCCGCGACCTTCCGGCCGACCGAGGTCGAGCCGGTGAAGGCGACCTTGTCGGTCCCGGAGTGCCGCAGCAGCGCCTCGCCGGCCGCGGGGCCGCCGGTGACGACGTTGACCACGCCGTCGGGTACACCGGCCCGCTTGAACAGCTCCGCCATGTACAGGGCGCTCAGCGGGGTCTCCTCGGCCGGCTTGTGCACCACCGTGTTGCCGGCCGCGAGCGCCGGGGCGATCTTCGAACCGGCCAGGATCAAGGGGAAGTTGTACGGCGTGATCGCCGCGACCACGCCGATCGGCCGGCGCCGGACGTAGGCGAGGGCGTTCATGGGGGTGTCGCGGACGGAGCCGTCGAGCGTGTGGGCGAGGGCGGCGAAGTGCTCGTAGTCATTGGCGGCGTTGGTGACGTCCACGGCGTGGGCGAGCGTGATCGGCTTGCCCACGTCACGGCTCTCCAGCTCGGCTATCCGGTCGGCGTTCTCCCGGATCAGCTCGGCGATCCGGTGCAGGACCCTGCCGCGCTCCCGACCGCTCAGCCCCGACCAGGCGCCGTCGTCGAAGGCCTCCCGCGCGGCGCGCACGGCCGCGTCCACATCGGCGACGCCGGCGTCCGCGACGGTGGTGACGGCCGTGCCGCGGGACGGGTCGACCACCTCGGTGCGCGCTCCGTCGGCGGCCTCGCACCACCGGCCTCCGATGAACAGCCGACCGGGTTCGATCTCGAAGGTGGTCATCGCCACTCCTCAGCCTTGTCGCCAAGCTTTCAACAAACAGGATTCCTGCGTGTTCGCAGTCTCATTACAGACAGGATTCCTGTCAATGCTCTAGGCTGAACGCATGCTCGACGCCAAGGCAACCAAGGCACCACCGTCGCTGCTCTACATGGTGAAACAGGTGGAGCTCGTCGTCCGCTCACACCTGGACGAGCTGGTCAGACCGTCCGGGATCACGGCACTCCAGTACACGGCGCTCACCGTGCTTCAGCGGCACGACGGACTGTCGGCCGCACAGCTGGCCCGCGACTCCTTCGTCACGGCCCAGTCGATCGCCGATCTCGTACGGAGCCTGGAGAACCGCGGGCTGGTCCGCCGGGAGCGCAATCCGGACAGCCGCCGGGAGCTGCTGATCCTGCTGACCGACGCGGCCCGCGAGCTGCTCGCCCGGCACGAAGGGCCGGTGCGGGAGCTGGAGGAGCGGATGGTGCGCGACCTCACGGCCCATCAGACCGAGCAGTTCCGCCAGGCGTTGTCGAAGGCCTGGCACGCGCTGTCGTAGCCACGTCCCGAACATCGGGCGAATCATCTGTCGCAATTCAAAGACATATGTCAATCGAACATGCTCAGATTCGCTCGATCGAGGGTAACTTGCAGTGCGGGGACTGGATTTGAGCAGCCCGCCTCAAGTGAACAGGTTGGAGGCGATGTCGTAGTGCAGCAGGATCATGCGCCGTTCAGCCGGCATCTGCGCGTCCACCGGCACCGGGACCACACGGTGCTGGAGTTCCTGGGCGAGATCGACATCGCCGCGGCGGTGGAGATAGCCCCGTACCTGGACCGGGTGACGACACACCCCGAAGCGCGGATCGTGATCGACCTCAGGAGCGTCGAGTTCTTCGACTGCTCCGGACTGCGCCTGCTGTACCGCGCCCGCAGCCGGGTGCATGAGCACGGCGGGCAGCTGCACCTGGTCTGCACCCACCCGCTGACCCTGCGCGTCCTGAGGATCACCGGCCTGTCGCGGCTGCTGCCCCCGCATCCGACGCCGGACGCGGCCCTGGGCCAGCCCGAGGCCAGGTCCGGCACATTATGAGGGGTCGAGCCGCCTCGATGAGGGCACTGAGCCCAGTCTTGCCGTCTATTCGGTTCCGGGCGCGTCGAACAGGGCGCTGACGGACTCCCCGTTGTGAATACGACGTACCGCCTCGGCGAGCGCCGGAGCGATCGAGAGCACCCGCAGCTTCTCGGTGCGCTCCTCCGTCTCAATCGGCACGGTGTTGGTGCACACGATCTCCAGTACGTCCGGCTGCTCGCCGATCCGCTTCAGCGCGCCCGACGCGAACAGGCCGTGCGTACAGGCGACACGGATCGAGCGCGGCCCCAACTCCCGCAGCCGGTCGAGAAGTTCGAGGACGGTACTGCCCTTGGCGATCTCGTCGTCGAGGATGATGACATCCCGGTCGGTCACATCGCCGATGACCGAGCTGATGGTGACCCGGTCGTCCGCGAACCGTTGCTTGGCCCCGGCGGCCACCTGGGCGCCGATCAGCCGTGCGAACGCGGCGGCCTCCTTGGCGTTGCCGAGGTCCGGCGAGACGACGGTGGTGCGGGTCAGGTCGTACTGCCGGAAGTGCACGGCGAGTTCGCGCAGCGCGTGCAGGTGGTCGACCGGCACCGTGAAGAAGCCGTGCACCTGAGGGGCGTGCAGGGTCATGGCGAGGACGCGGCTCGCTCCGGCCGCGACCATCAGGTCGGCGACTAGCCGGCCGCCGAGGGAGATGCGCGGCGCGTCCTTCTTGTCGGAGCGGGCGTAGGAGTAGTGCGGCATGACCACGGTGATCCGGCTCGCGGACGCCCCGCGTGCGGCGTCGCACATCAGCAGCAGCTCGACCAGGTGCTCCTGCACCGGCCTGACCAGGGGCTGGATCAGGAAGACGTCCCGTTCCCGGCAGTTGGCCTGAAGCTGTACCTCCAGGCAGTCGTTGGCGAAACGACTCACCCGGGTCGGGCTGAGCGGCACCCCCAGGTGAGAGCAGACCTCTGCCGCAAGTTCGGGGTGGGCACTACCGCTGAACACGGCGATCTCTCGCACGATCCGCTCCTCGCATGATCATTCCGGGTGGCGGACTCATGCTACTGACGTCTGCAGAAACGTTGCGGCTCGTGGGCGGGCACGGCGTGTGGTGATCGCCTCACCACGACACGGGCAACCGGCGCGGGCTCCGTGTCATCTGCCCCTCCCGCCACTGAACGGTCTCGGTCCTGAACTCGGCACGCAGGCCGGGAAGGCGGACGGCGAGGCGGTGCAGAGCCAGTTCGAGCTCCAGTCGGGCGAGCCAGGCGCCCAGGCAGTGGTGGGCGCCGGCACCGAAGGCGATGCCGGGCGAGGTCAGGGGCGCGAAGAGATCGGGCTCGCCCGGCGGGAAGGCCTCCGGATCACGGCCGGCCGAGTTGGTCTGCAGGGCGACCACGCTGCCCGCCGGGATCAGCACGCCACCGACCTCGGTGTCCTCGACGGCCCGGCGGATCAGACCGGGCAGGACCCGGCCCTCGCTGAGCGGGATGGTCCGCAGCAACTGCTCGGTCGCGGTGGCCGCCGCGTCCCCGTCCTCGGCGAGCCCGGCCCAGGCGGCCCGCCCGTCGGTGAGCAGATACACGACGGCGTTGCCGAGCGCCGTCATGGTGGTCTCGTGCCCGGCGACCACCAGTCCGCACACCAGACCGACCAGCCGGCGCTCGTCGATCCTGAGCTCGTCCCCGGCCGCGACCAGCCCGCTCACCAGGTCGTCACCGGGTGCGCGGCGCCGCTCGGCCACCAGCGCACCGGCGAAGTCCCCGAACTCGCGCATGGCCAGGCCGACTTCCCCTGCGGTGTGGGCGCCGCCGGACAGGGCGTGGTCGGCCCAGTGCCGTATGCGCTCACGGTCCACGTGCTCCAGCCCCATCAGACGGCAGATCACCGAGACGGGCAGCGGACGCGTGAACCCCTCGACGATGTCGGCGGGGCGGTCGTGCCCGGCGAAGTCGTCGAGCAGCGCGTCGACGACGGAGGCGACCCAGGGGCGCCAGCGGGCGATGGCCCGGGGGGTGAACGCCCGTTGCACCGTGCCACGCAGCAGCTGGTGGGCGGTGCCGTCCTGGTTGAGCAGTCCGTCGGGGGCGTCCAGCAGATTCGGTACGACGAGCAGGGGCGGGGCGTCCGGCGCGTGCAGCGAGCTCCGGTCGAACCGTGGGCTCATCAGCACCTGCCGCACTTCGGCGTACCGGGTGACGATCCACACCGGGGTGCCGGTGGCGAGGGTGCCCAGCCGGGGCGGGCCGGGCTCGGGAAGGGGGACGCGATGCATGGGCGGAAGCGGCCGGGAGGTGCTCTCTGCGCTCATCCGGGACTCCAGACGCGCCGGTACGGGCGGTCACCACGCTAGTGCGCCGCCCCTGCTCCGGTCAGCGGCGGCAATCGGACAACGAACCGGTCCGAGAAGGGATTTGGGGGTATCCGAACAGCAGGGAAGGAGGGACGTCGACATGACGACTCCCATCAGGCGCATCAACAAGCGCATGCCCGGCTGGGCGAAGGCGGTGAGCGCCCTCGTGCTCGTGCTCGTCGTCTTCTTCGCCGGGATCCGGCTGAGTGTGATCCCCGGCCTCAAGGACCTGTTCGGCACCGAGACCAACGACCGCTCGGGTCCCGCGCTGCTCCAGTCCATCCAGGACATGAGCCGCTACGACGCCGCCTCCGGCAACTTCCAGATCGTCGTGGATCTGGAGAAGGACGCCAAGTTCCTGCCCGACGCGATCCGCGGCACCCGCACGCTGTATGTCGGCGCGGGCACCGTGGACGCCTATGTCGACCTCGGAAAGGTCGGCGAGGACGACGTCACGGTCAACGGCGACCGTACGTCCGCCACCCTTCGCCTGCCGCACGCCGCTCTCGGCAAACCGTCGCTCGACCCCGACCGCTCCTACGCCGTCTCCAAGCAGCGCGGTCTGCTCGACCGGCTCGGCGACCTCTTCTCGGACAACCCCAACGGCGAACAGGCCGTGCAGAAGCTGGCGGTACGGCACATCGGCGACGCCGCCAAGCAGAGCGGGCTGACCACACGCGCGGAGACCAACACCACCAACATGCTCGAAGGACTGCTTCACTCCCTCGGCTTCAAGGAGGTGAAGGTGACCTACGGGGCCTGATGCCTCAGGACAGCAGTCCGGGCAGGGCCAGTGCCCCGAGCACGGTCGCGCCCACCAGCAGCCAGGCCACGTAGTCCCCGACATGCCCGGACTGCAGCCGCCTCAACGGCAGTGCCCGGTCCGGGGCCGCGAGCAGCCCCGGCCGGGTGACCGCCACGGCGGCGAGCCCCAGGGCCAGCGCCGTCGAGGTGAGGTCCAGCAGCACACCGGCCGGGCTCCAGTGCGGTGCGGGGACCACGGCACCGCCGGACCCGGCCTCGTTGACGGCGTGCGACACCACCTCGCCGAACCCGGGGGCCAGGCCGACGGCCAGCGCCCCGGCGAGCAGCACGGCGGGGACGGCGGTCATGGTGTCGGGGATCCGGCCGAGCCGGTGCCGGGTCTCGGGCCGCTCTTCGATCCCCGTCGTCTCGTACTCGGTGCCGTCCTCGGGTGCCGGGCCGAGCCCGAGGAACACCCGGGCCGCGACCCGCAGCACCGCCCCCGCGGTGACGGCGGACGCGGTGACGTACAGCACGGTGAGCGGGCCGCCCACCGCCTCCTCGGTGACGGCCTTGCCGAACCCGGTGCCGAAGGGCGGGAGCCCGGCGAGTGCGAGGCCGCCCACGGCGTACAGCACGGCGACGCCGCGCAGTTCCCGGGCCCTGCCGTGCAGGGCGTGCTCGTCGACGTTGCCGTACCGGTCGAGGAGGATGCCCGTGCAGGCGAACAGCGCGGCCTTCACCCCGGCGTGCCCGAGGACGTACAGCGCGACCCCGTCGTCGGCCTCGGGCTTCAGCACGCCGATGCCGATCAGGAACAGCCCGGTGTGGGCGACCGTCGAGTACGCCAGCAGCCGCTTGATGTGCCGCTGGTACCAGCACATCACCGCGCCGATGACCGCCGTCACCGCGCCCAGCACGAGGAGCACGCGTTCCAGGTCGGCCGCCGGGATGCCGCCGGGTCCGGCGAAGACCGTGCCGTACACCCGCCAGACGCCGTAGACGCCGAGTTCGACCATGACGCCCGACAGCAGCATGCACACCGGGGTGGGGGCGACGGCGTGGGCGTCCGGGAGCCAGAAGTGGAAGGGGACCGCGGCCGCCTTGACCAGCAGGCCGGTCAGGACGAGGACGAAGGCGGCGAGGACCAGCGCGTCCGGCGGTCCGTGCGCGTCGAGGCCGCGGCCGATCTGCGCCATGGCGAGCTCGCCGGTGCGGGCGTAGAGCAGCGCGATGCCCATCAGCATGGCGTACGCGCCGAGGGAGGTGACGACCGCGAAGGTCAGCGCGCCCTGGACGGCCTTGGCCTCCTCGACCCGGGTGCCGGTCAGCGCGTAGGCGACGACGCTCATCAGCTCGAACCACACGAACGCGTTGAACAGGTCGCCCGCGATCGAGAATCCGCACATGCCGGCCTGGAAGAGCAGTATCAGCGCGGGGAACGAGCCGGCGTGCCGGCGCGGGGGTTCGTCGAAGTAGTGCCAGGAGTAGACCAGGGCCGCGAGGGTGAGCAGCGAGGCCAGGGCCGCCATGCCGAGCCCCGGGCCGTCCCCGATCAGAACGATCCCGACGCTGCGGCCGTCGACGGGCGTCCAGCCGCCGGCCCATTCGGCCATCGGCGGCGAGGAGTTCAGCAGCAGCACGATCGCGAGCCCTGCGGTGCCCGCCGAGACGGCGCAGCCCAGCGATTCGGCGAGGACACGGGGCAGGAAGCGTCCGGCCGCGACCAGCAGGGCGGCTCCGAGGAGCGGAACGGCGACGAGCAGCGGCAGCAGGTCGTTCATCAGCCGCGCAGCTCCGTCAGTTCGTCCGGGTCGACGGTGCCGTGCCGTTTGGCGACCTGGATGACGAGAGCCAGGAGAAGGGCGGTGACGGTGGCGCCGACGACGACATCGGTCAGGGCCAGAGCCTGGACGACCGGATCGACGACGGGGCGTGAGCCGGGCTCGATGTCGGAGAACACGGGGGCGGTGGCGCCGTCGCGGTAACCGACGGCCAGCAGCAGCACATAGGTGCCGCACTGGCACACGGACAGACAGCCGACGGCGTGGATCAGATTGCGGCTGGTGGCGAGGCCGTAGCAGCCGACGAGGAAGACCCATGCGGCGACGAGGTACGGCACGACGTCCATCACGGCGCTCACTTCGCGCTCTCCTCCTCGATCTCGACGGCCTGGTCCAGGAAGCGGGCGAGCAGCACGACGACCGCGCAGGCGACCTCCATGCCGACGGCCGCGTTCAGCAGCGGCACCGTGCCACCGGAGGACAGCGTGTTGAACGTGCCGTACGGCAGCAGGGTGTTGGCGAGGAACGCGGTGCCGCCGATGAGGCCCGCGAGACCGGTGACCAGGTAGGCGGAGGCCGACAGGGCGTCGCCGACCTCGAACAGACCGACCGGGCGGATGCGTTCCAGGGCGCGGTAGTCGGCGCCGAGGTAGAGCAGGTGCAGGGAGGTCGCGGTGACGACGCCGCCCTGGAATCCGCCGCCGGGGCTGAGCTGTCCATGGGCGATGACGTACAGGCCGACCACCAGAGCGATCGGCAGGACGACGAGGGCGTAACGGCGTACGGGTGGCGCCACGTCGGCGGGTTCGGGCGGGGCGCGGTGCTCGTCGCGGGTCTGGCGCAGCAGGACGACACAGCCGACGACGGCCGCGAACAGGATGGTCATCTCGCCGAGGGTGTCGAAGGCGCGCTGGTCGAAGTTGACGGAGGCGATGGTGTTCGCGGTGTGCCGGTCGAGCGATGCGTGGACCGCGCGCTCGCCATAGGGGTGGCGGTCGCCGCCGAAGTCCGGCAGTTGCAGGCAGGCTGCGACGAGAAGCGCGGCGAGGCCGGCGAGGCCGAGGGCGACGATCCCGAGCCGGGTGCGCGGGTTCACCGCTCACGCCCCTTCCGCCGCTTGACCTTGCGGACCGCCAGGAGCAGCAACAGCGGGGTGAGCGCACCGCCGACCGCCAGCTGCGACAGGGCGACGTCGGGTGCCTGCAGCACGGTGAACAGCACGGCGAGCGCCACCCCGAGGAGGGCCAGCACCAAGGCCTGGCGCACGGGGTCACGGACCAGTACGGCCACGGTCGCGCCCACGGCGACCAGCAGCAGCGCGACGACGATCACCGCGTCAGCCACCACGCACCCCCGCGAAACCGCCGGACAGCGCGCGGGAGGCGACGACGTTCCCGCCGACCAGCAGCGCGCCGGTGACGAGGAGCTTGACCATCGCCCGGCTCGGTCCGGCCACCGCGCACAGCGCCAGTACCACCACCGCGCCGAGCCCCGCGGCCGCCCAGGTCAGGCCCCAGGCGCGCGGGGGGTCCCCGGCGAGTTCGTCGGCGAGCAGACGGGCGAAGACAAGGGTGCCGACCGGGCCCAGCAAGGCGAGCACCAGGGCGAGATCGACATACGCGGGGCGGTCGTAGGCCTGGGCCAGCAGGAGCAGTCCGGGGCAGGCCAGGGCGGTGGAGAGGTTCTGGGCCACGACGCGACGCCGCAACGGGCCGGTGGCGACGCCCCAGAGAGTGGCGCCCACTCCCCCGCCGAGCACGACGGTCGCCGCGAGGAGCCAGCCGTTCATCGTCCGGTCACCGCCCGGCGCGCGGCGACCGCGGCCAGCGCCGCCAGGCCGGCGACGCCCGCGCCGACCGTGAGTTCCAGGATGTCCACGGTGCTGATGAGGACCAGCCACAGCACGGCGAGCCCGGCCCACCAGGCCAGGAACTCGGCCGCGGTGAAGAGCGCCGTACGCCGGTACATACGCCACCTCCGCGGGCCAGATGTCCGTTGTTTCCGCTCCGCGTCATCCAAGCACCGCCCCCTGGGACAGGGGCGGCGGCACGCGCGGGTCTCCGCCCGGAGTGCCCCGACAGCGTCAAGGGAAACCGACCGGGATCACGTCCGGTCGGGCAACACGGTGGGCATCGCCTCCCGGTACCGGGGTAATCCCCATAGAACGAAGGGACGTTGAAGACTGGAGGATCGCATGGCCCGTGGAACCCCACATTCGCGTGCCGCACTGCACCCCGGCACTCTCAAATCCTCAGGCACCGCCAAGTCGTCCGCGGGCGGCCGCAAGTCGGCGACCGGCGCGAAGGCGAAGGGCAACGCCAGATCGAAGGGCGCCGCCACATCGAAGAGCTCCGCCAAGTCCGGGCGCGCCCCGCGATCCGGACGAAGTCCCCTGCGCGTTCTCGCCCGGCTCGTGGCGATGCTGTGCGCCTTCGCGTTCATGGTCGCCTTCGCCGTCGTACTGGCGAAGCTGACCCTGCAGCCCTCGCCCGCGTCGGAGGCCCTGACGCACACCAACCTGCAGCCGGGCAGCACTCTGCGGGCCTATCTGGACCAGCCCGAACTGCGTGACGCCGTACGGCAGATCGGCGGCAATGTGCTGCTGGGTGTTCCGTTCGGCATCCTCGTCCCCGTCGTCGCCCCGAGGACACGCGGCGTTCTGCGCGTCCTGCTGCTGACGGCGATCGTGATGCTCCTCGTCGAGTTCGCGCAGGGCGCGCTGGTCACGGGACGCGCCTTCGACATCGACGACGTCATCCTCAACACCTCCGGGGCCCTGGTCGGCTACGTCCTGCTGGGACGGCGGCTGAGCCGCGCGGTGCACGCCCGGCGGCCCCGCTCCTCCTAGCCGGGTCCGGCCTGGCCCAGCACCAGCTGGACGATCGCCACCGTGCCGACCACGACGATGAACGCGCGCAGTACGACGGGACGCAGCCGGCGGCCCACGGTCGCACCGAGGTGACCGCCGGCCGCGGATCCGATCGCGAGCAGGGCCACGGCCGTCCAGTCGAAGTCGGCGACGACGAGGAAGAAGAGCGCGGCGGTGGAGTTGACGACGGCGACGAGGACGTTCTTGACCGCGGTGAGGCGCTGCAGACCCTCGTCGAGGAGCATGCCCATCAGGGCGACGTAGATAATGCCCTGGGCGGCCGCGAAGTAGCCGCCGTAGACGCTGGCCAGGGTCAGTCCGGCGAGCAGCAGGGGGCCGCCGTCGGGGCGGGCGGGCCGCCCTGTCCGGGCCCGGCGGTCGCGCAGTCGCCGGCTGATCAGCGGCTGGAGCACGACCAGCACGAGCGCGAGCCCCACCAGGACCGGCACGATCCGCTCGAACGCCGAGGCGGGCAGGGCCAGCAGCAGCGTGGCCCCGGTGAGTCCGCCGGCCAGTGCGCCGGCGCCCCACTTCAGGATGCGCCGGCGCTGGCCGCTCAGTTCGTGCCGGTACCCGATGGCCCCGCTGATCGAGCCGGGGATCAGGCCCAGCGCGTTGGAGACCGTGGCGGTGACGGGCGGCAGGCCGGTCGCGAGCAGCACCGGGAACGTGATCAGCGTCCCCGAGCCGACGACGGCGTTGACGGCACCGGCGGCGACACCCGCGCCGAGGACGGCGAGCAGCTCACCCATGTGTGCGGCGTTCATGGCGAGCAGCCTAGGAATTCAACAGTTCGGCAGGGGGCGAAGTGTGACGGACATCGCGCGTGAGCCGGTCTGCCTGTCCTGACGGGGCACCGCCAACTTCTGGTCCGTACCAAGGTATTGACGCCCTCTTATCTCACTCCTTAAATCAAGTGGCGACACCTTCACCCCCCACCACGGTCGGCGTATCCCGTCCCTCGGGTCGCCGTACGGAAGGGAGCACGATGGCCTCCCCACGCCTGCTCCGCAATGCTCTGCTCGCCGCGCTGTCGGCCGTTCTGGTCGCGTCCGCCGCGATCGGCCCCGCACAGGCGGAACAACCGGACGTCTCGGCAGCGGCGGTGACGTTCTCGGACAACTTCGACGGGGCCGCCGGCTCCGCGGTCGACTCGTCGAAGTGGCAGATCGAGACCGGCGACAACGTCAACAACCACGAGCGGCAGTACTACACCTCGGGCAACAAGAACGCGGCGCTGGACGGCCAGGGTCACCTGGTGATCACGGCCCGGCGGGAAAACCCGGCCAACTACCAGTGCTGGTACGGCACCTGCCAGTACACCTCGGCCCGGCTGAACACCTCAGGCAAGTTCACCGCCCAGTACGGGCACGTCGAGGCACGCATGAAGGTGCCCCGCGGACAGGGCATGTGGCCGGCGTTCTGGATGCTCGGCACACCGGTCAACTGGCCCGACTCGGGCGAGATCGACATCATGGAGAACGTCGGCTTCGAGCCGTCCACCGTGCACGGCACCATCCACGGCCCCGGCTACTCCGGCTCGGGCGGCATAGGCGCCGGCTACTCGCTGCCGAACGGGCAGGCCTTCGCCGACGCCTTCCACACCTTCGCCGTCGACTGGGCGCCCGACTCCATCACCTGGTCCGTGGACGGCAACGTCTACCAGCGGCGCACTCCGGCCGACCTGGGCGGCAGGCAGTGGGTGTTCAACAAGCCGTTCTTCCTGATCCTGAACCTCGCGGTGGGCGGCTACTGGCCCGGCGACCCCGACGGCTCCACGGTGTTCCCGCAGCAGCTGGTGGTGGACCACGTCTCGGTGACCACCGGCGACACGGCCATCGGCACGGCGATCAAGGGCCTCGGCGGCAAGTGCGTCGACGTGGCCGGGGCGAGCTCCGCCAACGGCACACCGGTACAGCTCTACGACTGCAACGGCACCGCCGCCCAGCAGTGGTCCGTCGGCTCGGACGGCACGCTCCGCGCGCTCGGCAAGTGCCTGGACGCCACCGGCAACGGCACGGCGGACGGCACGACCGTGCAGTTGTGGGACTGCGGCGGCGGCGCCAATCAGAGATGGACGGTCACCGCGGCACGCGACATCGTCAATCCACAGGCCGACAAATGCCTCGACGTGACCGGGAACAACTCGGCCAACGGCACCCGGCTGCAGATCTGGACCTGCACGGGCAGCGGCAACCAGAAGTGGACGGTCGGCTGACCGCGCCGTCCAGGCCGCCTAGTGCCGACGCCAGGTGAACTTGTCGCCGCCGACCCAGCGGACCACGTCCGGGTCGTCCAGGTCATGGACCCTGATGCCGTAGAGGGCGGCTGTCTCCAGGACGTCGGTGACGGTCCTCGCCGAGCCGACGACCACGCCGTCGATCTCCATGATGCGGAACGGAGGCGTGCCCGGCTGAACCCCGAGCACCATGATCCGCGGCTGTGAGATGTGCGGGCTCGCGCTTTCGGTCATGGATAGAGCGTAGAACGCAACCCGCGTCAACGGGTCCTTCAGGTCATAAGGGGCTTTCAGGTCATCCGCCTGCGGATCGCCGCCCCGCCCGGCCCTGTCCGCGCCGCCGTGCGGGCGCGACAGGGCCGGGGAACCCTGGAGGAGGAGGTGGCAATGGATCCCGTGGAGGCGCTGAACCGGATCGCCTTTCTGCTGGAGCGGTCCCTGGAGCCGACCTATCGCGTACGCGCCTTCCGTACGGCGGCCCGGGTGCTGGCGGAGCTGCCCGCGGACGAGGTGCGGGCCCGGGCGGAGGCCGGCACGCTGGAGTCGCTGCGGGGCGTCGGGCCGAAGACGGCCCAGGTGGTGCGTGAGGCGCTGGCCGGTCAGGTGCCCGGTTATCTGACCGACCTGGAGAGCCGGCCCGCGGCCGGTCCGCCCGAGGGGGGCCGGGAGCTGTGGGAGCTGCTGCGCGGGGACTGCCATCTGCACTCCGACTGGTCGGACGGCGGCAGCCCGATCGAGGAGATGGGCCGGACGGCGGCCGAGCTCGGGCACGAGTGGGCGGTGCTGACCGATCACTCGCCCCGGCTGACCGTCGCCCGCGGACTGTCCGCCGACCGGCTGCGCGAGCAGCTGGACGTGGTGGCGGAGCTGAATACGACCTGGGCACCCTTCCGGCTCCTCACCGGCATCGAGTGCGACATCCTCGAGGACGGCTCCCTCGACCAGGAGCCCGAGCTGCTCGAGCGGCTCGATGTCGTGGTGGTGTCCGTCCACTCCAAGCTGCGCATGGACGCCCGCGCGATGACCCACCGCATGGTCACCGCCGTACGCGATCCGCACGCGGACATCCTCGGCCACTGCACCGGGCGGCTGATCACCGGGCGGGGGCGGCCGGAGTCGGAGTTCGACGCGGACGAGGTGTTCGCGGCCTGCGCCGAGTCAGGAACGGCGGTGGAGATCAACAGCCGGCCCGAGCGGCTGGACCCGCCGCGGCGGCTGCTGCGCCGGGCCGTCGAGACGGACGTGCTGTTCTCCGTCGACACCGACGCGCACGCGCCCGGACAGCTGGACTGGCAGCGCTACGGCTGTGCGCGGGCGGAGGAGTGCGAGGTGCCCGCCGAGCGGATCCTCACCACCTGGACGGCGGACGAACTGCTGGCCTGGACGCGCGAGAAGTCGGCGCGTCCGACCCCGTGACGCAGATCACCGCCCGGTGCGGTAATCCCAGGAACACCCGCCGGTAGTTTCCCGTTGAACCAGCCGTGGGTGTGGATGGGACAGTGTCCCCGGGCCTCACCTTTTGCCCACAGGGACGATCGTTCGGCTGAAGCCCTGTGGAGCGTTCCGCCGAGAGGCGACCGCCATCCGCACCCACCTCTGACCGCCCCGACCGGAATCCCCCGTCCGGCCGGGGCTTTCTTCTGTCCGGCTTCTGATCCGGCTTCCGTTCCGGCTCCCGTTCGGGCGCGTGCTCACGAGTCGGCTTGACTTCGAGAGCACTCCAATTCGTAGCGTTCCGGACATGAGCACTGCACAGCACAAGATCGGCTCCGGTTTCGGGGCCACCAGCACCGCGGACGATGTCCTCCAGGGCATCGACCTGACCGGAAAGCTCGCGATCGTCACGGGCGGCTACTCGGGCCTCGGCCTGGAGACCACGCGGGCCCTCACCAAGGCGGGCGCCCAGGTGGTCGTGCCCGCGCGCCGCCGGGCCACGGCCGAGGAGGCGCTGTCCGGCCTCGCCGGTGTCGAGGTGGACGAGCTGGACCTCGGCGACCTGGAGAGCGTGCGCGGCTTCGCCGAGCGGTTCCTCGCCTCCGGCCGCACCGTCGACTTCATGATCGACAACGCCGGGATCATGGCCTGCCCGGAGACCCGGGTCGGGCCCGGCTGGGAGGCGCAGTTCGCGACCAACCACCTCGGCCACTTCGCGCTGGTCAACCGCCTGTGGCCGGCGATCGAGCCGGGCGGCGCCCGCGTGGTCTCCGTGTCCTCACGTGGCCACCACCTGTCCGGGATCCGCTGGGACGACGTGCACTGGCGGCACGGCTACGACAAGTGGGAGGCGTACGGACAGGCGAAGACCGCGAACGTCCTGTTCGCAGTCCACCTCGACAAGCTCGGCGCCGAGCGCGGCGTGCGGGCCTTCGCACTGCATCCGGGCGGCATCCTCACCCCGCTGCAGCGTCACCTCCTGAAGGAGGAGATGGTCGATCGCGGCTGGATCGACGAGCAGGGCAACATGATCAACCCGGAGGCCTTCAAGAGCCCGGAGCAGGGCGCGGCGACCCAGGTGTGGGCCGCGACATCGCCGGAGCTCACCGGCATGGGCGGTGTCTACCTGGAGGACTGCGACATCGCCGAGCCCGCCGTCGAAGGCGACGAGCGCGGTGGCGTCAAGGACTGGGCGGTCGACCCGGCGCAGGCCGCGCGGCTGTGGGAGCTTTCCGCGGAGCTGACCGGTGTGAACGCGTTCGCCGCGTAGCCCGGGATCGGACGTTCGAGCGCCCCTGACGGGGTACTCGAACGACCCGTCCCCTCTCCGGGAGGAGCCGCAGGTGAGCAGCGAACCGGCCCACAGGGTCGTGGTCACCGGAGCCACGGGCAACGTCGGAACCAGCGTGGTGCGGCTCCTCTCGGAGGATCCCGAGGTCGGCTCCGTTCTGGGACTGGCCCGGCGGACTCCGGACCGGTCCCCTGCGAAGACCGACTGGGCGCCGGTCGACCTGACGTCCGAGCAGGCCGACCTGACGCGTCTCTTCGCGGGCGCGACCGCCGTCATTCATCTGGCCTGGGCCTTCCAGCCGACGCACGACCCGGCGACGACGTGGCGGACGAACGTGCTGGGCAGCATCCGTGTCTTCGACGCGGTGGCCGCGGCGAAGGTCCCGAAGCTGGTGCACGCGTCGTCGGTCGGCGCGTACTCGCCGGGGCCGAAGGACCACGCCGTGGACGAGTCGTGGCCCACCCACGGCTGGCCCGACGCCGCGTACTGCCGGGAGAAGGCCTATCTGGAACGGACGCTGGACACCTTCGACCGGGCCCATCCCAGGGTGCGGGTGGTGCGGATGCGGCCGGCGTTCCTGTTCAAGCGTGAGTCCGCGAGCGAACAGCGCCGCATCTTCGGCGGCCGGTTCCTGCCCGGTCCCCTGGCGCGGCCCGAGCTGCTGCCGCTCCTGCCCGACATTCCGGGACTGCGGGTGCAGGCCCTGCACACCGACGACGCGGCCGCGGCGTATCGGCTCGCCGTGAAGTCCGACGTCCGGGGCGCCTTCAACCTGGCGGCCGACCCTCCGGTCGACGCGAAACTGCTGGGCGAGATGCTCGGGGCCCGCCCGGTACGGCTCCCGCGAACGGCAGCCCGTTCGGCGATCGCCGCCGCGTGGGGGCTGCATCTGCTTCCGGCCTCCCCGCACCTGTTCGACGCGGTCCTCAGGCTGCCCCTGATGGACTGCACACGCGCGCGTACGGAACTGGGCTGGCACCCGGAGCGCACCGCGCCCCAGGTGCTGGAGGAGTTCCTGCAGGGCCTCCAGCACGGCGCGGGAGCGGCCACGGCGCCGATGCGGGGGCGGAAGGTGGGCTGACGCCCCCGGAGGACGGATCCTCGGGCAGACGCCTCCTCAGCCGGACGGCTCCTCGGGCGTCGGATGCTCGGGGTGGACCGTGCCCGACCGCGGTGCGCCCTGCCGGCCCGTGCCCGCCTCGTCCGTGTCCGGGACATCGTCCGCCTCGGCCCCGTCGTCCGCGGACTCGACGGGCACCTCCCAGGGGTCCTCGCCCGCGTCCGCCTGCTGGTCGGGCAGGTCCCTGGGGACCGGCTCCTCGGATTCGCCCGGCGCCTCGCGACGCTTGTCGTCCATGGGTGTACCTCTCTCGCGTCGTCCAAGGTCACCGCGAGTACCGTCCCCGACGACGGCGAAACGTCAGTGCGGCACCCGCTCCGCCACCTCCGGCTGCGGAGTCGGCGACGGTGACCGCGACCCGGGCTCGGCGCGTCTGCCGCCGTGGGCGAAGAAGTCCGCGAGCGGCAGGATCGCGGCTCCGACCGTGACCGCGTCCGGTCCGAGCCTGCCCAGGTCGATGGTGACCTTGTGGGCAGGATGCCGCAGGGCGTACGAGGCCGCGTGCCGGCGCACGGCGGGCAGGAAACGGGTGCCGAGCTGGAGACCGGCCCAACCTCCGATCAGGATGCGCTCGGGCTGGAAGAGGTTGATCAGGTCGGACAGGCCCGCGCCGACGTACTCGGCGGTCTCCTCCAGGACGGCGACCGCCACCGGGTCCGGCGCACCGCCCTCGACCGGATAGGCGCCGGCCAGCATCGCCGTCAGCGCGGTCTCCTCGTCGGCCCCCTTGGGCGCGCTCCCACCCTGCTCGCGCCAGCGATCCAGCAGCGACTCGGCGCCCGCGTATGCCTCCAGGCAGCCAAGGGCACCGCACCGGCAGCGGCGTCCTCTGACCCGTACCGTCAGATGCCCCCACTCGACCGCCCGGCCGTGCTCCACCTCGGGAGTGACCAGGCACGCTCCGACGCCGGAGCCGAAGAGCACGACGACCGCGTTGCGGGCGCCGCGTCCGCCGCCGAACCACATCTCGGCCTGGCCCAGGGTCCGGGCGCCGTTGTCGATGAAGTACGGGACACCGTCGGGGAGTTGGGAGCCGTCGCGCAGCAGCTTCTCCAGCGGTACGGCGTCCCAGCCGATCGTCTGACCGTGCACCACGGCGCCGAGCTCCCCGGTGTCCTCGACGATGCCGGGGACTCCGATACCCACGCCGAGCAGCCGCTCGGGCCCGATGCCCGCCTCCGCGAGCACCTCGGCGATGCCGTCGCGGATGTGCCCGACGATGCCCTCGACCTCGTACCGCTGCTGCGCCAACGGCCGTTCCGCGCGGGCGAGTTCGGTGAGGGTCAGGTCGAACAGGCCGATCCGCACCCGGGTCTCGCCGACGTCGACGCCGATCATGTGACCGCTGGCGGGCGCGACACGCAGCAGGATGCGGGGCCGGCCGCCGTCGGAGTCGACGCTGCCGGCCTCCTCGACCAGGCCGTCGGCGATCAGCTCGGCGACGACATTGCTGACGGAGCCGGAGCTGAGCCCGGTCGCCGGGCCGAGTTCGAAGCGGCTGAGGGGGCCGTCGAAGTAGAGGCGCTGCAGTACCGCGGTACGGTTGCCCCGCCTGAGGTCCCGTACCGTGCGCCCATTACGCCCCGCCATGCGGCTCCCTCCGGATCAGCCCTGGTCCCCCGCCGTGTTCGGACCGCCTCCCATTGTGACCTACGCCGCGTAGACGTCCTCCACGTACCGGCCGTCCGCGATCAACGCGTCCAGCCATCGCTCGGCCGCCGCGTCGTCGGCGCCCGGTGTGCGGTCCCGGTACAGCGTACGGAAGGCCTCCCGTACGCCCGGCGCCATACGGGAGCCGTCACCGCAGACGTACACCCGGGCGCCCGCTCCGAGCAGCTTCCAGACGTCGTCGGCCTCGGCGGCGATGCGGTGCTGCACGAAGGTTCCGGCGGTGCTGAAGGCGGGACGGAGCGAGACGGCTCCGGCCGCGGCCGCGGCGTGCAGTTCCTCGGCGTGCAGGAAGTCGGCGTCGGGGGCGTCACAGCCGAAGTAGCACAGGGCAGGCGCGAGTTCGGTGCCGGCCGCGAGGGCCGCCGTACGGTCGGCGACGGCGCCGCGGAACGGGGCGAGCCCGGTACCGGCGGCGACCATGACGACCGGCGCGCCGGCGTCGATCCGAAAGGCCTCGCGGCACGGCTGGACGCGTGCGTACACCGTGTCGCCGGGCTCGACGTCCGTGAGGTAGCCGGATCCGGTACCCCGGTGGACGCCCTTGCCGGAGAGCGCGGGGGCCTGGAGCAGGGAGATCATCAGGTCCGCGTGGCCGGGGTCGACGGCGGGCGAGGAGGAGATCGAGTAGTGGCGGGGCCGCAGCGGGGTGAGCAGATCGAGGAGGGTCGGCCAGTCCAGGGCGCCCCGCAGGGCCGGGAAGTCCTCGATCAGCTCGACCAGGGTGCGCTGGTCGTCATGCAGTCCCGCCAGCTCGACGCGCTCGGGCGGACAGGGGTTGGCGGCGGCGAGCGCGGACAGCTGGTCGGCGCTCGGGCGCTCGCGCAACTCGACGTGCTGAGTGAGAAGTTGGCGTACGGTCAGTGGCCGGTCGATCGCGAGGCCGTCCCGGCGGGGGCGGGTGGCCCGGATGTCCAGGACGGTGTCGAGGTCGACGCCGAGCGCGGCGGCGGCCCGCTCGACCAGGGCCGGGGCGTTCGCGGGCAGGACGGTGAGGTGGTCGGCGGTGCGGTAGGTGACGCCTTCCGGGAGGGCGAGGCGTACGAAGCGCTTGCGGCGCGGGTGGTCCGGGGCCGTCAGGTCGCGCACCTCGGTGACCGTCATCGGGACGACTCCGTGCCGTTCGGCGAGGGCGTCCAGTGGGCCGCCCCTCAGGGTGCGGACCTCGTAGGCCGCCGTGGGCTCGTCGGCCGGGGCGGTGGCGTCGGGGTCGCCGTACTGCTCCAGCAGGGCCGTCCGCAGTCGGGCGGTGAAGTCACGGACGGCGCCGGTCAGGTCGCCGGAGGCGTCGGCGGCTGTGCGCTCGAGGAGCCGGGTGGCGCCGAGCCGGGCGAGGCGGTCGTCGATGCGGGTGGGGACCTGCTGATAGGTGGCGGCCCAGTTGCGGTCGCCGACCCCGAGGACGGCGTAGGCGACGTCCGAGGCGTCGGTGGCCTGCTCCAGCCAGGCGGCGAAGGCGGTGGCGTCGTCGGTGGGGCGGCCGTTGTAGGAGGCGGCGGTGATCACGACGGGCCGGTCGGTGGGCAGACCGGCCGCGTAGGCGTCGAGCGGCGCGGTCTCGGTCTCGCAGCCGACGGCGGCGGCCTCGTCGGCGAGGGACGCGGCGAACTCGCGGCAGGTGCCGTAGTTGCTGCCGTGCAGGAAGAGGGCACGGGTGCCGGGGCGGACGCGGGCGGGCAGCGACGTCGTGTCGGTGGTCCGGGGCGCTTCGGCCGGCGTGCTTCCGGGCAGCGGGGCGTGCCCGCGCTCGGCGGTGGTGCGCGGGCTCAGGGTGAGGGTGAAGCCCTCGGGCTTGAGGGTGAGGGTCTCCTTGACGGTGAGGCGGTAGTCGGCGTGGTCCTGCAGCCGGTAGCGGTGGACGAGCATCGCCAGCAGCATGGTCGCCTCGTGCAGCGCGAACTGCCGCCCGATACAGGCGCGTTCACCGGTGCCGAACGGCTTGAAGGCGTGCACCGGCCGGGCCTCCTCGGCCTCGGTCGTGAAGCGCGAGGGGTCGAACAGCTCGGGGTTGTCGCCCCAGACCGGCTGCCGGTGCAGCATGGGCGTGAGCACCAGGGCGGACTGTCCGGCGCGCAGCGGGATGCGGCCGCCGAGCAGCGTGTCCTCACGGGCGTGCCGGGCGAACACGGCGGCGGTCGGCCACAGCCGGAGCGCCTCGTTGAGGACCTGGCGGGTGTACGTCAGCCTGCCGACCTCGTCGTACGTAGGCTCCGGGTCGGCCCGGTCGCCCCACAGCCCGTCGACCTCGCGCCGCACCAGCTCCAGCGCCGTCGGGTGCTTGGCCAGGTAGTACAGCGCGAAGGACAGCGCGCCGGAGGTGGTCTCGTGGCCGGCGATCAGGAAGGTGATGACCTGGTTGCGGATGTTGGCGGCGTCGAGGGTGGTGTCGTCGGCCGGGTGCCGGGCGGTGAGCATCAGGCCGAGGAGGTCCTCGGCGGCGCTCTGATCGGTGCCGGCGCGGGCGGCGATGACGTCGTCGACGACCTGGGCGAGGTAGGCGGCGTCGGTGCGGAAGGCCGCGTCCGCTGTGGAGTAGTCGCGGCCCGGGACTCGGGCCAGCCGGGTCATGCTCCACTCCAGACAGCGGACCATCGACTCGACGAAGGGGTGCGGCTCGGGCCGCTCGAAGGAACCGAAGTCGTAGTCGAACCCGGCGAGCACGATGGTGTCCAGGGTCATGCGCGTCATGTCGTCGGGGACGTTCACCGGCCGTCCGGCACGGGCGTCGCGGTCCCATGACTCGATGAGCCGGTGGGCCACCTTCAGCATCACGGGGTGGTAGGTGCGCATCGAGCCGAGCGCGAAGGCGGGCATGAGGATGTCGTGCGCCTTGGCCCAGTTGGGCTCGTCGTTGTACGCGGTGAACAGGCCGTCGGCGGCGAACTCACGGACGTTCTCCAGACCGGGGCCGACGTGCTTGGCGAACCGCTGCTCGTCGGCGAGCTCGGTCACCAGGTCCAGGTCGCCGACGAACAGCGCGTCCCGCCCGTACAGCCGCCGCACGAACACGGGCCCGTGCTCACGCATGAGCTCCATGGCCTGCTGCACGGGGGTGCCGCCGGGTCCGGTGGCGGAGATGTCGGCGACGGGGAGGGCGTCCAGGGTCTGCTGGTCCAGCGCGGTGGGGGGCATGGCGCGGCAACTGCCTTTCGCGGTACGGGACTACTGCGATCCAGGTTGGTCGACGGGTCCCGGCCGCCGGCCCCCCGGCACTACATGATTGTGTAGTGCCTGCCCGTACGCCGCTCTTGCGCCGGATGACCGGAGGTGCTCGTGGACCGGACCCACCCGCAGGCGGTGGTGTGGCGCAACCGCGCCCTGATGGTCTTCGACCGCGTCGCCGTGCCGGTCGCGGTCTGCGACGTGTACGGCGCGGTCCAGCTGGCCAATCCGGCGATGGCGGCGGAGTGCGGTACGACGCCGGGGCGGCTGCGCGGCCGGGACGTACTGGAGCTGTTCCGGCCGCTGGAGGCGACGCAGGTCGAGCGGATCGCCGAGGCGCTGCGGCTGCGGCACCGCTCGCGCTACCAGGTGTCGGTGCGCTGGCGGGGGCCCGGCGGCGTGGAACGCCACGGGGAGCTCACGGCGGACCCGGTGAGCGACACCGTGGAGGAGACACCGGCGCTGCTGGTGATGCTGCGGGTCCTGGGCGAGGGCGAGGCGGCCCCCGAGCCATCGCCCGCGCCGGTCACACCGATGGAGGCACGCATCCTGGCGCTGCTCGCCGGAGGCGCGACGACGGCGCGGGCCGCCCGGGAGACGGACCTCACGGTGGACGGGGTCAACTACCACCTGCGGCGCCTGTCCGCACGCTGGGGAGCGTCGAATCGTACGGAACTGGTGGCCAGGGCCTACGCGCTGGGCGTGCTCACCCCCGGCGTGTGGCCCCCGACGCCGGCCGCTGCCTCGGGGGAACCCGAGTAGGCCGTACCCGCGCCCGCCGGGGCACCGAAACGGGCCAGGATGTGCCACACCATCTTCAGGTCCTGGAGCTCGTAGCGGCCCGTGCGGGTGGCGTCCCCGATGACGCGCGGGTCGACGCGGCCGTCGTGGGCGATCCGGGCGCCCAGGTCGACGTACTCCTGGCCACGGTAGTCCGCGTGGCGTCGCAGTGCGGGCACGGTGATCCGGTAGCCGGGGTGCCATTCGACGGGGCAGGGCAGCAGGCGGGCCGCGGTCTCCACGGGGGTGCCGCGATAGCAGGCGTCCAGGACCACGGCCTCCACGTCCCGGGCGAGCACGACTCCGCCGTGGACCTGGGCCTCGATGTAGTCGTTGAGGGCGTCCTGCTCGTCGGCCTCGGCGAGTGCGAGGAGGTGCATGCCCGCGGCGACTCCGAATTCGGTCGGTTCGGCGGCGCTGTCGGGGTAGCAGAAGGTGGCGCGGGCGAGCGTCGTGCCGGTCAGCCGGAAGTGCGAGGAGCCGAACCTCGGGGCGGCGCCGACCGTTTGGCGGCGGAAGTTCAGCGCGCCGTACACCGGCCGCTCGCGGGCCGCCGCGTCGTCGTAGACCCCGCCGAAGATCCGGCTCTCCCAGCGCCAGCGGTCGCCGCCCGGGTGGGCGGTCAGCCCGCCGTTGCTGGTGCCGGTGACGAACTGGGAGTGGTACGTGCCGTCCTCGGCGAGCGCGCGCAGGATCGGCACCCCTCTCACCAGCCGGTCCGGATGGAAGTTGAGGGTGACGCGTACCTCGGGGCCGACGGCCGGCCCCGCGGAGGCGGCCGCGACATGCCGTAGTGCCGCACGGGCCCGAGGTGACCCGGCATCGTCGATATTCACTGGCTCCCCTTCACTCGGCCTGCCTAACCTAGCCACTAACCTAGGACCCCTAGGTTTCGCTTCGCCGATCGACCCGAACCCAGGAGACTCCCCATGAGGTCACTCACCGAGCAGGCCATTCGCAACTCCTTTGTCAACTGCTCGAAGGGCGAGGCCAAGCGAATCTCCCTCCCCCGCGATCTCGACGAACGCCCTTGGGACGACCTCGACTTCCTCGGCTGGCGGGATCCCGGTGCCCCCGATCGCAGCTATCTGGTGACCGAGCAGGAAGGACGCCCGGTGGGCCTCAGCCTCCGCTTCCCGTCCTCGCAGCGCGGGTTCCTGCACCGCAGCATGTGCTCCCTGTGTCTGACGACCCATCCGGGCGGCGGCGTCTCACTGATGACCGCCCGCAAGGCCGGTGCGGCGGGGCGCGAGGGCAACTCGGTCGGGCTGTACATGTGCACCGACCTCGCGTGTTCGCTGTACGTCCGGGGCAAGAAAATCCCGGAGCCCGGGGGCCGGTTCGAGGAGAGCCTCACTCTGGAGGAGCAGATCGCCCGGACCAGGGGCAATCTGTCCGCCTTCCTCGCCAAGCTCTACGCCTGACGGGGGACGTTCAACCATTCCGCAGGCGCGCCGCCTCCACCCGGTGCAGATGGATCAGGACGTCGTGAGTGCGGGCGAGTGCGATGTCGTGCGGGCCGTCCGGATAGGCCGTGCCGATGCTGCGCGTCGGCCGGGCCCGGCGCAGCCAGTCCCGGGCCGGCGGCCCGACGGACCGCATGTCGAGCATGTAGTCGCGGCACCGCACCCGGTCCAGGGTCCGCTCGTTGCCGTTTGGGCCCGCCGGTCCCAGGGTCCAGCGGCGAATCGTGTCGTCGTCCCAGCCGGTGGCGTTGAAGGAGCCGTGGTCGAAGGTCAGGCCGATGCTCACATAACCCGCGCCGAGGCTCTCGCGCAGAAACGCGCCCTGCACCTTCGGGTTCTGGGCGGGCTCCTCCGGCACATAGCCGACGTGGTTGTTGTGGGCCGACAGCAGCACCTTGGTCCCGGTGTGCCGCTGCCACCACACCACGTTGGCCGCCATGGCCCCGTCGCGATAGCGCATGGCGGCGGCGATCTGGGCGGGATCCTCGACGTCGAAGGCGTACTGCCGGGCGGTCTGGTCGATGACCGTCGCCTGCTGGACCGCCCAGTCGTGCGCCGCGCGGTGGGCGCCCGGGTCCGTCCGCCGGAGCAGCCGCAGCGCCTCACCCGTATGGGCCGCCCGCTCTTTTCGTTCGGCGTACGGCAGCGCCAGGTACCGCTCGATGTACGCCCCCGTCCGCACGGCGGGCCGCAGACCGCGATAGAGCTCGGCGAGCCGGGTGCCCAGCTCGGGGTGTGCGTCGGCCGCGTAGTCCTCGACGGCGTCGTACAACTCGGCTCCGGACCAGGCGATGTCGTCGCCGATGAAGCGCACGGGATCCTCGGGATGGCGGATGTTGTACGCCCGCATCCACTCGACGAGCCGCAGATAGTCCGTGTTGTTCCACCACAGGTAGTCCCGCTGGAACTCCTCGCGCATGATGCGCCGGGGGTCCCCCTTGCCGTACCGCACATAGGCGTCGAGGCGCAGACCGGTGCTCCAGGGGGCCTCCAGGGCGAAGGTGCGGAAGCCCTCGTCCTCGACGAGATGGCGGAAGACGCGGGCCTTGAGGGCGAAGAAGTCGTGAGAGCCGTGGGTGGCCTCCCCCAGGCCGACGACCCGGGCGGCGCCGACCATCCGGCCCAGCGGGCGCAGGTCAGCGGTGTCGCCGCGCGGTTCGACGGTACGCAAGGGGTGGGCCGCACGGTCGAGCGCGTCGACCACCGGGGCGGGGGCGGATGCCGCCGTGGCCGGGATGCCGGTCGTCAGGGCGGCGAGGATGATGAACAGGGTCAGCACTAGTCCGGTCCGATGCCGATTCATGATCCAAGGCTTGCGCCCCGGCCGGGCGGGGACCATCCGGCGGTCCTCCGTCCCCGGGTGCGGACAACCACGGGGTGACGGCGGGGGTTTTCCTCAGCGCCGGACCCGGTCGGCAGACCTGCCTCGTTCGGGTGTCGATGATCACCGGCCCAGCCCCTTGCCGAACCGTGGCCGTGGCGATCAATCTGGGGTTCCTTGCGGACCGTTACGTTCCGCAAGCGGCGTGCGGGAAGCATCGGTGGAAAGGGAACAGCCCGAGGATGCGAGAGGGACGTGAGGGGACGCCGACCCGGGAGCGGCTGACGAAGCTGGGCCGGGACCCGGTGGTGGTCCAGACGCTGCGGTCGGCGGCCGCGGCGACGATCGCGTATGTCATCGCGCTGCGCCTCAGTCCCGAGGCCGCACCGCTGACCGCCCCCCTGACCGCGCTGCTGGTCGTCCAGGTCACCTTCTACGCCACACTCACCAACGGCATCCGCCGGGTGAACTCCGTGGTGGCCGGCGTCCTGGTGGCCATCGCCTTCAGCCTCCTGGTCGGTCTGACCTGGTGGAGCCTGGGCCTGCTGATCGTGGCCGCGCTGGCGGTCGGGCATCTCGTGCGTGTGAACGAGTACGTTCCCGAGGTGGCGATCAGCGCGATGCTGGTCCTCGGGGTCACGACGGTCGGGGACACGGCGTGGGCGCGCGTGCTGGAGACGCTGATCGGCGCGGTGGTGGGGCTGGGCTTCAATCTGCTGCTCGCGCCGCCGGTGTGGGTGGACGAGGCCGGTGAGTCGCTGGAGGACCTGGCCCGTCGGCTGCGGCAGTTGATGCTGCGCATCGGCGAGGAGGCGGCCGGCCGCCAGCCGGTCGAGCAGGCCGCGGCCCGGCTGCATGAGGCGCGCCGGCTCGACCACGACATCGTGGAAGTGGACGCGGCGCTCAGACAGGCCGAGGACAGCCTGCGGCTCAATCCGCGCGTGCGTGACAGCCTGCTGCACCGTGTGGTGCTCCGTACCGGACTGGACACGCTGGAGATCTGCACGGTCGTCCTGCGGGTGCTCGCGCGCACCCTCACGGACCTCACCAAGGAGCGGGAGCCCGAGCCGCTGTTCGCGAAGGAGACGGGCGCCGTCCTGGAGCAGCAGCTGTCGGAGATCGCCGACGCGGTGGTCAGCTTCTCGGTGCTGGTCACCACCCATGTCAGCACCAACGCGGACGCCGCGGAGACCCGGCTGTCGGCGGAGCTGCGCACGGCGGCGGGCACCCGCGACAAGCTCGCCCTGCTGCTGCGCGAGGAGGCCGAGCGAGAGAGCCGGCACTGGCAGCTGCTCGGCGCCGTCCTGACCGAGGTGAACCGCATCATCGACGAGCTCGACACCGAGCACCGCTCGCGGAGGCTGCTGGAGGAGCTGGACCGTGTGTCGCAGGAGCAGCGCGTGCGGATGCCACGGCTGACCAGGCTGCGCGAACGCATGGGTGTCCAGGAGCAGCTGTGGCGGAACCGTACCGGGATGGGCGAGCGTTCTCGCTAGGGGAAAGGCGGGGCCAGGGCCGGCGCCGGACGACAGGACCTAGGGGAGCGGGCCGATGACCGACACGACCGTACGGATCGACGGAAACACCCTGCGGCTGCCGGGCGGAGTGGCGGTGCGCTTCATTCGTACGCTGCGGCTGCCGGAGACGGGCACGCACGCGCTGCCGCCGGGGCTCGGCGAGTTCCCGGTCCGGCGGGTGGCGGACTACGCGGACACGGTGCCTCAGGCGTGGCGGGCGCGCGGCGGTGTGATGCTGCCGGTCTATCTGCGCGAGGCGATGTGGCTGAGCTTCGGGGGTACGACGGAGCCCGCCGCCTTGCAGGTGGGCGTGGGCAAGGTGTGCGCGGTCTCGGGGAAGCCGTGGAGCGACCGGCTGTCGCGCAAGCCGCAGAACTACCTCACGCTCCCCCGCCAGCCGTGGCTGGACGGCATCAACTCCGGGAAGGGCACGGTCCGCCAGTTCGTGGCGGTGCCGCTGGGGCTGGGCGCGACCGTCGAGGGTCAGGTCACCGGCGAGGAGGTCTGGGGCGGCGTACAGCTGCAGTCCTTCGCGCTGAAGGAGCCGCAGCTGGCCAAGTGGCGCGAGGAGGAGCGGCGCCGGGCGGAGCGGGCGCGGGCGATGCCGCAGTTCGGCGGCTATGGCGCTGCCATGCCCATGTCGGCACCGGCGCCCGCGGCCGCTCCGGCCGGCGGGGCGCCCCGGGCCGCCGCAGCGATGGGCCTGGGCGTCGGCGGGTCGATGCGCCAGGAGGTCTACGAGGACGACCGGCCGCTGAAGGACTGGACCGACCGCCCCGGTGGGCGGGTGTTCGTCCATCTGGTGACGCCTCCGGAGTGGCGCCGCATCACCGGGGAGGCTCCCCCGCCGTCGCCGGTCGACCGGGCCGCGTACACGCAGGCGGGGCTGCCCTGGTTCGACTACTACGACCAGGACGCCGAGGATCTCGCCCCGAGCGACACGCTGGAGGCGGTGAAGCCGGTCGGCGACTGGCTCGGCGACGACCACGAGCCCTGGCAGCCACCCACGCCGGGCCAGGTCGTGCCGCTCAAGGACGCGCAGGGCAAGCCGGTGGAGGACGGCGACTGGTAGCCGACGCGAAACAGTCCACCGTTGCACAGAATGCAATACCCGTTGCTGTTCTTGCGCTCGACGGGCGGTCCACGCCAAGGTTGCTGTCGCGACCACGACGACCGACGACCTGAGGTGTGGACATGGGCAGTGGTGGGCTGAGCAGGCGCCGATTCGTCGGAACCCTCGCGGGATCGGCCGCCGGTGTGACACTCCCGGCGGCCACCGGGTGCTCCGACGCCCCCGCCCCCGCGGACCGCGCCGACGCGGCGACCTCCGAGGCCACCGGCCCCGAGACCCGTCCGAGCGCCCAGACCGAGAGCCGTGAGCCGTCCGGCCCCCGCCCCCTCTACCTCGGCACCTACACCTCGGTCGAGGGCGGCGGCCAGGGCATCGGCCTCGCCACCTACGACCCGGCATCGGGCGCGATCACCGGCACCGGAACCATCACGGACGTCCCCGACCCGTCGTATCTGACGCTGCACCCGAACGGCCGGACGCTGTACGCGGTCGACGAGCGCGAGGACGGCGCGGTGACCGCCGTGCGCCTGGCCGACCGCAAGATCCTGGGGAGCCGCGCCACCGGCGGGGCGGCGCCCTGCCATCTGTCGGTGCATCCGAGCGGACGCTGGCTGCTGAGCGCCAACTACGGCACGGGCAGCGTGGCCGTGCACCCGGTCGATGCCTCGGGCGCGCTCGGCGAGCGCACCGACCTGGTCACGCACTCCAGTCCGGCACCCGGTCCGGGCCAGGAGGGGCCGCACGCCCATCAGGTCATCACCAGCCCCGACGGCCGCCATGTGCTCGCCGTCGACCTGGGCACGGACACCGTGTACACCTACCGCCTCGACCAGAAGGCGGGCACGCTCACCGAGGTCACACGGGCGCAGACGAAGCCGGGCGCGGGCCCGCGTCATCTGACCTTCCACCCGGGCGGCCGGTACGCGTATCTGGCCAACGAGGTCGACAACAGCGTCGCGGTCTGCGCGTACGACCCCGGCACGGGCCGGCTGACCATCGGCGCGGAGCAGGACACGGGCACGGGCTCGGGCACCAGCTATCCGGCGCAGATCGTGGTGACGCCGAACGGCCGCTACGCCTATCTGGCCAACCGGGGCCACAACAGCCTCGCGCGCTACGCCGTGGAGGCGAAGGGCGCCCGGCTGAGGCTGCTCGGCACGGTGCCGGTGTCCGGGGACTTCCCGCGGCAGATCGCCCTCTCCCCGGACGGGACCCTGCTGTTCGCGGCGAACCAGCGGTCGGGCACCGTCAGCGTCTTCCATGTCGCCGAGGACAGCGGTGAACTGCGGCTCGCGGGCGAGCCGTTCGCGTCACCCGTCGCCGTCTGTGCGCTGCCGCTGTAGGGCGCGCGGGCAGGAGGCGGCGCTGGCCTGGGTGAGCAGGATGTGCATGCGCTCGGTGAGCTGGGCCACGTCGTCGGCGGGCCGGTGGAACGGCAGTCGTACGTCGCCCTGGGAGCGGGCGCGCTCGATGCGCAGCGTGAGTCCGTGCCGGTCGACGGCGAGGGGCTGGACGCGGACGGCGCCGTGCAGGCTGTCGGAGTCGACGAGGCGGGTGAGCCGCTCGACGGCGTCCGGGTGGCAGTCGGCGAGGTGGGTGAGCAGCCTGGCCTCGGCGGTGGCCAGCGGGTCGGGCGAGGCGTCGGCGAACTCCTTGAGGTCGACGACGACGGCACCGGACGGCTGCCGCAGCACCACGCGCGTCGGCCGGAAGGCGAGTTTGCCGTCCTCGGGGGCGAACCAGCCGGACAGCCAGAGCCTGGTGCGGATCCGGCTGCGTACGGGAACGGGGGCCACGTCGGCGAACTCCAGGACGGCGGAGGGCTCTCCACGCGGCGCGCAGATCGCCGCCGTGACGAGCACACTGTCCTCCGGCACCTCCAGCAGGACACGTCCCTCCTCGGTCACGGTGTGCGCGCCCACGAGCTCCTCGCGGCAGCTCTCCGCGGTCACCCCGCAGGACCACGCGCCGGCCAGCACCGACCGGGCTCGTTCCGCCGCGGAAGGCGCGGCCGTCCAGGCTCGGCTGTCACCCATCCCATACCTCCTTAGGTAAGCCTTGCCTAACCTATCGAAGATCGAGCCGCACGCCAACCAGGCCCGGCGATACCGTGCGATCTCTTTGCGGGGGTTCAGGGTGCGATGACGCCCAGGAGGGCGCGGGCACACAGGTCACGCACCTGTTCCCGGGAGAGGTCGGCGCCCCTCAGCCACTCCAGACAGACGGCGGTGGTGAACGCCAGCCAGCCCCGTACGGCGAGCTGGACTTCCGGCCGCTCCTCGAAGGCCGGTCCGAACTCGGGGTCCGCCGTCATCGCCGCCAGAATCTGCTTCTCCTGTGCGGCCAGGGCCCGTTGATAGACCTTGCGCACGGCCTGGTCGCCGGCGGCGTCGGCGCGATGGAAGGCGCGGTAGCCGTGGGCATGCGCCTCGACGTACTCCAGGAACGTGTCGAGGCCCGCGCCGAGCTGTGCGCGCACCGGGACACCGGGTACGGCGGCCGTCATCCGCAGCATGCGCTCGCTCTCGCGCTCGACGACGGCGGCGAAGAAGTCACGCTTGGTCGGGAAGTAGTGGTAGAGCAGCCCGCGCGAGACCCCCGCTATCTCGGCGACCTGCTCGATCCACACATCGTCGTACGGGCTCTCCGAGAACAGCCGCGCCCCGACCGCGAGGAGCTGCTCACGACGCTCCTCGGTGCTGAGCCGGCGACGTGTGCGCTCACCCTGGTTCGCGGCCATGCCCGCACTTTACTTGACGTGAGTTCAACAGCGGGACCAGACTGAGGCGCGTTATTGAACCCACGTACAACGAGCTCAACCTGCCGCTGGTGCAAGGGAGATCGCGTCATGGCGGAGACGATGACCGGGACCGCACTGCCCAAGGGATTCCGGAGCGCCGAGCAGGGCTGGCCGGAGCTGTTCCGCATACCGCATCCCCCGCACCGGCTCCCGCTGCTCGGCGATGTGCTGGGCGCGAGCAGGGTCACGCCGCTGCAGGACTCCCTGCGGTTCGCCCGGGAGCTGGGACCGATCTTCCGGCGCCGGGCGTTCGACAAGGAGTTCGTGTTCGTGTGGGGCGCCGCGCTCGCGGCCGACATGGCGGACGAGTCCCGCTTCGCCAAGCATGTCGGGCTCGGCATCGCCAATCTGCGGCCGGTCGTCGGGGACGGCCTGTTCACGGCGTACAACCACGAGCCCAACTGGCAGTTGGCGCACGACGTGCTCGCCCCGGGGTTCAGCCGTGAGGCCATGTCCGCGTACCACCCGATGATGCTGTCCGTGGCCGGCCGGCTGATGGAGCACTGGGACCGCGAACTGGCGGCGGGCCAGGCCGTGGACGTGCCCGGCGACATGACCAAGCTGACCCTGGAGACCATCGCGCGCACCGGGTTCGGGCACGACTTCGGCTCCTTCGAGCGGACCCGTCCGCATCCCTTCGTGTCGGCGATGGTCGGCACGCTCACCTACGCGCAGCGGCTCAACACCGTGCCGGCGCCGTTCCTGCTCCGGCGGGCCGCGCGCCGCAACCAGGCCGACATCGCCCACCTCAACCGTACGGTCGACGACCTGGTCCGCGCCCGCATGGCGAACGGGCCCGGGGACGGCGACCTGCTGGACCGGATGCTGGAGACCGCCCATCCCGAGACGGGCGAGCGGCTGTCCGCGCAGAACGTCCGCCGGCAGGTGATCACCTTCCTGGTGGCCGGCCACGAGACGACCTCGGGCGCGCTCTCCTTCGCCCTGCACTACCTCTCGCGCCACCCGGAGATCGCGGCCCGCGCCCGCGCCGAGGTGGACCAGGTCTGGGGTGACACCGCGACACCCGGCTACGACCAGGTGGCCCGGCTTCGCTATGTACGCCGCGTGCTCGACGAGTCGCTGCGGCTGTGGCCGACGGCGCCCGCCTTCGCGCGGGAGGCCCGCGAGGACACCGTGCTCGGCGGGGCCCATCCGATGCGCCGAGGCGCCTGGGCGCTGGTGCTCGCCGCGATGCTGCACCGTGACCCCGAGGTGTGGGGCGCGGACGCCGAGCGGTTCGATCCGGACCGCTTCGATCCGAAGGCCGTACGGACGCGGGCGCCGCACACCTTCAAGCCGTTCGGGACGGGGGCGCGGGCCTGCATCGGGCGCCAGTTCGCGCTGCACGAGGCCACGCTGGTGCTGGGGCTGCTGCTGCGCCGGTACGAGTTCGGCGCCGATCCGGCCTACCGGCTGCGGGTGACGGAGCGGCTGACGCTGATGCCGGAGGGGCTGCGGCTGCGTCTGGAGCGCCGCTCCCCCGTCGGCGCCGCGCCGGGAGCCGCCGCGGAGGAGCCGCCCTCAGAGCTCCGCTGTCCAGTGCACCGGGCGGCCGACTGAGGCGGGCAGCCGGGTCCCCGCACTGCCCCGGGCCGCGTTCAGCTGGGGCTGGGTCAGGAAGAACGCGCCCGTCAGATCGGCGTCCGTGAGGTCGGTGTCGCGCAGGTCGGCGCCGATCAGGTCCGCCCCGCGCAGATCGGCTCCGGTCAGGTCGGCGGCGATCAGGTAGGCGCCCCGCAGGTTCGCGCCGCGCAGGTCGGCGCCCTTGAGCCGGGCGCCCATCAGGTCCGCGCCGCGGCGGTCCTTCTTGCGGCCGCGTACACCCGCCCGCGCGAGCTCGCTGGTCTTCAGCAGCAGGACGTTGACCTCCTGCCGGTGCGCCGCCACGTCAAGGGCTGCCAGCTCCTGCGGAGTGCGGCGCGTGAGCTCCTCGGTGGTCCGCAGGAGTGCGCGCAGCTCGGTGTGGACGGGACGGGCCGCGGGCATGGTGAGTGCCTCGGTCAGATACCACAGCAGTTCATGGAGCTGGCGGACGACCGGGAAGACGTCGAACATCCGGCGCGCGTCCTCGCCGGGGCCCGTGCGCCAGTCCTTCCCGGCGAAGGTGATCTGCGAGACCTTCTGTCCGGCGCCGAAGCAGTCGTAGACCGTGCAGCCGCTGAAGCCGCTCTGCCGGAGCCGGGCGTGGATGCCACAGCGGTGGTCGTCCTGGAGGTTGCGGCACGGCGTCCCGGCGTTCTTGTCGACCGCGAAGTCCGTCGAGGCGGTGAAGGGCAGCGCGACACAGCACAGCCCGAAACAGTTCGCGCAGTCTCCGCGCAGGTCCTTGAGGTCGCCGGGGTGATCTTGCATACCGTCAAGCCTAATCGCCGCCCCGGAACGAAAACTCACCGATGAATTTCCGGCGTTGTGGGGGTCCTCTCATACAGCGGAAAACAAGCTCGGCTATCACTGAGACAGAAGCCGACGGAAGCAGGAGCAGCGCCCCATCGAGGAACCCAGGAGACGTCATGTGCAGCCACCAGCCCCCGGCCGCCGACCATCCGCTCCATCACACCGCCGTGATCGTGTCGGCCCACCCGGAACAGGGCTGGAGCCTGCTGTGCAACGGCACCATCGTCTTCGACGACACCGGTGAGCTCCTCCCGGACGGGCGGGTGGTGAGCCCGCACCGCACGGTCGGCCCGCTGGTCGTGGCGGCCTGACTCAGCCGCCCAGCTCCGGCAGTTCGAGGCCGTCGAGCCGCTCGGGGTCGGCCAGGATGTACATGTGCGTGATCCGGCCACCGGCGATGGTGACGGCCATCACCGACTGCGGTTGCCCCTCCGGCGCGTGAACGACTCCGATCTCCCCATTGACCAGCACCAACTCTGCGTGCTGCGCGAACTGGGCGAACAGCAGCGCCTGTTCGGCCACCGGCTTCGCGCCGCGCACCACCTTGGACGCCGCCGCACCACGGACCAGCGGCCCGGAGTCGGCCCGCAGCACCACCTCGGGGTCCAGGACCGCGAGCAGGGCGTCGAAGTCCCCCGCCCGGGACGCGGCCATGAAGGCGTCCAGGACCTGTCGCTGTCTGCCCAGATCCGGCTCGGTCGACGGTGTGGCGCCCTTCACCCGGCGCCGGGCACGGCTGGCGAGCTGCCGGGCGGCGGCCGAGGAGCGCTCCACGATCGGCGCGATGTCGTCGAAGGGCACCGAGAACATGTCGTGCAGCACGAACGCGATCCGCTCGGCGGGCTCCAGCGTCTCCAGCACCACCAGCAGGGCCAGGCCCACCGAGTCGGCCTGGAGCACCTCCTGTTCCGGGTCGATCTGCGACAGGGGCCGGATCACGGGGTCGGGCACGAAGGTGTCGTCCAGCGGCTCCTCGTGGCGCCGGGTGCGCGAGCGGAGCATGTCCAGGCAGACCCGGCCGACGACGGTGGTCAGCCAGCCGCCGAGATTGTCGATGTCGTCCGCGTCGGTCCGGCTCAGCTTCAGCCAGGTCTCCTGGACGGCGTCCTCCGCCTCGGCCAGTGAGCCGAGCATGCGGTAGGCGACCGCCTTGATCCGACCGCGGTGCTCCTCGAAGCGGTCCGCCAGCAGTTCCGTGTCCTTCACCATGCCCCCGTCTCCTCCGTCAGCCGGTCGGGACTACCTGCCGAACAGCTCGAACGCCACAGCCGGCTTCCCGCCGAACCGCTCCCCCGTCGTCTCGGCGTGCGCCGTGAGGAAACCGCGGACGTAGGTCTCCGGGTCCTCGTCCGTCAACACCTCGATGTAGGTGCGGTGTTCGAGCAGCGAGTGCACCGCGCGCTCCAGGCCGGGCGTCGCGTCGGCCGCGTGCGTGGGTGTGCTGGAACCGGCGACGGCGACCCAGCGGACGCCGTTCCACGGTTCGAGGCCCTGTTCGGTGAGCTCCGGGAAGATCCAGCGGTTGCCGGCGTCGCCCGCCGCGTCCAGGGTGGCGCGGCCGACGGCGACGTGGTCCGGGGTGTTCCAGGCGACGCCGCCCCAGGTGTCCCGGTGGTTGAGCGTGATCACCAGCTCCGGCCGGTACCGGCGGATCGCGGCGGCGATGTCGCGGCGCAGGGCGGTGCCGTACTCGATCACGCCGTCCTTGTGGTCGAGGAACTCCACCGCCGTCACACCGACGACCGCGGCGCTGGCCCGCTGCTCGCGCTCCCGCAGCGGGGCGCATCGCGCCGGGTCCAGGGTGTCGATCCCGGCCTCGCCGCGGGTCGCCAGGACGTAGGAGACCTCACGGCCCGCGTCGGTCCAGGCGGCGATCGCCGCCGAGCAGCCGTACTCGAGGTCGTCCGGGTGCGCGACGACGGCGAGCGCGCGCTGCCAGTCGTCCGGCATCGGCTGGAGCTGAGTGATCGTCGGCTCGGTCATGCCCGCACACTAACCCGTGACACCGACATCACGCTTCGTCACGGGTGAGCGCGAGCAGCCGGTCCAGGACGCGGGGGCCGCCGGCCCGTACACCGTCGTGCTCGAACTCGTCCGTCACCCAGGTGCGCAGTCCGCGGATCGCGCGGGCGGTGGCGAGGGAGTGGGCGGTGTCGACGTACATGTCGTCGTGGTAGACGGCCGCGGCGGCCGGCACCTCGTTGGCGGCGAGGCGTGCCGGGTCGTACAGGGGCGTCCAGTCGGTGCGGGCGGCGAGGAGTTCGGCGGTCTCGCGCAGCGGGCGCAGGGCCGGGTCGCAGTCGAACATCCAGGGGTGGATCGTCTCGCCGGTGAACAGCAGCGGCCCGTCGCCCGCGAGGGTCTTGGCGGCGTCGAACTGCGGGAACTCGGCGCGCACCCGCTCGGCGGCCCAGGCGGTGGGGCGGGTGTCCTGGCCGTAGATCGCCTCGTGGACGAGGGCGTACAGCGGGTGGCTCGCGTACGACAGCAGGCCCTGGACCTCCTCCTGGAAGGCGTCGGAGAGGGCCGAGCCCTGCGGGGTGCGGACGAACGCGTTCTCCAGCAGGTAGTGCAGACGGTGGCTGCCCTCGCTGCCGCCGAGGAGGATGCCGAGGGACTGGAAGGCCTCGGCGGTGAGGCGGTAGCCGTTCGGCAGGACCACGTCGTGGGCGAGGAGGTGGTCGGCGATACGGCGGGCGCGCTCGACGTCCTGCGGGTAGCGGGCGTAGTGCGCGCCGACCTTGCGCTCGATGCGCGGGTAGGCCGCACGGTAGACGTCGTCGGCGTGCGCGTCGAGGGAGGGCAGGCCGCCGGTGACGACAGCGGCGGTGAGGCCCTCGGGGGCGGTGGAGAGGTAGTTGACCGTGCAGAAGCCGCCGAAGCTCTGGCCGAGGACGGTCCAGGGGGCGCCGCCGGTCACCTCGCGGCGGATCGCCTCGCAGTCGCGGACGATCGAGCCGGCGCGGAAGTGCGTGAGGTACTCGGCCTGTGCGGCGGGGCCGCCGCGCAGCGGGAGCGTCTGGCGGTTGGCGGGCGTGGAGTGCCCGGTGCCGCGCTGGTCCAGCAGCAGGACGCGGAACTCCTTCAGCGCACGGCCGAGCCAGGCGCCCTTGCCGACGAAACGGTTCGCCCCGAAGCCGGGGCCGCCCTGGAGGTACACCAGCCACGGCAGGTCCTGGTGTGCCTTGTCGCCGGCGACGACCTCACGGGCGTAGAGCTCGATCGCCTCCCCGGTCGGGTCCTCGTGGTCGAGGGGCACGGTGAAGTGGCGGTCGGTGAGGACGACGCCGGGCTGGCGGTAGCTGACGGTCAACAGGGCTCCCGGGACGAATGGTTTTCGGGCCGCGTCCCAGTTCAGCACATGTTCGTCCGCCGACCGAGCCCCGGGATCATGAAATCGTACTGAACCGCCGATCAGCGGGCCGAGAGGCTGGACCGCCGCACCACCAGCTCCGGCTGGAGCACGACACGCCGGTGCTCGTGCCTCTTCCCCCCGGTCTCCGCCTCCGTCTCCTCCAGCAGCATCTCCGCCGCGAGGGTGCCCATGGTGACCGCGGGCTGCCGTACGGAGGTGAGGGGGACGGCCGCGGCGGCGGCGAACTCGATGTCGTCGTAGCCGACGATCGCGAGGTCGTCGGGGACGCCGACGCCCGCGGCGTACATGGCCTGGAGGACGCCGAGGGCGAGCAGGTCGTTGGCGCAGAAGACGGCGGTGGGGCGCTCGGCGAGGCCCAGCAGGCGGGCGCCGGCGTCCCTCCCGGCGGCGACGTCGAGTCGCTCGGTCGGCAGTTCGCGCAGGTTCTCGGGGCCGAGGCCGGCCTCCTTCAGCGCGTTCAGGGCGCCGGTGCGGCGGTCGCGGACCTGGTTGAGGCCGGGCGGCCCGCTGACGTAGGCGATGGAGCGGTGCCCGGCGTCCACGAGATGGCGCACGGCCAGCGCGCCGCCCGCGACGTCGTCGACGGAGACCGAGCACTCGGTGGTGCCCTCGGCGACCCGGTCGACGAGGACGAAGGGGATGTTGTGCCGCCGGAACGTCTCGATGTTGCGGCCGGTGGCGTCGGCGGGAGTCAGCAGGACGCCCCGCACCCGCTGCTCGGCGAAGAGCGACAGATAGTCGGCCTCCTCGCTCGCGCTCTGCGCGCTGTTGCAGACCATCACGCCGAGACCGGCGTCCCGCGCGGTCCGCTCGGCTCCGCGCGCCACGTCGACGAAGAAGGGGTTGCCCATGTCGAGTACGAGCAGGCCCATGATCCGGCTGCGGCCCGCACGCAGTTGGCGCGCGGACTCGCTGCGGACATAGCCCAGCCGGTCTATCGCGGACTGCACCCGCGCCCGGGTCTCGGTCGCGACCGTGTCCGGACGGTTGATGACGTTCGAGACCGTGCCGACCGACACTCCGGCGGCGCGGGCGACGTCCTTGATACCCACCGACTGGGTCATCGGTCAGGGACCTCCAGGAAGACTCGTAAAGCGTGGGGACCGCGGGACGGAACATTACCGTCATGCCGCCCACAACGGCTGCGATCAGGCAGGCAGGCGGAAGTTGAGGTTACGCAGCGCCGACGGCGTCGTGCCGCTGGACTTCTCCTGGTACATGATCGACAGGAAGTTGTCCTGCCCCACGCGCGTCTCGTCGATCACGACCTCGCCGAAGGCGTTCAGACCGGCGGTGACGCCGTCGTACAGCAGGGTCCAGTCCGTGTACCCGGAGGCCTTGGAGGCGCCGGCGATCCGGCAGAAGGGGAAGATCGCGTAGGCGTTGTCGTACTTGTCGAGGATCAGCTTGGTGCGCTGGCTGGAGTTCAGCGGAACCGGGATCTCCGTCTTCTGCCAGCTGCCCGAGGCGTTCTTGCGCACATGGAAGGCGCGGCCGTTCGCGGTGCGATCGGCGACGTAGTTCGTCGTGCACTGGCCGAACCGGCCGGGGACGTAGCTGATGATCGCGTGCGGCAGGCCGGCGGAGTCGGTGAACTGGCTCTCCTGGTTCATCAGGGAGTGGTCGGGGTTCAGCGCGTCGATCACCAGGCCGCCGTCGGTGACGGCCACCTTGTCGGAGCCGCCGGTGGTGCCGACGACGGTTCCGGCGTTGTTGCGCCAGGTGCGTCCGCGGTCGTCGGAGTAGACATAGCCGGTGTCGTGGTTGGTGATGCCGCCGCCGGAGCACATCACGGCGCCGTTCTGCTCTCGCCAGGTGAAGAAGGAGTGCAGGCGCCCGCCCCGGTCGTAGTCGATGCCGTGCAGGTACATGTTGCGGGCGGTCGAGGAGCTGTGCTCGCTGGTGTACGTCCCCGTGGAGCTGCTCCACTCGCCGAGGCTGGTCCAGGTCGAACCGTCGTACTCCGCGAGGGCGTTGCGGCCGTTGCCGGAGACGGCCACGCGGTAGCTGAGCTGCAGCTTGCCCTCGGGGGTCGAGACGAACTGCGGGTAGGTGAACTGCGAGGTGAGCGCGAGCCCGTCCAGGGTGGACCGGGGTGCGCCGAAGCGGCTCGCCGTCCAGCTGAGACCGGCGGGGTTGTCCATCAGCCCGGCGACCGACTTGACGTAGGTGAAGCCGTCGCTGTGCGAGTCCATGTTGAGGTGGAGGCGGCCGTCGATCTTGGAGACGCCCATGGAGATGACGTTGTGGGAGTCGTCGTAGCGCAGGGTGTGGCCGACCTTGACCGTGGACCAGGTGGTGGCGCCCAGCGCGCGGCGGCCCACGACGGCGCCTCGGTCGGCGGTGTACCAGACGGCGTACTGGTAGCCCTTGTAGGTCAACAGGCCGTTCTTCTGGAAGGCGTTGTTGTTGACCAGTCCGTCGTACGACACGAAGAAGATGGCCTGCGTGTCAAGGGTGGTCGTGCCGGTCAGGGTGAGGGACGGGCCCGGGTCGGCGGCGCGGGCGGAGCCGGATGCGAGGGCAGGGGTCACGACGGCTCCGGCGAGTGCGGCGCCCAGCAGGGTGCGTCTCTTCATCTCGGGGGACTCCATTGTCGGCGAGGGATCAGGAGCGGTACGGGGAGGGGTCAGGCCAGGTGGAACACTTCCGTGAGCGGTTTCATGGCCTCGTCGGGCCGGGCGCCGTCCAGTGCCTCGAAGAACGGCGCCATCTCCGCCTGCCAGCGGGCGTTGACGTCGGTGGCTTCCATACCGGCCACGGCGGCTGCGAAGTCCTCGGTCTCCAGGTAGCCGACGAGCAGGCCGTCGGCACGCAGGAAGAGCGAGTAGTTGTGCCAGCCGGTGGCCGAGAGCGCTTCGAGCATCTCGGGCCACACGGCGGCGTGCCGCTCGCGGTACTCGTCGAGGCGGTCCGCCCTGACCTTCAGCAGGAAGCACACGCGCTGCATCAACAACCCTCCGGATGTCAGAAGTTGAACTGGTCGATGTTCTTCGCGTCGAAGACGGTGGGCTTGCCGAGGCTGATCACGCCGTCCTTGCCGATGGTGTACGTGGTGTCGCCGGCCTTGAAGGTCTCGCCCTCCTTGCCGGTGATCTGGCCGGAGACCAGCGCGACGGCGGCGCGGGCGGCCAGGTCGCCGAGCTTGGCCGGGTCCCACAGCTCGAAGGCGTCGACGGTGCCGTTCTTGACGTACTTGCGCATGTCGTTCGGGGTGCCGAGGCCGGTCAGCTTGACCTTGCCCTTGTACTTGGAGCCCGACAGGTACTGGGCGGCGGCCTTGATGCCGACGGTGGTCGGGGAGATGATCCCCTTCAGGTTCGGGTACTCCTGGAGCAGGCCCTGGGTCTGCTGGAAGGACTTCTGGGCGTCGTCGTCACCGTAGGCGACCTTGACGAGCTTGACGTCCTTGTACTTGGGGTCCTTGAGCTCCTCCTTCATGAAGTCGATCCAGACGTTCTGGTTCGTCGCCGTCTGCGCGGCGGACAGGATCGCGATCTCGCCCTTGTAGCCGATCTGTTCGGCGAGCAGCTGCACCTCGGTGCGGCCGAGGTCCTCGGCGGAGGCCTGCGAGACGAAGGCGTTGCGGCAGTCGGCGGTGGTGTCGGAGTCGTAGGTGACGACCTTGATGCCGTTCTTCATGGCCTGCTTGAGCGCGGTGCACAGGGCGCCCGGGTCCTGGGCGGAGACGGCCATCGCGTCGACCTGCTGCTGGGTCAGCGTGTTGACGTAGCTGACCTGCCCGGCGGTGTCGGTCGCGCTGGACGGCCCGACCTCCTTGTAGCTGGAGCCCAGCTCCTTCAGCGCCGCCTCGCCGCCCTTGTCGGCGGAGGTGAAGTAGGGGTTGTTGACCTGCTTCGGCAGGAAGCCGACGGTCAGCCCCTTCTTCAGCTCGGCATTCGGGTCGGCCTTGCCGGCGGTCGCGGCGGAGGCGCCCTCGTTCTTGACGTCCTCCTTGGTGGTGCCGCCGCAGGCGGTGGCGGCGAGGGCGAGGGAGGTGACGGCGGCGAGGGCCGCGCAGGTACGGCGGAGGGATGACTTGCGCATGACGGTTTCCTTTGGACGAGGTTGAGGGACGCGCCCTGAAGGGGCGCGGGGCTGTATCGATTTGCGGCTCCGCCGCGCGGGCGCGACCAGCCACAGACGACGGTCAGCCGGACGATCGAGCACGCACAACGGCGACTTGCCGCGCCACCCGCGGCCCGAGGACGGAAAGAACGAGCAACACACCCGTGACGACGATCTGCGACTGCGCCGAAACGTCCTGAAGGCTCATCACGTTCTGCAACGCCCCCAGCAGAAACACCCCGGCGATGGCACCGCCCAACGTGCCCTTGCCACCGTCGAAGTCGATCCCACCGAGCAACACGGCGGCCACAACCGACAGTTCAAGACCGGTCGCGTTGTCATAGCGAGCGCTGGCGTAGTGCAGCGCCCAGAAGATCCCGGTCAGCGACGCCATCAACCCCGTCACCGTGAACAGGATCAACTTCTGCCGCTTGACCCGGATCCCGGCGAACCGCGCGGCCTCCTCACTCGCGCCGGTCGCGAAGATGGACCGCCCGAATGGCGTGGCATGCAGCACGACCACGGCGATGGCCAGCAGCACCAGGAACGGCAGGAAGGCGTACGGAATGAACGTGTCGCCGATGCGTCCGGCCGCGAAGTCCAGGTACTGGGTCGGAAAGTCGGTCACCGCGTCCGACCCGAGCACGATCTGTGCGATGCCCCGGTAGGCGGCGAGGGTACCGATGGTGACAGCGAGGGACGGCAGGCCCAGCTTGGTCACCAGCAGCCCGTTGATGAGGCCGCACACCACACCGAGCAGCAGACAGATCGGAATGATCGTCTCGATCGTCATGCCCTGGTTCCACAGTGCGCCCATCACGGCGCCCGAGAGCCCGGCGGTCGAGGCGACCGAGAGATCGATCTCGCCCGAGACGACCAGGAGCGTCATGGGCAGGGCGATCAAGGCGATGGGAAGGGTGTTTCCGATCAGGAACGACAGGTTGAGCGCGTTCCCGAATCCATCGACCGTCCCGAAGGACAGCAGGAGCACGACGATGAGGAGGGCGCCGACCACCGTGTCCCAGCGAACGGCGCGCGCGAGCGAGAAGTCAGCCATGGCGGGCGTTCCTCTTCTTCAGGGCAGTGGCCACGCGCAGCGCGACGATCCGGTCGACCGCGATGGCGAGGATGAGCAGGATGCCGTTGATGGCGAGCACCCAGACGGAGCTGACGCCGAGGGCGGGCAGCACGCTGTTGATGGACGTCAGCAGCAGCGCGCCGAGCGCCGCGCCGTAGACGCTGCCGGAACCACCGGTGAAGACGACGCCGCCGACCACGACCGCGCTGACGACGGTGAGTTCGTAGCCGTTGCCGGTGCCGGAGTCGACGTTGCCGAACCGGGCGAGGTACAGGGCCCCCGCGAGCCCGGCCAGCGCACCGCAGAAGGTGTACGCGGCGAGGATCCGCTTGCGCACCGGGATGCCGGCGAGGCGGGCGGCCTCCGGGTTGGAGCCGAGGGCGTAGAGCTCGCGTCCGCTGCCGAAGTGCTTGAGGTAGTACGCCGTGGCGACCAGGACGGCGAGGGCGATCATCGCCAGCCACGGCACCGCGGAGATGCCGGAGGAGCCGAAGTCGACGAAGCCGTCCGGGAGGTCGGCCGCGGTGATCTGGCGGGAGCCGACCCAGATGGAGTCGATGCCGCGGATGATGTAGAGCGTGCCGAGGGTGACGACGAGCGCGGGCACCTGGCCGAGGCTGACGAGGAGGCCGTTCAGCAGACCGAAGCCGATGCCCATGAGGACCGCCAGGAGCACGGCGACGACGGAGTTCCCGCCGCCCTGGAGGTAGGTGCCGGCGGCGAAGGCGCTGATGCCGAGCGTCGAGCCGACCGACAGGTCGACGTTCCTCGTGATCACCACGAGGGACTGGCCGGTGGCGACCAGGACGAGGATCGTCGCGTTGAGGAGCAGGTCCTTGATGCCCTGCTCGGTGAGGAACTGGCTGTTGCCCAGCTGGGTGACGACGATCATCACCACGAAGACGACCAGGATGGCGAGTTCGCGCATCTTGAAGACGCGGTCGACGAGGCGGGTGCCGCTGGACTTGGGTACGTCGGTCACGGGAGCCTCTTTGGGCGTGACGACCGTCATGCGGCGGCCCTCCCGGTGGCTGCGGCCATCACGGTTTCCTCGGTGGCTTCGGAGCGCGGGATCTCGGCGGTGAGGCGGCCCTCGTGCATCACGAGCACACGGTCGGCCATGCCGAGGATCTCGGGCAGGTCGGAGGAGATCATCAGGACGGCCACGCCGTCGGCTGCCAACTCGCTGAGCAGCCGGTGCACTTCGGCCTTCGTGCCGACGTCGATGCCGCGGGTGGGCTCGTCGACGATCAGCACCTTGGGGCCGGTGGCCAGCCACTTGGCGAGGACGACCTTCTGCTGGTTGCCGCCGGACAGGGTGTTGACGGTGTCGGCGATCCGGGCGTACTTGACCTGGAGCTTGACGGCCCAGTCGAGGGAGCGGCTGCGTTCGGCGCCGCGGTCCATCAGCCCGGCCCTGACGGTCGTACGCAGTCCGGTGAGGCCGATGTTGCGCTCGATGGACATGTCCATCACCAGGCCCTGGGCGCGCCGGTCCTCGGGGACGAGGGCGAGTCCGCAGGCCATGGCGGTGGAGGGGGCTCCATTGGTCAGCGCCTTGCCGCCGACGGTGACCTCGCCGGCGTCCCAGCGGTCGATGCCGAACACGGCTCGCGCGACTTCGGTGCGGCCCGCGCCGACGAGCCCGGCGAGGCCGACGATCTCGCCGCGCCGTACGTCGAAGGAGACGTCGGTGAAGACGCCCTCACGAGTCAACCGGCGGACTCTGAGGGCGACTTCACCGGGCTTCACGTCCTGCTTGGGGTACAGCTCGTCGAGGTCACGGCCGACCATCCGGCGCACGAGGTCGTCCTCGGTCATGCCGTCCAGCGCTTCACTGGCGATCCAGACACCGTCGCGCAGAGTCGTGACCCGTTGGCAGATCCGGAAGATCTCCTCCAGCCGGTGGGAGATGAACAGAACGGCGGCGCCCTGCTCGCGCAGGGTGCGTACGACGCCGAAGAGACGGGCGACCTCGCTGCCGGTCAGGGCGGCGGTCGGCTCGTCCATGATCAGGACGCGGGCGTCGAAGGAGAGCGCCTTGGCGATCTCGACGATCTGCTGGTCGGCGATGGACAGCCCGCGCGCCGGGCGGTCGGGGTCGAGTTCGACGCCGAGGCGCCGCATCAGGGCCAGGGTCGCGGCGTGCGTGGCCTTGTGGTCGATCCGGCCGAGACCGCGTCGCGCCCGGCGGCCCATGAAGATGTTCTCGGCGATCGACAGGTCGGGGAAGAGGGTCGGCTCCTGGTAGATCACGGCGATGCCGGCGTCGCGGGCGTCGCCGGGGCCGTGGAAGGCGACGGGCGAGCCGTCGAGCAGCACCTGGCCCGCGTCGGGCCGGTGCACGCCGGCGAGCGTCTTGATCAGGGTCGACTTGCCCGCGCCGTTCTCGCCGGCGAGGGCGTGCACCTCCCCGGGGAACAGCTCCAGGGAGACGTCCCGCAGGGCGCGGACCGCGCCGAAGGACTTGGAGACGTCCCTGAGCGCCAGAACCGGGGCCGTACCCGTGGTGGACGGGTGGGTCATGGGGGCTCCTCGACGACACCGGCAGGACGGGCCACTCGGCGTCGTGAAAGGTTTCAACTTGGTTGCCGGGACGTTAGACATGGAGCCGATGTCACGTCAATGGGTCCGTGTCGAAAAAGTTTCGATGAACGAAGGTCACGGCGGAGTCACACACAACAGCCTTGGTCACGGGGCTTGACACCCCTTCGGGAGGCCCATACGTTCCCGTCTTGAATCGTTTCACAGTGAAGCGTTTCAGACGTCCACCGTCCGTCCGCCGTCCGTCTTCCGTTCCCGACGTCACAGGAGCCCTGAAGTGACCGAGCTCGCCGCGGTGAAGGCCGCACTCAAGACCCAGGCCGTCGAAACGCCGTCGTGGGCGTACGCGAACTCGGGGACGCGGTTCAAGGTGTTCGCGCAGCCGGGCGTTCCCCGCACACCGCGGGAGAAGTTGGACGACGCCGCTCAGGTGCACGCCTTCACCGGCGTGGCCCCGACCGTCGCCCTGCACATCCCCTGGGACAAGGTCGACGACTACTCGGCGCTGGCCAAGCACGCCGAGGAGCGCGGGGTGAAGCTGGGGGCGATCAACTCCAACACCTTCCAGGACGACGACTACAAGCTCGGCAGCATCTGTCATCCGGATGCGGCGGTGCGGCGCAAGGCGCTCGATCATCTGCTGGAGTGCGTCGACATCATGGACGCGACCGGCTCGCGGGACCTGAAGCTGTGGTTCGCGGACGGCACGAACTACCCCGGGCAGGACGACATCCGGGGACGTCAGGACCGGCTCGCCGAGGGCCTCTCCGAGGTGTATGAGCGGCTGGGTGACGGGCAGCGGATGCTGCTGGAGTACAAGTTCTTCGAGCCGGCCTTCTACGCGACGGATGTGCCGGACTGGGGGACGGCGTATGCGCACTGTCTGAAGCTCGGGCCGAAGGCGCAGGTCGTGGTGGACACCGGGCATCACGCGCCGGGCACCAACATCGAGTTCATCGTCGCGACCCTGCTGCGGGAGGGGAAGCTCGGGGGGTTCGACTTCAACTCGCGGTTCTATGCGGACGACGACCTGATGGTGGGGGCGGCCGACCCGTTCCAGTTGTTCCGGATCATGTACGAGGTCGTGCGTGGGGGTGGGTTCACCTCCGACGTGGCGTTCATGCTCGATCAGTGCCACAACATCGAGGCGAAGATCCCGGCGATCATCCGGTCGGTGATGAATGTGCAGGAGGCCACGGCGAAAGCGCTGCTGGTCGACCGGTCCGCGTTGGCCGAGGCGCAGGCCTCCGGTGATGTGCTGGGCGCGAATGCGGTGCTCATGGATGCGTACAACACGGATGTGCGGCCGTTGCTGGCCGAGGTGCGCGAAGAGATGGGGCTCGATGCCGATCCCATGGGTGCGTATCGGCGGTCCGGGTGGGCCGAGAGGATCGTGGCCGAGCGGGTGGGTGGGCAGCAGGCCGGGTGGGGGGCGTAAGCGTCTGCCGCGATTTGTTGGCTGCGGACTGCGGGCCCGATGTGGCTGGTCGCGCGGTTCCCCGCGCCCCTAGGTAAATGCACTCCCCCTCTCTCGTAAGGACTGGAAGTTCATGGCAACCCATTCCGAAGCCGCCGCCCTCCTCGCCCGGTCCCATCGGCTCGGCGCTGATCCGCGTAACACCAACTACGCCGGGGGCAACGCCTCCGCCAAGGGCATTGACACCGATCCCGTCACCGGTGGTGACGTCGAGCTGATGTGGGTGAAGGGGTCCGGGGGTGATCTCGGCACGCTCACCGAGGGCGGGCTGGCCGTGCTGCGGCTGGACCGTATGCGGGCGCTCGTCGACGTCTACCCCGGCGTCGAGCGCGAGGACGAGATGGTCGCCGCCTTCGACTACTGCCTGCATGGGAAGGGCGGGGCGGCTCCGTCCATCGACACCGCCATGCACGGGCTCGTCGAAGCGGCGCACGTCGATCATCTGCACCCGGACTCCGGCATCGCGCTCGCCTGCGCGGCCGACGGGGAGAAGCTGACCGCCGAGTGTTTCGGGGACACCGTGGTGTGGGTGCCCTGGCGGAGGCCAGGCTTCCAGCTCGGGCTCGACATCGCGGCCGTCAAGGAGGCCAATCCGCAGGCCGTCGGGTGCGTTCTCGGTGGGCACGGGATCACCGCCTGGGGCGACACCTCCGAGGAGTGCGAGCGCAACTCGCTGCACATCATCCGGACCGCCGAGGCGTTCCTGGTGGAGAAGGGGAAGGCCGAGCCCTTCGGACCCGTCATCGAGGGGTACGGGGCGCTGCCCGAGGCCGGGCGCAGGGAGCGGGCCGCCGCGCTGGCGCCGTATGTGCGGGCACTCGCCTCGCAGGACAGGGCTCAGGTCGGGCACTTCCATGACTCCGAGGTCGTGCTCGAGTTCCTGGCCCGCGCCGATCATCCGCGGCTCGCCGCACTCGGTACGTCGTGCCCGGATCACTTCCTGCGGACCAAGGTGCGCCCGCTGGTGCTGGATCTGCCGCCGACCGCTGCGCTGGAGGACGCCGTGGCGCGGTTGCAGGAGCTGCACGCCGAGTACCGCGAGGAGTACGCCGCCTACTACCGGCGGCACGCCCTGCCCGACTCCCCCGCCATGCGTGGCGCCGACCCGGCGATCGTGCTGGTGCCGGGCGTCGGCATGTTCAGCTTCGGCAGGGACAAGCAGACCGCCCGGGTCGCCGGCGAGTTCTACGTCAACGCCATCAACGTGATGCGGGGAGCCGAGGCCGTCTCCGCATACGCGCCCATCGAGGAGTCGGAGAAGTTCCGGATCGAGTACTGGGCGCTCGAAGAGGCCAAGCTGCAGCGGATGCCGAGGCCCAAGCCGCTCGCGACCCGGATCGCGCTGGTGACCGGCGCGGGCAGCGGGATCGGGAAGGCCATCGCGCGTCGGCTCGTCGCGGAGGGCGCGTGTGTCGTGGTCGCGGATCTCGACGCCGAGAACGCCCAGGCCGTCGCCGCGGAACTGGGCGGTCCCGACAAGGCCGTCGCCGCGACCGTGGACGTCACTTCCGAGGAGCAGATCGCCGACGCCTTCAAGGCGGCCTTGCTGGCGTTCGGCGGGGTCGATCTCGTCGTCAACAACGCCGGGATCTCCATCTCCAAGCCGCTCCTCGAGACCTCGGCCAGGGACTGGGACCTGCAGCACGACATCATGGCGCGCGGTTCCTTCCTCGTGTCGCGGGAGGCGGCTCGCGTCATGATCGCGCAGGGGGTGGGCGGCGACATCGTCTACATCGCCTCCAAGAACGGCGTGTTCGCCGGTCCCAACAACATCGCGTACGGCGCCACCAAGGCGGACCAGGCCCATCAGGTACGGCTGCTGGCCGCCGAGTTGGGCGAGCACGGCATCCGCGTCAACGGGATCAACCCGGACGGTGTCGTGCGCGGGTCGGGCATCTTCGCCGGCGGTTGGGGTGCCAAGCGCGCCGCCGTGTACGGCGTCGAGGAGGCGAAGCTGGGTGAGTTCTACGCCCAGCGGACCATCCTCAAGCGGGAGGTGCTGCCCGAGCACGTCGCGAACGCCGTCTTCGCCCTGACCGGCGGGGACCTGACGCACACCACCGGGCTGCACATCCCGGTCGACGCCGGTGTCGCGGCCGCCTTCCTGCGATGAGCAGGGACGTGAAGTCGTACGCCGCGGTCGACCTCGGCGCGTCCAGCGGGCGTGTCATGGTCGGCCGCGTCGGCCCCGACGCTCTGGAGCTGACCGAGGCACACCGCTTCGTGAACCGGCCCGTCCGGGTGCCCGAGGGGCTGCGCTGGGATGTGCTCGGGCTGTACGCGGGGGTGCTGGAGGGGCTCAGGGCGGCGGGGCAGGTCGACTCCGTCGGGATCGACAGCTGGGCCGTCGACTACGGACTGCTAGACGCGGACGGGGCGCTGCTCGGCAACCCCGTGCACTACCGGGACCCCCGGACGGAAGGGGTCGCGGAGAAGGTGTGGGCGACCGTCCCCGCGGCGGAGCTGTATGCCGCGACCGGGTTGCAGTACGCGCCCTTCAACACCCTGTACCAGTTGACCGCGGCGCGCGAGTCCTCCCAACTGGCGTACGCCGAGCGGCTCTTGCTCATCCCCGACCTTCTGACGTACTGGCTCACGGGCGAGCAGGGCACCGAGCTCACCAACGCCTCCACCACCCAGCTCATCGATCCCCGCACGCGCGACTGGTCGTACGGCATCGCCTCCCGGCTCAGCATCGACCTCGGCCTGTTCGCGCCGCTCAGGCAGCCCGGCGATCCGGCGGGGCTGCTGCGCGGCGAGGTGCTGGAGGAGACCGGGCTCGGCGGGCCGGTGCCGGTGACGGCGGTCGGGTCGCACGACACCGCCTCGGCCGTGGCCGCCGTTCCGGCCGACGGCGAGCGGTTCGCGTACATCTGCACCGGCACCTGGTCGCTTGCGGGGCTGGAGCTGGACGCGCCCGTGCTCAGCGAGGAGAGCCGGGCCGCCAACTTCACCAATGAGCTGGGGCTGGACGGCACGGTCCGGTATCTGCGGAACATCATGGGGCTGTGGCTGCTCCAGGAGTGCCTACGGGCTTGGGGGGACCCCGACCTGAGCGCTCTGCTGCCGGCGGCGGCCGAGGCGCCGGCGCTGCGGTCGGTCGTGGACGCGGGGGACCCGGCGTTTCTCCCGCCGGGGCGGATGCCGGAGCGGATCGCCGAGGCGTGCGGTGTCTCGGGGCAGCCGGTACCCGTCTCGCCCGCCGAGATCACGCGCTGCATCCTCGACTCGCTCGCCCTCGCCCACCGCCGGGCCGTCCGGGACGCACAGGCGCTGGCCGGCCATCCCGTCGACGTCGTACATGTCGTCGGAGGCGGTACGCGCAACGCCCTGCTGTGCCAGCTGACCGCCGATGCCTGCGGGCTGCCGGTGATGGCCGGTCCGGCCGAGGCCGCCGCGCTCGGCAACGTCCTCGTCCAGGCGCGTGCCCACGGGCTGGTCGGGGATCTCGCCGACGGGCGGCGCCTGCTCGCCCGTACGCAGCCGCTGACCCGGTACGAGCCCCAAGGGGACACCGATCGCTGGCGCGAGGCGGAGACCCGGCTCGCCCGAGGCTGATCGGGGTCTCCCCCCGGCCGCGCCGCCGCATTACGCTGCACTCATCCGATGATCGATCACAAGGAGCCGCGATGCGTGTCGCCCTGTTCCTGACCTGCGTCAACGACACGCTCTATCCGGACACGGGGCGCGCCGTGGTGAAGCTGCTGACCAGGCTGGGCGTCGAGGTCGACTTCCCGATGGACCAGACCTGCTGCGGACAGGCCCACTACAACACCGGCTATCGGCATGAGGCCGAGCCGCTGGCGCGGCATTTCTCCGATGTCTTCGGGGAGTACGAGGCGATCGTCACCCCCTCCGGGTCGTGCGGGGCGATGGTGCGGGAGCTGTATCCGCGGATGGGTGAGCGGGCGCGGGCCGAGGGGCGCGGGGACACGCTCGCGGCGACGCTGGCGCCCGTGGTGCCGAAGACGTACGAGCTGACGGAGTTCCTGGTGGATGTGCTGGGCGTGACGGATGTCGGGGCCTGCTACCCGCACCGGGTGACCTATCACCCGACCTGCCACGGACTGCGCGGACTGGGACTCGGCGACCGTCCCCGGCGCCTGCTGGAGGCCGTCAAGGGGCTGGAGTTGGCGGAGTTGCCGGGCGCCGACGAGTGCTGTGGGTTCGGCGGCACCTTCGCCCTGAAGAACTCCGATGTCTCGGCGGCGATGGGTGCGGACAAGGTGCGCAACGCCGAGTCGACGGGGGCGGAGGTGCTGTGCGCGGCCGACAACTCCTGTCTGATGCACATCGGCGGGACCATGTCCCGGCTGCGGACGGGGATGCGGCCGGTGCACATCGCGGAGATCCTGGCGAGCACGGAGGAGGAACCGGCCGTATGAGCGGGACGTATCTGGGGATGCCGGCCTTTCCCGAGGCCGCGCACAAGGCCGTGCACGATACGACCCTGCGGGGCAATCTGCGCCACGCCACACACACGATCCGCGCCAAACGGGCCAGGGCCGTCGCGGAGGTCTCCGACTGGGCGGAGCTGCGCGAGGCGGGCAAGCGGATCAAGGACCATACGCTGCGTCATCTCGACCGCTATCTCGTGCAGTTGGAGGAGTCGGTCACCGCGGCGGGCGGCACGGTCCACTGGGCCGCCGACGCCGACGAGGCGAACCGGATCGTGGCCGATCTGGTCAAGGCGACCGGTGAGTCGGAGGTCGTCAAGGTCAAGTCGATGGCCACCCAGGAGATCGGGCTGAACGAGGCCCTGGAGGCCGAGGGCATCCGCGCCTACGAGACCGATCTCGCCGAGCTGATCGTGCAGTTGGGCAAGGACCGGCCCTCACACATCCTGGTCCCGGCCATCCACCGCAATCGGGGCGAGATCCGCGACATCTTCCGGGGCGAGATGGCCGAGTGGGGCCGCCCCGCGCCCGAGGGCCTGACCGACACGCCCGCCGAACTCGCCGAGGCCGCACGTCTGCACCTGCGTGAGAAGTTCCTGCGCGCCAAGGTCGGCGTCTCCGGCGCCAACTTCATGGTCGCCGAGACCGGCACGCTGGTGGTCGTGGAGTCCGAGGGCAACGGGCGGATGTGCCTGACCCTGCCCGAGACGCTGATCTCGGTCGTCGGCATCGAGAAGATCGTGCCCACCTGGCGGGACCTGGAGGTGTTCCTCCAGACACTCCCCCGCTCCTCCACCGCCGAGCGCATGAACCCGTACACGACCATGTGGACCGGTACCACGGACGCCGGGACGGCGGACGGGCCGCGGAACTTCCATCTGGTCCTCCTCGACAACGGCCGCACCGACACCCTCGCCGACGAGGTCGGCCGGCAGGCCCTGCGCTGCATCCGCTGCTCGGCGTGTCTCAATGTGTGCCCGGTGTACGAGCGGGCCGGCGGGCACGCGTACGGCTCGGTCTACCCGGGCCCGATCGGAGCCATCCTCAGCCCTCAACTCCGCGGCGTGACCAGCGAGATCGACGCCTCACTGCCGTACGCCTCGTCGCTGTGCGGCGCCTGTTACGAGGTGTGCCCGGTCGCCATCGACATCCCCGAGGTGCTGGTGCATCTGCGGGAGCGGGTCGTCGAGGGCGGGCCGGTGACCACGAACGGCAACAAGGTGGTGCTGAAGCCCGCGAAGGGACATGCCGCCGAGCGGGCGGCGATGCGGGCGGCACGCTGGGCGTTCGGCCACCCGGGCGTCCTGCGCACGGGGCAGCGGCTGGCCTCGCGCACCCGGCGCGTCCATCCCCGGTCGCTGCCCGGCCCCGGCAAGGCGTGGAGCGGCAGCCGCGATCTCCCGGCGGTACCGGCGGAACCCTTCCGCGACTGGTGGCAGCGCACACAGGGTGGAAAGGACGGCGCCAAGTGAGCAGCAGGGAACGGATTCTGGGCCGGGTGCGGCGCGCCCTCGCGGACGTGCCTGACGAGGACATCGCGTACGAGCAGGCTGTTCCGCGCGACTATCTGCGCGAGCACGGGGAGCGGAGTGTCGCGGAGACGGTCGAGTTGCTGGCGGAGAATCTGGCGGACTACCGGGCGATCGTGCATCGCTGCACCCCTGCCGATCTCGCGGTGACGATCGCCGGAATGCTGGCGGCGCGCGGTGCGAAGACGGTGCTCGTGCCGCCGGGCCTGGACCCCGGGTGGCTCGCCGAGAGCGACTCCGAGCGGATCCAGGACCGGGTGGAGAGCACCCCGCACGAACTGGACCAGGTCGACAGCGTGGTCACCGCGTGTGCCGTGGCGGTCGCCGAGACCGGCACCATCGTCCTCGACGCCTCCCCCGACCAGGGCCGCCGCCGTATCACTCTCGTCCCCGACCACCACATCTGTGTCGTACGGGTTCCCGAGCAGGTCGTGTCGTCCGTCCCGCAGGCCCTCGAACGCCTCGACCCGGCCCGCCCGCTGACGTGGATCTCCGGTCCGTCGGCGACCAGTGACATCGAGCTGGACCGGGTCGAGGGGGTGCACGGTCCGCGCACCCTGGAGGTGGTGCTGGTGGGCGATCAGGCGAGCGCGGACGTCACCGCGTAGCGGCCGGAGGGCAGTCGGTAGGAGGCGACGCCGTCCGTGAAGCCCAGGTACTCGACGCCCTCGACCTCGGCCAGGGGCGTCCGGCCTTCACGGACGGTCGACGGATCGGCGGTGGGAAGCGAGAGGGTGGCGGTGCTGTTCGCGGGCACCGCGGCCCGGTAGGTCAGCTTCCGGTCGCCCTTGTGCCACTCGCTCACGATCTCGCCGTAGGGCGAGAGATGGGCGCCGCCGACCCGTGTGACCTTGCCGGTCGGGTCGAGATGGGGCCTGAGGAAGAAGTGCCGGAACCCCGGGTGGGCCGGGTCCTTGGCGATGCCGGCCATGCTCTCGTACATCCACTCCATGATCGCGCCGTAGGAGTAGTGGTTGAACGAGTTCATGTCGACCGGGCCGAAGCCGTCCTCCTTGGAGTACGAGTTCCAGCGCTCCCAGATGGTGGTGGCGCCGTTGCGCACCGAGTAGAGCCAGGAGGGCATGGCGTCCTGGTGGAGCAGTCTGTACGCCAGGTCGACGCGGCCTTCGTCGGTCAGCACGGGGGCGAGGACGTTCACGCCGAGGAAGCCGACGGACAGGGTGTTCTCGGCGTACTTCACGCGGGTGCTGCCGGGGTGGGCCTCCTTGTAGGCCTCGTCGTTGCCGATGTTGTCGGCGAGGAGCGTGACCAGTTGGCGGCGCTGGGCCTCGGTCTCGTGGAAGCCGAGTTTGAGGACCCACAGCAGGGCGGTCTGGCTGTTGTCCTCCGTCTTGCCACCCGTCGGCGGCGCGTCACCGAGGCTGGAGCGTACGGACACCTGTCCGCCGGCATCGGTGACCAGGTACTTGGTGACGAAGGCTCGCTTGATGCGGGCGAAGAGATCCTCGTAGGTGCCGGTCTCGGTGGTGCGGCCGGTGGCACGGGCCATGTCCGCCATCAGCCGGGCGCTGTAGCCGTAGTAGAGGTCGCTGATGAGCTGGGTGCTGGTGTCCTGGAAGGCCAGCCAGTCGCCGAAGATCGCGCCCTGTCCGGCGTAGGTGTCGCCGGTGCGTTTGCGGATCCAGTCCATGTACTTCGTCATGGCCGCCCAGCTGCGGTCGACCACGGTGGTGTCGCCGGACATCTGCCACACCGTCCAGGGCACGACCACCCCGCAGTCCGCCCAACCGCTGGCGGGGATCGGCTGGTTGTAGCGGGAGCCGGGGGCGACCCAGGTGAACTGGGCGCCGTCCTGTCCGTAGGTCTTCTGTGAATCGATCAGGATGTCCTCGAAGTGACTGAGGAAATTGACGGCATCGGCGTTGTAGAGGCCCGTGTTGGAGAAGAGCTGGGTGTCGCCGGTCCAGCCGAGGCGTTCGTCGCGCTGCGGGCAGTCGGTGGGCACCCACAGGTAGTTGCCGCGCTGGCCCCAACGGACGTTGCTGATCAGCTGGTTGACGTCGGTGTCGTCGGTGGTGATCGTGCCGATGTCACGGAGGGCGGAGGTCGCGACCCGGCCGGTGAAACGGGTGAGGGTGACGGTGTCGGTAGCGGTGACGGAGACATAGCGGAAGCCGTAGAAGGTCAGCGAGTCCTGATGGGTCTCGCCATCGGGATCGCCCTTGAGGACATAGGTGCTGGTGGCCTTGGCGGCTCGGAGATTGGCGCGGTACACCGAGCCGGCGGGACCGTCGGCGCCGTCGCTGTCGTCGTTGAGCATCTCGCCGGGTTTGAGGACGACTTGGGCGCCCGCCGGGCCGCGCAGGGTGTAGCGGGGCACGCCGACCATGTTCTGGCCGAGGTCGATCACGGCCGTGTCGCCGGTGCGCAGGGTCACCGGTGTGGTGGCCGCGGCGGCCGGGTCGGTGACCGTGCGGGCGGGGTCGACGACGATGCGGCCCTTGCCGTTGGGGCTGCCGGCCTGGCCCGACACACCGGTGTAGACGGTGATGGAGTGCGGCCGGCGGTCCCACTCGGGCATCAGACGGGCGCTCTCGCCGGGGTAGGCGAGCAGCTTCCCTGCGGGGAACCTGGAGGCGAAGTCGTGTTCGCTGACGCCCGCCCAGCCGGAGGCGTCGAATCCGTTCGCCGTCCAGCCCGGGAGTTCCTTGCGGGCGTCGTAGGTCTGGCCGTCGTAGATGTCGTCGGCGCGGTACGGGCCGGTGTCGGTGGCCTTCCAGTCCCCGCCGGTCTCGGTGACGATCGTCTGCCCGGATCCGTCGGCGTACCGGATGAGGAGTTTGGCCTTGAGGGCGAGGCGGTTGCCGTCGGCCGAGTAGTACGTGCTGTTCTCGGAGACGCGGCCGTTGTACCAGCCGTTGCCGAGCACGGCGGCCAGGGTGACCTGTCCCCGGTGCCGCTCCCCCGCGACCAGGTCCGTGACGTCGTAGGTGAAGTAGTTGACGGTGCTGTCGTAGTTGGTCCAGCCCGGGGTCAGGAGCTCGTGGGTGGTGCCGTCGCCCTGCGGTACGGCGACACGACGGCCGTTGACGTAGGCGTCGTACACGCCGAGGGCGGTGATGTAGAGCCGGGCTGCGGTTACTTGGCGTCCCGTCAGACGTGCCTGTCGGCGCAGCAGCGGGGCGCCCGGGGTGTTGGGCTGCTTGTCCGCCATGCTGATCCACCGGGCGCCGTCCCAGCCGGCGATGCCGTCGGTGCCGAGGAGGCCGGTCTCGAAGTGGGCGGTGGGGGCGGCGGGTACGGTGCGGCCGGTCTCGTCCCAGACCGTCACCGTCCAGTGGTAGCGGGTGGCGGGGTGCAGGGCGGGGCCCGCGTAGCGCACGGCGACCGAATCCGGTGAGGTGACGCGGCCGCTGTTCCAGACGTCCGCCCGGGCGGGGGTCAGACGGTCGGGGGCGGTGGCCACCAGGATGCGGTACGCCGACTGGCGGCGGCCGCGTACCGGGGAGGCCATGCGCCAGCCGAACCTCGGGTGTTCGGCGTCCACGCCGAGGGGGTTCGTTCTGTGCTCGACCGTTAGGCCCTCGACGGCGGTGCGCTGCGAGGTGGGTGCGGCCGTCGCGGGCCCGCCGCCGATGATCCCGCCCGCCACGGCGAGCGGTGCGGCGCCCAGTGCCGTGGTGAGCACGGTCCTGCGACGCACCCCTCTGCCCTTCGTGCTGTCGACTCCGTCGTTCATGCCGTAGTCCCTTTCGGCTGCTCGAAGTTGGAACGATTCAGCTCGAACGACGGTTGAAGCTAGTGGCAGAAGTGAGAGGTGTCTATGCCTAGATCAGGACGAATACCTTGCAGAATCCAACAGAACTCCCCAGTCACAGAAGGGGAATTGAAACCGTTCAAAAACGGAATCAGCTGTTCTTGCTCGGCTTTCTGGTCGAGTCGCGGCTCAGGATGCCGAAGGCCCATCGCTCGTTGAAGCCCGCCACGAAGCCGATGGCGCACCAGAAGCCCCAGAAATCGGTGCCCGCGGCGCCCGATCCCGGACTCCCCGCTCCCGGGCAGATATCGCTCGTGGTGGCGGGCGGCTCGAAGACGGTGACGATGCCGCCGCTGAGCAGGAAGTAGACGGCGAGGGCGAGGATCCAGCCGACGCACACCCGGTACACACCCTCATGGCGCATGCTGCGGGCCATCTGGCCGGGCACGACGATGCCCTCCCGCCCGTTGGTCTGCCGGCGCGCCAGCTGGTCCGCACTGCCCCGCAGCCGTACCAGCACGCTGAGCACGGCCCCGAACGCGCCGACGCCGCCGCACAGCACCGCGCCCAGCAGGCTCCAGCGGTTGGTGCAGTTCAGTGTCACGCCCAGGGCGCCCAGCAGGTCGACCCCCCAGAGCAGCGGCACGACCAGCAGCGCCAGTCCCGCGGCCGAGCCCATGGCGAGCCCTAGGTTGAGGCCCCGGCTCACGGCGGTCGCACTGTCCTGCGCCAGCCGGCCCCTCAAGTCGGCGATCTCCTGGTCGAGATACTCGGTCAGATGCGCGTTCGGCTCGGCCTCACGCAGCCGTGAGTCGCTCAGGGCGTTGCCCAGCACCCGCACCACGGTGACCCGGGCGGAGACGCGCGTCCGGCGCTCGAAGGCACTCTGCGAGGCCCCGTAGAGAAGCTGTAACTGCAGCTGCTGTTCCGGATACAGAGCGCCGAACTGCACATAGTCACGGTCGAAGCCGTCCGGCACGATCTCCATCAGCCCTTCGGGCCACAGCTCGGTGTCCGCCCCCTGGACCGACTCCCGCATTCCCCGCCACCAGGTCCGGCGGCGTCCCCCGTTTTCCGTCATGGCCACACCTGTACCGGCATCGGCCCTCTGCGGGGAAGCCTCCCAAGGCACCAGTACGGTCACTGATTTCACGGACCCGCGACCGCCGCCCGGTGTCAGGAGTAGACGATCGGGCAGCCGCGTCGTATCGAGTGCTGGGCGGCGCGCAGATACACCGCCGCGTAGAAGGCCGCGTCGAGGTCGTCGCCCCACCGTCCCGGCCGGGCCGCCGCGATCCGCTTCGCCGGCCCGTCCAGGAACCAGGCGGTCAGCTCGAGGTTGTCGGACGTCGCCGGCATCTCGTCCGACGGCAGGTCCACGGCAGCCGCCAGCCGCTCCGTGAGGGCGAGAACCTGCGGCGCACCGGCGACGGTCGTCGTCAGGTCGTAGGCGGACTCGACGGGCAACTCGATCACCTCGTCCAGCGACACCGGCACGAGCACCGTCCAGCCGAGGAGCAGCTCCTCCTCCGGCTTCGACAGGTGCGCCCGGCACAGCGCGACGAAGCCGTCCATCGGTGGGACGAGCTTCTCCTCGAAGGCCGTCCCGGAGCCGGGTGCGAAGCCCGTCTCCTCGGGAACGCTCGTGTACGGCGCGAGTCCGCGCCGCTCCAACTCCTCGTTCAGGCCGGTGGCGACGTCCCCACGCCCGTCCTCCTCCTCGCCGAACCACTCCTGCGCACCGACACTTACCAGATAGATCCCCATGCGTCGGAAGGTACAGCTCACCACTGACATCGCCGCCGGTCGCGGGCGTCGGACCCCCCTCGATGGTGTCGCCAAGTACACCCGCCCATACGGGTTCTGCGCCCAATGTGGTCCCGTCGCCGGCTCCGTAGCTTCGTCGGCAGGGCACAGGGAGTGCCGGACGGAGGGTGATGACGATGTTTCGAGCAGGCTCGCGGCGTACGCACGACCAGGGGCCCGCCGCCGAGGCGCTCCGGCTGGTCAAGGTCACCAAGACCTACGGTGCGCACGGCAGTGCCGTGACCGCGCTGGACGGGATCACGCTCGGGCTGGGGCGCGCCACCTTCACCGCGGTGATGGGGCCGTCGGGTTCCGGCAAGAGCACGCTGCTGCATTGCGCGGCAGGTCTCGACCGGCCCGACAGCGGCATCGTGCGGGTGGACGGCACCGAGCTGACCGGGGGCGGCGAGGCGGAGTTGACGAAATTCCGGCGGGGTCGGATCGGGTTCGTGTTCCAGCAGTACAACCTGCTGGAGACGCTGACCGTCGCGCAGAACACGGTGCTGCCGCTGAAGCTCGCCGGCCGGCGCGTCGACCGCGGACGGGCCAGGGAGATCCTGACGTCCGTCGGCCTCGGAGACCGGCTCGGGCACCGCCCCGACCAGTTGTCCGGCGGCCAGCGGCAGCGCGTGGCCATCGCCCGCGCGCTCGTCACCGAGCCCCGGGTGATCTTCGCGGACGAGCCGACGGGCGCCCTGGACACGCGCAGCGCGCGTGAGGTGCTGCGGCTGCTCCAGCAGGCGGTGCGGGCGCACGGCCGGACCGTCGTGATGGTCACCCACGACCCGGTCGCCGCCTCCTACGCGGACTCGGTGCTGTTCCTGGCGGACGGCCGGCTGGCCGGGCGGATGGACGCGCCGACCCCGGACGCGGTGGCCGAGCGACTGGCGCACCTGGGCGACGACGTGGCAGCGGGGGTGTGAGCGATGTTCATGCTGGCCATGCGCTCGATCAGGCACCGCCCGGGACGGTTCCTCGCGACGCTGCTGTCCGCGTTCCTGGGCGCGGCGATCATCATGACGTTCAACTCGATGCACGACACGGCCGGACAGGACGGCGTCGACTCCACCAGCGCGGAGACGCTGTCCACCGCTGCGGGCGTCGTCGGCGGCTACGGCACGCTGTTGGTCTTCTTCGCCGTCGCCTCGACGCTGACGGTCAACGTCCGTCAGCGCACGGCGGAGTTGGAGCTGCTGCGCTGTTCGGGGGCGACTCCGGCGCAGCTCAGGCGGATGGTCGTCGGTGAGGCCGTGGCCGTGGCCCTGGTGGGCGCGGCCCTGGCGATCGGTCCGGCGATGCTGGGCGGTCGGGCGCTGCTGGAGGTGTTCCAGGACAGCGGGCAGGTCGCCGGGTCCGTCGACCACTCCTTCGGCCCGATCGCGCTCGTCACGGGCATCGACATCACTCTGCTCGCCTCGGCGGGCGCCGCCTTCCTCGCCGTACGGCGTGCGACACGGGGGCAGCGACAGCGGGGCCGGGCACGGAAGTTCCTCGCGTACGGCGCCCTGCTCACCGGTACGGTCTCCGCCACCTCCACCTTCGCGTTCTCGGGGTCGGACGCGGCCCTGATGGCGCCGCCGGCCTATGGGGCGATCCTGCTGTCGGTGGGCTTCGCGCTGCTGGCGCCTCGGCTGCTGGAGGGTGTGCTGAACCGGCTGCCGCTGAACGGGGCGAGCGGCTGGCTGGCGGTACGGAATCTACGGGAGCGGGCGGCTCATCTGGCCGGGATCATGATGTCGCTGATCCTGTTCACGGCGGTGGCCACGGCCACGCTCACCATGCAGGCGGTGGAGAACGACACCGTCGAGGCCCTGGGCATCACCAAGTCGATCGACGACAAGACGCTCGAGACCCTCAACTTCACGGTCGTCGGCATCATCGTGGTCTTCGTCTGTGTGATGCTGGTCAACTCGCTGTACGCGGCGACCAGTTACCGCGCCCGTGAGTTCGGGCAGCAGCGCCTCGCCGGCGCGACGCCGGGCCAGGTGCTCGGGACGGTGGGTGTCGAGGGGCTGGTCCTCACGCTCACCGGTGTCTTCTTCGGTGCGCTGGCCGCGCTGGCCGGGATCGTCCCGTTCACCGTGGTCCGCAGCGACGGAGTGCTGCCGGGTGAGGTGTACGGCATCGGAGCGGCGGTCGTCGCGGTCGCGGCGGCGGTGACGCTGGGTACGAGCCTGGCGACCGCCCGGCGGATGCTGCGGACCCCGGCCGTGGGGGCGGTGGCGGTGGCTTCCTGAGCCGGACCATCGGAGGGGACGGTCGCTTCGGCGGCCGTCCCGCATTTTTCGCGGTGCCGGCCGGCTCCCGTCATTTCATGCCGGCCGCCTCCAGCAGCGTGGTCACCGTCGCCACGGTGAGTCCGTCCAGGGTCTCGACCCGGGCTCCCGCCCGCGCGCTGGCCCCGTCGAAGACCAGCATCAGCTGGCGGGCGAGCAGTTCCGGATCCCGTGCCCCGCCCTCCTCGGCGCGGGTGCGCAGGAACTCCTTCATCCATCCCTTCGCCCCGCCGGCGACCACACTCGCCGGGTGTTCCGGGTTTTTCAGCTCTACCAGCGCGGCGAGGTAGGGGCAGCCCTGGTAGGCGGGCTCGGCGGACACTTTCTCCAGCCGTTCGAAGACATGCAGGATCCGCTCGCGCGGCGTGGCATCACCCTGGGTGTCCGGCGCCAGCTGGGCCTCGTACGTCGGCAGCCGGCGGGCCAGGCTCGCCGCGAGGACCTCGTCCTTGCTCGTGAAGAGCTGGTACATGGACCGCTTCGAGACCCCGGCCGTCCGGCACAGCGTCTCGACGCCGACGGAGACGCCCTCGCGGTAGAAGAGCTCACCGGCCGCGTCGAGGAGCCGGTCCCTGGTGGACGCCTTGTCTGTGGTGGTCATACCCGCGAGGTTACCGCGTGGCGCGGTGAGAGGAAACCGATCGGTCTACCACCTTCCGATCCATGGAACCTCCGTGCCATCATCGGTGAACAAGCGCTTAGACATGCGTGTCCCGAACGCCCCGGCAGTCGCCGCCTCGCCGGCGGCCCCGACTGCCGCCGCCGAGCTGGAGGCCCCGTTGTTCACATCCGTCGACGACGTCTCCGCGCGCCTGGCCGAGACCGGCTATCTCGCCTCGCCCGCGGTCGCCACGACCGTCTTCCTCGCCGACCGCCTCGGCAAGCCGCTGCTGGTGGAGGGCCCGGCCGGGGTCGGCAAGACGGAGCTCGCCAAGGCCGTCGCCGAGGTCGCGCAGGCGCGGCTGGTACGGCTCCAGTGCTACGAGGGGGTCGACGAGTCCCGGGCGCTGTACGAGTGGAACCACGCCAAGCAGCTGCTGCGCATCAGCGCGGGCCGCGACGAGACGTGGGACGAGACGCGCACCGACATCTTCAGCGAGGAGTTCCTGCTCACCCGGCCCCTGCTGACGGCCATCCGGGGCGACGACCCCAAGGTGCTGCTGATCGACGAGACCGACAAGGCCGACGTCGAGGTGGAGGGCCTGCTGCTGGAGGTGCTCAGCGACTTCCAGGTCACGGTCCCCGAGCTGGGCACCATCACCGCGACGCGCCGCCCCTTCGTCGTCCTCACCTCCAACGCGAGCCGTGAGCTCTCGGAGGCGCTGCGCCGTCGCTGTCTGTTCCTGCACATCGGCTTCCCGGACGAGGAGCTGGAGCGCCGGATCGTACGGCTGAAGGTGCCGGGCCTGGACGAGGCCCTGGCCCGCTCGGTCGTCCGGGTCGTGGGCGCGCTGCGGGCGATGGACCTGCGCAAGGTGCCCTCGGTCGCCGAGACCATCGACTGGGCGCGCACCCTGCTCGCGCTCGGCGCCGACACACTGGACGAGAAGGTCGTACGGGACACCCTCGGCGTCCTCCTCAAGCACCAGGACGACGTCCTCAAGGCCGGCGCCAAACTCGACCTGGACGCCCTGTGACCACGCCCGTGGGCGTCGCGGAGCGGCTGACCTCCCTCGTCGGGGCGCTGCGTGCGCACGGTGTCCGGATCGGCACCGGCGAGACGGTGGACGCGGCGAACGCGGTCGAGGCGCTGGGCCTGGCGGACCGCGAGCTGATGCGCGAGGGACTCGCGGCGACGCTGTTGCACGGCCCGGGGCAACGCCAGGTGTTCGACCCGGTCTTCGACCTCTACTTCCCGCGCGGTGTGGGCGCCCCGCAGGAGAAGGCCGCGGGCCGCGACGACCTGCGCGACCGGCTGGCGGCCGCCCTGGCCGCCGACGACCTGGCGCTGATGGGGCGGCTGGCGGGCGAGGCGGTCGACGGGTTCGGCGGCTACGGTTCCTCGCCGGAGTCGGACGGCTGGTCGTCGTACCAGGCACTGGAGCGGCTCCGTCCGCAGACCCTGCTCGCCCGCGTCCGCAACGACATCCGTGGACAGGGCGGGAGCTCGGGGTTCGCGGACCGGCTGCTGGAGGACGAGATCCGGCGGCGGATCGAGACCTTCCGCGCGCTGGTGGCAGCCGAGGCGCGGCGCCGGGTCGCCGAGCGCAGAGGACGGGACGAGATCGCCCGGCGTGCGGTGACCCCGACCGCCGACCGGGTCGACTTCCTGTTCGCCGGGAAGGCCCAGCTCGCCGAGTTGCGCAGGGCCGTTCAGCCGCTGGCCCGCAAGCTGGCTACCCGGCTCGCGGCCCGGCGCCGCCGGGCCTCCCGGGGCACGATCGACCTGCGGCGGACGCTGCGCGGGTCGCTGTCGACGGGCGGGGTGCCGATGAAGCCCGTGCTGCGCAGACGGCGTCCCGTCCGTCCCGAACTGGTGCTGCTGTGCGATGTGTCGGGCTCGGTGTCCGGCTTCTCGGACTTCACCATGCTGCTGGTGCAGGCACTGCACGACCAGTTCAGCAAGGTGCGTGTGTTCGCCTTCGTCAACCGGATCGACGAGGTGACCGGGCTGCTCGAACGCGGCACCGCGGACCCGGAAGGGCTCAGCGCCCGCATAGAGGCCGAGGCCACGCTCACCGGCTATCACGGCAGCAGCGACTACGGCATGGCGCTGGGCGAGTTCGCCGAGCGGTACGTCGAGGCGGTCGGTCCGCGCACGACCGTGTTCGTCCTCGGTGACGCCCGCACGAACATGAGCGACCCGAATCTGCCCGCCGTACGGCAGATCGCCGAACGGGCGCGCCGCGTCTACTGGTTGAACCCGGAGCAGCACTCCAACTGGGGCACGGGCGACTCCGCCGCACCCGCCTACGCCGAGCTGGTCGAGATGCACGAGTGCCGCACCGCCCGGCAGCTCAGCGCACTGGTGGCACGGCTGCTGCCGGTGTGATCAGGCGGCGTCGAGCTGCGGGTAGAGGGCGCCGCCGTCGGACGACAGACCGGCCTTGACCTTCCGCGAGACGTCGTCGGCCAGGACCTCGAAGGCATTCGACGCGATCCCGTCGAGGGCCTGGGCCGCGACACTCTCGGCCGTGGACTTGGGAGCGTCGACTTGGGCGGCCAGGTCGGTGTCGACGTAACCGACATGCAGGCCGGTGACCTCGATGCCGCGCGGCTTCAGGTCCAGCCGCAGCGAGTTGGTCTGGGACCAGAAGGCGGCCTTGGACGCGCTGTAGGAGCCGGCGAGGCCGACCCACGACAGCACGGAGTGGACGTTGAGGATGTGGCCGCCGCCGTTGCGCTCGATGACGGGGGCGAAGGCCCGGGTGACCAGCAGCGGTCCGTAGAAGTTGGTCTCGAATTCGCGGCGGACGTCCTCCACGGGCGAGTCGAGGAAGTTCGCGTTCACGTAGGCACCCGCGTTGTTGATCAGCAGGGTGACGTCCTGCGCCTGCTCGACGGCCGCGGCGACGGACGCGGGGTCGGTCACCTCCAGTGCGAGCGGCACGGCGTCGGGGTGCGTGACGGTGCGCGGATCGCGGGCGGTGGCGTACACCTTCTTCGCGCCTCGCTCGTACAGGGCCGCGACCAGGGCACGGCCGATGCCGCGGCTGCCGCCGGTGACCAGGGCCACGGAACCTTCGATGGCGGTCATGGGACTCTCCCTCGCAATTCGCCACGTCGGAAACCGATCGGTTTCCACATCCGTAAGCATAAACCGATCGGTTTCCTCAGGGCAAGGGGAGGGCCCGACCCTGGCGAAAATCAGGGTTCGTCCCCGATGGCCGTCACGAGGTGGATTTCCTACGCTCGGCGGGAGCGGAGGGGGATCCCATGAAGGCAGTGGTTCAGGATCGGTACGGCTCGGCGGACGTCCTGGAGTTCAGGGACATCGACAGGCCGGTGCCGGCGGCCGACGAGGTGCTGGTGCGGGTGCACGCGGCCTCGGTGAACGCGTACGACTGGCACCTCATGCACGGCGACCCGGTGATCGGCCGCACCATGATGGGGTTCCGCAGGCCCAAGGCGCCCGTGCGGGGCCGGGACTTCGCGGGCGTGGTGGAGGCGTTGGGCTCCGGCGTCACCGGGCTCAAGCCCGGCGACGAGGTGTACGGCGAGGCCGACGGCGCGTTCGCGGAGTACGTGTGCGCACGGGACAGCGAGGTCGGCCCGAAGCCGGCCAACCTCACCTTCGAGCAGGCGGCGGCGATACCGCTGGCGGGGAACACCGCCCTGATCGGCCTGCGCGACGTGGCCCGGGTGCAGCCGGGCCAGACACTTCTGGTCAACGGCGCGTCGGGCGGCGTGGGCACCTTCGCGGTGCAGCTCGGCAAGGCGTACGGCGCCGAGGTCACGGCGGTGTGCAGCACGAGGAACGTGGACATGGTCCGCTCACTCGGCGCGGACCGGGTCGTCGACTACACCCAGGAGGCCTTCACCAGGGGCGGCACACGGTACGACGTGGTGCTGGACCTGGTGGGCAACCACTCGCTCGGGGAGTTCCGGCGCGTACTGACGCCCACCGGGACGCTCGTCCTGTCCGGTGGCGGGGTGTACGAGGGCGGGAGCGTGGTCGGTCCGATGGGGCTCTTCATCAAGCGGCGGCTGGCGGCGCCCTTCTCACGCCACCAGCGACTGCTCGAAATATCGGCGCGGCAGAGCCGGGCGAACCTCGCGGCACTGCGGGAGCTGGCCGAGTCCGGGAGGATCGCCCCGGTCGTCGAGCGGACGTATCCGCTGAGCGAGGCGGCCGAGGCCATCCGGTACCTGGAGGTGGAGCACGCGCGCGCCAAGGTCGTCGTCACCGTGTGACGTGCCGGGTCGGGCGGGGCGCTACTTCTTCGCGTACTCCCTCGCCGTCTGCCCCTGGAAGTCGTAGACGATGACCTGCTCGTCGCCCACGACCCAGGCGTCGTGCCCGGGAGAGCAGACGAAGACGTCGCCGGGGCCGACCTCGCTCTCACCGCCGTCGTCCATGCGGATGTGCATTCGCCCCTGGACCATGTAGCAGTTGTGGTGCATCTGGCAGGTCTCGGTTCCGGCGAGCGGGGCCACGGACTCCGTCCAGCGCCAGCCGGGCTCGAAGGTCGCCACGGCGAAGTCGAGGTCCGTCATGTGGAGGGCTTCGAGGTGGCCGCGGGGGAAATCACGTCGTTCGTCAGGCTTGTCGAGCGTCTTCACTTCCAGCATGACGCGCTCCCTTCCGGCCGCGCCTCACCGCGGCCGGAGCCGGTCTCCCCGGCGGCCCTGGACACCGTCGTCGGCGGCCGGCCTTTTACCCCTCAATCGTCCGCCCGTCCATCCGGGGCTGCCAACCGGGGCGCACCTCTTCAAGCCGGGCTCACCCGCTCAGCGCCGGCTCCCGCAGAGCTCGGCGAATCGCTCGGCGTCGACGTTGCCACCCGAGACGATCACTCCGACCCGGTGCGGCAGCGCACCCGCGCGGCCGGTGAGCAGGGCGGCCAGCGGGGTGGCACCGCTCGGCTCGACCACGATCTTCAGACGCTCGAAGGCGAATCGCATCGCGTCCCGGATCTCGTCGTCGCTGACGAGCGCGATCTCGTCGACGAGCCGCCGGTTCACGGAGAAGGTCAGCTCCCCCGGTGTGTGCAGGGCCTGCCCGTCGGCGATGGTGCGCGGCACGGGGATGCTGATGCGCCGCCCCGCCTCCAGGGAGCGCTTGGTGTCGTCCCCTGCCTCCGGTTCGACGCCGATCATGCGAATGCCCGGGTGCAGCCCCTTGGCCACGGTGGCACTGCCGGCCATGAGCCCACCACCGCCGACCGGTGTCAGCAGCGCGTCCAACTCCCCCACTTCTTCTAGGAGTTCGAGAGCCGCAGTGCCCTGACCGGCCATGATGTGCGGGTGCTCGTACGGCGGGATGACGGCGAGTCCGCGCTCGGCGGCGAGGGCCTCGGCGATGGCGACACGGTCGCCGGTGTAGCGGTCGTACGTGACGATCTCGGCGCCGTAGCCCTCGGTCGCCGCCCGCTTCGACGGCGGGGCGTCCTCGGGCATGACGATCACTGCCGTGGTGCCGAGTTCCCGGGCGGCCAGGGCGACGGCCTGGGCGTGGTTCCCGGACGAGTAGGCGGCGATGCCCCGGCCGAGCTGCTCCGGGGTCAGACGTGACGCCGCGTTGTAGGCGCCGCGGAACTTGAAGGCGCCGACGCGCTGGAAGTTCTCGCACTTGAGGAAGACCTCGGCGCCCACGAGCTCGTCGAGGGTGCGCGAGCGCAGCACCGGGGTGCGGTGCGCGACGCCCTTGAGCCGCGCGGCGGCGTCACGGACGTCGTCGAGGGTGACCGGTGGGGTGGTGGTCGTCACGCGTGTCCTCCTGATGGTGTCTTGTCGGTCGCGGCCCGGTCCGTCGCCGCGCTCCCCGTCGTCCCGGCCTCGGCGCGCGCCTGCGACAGATAGCTGTAGGCGGACGCGCGCGAGATGCCGAGCCGTGCCGCGACCTGTTCGATCGCGCGTCGCACGGCGAACACGCCCCGCTCGTCCAGGCCTCGGAACAGCTCCAGGCGCTCGGCCCGGCCCAGACCCGCCCAGCTCCCGTTCTGCCGGAGCCGATGGGCGTCGAGGATGGCGTCGACGACGGAGTCGATGTCATTGCCGAAGGTGGTGACCGGTACGTCGGCCGTAGGACCGCCGATGCCGGCGAGGGCGCCGAGCAGGGCCTGCGCGTCGCTCACGGCGGTGACGTCGAGATTGACGCAGAGGGCGCCGAACACGGTGCCCGTGGAGTCCCGCAGCACCATCGTGGAGGCCTTGACCAGCTTGCCGCCCCGGGTCCGGGTGACGTAGTTCAGCTCGTCGCCCGCCCCGTCGCCGCGCGCGACGATTCGCATGCCGATCTCGCTCATCGCCCCGCCCACGGCCCGTCCGGTCACCGAACCGGCCACGGCGACCACGGACTCCTCGGGCTGCCGGTAGTCGTGCAGGACCACCTCGCACATCGACCCGAACGTCGCCACGAGCCCCTCGACGACCGGCGTCAGCGCGGCGACGATCGCGTCCCGCTCCGCCTCCAGAGCCCGCTCGCCCGTCATCGCAGGCTCCTCCCGTCCGACCTCGGCACCCCGTCCATTGAACCGATATCTAGACTACCCGTCCAAACTCTGTACGGACAGTCCAGCTCTGCAGGACGGACGACCCTCCCACCCGTCACCGACGCGCCCCGGAGCAGGGCAGTGAAAAGCCCTTGACGAGCCGCGCGATGTTACCGGTAACATCGCTCGGCATGACGCTGACGTCGGCACCTTCGCACCCACGGGTCTTCAGTCCCGCCGCAGTGGTCGCCTCCTGCCTGGGCTTCGTGCTCATGGGCGTCCTCCAGGCCCTGTACGGCCCGGCGATTCCCGCCTTCCGGGAGGAGTTCGGGCTGTCGCCGTCCGCCGCCGGTCTCGGGCTCAGCGCGCACTTCGTGGGCGGGGTGGCGGGTGTACTGGTCTTCGACCGGCTCTACGGCCGGGTCGGCAACCGGCGGATCCTCGGCGCGTCGTATCTCCTGATGGCCGTAGGCGCGGCCGGCTTCGCGCTTGCCCCGACCTGGCCGACCGCTCTCGCCGTGTCAGTGCTCGCCGGGTTCGGTGTCGGCGGTATCGACTACTGCCTCAACCAGTTGTTCGCCGTCGGCTTCGGCACCCGCTCGACGGCCATGCTCAACATCCTCCACGCCCATTTCGGCATCGGCGCGATTCTCGGCCCGGCCCTGATCGGCGCGGTCGGCTCCGCGCACTACCCTGCGGTGTTCCTGGGCTTCGCGCTGGCCAACCTGCCGCTGCTGCTGTGCCTGCGCGGCGTACGAGACCGGGCGCCCCAGCCGGCCGACGCGGCCACCGAGTCACCCGGCGGCGCGGTCCTCACCCGCGGCCTCGGCTCCGTACTCGCGTTGTTCGTCACCCTCTACGTCCTGCACGTCGGCATCGAGGCCGGCGTCGGCGGCTGGGAGCCGACGCACCTGGAAATTGTCGGCTACTCGGCCGGGGCCGCCGCGACCGCCACGTCCGCGTACTGGCTGATGATGACCGTCGGCCGCTTCCTGGTCGCGCCGATCGCGCTGCGCTTCTCCCCGCAGTCCATCATCGCCGTCTCGTGCGCGGGCATGACGGTCTGCCTTCTGCTCGCCTCGGTTCCCGGAGCGGCCCCGTACGCCTACGCCGGTGTGGGGCTCTTCATCGCGCCCCTCTTTCCCACCGGTCTGCCCTGGCTGCATCAGGCCGCCCCACGGGCCCGTCGGGCGGGTGCCCTCGTCATCGCCGCCTCGCTCATCGGCGGTGTGGTGGCGGGCCCGGCACTCGGCAAGGCCATCGAGTGGTCCGGCATCCGCAGCGTCCCCCTCATCCTGGCCACCGTATCGGCCCTGTGCCTGGCCGCGACCTTGTGGCTGATCCGCGTCACCCGGCCCGCTGATCCCGGCCACGCCCCGCCCGACCCCCGCTGACCCATGCCCCGTACGTCCGAAGCACCGCACCACTCTCTCGACGACACTCCCGAATTCTCGAAGCGAAGGGAAGCTTCCGCATGTCCGCTCTGACGACGTCCGCCGACGGTTTCCTGTTGCACGGCGACCCGCTGCGGATCATCTCCGGCGCGATGCACTACTTCCGGATCCATCCCGACCAATGGGCGGACCGGCTGCGCAAAGCGCGGCTGATGGGGCTCAACACGGTGGAGACGTACCTCCCGTGGAACCTCCACCAGCCCGACCCCGACGGACCACTCGTCCTCGACGGCTTCCTCGACCTCGCCCGCTACCTCCGGCTCGCCCAGGCCGAGGGCCTGCACGTCCTGCTGCGTCCGGGTCCGTTCATCTGCGCCGAGTGGGACAACGGCGGTCTGCCCGCGTGGCTCGTCGCGGACCCCGGCATCCGGCTGCGCTCCAGCGACCCGCGCTTCACCGGGGCGTTCGACCGCTACCTCGACGCACTGCTGCCCGAACTGCTGCCGTACACGGCCGCGGCCGGCGGCCCGGTGATCGCCGTACAGGTGGAGAACGAGTACGGGGCCTACGGCGACGACACGGCGTACATGCAGCACCTCGAACAGGCCTTCAGGACCAGGGGCGTGGAGGAGCTCCTCTTCACCTGCGACCAGGCCGCCCCCGAGCATCTGGCCGCCGGCTCCCTTCCGGGTGTCCTGGCGACCGCCACCTTCGGCAGCCGGGTCGATCAGAACCTGGCCGAGCTGCGCAGGCACCAGCCCGAAGGCCCCCTGATGTGCGCGGAGTTCTGGATCGGCTGGTTCGACCACTGGGGCGGTCCGCATCATGTGCGGGACGCGGCCGACGCCGCCGCCGACCTGGACCGTCTGCTGACCGCGGGCGCCTCGGTCAACATCTACATGTTCCACGGCGGCACCAACTTCGGCTTCACCAACGGCGCCAACCACAAACACGCCTACGAGCCCACCATCACGTCGTACGACTACGACGCCGCTCTCTCCGAGTGCGGCGACCCCGGCCCCAAGTACCACGCCTTCCGCGAGGTCATCGCCCGGCACGCGACCGTGCCCGAGGGGGCCGCCCCGGCGCCGGCTCTCAAACTCCCGCCCATCACAGTGGAGTTGAGCCGCCGGGCACCGCTGCTGACGCATGTGAAGGCGCTCGCCGAGCCCGTCCGCACCGAGCACCCGGCGACGATGAACGACCTGGGTCTGCACACCGGTTACGCGCTCTACCGCACGGCCTTCGACGCGGCGGGCGACGGACTGCTGCACTTCGCCGGCGGTGTCGGCGACCGCGCCCAGGTCTTCGTGGACGGCGCCCCCGTCGGCGTACTGGAACGCGAACGCCATGACGAGACGCTGCCCGTCCGCGTCCCGCACCCCGGGGCCATGCTGGAGGTCCTCGTCGAGAACATGGGCGGCGTCAACTACGGTCCCCGCATCGGCGCCCCCAAGGGCCTCCTCGGCCCCGTCACCTTCGACGGCAGCCCCCTGCGCGACTGGCAGTGCCACCCCCTCCCCCTGGACGACCTGAGCACGGTGCCGTTCGCAACGTCGGACGCGCTCACGGCCACCGAACCCGCCTTCCACCACGGCACGTTCGAGATCGACACTCCTGCCGACACCTTCCTCGCACTGCCCGGCTGGACCAAGGGCCAGGCCTGGATCAACGGCTTCCACCTGGGCCGCTACTGGAACAGGGGCCCGCAGCGCACCCTCTACGTCCCCGCGCCGATCCTGCGCCCCGGCACCAACGACCTGGTCCTGCTGGAACTGCACGCCACGACCGGCACCCGCGCCCGGCTCACCGACGCCCCCGACCTCGGCCCGGAGACCGACTGATGCCCCGCCCCCGCCACCTGCGCGGCCCCACACCCGCCACTCCCCCGCCGACCGGCGCCTCCCTGCCTATGCTGGGGTCCTGCCGGGGCAGAACCCCGCCCCCGTGACGATGTCGAGGAAACAGCGACCATGACCCGAAGCTCCGCCGACGGCGCCGCTCCGCGAGGGCGCAGCAGACGGAACTTCGCGGGCTCGCGTCCCGTGATGGACGACGTCGCCCGGCTGGCCGGTGTGTCCAAGCAGACCGTCTCCCGTGTCCTCAACGACCATCCGTCGGTTCGGGCCGAGACCCGCGAGACGGTCCTGGACGCCATGCGGACGCTGGGCTACCGGCCGAGCCGCAGTGCCCGGTCGCTGGCCAGCGGGCGGACCCGGATGGTCGGCGTGATCTCCTTCGACGCCGCCCGATACGGTCCCGCCAGCATCCTGACCGCGATCAACACCGCCGCCCAGGAGGCCGGTTACCTGCTGAGCTCGATCGCGCTGGACACGGCCGAGCCCGACACGGTCGTCGAGGCGGTGAACCGGCTGTCGGCCGAGGGCGCGGACGGGGTGATCGCCATCGCCCCGCAGCTGTGGGTGGGCAAGGCCCTGGCGGACACCCGCCTCGACACCCCGCTGGTGGTGCTGGAGAACGGTCTCGACGCCGACACCCAGCAGGTCACCGGTGACTCCCGGGCCGGGGCCCGCAAGGCCGTCGGGCATCTGCTGGGTCTGGGCCATCGCACGGTGTGGCACATCGCGGGCCCGACCGGCTGGACCTCGGCCGATCACCGGCTGGGCAGTTGGCAGACCTGTCTGGAGGCGGCGGGAGCCGAGGTGCCGGCCCCGCTGACCGGCGACTGGAGTGCCGACTCCGGCTACGAGCTCGGGCGGCATCTGGCCCGGCGCCCGGACGTCACGGCCGTGTTCGCCTCCAACGACCAGATGGCCCTCGGTCTGCTGCACGCCCTGCACGAGGCCGGCCGGTCGGTACCCGGTGACGTCAGTGTCGTGGGTTACGACGACATCCCCGAGGCCGCGCACTTCCTGCCGCCGCTGACCACCGTGCGCACGGACTTCGCCGAGATCGGCACGCGTTCGCTGCGTCTGCTGCTGGACCGGCTCGACGGCTCCGAGGGACCGTCCCGGGCCGACTCACTGGTCCCCGTCGACCTCGTGATCCGCCGCAGCAGCGGCCCGGCGCCCCGCCGCTGACCGCCCGTCCCCGCTACGGCCGGAAGTCATCTGTGGGCGCAGGCGCCCCGTTGATGGAACGGCACATCGCCGCTTCGATGACCCCCTGGCCGGGCGGCGTTCCGCTCCCGGCCCAGCGACCGAGGGGGGTTTGGGAGACCGTGCGTCACCCCAGAAGAGACGGAAGAGTCAGAGGCGGCGGCAGAACACAACTGAGCGGATTACCGGGTGCGGCGGCGCTGTTGAGCGTCGCCGCACTCGTCGTCCCGGCGCTGCCGGCCCACGCCGCGACTCGGACGACGCCACCGGCGGCCGGCCCGGCCGAGGTGATCCCGGGGCGGGAGACGGACACCCCGGCACTGGTGCGGGGCATCCGGGAGCAGGCGCCCGCCGGGGGCAGCGCGGCGGCCGCGGCCCGCGCCTATCTGGACGGCAGGCAGAGCCGGTACCGGATCGCGGACCCCGAGCGCGATCTGGTGCCCGCCGGGACCACCGCCGCCGACGGCCGCGAGACGGTCCGGCTCCAGCAGCGGCATCGGGGCGTGCCCGTCCTGGGCGGCAGTACGTCGTCCGCATGGAAGGCGGGGACGGCGAGCGCGTCGTGACGGGCACCTCGGGCAAGTACTTCACCGGGCTCAGCACCGGCACGACGCCCGAGGTCGGCGAGGCGCTCGCCGTCGAGCGTGCCGTGAACGCCGTACTCACGGAGCTCGGCGACGGGTACTTCTCCTCGACGCAGCCGGGTGAGGAGGAGTCCTCGCCGGCAGGCACCGCGCGTGGGTTGGTCGTCCTGCCCATCGGGGCGGGCGTCCTGACCCGGCACGTCACCGTGCACGGCAGCGGCCCGGCGGGCGGTGAACCCGTGCGCCGCGAGGTCTACATCGACGCACGCGCCGGATATCCGGTCCTTCAGTACAGCGCTATCAAGACGTTCGGCACACCGCCCGCGACAACCGCACGGTCGACGCCGGGCAGCGCCTCGCGGCAGGCGCACGCCGCCGAGCAGGGCAGCGGCGTCAGGCTCGACGGCACGACGGTCGGCCTCGCCGTCGAGCACGACGCCGACCGCGGCCTGTACGTGCTGCGCGACCGCTCCCGAATACCCTCCGACCAGGCCCTGTCGACCTGGGACGCACGCGGCAAGTGGTACACCGACGTGGCGGGGCCGTGGCCCGAGGGACTCCAGGAGTTCGGCTCGCCGACCCCCGCGTTCGGCGGCGAGGCCACCGACTCGGGCGCCGTGGACGCCCACTGGGCCGCCGGAAAGGTCTACGACTACTTCAAGGACAAGCACGGCCGCAACAGCCTCGACGGCCGCGGCATGAGCGTCAACTCGCTGGTGGGCGTGACCGATTACGGGCAGCCGTACGTCAACGCCTTCTGGGACGGCCAGAAGATGGTGTACGGCAGTGGGGACGCCGAGTACCGTCCACTCTCCGCGGCCATGGACGTCGTGGGCCACGAGATGACGCACGGCGTGATCGAGCACACCGCGAACCTCGTCTACGCCGGCCAGTCCGGCGCCCTGAACGAGGCCGTCGCCGACTACTTCGGCAACGCCATCGAGGCGGATGTGTACGGCATCCCGGCGACGGACCCCGACTCGGGTCTGCTGGGCGAGCGGCTGTGCCGGACCAAGTCTCCCCGCGAGTGCGCGCTGCGCGACCTGGCCGACGGACGGACCACGGCGAAGTCGTTCCTCGGCCTCGGCTTCGCCACCGACAACGGCGGCGTCCACCTCAACTCGACCATCTTCGGCGGCGCGCTGTGGGACGCCCGTGAGGATCTGGGCGCCGAGGTGATGGACAGGATCGTCTATCGGGCGCTGACCGAGTACATGACTCCGCTCGACGGCTTCACCGAGGCGCGGGCCGCCGTGCTCGCGGCCGCCGGGGACCTCAGGATCCCGGCCGCCGGGCAGCGGGCGCTGCAGCGGGCCTTCACGGCTCACGGCATCGTGCCGGGCTGGGAGTCGGCCCTCGGCGTGGACTCCGACCTCCTCCTCGACCGGGTCAACACCAGCGGGACGGACCTGGGTGCGGGCGGCGGCTGGTGGGCGGCGTCCAAGTCCGACGAGACGGGCTCGGAGCCGTACTCGGTGTGGGCCGGCCGCGCCGACGGCGAGGGCCCGCTGAGGCTGATGAGCCCCAACGACGGCCGTTTCCACGTCAATCCGGCCACGGACGGAAAGACGGTGGTGTGGCAGGCGTACGGCGCCGACGGCGTCGACGTCCTGGCCAGACCGCTCGCGGGCGGCCCCGTGAAGAAGCTCTGGCACGGCCGCACCCCCGGCAGCTCGGTGGACGTCGACGGCGACCTCGTGGCCTTCGACCATGTGACGTACGGCGGGCGCCGGGCGGTGGCCCATCTGAGCATCAAGGACCCGGCGAACGTGGAGACGATCGGCGGCGGCACCTACCACCGGGCCTGGGCCCCGTCGGTGAGCGACGGCAAGGTCGCCTACCAGGAGCGGCGGCGGGTGCGTGCCGAGTACGCGGTCGGAACGCGGGTCGTCGACGTCGCGACCGGCGAGAACAGGCAGATCCAAGCGGCGACGGACGGCACTGACCTCGGTCCGACGGCCATCAATGGCACGCACGTCTTCTGGCTGCTCGACGACGACGCGACGAACGGGACGACCACCCTGCGCCGGGCCGCGCTCGACGGCTCCGGCGTGGTCGACCTCAGCCCGGAGACCGGGCCGGGCGCGCTGAACGCCTACGCCCTGACGGCGTCCGAGGACACGGTGACGGTCGGCGCCTACCTCCCGGACACCGAGATCCGCAACGAATCCCTGCCCAAGCTGCACCAGTTCGCGGCGAACGGCTCGCCCGACGCCCCCGGCACCCGCAAGGGCCGTGTCTCCTGCAACCGCGGCGAGCAGTCGTCGGCGGCCGCGGTCGCGGGCGGCCAGGTGGTGTGGCTGGACTCGACGACCGGCATCACCCAGGTGGTGACCCGCACCCGGCCGGCGGGCCGCTGCGGCTGACGCCGAGCAGCGGAGCGACAGGGGCCGCCGGCCGCACGGTGTCCTCACGTGCGGCCGACGGCCCCTGCCTCATGAGCCGCCGGTGCCGTCGGCTGCCGCCCGGTCCCAGGCCGTGTCCCTGAGCAGCCGCAGCCCGTTGAGGCCGACCAGGACGGTGGAGCCCTCGTGGCCCGCGACGCCGAGCGGCAGCGGCAGCGTGCCGAACAGGTCCCAGACGACGAGTCCGGCGATGAACACGCCGGCGATGACGAGGTTCTGCACGACCAGTCTCCGGGCGCGCCGGGCGAGGGCCACGGTCGTGGGGACGGCGGCGAGTTCGTCGCGGACGACGACCGCGTCGGCAGTCTCGAGGGCGAGGTCGGAGCCCGCCCGTCCCATGGCGACGCCGATGTGGGCGGCGGCCAGCGCGGGCGCGTCGTTGACGCCGTCCCCGACGACCATGACCTGGTGGCCCGCTCCCTCCAACTCCCTGACGGCGCCCAGCTTGTCCTGCGGCAGCAGCCCGGCGCGCACGTCCTCGATGCCCGCCTGGGCGGCCAGGTGGGCGGCGGCCCGGGAGTTGTCGCCGGTGAGCAGGGCCGGTGTCGTACCGGTGAGTGCGGTGAGGGCCGCGACGGTGGCGGCCGCGTCGGGGCGGAGCCGGTCCGCGATACCGAGCACCGCTGCGGGGCCGCCGTCGACGATGACGAGGACGGCGGTACGGCCGCACTCCTCGAGTTCCTCGACCAGTGCCACGACCGCGCCGTCGGGGTCGGCGAGCAGCCGGGCGGGGGTGCCGACCTCGACCGTACGGCCCTCGACGACGGCCTTGACGCCGGTGCCGGGCGCGGACGTGAAGTCCCGCGCGGCGGGCAGGTCGAGGCGTCGTTCACGAGCGGCCTCCACCACTGCCCGCGCCAGCGGGTGTTCACTGGGGTGCTCGGCCGCCGCGGCGAGCCTCAGCAACTCGTCCTCGTCCAGGCTGCATTCGGGCACCGGCCGTACATCGACGACTCGTGGCGTGCCCTCGGTGAGCGTGCCGGTCTTGTCCAGTGCCACGGTGTCCACCTGGCCCAGGCGCTCCATCACCACGGCCGACTTCACCAGCACACCGTGCCGGCCGGCGTTGGCGATGGCCGAGAGCAGGGGCGGCATGGTGGCCAGGACCACCGCACACGGCGAGGCCACGATCATGAAGGTCATGGCGCGCAGCAGCGCTTCGGAGAACTCCTGACCGAACGCGAGCGGCACGCCGAACACGGCGAGGGTCGCGGCGACCATGCCCAGCGAGTAGCGCTGTTCGACCTTTTCGATGAACAGCTGGGTGGGCGCCTTGGTCTCGGAGGCCTCCTCCACCATTCTCACGATCCGGGCGATCACGGAATCGGAGGCGTCGCGTTCGACCCGGACGCGCAGTGCGCCGGTGCCGTTGAGGGTGCCCGCGAAGACCTCGTCGCCCGGCTCCTTGACCGCCGGGAGCGGTTCGCCGGTGATGCTCGCCTGGTCCACCTCACCGGTTCCGTCCAGCACCCGCCCGTCGGCCCCGACTCGCTCGCCGGGCCGTACGAGGATGGCGTCGCCGACTGTCAACTCCTCTACCGCGACGGCCTGTTCACGGCCGTCGGCGGCGATTCGGGTGGCCGTGGCGGGGGCCAGGTCGAGCAGACCGCGCACCGAGTCGGCGGTACGGGCGGTGGCGAGCGCCTCCAGCGCGCCCGAGGTCGCGAAGATGACGATCAGCAGGGCGCCGTCCATGACCTGCCCGATGGAGGCGGCGCCGAGCGCGGCGACGACCATCAGCAGATCGACGTCGAGCGTCCTGTCCCTGAGCGCCTTGAGCCCCGCCCAGCCCGGCTCCCAGCCACCCGTGACGTACGCCAGTGCATAGAGCGGGCCCCAGGTCCAGGCGGGCGCTCCGGTCAGCTGGAGGGGCAGCGCGAGCAGGAACAGCGCGGTGGCCGCGCCGGCCCAGCGGACCTCCGGCAGCGCGAGCAGCCGGGTGCGCCGCCGGGGTACGGCTGTGGCGCGCGCGGACGCCGCATGGGCGGCCGAAGGTGGGGTGAGCGTGGCAGTCATGCCACCACCATAGAGGAACAAATGAAGACTCATTCATGTCTTCATGTCAGCTCCGAGTCATGTCATGCGGTGGCTCGCACTCCCCAACCGCCGGGCCCGGTGGCCGCCCATTCGTCGGCACACGAGATAGATCCCGAACGAGATCGTGGTGACGTAGGGGCTGATGGGGATGGAGCCGCCGAGGGCCAGCAGGATGCCGCCCTCGATGGAGACCACCGCGAACGCCACGCTCAGAACGGGCAGCAGTACCGGTGACGCGGTGATCCGGGCCGCCGCGGCGGCCGGCGTGACGACCAGGGTGAGGACAAGCAGCGCGCCGACGATCTGCACGGACAGGGCGACCGCCAGACCCAGCACGATCATGAAGGCGAACGACAGCGCGCGCACCGGCACTCCCCGCGCCTCGGCCACCTCCGGGTCGGCGCCGGCGAAGGCGAGCGGCCGCCACATGACGGCGAGCGCGACCAGCACCACGGCCGACGTGCCGAGCAGCCAGGCCATCTGCGGGGTGTCGACGGCGACGATCTGCCCGGTGAGCAGGCCGAACTTGTTCGCCGCCCGGCCCTTGTACAGCGCGAGGAACAGCACTCCGAGGCCGAGCCCGAAGGGCATGATGACCCCGATCACCGAGTTGCGGTCCCGGGCGCGCGAGCCGAGCAGCCCGATCGCCCCGGACGCGATCAGCGAGCCGACGATCGAGCCGGCGACGATGTTCACGCCCAGCAGCAGCGCGGCCGAGGCTCCGGCGAACGACAGCTCGCTGATCCCGTGCACCGCGAAGGGCAGGTCGCGCATGACCACGAACACCCCCACCAGGCCGCCGACCAGGCCGAGCGCGGCCCCGGCGATGAGCGAGTTGCGGAAGAGCGCGAGCAGTTCGCCGTAGTCGTCGAAGTGGAAGATCTGCTGCCAGATCCCCTGGGCGATGGTCATGGCCGTACCCCGTGCGGCAGTTCGGGATGATGCGGCGGCCGCGCCACCTCGTCGGGTGCGCCCACGACGACGACGCGGTCGCGGACACGGACGACGTCGACCTGCGTGCCGTACAGCCGCGAGAGCGCCTCGGAGGTCAGTACCTCGTCGGGTGTGCCGACCCGATGGCCGCCGCGGGCGAGGTACAGCACGCGGTCCACGAGGCCCAGCACGGGGTTGATCTCGTGGGTTACGAAGACCACCGCCGTGCCGTGGGAGCGGCGCCTCGCGTCGACCAGTTCGGTGACGGCACGCTGGTGGTGCAGATCGAGGGAGAGCAGCGGTTCGTCGCAGAGCAGGATCCGCGGGTCGGTCGCCAGCGCCTGCCCGATGCGCACACGCTGCCGTTCGCCACCGGAGAGCAGGCCTACGGGTACGTCCGCGTAGGCGGTGGCGCCGACCGAGGCGAGGACTTCGTCGACGCGGTGGCGTACGGCACCTGCACACAGCCTGGGTCCGAAGCCGTGCCCGTCGATGCCGAAGCGGACCAGATCCCGGGCGCGCACCATCGCCTGGGCGGACAGCGTCGCCTGCTGGGGGACGTAGCCGATGTGCCGGCTGCCGTTGCGGGGCGGGCGGCCCAGGACCGTCAGCGTTCCGCCGGACAGTTGCCGTTGCCCCAGCAGGGCACGCACAAAGCTGGTCTTGCCCGCTCCGTTGGGCCCGAGCACGGCCAGGAACTCGCCCGGCCGCACATCGAGATCGAGGTTCCGCCACACCACGCGCTCGCCATAGGACAGGGCGGCCGCACGCATGCTGATCAGCGGGGTGTCCATGCCGTGGCCCGGCACGTCGTGGCCGCTCACTTGGCCAGCGCGCTCGCGAGCGCGTCGACGTTGGCGCTCATCCAGCCGAGGTAGTCCTTGCCCTTGGGAAGGGTCTCGGTCACGGGAACCACGGGAATTCCCGCGGACTTGGCCGCCTGCTCCACCTTCTCGGTCTCCGGGCCCGAGGTCTGCTCGTTGTAGACCAGCGCCCCGACCTTGTTCCCGGTGAACAGCGCGAGCGTGTCCTGGAGGGTCCTCGGGGAGACGTCGTCACCTTCCTCGACGGCCTCGCTGAACTCCCCGGGCGTCGCGTTCCGCAGCCCACTGGCCTCGATCATGTACAGCGGCACGGGCTCGGTGATGGCCACCGCCGCGCCGCCGTGATCGGCCTTGATCCGGGCTTCCTTCCGCTCCAGCGGCTCGAGCTTCCGGGCGAAGTCCTTGGCGTTTGCGGTGAAGACGGCGGCGGCGTCCGGGTCGACCTTGCCGAGGGCGGCGGCAATCCGGTCGGCGAGCTTGGCGGCCGTCGGGAAGTCGTACCAGACGTGCTCGTTGAGTTCCCCGCCCGCCGGTGCCGTCTTCCCGGAGACCTTGACGGCGTTGATCACCTCGGGGGACGAGCCGCCGCTCTTCAGCATGCGGTCGATGAAGTCGTCGTAGCCGCCGCCGTTCTCGATGACGACCTTCGCCTTGGACAGGGCCAGTTGGTTGTGGGTGTTGGCCTCGTAGGAGTGCGGGTCCTGGTCGGGGTCGCTGATGATCGAGGTGACCTCGACCTTGTCGCCGCCTATTCGCCCGACCAGGTCCCCGTAGACGTTCGTCGAGGCCACGACGGGGATGACGGAGGCCGCGGCGGGGCGGCCCTGCGAGGCACCCTTGCCGCCGCCGGTGTCGGACGAACTGCCGCAGCCCGCCAGGAGGATCAGGCAGGCGGCGCCGGCTGTCAGCGGGACGAGAGATCGGGGCGTGGGCGCGGGCATGGGGTACCTCCGAGCAAGGCGAATGGATCCGCCGAGCTCCATGCGTCCCGGCTTCGCGCCCACGCTAGATGAAAACGGATGTCAAAACCGCTGCGAAGCGATCCCCGGCGGCAACCCTTACCGAGAACTCACCTATGCCGTGGTCAGGGCGCGGGAACCTCGTCCAGGAGCTGGGGGCCGTTGTTGCTGACGCTGTTGACCGCGGGCGAGACGGGGCGGGCGTCCAGGTGGCCGTCCGCGGGCTGGACGAGCAGGGCGCGCAGTTCGTCGGTCGACTGGTGATGCGGGTCGAGCCAGGCATCGTAGTGCTCGGGGGTGAGGGCGAGCGGCATGCGGGGGTGGATGCGACCCGCCGCATCGGTGGCATCGGTGGTGATGATCGTGCAGGTCAGCACCCAGGCGGCGGGGTCGTCGTCATCCTTGACCGCCGGGTCGCGCCAGAACTCGTACAGGCCGGCGAGGGCCAGGACCTGCCCGTCCTCGGGATGGATGAAGTAGGGCTGCTTGCGGACCTTGCCCGACGTCCGGTCCTCGACCCGGTCCCACTCGTAGAAGCCGTCGGCGGGCAGCAGGCAGCGGCGCTTGACGAACGCGCGGCGGAAGGCGGGCTTCTCGTGCACGGTCTCGACCCGTGCGTTGATCAGCCTCGCCCCGATCTTCACGTCCTTCGCCCAGGAGGGCACCAGCCCCCACCGCAGCGGCCGCAGCCGGCGCCGGACCGGGGCATCCTCGTCGGCGCCTCGCGGCCTGCGCTCCAGCACCGCCCACACCTCGTCGGTCGGGGCCACGTTCCAGCTGGGCGCCAGGGTTTCCTCCGGATGCCACTCGGGGACCTGGAACAGCTGGGCCAGGTCCTCGGGGCTGCGGGTGGAGGCATAGCGGCCGCACATACGGCCACTGTGCCATGGGGTGGTGCGTCGGTCCTGGCGAGGTGGTCGGCGGGGTGACGCAGGGGGGTCGGGTCCGGTTGGGTCCGGCTCGCTGTGCACCGCCGCCGTCTCGAGGACGGGTCGTCGCCAGGGGCATCGGGGGCACCCGGCAGGGGCTCTTACGTCGCGTCGTCGCGGCGAAGGGTGACGGCACGAGAAGCCCCATCAACGGTTACGCGACATCGGCCCGCGGGGTCAGCGCCGCAGGGTGGGCCTGCTCGACGCGGTCACGGCGGGTGTACATGTCCCAGTAGTGCTCGGCGAGTTCGTCGGGGTGCACGACGGGGAAGTCGATGCCCGCGCCCAGGACTTCGTCCTCGACACCGGCGGACGACTCGACCCGCTCGGCCGCCTCGCTTCCGGTGATCATGGCGCCGATGGTGAGGGTGCCGGCATAGACGCCCTTGTCGGCGAGTTCGCCGTTCAGGGCGTACAGGTAGTTGCGGGCGGCCGACATCGCCGGGCCCGGTCCACTGAGGTGAGGCATAGGACGCATCGCCGTGAGGCCGGTGGTCATCAGAAGCGCGCCGTCACCGCGCTCGGTCATCTCGGGCAGCACCGCGCGGAACACCTCGACGGGAGTGAGCAGGAGCAGCCGGGAGTACGCCTCCAGGGTGGCCGCGTCCAGCTCGGCCGCCGGCGAGAAGGCCACGTCGCCTGCGATCGGCCCGTACTCGACGACATCGATCCGGCCGAAGTGGTCACGGATGGCGTCCACCAGGGCGGGCACCCCGGCCGGGTCGGACAGGTCGGCCGGGAAGGCGGCGGCCTCGATGCCCTCGTCGGCGAGGCGTGCCACGAGGCTGTCGAGCCGGTCCTTGCGGCGGGCGACCAGAGCGACCCGGAATCCTTCCCGGCCGAAGCGACGGGCGACGGACACACCGAGACCGGTACCGGCACCGAGGACGGCGATCACTTTGGACATGGGGTTCTCCTTGCCGCAGAGTTATCTTGACCCATAGGTCAATTTCTGAGGTCGACCCTAACACGCAACTTGACCCCACGGTCAAGTTAGGTGACGGCCGGTGGATGCGACCATGGACGCCGAACGGGCGACGAGGAGGAACACCGGATGCGGGCCGACGCGCAACGCAACGCGGAGAAGCTGCGCACGGCGGCAGCCGAGCTCTTCCGCGAACGCGGACTCCAGGCGCCGCTGAAGGAGATCGCCCGCCGCGCCGGAGTGAGCCACGGCACCCTCTACAACCTGTTCGGCAGCCGCGAGGCGCTGATCGACGAGGTCGTCACCGACCTGGCCGCCGTCCGGCTCGACGAGGTCGCCCAGGAAGCCCTGGCGCGGGACGACGCCTGGGACGGATTCGCGTACTACGTCGAAAAGCTCTGCGAGCTGCAGGTCACCGACCCCGCCATCGGCGACGTGGTCGCCGGCCGCTACCCGAACGCCGGTCGCCTGATGGCGGTCTGCGGGCGGGCCCAGGACGCCGCCACACGCATCATCGAGCGGGCCCACCGGGACGGCGCCCTGCGCCCCGACTTCACCGGCGAAGACCTGGTCTTCGTCTTCGCCACCAATGCCGTGCTGTCCCGGGCCGTCAAGGACATCGCCCCCGACGCCTGGCGCCGAGGCGTCGCCTTCATGCTCGACGGCCTGCGCACCGAGGCCGCCCATCCACTCCCGACACCTCCTTTGACCCCGCAGCAGTTGTACGCGGTCATGGGCAGGGTCGCCGACGCGACGTGACGCCCCTCCGGCGTCGTCGGTCCCTCACCTGACCAGGAAGATCGTCGGTAGCCCTGCTGACCGCGCACGAGATGGCCTTCCTCGCCGGCTCCGACGCACGCTATGTGACGGGTGATCAGATCCCGGTGGACGGCGGCCTCGGCGCCACGAGCGGGCAGCCTCGCGTCGCCTTGTGACGTGGCGAGGCGGGGCGGGCGGGCTGCCGGGGTCGCTCTCGAGGAGGTGCCTGAGCGAGCCTCGGCCGTCGAGAAGGGCAGATCGGGGATGCCGAGCACTGACGATCCGCGGAAAACGGCCTAACTCCCCGCCGCCACGGCAGCCCTGAACTCCTCCAGCGATTCCCGCATCGACTGCGCCAGGGTGCGTTCCTCGGCCGCCGCGATCCACCGCTCGAAGCCGACCTTGAAGACGGCGACCCCGGCCTCGGCGGTCAGGCTCGCGGCCGGCTCCCCCACGCCGCGCAGCCTCAGGGCATCGGCCAGTGCGGCCGACAGTGAAGCGAGCTTGATCAGCTCGCGCTCCTGCAGTTCGGCGTTCGCCACGATGACGGCCTGTCGTCGCCGAGAGTGCTCGATGCGGTCGACGAACACCATGCCGACCGCAGCAAGCCCCGCTGCCACCGCGTCGATCGGCACCGCGGACTCCGGAGCCTCGGCGACGGCGTTCACGAACAGGTCCTGCAGCGCGCCGGAGCCGTCGAACAGCACCTCCCGCTTGTCGGCGTAGTGCCGGAAGTAGGTCCGCTCGGTGAGTCCGGCCCGTCCGGCGATCTCCGCCACGGTCGTCTGTTCGTAGCCGCGCTCGCTGTAGAGGTCCAACGCGGCTTTCGCCAGGCGTTCCCGCGCGTTCGGCTCCCATCTGCCCATGCGCAGATCCTACGCGATGACAGTTACTGACATCACGTGTTAGCGTCGATGACAGTCACTGACATCAATTGTTGGAGAACCCTCCCATGCGCATCTTTGTCACCGGCGCGTCCGGCTGGATCGGCTCCGCCCTCGTGCCCGAACTCATCGACACGGGCCACCAGGTCGTGGGGCTCGCCCGCTCCGACGCCTCCGCCGCCGCCCTCACCGCCGCGGGAGCAGAAGCGGTCCGCGGCACCGTCGACGACCTCGACGTCCTGCGCGACACCGCGGCCGCATCCGACGCGGTGATCCACCTCGCCTTCAAGCACGACCTCGCCTTCACCGGCGACTACCAAGGCGCCGCCGAGGCCGACCGTCGCGCCGTCGACGCTTTCGGCGACGCCCTGGCGGGCACCGGCCGCCCCTTCGTCCTCGCCTCCGGGCTGGCCGGCCTCAAACCTGGGCAGGTGGCGACCGAGCAGGACCAGCCCACGGTCGACGGCTCTCCCACGTCCATCCGCTCGGCCACGGCCGCGGCGGCTCTCGCACTCACCTCACGCGGCGTGCGTTCGTCGGTGGTACGACTCGCCCCGACCTGCCACGGCGACGGGGACAACGGGTTCATGGCGACCCTGGTCGCCATCGCCCGCGCCAAGGGCGTCTCCGGCTACATCGGCGACGGCACCAACCGCTGGCCTGCCCTCCACCGCCTCGACGCCGCACGGCTGTTCCGTCTCGCGGTCGAGCAGGCCCCCGCGGGAACAGTGCTGCACGGCGCCGCCGAGGAAGGCGTCGCCATCCGCGACGTCGCCGAAGTGATGGGCCGCCACCTCGACATACCGGTCACCTCCGTGGCCCCGGAAGCCGCGACCGGCCACTTCACCTGGCTCGCCGGCTTCCTGGCCCTCGACGTCCCGGCGTCGAGCGCACAGACCCGCGAACTCCTCGGCTGGGAGCCCGCCCACCCTGGCCTGATCGAAGACCTCGACAAGGGTCATTATTTCCAGACGCCCGCCATCCCGTCCTGACCAACGCCGGGGGCGGGAGGGCAGGGGACAGCACGCGTCGCGAGCGAGCGTGCAGAGGTTCTTCAGCGCGTTCTGCGAGCCTTCAGCGCTCGGGCCGGGCGTCACCTGGGCCATCGCCCGTCTGCTCTGCGAGCCAGGTCGCGGCCAGGCGTGTCCAGGTCGACGCCGCGCCCGCCCCCGGCGAGGCCGAGACTGTGCGGGCCGTGGTCGAAGACGTGCGCCGTGTGCGGCACATTGTCGGCGGCCAGGGCTGCGGCGAGGCGGTAGGTGTGCTCGGGCGGAACGTAGGGATCCTGCGCCGTGTGCCAGATGAAGAACGGCGGAGCCGACTCGGTCACCAGCGCGTCGAGTGAGGTCGCCCGGCGCGACTCCGGCGAGGGGTCCTCGCCCAGCAGTACGCGTTGCGAGGGCCGGTACGTCTCCGTCTCCATCGAGGTGATCGGATAGCCCAGCACCGCGAACTGAACCGAGGCAAGTTCGTCGGCGTCCGGCGCGAGTGCCGCCAGACCCGCGAGGTGTCCGCCGGCCGAGAAGCCGACGATCCCGATCGTTTCGGCGCCATCGGCTCGCAGGCACCGGATCTCGCTCCGCAGTGCCTTGAGCGGCGCCGGATGCCACGCATTGAGCGGATACCGGAAGACGCTCCCCGCCAGTCCGAGGGCGAGCCCTTGCCAGTCCATGAAAACGCTCCATGCGACCGCGCCCAGTCTGTCGGAGCGGAAGTGGCCGCGCCCCCGTCAGCCACACCGGCGGCGGCCTCCCGCCGTCGCGTAACCAGAGCGTCGTTCACGCCCCCGTGATCAACAAGGCGCTCGGGTGCCATGGTCCGTAAGTTCCGGGACCCCGACGGCTCCGGCACCGACCCACTCCCGCCCCGCTGGGAATAGACAGACCTGTCTACCTTGCTGCCACTCTCACAGACAGACCGGTCTACTCAATCCGTCGCCGCGAAGGGTCGCCGATGAACTCCCTGCAACAGCCCGGGCGCACCATGTCATCGACCCGGCCCATACCGCCGCGCGTGGCGTTCTACGTCCTCGCCTCCGTCGTGGTCTCCTTTCTCGCCGCCTCCAGCGCACCCACCCCGCTCTACGCGGCCTACCAGGCCGAATGGGGGTTCGGCCCCCTCACCACCACGCTCGTCTTCGCGGTCTACGCGATCGCCGTCCTGACGGGCCTGCTGATCCTCGGGAAGCTGTCCGACCACGTCGGGCGCCGCCCTGTCCTGATCACCGCCATCGCCGCGCAGGCCGTGGCGATGCTGATGTTCACCACCGCCGGCGGTGTCGGCGAACTCCTCTTGGCCCGTATGGTGCAGGGCCTGTCCACAGGCGCGGCGCTGGGCGCCGTCGGTGCCGCGATGATGGACATCAACCGGTCGCGCGGCACGGTCGCAAACGCCTTCGCACCCGGTCTGGGCACCGCGTCGGGCGCCCTGATCAGCGGTTTCGTCGTGCAGTACCTGCCCTCGCCCACACACACGATCTACCTCGGCCTGCTCGTCGTCCTCGTGGCCCAGGCGATCGCCATCACACTGATCGACGAGACCGTCACCCGTGAACCCGGAGCGCTGGCGAGCCTGGTACCCGAGGTCAGGCTGCCGCCCACGGTCCGCAGTGCCGTCCTGGCGGCGGCTCCCGTCGTCTTCGCCGTCTGGGCACTCGCCGGGTTCTACGGTTCCCTCGGCCCCGCCCTGGTCCGCACCCTGGTCGGCTCCAGCTCCGCCGTCTACGGAGGCCTCGGTCTCTTCGTCCTCGCGATCGTCGCGGCGGCGTCCGTCCTCGCCCTGCGCAACACCCGGGCCACGACCGTGATGTACACCGGCATCGCGGCTCTGATCTCCGGTGTGGCCCTCACCCTGCTCGCCGTCGCCACAGGCGCGCCGGCCCTGTTCTTCATCGGCACCGCGGTCGCCGGCCTCGGCTTCGGCAGCGGCTTCCAGGGCGGCATCCGCACCGTGATGCCCCTGACCAAGGCCCATGAGGGATCGGGTGTGCTGTCCCTGCTCTTCGTCATCTCCTACCTCGGCATGGGCGTCCCCTCCGTCGTAGCCGGATGGCTGGTGGTCCACGGCGGAGGTCTGGTCCCGACCGCCGAGGGATACGGCGCGGTGGTCATCGCCCTGGCTCTGGTGGCCCTCGCGGCTCTGCTGCTGCGCGGCACGGGCGCGCGCACCCGCGGGGTGGCCGTGGCCGCCGGCGCTGCGGCCACGGGTCTTCGGGTGGCGGAGGCCGAGCCGCTGCAGCGCGTGTCCTGAGCGGCCCGCGCGCCCCCCGAGGCATGACAATGCCCAGGAGACCAGGAGAACGAGCCATGTCCCTGCCCGACCAAGCGGTTCCCGACGGCGCCCTGACCGGACAGACCGCGTGCGGTCATGAATCGCGCGGTCCGCTGCGTGCCTTTCTGCGGACCGAGACGGGTAGCGCCGCGGTCCTGTTGGGCGCCGTGGTGGCGGCCCTCGTCTGGGCCAACGTCTCCCCCGGCATGTACGACTCGTGGTGGCGGACCGAGATATCGTTCCGCATCGGTTCGGTCGGCGTGTCCATGGAGCTGCGCGAGTGGGTCAACAGCGGGCTGATGTCGCTGTTCTTCTTCATCGTCGGGCTGGAGGCCCGCCGCGAGCTGGACATGGGCGAGCTGCGCGAACGCCAGCGTCTCGCACTCGCGGTGGCCGGCGGAGTCAGCGGCATGCTCGTTCCCGTAGCGATCTATCTGGGCATCAACGCCGGTCAGGACTCCCTGCAAGGCTGGGGCGCCGCCATGTCCACCGACACGGCCTTCGCCCTCGGCATGCTCGCCCTCTTCGGCTCGCGGCTGCCGGGAGGTCTGCGCGTCTTCCTGCTGAGCGTCGCGGTCACCGACGACCTGCTGGCGCTGGCGGTCATCGCCATCGCCTACAGCGGCGCGATCTATCTGCCCGCCCTGCTCACGGCGCTCGGCATCTTCGCCGCCCTCCTCGCGCTGCGCGCCGCCGGTGTGCGGATCTCCGGTATCTACGCGGTGCTGGCCGTCGCCTTGTGGGGTGCGCTTCTGCGTTCGGGCGTGGACCCCGTGGTCAGCGGCCTGGCCGTGGGCCTGCTCACCTACGCCCATCCGGCCGAGCGGCACTCCCTGGAGCGGGTCAGCCGACTGTTCCGTGGTTTCCGTGAACAGCCGACACCCGAGCTGGAACAGAGCCTGCGCCGCGGACTGGCATCCGCCCTCTCGCCCAACGAGCGGCTCCAGCGGATGATCCACCCCTGGACGAGCTATGTCATCGTGCCGCTCTTCGCGCTGGCCAACGCCGGGCTCACCATCGACGCCGAGGGCCTGCGAGAGGCCTTCACCTCGCCCATCACCCTCGGGATCCTGTTCGGCTACGCCCTGGGCAAGCCGGTGGGCATCCTGGTCGCCACCTGGGCCGCGATCCGGCTGAGCCGGGGGCGGCTGCGTCCACCGCTGGGGTGGGGTGCCGTCGCGGCGGGCGGGAGCATCGCCGGAGTGGGCTTCACGGTGTCCCTGCTGATCGCCACGCTCGCCTTCGACGGCGGGCAGCTGGAGCAGGCGAAGATCGGCATCCTGGCGGCCGTCCTGGCCTCCTTCCTGATCACCTGGTCGATCACGCAGATCATCGCCTTGCTGCCCGCCCAGGCGCGGACCCGGGCCCTGCTCGGCGCGGGCCACACCATCGTCGATCTCAGCGACCCCGTCGACACGACGCGCGACCACGTGCGCGGCCCGCTGGACGCTCCGGTCACCCTGGTCGAGTACGGCGACTACGAATGCCCGTACTGCGGCCTGGCGGAACCGGTGGTCCGCGAGCTGCTCGCCGACTTCGGTGACGAGGTGCGCTACGTCTGGCGGCACCTGCCCCTCCCGGACGTCCACCCCAACGCCCAGCTCGCCGCCGAAGCCGCCGAAGCCGCCGCCTCGCAGGGCCGCTACTGGCAGATGCACGACATCCTGATCAGCCACCAGGGGGACCTGCGGCTGAAGGACCTTCTGCGCTACGCCGAGGAGATCGGACTCGACCTCGACGAGCTCCGCCAGGATCTGCGGGCGCGTGTCGGCGCGCAGCGGGTGGAAGAGGATGTCGAATCGGCGGATCTGAGCGGCGTCTCGGGCACGCCCACGTTCTTCGTCAACGGCCGCCGCCATCACGGCGCCTACGACATCGCCTCGCTGTCCGCGGCCGTACGGGCCGCCCGGGATCGGGCGGCCCTGAGCGACAATTGAGTAGACCGGTCTGGTCAAGGGCCACGGTGACCCATCCGTCGAGAAGGTGAGCGGCATGCCGAAGACGCGGAGCGCGAAAGCTCCTACCGCCCGTGAGCGGTTGCTCTCGGCCGCGGACGAACTCTTCTACGCCGAGGGCGTGCGGACGGTCGGGATCGACCGGATCATCGAGCACGCCGGGGTCGCCAAGGCGTCCTTGTACAACGCCTTCGGAGGCAAGGAACAGCTCATCCGTGCGTATCTCGACGCCCGGAGCGCCGCGGTGACCAGCCGGCTCCTGCGAGCCGTCGACGCCGCCGAGACTCCGCGTGAGCGGCTGCTGGCGGTCTTCGAGGCGCAGGGAGAGTTGTTCGCCGAGGAGGACTACCACGGCTGCGCCTTCGTGGCCGCGAGCGCGGAGGCGAGACACGGCAGCGCCATCGAGGAGGCCTCCGACGCCTACCGGGCGGGGATCCGGGCCCTGTTCACCGAGCTCGCCCGGGACGCCGGCACCCCGGACCCCGAGGAGCTGGCCCGCCGGCTCCACCTTCTTTACGACGGAGGTGGACTGTCCGCACGAATGGACCGCGACCCCTCAGCGGCCGCGACCGCCCGAGCGGCGGCGTCCGTCCTCATCGACGCGGCGCTGCCCAAGCCTCGGCCTCAGCGGAGGGCGAAGACGGTGAAGGCCTCGAGCTCCGCGTTGGCGGTGAACTCGCCGATGTGACGGGCGACTTGGTCGGGCACCTCTAGTGGGGACAGGTGGCCCGTGCCGACGAGCTCGGGGAGGGTGGCGGTCGGGATCAGGGGAAGCAGGTGTTCGCGCGGGACCTGCGGCGGGTCCCTCGATCGCGCGCCTGGAGTCGTCAGCGCGGCGGGACGGGGAAGAGCATGCAGCTGCTGGTGGCATGGGCGAGCAGACGGTCCTGGGAGTCGAGCAACTCGGCTTGCGCCAGGGCCGTGCGGCGGCCGTGGTTGAGGACGGTGCCGATGGCACGGACCTTGCCGGTGTCGACGGTGATCTGGCGCAGGAACTTCACGCTCAGGTCGAGTGAGGTGTATCCCATGCCGGCCTGAAGCACGGACTGCACCGCACAGCCCGCGGCCGAGTCGAGGAGGGTGGCGTACACGCCGCCATGGACGCTGCCGATGGGGTTGTAGTGCTCCTCCCCCGGCTCCAGGACGAAGACCGCACGACCGAACTCGACTTCCTCCAGCGTGAATCCGAGCGTCGCGGCGATGGGCGGGGCGGGCAGACGTCCGCTCAGCACGCTGCGCAGGAAGGCGAGGCCGCTCTCCTGGCCGACATCGGCCGCGGAGATGCTCGGATCCTGCCACTCGTACGTGCGTGACCTCGTCATGTGTCTTTTCCCTCCACAGCTGGCTTCAATAATCGAAGTTAGCTGGGCGAGAAGCTGGCTGTCAATCGCGAAGCCAGCCTACGATGGCGCCATGACCTGGCTGGAGACGAACACCGAGAACTGCACGGTGCAGCGCACCCTCGACCTGATCGGCGAGAAGTGGTCGCTGCTGGTGTTGCGTGACGCCATGAACGGCGTGCGCCGCTTCGACGACTTCCGCCGGCACGTGGGGCTGTCGGAGGCGGTACTGGCGGACCGGCTGCGCAAACTGGTCGCCGCCGGGGTCCTGGACTCCGTCCCGTACCGCGAGCCCGGCCACCGCACTCGTCAGGAGTACCGGCTCACGAGCAAGGGCTGGGATCTGTGGCCCGTGATGCTCGCACTCAAGCAGTGGGGCGACCGGTACACGGCCGACCCGGAGGGGCCGCCCTTGGAGGTACGTCACCGCGACTGCGGCGAACCGCTGGAGACGGTCGTCGTCTGCGCGGGTGATCACGGGCCTCTGGCCCCGCGGCAGGCCTACACACGGCCTGGCGCGGCGGCGCACGCTTTGTGAGATCGCCGGTTGCGGAGGGACCGTCCTCGGTGATCACACCCCGGCCGCTCACGAGCCGCGCGCCCGCAGCGCCGTTCCTCCTGTCAAGGCCGGCCGCCGGGAGGCCGCGTCCCTCGAGGCTGCCGAAGCGGTCGGAGCCCGCCTGCCGGTCCTGCCGGGTGCACGCACCCCGCCTCACGGACGATGAACCGGCGCTGGATTGACGACCCCCGGGTCAGGACTGCTCGTCGTCGAGCTTGCCGACGACCCGCTCGGAGATCTCGGCCAGCACGCGCAGTTCCGCCGGCGTGACATGGTCGATGAAGAGTTCGCGCACGGCCTCGACATGCCGTGGGGCGGCCGCCTCGATGGTCTCGCGCCCAGCGTCCGTGATCACCACGAACGCGCCGCGGCCGTCCTCGGCGCACTCCTCCCGCACCACGAGGCCTCGTCCCGCCATCCGGGCGATGTGGTGGGACATCCGGCTCTTCTCCCACTCCAGCGCCCGAGCGAGATCCTGATATCGCTGCCGCCCGTCCGGCGCGTCCGTCAGATGGACCAGGACCGCGAAGTCAGCGGGCGAGACGTTCGACTCCGACTGCAGCAAGCGCCCCAGGCGCCCTACGAGCCGTTCATGCAACCGGACGAAGCCCCGCCACGCGCGCTGCTCCTCCGGCGTCAACCACCGCGTCTCTCCCATGGAGCAAGTGTATTCGTGGTTGACGCTTCACCGAACTGGCGGCAGCGACGACCTACAGGCCTCAGTCATACCTCAGCCACTAGTTGATGCATCAAGTATACTGGACGTCGACTGACACATCAACCGGTCGACCGTGGAGCCCCCGCCATGTCTGATATGTCTGATCTCGTCTTCGGCCTGGACACTTTCGGCGATGTACCGGAAGACGATTCCGGCAACCCGGTATCCGATGCGCAGGCCATCCGGCTGGTCGTCGACGAGGCCGTGCTCGCGGAGCAGATCGGTGTCGACGTCATCGCCCTCGGTGAACACCACCGCCCCGAGTTCGCGATCTCGACACCGGAGACCGTGCTCGCCGGAATAGCCACGCGCACGAACCGTATCCGCCTCTCCTCCGGCGTGACCGTACTGAGCTCCGACGACCCGGTCCGCGTTTTCCAGCGGTTCTCGACCGTGGACGCGCTCTCGAACGGCCGGGCCGAGATCATCCTCGGGCGCGGCTCCTTCACCGAGTCCTTCCCCCTCTTCGGATACGACCTCGCCGACTACGACGTGCTGTTCGAGGAGAAGATCGAGCTCTTCGCCAAGCTGCTGGAGGAGAAGCCGGTCACTTGGAGCGGTACCAAGCGGGCGGCGCTCGAAGGCGCCGACGTCTTCCCCAAGACCGAGTCCGGGCACCTGAGCACGTGGGTCGGCGTCGGCGGTTCGCCCCAGTCCGTCGTCCGGACCGCGCGCTACGGATTTCCGCTGATGATCGCGATCATCGGCGGCACCCCGGAACGCTTCGCGCCCTACATCGACCTCTACGAGCGCGCGACCGACAAGTTCGGCACGACCGCTCATCCCGTCGGCATGCACTCCCCGGGCTTCATCGCCCCCACGGACGAGGAGGCCAAGGAACTGCACTGGCCGCACTACAAGGTCATCCGGGACCGCATCGGCGCGCTGCGGGGCTGGCCGCCGGTCCGCAAGGAGGAGTACGAGGCCGAGATCGAGCACGGCTCCCTCTACATCGGCTCCCCCGAGTCGGTCGCCCGCAAGATGGCCCGCGCCATCGAGGCGCTCGGCGTCGGCCGGTTCGACCTCATCTACACCACGGGGGCCCAGCCGGTCAGCGCTCGACTGCGCGCCGTCGAGCTGTACGGCACCAAGGTCATCCCGATGGTCCGCGACCTGCTCGCGGGCTGACCCCATGATCGGAGAAGACGACGTGGACACCGCTGCCGCCGTACCCACCGTCGGCATCCTGGGTGCGGGGAAGGTCGGCACCGTGCTGGCACGCCTGGCGCTGGCAGCCGGACACCGGGTGCTCATCGCCGGCTCGGGCGATCCGGCGAGGATCGCCCTCACCGTCGAAGTGCTCACCCCCGGCGGGGAGCCGGTCACCGCGATCGAGGCCGCCGAGCAGGCGGACGTCGTCGTCCTGGCGCTCCCCCTCGGCAAGTACCGCACCCTTCCCGCCGAAGCACTGCGCGGAAAGCTCGTCATCGATGCGATGAACTACTGGTGGGAGGTCGACGGCATCCGCGACGATCTCACCGACCCGCTGACCTCCTCGAGCGAGCTCGTGCAGGGGTATCTGTCCGGGGCGCGGGTGGTCAAGGCCTTCAACCACATGGGCTACCACGATCTGGAGGACGGGGCCCGGCCCGCGGGGACGCCGGGACGCAAGGCGATCGCGATCGCCGGTGACGACGCGGACGACCTCGCGGCCGTCGCACACCTCGTTGACGCCCTCGGCTTCGACCCGGTCATGGCGGGCCGCCTTGCCGACGGGGTACGGCTCGAACCGGGCACCGAACCCTTCGGCGCCAACGTGGGTGCGGGAGAGCTGCGCTCGATGCTCTATCGCTTCCCGGAATCGGAGCGCGGACGGGCTGCGATCGGAGCGCGGACGTGAATGGTTGACGCATCATCCAACTGTCCTTAATTTATATGACGCATCAACTTCTGCCAGCGAACGTTGAGGACATCCCCATGACCAGGATCGGCATCATCCTCGGCAGCACCCGTCCCAACCGCAACGGCGAGCAGGTGGCCAAGTGGGTCTATGACATCGCCTCCCGGCGCAGTGACGCCGAGTTCGAACTCGTGGACCTGCGCGACTACCCGCTTCCGCACCTGGACGAGCCGCTGCCCCCGTCGATGGGCCAGTACCAGGGCGAGCACACGAAGCGGTGGGCGGAGAAGATCGCCTCCTTCGACGGGTTCGTCTTCGTCACCCCGGAGTACAACCACAGCACGTCCGGCGTGCTCAAGAACGCCATCGACTACCTCTACACCGAGTGGAACAACAAGGCGGCCGGCTTCGTGTCGTACGGCGGTGTCGGCGGCGCCCGGGCCGTGGAGCACCTGCGACTGGTCGTCGGTGAGCTGCAGATGGCGGACGTGCGCCAGCAGGTGGCGCTGTCACTGATGACCGAGTTCGAGAACTTCAGCGTCCTCAAGCCCGGCGAGTACAACATTCAGGCTCTCGACACCCTGCTCGACCAGGTCATCGCCTGGAGCGGGGCCCTGGCGCCGCTGCGCACCTCCGCCGCCTGAGCCACCTCCTGAAGCCGAGGAGCCGAGCCCGCCCGACGTTCATGGCCCGGCTTCACAGCGATCCTGCCCCGGCGGCATCCTGGGGAGGGGGAGGGCGGTGCCGGACGTCGCCCGTCCCCAGTTCGATCACGGCCCGGGGCAGCATGGGCTCCTCGCCACGAGGGGCGAGCAGGACCACCTCGTCCACCGCCGCCGAGAGCGTGCCGAGCCGGGCGGCACACTCGGCTGCCAGGCGCTTCGGGTCCTGGCTGCGGCCGAGGGACAGATGCGGGGTGAAGCGGCGCCCACGCCCGAGGCATTGGGGGAACCGCAGTTGTAGCTCCCGCTGGAGGCGGACCCAGGGCGCCAGGTCCGCCGCGGCGGGATCGAGCCAGACGGTCGAGTAGCGCCGGTGTCGGAAGTACCGCACTCCGGCCAGGCGCGCCGTGAACGCGGCGCTTGCCGCCGCCCCGGCCGAGAGCAGTGGCAGAGCCCGCGTGAAGGTCTCCTCCGGCACGAAACCGAACAGCAGATTCACATGCGGCGGCCACCGCCGTACCTGCGGATCGTGCTCCCAGCGGATGTCCTGGATCCCCGGCCAGAGCTCGCGCGGCGGCAGCCACGCCACCGCCGTCCGGGCCGTCGGCGCCACGTCAAGTGCGTCCTCCGGCCCGGCCGCGCCGAGGTCCGGATACCCGTCCACATGGCCATGGTCCCAAATCGGGAACCGACGTCATATGTCGTCGTTGTCGTCCGGTGCTGACGTCGGTGTTCCGAGGCGCCGTCTGAGAAAGGGTTCCTGGGACAGTACGGCGCCCATGCTGAGGCCGATGGCGACGGCGACGCTCACCACGATCAGCCAGGACAGCAGGACGAAGACCGAACCCGCGGGACCGTAGTCCGCCAGTGCCCGGTTGAGCGCGCGGGGCATGTAGAAGTGCGCCGAGATGGAGAGGGCACTGACCGCGATCGCCGTGATGAGAGCCCCCGGCAGAAGAGGCGCCCAGCGGACGGCGCCGCCCAGCAGGAGATGCTGGGTCCACCACCACATGACCGCCTGCATGACCAGGACGATCGGAGCGCCCAGCCACTCCCCGAGGCCGAACCCGTTGTGCATCAGCCCTTGGACGACCAGCGCGCCGAGCCACAGGACGATCCACGCCAGCCATCGCCACGGAGCGACTTTCGCCCCTGTCCGGGACAGTAGCCAGGCCCGTCTGCACAGCCGCTGGACCGCGCGGCTCACCGCGGTGGCCGACAGCAGCACCATCAGGACGCCCACCAGCCCGGTCGCCTGTCGCAGATCGTCGGTCGGGGGCTGGAACGTCTGCTCGACCTGGGCCTTCGCCTGCCCGGTCAGACCGAACACGGCACTGATCGATGCGGTGACCTGATCCTGCACCGCCTTCGGCGCGTACGCACCCAGGACGAACAGCAGCGGAACGGCGGTCAGAAAGCACTGCGCGGCGATGCGGGTGGCGGAGTCGAAGATGTTCACGGACACCATGCGGTCCACGAGTCCGGTGATCACCGGAAACCGGGTCTCCAGCCGTGCGTGGACGGCTCGCAGCCAGGCCGTCATTTGCCGGGTACGGCCACGCCACCATGACACGCGCAGCGGGGAACGCTCCCGTCGACGGGAGCCGCCTTCTCCTCCTCCGTCGTCGGGCCGACTGGACGGCTCGGGCGAAGTCTCCATCGAGCCGCTCCTTCCCATCTACAGGGTGCGCGACGAAACGGCCCACGGCATCCCGCCGGTCCAGGGACGTACGGATCGGACTCGCAGCGACCTCACCTCCTGATGTGCTCGCTGACCTGCCGCGCCCGGGATCCGGCAACGCATGTGTCGCTCACAGTTTCGTCTCCTAACCTCGTGTATGGAGACGTCAGATGCCGGGTGTATCCACGCTGAGGAGGCGATGGTGCTCGCACGGGGCACGCGGTTGCTCGCGGTCGCCATGACCGTGGCCGCCTGCGTCATGCTCGTCGGCCCCAGTGCACCGGGCGGCGCCGCCGGGTCGCTGCCCGCCGAGGCCGTCAGGGATGTCGTACCGAACCGGGTCATGACGTGGAACATCTGCAACCCCTGCGAGGAGAGCGACGTCGAGCGGGCGGCGGAGATCGCCACGTACGCACCCCAGGTCATCGGCATGCAAGAGGCGTGCGTGCGTGACGTCGAGAGGATCCGGGAGCATCTGGAGAACCTGTACGGACTGGTCTACCACGTCGAGTACGGCACGGTTCTTCGGAGTTGGGGCCGCTGCGGTGGAGTGCCGTGGAGTCCGGGAGCGTACGGTCAGGCGGTCCTCTCGGCGGCGCCGATGACCGACCCCGTCGACGTGGAATACCCCGACGGCGGATCCGAGGACCGTGGGTACATGGCAGTCACCACCACCGTGGCCGGCCGGTCCGTCCGGGTCTTCAACACGCACCTCGCCCACCGACGGCAAGAGGCGGTGCGGGCGGACCAGATCGGCGTACTCGCCGCGGAGGTCGCCCGGCACGACCGCGCGATCGTCCTCGGCGACTTCAACGCCGTGCCGGACGCCCCCGAACTGACCAAGATCTGGGCTCTGGCCACGGACACGGACCCCCAGTGCCGCCCCTCGTCCACCGGCTCCTGCGAGACGACCACCGACTGGCACACCAAGTTCGACTATGTCTTCCTGCGAGGCATCGTCCCGCTAGAACACGGCGTGCATCCGACCCCGCACTCGGACCACCACCTGGTGCACACCGACGTGGATCCAACCTAGAGTCGCTCACCTGTACCGGCCACGACAGCGTGCTCCATCCGGCGTTAGAGTGCCGTCGCTCCCCACGCCCAATTGAAGGCCCTAGGAAGGCAGCGCATTCCGTGACCCACCCCCACGAGTCCACCGCCTCCGTCGGCGAGCGCCGCCTGCAGCACCTTCTCGGCACGGCCGACCAGGCCGCCGGTTTCTACGACCGCCAGGTGCAGACCCGTCTGACCCCGCAGATGATGGACTTCATAGGGCGGCAGACCATGGCGTTCCTGTCCACGTCGGACGCCGGCGGAGCCTGTGACGTCACCTTCCGTGCCGGTCCCCCGGGCTTCGTCACCGTGCTGGACGACGGGACCCTCACCTACCCCGAGTACCGTGGGAACGGGGTCCTCGCCAGTGCGGGAAACATCACCGAGAACCCGCATATCGGCCTGCTCTTCGTCGACTTCGCCCATGACCACATAGGCCTGCACGTCAATGGCGCAGCTCGGCTCCACGGGGACGACGAGCAGCGACGGGCCTACCCCCACCTTCCTGAGGACACCGCTCCGGGACGCAGGCCCGAATTCTGGGTGCACATCACGGTGGAGGAGGCGTACGTGCACTGCTCCAAGCACATCCCCCATCTCGAGCCGGCGCCGCGTCCACGGCCGGGGGCCGAGCGGCCGAAAGATGCCGATTACTTCGTTACCCGCGCCGAGCACCAGTCACCGCCCTACGAGGGCGAGCGAACTGCGGGTACCCACACCGGATCGATGCCGGGCAGGGGCTGACCCTCGGCACCGCGTGCCGTGGTCTCCGCGCGGAGACCACGGCACGTGCGTCACTGCTCCCGGGGACCACGACCGTCACGTGTCGACGGGCCCCCCGGGCGTGCTGTCAGGGCGCCATCTCGTACGCCCCGGACAGTGCCTCGACACGCTCCCAGACGCGCTTCGAACGCGCGTCGTCGACGACGGGACGCCGGACCGCTCCGAGCGCCCAGCTCTGCTGATCCGCGGTGGCGGAGTCCTTGCCGTACAGCTCGACGGCGAAGGCGGAGAAGTCGCGGACGAGGACGGAGAACAACTCGTCGAGCACGTCCTCGTCCAGGCCCGTCAGGCGGGCCTGCTCCAGGATCAGCTGGCCGTGCACCACCAGCGCGAACAGCTGGCCGACGGCGAGGAGGAGATCGAGGTCGCGGCTCTGCTCCTCGTCGGGGGCTGCGGTGGTGACGAACTCGCACAGGGCGTCCGCCTGTTCCCGGAAGCGGGCGACGTTCGGCACTCCGGCGTATGCGTCGTAGGCGGGGCGCCAGTCGTGGAAACGCACGGAACCCAGGCCACGGGCCGGTCCCTGCTCGAAGAGGAACGTGTCGTCGGCCGCGTCGAGGCGGGTCGGCACGGGCGCGAACTCGGCGGGGTTCAGGAGGTGGTTGCGCATGAACTTGAGGATCAGCGCGAGGTTGACGTGGACCGTGCCCTCCAGCTTGGGCAGCCCCCGGATCTCGACGGCGGCCTGTGCGAAGTAGTTGTCCTTCTCGAAGCCCTTGGCCGCGATCACGTCCCACATCAGGTCGATGACCTTCTCGCCCTCCGTGGTCACCTTCATCTTCGTCATCGGGTTGAAGAGCAGGTAGCGGCGGTCGTCCGGCGAGGCGGAGCGGAAGTAGTCGACGGCGCGGTCACTGAACAGCTTCATGCCGACGAGGCGGACGTACGCGTCGGCCAGCTCGCGGCGCACGTGCGGGAAGGCGGTGACGGGACGGCCGTACAGGATGCGGTTGTGCGCGTGGGTGACGGCCTCGTACATCGCGTGCTCGCAGATGCCGATCGAGGCGGTGCAGAGGTTGAACTTGCCGACGTTGACGGTGTTGAGGGCGGCGTCGAAGGCGGCGCGGCCCGTGTGCAGGACGTCGTCCGGGCTCACCGGGTAGTCCTCGAGGCGGAACTCGCTGACGTACTTCGAGGAGTCGACCACGTTCTTCACGAGGTGATAGGCCGGGTGACGGCTGTCGGCGGCGAAGAACACGTAGCCGTCGGGGCCCTCGATGTCGGCGCGTCGGCCGAAGACCGAGACCAGCCCGGCGGCATTGCCGTTGCCGATGTAGTACTTGGAACCCGCCGCCGTGAAGCCGCCGTTGCCGTCCGGCGTCAGCAGCATGTCGGTGGAGTAGATGTCGGCGCCATGGGTCTTCTCGGAGAGGCCGAAGGCGAACACCTCGCCCTGGGTGAGGAGTTCCGCGGCACGGGTGCGAGCCGCCGCGTTGTCGCTCTGCCAGACCGGTCCGAGACCGAGGATGGTCACCTGCCATGCGTACCAGTAGTCGAGACCGTAGAACCCGAAGATCTCGTTCAGGGCGGCGATCCGGGCCGTGTCCCAGCGCTGGTCCTCGTGGCCGGCGGCGGACGCCGGGGTGAGGAAGGTGGCGAACAGCCCTTCCTTGGCGGCGAACGCGAGGAAGTCGGCCAGCCAGACGCGGGAGCGGTAGTCCTCGATGAGCCTGCGCTTGCCGCGCTCCTCGAACCAGTCGACGGTGGCACGCAGCAGCCTGCGGGTCTCGGGGTCGAACTGGGCCGGGTCGTACGTGCGCGGGTTGAAGAGGAGGGAGTCGGCCATGGAGGTCCGCCTTCCGAGGGTTGAGGGTGAGGGAATGGAGGTCGCGGAGCGCGGGCGGTGGTCGCCGGCTCCTCAGGTGTGCGGGTGTGGCGTGCCGAGCCGGCGGAGGGTGGCGAGCACGTCGTCGAGCCAGGCGATCGTCATCCGCTCGTACGCGATGCCACCGCGCAGCACGACATGCTGGAGCTCCTCACCGGCGTCGAGCGAGGTGGGGGCCGTCGGGCCGGTGAAGTCGCGCAGTTCTCCGGCGAGATAGTGCGCGAGCCGGTCGCTGTGCACCTGGCGGTGCCGTTCGACCTCACGGATCAGCACGGACGGGTCGTCGAAGGCCGCGCCGCGGATCTTCACGGCGAGGTCGTGCCGGACGCTCTCGGGTTCGATCGGTTCGTGCAGCCACTCAGAGAGGGCGGCGCGGCCGGGACCCACGACGGAGTACTCCTTCTTGTCCGGCCGGCTCTGCTGCGGCAACCCGCGGACGGCGAGCAGGCCGTCGCTCTCCATGCGCTTGAGAACGCGGTAGATCTGCTGGTGCGTGGCGGTCCAGAAGTAGCCGATGGACCGTTCGAAGCGCCGGGCCAGCTCATAGCCGGAACCCGGCTTCTCCAGCAGGGAGACGAGGATCGCGTGCTCGAGCGCCATCCCCCGATCTTCATATGCAACTCGTTGCATAGCCAAGGGGTGCTGCCCGGGTGAGACGGGGCTCACTCCGTGCGGCGGCGGGCTGTGGTCCGCGGTCCTCGCCGTCGCGCCATAGGAGTTCCCTATAGCACCTGCTGACTATTCGTCTTTGCCTCTCTTTCTTTCCCGCCCATACGGTGAAACACGTCAAGCCTTATTTGGCCGAGCAGGCAATTTCGCATCGAGAGGACCGCGATATGACGACGATCGAGAATGCATCGGGAATGAGAGAACTCGCGGGAAAGCGAGCCCTGGTCACGGGTGGTACGCGCGGAATCGGAGCGGCCGTCGTGCGCCAACTCCTGGACGCCGGTGCCGAGGTGCTCACGACTGCCAGGTCGGCGACGGACACGGTGCCGGAGGGGGCCACCTTCGTGGCCGCCGACGTGCGGACACGGGCAGGCTCGGAGGCGCTCGCCACGGCCGCGCAGGAGGTGCTCGGCGGGGTGGACGTCCTGGTCCACAACGTGGGTGGGGCGCAACCGTACAAGGGAGCATTGGCCATCCCCGACGAGGTGTGGCAGGACGCGCTGGATCTCAATTTCCTGGCGTCCGTGCGGCTTGATTCGCTGCTGGCACCGGGGATGCGGGAACGACGTTCGGGAGTGATCGTGCACGTCTCCTCGGCCGCGGTCCCGCCCACGCCACCGCCGTTCCTGCACTACACGGCGGCGAAGGCGGCGCTGGAGAACTACAGTCGGGGACTGGCCGCGGAGCTCGCCCCGTTCGGAATCCGGGTCAACACGGTGTCTCCCGGCAGGACCGCCACCCCCGGCGGCGAAGCGACGCGGGAACAGTGGGCGCGTCTGGACGCGGGGCCCGGCCAGGCCACCAACACCCCTCCGCTGGGGCGTGACGGTCAGCCCGACGACATCGCCCACGCGGTGCTGTTCCTCGCGTCGGACCGGACGAGCTGGCTGACCGCCGGCAATCTCGTCGTGGACGGCGGCGAATTCCCCAGGGGTTGAGTGCCGTCGGAATTCCGGAAGGCCGGTTTCGTCAACACGAATTCAGCGGCGCCCGCCTTCTTCTCGGCGGTCAGGACACCGGTGAGAAGAAAGCGGACTCGGACCAGCTCTCCTTACGCAGGAGTTCGAGCAGGGCCGTCTCCGCCGGGCCCGTGCCGTGCCGGAGCACGGCGATGACGGGCTGGGACACGACCGGGGACACCGGGCGCGCGAGGTGCTCGTGACCGTGAGGGACCGCGGAGGCCGGGACGAGTGTCACCCCCAGCCCGTGGGCGGCCCAGCGCACGGCCGTCGCCGTCTGGGACGCGCGGGCGACGGTGTTCGGGGTCAGGGCGTTGTCCCGCAGCACGTTCAGCAGTACGGCGTCGAGCGCGCTGTCTCGGTCGAACCTGACCCACGGCTCCCCCTCCAGCTCGCGCAGCTCGACCCGGTCCGCGGCGAGCAGCCGGTGCCCGGCGCCCAGCACCACGACGAATTCCTCGTCGCCGAGGTGGTGGGCGTCGGCGGGGCTCCGCTCGCAGGCTGCCATCAGGGCGAGGTTCAGCACGCCCCGGCGGCACAGCCGCTCCATCTCGGCGTAGCTCGGCTCCTCGAAGACGGTGACCTCCAGCCGCGGGAAGCGGTGACGCAGCGCGCCCAACGCGCCCGGTAGTTGGCGCGTGCCGAAGCCCATCTGCGCAGCGACCACCAGCTCGCCCACCAGCTCATCGGCCCCGGCCCGCGCCGTCGCCCTCGCCCGCCGCGCCGCGTTCACCGCGATCTCGGCCTCCCGCAGGAACGCCCGGCCGACCACGGTGGGCACCAGTCCGGACGGCGTGCGGGCGAACAGGGTCACTCCGAGTTCCCGCTCCAGGCCGCGGATCTGCTGGGACACCGACGGTTGAGCGACGTGCAGCAGCTCCGCCGCCGCCGTCACCGAGCCCTCTTCGGCAACGGCCAGGGCGTACTCGTACTGACGAAGGCTCATCGGCTCCCGTTCCCTTACTGCGCAGGACCGCGGTCCCCCGTTTGAAATCGTTGTGGAAGCAACTCCGTCCCGCCGGCGAAGATTCCCGTGGTCAGCTCGCGAGGCCGGTCTTCGTCAGCCATTCCTTGGCGACGGTGCTTGCGTCCTCCTTGTCATTGACGAGCTTCTTCATCATGTCCAGCAGGTCCTCGGTGGTGAGCTTGGCCGAGACGCCGTTGAGCGCCGCCTTGGCCGTGTCGTTGACCGCGGACTTGTGGACCAGGGGCGTGACGTTCTGCGAGGAGAAGAGGTTCTTCGGGTCCTCCAGCACCACGAGCTTGTCCTCGACTATGGCGGGATCGGTGGTGTAGATGTTCGCGGCCTGTACCTTGTCCGAGTTCAGCAGCTTCAGCAGGGTGCTCTGGGCCCCCGCGTCGAGCGGCTGGAACTTCCCGAACTCGACGCCGTAGATCTTCTTCAGACCGATCCAGCCCTGCGCACGGGTCTTGAACTCCGAGCCGGCGCCGATCGTCCACTTCCCGGCGACCGGCTCGAGGTCGGCGAGGGTCTTGAGGTCGTACTTCTCGGCCGTCTCGGCGGTGACCGTGACCGAGTCCTTGTCCTGCGCCTCGGCGGAGTCGAGGATCTCCACCGACGACGGGAGCTTCTTCTTCAGCGCGGCGTTGATGTCCTCCGTGCCGGTCGCGGTGCTGGTCTTGTCGACCGCCGTCGCCAGCAGGGCACCGTTGTACTCCGGGAAGACCTGGATGCCGCCCTTGACCACCTGGTCGTAGTAGACCTCACGGGCCCCGATGTCGAACTTGCGGGTCACCTTCAGGCCCTTGGCCTCCAGGGCCTCGGCGTAGATCTCGGCGAGCAGCTGGTTCTCGGGGAAGTTCGCCGAGCCGACGACGATGGACTTGCCGTCGCCGCCGTCGCCGCCGCCGCCCGTCAGCGGGTTGTCGTCGCTCTCGCCGGAGCCGCCGCAGGCGGTCAGCGACAGGGCTGCGATCAGAACGAAGGCGGCGCCGCGGTGGATACCTCGCATGGGTGTTTCCTTTCTCGGAGCCCGAGGGCTCGGAACAAACTTCGCAAAGAATTCAGGACTTGGTCGCCGCGACCCTGAGGCCCGGCGAGACGATGACGCGCCGCAGCGCGGTGAACAGGATCTGGACGACGAGCGCCAGCACGACCACGACGGTGGAGCCGCCGATGACCAGCTCGTAGTCGTTGCGGGAGAGCCCGTCGACGATGAAGCGCCCCAGGCCGCCGAGACCTGGATAGGCCGCGACGGTCGCGGTGGCCACGACCTGGATCGCGGCGACCCTGAGTCCGAGGAGGATCAGCGGCAGCGCCATCGGCACCTCCACCCGCACCAGGACCTCCCACTCGGTCATGCCGACTCCGCGCGCGGCATCCCTGGTGGCGGGGTCCACGCCCCGGACTCCCTCGAAGGTGTTGATGAGGATCGGCGGGACCGCGAGCGCGACCAGCGCGACCAGTACGGGGGTGGTGCTGAGCCCGGCGAGCGTGACGACGAGGACCACCAGGCCGAAGGTGGGGATCGCCCGCGCCAGGTTGGCGACGCCCGCCACGGCGAACGCGCCGCGGCCGGTGTGCCCGACGAGCAGCCCGAGCGTCAGTCCGATCAGGGCGGCGAACAGCAGCGACAGGCCGCTGTAGGTGAGGTGCTCCAGGAGCCGCTGCGGGATTCCCTCGGCGCCGTGCCACTGCTTCGAGGACGTCAACCAGTCGCCCACGAGGCCGAGTTGGTTCAGGAGATCGTTCATGTCGCCGTCACCTTGCTCCGGGACCAGGGGGTGAGCAGCCGCTGCGCCAGGACCAGCAGCGCGTCGGTGGTGAGCGCGAGCAGCATGATCAGCACGATCGCGGTGACGATCGGGGTCGGGAAGTCGAGCTGGAGGCCACGGGTGATGTAGTAGCCGAGCCCGCCCTGTCCGATCAGCTGTCCCACGGCGACGAGGCTGATGGAGGAGACCGCGGCGACGCGTACGCCGGCGATGACGACGGGTACGGCGATCGGCAGCTCCACCTGGACGACACGGCGTACCGGGCCGAATCCCAGCGCGGTGGCCGCCTGGCGGACCGGTTCGGGGACCGAGGCCAGCCCGTCCACGACGTTGGGCACCAGGACCGACAGCGTGTAGAGCGTCAGCGGGATCATCACGGTGCGTTCCGTCAGCCCGGTGTACTTGACAAAGACCATGAACATGGCGAGTGACGGGATCGAGTACAGGACGTTGGCCACGGTCAGCACCGGTGCGTAGAGCCATCGCCAGCGGTGGCAGAGGATGCCGAGGGGCACCGAGATGATCAGCCCGAACAGCACCGGCAGCAGGCCGAGTCGCAGATGGACTCCCGTGTGGTCGGCCAGTTCGCCGATGTGGTCGGCTATCCAGTCCCACCGGACCAGCGGTTCCTCGTCGCTCATCGCTCGCCACCGCCCGAGCTGCCGGCAACGGCCACGTCCCCGGTCGCCGCCGCTTCGGGCACCTTGGCCGCAGCCGCCACCGCGGACAGTTCATGCGCGTCCGCGACTCCGACGACCGCGCCGTCCGCGTCCACGCCCACCGCGAGCCGGGACGGCGACAGAAGTGCCGAGTCGAGGGCGGCCCGCGCCGAGTCGTCGACGAGGCTGAAGGTGTGGCCGAGCGGGGCGAGAGGCGCGTCCGCGAGGGTGCCGCTCTGCGGCAGCTCCGCGACCGCGGCCCAGCCGAGCGGTCGCCCTTCGTCGTCGACGACCAGCACCCACGGCTCGTCCGCCGCCCTGGCCCGTGCCACGGGGGAGGTCGCCGGCAGCACCGCACCGTCGCGCAGCGGCACTTCGGCCGCTTTGACGAAGGAAAGCCGGCGAATGCCCCGGTCCTGCCCGACGAATCCGGCGACGAAGTCGTCGGCGGGCTGCGCGAGCAACCGCTCGGGGGTGTCGAACTGAGCGAGCCTGCCTCCGGTTCGGAATACCGCGATGTTGTCGCCGAGTTTGATCGCCTCGTCGATGTCGTGGGTGACGAACACGATCGTCTTGTGCAGCTCCTTCTGCAGCCGTATGAATTCCGCCTGCAATTCCGCCCGCACGATCGGGTCGACCGCGCTGAACGGCTCGTCCATCAGCAGCACCGGCGGGTCGGCGCCCAGCGCCCTGGCCACCCCGACGCGCTGTTGCTGCCCGCCGGAGAGCTGACTCGGGTAGCGCCCCGCCATCTCGGTGGGCAGGCCGACCAGTTCCAGCAGCTCCGCCGCCCGCGCCCGCGCCTTCTTCCGGCTCCAGCCGAGCAGCAGCGGAACGGTCGCGATGTTGTCGAGGATGGTCCGGTGCGGGAACAGCCCGGCGTGCTGGATCACGTACCCGATACCGCGGCGCAGCTCAGGGGCGTTGACCTCCCGGATGTCCCGGCCGCGCAGGCTCACCGTCCCGGCCGTCGGCTCCACCATGCGGTTGACCATGCGCAGGGTCGTGGTCTTGCCGCAGCCGGAGGGGCCGACCAGGACCGTGATGCCGCCCTCGGCCAACTCCAGGGACAGCTCGTCCACGGCCGTGGTGCCGTTCGGATAGTTCTTGCTCACCGCGTCGAATTTGATCAAGGCTGCCCCTCACCTGACTGCATATGCGTATGCACATTTTCGAGTGAGTGAATGGCAGTCAATGGCCCACCGTGAACGCCGTGTTACGTTCGTACGAAATCAGGCCAGGGGCACCCGAAATGCCCACGTTCCACGACTGATGTGCCACTCACAATTGGCCAGCTCAGACGTAAGGGAGACACCCCATGGAACCGGTCTGGTTCACCTTCCTGAACGGCTCGGACATCGAACAGCTCGAGCTGACCGACATCGAGATACTCGACGCCGTCGAGGACGGGCTGCGCGCCCAGGGCCGCGGCGAGACGGTCATCGAACCGCGCGTCCATCTCGTGCCCGATCCCGCGTTCAACGGCCATTTCAATGTCCTGCGCGGCTACATGGCGCCCCTCGCGCTGGCCGGGGTCAAGACCGTGGGCGACTACGTGGACAACTACAAGCAGGGCCTGCCCTCCGAGATGGCGCTGCTCAACCTCTTCGACCCGCGCACCGGTATGCCGGTGGCCCTCCTCGACGCCACCGTCCTCACCGAGATGCGCACCGGTGCCCTCACCGCGCTGGGGGCGCGTCATCTGGCCCGCCCGGACGCCAAGGTGCTCGGGCACATCGGCGCCCGTGCCACGTCGTACTGGAACGTCCGCCTGCTCGACCGGATCTTCGACCTCGCCGAGATCCGCGTCCACTCGCGCCGCCCCGAGAGCCGCGAGGCCTTCGCCGAGCGACTTCAGCGGGAGCTCGGCAAGCCCGTGGTCGTGACCGACGACTGGAAGACCTGCGTGGAAGGCGCGGACATCGTGGTGGAGGCCTCCCGCCTCGAACGCCCGGAGCCACTGCTGAAGACCGAGTGGATCAGCCCCGGCTCCCTGGTCGTGCCCTACGGAACGAACAGCGCCGTCGAACTCTCCCTCACGGACGTCATGGACAAGATCGTCGTCGACGACTGGGGCCAGGCGCACGCCGGACCGTTCGGCGCGCTGCGGGCGCACGTCGACAGCGGCAGACTCGACGAGACCAATCTGCACGCCGAGTTGGGCGAGATCGTCGCCGGCCGCAAGCCCGGCCGGGAAAGCGCCGACGAGACGAACCTGTTCTGGCACCGCGGGCTCTCCCTCTCCGACATCGCGCTGGGCGCGGCCATGCTGAAGAAGGCCGCAGAGCGCGGCCTCGGCCAGAAGTTGCGGTTCTCATGACGCGGATCGTCGTCGACGGACGGACCCTGTCCTACGACGATGTCGTCGCCGTCGCCCACCACGGAGCCGAGGCCGTCCTGGCGGACGAGGTGCTCCCCCGCCTCACCCGCGAGCGGGCCGTCGTCGACGACGTCGTCGACCGCCAGGTGCCGACGTACGGGCTGACGACGGGCCTGGGCACACGCTCGTCGTACGCACTGCCACGCGACGAACTCGAGGCGTTCAGCGTCCGTACCGTCCGGGGGCGGGCCAACGCGGTCGGCGATCCGCTCCCCGTCCCCCTCGTACGTGCCGCCCTGCTCGCCCGCGTCAACGGCATCGCCGGCGGAGGCAGCGGCGTACGTCCGGAGATCCCACGGCTGCTGGTCGCCATGCTCAACGCGCGGGTGCATCCGGTGATACCCGAGGTGGGGTCGATCGGCGCCTCCGATCTGTGCCAGATGGCCCATGTCGGCCTGGTCGTCATCGGTGAGGGCAGGGCCGAGTCGGCCGGCGAGGTGCTCGACGGCGGCACGGCACTGCGGCGGGCCGGTCTCGCCCCTGCCGAACTGGGCCCGAAGGACGGACATGTGCTGTGCAGCGCGAGCCCGCTGGCGGCCGGACAGGGTGCCCTCGCGCTGCACGAGGCGGCCGCTCTGCTCACGCTGGCCCAGGCGGTCACCGCTCTCACCTACGAGGGCTTCCGGGCGAACACAAGCCCACTCGACGCCCGGGTACTGGACCTGCGCCCCGCCCCCGGTCAGTCCCGCGCGGCGGGCGAGCTGCTCGCCCTGCTGGACGGCGGTGAGCTGGGCGATCCCCGGCACGCGCGCCGGGTCCAGGACCCCGTCAGCCTGCGCTGCGCGGCCCAGGTGCACGGGGCACTGCACGCCGCGCTGGACTTCGCCGACTCAGCGCTCCGACCGGAGCTCAACGGCTGCGGCGACAATCCGGTGGTACTGCCCGACACGGGCGAGATCCTCTCCTCCGGCAACTTCCACACCCCGGCCCTGGCCCTCGCCTTCGACACCCTCGCGCTGGCCCTGACGCAGACCGCGGCGCTCTCCGCCGAGCGCATGCGACGGCTGCTCGACCCCGCCGTCAGCGCACTGCCCGCCAATCTCTCGCGGTACGGTCCGGAGCGCTCGGGCTTCGCACCGCTGGCCAAGACGGCACAGGCACTCGTGGCCGAGATCCGCATGCTGTCCGTACCCGTGTGCACCGACCCCCGCCATGGCGCGGACGCCGTCGAGGACGACTCGACCAATGCGGCGCTCGGGGCACGGCGGCTGGCCACGATCCTCGTCCGGCTACGGCAGTTGCTCGCGGCGGAGGCCGTCGTCGCCACCCAGGCCGTGGACCTGGCCGCACCTTCCGCGTTGGGACGCGGACCTCGGCTACTGCACCGGGCGATCCGGGAGATCGTGCCCCGCCTGGACGACGACCGGCCCTGCGGGGTGGACGTGGAGGCGGTGCATCGGGGCGTCCTGGGGTCCGACGACGTCCGGAGCGCGCTGCGCACGGTGGTGGGAGGGGTGTCGACCATGGTGGGAGGACGTTCATGACGAACGGGCCGTTCCTGGACGACTGGACCCTTCCGAGGTGCGGTCAGGCAGGACTGTCCCACAGCACATGCAGGGTGGGCGGCTTGCGGAAGACCAGACCGTACGGAGTCGTGGGGAAGTCCTGGTCGAGGCGCAGGCCGGGGAGTCGTTCGAGAAGGTGCTGGAGGGCGATGCGGGTCTCCAGGCGGGCGAGGTGCGCGGCGATGCAATGGTGCGGGCCGTGTGCGAACGCCAGTTGGAGCCGCGCGTTCTCGCGGCGGACATCGAACCGGTCGGGGTCGGGGAAGACGGCCGGGTCGCGGTTGGCGCCGGCCAGGGAGACCGTGACCGCTTCACCCTTACGGATGGCGGCCGGGCCGAGGACCGTGTCACGGGTGGCGTAGCGGTCCACGAGGGCCGCGCCGGGTTCGAGGCGCAGCGATTCCTCGATCGCACCGTCCAACAGGCCGGCGTCGCCCCGGACAAGGGCAAGCTGGTCGGGGCGCGGCAGGAGATGCAGCAGCGCGTTGGTGATCATCGCCTCGGTGGTCTCGATGCCTCCGAACATCAGGACCGCGGCGTTGGACGCCACCTCGGGCAGATCCAGCTGCCTGGCAGCGGAGACGAGAAGCGAGGGGGCTCCCTGGTCGGCGACGGTGGCTTCCACGGCCGCGCGCAGCTGCGCGTACGCGGCGGCGCCGTCGGGCCCCGCCGCATGGCCGGCGGTGATGTCCGAGACCGACCGCACGACGGAGTCGTACCAGGACAGCACAGTGACCGCGTCGATGCCCACCAGCCCAAGTGCCTCGGTCACGACCGCGACGGCGAGCGGACCGGCGAAGGCACTGCGTAGTTCGCCGGCGCCCGCCGCCTCCAGTGCGGCGATGAGACGGTCGGACTCCCGCTCGATGAACGCGGCGAACCCGTCATGTACCTCGCGAGGGCGGAAGGGGGCGGCGAAGGGCCCGCGGTGCCGAGTGTGCTCGTCGCCGTCCAGGGACAGCATGCTCGGTCCGACGACCTGTGCGGTGGAGAACCGGGGATCGTCGACGGTGAAGGTCGCGGCGTCCCGCATCACGCCGAGCGCGAGGTCGCGACGGGTCACCAGCCAACCGCCCAGCTCTGGCAGCCAGGACACGGGCTCATGCGCACGGAGCAGCGCCAACCGGGGATGCGGATCCTCGGCGAGTTCGGCGAGCGTGGTCGCGGCGCCGAGAGGGAAAGCGGAGCCGTGGTCCGATTCTCTGGGTGCAAGTGGAAGATCCATACCCGGGATCACATACCCCCGAGAAGGGTCGGTCAGCCTCACCTGCCGGTTCGGATCGCCGCGGTTCGCGCCGACGGATTGAGCTGGTGCGCCCATGGCAGCGTGTGATTACCTGACTCCATGACCGTGCTCGTGACCCGCCGCCACGTCGACTACGTGCGTGTCACCACCACGGGTTGTCCCGCCGTGAGCTGACTCCGTCCTCCGGCGTCCGACCAGCACTTTCGCACCGATGTCGCCGCAGGCCCACGCCACGCCTTGGGCCTGCACGCTCATGAGATGGGCGGCTTCGACCCGGAGCGGTCGCGCACCTCGCTCAGTGTCCCGGCCGGCCACCGGCCGCTTTCCCTCACCGCAGTAGGGGCCCCGGCAGCGGCGGACCTCTTCCCACAGGAGCTGCGCGATCGCGAGACCGCCGCTCGCGAGCGGCGACCCCTGACGGAGACATTCTTCGCACCACCCCAACCCTTGCTCGCGCCCCGCGCCACCCCCCTCCGACCACCAGCGCCATCCACAGGAGTACTCATGACCGTCCAGGACTCGCCCACCGGCATCGACACCTTCACCGCCGAATGGGAGGCGTGGCATCAGCGAAGGGACTCCGCCCTCGCCCATGAGCACGGATTCCTCGCCGTCACCGGCCTGCACTGGCCGACCCCCGACCCCCAGCGCTTCCCCGGTGCGCCGGGCACCTGGTCGGCGGGCGACGACGGGGTCATCGTCGTGCTCGACGAGGGAGAGGAACTCGTCATCGATGGCACCGTGGTGCGCGGACGGCACGCTTTCGGTGTCATCCCGGAACGCGGCGGGGTCAACGCCGTTTGGGGCGATGCCGTGATCGAGATCGCCAGGCGCGGCGGCCTCGACCTGCTCCGGCCACGGCACCCGGAGCATCCGCTGCGCACCGCGTTCGCCGGGACACCCGCGTACGCGGCGGACCCCCGTTGGGTGATCACCGGCACGTACACGCCGTTCCCGGAGCCGCGGCCGACCACCGTGGGCGCCGCCGTAGAGGGACTCCAGCACGTCTACGACGCACCCGGCAGGATCCGTTTCCGGATCGACGGCCGGGAACTGGGCCTGACCGCGTTCAACGGTCAGACACCGGGCAGCCTCATGGTGCTGTTCACCGACGCCACCTCCGGCGTGACCACCTACCCGGCCAATCGCGCCCTGCAGATCGTGGCACCGGGGCCCGGCGGAAGCGTGGTACTGGACTTCAACCGCGCCACCAACCTGCCCTGCGCCTACACCGACTTCGCGACCTGCCCGCTGCCGCCCGCCGAGAACCGGCTCCCGGTCGCGATCGAGGCGGGCGAGAAGATCCCCCACGAGCGCAAGCCGATCGCTCGGTGAGCACCTCGTGGGTCAACGGACCCTTCCACGCGGCTTCAGTGCCACCGGCGGCAACGCGGGGGCAGGCAACGGATCCCCGTCGTACCCCTTCACCTCGCCGAACCGCGTCCCCTCCATCCAGTCGCGGCGCGCCTGCTCGATCTCGTCCTGCGTCCGCCCGATCCAGTTCCAGAACATGATCAGCTCCTCCTCGAACGGCTCTCCGCCGAGGAGCATCAGGCCGGCGTCCGACTCCGCGCGCAGGGGGAGTTCGGTGCGGCCGCAGCCGAGGTAGAGCATGGAGCCGGGCAGTACCGGCACGCCGTCCACGTGGGCCTCGCCGGACATGGACAGGACGGCGTACTCGAAGTCCGGTTCCAGCGGGAGGCGTACGTCCGCACCACGCGACAGGGTGAGGTCCGCGCCGACGATCGGGGTGTAGGTCGTGCCGGGCGACGTCGCTCCGTCGAGGGCGCCTAGGATCAGCGTGGCCCGCAGGCCCGGTGCCGTGACGAGCGGCAGGTCGTCGTGGTGTTCGAAGTGCGGATCGGTGTGGCGGTCGCCGTCCGGGAGGGCGACCCACAGCTGGGCGCCGTGCAGAAAGCGGGCGTGCGACTTGGGGCTCTCCTCGGAGTGGCTGATCGCCCGGCCGGAGGTCATCAGACCCAGTTCGCGCGGCCGGATCGTCTGGAGGCTGCCCGTCGAGTCCCGGTGCAGCACCTCGCCGGCGTGCAGCCAACTCACCGTCTGCAGGCCCATGTGCGGATGCGGCGGCACCTGCATGCCGGGCTCGTCGGCGATGTCGTCGGGACCGTAGTGGTCGACGAAGCACCAGGCGCCGACCATGCGCCGGCCCAGATTGGGCAGCAGACGGCGGACCTCGGTGGATTCGCCGAGCTTGACGCGGCGCGGGCTGAGAAGTTCGCGTACGGGCTCCGCCACGACGAAGCCGCGGCCGCCGCAGACGGCGGGCACCGCCTCGCGATCAAGATTGCTCATAACGCCCAACCTAGCCCCGCCGGGGTCGCCTCGTCAGTCGGTAACCCGGGGCTGTCTCGAAGCGTTCGAGAAAATAGTAGCCATGGCTATAGTCGCCATGTACTGTATTTGCCATGAGCAAGGGTTCCGAGAGCGCGACGCCGGGGTTCCTGGTGTGGCGCCTGTCGACGAAGTGGCGGGTGGCGGTCGACCGGGCCGTCACCCCGCTGGGGCTCACCCACGCGCAGTACGCACTGGTGGCCTCGCTGTACGCCATGCAGCGCCGGGGAGAGCGACCCAGCCAGCGGCGCCTCGCCGACCACACCGGCCTGGAGGCGCTGTACGTCTCCAAGCTGGCGCGCTCCCTGGAGGCCGCCGGCGTTCTCGAACGCACCCGGGATCCCCGCGACCCGCGCGCGGTGCAGCTGGCCCTCACCGAGGAGGGCCGCGCTCGGGCCCTGCAGGCGATCAAGGTCGTCCATGGACTCCTCCAGCAGCTGCTGGCACCGCTCGGCGGCCTGGACAGCGCGCGCACGCGGGAGTTCACGCGCGACCTGGCGACCCTGCTCGACGCACCTCTTGATCCGTTCGTCATGGACAGTGAGAACGACAAGGAGCAGTCATGACCACCACCACTCCCCTGCTCGGCCCCCGAGACATAGCCCTGGCCCACTACGCCGGGCGCGCGCTGCTCGAGAAGGTGCTGGCCCGCCACGGCGCGACGTTCCAGCAGTCCGTCACCCTCCGGCTCGTCGCCGGCACCGACGAACCGATCGAGCGGGAGCACCTGGTCGACGGTGTCGTAGGCGCTCTGAAGATCGACGCGGCGGAAGCCCACGCAGTGGTCGACGAGTTGCTCGCGGCCGAACTGCTGGCCGACCAGGAGCCGTCCCGGGTGCGGATCACGGACGCCGGACGGGAGCTGTACGACACGACGTCCGCCGAGACCGCCCCCATCAGCGCCCGGATCTACGCCGGCATCCCGACGGAGGATCTGGCCGTGGCCGGACGGGTACTGAGCCTCATCACCGAGCGGGCCAACGCCGAGCTCAGCGCCATGACCGAGTAGTGGAATATTGAAGTACTGCGCTCGGTTGACGGCCTCGAAGGAGGTCACGAGTGGACACGACGTACTACGACCACGGAACACCGGCCGAGCGCTGGGAGCGCGCGCGGCAGTTCTTCGACGCCAAGGACTACGCGGCCGCCGCACGTGTCCTGGGCAGGCTGGTCGAGGAGGTGCCGGAGCAGACCGGACCGCGGCTGCTGCTGGCGCGCGCCTTCTACCACTCGGCCCAACTGCGGCGCGCGGAGACCGAGTTGCGCGCCATCGTCGAGCGCGACCCGGTCGAGGGATACGCCCGGCTGATGCTGGGCCGCACCTTGCAACGGCAGGGACGGGACGAGGAGGCGGAGCCGCACATGCGCCTCGCCTCCGCGCTGGCGGGTGACTTCGAGCAGCTCTGAGGCACGCTCGACCGACTCGGAAGCGATCGGAAGCAATACGAAGGGCCCGGTTCCCCCAAGGAACCGGGCCCCAGTCGTGCGTCCCGCCTAGTCGGCAGCCGCCGGCGTCACCGTCTCCCGCGTCTTCCGCGTCTCCCGCCTGCCCCGTCGATGAGCGATCTCGCCCAGGACGACGTCCACGAGGATGAACGCCGCCAGCGAGATGCCCAGGAGCGGCACGAAGTAGCCGACCACGGCGACGACCGCCACCAGCGGGACCAGGATCTGTGGTGGCACCTGCTGCCAGGCGCCACGCGGGACGGGCCGGCCGAAGGCCGAGCCGCGGCCGCGCTGCCACCACATGCGGTAGCCCCACACGATCAGCAGGATCAGACTCAGCGTGAGCGCCATCAGGGCGATCTGGTTGACCAGGCCGAAGAGGACCCCGGTGTGCATGTCGATGCCCCAACGGGTCAACTTGGCGAGCACCGGATAGTCGGCGAATCGCAGCGTGTCGGTGACCTCGCCGGTCGACGGGTCGATCGCGACCGAGTCCGCCTTCGTCGGCCAGGTGCGCTGCACCTGCTTCACGACGTACGCGGACGAGCCGTCGGCCGGCGGCACGATCTCCACGGGATCGCCGAGGCCTTCGGCGCGCGCGGCGGCCAGGACCTTGTCGAGGCCGACGCCGTGCTCGCCGCTGCCGCCCGCGCCGGCGGCGCCGCCGTGGCCGCCGTGCTCGCCGCCCGTCGAGGCCGAGACGGACGGGGTGGCCTGGCGCAGCGAGGTGCGCAGTTCGTCGATGTTGGCTCCGGCGTACGTCGACCAGGTCAGGCCGGTCGCCGAGAGGAAGAGGAAGCCTACGGCGGCCCAGGCGCCGACGGTGCCGTGCAGGCCGAGGGTACGGCGGCGACCGCCGGTGCCCCGCAGCTTGCGCAGGGCACGACGGCGGGAGAACCACAGCACCAGTCCGCCGGCCGCGATCACCCACAGCCAGCTGGCGGCGAGTTCGCTGTAGAGGCGGCCGGACTCGCCCAGATGCAGGTCGCGGTGGAACTCGTCGATCCAGGTGCGCAGCGGCAGCGCGCCGGTCGAGCCGTACTGTTCGAGGGCGCCGCGCACCTTCGCGGTGTACGGGTCGACGAACACGGCCAGCGCGTGGTCGGCGTCCACACCCTTGACCCCGGACAGCATGACCCGGGTGGACTCGTCGTCGGCCGGGGAGGGCCGTACCGCCGAGACCGTGCCCTCGGGGTGGGCCTTGCGTGCGGCGGCGACCTGCTCCGACATCGGCAGCTTCGTGTCACCGACCGGGACGTACATCTCGTGCCCGTACACGATCTTCTCGGCCTGGAACGCCCCGGCGTACAGGAAGCCGGTGGCCGCGGCGACGAGGAGGAACGGCGCGACCAGGACGCCGGCGTAGAAGTGCAGACGCAGGATCAGCGGGCGCAGCGGTGCCCATCTGCGAGGCGACGACGCCGAGGCGTCGGGCTGCGTCGCCTCCGCCGTGGTGGTCGTGGGAGCGGTCATCGGCGGCTTCTCCGGGGGTGGGGACGTTCTCTGCTGTGGCGGTCCAGTAGTCGGAGCCGGGAGCCGTCGAGTTCCCGCCGCCTCAAGTGACGTACGCCACAAGGGAGTACGTCCGTGATACGACCGTCATGGCATCCTGGCGCGATGGCACTTGAGAACCATCGCGCCCCGCTGGCCGAACAGGTCGAGCGACTCCTGGCCACCGAAGGCCCGTTGCCCATCGTCGCGGCCGGCGACCCGGTGCTGCGGCGTCCCACCGAGCGCTTCGACGGCCAGCTGGACCCCGCGCTGCTGGCCCGCTTCGTCGAGGCACTGCGGATCACCATGCACGCGGCGCCGGGCGTAGGCGTCGCCGCACCCCAGGTCGGGGTGCCGCTGCGGATCGCGGTGATCGAGGACCCGGCGCCGGTGCCGGAGGAGGTACGGCTGGTGCGCGCGCGGGTGCCGCAGCCGTTCCGGGTGCTGGTGAACCCGTCCTACGCGCCCGTCGGTGCCGTCCGCGCCGCGTTCTTCGAGGGCTGTCTGAGCGTCCCGGGCTATCAGGCGGTGGTGGCGCGGCCCGCCGAGGTGCGGCTGACCGGTGCGGACGAGCACGGGCACGCCGTCGACGAGGTGTTCTCCGGGTGGCCCGCCCGAATCGTGCAGCACGAGACGGACCACCTCGACGGGGTGCTCTACCTGGACCGCGCGGTGCCGCGCTCGCTGTCGTCGAACCAGGCGATGGCCGAGTACTGGGCCCAGCCCGCACCGGAAGAGGCGGCACGGGCTCTCGGCTTCGAACTGCCGGACTGACCGGGCGGGTTGCCGCCGTCGGTCAGTTGTCGCGATACGCCTCCAGCAGCCGCAGCCACACCTCACTGATCGTCGGATACGACGGAACCGCGTGCCACAGCCTGCTGATCGGCACCTGGCCGACGACCGCGATGGTCGCCGAGTGGATGAGTTCGCCGACGCCGGGCCCGACGAACGTGACGCCGAGCAGGATCTCGCGCTCCAGATCGACGACCATGCGGGCATGGCCGCGGTAGCCCTCGCCGTACAGGTACGAGCCCGCGACGGCGAGGTTGTGGTCGACGGCGCGGACGCGGTGGCCGGCCTGCTCCGCCTCCGCCAGGGACAGACCGACGGCGGCCGCCTCGGGGTCGGTGAAGACGACCTGGGGGACGGCGGCGTGGTCGGCGGTGGCCACGTGCGCACCCCACTCGGCGTCCAGCAGGGGCTCACCCGCGGCCCGCGCGGCGATCGCCGCGCCCGCGATGCGGGCCTGGTACTTGCCCTGGTGGGTGAGGAGCGCCCGGTGGTTGATGTCGCCGACCGCGTACAGCCATTCGCTGCCGGTGACGCGCAGGGTGTCGTCGACCTCCAGCCAGGAGCCGGGTTTCAGACCGACCGTGTCCAGGCCGATGTCGGCGGTGCGCGGGGCGCGCCCGACGGCGAAGAGGATCTCGTCGGCCTCGATCCGGTCACCCTTGTCGGTGCCGACCACGACCGTGCCGTTCTCCCTGGTCACCGACTCGACCGAGGTGCCGGTGCGGACATCGACACCGGCTTCGGTGAGCGCCTCGGCGACCAGTTCCCCGGCGAAGGGCTCCATGCGGTTCAGCAGGCCCTTGCCGCGGACGAGGAGCGTGACCTGTGAGCCGAGGGCCTGCCAGGCCGTGGCCATCTCGGTGGCGACCACTCCCCCGCCGACCACGACCAGCCGGCCGGGCGCGGACTGGGCGCTGGTGGCCTCGCGGCTGGTCCAGGGCTTGACCTCGGAGAGTCCGGGCAGGTCGGGGAGGGCGGCCCCGGTGCCGGTGCACAGGGCGACGGCGTGCCGGGCGGTCAGCAGCTGCCGGGCGCCGTCGGGGCCGGTCACCTCCACCGTTCGGGGGCCGGCGAGACGGCCGTGGCCGCGGTAGAGGTCGGCGCCGATGCCGTTCAGCCACTGGACCTGGCCGTCGTCGTGCCAGTCGGAGGTGACCTCGTTGCGCCGGGCGAGGACAGCGGCCGTGTCCAGGGGGCCCTGCACCGACTGGCTGAGGCCGGGCAGGCGGCGGGCGTCGGCCTGGGCGAGGACCGGGCGCAGCAGTGCCTTGCTGGGCATGCACGCCCAGTACGAGCATTCGCCGCCGATCAGCTCGCTCTCCACGATCGCGGTGGAGAGGCCGGCCGCACTGGTGCGGTCGGCGACGTTCTCCCCCACCGGCCCGGCTCCGAGCACCACGACGTCGTAAGCGATGGAATCCGTATCCGTCATGGGCTCAGTCTTGCGGGTGGTGTGCGGAGTGGCCACACGGGTACGTGCGCGGAATACGTGACCGTAGGGTCGTGTTGTCGCCGACGGCTTCGCCCCCGACACCAGGAAGAGGGAATTACGCCATGAGCAGCACCGTGGAGCTCACCAAGGAGAACTTCGACCAGACGGTCACGGAGAACGAATTCGTCCTGATCGACTTCTGGGCGTCCTGGTGCGGGCCGTGCCGTCAGTTCGCCCCCGTGTACGAGAAGGCCGCCGACGAGAACCCGGACCTCGTGTTCGGCAAGGTGGACACCGAGGCGCAGCCGGAGCTGGCCGCCGCCTTCGGTATCCAGTCGATTCCGACACTGATGATCGTCCGTGACCGCGTCGCCGTGTTCGCGCAGCCGGGTGCCCTGCCCGAGGCCGCCCTGACGGACGTCATCGGGCAGGCCCGGAAGCTCGACATGGACGAGGTCCGCAAGGCCGTGGCCGACCAGCAGGAGCAGGCCGAGCAGAACGGCCAGTAGGACCTCGATCGGCGACGCGATCTAGAAGGGGTAGGCCGCCACGTCCCCGCGCACCGTCGTCCAGCGCACGTCGGTGAAGGCCTCCAGGTTGGCCTCGCCGCCGAAGCGGGCACCGGTGCCGGAGGCGGCGATGCCCCCGAAGGGCGCGACGGCCTCGTCGTTCACGGTCTGGTCGTTGATGTGCACGATGCCGGTCGGGATCCGCTCGGCCAGGTCGAGACCGCGAGCGGCGTCGCCGGTGACGATGCCCAGGGAAAGGCCGTAGGAGCCCGCGGCGGCGAGAGCCGCGGCCTCGTCGAGCGTGGTGAAGGAGCGTACCGGCGCGACCGGGCCGAAGACCTCCTCGGTGTACGCGGGGGTCTCGTCGTCGACGCCCGCCAGTACGGTCGGCCGGTAGAACAGCTCCTCGTGGGTGCCGCCCGCGGCCAGCTTGGCGCCCCGGGAGGCGCTGGACCGCACCAGGTCGTGCACCTTGCCCAGCTGTCCGGCGTCGATGAGCGGGCCGAGGTGGACCTCGGCACGGTGCGGGTCGCCGACGGCGAGGGAGTCGGCCTTGGCGGCGAGGCGCTCGACGTAGTCCGCGTACAGGGACTCGTGGACGAGATGGCGGCCGGTCGTCATGCAGATCTGGCCCTGGTGGAAGAACGAGCCCCAGGCGGCCGTGGAGATCACCGCCTCGATGTCGGCGTCCTCCAGCACGATCAGGGCGGAGTTGCCGCCCAGCTCCAGATGCGCCCGCTTGAGGTGGCGTCCGGCGGCCTCGCCGACGGCCCGGCCCGCGGCCGTGGAGCCGGTGAAGGAGATGACCGGCACCCGAGGGTCGGCGACCAGCGCCTGGCCCGCCTCCGGGCCGCCCGGCAGGACGTGCAGCAGCCCCTCGGGCAGACCGGCCTCCGCGAAGATCGCGGCCAGCGAGAGTCCGCCGCACACCGCCGTACGGGGGTCCGGCTTCAGCACGACGCCGTTGCCGAGCGCGAGGGCCGGGGCGACGGAGCGGATGGAGAGGATCAGCGGGGCGTTGAACGGCGCGATCACGCCGACGACGCCGGCGGGGACGCGGCGCGTGTACGACAGGCGGGGCATCTCGCTGGGCAGGACGTGCCCGGCCGGCCGGGAGGCGAGCGCGGCGGCCTCGTAGCACTCCTGGGAGGCCACATGCAGCTCGAAGTCGGCCTTGCCGGGGATGGAGCCGGACTCACGGACGAGCCATTCGCGCAGCTCGTCGGCGTGCTCGGTGAACAGGTCGCCGGCCTTGCGCAGGACCGCGGCGCGTACGAAGTGCGGGAGGCGGGCCCACTCGGCCTGGGCGGCGCGGGCGGCCTCGGCGGCCGTGGCGATGTCCTCGGCGGTGGCCAGGGTGACGGTGCCGAGCGTGTCGCCGGTGGCGGGCTCGGTGACGGCGTACTCGTCTCCCGACAGGGAGCGGGGCTGCCAGGCCTTGGGGTCGAGCAACGGCATTGCGACTCTCCGTTCGATCACCGGCGGGACTCACAGAGGGAGCGGAAGTCCCGAGTAGTTGACCGCCAGTTCGGCGGCCGCGTGACGGGATGCGGTGATCCGGCGCAGACGTGCGAGCTGCATCCGCTGGTCGAACGCATCCCCGTCTGGTTGAGCATGCAACATCTTAGTCATGTCATCCGAGAACCGGGTCGTCTGCCACACCCGTCGAAGGCACAACTCCGAATACCTGTCGAGAAGTTGCGTGTTCCCTGTGCGGTGCAGCTCGATGAAGGCACGGGCCAGCACCCGGATGTCCGACACCGCGAGGTTGAGGCCCTTGGCGCCCGTCGGCGGCACGATGTGAGCGGCGTCCCCGGCGAGCAGCAGGCGTCCGTGGCGCATCGGCTCGTGGACGTAACTGCGCATCGATGTCACGGACTTGGCGGTGATGGGGCCTCGGCACAGGGTCCAGTCGGCGTCGATGGCGAAGCGGGCGGCGAGCTCGTCCCAGATGCGGTCGTCGGCCCAGTCGTCGGCGTCGGTGCCGTTGGGCACCTGGAAGTAGAGCCGGGAGACGGACGGTGAGCGCATACTGTGCAGCGCGAAGCCGCGCTCACCGCGTGCATAGATCAACTCGTCGCAGGACGGGGCGACTTCGGCCATGATGCCGAGCCATGAGTACGGGTACTCGTGCGCGAACGAGCGGCCGGCCCCGTCGGGGAACACGCCCCGGGAGATGCCGTGGAAGCCGTCGCAGCCGGCGACCCAGTCGCAGGTGAGCGTCTGTTCGCGGCCCTCGTGCAGGAACCGTACGACGGGCCTGGCGCTCTCCGGCTTCTCGACGGCGAGCGCCTCGGCCTCGAACAACAGCGATGGGCCGCCCTCGAGTTGCAGCGCGATCAGGTCTTTCACGATCTCGGTCTGCGCGTAGATCGTCACCGTACGGCCACCGGTCAGGGCCGGGAAGTCGATGTGGTGGCGTTCCCGGTCGAAGCGCAGCTCGATGCCCTGGTGCACCAGGCCCTCGGCCACCAGCCGGTCGGCGGCGCCCGCCTCGCGCAGCGCGTCGACGGTGCCCTGCTCCAGCATTCCGGCCCGCTGGCGCTGCTCGGCGTACTCCCGCGTCCTGGCCTCCAGGACCACGCAGTCGATGCCCGCGCGGTGCAGCAGCCGCGCGAGGAGCAGTCCGGCGGGACCGCCGCCGATGATGCCGACCGTCGTACGCATTCCCACGCCTCCTGGCTTCGACGGTACGTCGGCCGGGCTCGCGGGGCCTCAGCTGGACTCGCGGTGCACCACTGTCGCTCCCAGCACCTTGTGCGTCTCGGGCGCTGCGCCCGGGTTGCGCACCGCGCGGTCGACCAGCTCCGCGAGGTCGCGGCCGGACGGCAGCTCGATGTGGACCGTGCTCAGCCTAGGCCGCAGCAGCCGTCCGAGCATCAGGTCGTCGGCGCCGATGACGGCCACGTCGGCGGGGACCCGGACGCCGGCGTCCTGGAACGCGCGCATCAGCAGCATCGCGTACTCGTCGTTGTAGGCGAACACGGCGTCGAGGCCGAGGTCGCGCCAGCGGGCGGCGAGCCGCGTGGCGGACTCCTCCTCGTAGGCGAGCGGCAGCTCGGTGACGGTCGCGTCCGTGCCGCCGAGGGCGCGCCGTACGCCTTCCAGGCGGGGCGCGGAGAAGGACTCCAGGCCGTCTTCCTCGGGCACGACGACGCCGATCCGGCGCCTGCCGCGGTCGTACAGATGGCTGCCCGCGCAGTGGCCGACGGCCTCGTAGTCCATCAGCAGGCCGTGGGCGCCGTCGACGGACTCGGGGCCGAGGCTGACCACGGCCCGGGCGCCGGAGCGCTTGAGCACCGTCACACCCTTGGGGCCGAGGCCGGAGCCCGAGACCAGGACGGCGACGGGGCGCAGCTCGGCCCAGGCGCGGGCGGCCTCGTCGCCGTGCAGGCCGACGCTGCCGTGCTGTACGACCGTGTAGTCGAGGCGGCCGAGGGCGAGCTGGAGGTCGCTGAGGAACTGGCTGTACAGAGGGCCGACGGGGAAGCTCGGCGCGGGCATCAGGACCATGCGGCTGTGCCCGGCGCGCAGGCTGCGGGCGGCGGCGTGCGGGACGTACCCGAGTTCCTTCGCGGCCTCGTGGACCCGGCGACGGGTGGGCTCGCTGATCCGGACGGCGCTGGTGTTGTTGAGGACGTAGGAGACGGTCGCGCGCGAGACGCCGGCCAGGCGGGCCACATCGGCGCTCGTGGGTACCGAGCGCGTTGCGGAGGAAGCGGGCGCGGGCGTTTTCGGTATCTGCACCATGACGTACCGCATCCTTGCAGAACCTGTGTACGGAACTCCCTTGAGGGTCCTCGCCCGTTCACGCCGGGGTGTGCGTCACCCGGTCGACCAGGTCGACCCAGCCCTTCTCCAGCCGCTCCATGGGCATGGCGCACTGCCGGGTCAGGTGGCTGATCAGGGCGGGGTCGAGATACGCCATGAGGGTCTGCGCGAGCAGCTCACAGTCGGCGCCGGGGTGTATCTGCCGCAGCAGCATCGTGACGTGGGTGTGCAGCGCCAGGTACGAGGGATGGGCGAAGCGGCGGGACGGATCCGTCTGGGCCGCCAGCTGAAGGTCCAGCTGTTCGGCCGAGCGGTACAGCGCCGCCACGCCGAACGCGCACAGGCGCTCGTGCGGCGGCGCGCCGGGGCCCAGCGGCGGCGGGCCGCCGAGGAAGTCGGCCTGCAGTTGTCGCGCGGAGTGGTCCAGCAGCGCCATCAGCAGTCCGGTGCGGTCGCCGAAGCGGCGGAAGACCGTGCCCTTGCCCACCCCGGCGGCGGCGGCCACCGCCTCCATGGTGACCCCGGCCACGCCGTGCTCCGCGATCAGCCGGGCGGCCGCCTCCAGCAGCCGGGCGCGGTTGCGGGCCGCGTCGGCGCGCAGGCAGGGCTCGTCGGGGGCGGAGCCGACCTCCAGCAGCTGGGGCGCGTCGAGGGGTTCCTGGGGCTCCGGGAAGGGCGGCAGGGCGGCGGACATGAAGACAGCGTAAAGCATCGGGAATGAAACTGGACCGTGGTCCGCTTAAGGTGCTAGAAACGTAAGCGGACCTCGGTCCGGATCGTAACGGCAGTGTTTCAGGTGTTTCAGCACCCCCATTCAGGACCCCTTTTCAGCACCCCTTGGAGTTCGCATGTCTGTTCGCATCCTCGCGCTCGTCGGCAGCCTTCGCGCCGGTTCGCACAACCGTCAGCTGGCTGAGGCGGCCGTCAAGCTCGCCCCCGAGGGCGCGGACGTCGTGCTCTTCGAGGGCCTGGCGGAGATCCCCTTCTACAACGAGGACATCGACGTCGAGGGCGACGTCCCCGCCGCCGCTGCCAAGCTGCGTGAGGCCGCACAGGCCGCCGACGCGTTCCTGTTCTTCTCCCCCGAGTACAACGGCACCATCCCGGCCGTACTGAAGAACGCCATCGACTGGCTGTCCCGCCCGTACGGCTCCGGCGCCTTCGGTGGCAAGCCGGTCGCCGTGGTGGGCACCGCCTTCGGCCAGTTCGGCGGCGTGTGGGCGCAGGACGAGACCCGCAAGGCCGTGGGCATCGCCGGCGGCAAGGTGCTGGAGGACGTCAAGCTGTCCATCCCCGGCTCCGTGACCCGTTTCGCCGAGACACACCCGGCCGACGACGCCGAGGTCGCCGCCCAGCTGACGGAGGTCATCGCGCGCGTCCACGGTCACGCGGGCGAGGCGGTGGCCGCCTGATCGGCGGGCCGGACATCTGCCGGAGGGGTCGGAGCCGAGTGCTCCGGCCCCTTCTCGCGTCTCACGCCACCGCGGTCGGCGCCAGTTCGCGCAGTTCCGCCAGCGCCGCCGCCACCGCCGGCCGGGTGTGACCGCCGCCCCGGGTGCAGGTCAGGAGCTTGCGGTGCGGGTTGCCCGTGCAGCTGACCCGGGTGATCGGCAGGTGCGGGGTCAGATGGGCGAGGCGGGGGATCAGTGCGACGCCGAGACGGTGGGCGACGAGGTGGGCCATGACGTTCCAGTCCATGGCGTGATGGACGATGTCGGGGGTGAACCCGGCCTCACCGCACGCCGACAGCACATGCGGGCGGCAGGGACTGTCCGGCACCGGCGCGATCCACTCCTCGTGCGCCGCCTCCGCCAGGTCGACGCCCGCACGCCCGGCGAGCGGGTGCCCCTCGGGCACGACCAGGTCGAACGGGTCGTCCAGGAGCGGGTGTTGGTCGAAGCGGGAGTCGCTCAGGGGCGGGTTGTAGATCGTCGCCTCGACGACGGCCAGGTCGATCTCCCCCTCGAAGAGCAGGTCGAAGCTGGCCGGCACCTCCGTCTCCTGGATCCGGACGCTGAGCCGCGGGTGGCGTTCACGCAGCCGCGCCGCCATGGGGGCGAGCAGCACCGAGACGGCCAGCGGGAAGCCGCTCGCCCGCAACGGCCCGGCGGGCGCGCCGTGGTCGGCCCGCAGATCGAGTTCGGCCAGCTCCCAGCGGGCCTGGATCGCGTCCGCGTGCGCCAGCAGGCTCTCGGCCGCCGGGGTGAGGCGCACCCCGCGGCCCTGCGGTTCGAGGAGGTCGACGCCCAGGTCGCGGGCCAGCTGGCGGATCTGCTGGGAGGCGGCGGACGGGGTGAAGTGCAGGGCGCGGGCGGCCCCGGTGACCGTGCCGTAGTGCGCCACGGCCCTCAGTACGTGCAGTCGGCGCAGGTCAATCATGAAGCCCACGCTTCAAGGTGAGGTCCACAAAGTCAACCTGGACGTGTACGAAGGCGCATCGCACCCTTGGTGGTGTCGCGACGGTCTAACCAGCCACGAGGTACGAGGAGTCGCCATGACCAGCACGACCGGCACCGTCTGCCCGCACTGCGGGTGGCCCGACGGCGCCGAGCCCTACCAGGTGGTGTCCCGGCACGGCACGGCGGCGGGCAGCACGGTGTGGACGCGATGCGCCTGCGGTTCGCTGCAGGTCCGTGTCGTGGACGCCCGGGGCATGCGCGTCGTCTCACGCAGTCGGCCCACGGGCGCGCCGACGAACTCGCCCTGCCGGTGACCTCCCCGCTCAGTCCAGCTCGGCCAGCCGGCGCACGGCGGACGCCGCGAAGTTCTCGATGAACGCCGCGGGTTCGCCGGTGCGCGGGCCGAGGATGACGGTGTCGATGCCGAGCTTGGTGTAACCCGCGATGTCCCGGGTGAAGGCGTCGAGGTCGCCCGCCGCGGCGGCCTCGCCCGAGTAGACGACGGTCTTGCGGATCTCGTCGTAGTCGCGCCCCTCGGTGTCGCAGTGGCCGCGCAGCACGTCGAGCTTGTGCCTGACCTCCTCGGGCGAGGTGGTGAAGAGGTTGCAGGCGTCTCCGTACCGGGCCACGAGCCGCAGCGTCTTCTTCTCGCCGCCCCCGCCGATCATGATCTCGGGGTGCGGGGCGCTGACCGGCGCCGGCACGCAGAGCGTCTCGGCCAGTCGGAAGTGCCTGCCCTCAAAGGGGCCGTCGGCCTCCGGGTCCCACATCTGGAGGCAGATCCGCAGGGTCTCCTCCAGTCGCTCGAACCGCTCGGCGACCGGCGGGAAGGGCACCCCGAGTCCCTCGTGCTCCCGGCCGTACCAGGCGGCGCCGATCCCGAGGGTGGCCCGGCCGCCGGACAGCACGTCGAGCGTGGTGGCGATCTTGGCGAGCAGACCGGGGTGGCGGTAGGTCACACCGGTCACCAGGGCGCCGAGGCGGACCGTGGAGGTGTGGGCGGCGAGGAAGCCGAGGGTGGTGTACGCCTCCAGCATGGGGTCCTCGGCGCCGTCGTTGAACTCCATCTGGAAGTAGTGGTCCATCACCGACAGCCAGCTCAGCCCGGCCGCCTCGGCGGCGGCGCCCGCGGCGGCGAGTTCGGTGCCGAGCGCGGGACCTCCTCCGGGATGGTCGAACCGGTTGATGTGCACGCCGACCCGCATGTCCTGTCTCCGTTCGCCCGGACCCTGCCCCGTCCCTGGCGACGCTAGAACTTCGAGCGCTCTCGAAGTCAAGCCCCTGCGGCCAGTTGGTCACCGAGCGCGGTGCGCCCGTAGAGCACGCGCCGTCCGTCACGGGCCCGGGAGACGAGTCCCGTCGCGTGCAGCACCTTCAGATGCTGGCTGACCGCGCTGGGCGTCACGCCGAGGCGGCGGGCGAGTTCGACCGTGGGCAGCGGTTCGGCGAGCAGCCGCAGGACGGTGGTGCGGGGTGCGCCCAGCAGCGCGGTCAGGGCGGATGCGTCGGGCTCGGGCTCCGGCTCCCACAGGGTCGCGGCGCCCCTGCCGGGGTAGGCCAGCATCGGGGGTTCGTCGGCGCTCACCGGCGGCGCGGGCTTGTGGGCGAACAGGGACGGCACCAGGCGCAGTCCGCGCCCGGATCCGTCCACCTCGTGCCGGCCGATCATCCGGTCGACACGCAGGACGCCGTCGTTCCAGCGCACATTGCGATGCAGGTCGGAGAAGAGCAGCTGGGCACCGCCCATGGCCAGCTGCCGGGCGCGGTGGGTGATGTCCGCCTCCAGCACCAGCCGTATCCGGTGCCAGTCCGGCCGTACGGCCAACTCCCAGTATCCGAGCAGGAGTTCACACAACTCCTCCAGCAGCTCCGCCACCGGCGCGTCGCCGGGTGCGGTGATCGGCCGCAGGGCGTCCGGGAGGGGGTGCGGGGCATGGGTGGCGAGCAGGTCGCGTCGTACGAGATCCAGTGGTGTCGCGCCGACGACGGCGAGCTGGTCCTCCAGCGCTGGTGCGAAGGTCGTCGGGCGTGGGGTCAGGAAGTCCGGCATGGTCAGGGTCGGCCCCACCAGGGCCCGCAGCAGCCGGGCGTCGGCGGGGTCGAGCCGGTCGAGCACCGAGCGCCGCCACGGGCTGTGCAGGGGATAGAGGGCGGGGGCACGCAGGGCCCGTAGGCTGCCCATCACCTCACGCAGCGGCGAGATGGCGAACCGGGTGTCCGCGAGGTCGTCGACGTCGAGCAGGAAGCTGATCATTAAGCCCCCCGCTTCATCCTTTGGCAACCGCCCGCCAGTGCCGTGGACTTCGGGCCATGACGGATCACGACCACCGGCAGACTACCTCGGCCATCGCGCTGCTCGCCTTCGCGTGCGGAGTCGCCGTGGGCAATGTGTACTTCCCGCAGGCGATCGGCCCGTTGGTGGCCTCGGGTCTCGGTGTCTCGCCCGACGCGGCGGCCACGGTGGTGACCGCGACCCAGTTCGGCTACGCGGCCGGCATCTTCCTGCTCGTACCGCTGGGCGACCGGCTGCGGCCACGCCGGCTGCTGGTCGCCCTGCTCACCCTGACCGGCCTCGGTCTGTTCGCCGCCGCCACGGCCCAGGCGCTGTCGCCGCTGGTGGCGGCCAGTGTCCTCGTCGGGGCGGCGACGGTGATCGCCCCGCTCGCGGGCCCGCTGGCGGTCGGCCTCGTGCCCGCCGAGCGGCGTGGCGTGGTCAGCGGCACCCTGCTGAGCGGCTGTCTCGCCGGCATGCTGCTGTCCCGCGCCGTCGGCGGCGCCCTCGGCGACTGGCTGGGCTGGCGGGCGCCGTACGTCCTCGCCGGCGTGGTGTCCCTCGCGGTCGCCGCCCTGCTGGCCCGCCTGCTGCCGACCCTGCCCCCGGCCACCTCGGCGCCCTACCCGGCGCTGCTCGCCGCACCCCTGCGACTGCTGCGCACCGAGCCGGAGTTGCGCCGCTCCTGCCTGTATCAGGCCACGGTGTTCGCCGGCTTCTCCGCCGTGTGGACCGGGGTGGCACTGCTGCTCACGGGCCCGGTGTACGGGATGGACGCGAAGGCCGCCGGGCTGCTCGCCCTCGTCAACGCGGCGACGATGCTGTGCACGCCGGTCGCCGGACGGCTGGTGGACCGCCGGGGCGCGGACCGGGTCAACCTCGTGTGCTTCCTCGTGGCCGGCGCGTCGGCGGTGGTGCTGGCGCTCGGCGGTCTGGGCGGCGCCACCGGGCTGACCGCGCTGGTCGTCGGCACACTGCTGCTCGACGTCGGCATGCAGTCCGGGATGGTGGCCAACCAGGTGCGGATCTACGACCTGGGCGCCGACGTCCGCAGCCGTCTCAACACCGCGTACATGACCTGCGCCTACCTCGGCGGCACGGCGGGCTCCTGGCTGGGTGCCCGCGCCTACGGCCGCTTCGGGTGGACCGGCGTGTGCGCACTGGTCGCGGGGCTCACCGCCGTGGCGCTCACCCGCCATCTGGTCACACGCTTTCGGCCGTTGCCTGCTCCTGCCTCCTCGAAGCGCGCAGGCTGGTCACCGTCGTGACCGCGAGGACGAGCACGATGAAGCCGAGGGAGAACGGGATGCCGATCTCGGGGACGTGGACGCCGGACTCGTGCAGCGCGTGCAGCACCAGCTTGACGCCGATGAAGCCGAGGATGATCGACAGGCCGTAGCTGAGGTGGACGAGCTTCCTCAGCAGGCCGCCGATCAGGAAGTACAGCTGCCTCAGGCCCATCAGCGCGAAGGCATTGGCGGTGAAGACGATGTACGGGTCCTGCGTCAGACCGTAGATGGCGGGGATGGAGTCGAGCGCGAACAGCACGTCGGTGGAGCCGATCGCCAGCATCACGACCAGCATCGGGGTCATGACCCGCTTGCCGTTCTGCTCGATCCACAGCTTGGTGCCGTGGTAGCGGTCGGCCACGCCGAAGCGGTTCTCCACCATCTTCAGCAGTTTGCTCTCCTGGTACTCCTCCTCGTGCTCCTCCTTACGGGCGTCCTGGATCAGCTTCCAGGCGGTCCAGATCAGGAAGGCGCCGAAGAGGTAGAACACCCAGGAGAACGTGGAGATGATCGCCGCGCCGGCCGCGATGAAGGCCGCGCGCAGCACCAGGGCCATGATCACGCCGACCATCAGGACGCGCTGCTGGTAGTGCGAGGGCACCGCGAACTTCCCCATGATCAGCACGAAGACGAAGAGGTTGTCCACGCTGAGCGACTTCTCGGTGATGTACCCGGCGAAGAACTCGCCCGTGGGCCGGGCACCGCCGTAGTAGAACAGGCCGAGGCCGAACAGACAGGCGAGGGCGACCCAGACGATCGTCCACGTGCCCGCTTCCCTGAGGGAAACGTCATGGGGTTTGCGGCCGATGAAGAAGTCCACGGCGACGAGCGCGCAGAGGGCCACGACGGTCAGCAGCCAGACGGCGAGGGAGACGTTCACGGGTGTTACTCCTGGTGCAGGTGGGGCCCTGCCAGAGTCCGTGGCGTCCAGGGATTCGTTCCACCCAGGGCGGGTGAACAACGGGTCATCACCTGGCAAGCTCCGGGTCACGGGGGGAACTTTCCGCCTACGATCGGAGGGAGGTCGTCGAAAAGGATGCCCCCCCAGGGGGGGGGGGGTGGGATAGTGGTTGCAAAGCAGGCGTGG
>NZ_JBHTRZ010000001.1:497729-648750 GCF_042795335.1 Streptomyces sp. NPDC056479 | reverse complement strand
TCGGGGGGGGGGGGGGTTTTTCCCAACGGGGGGGGGGGAAAAACTGGTCCACAACGGGAAAGGCTTGGGTCAGGGGGGAACCCGTCCCGGGGAAGGGGGGCCGTTCCCCCCCGAACGGCGGCCCCCCGCCGGGGGCCGGTGCGCGGATGCTGGCCGCAGAGCCGCCGGGCACGCAGTGCCCCCGTCTGAGGAGAAGCCATGACCCAGGCCCCGCCGCCCCCGTTCGATCCAGAACTCGCCGCCGCGCTGGAGCTCATCAAGGACGTGATCTCGCCCGGCCTCACGATGGACGAGATAGCCGACGTGCGCCAGGGCCCGGGGATCCAGCTGCTGGCCGATCTCGATCTCACCCTCGACGGGTACTTCGAGGTCGAGGACCGTGCGGTGCCGGGACCCGAGGGCGAGCCCGAGATCTCCCTGCTCATCTGCCGGCCCATCGCCCCCGCGGACTCCGGCCCGCGGCCGGTGATCTACCACGTGCACGGCGGCGGAATGATCATCGGCAACAATCGCGTCGGCGTGGACGCTCCTCTGGCCTGGGCGAAGGAGCTGGACGCCGTCGTCGTGTCCGTCGAGTACCGGCTCGCTCCCGAACACCCGCACCCGGCGCCCGCCGAGGACGTGTACGCCGGTCTGGAGTGGACGGCGAAGCACGCAGGCGAGTTCGGTGGTGACCCGCAGCGGATCGTGGTGGCAGGTGCCAGCGCCGGCGGCGGGCTGTCGGCGGCGCTTGCCCTGCTCACCCGGGATCGCGGCGGGCCGGAGCTGATCGGGCAGATGCTGATGTGTCCGATGCTGGACGACCGCAACGACAGCCCGTCCACCCACCAGATGGCCGGTCTCGGCGTCTGGGACCGTACGGCCAACGAGACCGGCTGGACGGCGCTGCTCGGCGAGCGCCGCGGTGGCCCCGACGTCCCGGCGTACGCGGCGCCGGCCCGGGCCGAGGACCTGTCCGGACTGCCTCCCGCGTTCCTGGACGTGGGCTCGGCGGAGACGTTCCGTGACGAGGTCGTCGCGTATGCCTCACGGATCTGGCAGGCGGGGGGCGTGGCCGAGCTGCATGTGTGGCCCGGCGGGTTCCATGGCTTCGACGGGTTCGCGCCCCAGGCGGCGGTGTCGCAGGCATGTCGGACCGCACATCTGGCGTGGTTGAGGCGGCTGTTGAGCCAGTGAGGTTGTCGTGCGACTGCTCGTCCGCCCGTGCTGGGTCTTCATTCGGGGGCGGATGGCTCGCGGCTCGCGGTTTGTCGCGCCCACGCGGCGAAGGCGCGGATCGACAAACTCCGCGCCCCCTCGGGGGGCTGCCGGTCCGGGCGATTCAAGCGCAGGCACTCCCCTGCCCGAGCGGATACCGCACCATAGGCCTATGAAAGAGCTGGCCGGGCGGCTGACCGCGCTGGATCCGGACGCGGGGGCCGCCGTTCGGGTCATCGCCTACTTCGATCGGCTCGCCGAGTCCCGGGCCGGGCTGGAGACGCTGGTGCGCGGTGCCGCCGTGCTCGCCGGGGTGCCGGCCCGGCTGGTGGACGCGGACCGGCGGGTCCAGGTCCGGGTCGAGGCCGACGGGACGCGCCGGGAGAGCGGTCTGCCGCCGGACCCCGCCTGGCCTTCCGCCGCACTGACACCGGGGGGTGCTCCCGCGCTGTGGCTGGAGCGGGCCGAGCAGGCGGAGCCGAGTGTCGTGGACGCCGTGATTCTGGAGCGGGCCGCCGGAGTCATACGGCTGGTTCTCGACCGGACCCGCGGGCGGGCCCCCGCCGATGACCCGGCGCTGGTCGAGACCGTCCTCGACGCCACGGCCCCGGAGGCGGCGCGTCTGCACGCGGCCCGGCGTCTGGGGCTCGACCCCGCCGCACCGGCCCGCGTCCTGGCCGCGTTGGACGGCCGCCCGCGGATCGTCCCGGCCCACCTGGACACCGAGCCGCCGGTCGGCCGCGTGGGCGTGGGGCCCGTCGTGCCGGTGCCCGACCTGCCGCGCTCCTGGTCCGAGGCCCGCGTCGCCCTGCGGTTCACGGCCGAGGGCACCGCACAGGATCCCGGCCCGGGCGTGGTCCACGCCGATGAGCTGGGCGGCATCGCCCTTCTCGCCGACCTGGTCGCACCGGGCGCCGAGCCGCCGCCCGACGTACAGGCCCTTCAGGCGGCCGCCGCTTCCGCGCCCTGGCTGCTGGGCACGCTGCACGCCGTCGCCACGACCGTGAGCCTGCGGGCGGCGGCGGCCGAGATCAACGTCCACCACTCGACACTCCAGGAACGCCTGGCCCAGGCCGAGCACCTGCTGGGCTGGCCCCTGCGCACTCCCCAGGGCCGGTTCAGACTGGGTCTGGCGCTGGCCATGCGGCACTTGACACGGACCTAGTGGACTCGGACCCAGGGCCGCCCGTCTTTCGGATCAGCTCGGCGTCGCGGGGCCCGGCACGCCCTCCCCCAGAGGGGCCCGGCCGCGTTGTCGTCGGTCGCCGGGTCCCTCTGCCTTGCCGTTGCACGCACCAGACCCCGCTCGACTCGGCCAGAAGGCGCCACCTTCCAGCCGAGCCGATGCGAAAGACAGGCCCTCGCGGCGCATGCCGTCAGCGGAACTCGTGCACGACCTCGATCGTGCCGACGATGTGGGCGTTGAACTCGTCGAGTTCCTCGGCGGGCACCCACAGTTCGAGGATCGTCTCGCCGCCGGCCTGCTGGACGGGGTACCGGCTCAGGAAATCCGACTCGACCTCGAAGCGGGTCACGAAGCCGGCGCCGTCGTGCTTGACGTTCCAGTCCCGGGCGATCCTCACCGCGTAGTCCTCGTTGAGCACCGGGTAGAAGATCGGCTGCTCGGGCAACCGCGGCGGCCAGGCGCGCCAGTTCAGCTCGCGCACCAGGTCCAGCTCCTTGGGGCCGGTCGGTCGCCACAGGGTGGTGGAGGAGGGCTTACTGATCATGGGCGTCGACGATAGCCAGGCCGCCGAGGCGACGGCCACGGAATTTTCAGCGGTGCGGTGCTGCCAGGCGCAAGCAATGCTTGCAGACGCCCAATAAACGCATTCGCTGGAAATTTCGCCGATGCCCTATCCTGAGTGTCATTCACCTCTGGACGGAGGACACCGGCGCCATGACCGCCACGGACCCCGCACTCACCGCCCTCGCCCAGGGCTGGTGCGCCCTCTCCCTGCTGCACGGCAGGATCGAGACCCACATCGAGCGCGCCCTGCAGAGCAAACACGACCTGAGCGTGCGCGAGTACTCCCTGCTCGACGTCCTCAGCCGCCAGCACAACGGCGAAGGCGGCCACCTCCAGATGAAGCAGGTCGCCGACGCCGTCGTCCTCAGCCAGAGCGCCACCACCAGACTCGTGACCCGCCTGGAAGACCGCGGCCTGCTCTCTCGCTACCTCTGCCCCACCGACCGCCGCGGCATCTACACCGACGTCACCCCAGCCGGCCTCACACTCCTCGAAGAAGCCCGCCCCACCAACGAGTCGGCCCTGCGCGAAGCCCTCGACGAGGCCGCGAAGAATCCCGATCTGGCCCCGCTGGTCAGGGCCGTCGAGACGCTCCGCCTGCCCGTCTGAGGCAGCGCCGCGCCTGTCGTCACCCCGGATCCCCGACCGACAGCACCAGCTTTCCGCGCACCCGCCCCTCCTGGCTGATCCGCCAGGCCTCGGCGGCCTCCCCCAGCGGCAGCACCCGCTCGACGTGTACGGCCAGCCGGCCCGCGTCGGCGAGTTCGGCGAGGGCCGTCAGATCGGCCGGTTCGGGGCGCACCCACAGCAGGTGGGCGCCCTTGGCGACCGCATCCGGGTCGGCGATGGACACCACCCGGTCACGCCGTTCGAGCACCTGCTGGGACACGTCCACGGCGTCACCGCCGACGAAGTCGAGCGCCGCGTCCACGCCGTCCGGCGCCAGTTCCCGGATCCGGTCGGCCAGGCCGTCACCGTAGGTCACGGGCTCGGCGCCGAGCCGGCGGACGAAGTCGTGGTTGCGCTCGCTCGCCGTGCCGATGACCCGGGCGCCGAGCGCGACGGCGATCTGCACCCCGAACATGCCGACCCCGCCGGCCGCGGCGTGGACCAGGACCGTCTCGCCCTCACGCACTCCCACCCGCTTGATCGACTGGTAGGCGGTCAGCCCCGCCAGCGGCACGCCCGCGGCCTGCTCCCAGCTGAGCGAGGCCGGCTTGCGGGCCAGCAACCGCACATGCGCGGACACCAGCTCGGCGTAGGCGCCGAGGTGTACGGAGTCCTTGCGGAGGTAGCCGTACACCTCGTCACCGGGCGCGAACTCGTCGACGTCCAGCCCGACCCGCTCGACGACCCCGGCGACGTCCCAGCCGGGGATCAGGGGGAAGTGGGTCTCCATGAGCGGGTCGAGGTACCCGGCCCCGAGCTTCCAGTCCACCGGGTTGACCCCGGCGGCCTTCACGCGGACCAGGACCTCGCCCGGAGCGACCTTGGGGTCGGGGTGGTCCACCAGCTTCAGATCGTCGGGCTGACCGTACTGCTGCAATGTGATGGCCTTCATGGCGACCATGTAAGCACGCGAGCCATACCCGCATGCGCAATATATGCACCGACATGCAGGCCTCTCCCTCGCCCGTACGACGTTGACGCGATCTCCGATGGGGCCGTACACATGCCCCTATGAACGCGCCCCGCCTTCCCCTGTCCGGAGTCACCGTCGTCAGCCTGGAGCAGGCCGTGGCCGCCCCGTACGCCACTCGGCAGCTCGCCGATCTCGGGGCGCGGGTGATCAAGGTCGAGCGGCCGGGGGACGGGGACTTCGCCCGCCGGTACGACACGACCGTGCACGGACAGTCCAGCTATTTCGTCTGGCTCAACCGGTCCAAGGAGTCCCTCACGCTGGATCTGAAGGCCCCACGCGGCCAGGAGATCCTGCACCGACTCCTCGACGACGCCGACGTGTTCGTGCAGAACCTGGCGCCGGGCGCCGCCGATCGGCTCGGCCTGGGTGTCGAGGCGCTCGGCGAGCGGTGGCCACGGCTGATCCCGTGCACGATCTCCGGATACGGGACGTCCGGGCCGTGGGCCGACCGGAAGTCGTACGACCTGCTGGTCCAGTGCCAGACCGGGCTGGTGTCACTGACCGGGACCGCCGACGAGACCGCGCGTGTCGGCATCTCCGTCGCCGACATCGCCGCCGGGATGTACGCGTACAGCGGCATCCTCACCGCCCTGTACACCCGCGCCACCACCGGCACGGCCCACCCGGTGGAGGTGTCCTTGTTCGAGGCGCTGGCCGAGTGGATGGGCCAGCCCGCCAACTACACGCGGTACGGCGGCGTTCAGCCCCCGCGCCTGGGCACCCAGCACCCCACGCTCGCTCCGTACGGCGCCTACACCGCCGCCGACGGCAAGGAGGTGCTGTTCTCCATCCAGAACGAGCGTGAGTGGGCCGTGCTGTGTGCCGAGTTCCTCGGCCGGCCCGAACTGACCGACGACCCGCGATTCGCCACCAGCTCCGCGCGGGTGGCACACCGGGACGAGCTCAACGCCGTCGTGGCCGAGCGCTGCGCCCGCTCCGACGCCGAGGAGATCCTGAAGGAACTGGAGGCCATCGCCATCGCCTGTGCGGGGGTCAACGACGTCGCCGCGTTCCTGGACCACCCGGTCCTGGCGGCCCGTGGCCGCTGGCGCGGTGTGGGGGTGCCCGGCGGGGCGACGGTGCAGGCCCTGCTGCCGCCGGCCGACCTCGCGGGAGTGCCCGCGCGGATGGACCCGGTGCCCGCGGTGGGCGAGCACACGGCGGCGATCCTCGCCGAACTCGGCCGTAGCGGCGAGGAGATCGAGGCCTTGCGAGCCGACGGCGTCATCTGAGCGGTCCGTCAGGATCCCGAGTCACCAGGGCAGCGGCCCGTTGACGTCGACATAGCCGCCGGTCGGGTAGGTGACGCCCTGGTAGAAGTGGGCCGGTGAATCCGGGTCGGACAGCGTGGTCAGCGAGGCCAGGCCGCTGCTGACGTTCACCACGACGGGGGCCGCGGACCGCTGGAGCAGCGGCAGGAAGGCATGGATGACGCGGACGACGCCGAAGACCTTCGTCTCGAAGACCGTCCCCGCACACATCACGCCGAGCGTGCAGCGCCTGCTGGACCGCCTGGAACGGCACGCCCGTCGGGGTCCACGACGCGTCCTGGACCCTGCTCGTGGCCAATCCCCACTACGCCGCGCTCATGGGCGACCCCTCCGGATGGCGCGGCTTCGAACGCAACGGCGTGTGGCGGGCCTTCCTCGGCCCCCGAAGCCGGGTGCGGCAGACCCCTGAGGAGAGGCGCGCGTTCGAGGCCGGGATCGTGGCCGACCTGCGCGCGACCGCCGGCCGGTATCCGTCGGATCCCCGACTGCGGCACCTGGTGGCGGAGTTGCGCACGCAGAGCCCGCGGTTCGCCGCACTGTGGGACACAGGCATGGTCGGCCGCCATGAGGCCGGTCGCAAGGTCAGCGACCACCCGCAGGTCGGTCCGCTGACCCTGGACTGCGACATCCTCGCGGTCGCGGGCAGCGACCTGCGCCTGATGGTCTACACGGCGGCCCCCGGCACCGCGGACGCCGAACGCCTCGCTCTGCTCACCGTAGTCGGCACGCAGTCACTGGTCTGACCGAACGCGGCGGGTCCTTCGTGCGTCACAGTGTCGGGCGGCGTACGACACCGCCCTGACCGGCTCATCGCCGTCCGCTCGGGGGTATCCATGCGTACGACCGCTTTCCGCACCGTCCTGTTGCTCACCGCCCTGCTGGCCGCCGGATGCGGCAACGAGACCTCAGGCGCCGGCACCTCAGGCACCGACGAATCCGAGCCGGCGCCGGACACCAGGCCCCGTGCGCTCAAGGTGGCCGAGGCCTGGGACGGTTCAGCGGCCGCGGAGACCTGGCGCAAGGGCTACCACCCGCTGGGGGACCCGGCGCAACTGCCCGAGGACGCCTTCCACAACGACGCCGACAAGGAGGCCTACCTCACCCAGCACTTCGAACTGCGTGGCGACCTCCCCAAGACCCCGCAGAAGGACGCGAAGGTGACGTGGCGCAACGGCAAGTCGCTCGTCCTGCCGCTCATGGGGGCGCAGGCGGCGTACGACAAGCTGGGCGGCACCACCGGTCCCGGGCCGCGCCTCACGGTGACCGGCGCGAAGCTGGGCGAGACGACGCTGGCCACCAGCCGCGGCCCGGCCACCGTCCCGGCCTGGCTGTTCACCATCAAGGGCTACGACACCCCGCTCAAGCGGGTCGCCCTCAGCCCCATGAAGCCTCCCAAGTCGCCGATCGGACCGGCCGACCACCTCAGCGGCAAGCTGTGGGAGCTCAACAAGGTGGTCGAGGTGGCGGCCGACGACCGGTCCGTCACCGTGCTGGCCCACCACGGGGCATGCGACGACGGACCCGCCGTGGATGTGCTGGAGACGGACGACAGTGTGGTGCTGTCCGGCTACATGGCCGGAACGAAGGAGGGTGTCTGCACCGCTCAACTGATGGCCAAGAAGGTCACGGTCGAACTGGACCGCCCGCTCGGCGACCGGATCCTGCTGGACGCGTTCACCGGCCGCCCCGTGCGCGGCGCCGAGTGAGTCACCGGTCCTCAGGCCTTTTGGAGCCTCACGCCGTCAGGGCCGACTCGGCCGCCGCCAGGGCCTGTTCGGCGTAGCCGCGACCGAAGAGCACGGCGTGCACCAGGAGCGGGAACAGCTGGTGCAGGCCGATGCGGTCGGGCCGGCCGTCGGCCAGGGGCGAGACCTCGTGGTAGGCGGCCAGGATCCGGTCCAGGTGGGGGCAGCCGAAGAGGTCGAGCATGGCCAGGTCGGTCTCGCGATGGCCGCCGTGCGCGGCCGGGTCGATCAGCCAGGCGTGCCCGTCGGCGCCCCACAGGACGTTGCCGTTCCAGAGGTCGCCGTGCAGCCGGGCGGGCGGCTCGGCGGGACCGGCCAGTTCGGGGAGCCGCTCGCAGACCCGCTCGATCAACGGTGCCTCGGAACAGCGGATCGTGCCCTCGTCGACCGCGCGGCGCAGATACGGCAGCACCCGGTGCTCGGCGTACCAGTGGGGCCAGTCGGGTCCGGTGATGTTGCCCATCGGGGCGAGCCCGATGTACGCGTCCTCGGGGCCGCCGGGCGGTGGTGCGCCGAACGCGCGGGCACCGGAGGCATGCAGGGCGGCCAGGCCGCGGCCGAACCGCTCCGCCGCCCCGGCACCGGGCCGGCCGGTCGCCACCCGGTCCATGACCAGCCATCGCGCGTTCCGGCCGTGCACGACGGGCACGCGCACCGTGTCGGCCTGGGCCAGCCAGCGCAGCCCGGCGGCCTCGGCCCACGTGGCGCGGTCGCCGTCGCCGCGCTTGACGATCACGACCTGTCCGTCGTCGAGGGCGACTTCGGCGAGCGTTGCGGAAAGACGGCGTTCACCGGTCACGGGACGCCCGGTGATGCGCGCCGCCACGGCGCCCGGGCTCTCGAAGCTGCTGTGCACGGCCCTCAGGGTACGGCCGCACCGCGCCGTACCCCGAGTCACCGGGTCAGGTGTTGGCGGCGGCCTTCTTGATCGCCTCGCGGATCCGGGAGTAGGTGCCGCAGCGGCAGACGTTCTCGATGCCGTCGATGTCGGCGTCCGTCGGCCGGGGTGTCTTCTTCAGGAGGGCGGCGGTGGCCATGATCTGGCCCGGCTGGCAGAAGCCGCACTGGGCGACGTCGCAGTCGAGCCAGGCCTGTTGCACGGGGTGCAGCCGGTCGCCGTCGGCCAGCCCTTCGATGGTGGTGACCTCGCGGTCCGCGCAGTCGGCGACCGGGACGACGCAGGGCTGGATCTCGTCGCCGTCGAGATGGCTGGTGCAGGCTCGGCAGGCGCCGACGCCACAGCCGTACTTGGGGCCCGTGACGTTCAGCAGGTCGCGCAGCACCCACAGCAGGGGCATGTCGGCGGGTGCCTCGACGGTGACCTGTTTCCCGTTGAGGGTGAAGGTGTAGGAGGGCATCGAGACCTTCTCTTGGGGTGGTTCAGAAGTCAGGGGTGGTTCAGAAGTCGAGGGGGAAGCGGCGCGGCTTGGTGCCGGTCGCGCGGGCGTAGGCGTTGGCGACGGCGCCCGACGCGGCCGGGACGCCGAGTTCGCCGGCTCCGCCGGGGGCGCGCTTGGAGGGCATGATGTGCGCCTCGAAACGCAACGGGGCGTGCCGCCCGCGGGCGTAGTGGAAGTCGGCGAAGCTGCTCTCGCGGACGGCACCCTTGTCGATGTGCAGCCCGGCGCGCAGCACGGTGGAGATGCCGTCGACGGCGGTGCCCATCAGCTGGGCCTCAAGTCCGCGCGGGTTCACGGCCGTTCCGACGTCTGCCGCCATCACCACCTTGGTCACCCGGGGGTTCTTCGGATCGGCGGCGTCGATCTCGACGAGGCAGGCCACGCAGGAGTCGTACTCCTCGTGCACGGCGACCCCCTGTGCGTGCCCCGGTGGCATGGTCCGGCCCCATTTCCCGGCGGTCGCGACCTTGTCCAGTACGGCCTTGACGGTCTTGCTCCGCAGTGTCGTACGGCGGAAGGCGACCGGGTCCTGGCCGAGGCTGCGGGCGACCTCGTCGACGACGATCTCCTCGGCGGTGCGCACGGTGCCGGAATCCACCGAGCGCCAGGCGCCGAGCGGGATCGCCAGCTCGACCGAGCCCGAGTCGCCGGAGAGGCGGCCGAAGTTGTACAGGCCGCTTTCGCTGGGGAGCGGGGCCGCCGCTCGGGCGCGCGAGCCTCCTTGCGCGGACAGGCCCCGCGCCCCGAAGGACTCGTTGACCGAGGCCATGGCATGGGCGAAGGCCACCACCCGGCCCCGGGCGTGGCTGGCCCGGATGTGGTGGTGGGAGGCCGGGCGCATCCGGCCGTGCCGGATGTCGTCGGCCCGGCTCCACATCAGTTTCACCGGCCGGCGTGCCTTCTTGGAGATCACGGCCGCCTCGAGCGCGGCGTCATGGTTCAGGCGCCGGCCGAAGGAGCCGCCGCCGCGCATCACATGGATCCGCACCTTCGACACCGGCACTCCGGTCGCCGAGGCGATGTCCTCCCGCGCAGACTGCGGGGTCTGCGAGGAGAACCAGATCTCGGCCCGTTGGGCACGCACGTCCGCCACGGCCGTGAGCACCTCCATCGGGGCGTGGCTGACAAAGGCGAACTCGAACTCGGCCTCGGTCTGCGCCGATCCGCGCGGCGGTGTGCCCAACTTCGGTACGGCGGACCGCAGCCGCGAGCGGATCCGGTCGTCGGAGAGGTTCGCCATCGGTCCCGGCGCCCACTTGATACGCAGGGCGTCGCGGGCCTGGAAGGCGTGGTGGAAGGTCTCCGCGACCACGGCGACACCGCCGTCGAACTTCACGACCGCATGCACCCCGGGCATGGCGCGGGCGGCCGCGGAGTCGACCGAGACGACCTTCCCGCCGATCGTGGGCGGCCGGGCCACGACCGTCGGCTTGGCTCCGGCCGCCTTGAGGTCGCCGGTGTACTTGGCCTTGCCGGTGATGATGTCGCGGGCGTCGATACGGGTCGTGGGCCGTCCGATCACCCGGTGCTGCGACGCCGGTTTGGGTGCGGTCGGCACGGTGGGTCTGGTGATCCCGGCGGCGCTCCTGGTCAGCGATCCGAAGGTGGCCATGCGGCCGTCCGGTGCGAAGACCCGCGTGCCCCGGGTGCGCAGGGTCCGCGCGGGCACGTGCCAGCGCCGGGCGGCCGCGGTCAGGAGTTTGGCGCGGGCGGTGGCGGCCAGCTGCCGGGCCGGCCCGTACAGCGAACTGACCGAGCTGGAACCGCCGGTGAACTGGTTGCCCTCACTGCGGGCGTCCGCGAGCGGGATCTCGACGTCGGCGAGCCGGGCGTCCAGCTCCTCGGCGATCATCATGGCGACGGCGGTGGTGACGCCCTGGCCGACCTCGACGCGCGGCAGCCGTACGACGACCTTGTTGGCCGGGGTGACCTCCAGGACCAGCATCTCGGCGTCGGTGCCGGTCACCAGGACGTCGGACGCGCGCCGTTCGCCCTCCGACTCGGCGCCCTGGGCGGTCGAGCCGTCACAGCCGAGCGGCGCCGCGACGGTGAGGGTGGTCGCCGCGAGCGAGTAGACCACGAACTGTCGACGGGACAACTGACGGGCCAACAGATGCTCCTCTCCGCGAACCCGGTGTGGTTCGACCTCTATGAGGGGCCTGTGCACGTCGAGGTTGCGCCGATCGGCAGCTTCATCGATTCACGGCGCCGATCGACGGCATCGGTCTACGACGCGGGCCGCCAGAGGTCGGTGTCCCAGTCCAGCTGCCGTAGGAGCTCCTCGTCGCCCGGCCGGTTCGCACTCGCGCCTCGGGGGCCGGGGCCCGACGGGGCGTGGGTGCCGCGGGAGATGTTGCCGCTGACGGTGATGTTGTGCTCCACGCGGGGGCGGCGGAGTGTCTCGTAGCGGGCGAGCGCGGCGTCGGTGTCCGGTGCGTCCCGCAGGGACTTGGCGAGGACGACCGCGTCCTCCAGCGCCATCGACGCGCCCTGCCCGGTGGCGGGGGACGCCGCGTGCGCCGCGTCGCCGATGAGCAGGGTCCGGCCGGAGCGCCAGGTCGTGGTGGGGAGTTCGCTGGCGTTGGTGACCATGAGGTCGTCGGCGGTGGCCTCGACGAGGTCCGCGGCCGGGGTGGTGTCCTTGCGGAGCAGCGGCAGGAGCAGGTCGCGCCAGTGGGCCGGGGTGCCGTGCTCGATCTCGTCGGCGGCCAGGGGCTCGGCGGCGACGCGCGCGAACCAGTAGGTCTCCCCCTCGGGCGACACCGCGTACCCGAAGGCGACGGAGCTGCCGCGCACCATGGTGATGGTCTCGGGCTCGCCCGCCGCGGGAGCTTCGCGGGTGTAGCCGTAGAAGACCTGCTGGCCCGCGTGGTCCGGGCGGGCGTCGGGGGTGACGAGCCGGCGGACGGTGGAGTTCAGACCGTCGGCCCCGATGAGCAGGTCGCCGGTCGCCGTGGTGCCGTCGGCGAAATGGGCGGTGACGCCGTCGGGTCCCTCATCGACGGACACGAGACGCGTGCCGTGCCGGATCCCGATGCCCCGGCGTGTGACCTCGGCCTGCAAGGCGGAGTTGAGGTCGCCGCGCCGCACGCATCGGTACCGCAGGTGCGCCGTACCGGCCTCGCCGAGCGGCATCCGGGCCGCCTCGGCGCCCGTGTCGTCCAGGACCCGCATCGAGGTCAGCGGGAAGCCGATCGAGGTGACCGCCGCCGAGGCGTCCACCTCCGCCAGGGCGCGCATGCCATTGCTCGCCAGCGTGAGGAAGGCGCCGATGTCCTCGGCGGAGCCGGGATGCGCCTCGTACACGGCGACATCCAGTCCTGCCTTGTGCAGGGCCAGGGCCGCGCCCGTACCGGCGATTCCGCCCCCTACGACCAGTAACCGCGTCACATCGTCCCCTCGGTACGTCTTCGACCCCCGCCCATCGCGGCCGTCCTTCGTGGAACGTCCCAGGTCCGGCCCGGGTTCCCCGAGTGGGCCGCCGATCGCCGCGAGGTCCGGACCGCCGTACTCCGCAACAGTGCAACCATTCCACCAAGACGGTTGTCTCTCCTAATATCAGGCACATCACCTCTCGGGGGACACAATGGGACGAAACAGAACCGCTTGGGCGGCCACCACCGCGCTCATGGTCGCCACCTTGGGTGTGGCGGCGGTCCCGGCCGACGCCACCACGACCACCACCACCCAGGCCACGGCCTGCCCCACCGGCTGGGGCAGCCAGACCAAGACCCGCTCCGCCGCAACGACGGAGTCGGTGACGAACATCAGGACCGGCCGGCACGCCTGCTTCGACCGCATGGTCGTCGACGTCCCCGGCGCGGGCACCCGTGAACTCGGCTATTCCGTCCGGTACGTCAGCCGCCTCTACCAGGACGGCTCGGGCCGGCAGATCGCCGTCGGCGGCGGAGCCGTCATCGAGGTCCGCGTCGCGGCGCCCGCGTACGACCCCGCCACCGGAAAGCCCACGTATCCCGTGAAGGCCGGTCAGCGTCTGAAGGGCGTCGATCTCACGGGGTACCGCACGTTCCGGGACGCACGGTTCGTCGGCAGCTTCGAAGGGGACACGCAGATCGGGCTCGGGGTCCGGGCGCGGCTGCCGTTCCGGGTGTGGGTGGCGGACGATCGCATCGTCGTCGACGTCGCGCACAACTGGACCGGGGCGCGCTGAGCATCCCCAAGGGCCGCGGTGAGTCGGGCCGGGCGAGCGGGTCCGGAGCGATCAGGGGGTCGGCCCGATCAGGGCGTCGCGGCCCTGATACTCCCGCAGCTTCCGGTAGAGGGTGGCGCGGGCGATCCCCAACGCCGCCGCGGCGCGCGCCTTGTTGCCGCCGTGGCGGCGCAGCGCCTGAAGGATCGCGGCCCGTTCGGCCAGTTCCATGGGGCTGAGGGTCCGGCCCGCGGGGCCTTCTCGGACGGGGTCGGGCAGTTCGCCGCGACGCACCGGTCCGCAGATCCGGCGCTGACTCGCCAACGCCCGTACGAGATGGGCGAGTTCCGTCACGTTGCCGGGCCAGGGATGCCGCTCCAGGGCCCGTAGCGCGTCCAGCGTCCAGGTCAGCGGCGGGCTGCCGGGGGCGGGCACGGGCGCCAGCGCCGGGAGCAACTCCCTGATGTCCTCGGGTCGTTCCCGCAGCGCGGGCAGGGTCACCGAGCGGGCCGCCAGGGTGTCGAGGAGGCGCTGGAGGCAGGGACCAGGTGCGGTTCCGGGCGTGTAGGTGATGACGAGGGAAGCGTCCGGGCGCTCGTCCAGGAGGGAGTTGAGGGCCGCGACGTCCGGCTGGGCCAGACGTTCGGCGTGGCGCAGCAGCAGGGGGAGGTGGTCGCGGGGCCACTCCTCGTGCGTGAGGCCGAGTTCCGGTGACTCGGCTGCGTCCACGACCAACGGGGCCGTGCCGTCGAGCAGTTCGAGGGCGAGGGTGGTCTTGCCGGTGCCCGGCTCACCGACCACCAGCACGGGACCCGCCGTACGGAACAGCGCCGTCGCCCGCGCGACCGAGTGCCGCCAGGGCACCGAGCCTCCCACCAGCGTGCTCGCCGGATCCGGCGCCGACGGCACCGGCTCCACGGGGCGGGCTTCGAGCACGGCGACCAGGCCGAGAACGCGGCCGTCATGCCGTACCGGAGTGATCTCGACGGTGCATCCGGCGTCCTCGGGAAGCGGGATGTCGTACGACTCGCCGGTCCCCCTCCCCCAGGCCCGCGCCCCGCGCTCCAGTGCCTCCAGCACCTGCGGCGAGGCGAGACGGGCCGCCGCCTCGCTGACCAGACGGGTACGGCCGTCCAGCGCCACGACCGCCCGCTCGCGTCCCCGCGCGGCACGCTCGTAGGCGTCGAGCAGCAGCCGTTCCCGACTACGCGCGCGTGCCCGCAGTTCCGCCTCGACCGCCGCGGCGGCCACTTCCGCGAGGGCGGCGCCGGGATGCGGCCGACAGCCCGCGCACAGGCCGGTGGCCACCGTCACCGTGCCCAGGGCCTGCCCCGTCTCCGGGGAGAGCAGCGGCACGCTGACCGCCGAGACGTCCTGCCACACGTCGAGGAAGTGCTCGGGACCGTGCACCTCGGCGCGGCGCAGGGTGCGCAGGGCGAGCGCGGCACTGTTGTGGCCGACCTCCCGCTCGGACAGGTCGGCGCAGGTGTCGTCGCCGGGCGCGCTGCCGGTCGACCACAGCACCCTCAGCCGCTCGTCGGTGAGCACGAGCGCCGAGCGTCCGGCGTCGAGGGCCGGCGCGATGCGGGTGAGCACCGGACGGGCCGCCTCCAACAGGGGTGAGTTCACCGGCCGGGTCGACTCCCGTACCGGGCCGTCGAGATCGGGCCGTACGCCGAAGAAGCGGGCGCGTCGCCAGGCGTCGACCACATCGTCCGGTACGCCGTCCGGAACGGGATGCCCCGTCAGGAACCGTTGGCGGGCGTGGCGCAGCGGGGCGAGCGCAGGGGATTGTTCCGCGGTGGTCATGGCGTCCCTCACCGTATCGGGGGCGTCACCCACGTGGCGACGGCGGGATGTCTCGTAATGAGACACCCACGATCTGCCGAACCGCTCCATGATCTTGAAAGTCGGGGTCCGTTCTCATCCCCTGGAGCGATCTGTCGTGCACACCGTCGAGACCGATGTACTGATCGTGGGCAGTGGCCCGGCGGGCGCGTCGGCCGCGCTCGCCCTGAGCACCTACGGGGTGCGCAACATGGTCGTCACCCGGTACGCGAGCCTCGCCGACACGCCCCGCGCGCACATCACCAACCAGCGCACCATGGAGGTACTGCGCGATCTGGGCGTCGAGCAGGACGTCCTCGACCGGGCGACGCCCCAGCACCTGATGGGCAACACGACGTTCTGCACCAGCCTCGCCGGCGAGGAGCTCGGCCGGGTCCGCTCCTGGGGCAACGACCCGCTCGTGCAGGCCGCGCACGAGCTGGCCAGCCCGACCCGGATGTGCGACATGCCGCAGCACCTGATGGAGCCGGTGCTGGTGAACGCGGCCATGGCACGCGGCACCGACATCCGCTTCAGCACGGTCTACAAGTCCCTCGAGCAGGACGACGACGGCATCACGGTCACCGTCGAGGACCGGCTGCGCGGCGACGAGTACGCGATCCGCGCCAAATACCTGATCGGCGCCGACGGCGGCCGTTCCCAGGTGGCCGAGGACGCGGGGCTGCCGATGGGCGGTCAGATGGGTGTCGCGGGCAGCATCAACATCGTCTTCGACGCGGACCTGAGCAAATACACCGCGCACCGCCCCTCCACCCTCTACTGGGTGCTCGCGCCCGGTGCGACCGTCGGCGGCATCGGCGCGGGCCTGGTGCGCTGCGTGCGGCCCTGGGACGAGTGGCTGATCGTGTGGGGCTACGACGTGACGGCGGGCGCCCCCGACCTGACCGAGGAGTACGCCCTGTCCGTCGTACGCCAGCTCGTGGGCGACGACGACATACCGGTGACCATCAAGTCGTCGTCGGCGTGGACGGTCAACGAGATGTACGCCGAGACCTATGCGAACGGCCGGGTCTTCTGCGCCGGTGACGCCGTGCACCGTCACCCGCCGTCCAACGGGCTCGGATCCAACACCTCCATCCAGGACTCCTACAACCTGGCCTGGAAGCTGAAGCTGGTCCTCGACGGCGTCGCCTCGCCGGCGCTGCTCGACACCTACACCGTGGAACGCGCGCCGGTCGGCAGGCAGATCGTGACCCGCGCCAACAAGTCCATCGCCGAGACCGCGCCGATCTTCGAGGCGCTCGACGGGCTCTCGCCGCAGACCCCCGAGCAGCTGTGGGCCAACATCGCCGCCCGCAAGGACGCCACCGAGGCCGCCGCCAAGCAGCGGACGGCGCTGCGCGAGGCCATCGCCTTCAAGGTGTACGAGTTCAACGCGCACGGCGTCGACCTCAACCAGCGCTACGCCTCCGAGGCGGTCGTCCCCGACGGCACACCCGACCCCGGCTTCACCCGCGACCCCGAACTGCACCACCGGCCCAGCTCCCGCCCCGGCGCCAAGCTCCCGCACGCCTGGCTCACCTCGGGCACCCGGACCCTGTCCACCCTCGACACCGTCGGCAGGGGCCGCTTCACAGTGCTCACCGGCATCGGCGGCGAGGCATGGCTGAGGGCGGCCGAGGTCCAGCCCCTCGACATCGCCACCGTCGTCGTCGGACCCGGCCAGGAGTACGAGGATCCGTACGGCGACTGGGCCGGTCTGAGCGAGATCTCCGACGCCGGCGTCCTCCTCGTACGCCCCGACGGGTACGTGGCCTTCCGGCACGCCGGAGCCGCCTCGGGCCAGGATGCCGGAACACTGCTCACGGACGCGCTGCGGCGGGTTCTCGGGCACGGTTGAGATGAGCGCCGAGAAGGGAGCCGACATGAGCGGCGACACGACGGTCACGGACGAGGCCGTCGCCGGTCTCCACGGGACGGCCGATCCGCGTCTGCGGGAGCTGTTGACCGGTCTGATCCGGCATCTGCACGCCTTCGCCCGGGAGACGCGGCTGACACAGGAGGAGTGGGAGCGCGCGATCGGGTTCCTGACCGCGACCGGGCAGATGTGCACGGACACCCGGCAGGAGTTCATCCTGCTGTCGGACGTGCTCGGCCTGTCGATGCTCGTCGAGACCGTCAACGAGCGACAGGGGCCGGGCGCCACCGAGTCGACGGTGCTGGGTCCGTTCCACATGACCGAGTCGCCGGTGCGCGAGCTCGGCGCGGACATCGACCTCGTCGGCGACGGTGAGCCGTGCGTGGTCGGCGGCCGCGTGCTGTCCCGTGACGGCAGCCCGCTGCCGGGCGCGGTGATCGACGTGTGGCAGGCCGACGGGCACGGCTTCTACGACGTGCAGCGCCCGGACGTGCAGCCGCGGGGCAACGGCCGGGGCCTGTTCACGGCCGACGCCGAGGGCCGTTTCTGGTTCCGTACCTGTGTGCCGAGCCCGTACCCGATCCCGACGGACGGGCCGGTCGGTGAGCTGCTGCGCGCCACCGGCCGGCATCCCTACCGTCCGGCCCACATCCACTTCATCGCCTCCGCCGACGACCACACGCCGGTGACCACGCACATCTTCGTGGCGGGCAGCGACTACCTGGACTCCGACGCGGTGTTCGCGGTAAGACCGAGCCTGGTCGAGGACTTCGCGTCCACCGACGACCCGTCGCTGGCCGGGGAGTTCGGTGTCGGCAATCCCTTCCGGTACGCCCGCTTCGACCTCGTACTGGAGCGGTCGTGACGGACCCCCTCGACTTCTCCTACGAGAGCCGGCCCGTGCGGGTCGTCTTCCGGCCCGGCGCGGCGGTGTCCGCGACGCCGGGCGAGGTGGAGCGGCTCGGGCTGCGGCGGGTGCTCGTGGTGTGCGGGTCGCGGGGTGCCGAGACCGCGCGGGCGGTCGCGGACGCGCTCGGCCCGGCGTGCGTCGGCGTGCACGACCGGGCCCGGATGCATGTGCCCACGGAGGTCGCCGACGCGGCCGTCGAGGCGGCTCGCGCGGCGGGCGCCGACGGGTGCGTGGCCGTGGGCGGCGGCTCGTCGATCGGGCTGGGCAAGGCGATCGCCCTGCGCACCGGTCTGCCGCTGATCGCGGTGCCCTCCACGTACTCCGGCTCGGAGATGACCCCGGTGTGGGGTCTGACCGAGCACGGCGTCAAGCGCACCGGGCGTGATGCGAAGGTGCTGCCCCGCAGCGTGGTCTACGACCCCGAACTCACCCTCTCGCTGCCGGTCCCGCTCTCGGTGACCAGCGGCGTCAACGCCGTCGCGCACGCCGTGGAGGCCCTGTACGCCCCCGACACCTCGCCGCTGGTCGCGCTGATGGCGGAGGAGGGCGTACGGGCGATGGCGCGGGCGCTGCCCGCGGTGGCCGAGGAGCCGACGTCGCCGGACGCCCGGGGGCGGGCCCTGTACGGGGCCTGGCTGTGCGGGTCCTGTCTGGGCGCCACCACCATGGGACTGCACCACAAGGTGTGCCATGTCCTGGGCGGCACCTTCTCGCTGCCGCACGCCGAGACGCACACGGTGGTGCTGCCGTACGTCCTGGCCCACAACGCGCCCGCCGCCCCGGACGCGGCCGCCGCCGTGGCCCGCGCCCTGGACGCGGCCGACGCGGCGACGGCCCTGTGGGAACTTTCCGGACGCCTCGGCGCACCCCGCTCGCTCGCCGAACTGGGCCTCACCGAGGCCGACTTGGCGCCTGCCGCCGCGCAGATCGCGGGCCAGTCGTACGCCAACCCGCGTCCGGTCACGGCCGAGGACGTGCTGGTCCTGCTGCGGGCCGCGTACGAGGGCGTACCGCCCACGACGGCCGCCCACTGAAATCCCCTCCCCCCACACCCCCCCCCACGCCGGAAGAAAAGGTGATCAGCATGCCCCTCGGTCTGCTCAGGAGTCGACGCTCCCGAGGAGCTCCGGGTGTCCCGTTGCCCGTGCCGCCCGGAGCGGGCTTCCTGGGCCGCGAGGTCGTCGACCCGATGGCGCTGCCGATGCGCGGCGCCGACGTGACCGTGACCGCGCTGGAGTCGCACGAGGTCGTGGCGTCCGGTACGACGGACCCGTACGGCCTCTTCTTCGCCGCGCTGCCCCCGGGGCGCTACAGCCTCATGATCACGGCCGAGGGTCTGACACCGCACCGCGAGACCCTGGACGTCGTCGCCGGCCCCGCGCAGCCCGCCGTCCGGATCCAGCTGACGTCGGCCCGGCAGCTGGAACTGCCGACGCCCGGCACCTGGCTGTTCGACCCGCCGCACACGGCGATCCGGTTCATCGCCAAGCACGTCGGCATGGCCCATGTCCACGGCCGCTTCGAGCGGTTCACGGGCGGCATCCGGGTCGCGCCCGACATGGCCGCGTCCCAGGTGTCCGTGCGCATCGACGCGGCCAGCATCACGACGGGCAACACCACCCGGGACAACCATCTGCGTTCGGCCGATTTCCTGGACGTCGGGCGCTATCCGTACATCGACTTCGCCAGCACGCGTTTCGCCTACCGGGGCGGCGCCAAGTGGACGCTGCACGGCTCACTGACCATGCACGGCGTCAGCCGCTCGGTGGACCTGGACACCACCTACCTGGGGTCGGTCAACGGCGGCTACGGCGAGGAGCTGCGGTGCGCGGCGCTGGCCAAGGCCGAGCTGCACCGGGAGGACTTCACCCTGAACTGGCGCAGCATGCTGGCTCGCGGCATCGCGGTGGTGGGCCCCACGGTCCAGCTGGAGCTGGACGTACAGGCGATGTACCGCACGCACGACACCCCGACGCCTCCCGACTAACCCGAAGTGGCTGAGAGGTTCCTCACGCCACGGTTACGAATCGCTCAACCTCTGGTTGCGACGCGGTGATCGAGCGACTATGGAGGCATGACACTGGCCCAACGCGCCATGGAACAGCTGGAAGCCTGGCCCGATCTCAGCTCGGGCCGGGCCAGTTGTGGCGCAGGGCGGGCCCTGCGCTCCGTCCAGAGCGAGATCGTGCACTTCCACTCCGCCCGGGATGTGGACCTGCACCTGACGGTGTCGGCCATCGGACGGTTCCATGACGATCTCCAGGAGTCGACCGCGATCCGGCTGGTCCCCGGCTCGGGCTGGGTGACCGTCCATCTCGACTGCGACACGGACGTCGATCTGCTGATGAGCCTGGTCAGCGCCGCGCTCAAGGCCCATCAGAACCTCCGCTCCCCTGCCGGTGACCCGGCAGGGGACGAGTGCAACTTCCGTCGGGTCACGGTGCTGCCCCGCGGCTAGGCCGCGGACGGACGACGGTCAGCTCTGCTGCTCGGAGTCGTCCTCGCCCGCCTCCAGCAGGCCCGCGGCCGCACCGACGATGCGGGGGTCGGCCGTACCGACGACCTCGTCGTCCTTGTCGTCGTAGTCGAAGCGGGCGAGCACGCTGCGCATGGCCTCGACGCGGGCCCGCTTCTTGTCGTTGCTCTTCACCACCGTCCAGGGCGCGTGCTCGGTGTCGGTCTCCCGGAACATCGCGACCTTGGCGGCGGTGTAGTCCTCCCAGCGGTCCAGCGAGGCCAGATCCATGGGGCTGAGCTTCCACTGCCGTACGGGGTCGACCTGGCGGATGGTGAAGCGGGTGCGCTGCTCGCCCTGGGACACCGAGAACCAGAACTTGATCAGGTCCACCCCGTCGTCGACCAGCATCCGCTCGAAGGCGGGGGCCTGTCGCATGAAGCGCCGGTACTCGTCGTCGCCGCAGAAACCCATCACGCGCTCCACGCCGGCCCGGTTGTACCAGGACCGGTCGAACATCACGATCTCGCCGGCGGTCGGAAGATGTTCGACGTACCGCTGGAAGTACCACTGCCCGCGCTCACGCTCGGTCGGCTTCTCCAGCGCCACCACCCGGGCGCCGCGCGGGTTGAGATGCTCGGTGAACCGCTTGATCGTGCCGCCCTTGCCGGCCGCGTCCCGTCCCTCGAAGACGACGACGAGCCGGCGGCCGGTCTCCTTGACCCAGCTCTGCAGCTTCAGCAGCTCGATCTGCTGGAGCCGCTTGTGCCACTCGTACTCCGGACGCTCCATGCGCTGCTCGTACGGGTAGTTCTCGCGCCAGGTGTCCACCGGGCTGCCGTCCGGCCGGATCAGCACGGGGTCGTCCTGGTCGGTGTAGTCGACGCGTAGCCCTGCCAGCAGTTCGGTGTCCATACTTCCGCATGGAAGCGAGCGCTTTCATACGCGCGGCGAACTCCAGGCAAAGATCAGGTAAGCGCCGGGGCAGTTGTCGTGGTCGTCCGGTCTTTGCGGCGGGATCACCGTCACGCGGACTCGACGAGCCGGGCGAGCTTGTCCAGGGCCATGCGGGTGCCCGTCTCGTTGTCCTCGGCGGGCACGACGTCGGGGATCCCCTCGTGCACGATCAGGATGTCCGTGCCGCCGTCCGCGGCGTCGGTGAGCGTGGTGGTCATCGTCATCGTGCCGCGCAGCGCGGGGTCGTCGGTCTCGAACTCGACCTCCTCGACGACCTGCTCCTCGGGCACGAGTCGCACGAAGCGGCCGTGGTAGGTGTCGGTCCGCGCGTCCGACTTGCCGGTGCCGGTCGGCAGGTCATAGGTGAGCGAGATCCGGAACGCCCCGCCCTGGGTGCCGTCGAAGGCGTGCACCCGCGCGGTCATGCCGTCCGGCACCCGCCACTTCGCGACGGCGTCCGCATCCAGCAGAGCGCGGTAGACGGCCGCACGCGTGGCGTTCACCTGCCGGGAGACCCGCGTCGTGTACATGACCTCACGATAGTGGCGGCGGCAGGGGACGGCAGCCGGGCGAGCGCGCCAGGGCGCGCATCGTCGCCGCGGTAACCGGTCGAGGCGATGCGCGGCCGACGTGCGCGAGTCCCTCGAATTGGACCTCGCCCGCAAGGGGGCGAGATGCTGCGTGCGGAGCACGAGGCACCCTGACCGCCACCGGAGAGGCCGAGGCCATGCCCGTCATCGACGCCTGGATGCAGCACCCGACGCCGCGTCACGCCAATCACGAGATGTTCGAGTCGCTGCGCCGGTGGACCGGCATGGAGCGGCTCGACAAGCCGCTGCCCGTCGAGGTCACGGTGGCCGCGCTCGAGGCCGCGGACGTGGAGGTGGGCCTCGCGGCCGCCTGGTACGGACCGCGGGGTGCGCTGATCGACAACGACGAGGTGGCCGCGTTCGCCGAGGAGTCCGGCGGGCGGCTGCGCGGAGTGGCGGGCGCCGATCTCGCCCGGCCCATGGAGGCGGTGCGGGAACTGCGCCGCGCGGTGGAGGAGTTGGGGTTCGTGGCGCTGCGCGTCATCCCCTGGCTGTGGGAGCTGCCGCCCACGGACCGGCTGTACTACCCGCTGTACGCGGCCTGCGTGGACCTCGGTGTGCCGTTCTGCACCCAGGTCGGGCACACGGGCCCGCTGCGGCCGTCGGAGACGGGGCGGCCCATCCCGTACATCGACCAGGTCGCACTGGACTTCCCGGAGCTCACGATCGTGTGCGGACACATCGGCTACCCATGGACCACGGAGATGATCGCGGTCGCCGACAAGCACGCCAACGTGTACATCGACACCAGCGCCTACACCGTCCGCCGCTATCCGCCGGAACTGGTGCAGTATCTGCGCGGGCGGGGCCGCCGCAAAGTCCTCTTCGGCTCCAACTACCCCATGATCACACCGAGTCGGGCGCTGGAGCAGCTGGACACCCTGGACCTGGACGAGGAGACGCGGGAGCTGTTCCTGCACGGCAACGCCCGCCGCGTCTTCGCCCTCTGATCCCGCTCGCGGCACTCAGCGCACGAGACAGGGCCGCTTGGCGTCGAAGGTCCAGCCCTCGATCAGGTACCGCATGCCGACGGCATCGTCCCGGCCCGACAGGGCGTTCTCCTGGTACCGCTCATGCGCCGCGAGGAGCCGGTCCATGTCCAGTTCGACGCCGAGTCCGGGCGTGTCCGGCACGGCGACCTCGCCGCCGGTGATCCTGGGCGGCTCCACGGTGAGCCGTTCCAGCCCCTCCTGCCAGATCCAGTGCGTGTCCAGGGCGTTGTAGTCACCGGGGGCGGCGGCTCCACAGTGGGCCATCATCGCCAGCGAGATGTCGAAGTGGTTGTTGGAGTGGCAGCCCCAGGTCAGCCCCATCGCGTTGCACAGCTGGGCGACGCGCACCGAGCCCTGCATGGTCCAGAAGTGCGGGTCGGCCAGCGGGATGGACACCGACTGCAGGGCCAGTGCGTGGGTGAGCTGGCGCCAGTCCGTGGCGATCATGTTGGTCGCCGTGGGCAGGCCGGTGGCCCGGCGGAACTCCGCGAGGATCTCCCGGCCCGAGTAGCCGCCCTCGGCGCCGCAGGGGTCCTCGGCGTAGGCGAGGGTGCCGACCAGGGGGCGGCACAGTTCGACGGCCTCACGCAGGGACCAGGCGCCGTTGGGGTCGAGGGTGATCCGCGCGTCGGGGAAGCGTTCCTTGAGCGCGGTCACGGCCTTCACCTCCTCCGCGCCGGCCAGGACACCGCCCTTGAGCTTGAAGTCGCGGAAGCCGTAGTGGTCGTAGGCGACCTCGGCCTGCCGGACGATCGCCTCGGGGGTCAGCGCCTCCTCGTGCCGGACGCGGTACCACTCGACGGCCGAGTCCTTCTCGCGGACGTAGTCCAGGTCGGTGCGGTCCGGATCGCCGACGTAGAAGAGGTAGCCGAGGACGCGTACGGCGTCGCGCTGCCTGCCGTCACCGAGCAGGGCGGCGACCGGCACTTCCAGGTGCTGCCCGAGCAGGTCGAGGAGGGCGGACTCGACGGCGGTGACGGCGTGGACCGTGGTCCGCAGGTCGAAGGTCTGCGCGCCGCGACCGCCGGAGTCACGGTCGGCGAACGTCGCTCCGATCGTGGCCAGGACGTTCTTGTAGTCGCCCACTCGGGCGCCGACGACCAGGGGTTCGGCGTCCCGCAGGGTCCGTGTGATCTTCTCTCCGCCGGGCACCTCGCCGAGACCCGTACGGCCCTCGGAGTCCTCCAGGACCACGACGTTGCGGGTGAAGTACGGGGCGTGGGCGCCGGAGAGGTTGAGGAGCATCGAGTCCCGGCCGGCGACCGGATACACGGAGAAGCGGGTGACGACAGGCTGGCTCATGACGGGAGGTGCCGTTCTCGTGAGGGCGGGCAGGGGGTCAGACGCCGAGGGCGTCGAGTATCTGTTCCAGGACCAGTACGCCACCGAGGCCGAGGATCGCGAGCACCGTCGTGTAGGTGGTGCGCGCCTTGATGGCGTCGAGGACGGACAGGTTGAAGTACTCCTTGAACATCCAGAAGCCCGGGTCGTTGACGTGGGAGAAGGCGATCGAGCCGCAGGAGACGGCGAGCACCATCACCTCGGGGTGGACGCCGCTGCCCGCGAGCAGCGGCAGCGCCACACCGGAGGCGGTGACGACGGCGACGGTCGCGGAGCCGAGGGCCACGCGGAGGATGGCCGCGATCAGCCAGGCCAGGATGATCGGGGAGATGGACCAGCCGTCGGTGGCGTCCTTGATGTAGTCGGATATCCCGCCCTCGACGAGGACGTTCTTGAAGGCGCCGCCCGCGCCGATGACCAGCAGGATCATCGCCATGGCCTGGGCGGCCTCCTTGCAGGAGGCACTGACCTCGGCCAGGCTGCGGCCGACGCGCGGGCCGAAGGCCCAGATGGCCACGAGCAGGGTGAGCAGCAGGGCGATCGGCGCGGAGCCGATGAAGGCGACGAAGTGCAGCAGGCCGCTGTCGCCGGAGGCCGCCAGATCGGTCACCGCGGCACCGGCGATCAGCACCACGGGCAGCAGGGCGACGGACAGCGACCAGCCCACGCCGGGCATCTCGTCGTCCTCGAAGACCCGCTCGCTCACCAGACCCTTGGGGATGGAGGGGTTCATGGCCCGCACGAAGGGCAGGCGCGGCCACAGCAGGGCGATGAACGCGCCGACCGGGACGGCGATGAACAGGCCGTAGAACAGGGTGAGTCCGACGGACGCGTGGAAGGTGGCGGCCACCGCGGTGGGGCCGGGGTGGGGCGGCAGGAAGCTGTGCATGGTGGACAGGGCGATCGACATGGGCAGCCCCACCCACAGCAGGTTCGCCCGGGTGACCCGGACGAGGGTGAAGGCGATCGGCACGATGATGACGAAGGCCACCTCGTAGAACATCGTCACGCCGATGAGCATGGCCGTCAGCACCATGGCGACCTGGACCCAGCGGGGCCCGCACACCTCCAGGAGCTTGCCGGCTATGCGCTGGGCGGCGCCGGAATCTCCCATCACCCGGCCGACCATGGCCCCGAGGCCGATGGTGAGCATCGTGTCGCCTATCTGGTCGCCGATGCCCTCGGCGAGCACGTCCGGGATCTTCTCCAGCCCGATTCCCTGCACCAGACCGACGCCCACGGCCACCAGGAGCAGGGCGGCGAAGCCGTTCAGTTTGAGCCTGGTCATCAGGACGAGCAGGACCAGCACGCTGATCCCGACCACCACGAGCGGCATATGTCAGTTCTCCTTTGAACGCCGGCCGCTTACGTTCAACCCACTGAATGGGGTCCTCACATGAAGACGTCGTCTACATATGAGGACGGAGATTATGTTCGTGGATGGTCAAGGTCAATGGGTCTGCGCCTGTGGATTACCGCGGCCGCAGGTTCAGCCGACGCCCGGCGCGGCCCGCCAGCCGCTCCAGTGCAGGACGGTGATCACGATCACCGGCCCTGTCGGAGGCTCCTGCCGGTACTGGGGGTACTTCCCCCGCAGCAGTTCGATGGCCTCGGCGTACTCGCCGCGGGCCGCCTCCTCGGGCGCGTCGGGCGGCAGGATCCGTGCGCCGCCGTCCGCCCTGACCCACCACAGCCGGTCCCAGTCGCCGTCGTACTCGTCCGCCAGCAGACAGACGGCCGGACGGACGGCGATGTTGTGCAGCCGCTTCAGCCCCCGCGATCGCTTCGGCTTGCCGTCCACGGCGGTGACGATCTCGTCGCCGCTCGCCGCGAACACGACCGGCACCAGATGCGGACGGCCTTCGGGGTCGACCGTCGCCAGCCGTGCGACGGACGCCGTGGCGAACCGCTCCCGTGCCTCGTCCAGCTCCATGTCCGGCATGTCGGCTCCTTCGGTCCCGGCGGTACACGGTGCCTTGTCTCGGGTACCCCTATTCGTGTAGCACTCCTCGGGACGGCTCGGCGGATCAGGTGGTGCCGATGGTCGGTGACACGGACGACGACATCCAGGCGCGGCGGCGCGGCGACAGCGGCCATCGGGCGGTGCCGCACACGGCCGACGTGCGGATCGAGGCCTGGGGCGTGAGCCGGGAGCGCTGTCTGGTGGAGGCCGCGCTGGCGATGGCGGAGTGCTTCGCCGACGTCACGGCGGTTCGGCCGACCTCGGTGGAGCGGATACGGCTGGCCCAGGACAGCGACGAGGGGCTGCTGACCGCGCTCCTCGACGAGGTCGTCGTACGTATCGACGAGGACGGCCGGGTGCCGGTCGACCTGGAGGCGGACGTCACGGAGGGCGATCTGGATGTGCGGCTCGCCCTCGCCGAACTGGCGGACGTGCAGGTCACCGACGCCATTCCGAAGGACATCACCTGGCACGGCTTGAGCATCGGACCGGGTCCCTACGGGTGGTCCTGTGCGGTGACCGTGGACGTGTGAGGGGCTGGGTGCGGCGCCGGGGCGGGCGTTCCCCGCGGTCTGCACGTGCTCGTACCGTGGAGACATGAGCGGCGGCACGGTGACGCTGTTCGTCTGCGGCGACGTGATGCTCGGACGCGGCGTCGACCAGATCCTGGCCCGGCCCGGCGATCCGGTGCTGCGGGAGGGGTACGTCACGGACGCCCGCTCCTACGTGAGCATGGCGGAGTCGGTGAACGGACCGATCCCGGCGCCGGTCGATCCGTCCTGGCCGTGGGGCGAGGCGCTGCGGCTGCTTGAGGCGAGTCACCCGGACGCCCGGATCGTCAATCTGGAGACGTCCGTCACGCGCAGCGACGCGTTCGAGCCCGGCAAGGCGGTCCACTACCGCATGCATCCGGCCAACCTGCCCGCCCTCACCGTGGCCCGGCCCGATGTCTGTGTGCTGGCCAACAACCATGTGCAGGACTTCGGTCGCGCAGGGCTCAGGGAGACCCTCGACGTGCTGCACGGGGCGGGACTGCGGACGGCGGGCGCCGGGCGCAGCGCCGAGGAGGCGTACGCACCCGTGGCGCTGCCGCTCCCCCACGGCGGCCGGCTGCTGGTCTTCGCCCTCGGCGCGGGCGACAGCGGCATCCCGGCGAGCTGGGCGGCGACTGCGGAGCTGTCCGGTGTCGCCCATCTGCCCGATCTGTCACCGGCCACGGCCGCCGCCGCGGTGCGCCGGGTACGGAAGGTGAAGCGGGCCGGCGACCTCGTGGTCGTGTCCGTGCACTGGGGCTCCAACTGGGGCTACCCCGTCCCGCGAGATCAGTGCCACTTCGCGCACGCCCTGGTGGACGGCGGGGCCGACCTCGTGCACGGCCACTCCTCGCACCACCCGCGCGCCATCGAGGTCTACCGGGACCGGCTGATCCTGCACGGCTGCGGCGACTTCATCGACGACTACGAGGGCATCCCCGGCTACGAGCGGTACCGCGACGACCTCCGCATCGCGTACTTCATCACGCTGGCGGCGGACACGGGCGCGCTCACCGACCTGCGCATGGAGCCCCTGCTGGCCCGCCGGATGCGCCTGGAACCGGCGCCGGAGAAGGACCGCGGCTGGCTGCACACGACCCTCGACCGGATCGGTCACGGCGTCCACGTCACCCTGGGTCCGGACGGCGCGCTCACCCTCGACAGGTCCGCCGCCCCGGGGTGAGCCTCAGTCGCCCCGCAGCGCTGCCAGCACATCGGCGTCGGTGAGCTGACGGAAGTCCTCGTACCACTCGCCGACCGAGCTGAACAGCGGCGGCTGCTGCAGAGAGACGAACTCGTCGACCTCCCGGCGCAGTTCCTCGGCCGCTTCCGGAGCGCAGACGGGCACGGCGAGCACCAGGCGCTCAGGGCCCTGATGGCGTACGGCCCGCAGGGCCGCGCGCGCGGTGGAGCCGGTCGCCACACCGTCGTCGACGACGACGGCGGTACGGCCGCGCAGCTCAGGAGCCGGGCGGCCCTGCCGATAGCACTCCTCGCGCCGGCGCAGCTCCTTGCGCTCCCGTTCCACCACCGGCGCCAGGTCGGCCTCGCCCAGCCCCAGCCGGGACAGCGTGAGCTCGTCGTAGAGCACCGGGCCGTCGCCCGCGACCGCGCCGACCCCGAACTCCTCGTGGAACGGCGCCCCGATCTTGCGGACGACCAGGACGTCCAGTGGGGCTTGCAGTACCCGGGCGATCTCCCGGGCGACCGCTACGCCGCCGCGCGGCAGTGCGAGGACGACGGGATGCGGCAGGGTGCCCTTCTCCTGCCGGAGGCGCAGTTGCTCCGCCAGCTCCCGCCCGGCCTCCGCGCGGTCACGGAACCGCATGGGTCTCCCCTTCCGTCGGTCGCCGCGTACCCCGCCCGCCGATATCGGACACCCCACCGGACTCGGCCGTCACCCGAGGGTCTGGCCGACGATCACTGGATGGTCCAGCCGACGCTGCCCACGCCCGAGCTGTAGATCGCACAGACACCCGACGACTCGCCGTACTGACCCGGCGCCAGCGTCACCCACTGGCCGGAGACGTCCGGGGCCCAGCCGCAGACGATCTCGGCGCGGAAGGTGACGGTGCGGTCGGTGTTGTTCTTGCAGCCCGCGATGCCGTGGTCAGGGTTGTTGTTGTGCACCCAGCCGTCACAGTCGACGGTGCCGACCATGGTGGCGACGTCGCCGGGCGCCGCCTGCGCCGGGGCTGCCAGGCCGCCGAGGGTGAGGGCCAGGGCGGACAGGGTGGTGGTCAGGCCGGCCGCGACGATGTTCTTCCTGCGGTTCATGTGCGTCCCCGTGAAGTAGTGGTCCGTTCGGACTTGCCGCCTTCAGTGAAGGTCAGCGGCTCTTCAACGGGAACCTCAGAGTTGGCAGGGTGGTATTCGCCCTTACTCGTCCGACGAATCGGATGTACCGGATGTACCTGATGTACCGGATGAGCCCGACGTGTCTGATGCATCCGTGCCGTTCCAGTCGTACGGCCCGCCGCCGCGCCACTCGATCAGTTCGGGGTCGTCGACGGCCCGGTCCTCGCCGGGCAGACCCGCGCGGTGCACCAGGTCCATGACGTCGAACAGGCTGTACGCGGTGCCCGTCGGCTCGCCACGGATCGTCACCTGACGCCCGCCGTCCGACTCCGGCGGCGACACCACCACAAGGGGACGCGTGTTCATGCCACCACCATGCGCTCTGAGTGGCGCGTACGCAGCCCGGCGTACCGGCCACAGTTGAATTGTCACCAATACGGGTCGTCAGCGGGCCGTCAGCGTCGATACCGCCCGACGAGTGTCCCGCTGGCCAGTTCCTGCTGGTCGAGGACCTGGTGGGCTTCGCCGGCCGTCGCTCGCTCCGGAATGGAGACGGGCGCCGGGAGGGCGTAGAGCCGGAAGAAGTACCGGTGCGCGTCATCGCCGGCCGGGGGCTGGGGGCCGCCCCAGCCCGATTCCCCGTACCCGTTGCGGTGCGGGTGGCTGCCCGGGGTCGTGCGGCCGGCCGGCAGTCCGTCGGCGTGCGGATCGATACCGGTGACCAGCCAGTGGACGAACGTCCCCGACGGGGCGTCCGGGTCCTCGCACAGCAGGGCCAGTTCCACCGCCTCGTCGGGCACCCCGGACCAGGTCAGGGGCGGGGAGAGGTTCTCACCCTCCTTGGCGTACCGGCGCGGGATCATCGCCTGGTCCTCGAACGCGGAACTGTTGAGTTCGATGCCTGTCATGCGCGCCGCAGTACCCAGCGGGGCGACGGCCACACGCCGCATCGGCGGGCGGCTCGTTTCGCGGTCTGTCCCGCAGGGCACTCGGCGGCTGCGCCGACCACGAGGGAGGAGTGCCGTGCCATTCCGCGACCGTACCCACGCCGGACAGGAGCTCGGCCTGCGGCTGGTCGAGTGGGCCGACTCGGGCGACCTGATCAATGTGCTGGTGCTGGCCCTGCCGCCCGGTGGCGTGCCCGTGGCCTGTGAGGTCGCCCGTGCCCTGCACGCCCCGCTGGACGTGCTGGTCGCCGGCGAGATCAGCACCCCGATCCGGCCGGAGACACCGATCGGCGCGATCGTCGCCGACGACCCGCCGCTGTACGACCGGCAGAGCCTGGCGATGATGCATCTGTCCGAGGACCGGCTCGGCGATGTGGTCGTAGAGGAACGCAACGAACTGCACCGCCTCGAATACCTCTACCGCGGCCGCGGCCCGCCCCCGTCCGTCGACGGCCGCACGGTCGTCCTCGTCGACGACGGCCTGACCACCGGCCTGACCACCGCGGCCGCGCTGCGCTTCCTGCGCCGCCACGGCCCGGCGCGGCTGATCCTGGCGGTCCCCGTCGGCAGCCCGCGGACCATGGCCGCCATCCGCTCCGAGTGCGACGATCTCGTATGCCTCGAACAGCCGCCCGGCCTCCATGCGGCAGGTGAGTGGTACGAGGACTTCGGCCGGGTCTCCGACACACAGGTCACGGACGCGCTGCACACCTTCCACGCGACGGCCTGACGCGGGGCGAGCCGCCACACCCGTCAGGCCGTCATCCCGGGTCGATCAGCGCGAGGCCGAGGTCGGCCCGGTGGACCTTCGCCAGCGCCGCCGGGCTGTCCCGCACGATCACCTCCAGGGTGGGCCACACCTGCCCCTCCAGCAGATGCCCGCCGCGTGTCGTCCCGTCCGACAGGCCCAGTACGGCGTGCAGATGGGCGGTCGGTCCGTCCTCGCCGACGGCGATGTCCCCCAGCAGGGACAGCACCTCGCACTGCTCGTCGATCCCGATGTGCCGGTAGTCCTTGGCCGCCCGGTCGAACCACCCCACGACCGCCTGTGAGAAGGCGCCGACGGCGGTCACCTGGGACGCCCTCAGATCCCGCTCCCTGGCGAAGCCGGTGATCTCGGCGAGGGCGTCCTCACCCGGAGCCAGCACCAGGACGTACACCGCTTCCGGGGTCTGCTGCACCTGTTGCCACTTCATGCCCGCACGGGTACCCGCACGCGCCCTCCGACTCACCGGTCACGCGGCGCCTCGACGGCCACCGTGACATCGTGGTGCCATGGCCATAGAAGTCCGCCCGGCAACCGTCTTCGAGGACGTCCGTGCGGTTCTCGGCCCGAAGTCGCCCACGGCGAACGTCTGTTGGTGCCTGAGCTACCGGATCCCGTCGAAGCTGAACAACGAGCTGCGCGGACCGGCCCGCGGTGAGTACGTCGCCGAGCTGTGCCACGCCGATCCCCCTCCCGGGGTGCTGGCCTACGACGGTGACGAACCGGTCGGGTGGGCCGCCGTCGGCCCGCGCTCGGCCACCTCCTTCGCCCGCAACCGCAAGATCCCACACGTCGACGAGCTGCCGGTCTGGTCGCTGTGGTGCATCCGCGTCCGGCCCGGCCATCGCAAGCACGGCATCACCCACGCCCTCATCGCCGGCGCGGTCGAGTTCGCGCGCGAGCGGGGCGCGCCGGTGATCGAGGCGTACCCGCTCGACAACGGCGCCGCCCGGGTCGATCTGACGATGGCGTACGCCGGGCTCCGCAAGAACTTCGAACGCGCGGGGTTCGTCCATGCCGCCGACACGACATCCGTGCTGTCCGGTCATCCACGCATCCTGATGCGGCTCGACCTGCGCTGACGGGCCGGCCTCGCACGGGCTCAGTGCACCGAGAATCCTCCGTCGACGAAGATCGACTGCCCGGTGACGTAGGCGGAGGCACGGCTCGCGAGGAACACCGCCGCGCCCGCGAAGTCCTCCGCCAGGCCGTTGCGCCCGATCATCGTGCGGGCGGCGAGCGCCTCGACCTTCCGCGGGTCGGAGGACAGGCGTTCGTTGAGGGGCGTCATCACGAATCCGGGCACGAGCGTGTTGCAGGTGACGCCGTACGGCGACCAGGCCTCCGCCTGTGAGCGGGCCAGCGATTCCAGCGCCCCCTTGGAGACGCCGTAGGCGCCGCTGTTGACGAACGCCCGGTGCGCCTGCTGTGAGGTGACGTGGATGATCCGCCCGAAGCCCCGCTCCGCCATGCCGGGCCCGAACCGCTGGCCCAGCAGATGCGGTGCCTCCAGGTTCACGGCCATCGTGGTGTCCCAGACGTCCTCGCCCAGCTCCTCCATCGGCGGCCGCAGATTGACGCCGGCGCAGTTGACGAGGATGTCGGGCTCGCCCAACGCCTCGACCGCCTCCTCTGCCGCCGCACGCACACCGTCCCGCGTGCCCAGGTCCGCGCTCACCCAGGCGGCACGGCAGCCATAGGCCTCCAACTCGCCCACCGTGGCGGCCAGTTCGGCCTTCCTGCGCGCGACGACCACGACACCGGCGCCCGCGCGGGCGAGGGCCTCGGTGATGGCCCGGCCGATGCCTGAACTGCCGCCGGTGACGACGGCGACGCGGCCTTGAAGGGAGAACAGCTCGGAGAGATATGCCTGCGAGATCATCTGCGCACCTTAGGCCGCGCGGTGACGGCTCGGATGCCCGGGGCCGCGTCGTGTGAGCCCGCCGACCGCGGGCACTCGATGCCCACGGCGGGTCCGTCCGGGCCGCCGTCCCAGTCTGGAGGTGGAGAACATGGGTCATGGCGGAAACGTGATCGACGAGCTCATGACCGATCACCGCGAGGTCGAGGAGCTCTTCGGCCGGATCGAGGGGCTCGCGCCCCGTCACAAGGACCGCAAGCTCTACGCCGACCAGGTCACGATGGAGCTGGTGCGGCACTCGGTGGCCGAGGAGGCCTACCTGTACCCGGCCGTGCGCCGGCACGTGGCCGGCGGGGACGCCATCGCCGACCGGGAGATCGAGGACCACTCCAAGGCCGAGCAGATCATGAAGGACCTGGAGGGGTGCGACGCCGACGACCCCCGGTTCGACCGGCTCATCGGGATGCTGATGACCGAGGTCCGCTCCCATATCGCCGACGAGGAGGGCAACCTCTTCCCCCAGCTGCGCGCGACCTGCCCGCCGGACGCGCTCGACGAACTGGGCGACAAGGTGCGTCAGGCCAAGAAGGTGGCACCGACCCGTCCGCACCCGTTCGCCCCGGACAAGCCGCCGGCCAACAAGCTGCTGGCTCCCGGAGTCGGCCTCGTCGACCGCCTGCGTGACGCGCTGACGGGACGGGGCAAGAAGGCCTGACGCCGTCCTCGCGTCGCGCGGCCGTGGGGTGCCCCGCGGCCCCCTCAGGCGAGGAGCGCCGGGCCGGGGTCGAGGCGCTCGTGGAGTGCCGGGCGGTGCAGGGCCGCCACCGGGGCCACGAGGTCGGGGTGACGCAGCAGGGCTGCCGCCTCGCGGTCGTGGGCATCGGGTGACACCAGGCGCCGGAAGTCGATCGGGGCGGCGGTCGTACGGCCGCCGTCGGCGATCGTGGCGACCGCGCGCCGGGCCAGCTCGGCGTCGGTGAGCAGACAGGCGGCCCAGCTCGCCACGACCTCGTCCACCCAGGTCCGCCAGGCGAGGTCGTCCGGCTCCCCGAGGGGGGTGGCGTCGGCGCCGGTGATCCAGTCCAGACCGGCCGAGCCGCCGGGGCCGGCCATGTGGACCAGGGCGGCGTCCGTCGGCGTCGGGTAGCGCAGCCACGCCGCGACCGTGACGGCCTGGCGGGCCTGCACCTCGCCCAGGGCAGCGGCGAGGGCGCCGCCGCACGCCGGGTAGGAACGCGTCAGCCATTCGGTGGTCGCCGCGATGAGCGGGGAGAGATCTGCGAGCACTGCCGGGCCGTCCGGGGTACGGGCGATGGGCTTGCCCAGGGCCGGCTGCACACCGGCCGGACATCCATCTGATGAACGGGAATCCATCAAACGGTAGCCCGTGGCCCCCGGTGGCGGACATGCCTGTGAGCGGGTGAGCGGCGTGGTCTCGCCCACACCGGGGCGCGGTGCTCAGGCGGCGCTGTAGCCGAGCTGGCGCCTCATGTAGGGCGTCATGAGGGTCTTCGCCTTGGCGACGGTCGTGGTGCGGCCGCCGAGGACCGCCGCCTCGCCGCCGGGCACGGGCAGGACGGTCACTCCGTCGGCCGGGCCGAACGGGACGATCAGCGGGGTGCGATGGATCGGCCGGTAGAAACGGGGCCGCTTGCGGTGCTTGCCGGCGCTGTTCAGATAGGCGCGGATGTTGTGGGCGGCCAGGTCGGCCTGGGCGAGCGCGGCCGGGGTGATCTTGAGGTCGGTGGCGTCGTTGACGTCGCCGACGGCGAACACGTCCAGCCGCCCCCGCACCCGCAGCGCCTCGTCGACCTTGACGTGTCCCGTGCCGTTCAGCCAGTCCCCGTGCCCGGCCAGCCGCAGCCAGAGGGTGTTGGGCGTGGTGCCCGTCGCCCAGAAGGAGCGGTCGGCCTCGATGAGGTTTCCGCGGGCGTCGCGGTAGGTGCCGAAGTCGTTGCCGGGGGACATGATGGAGTCCAGCCACACCTGCACGCCGTGCGACTCCAGCCAGGTCCGCGCCTTGCGTCCGGCCCGCGCACTGCCCGTGGAGTGCAGCAGCTCGGGCCCGGAGTGAGCGAGGGTGACCCGGGCCTCGGGCCGGGCGAGACGGATCTCGGCGCTGAGCTCGACGCCGGAGGGGCCGCCGCCGACGACCAGGACGTGCTCGGCCGCGGCGATCTGCTGCTGGTGGGTGACGAAGGACTTCACCGCCTCCTCGGTGGTGGTGCCGGTGAAGCGGGCCGGTTCGGGGTAGTCGGCGCCGGTGGCGATCACCAGGACGTCGTAGGGCAGCCGCTCACCCGTCCCGAGGACCACCTGTCGTTCGGTGGTGTCGATGCGGATCGCCTTGCCCACGGCCACACGGCCGTTGCCCAGCAGCCGGTCGTACGGGATGAAGGGGCTGTGCGACCAGTCCGGACGCACGCCGGCGCGCAGGGAGGCGATGCGGTGGAAGAAGACCTCTTTGCGATCCACCAGCGTGACCCGGGCCGTCGTGTCGAGCCGCTTTGCCAGACGCACGCCGGCATAGCCGCCGCCGATCACCACTACGTCGCCGTCGAGCACGCCGAGTCTCCTGTGCTGGTGGGGGGAGAGGAGGAGCGAGGGACGCGACGGGTGGGCCCGTCGCCGGCCGCTCCCCCGTTGCCGCGAGCCTATCCGCTTGAAACATAAATAATTGCTGGGGCTCAGTGTGCGTTCTGTGAAGGGTGGGGCTGCTGGGACAGGGGTGCACCCGCACCCGGGACCAAGAGAAAAACGTCCAGGCCGACCCTTGCGGGCCGGCCTGGACGTCTTGCTCGGGACGGATCAGACGAGGTCGAACCGGTCCAGGTCCATGACCTTGGCCCACGCCTGGACGAAGTCCTTCACGAACTTCTCCTTGGCGTCGTCGCTCGCGTAGACCTCCGCGACGGCGCGCAGCTCGGAGTTGGAGCCGAAGACCAGGTCGGCACGGGTGCCGGTCCACTTGACCTCGCCCGAGGCGTCACGGCCCTCGAACGTCGTCTGGTCGGCGGACGTGGACTTCCAGGTCGTACCCAGGTCGAGCAGGTTGACGAAGAAGTCGTTGGTCAGCTTGCCGGGGGTGTCGGTGAAGACGCCGTGCGACGAGCCGCCCTGGTTGGCGCCGAGGACGCGCAGGCCGCCGACGAGGACGGTCAGCTCGGGCGCGCTCAGGGTGAGCAGGTTGGCGCGGTCGAGCAGCAGGTACTCGGCCGGCAGGCGGTTGCCCTTGCCGAGGTAGTTGCGGAAGCCGTCCGAGGACGGCTCCAGCGCGGCGAAGGACTCCGGGTCGGTGTGCTCCTCGGTCGCGTCCACACGGCCCGGCGTGAAGGGGACCGTCACGTCGAAGCCGGCGTCCCCCGCGGCCTTCTCGACCGCGGCGGAACCGCCGAGGACGATCAGGTCGGCCAGGGAGACCTTCTTGGCACCGGAGTTGAACTCGGCCTGGACGCCCTCGAGGACACGCAGGACCTGGGCGAGCTCGTCCGGGTCGTTGGCCTCCCAGCCGCGCTGCGGCTCCAGGCGGATACGGGCGCCGTTGGCACCGCCGCGCTTGTCGCTGCCGCGGAACGTCGAGGCCGAGGCCCATGCGGCGGAGACGAGCTGCGAGACCGTGAGGCCCGAGTCGAGGAGCTTGGCCTTCAGGGCCGCGGCGTCGGAGGCGTCGATGACCGCGCCCTCGGCCTGCGGCAGCGGGTCCTGCCACAGCAGCGTCTCCGCCGGGACCTCCGGGCCGAGGTACAGGGACTTCGGGCCCAGGTCACGGTGGGTCAGCTTGTACCAGGCGCGGGAGAAGGCGTCCGCGAACTCGGCCGGGTTCTCGTGGAAGCGCTTCGAGATCTCGCCGTAGATCGGGTCGAAGCGCAGCGAAAGGTCGGTGGTGAGCATCGTGGGCAGCTTCTTCGACGCGCTGTGGGCGTCGGGGATGATCGCCTCGGCGTCCTTGGCCACCCACTGGTTGGCGCCGGCGGGGCTCTGCGTGAGCTCCCACTCGTAGCCGAAGAGGATGTCGAAGAAGTCGTTGCTCCACTGGGTGGGCTTGGTGGTCCAGGTCACCTCGAGACCGGAGGTGATGGCATCGCCGGCCTTGCCGGAGGCGTAGGTGGACTTCCAGCCCAGGCCCTGCTCCTCCATGGAGGCGGCCTCGGGGTCGTTGCCGACCGATTCGGCCGGGCCGGCGCCGTGGGTCTTGCCGAAGGTGTGACCACCGGCGATCAGGGCGACGGTCTCCTCGTCGTTCATCGCCATGCGGCGGAACGTCTCGCGGATGTCGCGGGCCGCGGCCAGCGGGTCCGGGTTGCCGTTCGGGCCCTCCGGGTTGACGTAGATGAGGCCCATCTGGACGGCGCCGAGCGGGTTCTCCAGCTCACGGTCGCCGGTGTAGCGCCGGTCGTCGAGCCAGGTGGTCTCGGGACCCCAGTAGACGTCCTCGTCGGCCTCCCAGACGTCGGCGCGGCCGCCGCCGAAGCCGAAGGTCTCGAAGCCCATCGACTCCAGCGCCACGTTGCCCGTGAGGATCATGAGGTCGGCCCAGGAGATGGACTGGCCGTACTTCTTCTTGACCGGCCACAGCAGACGGCGGGCCTTGTCGAGGTTGCCGTTGTCCGGCCAGCTGTTCAGCGGCGCGAAGCGCTGCTGACCGCGGCCGCCGCCGCCACGCCCGTCGCTGATGCGGTAGGTGCCGGCGCTGTGCCAGGCCATACGGATCATCAGCGGGCCGTAGTTGCCGAAGTCGGCGGGCCACCAGTCCTGCGAGCTGGTCAGTACCTCGGCGATGTCCCGTTTCACGGCCGCCAGGTCGAGGGCGTTGAACGCCTCGGCGTAGTCGAACTCCGCGCCGAGCGGGTTCGCCACGACCGGGTCCTTGGCGAGGATCTTCAGGTTGAGCCGTTCCGGCCACCACTGACGGTTGCCGCCGCCCTGCGTCGGGTGCGCGGCGCGACCGTGCGCGACGGGGCAGCCACCGGTGCCCTCCGTCTTCGCGTCAGTGACGATCGCATCGGGGTTCTCAGCCATGGGAAACCTTCCGAACTAGGTGGATCACAGTGCTCGGGGTGCACTGCTGGCGGTGGAACAGTCGGGGCACAGGCCCCAGTAGATGACCTCGGCCTCGTCGATCGCGAAACCGTGGTCGTCGGACGCGGTCAGACAGGGCGCCTCGCCGACCTCGCAGTCGACGTCGGCGACGACACCGCACGACCGGCACACGATGTGGTGGTGGTTGTCGCCGACACGCCCCTCGAACCTGGCCGGACTCCCGGCCGGTTCGATACGACGTATGAGTCCCGCCGCGGTGAGTGCGTGGAGGCCCTCGTACACGGCCTGGAGGGAGACATGACCTACGCGATCACGCACCCCGGAGGCGATGGCCTCGACACCGAGATGGTCACCGGCCCGGACGGCGTCCAGCAGCGCGACACGCGCGGCGGTCACCCTCAGGCCGGCACCGCGGAGCTCCTCGGCGGGGGTCGGAGTCTGGGATGCGGTCATGCAGACAACCTACCTCTCTAAACACGAACGATTCAAGAAAACGAATGATGAAAGTCTGGTGCCGTGTGTGCGCATTCCGTCGACCGGCGCACATGACAGCTGAGCGGGCCTCCCAAAGCGCGAAAAATCATCTTTTCTGACATTGACTCAGGTCTTTCTGTCAAGGCCTCCACTTGGTCGGATTCCCACTCGTCCTTGATGGAGGTACATCGCATGCTCGGCAGACATACCGCGCTCGGTCGCCGCGCCGCCCTGACCACTGTTGGCACCCTCGTCCTCACCGGTGCGGGCACGGCCGCCACGGCCGCGCCGCCACCCGCACCGGTACCCGCGTCCGTCGCCGCGCAGACGCTCGGTGCCGACCGGCCGCCGGCCGCGGTGGTGCGCGCCATGGAACGTGACCTGAACCTGAAGCCGGGGCAGGCGGCCGAGCGGCTGGTCAACGAGGCGGAGGCGGGCGTCCGAGCGGGTCGCCTGCGCAACGCCCTCGGCGAGCGCTTCGCGGGCGCCTGGCTGCAGGGAGCGACCTCCGCGGAACTCGCCGTCGCGACCACGCACGCCGACGACGTGTCCGTCATCAAGGCCCAGGGCGCGAAGGCCGTCGTCGTCAAGCGGGCGCTGAGCGACCTCAAGACCGTGAAGGAGAGGCTGGACAAGGCCGCGGCCCGCGTGGACACGCGTGACACACCGGTCTGGTACGTCGACGTACCGACCAACCGTGTCGTCGTCCAGGCGGTCAAGGAGGCGGCCGCCACCGACTTCATCAAGGCCGCCGGCGTCCAGAACAAGGGTGTGGGCGTCCATGTGTCGGCGGCACGGCCGCGGCCGCTGGCGGACCTCGTCGGCGGTGAGGCCTACTACATCGAGGGCTCCGCCCGTTGCTCCATCGGGTTCTCCGTCACCAAGGACACCCAGCAGGGCTTCGCCTCGGCCGGCCACTGCGGCGATGCCGACGACTCGACCACCGGCTTCAACATGGCCGAGCAGGGCACCTTCGAGGCCTCCACGTTCCCCGGCAAGGACATGTCGTGGGTGAGCGTCAACAGCGACTGGACCGCCACGCCCGACGTCAAGGGAGAGGGCGGCCAGCGCACGCAGGTCACCGGTTCGGTCCAGGCGCTGGTCGGCGCGTCGATCTGCCGCTCCGGTTCCACCACCGGCTGGCACTGCGGCGCCATCGAGCAGCACGACACGAGTGTCAGCTACTCCCAGGGCACCGTCGACGGTGTCACCGAGACCACCGTGTGCGCCGAGCCGGGTGACTCCGGCGGCCCGTACGTCTCCGGCTCCCAGGCACAGGGCGTGACCTCCGGCGGCTCGGGTGACTGCACGGACGGCGGCACCACCTTCTACCAGCCGATCAACCCGATCCTCAGCGACTTCGGGCTCATCCTGAAGACCGCCGCCGCGCAGGGCGGCACTCCCGCCCCGCAGGACCCCGGCACCCCGGTCAACTGGGCCGCCGGCCGCGTCTTCGAAGCGGGCGCCACGGTGACCTACGGGGGTGTCCGCTACCAGTGCCTGCAGACCCATCAGGCGCAGGGCAGGTGGTCGCCGAGCGCCACCCCGGCCCTGTGGCAGCGGTTGTAGGCGGATGCAGAAGTCGTACGGCGGACGGTGCGGGGCGCGGCCCCGCACCGTCCGTCCTCGTCTCTGATCACGACGGCTGGTCGTCCGCGAGGAACGCGTAGGCGGTGGCGATGAAGGCGTCGCGGGCGCGGAAGCGGCGGGTGCACAGCGCGACCAGGGCGGTGCCGGTGTCGGGCCGGAAGCCCAGGAAGGCCTGCTGACCGAGGGTCGCCCCGCTGTGGAAGTACATCGGTCCGCCGTTCGTGGGGTGCCGGAACCACGCCACCGTGTGCACATGCCGGTGCCCGTAGCCGCGTCGCAGCACGGGTGTGCGCACCGCCCGCAAGGCCCCGGCGAGCGGGGAGGCGGCCGGGTCGAGGTGAGCCTCCAGGAACGTGAGCAGATCGTGGGGTGTGGCGCGGACGGCGCCGGCCGCCTCGAATCCCCCGGCGTCGAAGCCGAGCGTGGGCGTGTGCCCGTCCTTGGCGTGTCCGACGGCGTCGGCCTTCGGGTCCTGCGCCCGCAGCGCGATGCCGCTCAGGCCGAGGGGGCGCAGCACATGGGCGCCAAGCAGTTCCGCCCAGGGCGTGCCGGCCGCCGCGGCGACGGCGTGGCCGAGCACGGCGACGCCGAAGTTGGAGTACTGCCACCGGGTCCCGGGCCGGTGCCGCGGACGGTGGCGCAGGAAGGCGCCGGTGACCCGCTCGGCCGGGTAGCTGCCGTAGGGATTGGTACGCCAGGCGGGCAGTGCCCGCAGATAGAAGTCGGCGGGCAGGGTGGGCAGTCCGGCCGTGTGCGTGACGAGGTGGGCCAGCGTCACCGGGTCGGCCTCGGTCCGCCGGCCCGGCGCGAGACAGGCGACGGCCCGCTCGCCGCCGGTCAGCAGACCGCGCCGGATGAGCTGGGCCAGCAGCAGCCCGGTGAACGTCTTCGAGGCGGAGCCGATCTCGTACCGCAGGTCCTGCCGTGGGACCGGCGAGTGCGGGGCGGTGCCACCGCAGCGCAGGAAGCGACGGCCGGACCTCGAGACGGCGAAGACGACGTCCGGTGCGTCGACGGCGTCCACGGCGGCGGCCAGCCGCTCCCGCAGCGTGTCGTCATCACAGGCGGCGCCGCCCGCAGGTTCAGGGTCCGTGTCGTCGGCGGTGCCTGGCCAAAGGACGGGCCGGCCGGTCATGAGGTCGCGTGGGTCAGCTCGGCGAGGGAGCGGGACGTGGCCAGCACGGACGCGAACGCCGCGACCAGCGTCGGGTGGTAGACCATGTCGAACACCTCGTCCGGCTCGCCCTCCGGCATCCCCCGTACGGCGGGCATGGCACCGTTGGGCTGCTGTGCGGCGGCGAAGCCCTCCCAGGCCCGTTCGTCCAGGGTGGGTCGGGGCAGACAGGCGTCGACCACGAGGAGTTCGCCGAGCAGGTCCCAGCGCTCGAGGTCCAGCCAGTCGTCGATCCACACCGGCAGCCAGGTGGCGAGGTAGTCGGCGATGTCCGGCGGCAGGCCCCCGGGATGCTCGCCCCAGTCGGTCAGATGGAACACCGTGTGGGTGAGGTCGTAGGCGATGTGCCCGCCGACCGTCCAGGGTTCGGGGGTCCGGGCCAGCCAGGTGGGACCGACCAGGTCCGCCTCCGGCGTGCGGGGCGTGAGGCCGAAGCGGCGCTGGAACGCGGCGAGTCCCAGGCGTCGGGTCGGGTCCAGTTCGAGCGCCGACCAGCTTTCGAGCCGGTGGTAGAGGACGGTGGCGCGCTCCACCTCGGGCTCGCTGTACCCGAGTTCCTTGTACGGCAGGTACACCTCGAAGGGGATGGGCGACATCGGCTCGATGCGCTGACCGCGCACCAGCATGCGGCCGCCGTCCAGGGTGTGCCGCCAGGTGTGGTCGAGGAGGCGGCGGGCGAGGTCGGCCTGCCGGGAGCCGGCGACGCCCTCGCGGAACAGCACCCGGCAGATCAGGGCCAGTTCACCGACGGGCTTGAAACGCTCCAGGAAGCCCACCTCGGGATCGACGTCGGGCTCCAGGCGGAATCCGTCGCGGTGGGCCCACAGCCACTCCAGGGCGCGGACGCCGACGGTGTGCATCAGACGGGTGTCGGTCATCCGGGCACTCCTTGTCCGCTGCGGCGGGTCGGTGTGCTTCCCGCGCGCGATCCGTGGCCGTCGGGGTGTTCGTCGGCTTCGCCGCTGAGACGCTTGACGGTCTGTGCCGCCGCGAAGGCGGCCATCAGGGTGGAGTGGTAGCAGTGCAGGAAGTCCGGCTCCGCCGCGGCTTCGTCGCGTGGAGCCTCCTGCGGGAGCGCGCCGGAGTCGTACTGGGCCCGCGCGATCCGCATCCAGGCGTCCTGGAAGGTCGCGCGGCGGGGCGGATCCGGCAGGCTCGCGGCCACGACCAGCAACTCGCAGCCCAGATCCCACATTCCGGCGTCCAGGCAGCCGTCGAGCCAGGACGGCAGCCAGTGGGTCAGATAGGCGACCAGGTCCGCGGGGACGCCCGCGGGATCACGGCCCCAGTCGGTGAGGTGGAAGACGACGTGGGTGAGGGCGTACCCCGAGGAGCGTTCGAACGTCCAGGGCTCCGGCAGACCGCCCAGCCAGGTGCGCCGCAGCACCGGCCCGGACTCGTCAGGCCGGTCGATGCCGCTGCGCCGCTCGGCCTTCAGGACGCCGAGCCGGCGGGTGGGTTCCTGTTCGGTGAACCGCCAGCCCCGGGTACGGGCCGTCGTGGCGGCGGCGGCCTCGTACCCGGAGTGCCGCAGTCCGGCCGCGGCGAAGACCGAGTAGACCTCCAGGGGGTAGGTCGCGAAGGGCTCCAACCGCTGGAGCCGTACGAAGAGTTCGCCCCGGCCGGTCTGCTGCCAGGCGAACCGCAGCAGGTCCGAGGCGCACACGTGGAGCGGGTCCGACGGTGCCAGGTGTGTGCGTACGCTCTGGCACGTCTGGGCGAGTTCCCCGAGCGGTTTCCAGGTGGCGTCCACGTGGCCGTCCGCGGTGAGCGCGTCCTCGCCCAGCGCGAAGTCGCCGCGATGCGCGGCCAGCCAGGCGAACGCGGCGGTTCCCACCTCCCGGATCTCGCTGACGCCCAGGGCGGTCATACGAGCGCTCCGGCCGCCCGCATGACACGTGTGGCCTGAACCTGGAGGGCCACCCTGGGGTCGGCGCCGCCCATCAACTCCACGAAGTCGAGGCCGGTTTCGAGGCCGAGGGTGTCGGGCACCCCGTCGAGCAGGGTCAGCCAGCGTCCTGCTCCGGCCGCCTGCTGCCAGTCCCTGCGGCGTACGGCCCGTACGAAGCCCCGGGCCACGTCGACCGGGCGCCGTCCTGCCGCGCGGGCCACGCCGCTGTCCTCGCCGGGGACGGCGAGGGGGGCCAGGACGGCGAGTTGGTGGGTCAGCGTCTGCCACGCCGCGTCGTCGAGCCAGCCTGCATCCGGTTCGGTGTCCCCGGCTCCGGCGGGCGGGCCGTCGAGAGGTGTGTCGAGCCGCAGCAGTGTGCGGCGCATGGCCCAGTGGCTCCACCTGACGGTGGGTGCCGCGTCCGGGCGTGGCGGGAAGGCCTCCACCGTTCTGCGGAAGACGGCAAGTGCCTCCGGTGCGGGCGGAGTCGGGAAGAGAACGTGCGGGAGCAACAGATCCGCTCCCAACACCCTGACGGCGGCGAGCGCGAGGCCCGCCTCGACGTCGTCCATCGTCTCCGTGCCGGACATGCGCACGTGGTCCCCGCCCCGAAGGGCGGAGACCACGTCGGACGCAAGGTCCTGCACAGCGCCCTGCAAGAGGGCCGAAGTGCCTGACTGCTCCATTCAGTCGCTCCCGTTCGTTCCGCTCAGCCCTTCTTCGGGCGAGGGGTCGGTGGCGACAGCAGCAGCTTGGTGTCTGCGGAGAGCAGCGCTAGGGCGGCGCACTCGCGGCTGTCACGGAAGACGCCGTCGGGCTCTGCGGGGTCGAGTGCCGCCTCGAGGTCGGTCCGTACACTTGTCGTGTCCTGGATCGCCTTGTCAATGGAAGGCATATCACCATCTCCTCTGGGGTCAGCTAGCCTCCACAACCAAGAGCACCACACAGTCACAAAGCGCGCATCTTTTCCCACAGCGTGCGATCTGTCACGTATTCAACATTCAGGGCGCCCACGGCTGGGGCCGGCTGACGGTCCCTCCGGGCGGCGACCCGTTGCCGGGAATTCGAATCCAAGTCAGCCGAAAGGCCCCTCAGGCATCCATGCCTGATCTGTTGATTCGTTTTCCGGTGCCGGCCACCACTGAGGGCCAACTATGGCACCCGGCACGGGAATCAAGTGTTCATCCGCGTTACCGGCCAGTTTCTCGCAGATGGCTCGACGGTGACCGGACAGAGCCAAGTGCCTGGCCTGATCAGGCGGGTTGGCCAAAAGGAACACCCGCACCGGCCGTCGCGGGATTCAACGAAGGGGCTTCTGACCGTGGCGCCGACTTATCAACGCGTGTTGATTCCTCGGTAACCTCAAAAAAAGCTCAGGGATCCCTCAGGAAACGTGTAATGGCGGTTGACGTCTCGCTAATCTCCGACTGAAGGAAGAGCAGGTCACCCGACGGTCGTCAGACGAGAGGTGCGCATGCGAAACCGTCCGCGGCTCGCCACACCCCCCAGCGCCCCCCACGGCGTGCGTGCCGCGACCCCCCAGGGTCGCCCATGACCACCAGCCCCGCTTTCGTCCCCGCTCAACTCGTCGGCCGGCAGGCCGTGCTCGACACCCTCGACGGTCTTGTGCACCGGCTGCAGGACGGTGTCTCCGACATCGCTGTCATCACCGGCCCCGTCGGCTCCGGCCGCAGTGCCGTGCTCGAACGGGCCGTCGAGCGGGCCCGGTCCTCCGGTCTCGCGGCCGGTGTCGCCCGCTGCTCCCCGCGCGAGTCCCAGCTCCCCTACGGCGCCATCACCCAGCTGCTGGGCACTCTGTGCGGTCCGTCCCGGATCGGTGCGCTCGCCTGCGGCATCGGCCCCGCCAGCCGGCCCACGGACACCGTCGCCCGCATGTGCGACACGCTCCTGGCGCTGTCGGCGGGACGGCCCGTGCTGCTGGCCGTCGACGACCTGCACCTCGCCGACCCTCACTCCCTGCGCCGGCTCGTCGACCTCATCGACCGGGCCCGTCAGGGCGCCGTCCTCGCCGTCGTCACCTCCCCCGTGCCGGTCCGGCAGGTACTCGCGGCGGCCGGAGCACGGCCCTCGGTCCCCCGCCCCGTGCACACGCTGCGCCTCGACCCGCTCACCACCGCCGAGGCGCGCGGCCTGGTCGAGTCCCGCGTCGGCCACCCCGTACCGCCGCCCGTGCTCACGGTGGCCGGCATCGCCGACCGGTCTCCCGCCGTCCTGCACGCCGTCGCCGACCGGATCAACGCTTTGGGCCGCCCCCTGGACACCGATGCCGTACCGCAGCTCATTGCCGCCGCCCGCACCACTTGGTCCGCCCGTGCCCTCAACACCATCCACGGGTTGCCCAAGAACGTCGTCGCGCTGCTGCACGCCACGACCGTCGGCGGCCGGCATGTGCAGCCGGCCCGGCTCGCGGCCCTGACCGGACTCGACGCCACAGCCTTGGCCGACGCCGTGGACGCCCTGCGGGCCTGCGGGCTGCTCGCCGACACCGACCCTCCCCGGTTGCGCCACCCCTGGTTCGCCGACGAGGTCGTGGCGGGCATGAGCGGGCCCGAGCGTGACCGTCTGCACCGTCGCGCCGCCTGGCTGGACGGCCAGGAGGGCTCCGGCGTCGGCACCGTCGCCGAGATGCCCGGCGATGCCACCGCCCTGGTGTGCCCCTGGACCGCCTCGGACCACACCGACTCCGCCTGCGCCCGCCCCCCGCAGGCCGTCGACCTCGCCACCGCGACCCTGAGGCACTCGCTGTGCGAGCCGGTGACCGAGACGGAGCGGGCCGGGCGCCTGATCCGGCTGGCCGCCGCCGAGGCCGCGATCGCCCCGCAGGCCTCGGACGGCCGGCTGCGCCAGGTGATGCTGCGCCACCTCAGCCGCGCCACCTGGCCGCACGTGCTCCACGCCGCCGATCTGCTGCTCGGCCGCGGTGACGCCGAGACGGCCCGCTGGGTGATCGCCGACGTCCACCAGCGGGCCCTCACCGAGATTCCCGACGACGAGCTGCGCCCGCTGCGCGCCCTGGGCCGGCTCGCCCACAAGGAGAAGGGGGGCCTGCCGCTCGTCGCCCCGCCGCCCCTGCACTCCGACCGCCCCGGGCACCCGGCGCAGTCCGCCGTGCTCGCCTGGACCCTCGCCACCCGCGGCGAGGACCGGGCCCAGGCTCTGGAACTCGCCCGTGCCGCACTGGACGAACCGGAGTCCGTCCCCTATATGTGCCGCTTGGCCGCGGCGCGTGCCCTGCTGTGCGCGGACGACGTACCCACCGCCCTCGTCCGCCTCGACGCCGTCGCCGCGGACGCGCACCGTGACAACGCTGTCGCGGCCGCGGCGCAGGCCTTGCTGAGCCGTGCCGAGGCCGAAGTGCGCCATGGCCGCGGCGAGGAGGCGATGCTCCCTCTGAACGCCGCCAAGGCGGCCCTCCCGCCCGCCTCGTGGCACAGCCTCCTCGCACCCCGGCTCGCCGGCGCCGAGATCCTCGCCCTTGTGCGCTGCGGCCGCGTGGACGAGGCCCGGAGCGCCTCGGAACGCGCCCGGAGCCGGCCCGAGGGCCACAGCGTCACCATGGCCTTCCTGCTGTACGCCCGTGCCGAACTCGCCCTCATCGACGGGGACGCCGCCCGGGCCCTGCTGCTGCTCGAGGAGTGCGGCCGGGTGCTCCGTGCCAAGCGCTGGCGCAACCCCATGCTCATCCCGTGGCGCAGCACGGCGGCCGTCGCCCACCATCATCTCGGCGCCCCCGTCATAGCGGACGAGCTGCTCGCCAAGGAGCTTGACGTCGCGGAGCGTTGGGGAACGAGGGAGGCCTTCATCGCGCTGCGCGCCCGCACTCACGAGGCGCTGGCCCGGCACGGGGTCGACGTCCCCTGGGCGTCCGGCCCCGACATCCCTCCTGCGGCACCCGACGAGACCGCACCGGAGCCGGAGGTCCTGACGCCCTCCGAGCGCGACGTGGCCGCCTTCGTCGTCGAGGGACTGGCCAATCGCGAGATCTCGCGGCGGCTGGGCCTGGCCACCCGCACCGTCGAGTTACGGCTCACGAACGTCTACCGCAAGCTCGGCATCAAGGGGCGCGCCGCCCTCGTCGCCCGCCTGCGGGCCCGGCAGGAGGACGCCTGATCCATGCTGCTGGAGCGCGATGGGGAGCTGGCCGCCTTGGACGAGGCGGTGGCCCACGCCCGTTCGGGCACCGGGGTCCTCGTCGTCGTCGAGGGCGGTGCCGGCGCCGGCACCACGGCCCTGCTGAACCGGCTGGCCGACCGGGCGACGGCGGCCGGTGCGCTCGTACTGCGCTCCACCGGCACCCCCGGCGAACGCGCCGTCCCCTTCGGTGTGTTGCGTCAGCTCGTGCTCCCTCTCATCGCCGAACCCGACCTGCTCACCCCGCCGCCGGCCGCCGCACCGCCCATCGTCCCCGGCACCGGCACCGGCCGGTCGGGGTTGACCGGCGCCGCCGTCCGCGCCGACACGCTCCACTGGCTGCACATCCTGTTCGCCGGACTGAGCGCCGAGCGGACCGTAGTGGTCGCCGTCGACGACCTGGGCTGGGTCGACGACGCCTCTCTGGAGGCGCTCGCCCACCTCGCCGCCCGCCTCGACGGGTTGCACCTGCTGCTGGCCGTGGTCCGCAAGAACGGCGTCGGCGCGTCCGACCCGCTGGTCGGCGAGATAGCCGCGGCCGCCACTCACCGGGTCCACGCCCGCGGACTGTCGCGCCGTGCCACGGCGGAGCTGGTGAACCGCCACCTCGGGCCGGGCTGCCCCGACGAGTTCGGCCGGACCTGTCACGACGTCACCGGGGGCCGGCCCAAGGACCTGAGGGTGCTGTGCGACCGGGCCCGGCTCAGGCGGCTGGGCGCACCGCACTGGCACACGCAGCGACTGCGCGGACTCGGCGAGTCGCTGCACCGCGAGCGGCTGCGGTCGCTGCTGCGCCGCGAACCCGTCCTGGACGCCTTCCTCAAGGCCACCGCCGTGCTCGCCGGCCAAGCCACCGACGAGCTCGTCGCGCTGCTGGCGGGACTGGGCCGGCGGCAGTGCGAACAGGCCCGCGAGGTCCTCGCGCAGGTGTGGCCCGCGGCCGTCGGCCAGGGCCCGGCCGCCCACCTGCGCGCCGCCTGTGCCGTCGTACTCCAGGCGATGGGGGACGAGGAGAGCTCCCGCCGCCACCGGCGGGCATCGGCCCTGCTCGACGCGTCCGGTGCCGGACCGGAGGAGGTCGCCGTGCCGCTGCTGCACGTCGACCGGCTCGGCGATCCGTGGGAGATCCACCAGTTGCGTGCGGCGGCGGCCGCGGCGCGTCGCCGGGGCGCGCCCGAGTCGGCCGTGCGCTATCTCAGCCGGGCCCTCGTCGACGTGCCCGCCGCCAGCCATGTGCGTGCCGAGTTGCTGTACGAACTCGGGGTCACCGAACTGGATCTGAGGTCCCCGGTCGCGGGCCGCCACCTCGTGCAGGCGGCGCGGCTCATGCCCCGGCTACGGCGCCGCGCCGAGGTCGTCTCGAGCACACCGATGGACCTCGTGCGCAACGATCCCGAGGTCGCTGCCCTCGTCCGGGAGACGGCCGCCGGCCTCGGCACGCCGCGCGAGGCCGACCGGCAGGGCGGGTATCTCGCGATGCGGCTGGAGGCCCGGGCCCGGTACGCCGGCCTTGACGACCCCGGCCTGGTGACGTCGGCGGCGCGCCGGCTGCACGAACTCGACGAGCAGCGCCACGGCGCCTCGGCGGCCGAACGCGAATTGCGCACCGTCCTGGTGTTCACGGCGGCCATGGGCGGACAGACCGACCACCGCAGCGTGGCCCGGATGGCCCGGCAGGTCCTGGAGGAGGAGCCCGCGCACACCGCCCTGTCCGGCCTGGCGCTCGAGCTGCTTCCCCCGGTGCTCTACTGCACGGACAGCCCGCACATCGCCGCACCCTGGCTGGACGCCGCGCGCCTGCACGCCGTGCAGGAGGGCACCCGCGCCAGGCTGTCCCGGATCGAGGCGGTGCGGGGTCTCACCCAACTGTCCCGGGGCGAGGTCGGTCTGGCCCGGGAGTGCGGCGACCGCGCACTCGCGCTCGGCGAGGGCGTGGAATCCCGGGACCGGGTGCAGCCCACCCTCGTTCTTGGCTTCATCGCTCTCGAACTGGACGACGCCGAACTCGCCGCAGATCTGCTCGATGCCGCCGAACCCTCCGCCGACCTGCGGATGTTCGCCCTGCACGGGGCGCTCAACGGCCTGCTGGCCGAGGCCCGGGGCGACCTGCCGGTGGCGCTCGCGCACCATCTGGACTGCGGTCGCGTCCTGGAGCGCGCCGGCTGGGTGAATCCGGCTTTCGCCCATTGGCAGGTGCGGGCCGCGCTGGTCCAGCACCGGATGGGCCGCACCGCCCAGGCGCTCGCGATGGCGCGCACGTATCACGAACACGCCGTTCGCTGGGGAGCTCCGACCGCTCTGAGCCGCGCGCTGCGCCTGCTCGGCGTCGTCACCGACGGCGCGCCCGGCGTCGAGTTGCTGCGGCAGGCCGTCGACACGGTCGAAACGGACGGCAGCCGCTTGGAGACCGCCCATGCCCTCATGGAACTGGGACGGCGTCTTCAGCAGGAGTCTGTCCCGGAGGGCGACCGCCTGCTCAGACGTGGGCGCCGACTGGCCGCCGAGTTAATGAACGTGCCAGCCGAGTCAGTGCACGGCACCTCGGCCTCGGCTCGCCCCGCGCGGGCACTCGCCGCCGGGCTCACCCCGGCCGAGACACGGGTGGCGGAGCGCGCGGCGCGCGGTCTCAGCAATAGGGAGATCGCGGAGGAACTCCAAACGAGTCTACGGGCCGTTGAGAGACACCTCACGAGCTCCTATCGAAAATTCCGCATTACCGGCCGGGAGAATCTGGCCGAGGTCATGGGAATGGACGGAACCGGCTAGTCTGCCCAGGAGATCCCGCAGCCATGCCGCAGAGCTGCGCGGAGTTTTGTTCATTGTGTTCACGTGATTCATGCAACCCAATGCCCGTCTAATTTTCCCTGACCCTTCACTGCCGCACACTCAGATGGCTCGTCGCTCACCCGGGCACGCACTCCGACATGGGCGGATTCTGACTTCAGCGCCTCTCGGACGCACATTCGCAGGTTGCCGAAGGGTACCGAGAAAGCGATTGCACGCGGACCGCAATGCGCACCGAACCATCACCGGCGGGCACCGCAGTCTTAGCGGTGAATAGGCTCCGGCGAGCCCTGTATGCCTTGACACGTATTTTCATTCGATGGCAATGTCATGAGTGAAGGAACACTCCCCGCTGCGGGATGCACCACTGGTCATGAGCGCTGAGAGAGAGTGGCCCACCCCCCATGAACAACCCAGGCCTGGACTCCGCCGAAATCCTCCCCGACGCACCGCGGAACTGGTCTCCGGAACCGTATCGCGACAGCTATTTAGCGCTTTTCGAGCAGTCCATCGTTTGTATCGCGAATCTTGATCTGGAATTCCGGATAATGGAGGCCAACCGATCCTTCGCCCGCCAATTTGCTTGGACCCCCGGGCACGGTACGGGAAAGGACTTCTGTGATCTCCTGCATCCCAGTGTGCAGGGCAAGACGAAGAACGAGTTGATCCGGCTGGCGGACGGTCAGAGCCCGCGGTTCGCCGACCACTTGGTCGCGGTGGGCGCGCAGGACGCCGTATTCCGCGCGGAGATGACGGGAATCGCCGTACGAAGTGGAGCCGGCCGCGTCGACCGCATCCTGGTGCTGGTCGACCCGGAGGAATCCGCGGACGGTCCGCAGATCGCCAACGCACGGCGCAAACTGTTCAGTCCGATGCACGCCCGCATTCTGGAAGGTGTGGCGATGGGTGAGTCGACGGTCCAGCTGGCCACGAGACTCTTCCTCAGCCGGGGCGGAGTGGAATACCACGTTGCGTCGCTGTTGCGGAAGATGAAGGTGACCAACCGGCCGGCGCTGATATCGAAGAGCTACTCCCTGGGTGTCTTCGCCGTCGGTCAGTGGCCGCCGCGGGTACGCCCGGAGTTCGTCTCCGACTGACCGCGAGAATCCGAAGGTCTCGTGGGCCCCACCGTTTCCCCGCGGTGGGGCCCACGGCGCTCTGTCAGTGGCCGCTGGAGAAGGCCCGCATGCGCCGGTGTCAGCCGACGGGTCTGCGTTCGGCGACGAGCATCGCCGTCAGTTCGCCGCGCCCCCGGATACCGAGCTTGCGGTACACGCTGGTGAGGTGGAACTCCACGGTGCGCTGAGTGAGGAACAGGGCCTCGGCGATCTCCCGGTTGGTGGCTCCGGCCGCGGCCCGCTCGGCGACCTGGCGTTCGCTTCCGCTCAACGCGTCGGTGGGTGACTCGGTGCCGCGTCGCAGCCGGCCGCCCGCCGCGCCGAGGGCGGGCACGGCCTGGTCGAGGAGCAGCCGGTCGCCGCAGAGTACGGCGATGTCGATGGACCGGCGCAGCCGTTCGCGCGCGCTCTCGGCGTCGCCGCGCTCCAGCAGCCGCCTGCCGAGCAGGTACTCGGCGCGGGCGTGCTCCAGACGGCCCGGGCTGTCGTCGAGGAGACGGACGGCCTCGGTCAGTTCGTCGATGCCGGTGTCGCCGGGCGTGAGGACACCGCGGGCGAGGGCGAGCATGCCCAGGGCGCGGGGTGTGCCCCAGCGCCGCACGGCCGGTGCCACGCGGTCGACGAGGTCGCGTCCCTCGCCGGGCCGGCCCAGTTCGGCGAGCAGTTGCGCGGCGTCGTACCACCAAGGGGCGAGGACGGGGTTGCCGATGCCCGCCTCGGCGAGGCTGTCACCGCAGCGCACGAGGTGGCCGAGGGCGCCCTCCAGGTCACCGAGAGCGGCACTGACTCGGGCCCGGCTCATCATGTAGGTGTGCGACTCCAGCGCGAACTCCTCCAGGCGGGGCCGCCGGATCAGGTCGAGCACCTCCTCGGCGCGGCGGGCGTCGCCACGCAGGACGAGAACGTCCGCGAGGGTGCAGTGCGGGCCGACGGCGCTCTTCACATGCAGGTCGCGGTGGACGAGGTCGAAGGCGAGCTGCGCGTCCGCCAGCGCCTGCGCGAGGTTGCCGGTCCACATGTGCACCTGGGCACGGGTGGTGGAGGCGAGGGCGCTGTTCCAGGCCTGGCCGCGCTTTTGGGCGTGCTCCAGCAGCGCGGTGAGCACCGACTCGACGGGCCTGACCTCGTCGGCGAGATAGAGGGTGAGGCTCGCGCCGAGGGCGCCCCAGCCGCCCAGTGACACGTCCCCGACCCGAAGGACCCGTTCGGCGGCCGGGACCAGCTCGGCAGCGGGGCGGCCCTCCAGGGTGCCGAGCGCGCACAGCATGCCGAGCAGCAGGCGCTCCTCGGCGGTCTCGCCGGGCGGCCACACATGTTCGCGGAACCGCTCGCTGACGCGGCGCACGGTGGACTTCTCGTCGAGTCCGGAGACCAGCGCCATCGCCTCGACGAGGGTGCGCAGCGCCTGTTCCTCCGCGGAGTCGCCGAGTTCGGACTCGACCATGGGCAGCGTCTCGCGCACCAACTCGAAGGCGCGCAGCGAGTTCTGGGCGCCGAGGGAGGTGATGACGTACTGCAGGACGAGGCGGCAGCGCAGGCGCGGGTCGGTGGCCAGGGACAGCGCGTGTTCCAGCCGGCCGAGCGCGGTGGGGTGGTCGGAGTGGGCCAGGACCCGGGCCGAGGCGGACAGCAGCTCGATGTCGTCGAGGTCGTGCCGTAAGGCGCGGGAGAGGTACTGGCCGGCGGTGGCCGGGGCGCCGCGCTGCTCGGCGCCGAGGGCGGCGGACCGCAGGACGGTGACCATCCAGGGCTCGGGCACCTCGGACAGGTGCATGAGCTGGACGGCCACCTGGTCGCTGGGGCGCCCGGAGTCGTTGAGCAGGCGGGCGGCGCGTTCGCGCAGCGCCAGGCGTTCCTCGGCCGGGGTCGTGTCGAGCACGGCCTGGCGCATGAGGTCGTGGCGGTAGCCGAGGGAGTCGGGGCGCAGCAGTCCGGCGGCGCGCAGGGCGTCTACGGCGACGGCGGCGGGGCCGGGAGTGGTGCCGGCGAGGGCGGCGACGGGTTCCAGGTCGTCGGACTCCAGGATCGCGAGCGCCTTGGCGACGGCGAGCCGGTCGGGTCCGAGCCGGTCGAGGTGGAAGCGGGCCACCACGCCCTGCCCGAGGCCGTCCCGCAGCGCGTCGGCGTCGAGTCCGGCGTCCGGGGCGCGTTCCCTCAGCTCGCGGACGACGAGCTGGACCAGGAAGGGGGTGCCACCGGTGAGTTCCATGCAGCGTCCGACGACGGACGCGTCGGGTGTGACGGCGAGGGCCGTGGCGAGCATGGTGCGCACGGCGTCGTCGGTGAGCGGCTCGACGTCGACGGTGAGGCAGGAGGGGGCGTCGGCCATCTCGTCCAGCACCTCGGGACGTGCGGGCTCGACCTCGGTGCGCAGCGTCAGGAGCAGGGCGACCGGCAGTCCCTCGGCCCGGCGCAGCAGGAAGCCGAGCCAGCGCAGGGACGCCTCGTCGCACCACTGGAGATCGTCGACGGCCAGGATCAGGGGCCGCTCGGCGGCGAGGGAGGCGGTGAGCCAGTAAAGGCCGTGCATGACGCCGTACATGTCGGCCGGCAGGCCGTCGGGGGCGCCGTCCGCCGTGAGGGCGGGCAGGGCGAGTGCGGCGCTGCCGGCGAGGGCGGCGCTCCCGGCGAGCAGTGGATGGCGCGCCGGGTCTCCGTCGGTGAGCCCGAGCGGCGCGAACAGCCCGCGTACGGCCTCGTAGGCGGCGCCGCCGCTCTCCTGGCACTTGACGGTGAGAACACGGGCGTCGGTGCCCGGTTCGGCGAGCGCCGCGGACATCAGCCGGGTCTTCCCGATGCCGGCGGGCCCGCGGAGCAGGACCGCGCGTCCGTCGCTCGTGCCGTGGAGGTGCTCGCGGATCAGGGTGAGTTCCAGGTCCCGGCCGACGAGCACAGGCTCGTCCTCAGCCTTCAGACCGGACGTTAAAGGCACCGAGTCTCCTGTACTGCCCCCGCCCGCACGGGAGTTGGCGGAAGCACAAACCGAACGACCTTTTCTTGTCCGATCATATGCATCCAACGGAGAGCTCCTCGGCCGCCCGCGATCCGGTCACGCACGACCCGCGGCACCCTTCACGCATTCCCGGTCGCCCACTCGGATCCGATCGCCCATGCCACGCCGCCGGTCAGAGCACCCCCGGGAGAGCAATCTCGTTCGACCCTCCGCACATCCACGGCGGAGCAGGTGAACGGGAATCGCATTCGAGTGTGGCGCACTACACATGAGTGGCCCGCGAAGAATCCGTGAGTGGCCAAGAGGAAATGGCGCGGGCACGCGGGTGCACGCAGAGGGCGGCCGCCCCGGGGGACGGGCGGCCGCCCGGCTCCGACCGTCCTCAGCCGTTGGAGTAGCGGCCCGCCTGGGCGAGGAGCTCCTCCGCGTCGTCGACCGGCGGGTAGATCCAGACCGCGTTGATCTGCTGCTTGAGCGTCTTGGCCTCCTCACCGGACAGCGCGATCTCGCGCTCCCAGCCCTCGGTGTAGAGGGCGCCGGCCGGGCCGAGGTCGAGGCAGGTGACGTACGGGTCCGGGGTGAAGGGCAGCAGGGCCTTGCCGAACAGCTCGGCGGCCACGTTGTGACCCGCGAACTTGCCCATCGGCAGGGCGTGCTGGCAGGACTGCGTCGTGGAGTGGCCCGCCTCGGCGGTGGCGAGTGCGGTGTCGCCGGCGGCGTAGACGTCGGGTACTCCGACGACCTGGAGGTACTCGTCCACGCTCAGCCGGCCCAGCCGGTCGCGTTCGGCGGGGATCTGGGCCGTGAGGGGGCTCGCGGCCATGCCGGCCGTCCAGACGACGGTCGCCGCGGGGATCACCTCACCGTCCGAGAGGGTGACGTCCTCGGAGGTGACGGAGGCCACGGTGCGCCCCAGCCGTCGTTCGATCTTCAGTTCGTCGATCGCGCCGAGGATGGCCGGGCGCGGCACCGCGCCGAGTTCGGGGCCGACGACGTCGGCGAGGTCGACCAGCAGGACACGGACGTCCTCGGCGGCGCCCTCGCCGGCCGCGATGCCGTGCAGCCGCTCCCCCAGCGCGGTGGCGAGCTCCAGCCCGGTGAAGCCTGCACCGACCACGACTGCGGTGTAGCGGCCCGGGGTCGACTCCCGCTCGGGCAGCCGGCGCAGATGGCTGTCGAGTGCGGCGGCCGCGGGCAGAGTGTCGACGTCGAAGACGTCCTGCGCGCCCGGGAACTGGGGGCGTACGAGCTGGCTGCCGGTGGCCAGCACCAACTTGTCGTAGGACAGGGCCAGTTCCTCACCGGTGGGCCGAACGGCCCGTACGGTGTGCGCCTCGGTGTCGATTCCGGTGACGGTGGCCTGGACGCGGCGTACGCCGATCGGGCCGAGGACTCGGTCGAGCGGCACGCGCATGCCCTCAGGGGCGTCCTCGTAGAGGCGAGGGCGGATGACCAGGTCGTCGCCCGCGCTGACGAGCGTGACGCGCACATCGTCGCCGCCACCTGCCTCGCGGGCGGCGCGCACGGCTCCGGCCGCGCTCCACACTCCGGCGAACCCGCCGCCGATGATCAGGACGTCCTTCATGAACTTCTCCGTTCTGAAAAAGCCGAGGTGATCAGCCGGTGCTCCGCGAGTCGGTGCTCCGCGAGCAGGGGCTGTGTCTGCGGGGGCGTCCCCGAGAGCCCGTTCCGCTAATTCTGGACACTACATATCCTGGATATTGAGTGTCAAGATTTACCTGAGCTCGATGCCGGACATCCTGGACATGTAATGTCCGTAATATGCGAATGGCTAAAGGGGTCGAGTGGGCGCTGCACACACTGCTCAACCTGGACATGATCGGCGGCGGCCCGGTGGGCAGCGGCCAGCTCGCCGAGGCCCACGGCCTCTCGGCGTCCTATCTCAACAAGCAGTTGCAGCAACTCGCCCGCGCCGGACTCGTGCTCTCGGTACCCGGGCCGCGCGGAGGCTTCCACCTGGCCAGGCCGCTTGAGGACATCACCTTGCTGGACGTCGTGGAGGCCATCGAAGGGGACGCGCGTCTCTTCCACTGCACGGAGATCCGCTGCTGCGGCAGGATCGGCGAGCTGTCACCCCCGCCGACGGGCATGTGCGCCGTCAACTCGGCCATGCGCAGGGCGGAAGAGGCCTGGCACCAGGCGCTGGCCGCCCAGAGTCTCGACGAGATCAGGACGGAGCTGGACGGCAGCCCGGACGTGCGGCGGATCGTGCGCTCCGCCCTCGAATAAGCCGGCACTCGACACTCGTCCAGCACCCGGCACTCGTCCGACACCCGGCACTCGTCGAAGGCCGCGCAGAAGTCACGTGCCTCAGTCGCGACCCCGCACCGCCGCGAGGCACTGGTCGTACAGGCCGGCCAGGTCGAGGCGGCCGTCATGCCTGGCCCACAGCTCGGTCGCCGTGTCGATGCAGGCGAAGACCGTCGCGACGATCGCCTGGGCACGCGGGTCGGCGGCAGCGCCGGGCCCGGGGCTCAGCCGTGCCTGGACGACCGGGACGAGTTCGGCCTGCCAGCGCAGACGCTTCTCGATGTAGCGGGCGCGCAGCGAGGGCGTGTCGAAAATCAGGCGGGACAGCTCCAGCACCCGCTCCGGGGTATGGCGGGCGGTCAGCAGGACCTCGAATCCGGCGCGCAGCGCGTCCCAGGCGGAGACCTCGGCGGGCTGCTGCTCGACGGTCCGCCTCAGCAGTTCGCCCAGCGCCTCCTGGTCTCCGCAGACCAGGTCTTCCTTGGTGCCGAAGTAGCGGAACAGCGAGCGCTGCGAGATCCCCGCCTCCCGCGCGATCTGCGCGATCGTCGTCTGCTCGTAGCCCTGCTCGGTGAACAGGCGAACCGCCGTGTCCAGGATCGCCTCGACGGCGACCTGCCGTGAGCGGTCCCACAAAGTCGTCATGACCATCAGGCTACCCCTCTAGACAGCGACCGCCTACCTGGCATTAACTGCCAGAAAAGCAGTGACTGAAAAGAGGGCACTCCATGTCAGCCGTCGACTACCGCGGACAGACCACACTGATCACCGGCGCCAGCGCCGGCCTGGGCGCCGAGTTCGCCCGCGAGCTCGCCGCCCGCGGCTCCGACCTCGTGCTGGTCGCCCGCCGCAAGGACCGCCTGGAGGAACTGGCCGGCGAACTGCGCACCCAGCACCGGGTCCAGGTCCACGTGGTGGGGATGGATCTGGCCACGGACAACCCGGGGCAGGAGCTGGCCGCGCTGCTGGAGCGGCAGGGCGTGCAGGTCACCAGCGTGATCAACAACGCGGGGTTCGGGAGCTTCGGCCCCTTCCATCAGGCGGATCCGGTACGGCTGCACCAGGAGATCGCCGTCGACGTGACCGCGGTCGCCGACATCAGCCGCGCCTTCATCGAGCAGTTGCGTACGGCGGGGCGCGGGGTGCTGGTCAACGTGGCGAGCATGGCCGCCTACCAGCCCAACCCGCGCATGGCGCTCTACGGGGCGACGAAGGCATTCGTACTGAGCCTCACGGAGGCGCTGTGGGAGGAGTCGCGCGTCACCGGTCTGCGGGTGCTGGCCCTCTCCCCCGGCGCCACCCGGACGGAGTTCTTCGATGTCGCGGGCACCACGCAGGCCGCGGGCGGAACCAGGCTCGCCGCACCGGTCGACGTCGTCCGCACCGCGCTGGCCGCACTGGACCGCAGGAACCCGCCGCCCAGCGTCATCGCGGGACGTATGAACCGGGTGATGGCCTTCCTCGCCCGTCGCGTGGCCACTCGACGGCAGGTCATCCGGGCCATCGGCCGGCTCACCGCCGAGGGGGCATGACGATGGGCGGGACAGCCGTCGTACTGGGCGGCGGAGGCGCCGTCGGGATCGGCTGGCAGGCCGGCCTGCTGACCGGGCTGGCCGAGGGCGGCTGCGATCTGTCCGGAGCCGACCTCGTCGTCGGCACCTCGGCCGGAGCACTGGTGGGTGCGTTCCTCGCCCGCGGAGCCGATCCGTCGGCGGCCTTGCGTTCGCTTGCCCGGATGGCGCCGGCCATGACCGCGGACCAACTGGCGGAGGGATCCAGGGCTCTCCTCGCCGCAATGGCGGACGCCGGTCAAGGACCCGAGGCGCTGCGCTCGATCGGCCGGCTCGCCGCACGGCAGCCGGCGCTGCTCGACGAGGCGGCCTTTCTCGGCCTGGCAGCCGATCTGGACGGCCAGCCCTGGCCGGGGAACTACCGGTGTACCGCGACCGCCGTCGACACCGGCAAGGTCGTGGTGTGGACCCCCGAATCCCGGGTGGCGCTGCATCGCGCCGTCGCCGCCAGCTGCGCGGCACCGCTGATGTTCCCGCCCGTGACGATCGACGGACGCCGCTACATGGACGGCGGCGTACTGAGCCACCTCAATGTCCGGGCCGCCGTCGGTGCCGAGCGCATCCTGGCCCTGTCGTGCTTCCCGCTCGACCAGCCACTCGCGGCCTTCCAGACGGTGAGCCAGGAGATCGCCGAACTCCACGCCTCGGGAACCGCGTTGCTGGCCATGGAACCCCCCCCCCGAGGTGTTCGCGCTGGGTGCGGGCGGCCCGGCCATGATGGACCCGGCGCTGGCCGAAGAGGCGTACGCCCTCGGACGCGCACAGGCGGACCTCGAGAGGGACGGCGTGATGGCGTGGTCGGGTGAGCGGCGATGGTGAAAGGGAGGACGGCAACTTAGGCGCGAGCGAGGCGAAACGGGTCACACCGGCGCGGGGCGACCGCGGAACGAGGCGCGGTAGCCATGCGGCGTTGTCCCGGTCACTCGCTTGAAGCGCTCGCGGAACGCGGTGGGCGAGCCGAACCCGGCCTGGTTCGCCACGCGTTCGACCGGGTCGTCGGTGGTCTCCAGCAGGTACTGGGCCCGGCGGACGCGTGCGCGCAGCAGCCACTGCAGGGGCGTGGTGCCGGTCTGTTCGTGGAACCGTCGGCTGAAGGTCCGCTCGCTCAGCCCGGATCGGGCCGCCATGGTCTCCAGGGAGAGGTCCTGGCCCAGGTGTTCCTCGATCCACGTGAGCACGGGTTCCAGGACCGAGCCCTGCGGCGCCGGGGGCTGTTCGTGGACGATGAACTGGGCTTGTCCGCCTTCCCGTTCCAACGGCATCACCATCAGGCGGGCGGCGTCGGCCGCCACGGCAGAACCCAGGTCCTGCCGGACCAGGTGCAGGCACAGGTCCAGGCCTGCCGACGCACCTGCCGACGTCAGCAGCCGGCCGTTGTCGACGTACAGCACGTCCGGACGCACCTCCACCTTGGGGTGCAGCTCCGCGAGCAGACCGGTCGCCATCCAGTGCGTGGTCGCGGCGTGACCGTCGAGGAGCCCCGCCTGGGCGAGGGTGAAGGCCCCCGAACAGATCGAGGCGATCCGGGTCCCCCGTGCCGCCGCTGCCCGCAAGGCCTCCAGGGCCTCCTCGGGGGGCGGGCGGCCGTAGTCGAAGCGACCGGGCACGATGATCGTGTCCGCGTCGGCCAGCGCCTCCAGCCCCCAGGGCGCCCGCACGACGTAAGTGCCGCTGTCCACCTCCGGCTTCACGCCACAGACCCGCACCTGGTAGGGCCGTCGGCCGTCCGGCAGCCGTACGCATCCGAACACCTCGACCGGGACCGCCAGATCGAACGCCAGCACCCGGTCCAAAGCGAGAACTGCCACGGTGTGCATGGCATCAACGATAGACGTAATTCGGCCAATGCCAACACCCTCACCAAAAGCCGCAAAGTCAAGAACTTCCCACGTCAGACGCGTGGCGAGAATCCGTTGGTCTTTGTCGATCCAGCCCCTGTGCCGTATTTCGGCCACTCACTAGCGTGAGAACTCGGGCCCCGAGAGCGAACGACCAACCACCGCCGAAAGGAGCGGTCTCTTGTTCATCGATCATCTGTGGATGGTGGGGTTCCGCCTCTGCACCGGTACGGATCGGATCGTCAGGCACTTCTATGTCGTCCGGGACGCCCGGGACGAGCACCACGCCCGGCAGCTCGCGGCCCGGCTGGCCGACACTCTCGTGGAGCGGCGGGCACGCGAGTACGCGCCGCTCGACGAGACGTGGGCCGAGGTCCTCCTCCTGCGCCGCGACGACCTGGGGAACTGGCGCGCACCGAGTCGAACGGCCGCCGGCTCCGCTCAGGCCCAGGCGGTGACCGGCACGAACGAGCTGTCCTGCCGGAACAGCTGAGTCCCGTCCGCCCGTTGCACCCGCAGCTCGTAGTTGTAGTGCCGCAGGTAGTACCCGGGGTAGTTGTACGACTCGAGGCGGATCGAGCCGCCGGCCGTGCCCGTGCGGGCGATGAACGTGGCGTCCTTGGCGAAGGTCGACGTGCCGTCGCTGGTGTCGAAGCGGCCGCGGAAGTCGTAGTGGCGGAGGTACCGGCCGGAGGAGTCGCGGAAGGAGTAGCCGTTCGCGTCGGCGAGGCCCGCCACGACCGTGAAGGTCGAGGCCTGTTTCTCGGCGGTGCTGCTGGAGGCGCCGACCACCGGGAGGTTGAGCAGCAAGGACTGCACCTGCCAGTGGCGGGTGGTGTAGTTGGCGGACTGGAAGGAGCGGGTGACGTTCTTCGCCAGGGCCGGGCCGCCGGAGACCGTCTCCTTGACGACCGTGAAGTGGCGGGCCGTTCCCGAGACGGCGGGCAATGCGGCCGGGGCGGACCAGGTGGCGAAGGTGTCGTGGCTGTCGCTGTAGTAGTACGTGCCGTCGCCGTAGCCGTCGAAGAACAGACGCCAGCCGCCGTTGTCGAGTCGGACCAGTGCGGGGCCCTCGCGGTAGCTGCCCCAGCCGGCCCAGTCGCCGGTGCGGGAGATCGTGTAGGGGCCCGTCAGCGCGGTGGCCGTCGCGTACTCGATGTACTTCGTCGTCTCGTTCTTCGTGAAGGCGTGGTACGTCGAGCCGGTCTTCACGATGAAGGTGTCGATGTGGTTCTCGCCGATGCCGGACAGGGCCACCGGTGAACTCCAGGCCGTCAGCGTGGAGTTGGTGGCCTTCAGCAGATAGGGCGTGAAGATCCACTCGTCGTCCGTGGTCGAGCAGGAGACGATGACGTTCACGCTGCCGTCGCCGTCGACGAACCACTCGGGCGCCCAGGCGCGGGAGAGACCGGCGATCGGGACCGTGTAGTCGTACAGGAACGTCCAGTTGACCCGGTCGGCGCTGCGGGCGAAGCCGATGGTGGTGCTGGGGTCCTGCCAGGTGTGGGTCGTATAGGTGATGTAGTAGTAGCCGTTGGTGTGCTTGAAGATGCTCGCGTCGCGGATGCGGTTGCTCGGCGGTGTGTAGGCGGAGGCCTGGACCAGGCGGAAGTCGGTGGCGTCGTCGGACTGATAGACGTTCACGGTCCCGTCGTCGCTGTTCAGGAACGGCACGATCGTGTACCGGGTGGCGGAGCCGCTGGGCGGTGCGGCCGCCAGTGCCGTGCCGAGCAGTCCGGGGGCCTCGCCCAGGGCCAGCGCCGAGGCGGGTAGGGCGGCCATCGCCCGCAGCAGAGTGCGGCGGGACGGGGTGTGGAGGCGTCTGGTCACGTGCGGCTCTCCCTACGGCTCAAGGGACAACTTCGACATACAGGTTCGGGATTTCGAACGTGGTTCGGAAATTCGATCAGAAGGTAGGGGTGGGGTCCGGGCGCGTCAATGGTTTGCACACGGGGAGGCGGGACCTGGGGGAAACCTGTGGTGAACCTCGGAGCCGCACCGGCGAAAACGTTCCGCCGTCGACACAACTGACGTTACCGTTCGGTAGACAACGTCGTCCCGGAGGTGCCCCGCATGACACCCGACCGTGCCGTAGGCCTCGCCGAGTCCGCCCGTGCGCTGGCCGACGGGGAGGTGACGTCGCAGGATCTCGTCGCGCAGGCGCTCGCGCGGATCGAGGCGACGCAGGGTTCCCTCAACGCCTTCCGGGTGGTGCGGGCCGAGGCGGCCCTCGCCGAGGCCGCGGCCGCCGACAAAGAGCTCGCCGCCGGAGCGCGCCGGCCCCTGCTGGGCGTTCCGGTCGCCGTGAAGGACGACATGAACGTGGCGGGCGAGCCGACCGCGTTCGGGTGCGGCGGGGAGTTCCCGCCCGTCGCCGAGGACGGCGAGGCGGTACGGCGGCTGCGCGCGGCCGGTGCCGTGATCGTCGGCAAGACCAACACCTGTGAGCTGGGGCAGTGGCCGTTCACCGAGGGGCCCGCGTTCGGCGCGACCCGCAACCCGTGGCATCCCGGCCATACGCCGGGCGGCTCGTCCGGCGGTTCGGCGGCCGCCGTGGCCGCAGGTCTGGTGCCGGCCGCGCTCGGCTCGGACGGCGCCGGCTCGGTGCGGATTCCCGCCTCCTGGACCCATCTCATCGGCATCAAGCCGCAGCGCGGCCGCATCTCCACCTGGCCCCGAGGCGAGTCCTTCAAGGGCATCACCGTCAACGGCACCCTCGCCCGTACGGTGGCCGACGCCGCTCTCCTGCTGGACGCGGCCGCCGGCAACCATGAACACGACCCGCACCGGCCAACCGCGATCGACGCCTCCCAGGCCGCGGGCCGCGACCCGGGACGGCTGCGCATCGCGCTCTCCCTCAAGCCCCCGTTCACCGCGCTGCCCGCCCGCCTCCAGCCGCAGGTGCGGGCCAGGATCGTCGAACTCGCCGAGAAACTGAGCGCGTTGGGACACCACGTCGAGGAGGCCGATCCGCCGTACGGCCAGATCGGGCTGACCTTCGTCCCGCGCGCCACGGCCGGTATCGCCGAATGGGCCGACGAGGTGCCCTTCCCCGCACTGCTCGACCCGCGCACCCGCAGCGCCGCCCGCCTGGGCCGGCTCCTCGGCGGGGCCCCGCTGCGGGCGGCCCGGCGCGCGGAGGCGGTCCTGCACCGTCGTATCGGCAGGTTCTACGAGTCGTACGACGTCGTCCTCGCGCCCACGACGGCCGCTCCCCCGCCCCGGATCGGCGCGCTGCTCGGCCTCGGCGGTTTCGCCACCGACCGCGCGATGATCGCCGCCTGTCCCTACGCCTGGCCGTGGAACGTGCTGGGCTGGCCCGGCGTCAACGTCCCCGCCGGATTCGTGGGCGGGCTGCCGGTCGGCGGCCAGTTGCTCGGGCCCGCGAACAGCGAGCCGCTGCTCATCTCGCTGGCCGCGCAGCTGGAGGCGGAGCTGCGCTGGCACGAGCTGTGGCCGCCGCAGCAGGATGAGACGGCGCCGAGCGCGGTCGCCTGAGCCACACCAACTCCCGGGCCCCAGGCCCTACCCTGTGACCATGGACGACGCGTCGATGGTCGGGCTCATGGGGCGGGTCACGGGGACGATCGGGCCGGGACTCGTCGGCGAGGTGATCGTGCGGGTGCGTGGCGGCGCCGAGCACTTCCTCGCCTATCCGGCCACCGGCACGGACCGGATCGAGCGGGGCACGGTGGTGATGGTGGTGGAGTACCAGCCCCCGCGCACGGTCTACGTCCAGGCGGCATACGACAGTTGAGCTCGCCCCGTCGCAGGTGAGAGACCTGTGTGTCAAGGTTGCGACAAGGATCCGTCAACGCCTGTACCCGCGCGGCGGCGAGGCGCACACTCCCATTCGTTCGGTGCCGAAAGGGCACCATCCAAAGGGGGCGTATGCCGATGGTTGTCGGCGTCGTGGCGGGGGCGGCCGTTGTCGCTGTCCTCGTTCTTGTCGGTCTGTTCAAGATGATGTGGCGGGTCGCCGAACCCAACGAGGCCCTGGTCATCTCCGGCTCCAAGCACCGCACGGAGGGCCTGGAGGAGGGCATGGGCTTTCGCATCGTCACCGGGCGCGGCACTCTGGTGCTGCCCGGTGTGCAGGCGGTGCGCAAACTGTCGCTCGATCTGAACGAGACCGAACTTCACGTGGACTGCGTGACCCACCAGGGCATTCCGCTCAAGGTGCGGGGCGTGGTCATCTTCAAGGTGGGCGACGACTTCGTGTCGATCGCCAACGCGGCCCGCCGCTTCCTGGACCAGCAGAAGCTGATGTCCGAGCGGGTGCACAACGTCTTCGCCGGTCATCTGCGGTCCATCGTGGGCGGGTTGACGGTCGAGGACATGATCCGCGACCGGGAGAAGCTCACCGGGCAGACGCGGGCGGCGTGCGGTACGGAGATGGAGAAGCTCGGCCTCATCGTCGACTCGCTCCAGATCCACGAGATCGAGGACCCGACCGGGTACATCAAGAACCTGGCCGCCCCGCACGCTGCGGCCGTGCAGCGGGACGCGCGCATCGCGCAGGCCGAGTCGAACCGGCTCGCCACCGAGGCGGAGCAGCAGAGTTACGCGCGGATGGCCGAGGCGACCCGGGACAGCGAGATCCTCCAGGCGGGCTACCAGGCCGAGCGCGACAAGGCGGGTGCCAAGGCCCGCCAGGCCGGGCCGCTCGCCGACGCGGCCGCCCGGCAGGAGGTCGTCGTCCAGGAGACCCGGGTCGCCGAGCTGGAGGCCCAACGGCGCGAGCAGCAGCTCCAGGCCGATGTCCGCAAGCCCGCCGACGCGCAGGCGTACGAGAAGCGGACGCTGGCCGAGGCCGAGCGCGACGCGCGGATCTCGGCCGCCCAGGCCAAGGCGAAGGAGACGGAGCTGGCGGCCGCCGCCGAGGCGACCCGGGTCAAGACGGCCGCGGGCGCCGAGGCGGAGGCGACCAAGGCACGCGGCTCGGCCACGGCGGCCGCGACCCGGGCCACCGGTGAGGCCGAGGCCGCCGCGGCCCAGGCGAAGGGTCTGGCGAACGCCGAGGCGACCAAGGCCAAGGGGCTCGCGGAGGCGGAGGCCATCAAGGCCCGTGCCGCCGCGCTCGCCGAGAACCAGGAGGCCGTCGTCGCCCAGCAACTCGCCGAGAACTGGCCGGAGATCGTCCAGGCCGGCGCGTCCGCCTTCGGCAACGTCGACAACATGGTGGTGCTCAACGGCGCCGACGGCATGGCGGACATGTTCGCCAAGGCGCTCACCATGGGCGGTACGGGTCTGGGTCTGGCGCGTCAGCTTCTCTCGTCGATGCAGCAGAACGGTCAGGCGCCGAAGGACGCCTCGCCGCTCAACGGGCTCGCCCAGAACCAGAAGGTGCCGATGGACGAGAAGTGACCCTTCACGCGTAGCTCACGGGGGCAGCCCCTAGGGTGCCCCCGTGAGCACGTATACCGACGAGAACGTTCCGGGCCGCTCCGGCCCCACCGCCACGACCGAGGCCGACCCCCGCGCGGTCGGCAAGGTGCGCACCGAGTACTCCCCCGCGCACGACGGTGACCCCGACCCCGGGGAGATCGTCTGGACCTGGGTCCCCTTCGAGGAGAACGACGGACGGGGCAAGGACCGCCCGGTGCTGGTCGTCGCCCGGGAGGCCGGCGGCACCTTCCTGGCCGTGCAGCTCTCCAGCAAGCGGCACGACGGGGACCGCGAGTGGGTCGCCATCGGCAGCGGGCCCTGGGACCGGTCGGGGCGCGACTCCTGGATCGACGTCGACCGCATCCTCCGGCTGCACGAGCAGGGCATGCGCCGCGAGGCGTGCGCTCTGGACCGCGGGCGGTTCAACCTGGTCAGGCAGCGGCTGCACGAGCGCTACGGCTGGACCTGACGGTCGGGGAACGCCCGTACGAACGCGGCGCGCACCGGACTGTCCGGCGTGCGGTCCAGGATGCCGAACACCACGTGCTCGAAGGCCCCGGCGAACCGTCCGCCGGGCCCGAGCAGCCCCCGGAACGCCCCCGCGACCTGCGCCGGGTCGTTCTGGAACACCCCGCAGCCCCAGGCGCCCAGCACCAGCCGCCGGTACCCGTGCGCGGCGGCCGTCTCCAGCACCCGCTCGGCGCGGATCGCCAGCGCGCGGGGCAGCTCGGGCGTGCGCTCGGGGGCCGTACGCCGCACCACCCCCGCGTTCGGGGCGGCGGCGGTCAGGAAGCCTGCGCTGTACGGCTCGTCGAGCAGGCCGCCGCGGTCGTCGCGGAAGACGGGCACGCCGGGTGAGTGGATGACACGGTCCGTGCAGAACGGGTCGCGGTGGGCGCGGTGGTGGTCGTAGAACTCGCGGGCCCCGAGCAGGCAGGTGTACAGCGCCGAGGCGCGGCACAGGGCCTCCTCCTGGGCCTGGGCGCCGTTCAGATAGCCGCCGCCCGGGTTCCGGGCCGAGGCGAAGTTGAGTACGGCCGTCCCGTCGCCGAGCCGGCGGGCCGCCTCCAGGCTGCTCTCGCCCGTGACCTCGAACAACGTCCGCGCCTCGGTCATCGGCGGTACCGGCACGGCCTGCGGTCCGTGCATCCGCGTGCCGTACCGTGCCGCCTCGATCGCCGCCGCGACGGACACCACGCGGCCGTCCGGCGCGCGGTACGTCCCGGCCGCCACGATCTGTTCCGTCTGCTGCGCGATGCCGCGCAGGCGTGCGCTCATGGCGCCACCCCCGTGTGCGCCATGAACGCGCTCACCGTCGCCGTTCGCGCCATGATCGTGCGACCGCTCCGGATGCCCGCGATCTCCCCCGCCGTGCTCACGCAGGCATCGTGAGCGATGCTGGTCATGCGGTGCAACAGAATTCCGGGCCCACAGCCCACCGAGAACGATCGGGAAAGCCCCAGCTAACACTCGGGGAGCGGATGTTACCGACCCGGAACGTGCCGGTACGCACCCTTGTGCGAAGCGACGCGAGGGTCTTGGGTTGGACGAGTGTGCCGAGCCGGGCCGCAAGATCCGGGCCGGTGGCACCCTGGAAACTCAGGAGGATCCCGACATGTCCGATTCGGTGAGTGATTGTACGGAGCAGCCGCGCTCCGCAGTCACCGAAGCCGAGGTGGAAGCCCTGGTCCGGGGCATCTGCTTCAAGACCGGCCCGCCACGCACCCTCGGGGTCGAAGTGGAATGGCTCGTCCATGAGCTGCGCAGCCCGCAGCTCCCCGTGACACCCGAACGACTCGAAGCGGCCTACGCCGCACTGCGGACCGTGCCCCTGAAGTCGGCGCTCACCGTCGAACCCGGCGGTCAGCTGGAGCTGAGCTCCCCTCCCGCCGCCTCGCTGATGGAGTGCATCGGTACCGTCTCCGCCGACCTCGACGCCGCGCGCGAGGTACTGCGCGCCCACGATCTGGGTCTGGTCGGCATCGGCAACGACCCCTGGCACTCGCCCCGCCGGTTCCTGCGTCAGCCACGCTATGACGCGATGGAGGCCAGTCTGGACCGTGTCGGCCCGGCCGGCCGCGCCATGATGTGCACCTCGGCCTCGGTGCAGGTGTGCCTGGACGCCGGATACGAGGAACCCGGCCCGCTCGGGCACGGGCGGCGCTGGTGGCTGGCGCACCATCTGGGCGCCGTTCTCGTCGCCGCCTTCGCCAACTCCCCGCTGGCGGGGCGCGAGCCCACCGGCTGGCTCTCCACCCGGCAGCTGCTGTGGATGGAGATCGGCGCGGGCCGCGCGGGCGCTCCGCCGCTGGACGGCGATCCACGGGCCGCCTGGGCCCGGCACGTGGTGGATGCGCCGGTGATGTGCGTACGACAGGACGGCGGCGCGTGGGACGTCCCGGAGAGCCTGTCGTTCCGGGAGTGGACCAGATCGGGGGCGCCCAGGCCGCCGACGCAGGAGGATCTGGACTATCACCTCACGACGCTGTTCCCGCCGGTCAGACCGCGTGGTCATCTGGAACTGCGCATGATCGACGCCCAGCCCGGCGAGGACGGCTGGATCGTGCCGCTCGCCGTGACGACCGCGCTCTTCGACGACCCGGAGGCGGCCGAGACCGCCTACCGCGCCGTGAAGCCGCTGGCCGAGCGCGCGCTGCCGCTGCCCGCGCCGCACAATCCGCTGTGGATCGACGCGGCCCGCTCGGGCCTCGCCGATCCCGAGCTGCGGGAGGTCGCGGACACCTGTTTCACGGCGGCGCTGGAGGCCCTGCCCCGGCTGGGCGCCACGACCGAGGTCACGGACGCCGTGGCGGCGTACCGGGACCGCTATGTCGCACGGGGCCGCTGCCCCGCCGACGACCTTCTGGACGAGCTCTACGGCACGGACCGCACCCTGCATGGGAAGGACAACCGGACATGACCGACCCCGCTTTCGACGCCGACACTCTCCGCGAGCGGGCACTGACCACCCTCACCACCGCCCGTGCCCGCACGACCCTGCTGACCAGCTGCGTCGAGGACCCCGACCTGACAGCCCAGCACTCGCCGCTGATGTCGCCGCTGGTCTGGGACCTCGCGCACATCAGCAACCAGGAGGAGCAGTGGCTGCTCCGGACGGTGGGCGGGCGGGACGCGATGCGGCCCGAGATCGACGGCATCTACGACGCCTTCGAGCACCCGCGCGCCGCACGACCCACGCTGCCGCTGCTGCCGCCGGCCGAGGCCCGGAACTACGCCTCCGAGGTGCGCGGAAGGGTGCTGGACATCCTGGACGGCACGGCCTTCCACGGGACCCGGCTGACCGAGGCGGGCTTCGCCTTCGGGATGATCGCGCAGCACGAGCAGCAGCACGACGAGACCATGCTGATCACCCATCAGCTCCGCAAGGGCCCGCAGGCCCTGACCGCCCCCGACCCTGACCCGGCGCCCCTGTTCACGGGGCCGTCCGAAGTCCTGGTCCCCGGCGGCCCGTTCACCATGGGCACCTCGACCGAGCCGTGGGCGCTGGACAACGAACGCCCGGCGCACCGGCGCGAGGTGCCGTCGTTCTACATCGACACCACGCCGGTGACGAACGCCGCGTACCAGGCGTTCATCGCGGACGGCGGCTATGACGACGACCGCTGGTGGACCCCGGAGGGCTGGGCGCACATCCGGCAGCACTCCATCCACGCGCCGCTGTTCTGGCACCGGGACGGCAAGCAGTGGCTCAGGCGGCGCTTCGGCGTCACCGAGGTCGTGCCGCCGGACGAGCCGGTGCTGCACGTGTGCTGGTACGAGGCCGACGCCTACGCCCGGTGGGCCGGGCGCAGGCTGCCCACCGAGGCCGAGTGGGAGAAGGCCGCCCGGCACGACCCGGCCGCGGACCGCTCGATGCGCTACCCGTGGGGCGACGCCGATCCGACGCCGGAGCACGCCAACCTCGGTCAGCGGCATCTGCGCCCGGCGCCCGCCGGAAGCTACCCGGAGGGCGAATCACCGCTCGGCGTACGGCAGTTGATCGGTGACGTGTGGGAGTGGACGGCGAGCGACCTGCTGCCGTACCCGGGCTTCCAGGCGTTCCCGTACAAGGAGTACTCGGAGGTGTTCTTCGGGCCCGAGCACAAGGTGCTGCGCGGCGGTTCGTTCGCCGTGGACGCGGTGGCCTGCCGGGGCACCTTCCGCAACTGGGACTATCCGATACGGCGGCAGATCTTCTCCGGCTTCCGCACGGCCCGCTCCGCGGGGGACCTCTGATGTGCCGTCATCTGGCCTATCTGGGGCCCGGGGAGCCGCTCGGCCGGCTCCTCGTGGCACCCCCGCACGGTCTGTTCCGCCAGTCGTGGGCACCGCGGCGGCAGCAGCACGGGACCGTCAACGCCGATGGCTTCGGGGTCGGTTGGTACGCCGAGGAGGACCCGGTGCCGGGTCGCTATCGCCGCGCGGGGCCGATCTGGGCGGATCCGTCGTTCGCCGATCTGGCCCGGGTGGTGCGGAGCACCGCGCTGCTCGCCGCCGTACGGGACGCGACGGTGCCGGGCGCCGACCAGGAGGCCGCGGCGGCGCCGTTCGCCACGGGACCCTGGCTGTTCAGCCACAACGGCGCCGTCAAGGGCTGGCCCGGCACGCTGACGCCGCTCGTGCCCGGCCTCCCGGCCGTGGACCTGCTGTCACTGGAGGCCCGCAACGACTCGGCGTTCGTGTGGGCGCTGGTCCTCGCGCGGCTGCGCGGCGGCGACGAGCTGGGGCAGGCGCTGGCCGACACGGTCGTGGAGGTCGCCGAGGCGGCCCCCGGCTCCCGGCTCAACCTGCTGCTCACCAACGGCGAGACCATCGCCGCGACCGCCTGGGGCGACACGCTCTGGTATCTGACCCGGCCCGGCGGCGGCACCGTCGTGGCCTCCGAGCCCTACGACGACGATCCGCACTGGCAGGAGGTCCCCGACCACACCCTGCTCGCGGCGAGCCGCACCGACGTTCTGCTCACCCCGCTCAAGGAACCGAGCGGCCCCCTGGCCCCCGCACCACACAAGGAGCCCAGCACGTGAGTCCGTTCCTCATCACCCGCACCCTGCCCGAGGACGCCACCGATGCCGCACTGCGCGCCGACGTCCTGGAGGGCCTGAGGGGCACGCCCAAGACGCTGCCGCCGAAGTGGTTCTACGACGCGCAGGGCAGCGAGCTCTTCGAGAAGATCACCGAACTGCCCGAGTACTACCCGACGCGCGCCGAGCGCGAGATCCTCGTCGACCGGGCCGACGAGATCGCCGCCGTCACCGGCGCCCGCACCCTGGTCGAACTGGGCTCCGGCTCCTCGGAGAAGACGCGGTACCTGATCGACGCGCTGACCGGACTGCACACCTACGTCCCGGTGGACGTCAGCGAGAGCGCGCTCACCCAGGCCGGGCAGGCACTCGTCCAGGAGCGGCCGGATCTGAACGTCCATGCCCTGATCGCCGACTTCACGGCGGGCATGGACCTGCCGGACACGCCAGGTCCCCGGCTGGTGGCGTTCCTGGGCGGCACGATCGGCAATCTGCTGCCCGCCGAGCGCGCCGCGTTCCTCGCCTCCGTGCGAGCCCTGCTCTCCCCCGGTGACGCGCTGCTGCTCGGCACGGACCTGGTCAAGGACGAGCGGGTCCTGGTCGACGCCTACGACGACGCGGCCGGGGTGACGGCCGCGTTCAACAAGAACGTGCTGACCGTGATCGACCGGGAGCTCGGTGCCGACTTCGATCCCGGTGCCTTCGAGCACGTGGCGCTCTGGAACCCGGACCACGAGTGGATCGAGATGCGGCTGCGCGCGCGTACGGCGCAGACGGTGAAGGTGCCCGCCCTGGACCTCGCCGTCGAGTTCGCGTCGGGCGAGGAGATGCGCACCGAGGTGTCGGCGAAGTTCCGGAAGGAAGGGGTCCGCACGGAACTGTCCGCGGCCGGACTGGAGCTGGCGCACTGGTGGACGGACGGTCAGGGTCGCTTCGCGCTGTCACTGAGCGTGGCGCGGTGACGGACGGCTCGCGCGATGCCCCGCCTTGGGGCACGGTGGAGTGACGCGTGTGAGAGGAGCACCCACATGTCGAACCACACCTACCGTGTGACGGACATCGTCGGCACCTCGCCCGAGGGCGTGGACCAGGCGATCCGCAATGGCATCACGCGGGCCTCGCAGACCTTGCACAACTTGGACTGGTTCGAGGTGACCGAGGTGCGTGGCCAGCTCGACGGCGGGCAGATCGCGCACTGGCAGGTGACCATGAAGGTTGGCTTCCGCCTGGACGAAGCCGGGTAACACGCCGGGTCCGGTCCTCAGATACGGCCCCTCAGGTCCGCCCCTCCCGCTCCTGCGCCACCTTCAGCGCGGCGGAAGGGGCGGTCCAGCGTGCCCGTACGACGGTGAATCCGGCGCGTTCGGCGTCCTCGCACACCAACTCGTCGTCGTCCACCAGCACCCGGATCTCGCGGGTGCGGGCGAGGCGGCGCAGAATCTCGAGCTTGGTGCGCCGGGCGGGCCTGCGATCGTCGTTGCGCCGCATGTACACGCGCCCTTCGGGCAGTCCGTGCGCCGCGAGCCAGTCGAGCGTGTCACGCCGGCAGCGCTCGGGGCGCCCGGTGAGATAGCGGACCTCGCATTCCCCGGCACTCTCCCGCACCAGTGCGACGCCCTGCTCGATCGGCGGGTCCTGCGGGGCGGCCGCGAAGAATCCGTCCCAGTCGCGCGGCTTGCGCTCCAGGAAGTGCTGCCGGTGCGCCGTGTCGGCGAGGGTGTTGTCCAGGTCGAACACCGCGAGCGGACGGTCGTTGCTGTCGGTCACGCCTCTCACCCTAGGCGTGGGTCCTGATTTGAGACAGTCCGACCCGAGGAAATGGTCCGGACTAATTCCCGGAGAGCCGTTTTCCGCAGGCCCCACAAGATCGACGAAAAATCACGAGGGGTGCGAATGCGCCACCGCGGGACGGCAATTCAGATCGACGGTTGATTGCTCAAAGAGAGCGCTGTCATACTCCGGCTTCCGGCTCTCGCCGCCCGAAACCCGTCCCCCCATCAGGCCTGCACTCACCAGTGCGTTCGGCATGCCGCAGCGAAGAAGGTGCGCCTGTGCCCGAGTTTTCACCATGGCACGACAATTCTCTCACATACAGTTCGCCGATTAATGATCCCGTACGGCCCAAACGCATATCTGAAGACCCGGAATTTCACTCGCTGCGCCGCGCTCAGCGCAGGTTCGGCGTCCGTGCGACCCTCCTGTCGGTCGGCGGATTCCTGTTGTACGTACTGCTGTCGCACACCGTCCCCGGCCTGATGAACCAGCGTCTGGCCGGCGACCTCACCCTCGGCCTCGCGCTGGGCCTCGGTCAGTTCGTCGTGATGGGCGTGACGGCCTGGTGCTACGTACGGCACATGCGCACCCGGGTCGACCCGCTGGTCCGTGGCCTGGGCTCGCGACTGCACCATCAGCCGGAGACACTCCACCGCCGGCCGGACCCGGGCTCGTCCCATGGCGCCGCACCGCATGGCCAGGCCGGGCAGGCCGTCCACCCCGGCGCCAGGGGGTACCGCACGTGGTGACCCTGTCCGCAGGCATCGGCGACCGGTTCAGCCTGCAACTGACCTTTGTGCTGTTCCTGTCGGTGGTCGTGGTCACGCTGTTCATGGCGCTGCTGACGGCCCCTCAGCGCGACGAGATCAGCGAGTTCTACCTCGGCAACCGCACCATGTCCCCGCTGCGCAACGGCCTGGCGATGTGCGGCGACTACGTGTCGGCCGCCACGCTGCTCGGCAGCACCGGACTGGTCGCCCTCACCGGCTACGACGGCCTGCTGTACCTCGGCGGCACCGTGGTGGCCTGGATGATGGTGCTGATGCTGATCGCCGAACCCCTGCGCCGCGCGGGCAAGTTCACTCTCGGCGACACCCTGGCCCTGCGGATGCCCCGGCTGCAACGGCCGGCGCGGCTCGCCCTCGCCGTGTGCACACTGGCCATCACGACCCTCTATCTGGTCGCCCAACTCGTGGGCAGCATCGCCCTGCTGACCCAGTTCACCGGCGAACCCAGCGCCGTGACCCGCACCTTGTGCGTGATCGTGATCGGCACCGTCGTCATCGTGTACGCGGCCATCGGCGGCGCGCCCGGTGCCACGGTCATCCAGATCATCAAGGCGGTGATGCTGGTGGCGGGCGTGACGGTCACCGCGGTCATGGTGCTGCACCGCTACGACTGGAACCCGGGCACCCTGCTGTCCGCGGCCGCCGACCACAGCGGCACCGGCGCCCGCTTCCTCGAACCCGGGCTGCGCTACGGCGCCAGCACCACCAGCAAGCTCGACTTCTTCAGCCTGGAGCTGGCGATCGTCCTCGGTCTCTCCGCTCTCCCCCATGTGCTGATGCGCCTGCTCGCCCCGCGCAAGGTCGCCGTACTGCGCTCCTCCCTCATGTGGGCGGTCGGCCTGGTCGGTCTGGTCTGCCTCGCGGCCGGCGTCCTCGGCCTCGGCGCCACCGCCGTGGTCGGCCGGGAGACCATCGCGAACACGGACCACAAGGGCGACGCGGCCGTACTGCTCCTCGCCAACGCCCTGGGCGGCGGTGTCCTCACGGCCCTGCTGTCCTGCCTCGCCTTCGTCACGCTGCTCGCCGTCGCGGCCGGCCTCACCCTGGCCGCCGCCTCGTCGCTCGCCCACGACCTGTACGGCGAGGTGATCCGCAGGGGCCGCGCGAGCGAGACCGAGGAACTGCTGGTCGCCCGGCTGTCCGCGGTCGTCATCGGCGTCCTCGCGATGCTGCTCGCGCTCGTCTCCTGGGGCGCCAACACCGCGACGCTCGCCTTCCTCGCCTTCGCCATCGCGGCGTCGGCGATCCTGCCGACGATCGTCTACACCCTCTTCTGGCGCCGCTTCACCGGTCAGGGAGCGCTGCTCAGCCTCTGGGGCGGACTGGTCTGCTCGGTCCTGCTGGTGCTGTTCTCCCCCGTGGTCTCCTCCACGCCGGGGTCGTTCTATCCGGAGTCGGACTTCGCCTGGTTCCCGCTCCAGAACCCGGGCATCGTCTCCATCCCGGCCGGCTTCCTCCTCGGCTGGCTCGGCACCGTACTGAGCGACCGTCAACAGCCCCAGGACGACGCCGCCTACCAGGAGTTCGAGGTGCGGATGCTGGTGGGCGCCAAGGAGTAGACCTCTCCCCACGCCGTCAATTGTTAATGGGATCCATTTTCATATAGCCTCCTCGATGTTCACCCACCGAGGAGGTCCTGGATGGCTGTCCCCAAGCGGAAGATGTCCCGCAGCAACACCCGCCACCGCCGCGCCCAGTGGAAGGCGAGCACGCCCCGGCTCGTGCCCCTCACCATCGACGGCGTCAGCCACCTCGTGCCGCAGCACCTGGTCAGGGCGTACGAGCGCGGGCTGCTGCGCCCCGAAGGCTGACCGGCTTTCTCGTGGTGGGCGGGACGACCCGGCGTCCTGCCTATTCTGGTGGAGGGCCGGACCTGCTCGCAGCGCGCGAGAAGGGAGCCGCGGGTGACCGAGCGGACCATCGACAGGGCAGCCGCGGACACCCTGCGGCAGGCCAGGGAGGCCGTCGCGCGTGAGGCGTGGGCGGAGGCGTTCCGGCTGCTGGGCGCCCTCGATCCCGCTTTCCTCACCCCCGACGACCGTGCCGCGTTCGCCGACGCCGCCTGGTGGACGAGCCGGGTGGAGGAGTCGGTCGTCCAGCGGACGCGCGCCTACTCCGGGTACGTCGCGGCGGACGCGGCCCGGCAGGCGGGCCACTCGGCCTGGCTGCTGTTCTACGAGCATCAGTTGGCGGGGCGCAGCGCCGTGGCCGCGGGCTGGCTGCGCCGGGCGCGGCGGCATCTGCGCGACGAGCCGGAGTGCGTCGAGCAGTGCTACCTCGTCTGGGTCGACGCGGAGGACGCCCAGCGGCGCGGTGCGTTCGACGAGGCCATGACCGCCGCCCGCCACATGGCCTCGATCGCGCGCCGCCGCGGCAGCCCGGATCTGCTCGCCATGGGCGTCCAGGCGCAGGCCGGCGTACTGGTGGCCCAGGGGCGCGTCAGTGAGGGGCTCGGCCTCCTGGACGAGGCGATGTGCTCGGCCATGGCGGGTGAGCTCAGCTCCTTCTTCACCGGGTGGGTCTACTGCCTGGGCCTTCAGCAGTCCATGGCCTGCGTCGATCTGGAACGCGCCGCCGAATGGACCGACGCCGCCATGCGGTGGTGCGCGGCGATGCCGGCCGAGAACAACTTCCGCGGACTGTGCCGGGTGCACCGGGTGGAGGTGCTGGAACTGCGGGGCAGCTGGGACGAGGCGCTGACCGAGGCCGAGCGGACCTGCGAGGAACTGCTGCCGTACGAGCGGCGGATGGCCGCCGAGGCGGTCTACCTGGTCGGTCAGATCCAGCGGCGGCGCGGAGAGCTCACGGCGGCCGAGCAGTCCTACGACCGAGCCCACGAACTCGGCCGCGACCCGCAGCCCGGCCTGGCCCTGCTGCGCTGGCCCAGGGCAAGGCCGACGCGTCGGCCACGGCCCTGCGGCTCGCCCCCGCGAACGGCGCCGAGGCCGGCGGTCTCGCACGGTGCCGGCTGCTCGCGGCCCGGGTGGAGGTCGGCCTGGCGCTGGGCCGGACGGCCGAGGCACGCGCGGCGGCCGAAGAGCTTCGGTCACTGGCCCGGGACTGGCAGCGGTGGTGCGGATCGGAGGCGACCCTGATGCACGCGAGCTCCGCCGGCGCCTGCGGAGCGGTGGCGTTCGCGGCTCGGGACCTCGACCGCGCGCTGCCCCGGTTGCGCCGGGCGCTCACTCTCTGGCTGGAGCTGCGGGTGCCGTACGAGGCGGCACAGGTGCGGATGACCCTGGCCGCCGCCGACCGGGCCGCCGGGGACGACGAGGGCGCCCGGATGGAGCTGCGGGCCGCCGAGCAGACCTTCCGCCGGCTCGGCGCCGTACCGGAAGCGCGCCGGGCGGCGGCGCTGCTCGCCGATGTGCGCCCGGGGCGGCCCGGCGGGCTCACCGAGCGGGAGATCCAGGTGCTGCGGCTGGTCGCAGCGGGCCGCACGAACCGGGCGGTCGCGGCGGAGCTGGTGATCAGCGAGCACACCGTCGCCCGGCACCTGAACAACATCTTCGCCAAGCTCGACGTGTCCTCGCGGGCGGCGGCGACGGCGTACGCGTTCCGGCACGGCCTCGCCTGACGCGTATGGGCCGTTCGGCCCATGCTCCGCTCCCCCGGGGATGGGCGATTCCGGCGATGAGCGCTCCCCCTTCGTGCGCGTACACCGGTGAGGTACCCCTTCCCGGCACAGGAACGGAGAGCGGCGGCCATGAGCACCTCCACAGCGACCCTCGACCCCCAGCTGACGGCCCGGTTGCGCGGGGCCGTGCGCGGCGACCTCGTCGAGCCCGGCGATCCGGCCTACGACGAGGCCCGCAAGGTCTACAACGCCATGCACGACCGGCGGCCGGCGATCATCGTGCGGGCGGCGGACGCCGGTGACGTCATCGCCGCGGTCGGCCTCGCCCGCGACCAGGGCCTCCCGCTGGCGGTGCGCGGCGGCAGCCACAGCGTCCCCGGCCACGGGACCTGCGACGACGGTGTCGTCCTCGACCTCGGCGGGATGCGCGGCATTCGCGTCGATCCGGCGAGGCGCGTCGCCTGGGTCCAGGGCGGCTGCACGTGGGCGGACGTCGACCACGCCACGCACGCGTTCGGCCTGGCCACCACCGGCGGGGTCGTCTCCACGACCGGCGTGGGCGGCCTGACGACCGGCGGCGGCATGGGCCACCTGGCCCGGCGCTGCGGTCTGGCCTGCGACAACCTCGTCGCGGTGGACCTGGTGACCGCCGACGGGACCTTCGTGACCTGTACGGACGACCAGCACAGCGACCTGATGTGGGCGGTGCGCGGGGGCGGCGGGAACTTCGGGGTCGTCACGTCCTTCGCCTTCCGGCTGCACCCCATCGCCGACGTCCTCGGCGGGCCGGTCTTCTTCCCGCTCGACGCCGATGTGCTCCGCCGCTACCGGGAACTGGTCGCCGAAGCCGACGAAAGGCTCGGAGCCGTCTTCGTCGTCGGGCTCGGACCGCCGGTGCCGTTCCTGCCCGAGCGCTGGCACGGCCGGCCGTTGTGCGGTGTGGTCGCCTGCTGGAGCGGACCGCGGGACGAGGACGACCGGATCCGGGAGCGCGTCGCCGCCCTCGGGCCGGTGCTGGGCCGGCATCTGGAGCGCATTCCCTACCCGCTGATCAACACGCTCTTCGACGAGTTGGTGCCCGCCGGCCTCTACCACTACTGGAAGGGCTCCTTCACCCGCGGCCTGCCGGACGGAGCCGTCGACGCCCTCGTCGAGTACGGCGCCACCACGCCCTCGATCCAGAGCGTGACGGTCGTCTTCCCCATCGACGGAGCCTGCCACCGCGTGGGCCCTGAGGAGACCGCCTTCTCCTACCGGGACGCCGACTACTCGATCGCGCTCAGCCCGACGCTCACCACCCGGGAGGACTGCGAGGCCCGCAAGGACTGGGTGCGCGCCTTCCACCGGGCGCTGGAGCCGCACTCCATGGAAGGCGGCTACGTGAACTTCATGGACGGCGACGACCAGGACCGCGTGCAGACCAACTATCGCGCGAACTACACCCGTCTCAAGGAGCTGAAGCAGCGCTACGACCCCGGGAACCTGTTCCGTCTGAACCACAACATCGCACCGTGAGGAATCCTTCCGGCTCCCAGGTGTTGAACCCTGTATGAGCTCCGTGATCGCCTCGACCCGCTTCTCCGTCCTGGACCGCTCCCGCACCCGCGAGGGCCACACGAACGGAGAGGCGCTGCGTGACACCGTGGAGCTGGCGCGGGAGATCGAGGCGCTCGGCTATCACCGGTTCTGGGTCTCGGAACACCACGGCGTGCCCGGCGTCGCCGGCTCGGCGCCGACCGTGCTGGCCGCGGCGGTCGCCTCCGCGACCCGCACCATCCGGGTCGGGACCGGCGGGGTGATGCTGCCCAATCATCAACCGCTGGTCGTGGCCGAGCAGTTCGGGGTACTGGAGTCGCTGTTCCCCGGCCGCATCGACATGGGACTCGGGCGGTCCGTCGGCTTCACGGACGGCGTGCGCAAGGCGCTCGGGCGGGACAAGGGGGTCTCGGAGGACTTCGCGGTGCAGATCCAGGAGCTGCTCGGCTGGTTCCGCGGCACCTCACCGACCGGAGTCCACGCACGCCCCGCCGAGGGTCTGACCGTGCCGCCGTTCGTGCTGGCCATGGGCGAGGGAGCGGACATCGCGGCTCGCGCGGGGCTGCCGATGGTCATCGGCGACCTCAGGAACAGGGAGAAGATGCAGCGCGGGATCGATCTCTACCGCGCACACTTCCGGCCCTCCGCCTGGGCCGCCGAGCCGTACGTCATGATCTCCGGCACGATCGCGGTGGCCGCCACACCCGAGGAGGCCCGGCGGCTGCTCGTGCCGGAGGCCTGGTCGATGGCGTACTCGCGCACGCACGGCACCTTCCCGCCGTTGCCGCCCGCCGAGCGCGTCGAGGCGCTGACGATGACCGACAAGGAGCGCGGCTTCTACGAGGGCGGTCTCGCCGGGCACATCGCGGGCACTCAGGAGCAGGTCGCGCACGAGCTGGAGACGGTGCTGAAGGAGACGGGGGCGCAGGAGGTGCTGGTCACGACCAGTACGTACGACCGTACGGCGCTCGTGGACTCCTACCGCCGGCTCGCCCGGATCGTCGACGCCTGATCCGGGCGAGCGGAGATGCGCCGGCTCAGTCCGTATCGCGGGGGTCGAAGGACTTGGTGTCGACGGTCAGCGGCTTCGGGAACGCGCCGGACACCGAGTCCCAGCGGGTGAACTTGAAGTTGGTGCCCTCCCGCTCCCCGTCCGCGGGCGTGGCCTCCCCGTCGTGGGTGACGAGCAGGCCCTTGGGGAAGGACCGGCCCAGCGGGACGTTGACCACGACGGCACCGTCGGAGTGCTGCACCCCGTCGGTGGCGGCGCTGTCGGTGACGGCGAAGGACCCGAGGTAGGCGTTGCGGCCCTGGCGCTCGTACACGGCGAAGGTGTTGTCGCCCTGGCTGGAGGCGAGCAGATAGCCCTTGCCGTCGGCGGCGTGGTAGATCGCCGCGCCCTCCGCGTCGGCGCTGAGGTGCTCACCGCCGAAGCCGGGGTCGTCCGCGGTGTCGACGACGCACTCCTCCTCCTCGGCGTCGTACGTCCACGGAGTGCCGTACTCCCGCACCCGGTCGATCAGCTTCGGGCGCTCGAACTCCTCGTCGTCCAGGTCGATCCGCCACAGCCCGACGTCCTCCTGGGCCGCGTACAGGACGTGCTCCTGCTGGTCCACGGTCATGCCCTCGACCTGGGCGTGGTCGCCGGGGTCGGCGCACGGCGTCCAGCTCCGCCCGTTCGGCAGGGTGAAGGAGCCGGGCAGATCGAGGGTGTCCTCCGTCTTGTAGCCGACGCGGCCGCCACGGTCCTGAAGCTGCAGCAGCCGCAGGCGTGTCTCCGAGCGGCGCGACACCACGGCGTAGGCGTTGTCGTCGTCGCTGAAGGCGGCCAGGCCGTAGGCGGTGCGCTGGTCGTCGACCTCGGCCTCGCTCGCGGAGAAGACCGGCGCCGCGTTCGCCGCGGTCACGTCCCTCAGCGGGGGCCGGCCCGCGGCCACGGCGGCCGGGTCGATCGCGTAGGCCCGGACCCGGTCCCGGCCGCGGTCGCTGACCAGGGCCAGGTCGGTCTTCCTGCCGCCCAGTTCGAAGCCGTAGACGACGTCGACGTTGTTGAAGCGGCCGGGCGCGGCCTCCTCGCCGGGCGCCGCGGGGGCGGCGATGTGCTGCAGGCGCCTGCCGTCGAGGTCGTAGACGTCGAGGCCGGCCTCCTTGAGGGTGCCGATGACGAGACTACGAGCCGGATTGCCGGGGTCGACCCAGACGGCCGGGTCGTCGGCGTCGGCGTTGCCGCCCGCCTCGTCGTCGTACACGGCGGGCGTCTCCGCACGCGCGGAGACGGAGACCGGCTGCGGGGCGGAGGCACCCGTGACCATCAGCAGCGCGGCGGTGAGAGTGCTCAGAGCGGAAGCGCTCACGAATACTCCTCAGTAGGAAAAGTGACGGGCGAGACGCTATGGGCGACCGGTGTGGGCGGGCCGACGGCACCGTGAACATCAGGTGGTTCATGCGGGCGCCGCGTCTGGTTCGCATAGAATCGCGGGGTTTGCCCCCGACCTCGTCCCGTCCCTCCCGGAGCCCTTGCCCCATGCACTCCTCGCACGACCCGAACGTCCGCGTCCGCGGCGCCCGTGAGCACAACCTCAAGGGTGTGGACGTCGACATCCCGCGCGATGTGCTGACCGTGTTCACGGGGGTGTCCGGTTCGGGGAAGTCCTCGCTCGCCTTCGGCACGATCTACGCCGAGGCCCAGCGCCGCTACTTCGAGTCGGTCGCGCCCTACGCCCGCAGGCTGATCCATCAGGTCGGCGCGCCGAAGGTCGGCGAGATCACCGGGCTCCCGCCCGCCGTGTCCCTGGAGCAGCGCCGCTCGGCACCGACGTCCCGCTCCTCGGTGGGCACGGTCACCAACCTGTCCAACTCCCTGCGCATGCTGTACTCCCGCGCCGGTGACTACCCGCCGGGCGCCGAGCGGCTCGACTCGGACGCCTTCTCGCCGAACACCGCGGCGGGGGCGTGCCCGGAGTGTCATGGGCTCGGCCAGGTGCACCGTACGACCGAGGAGTTGCTGGTCCCCGATCCGGCGCTGTCGATCCGGGAGGGTGCCATCGCCGCCTGGCCCGGTGCGTGGCAGGGCAAGAACCTGCGCGACATCCTCGACGCGCTCGGCTACGACGTCGAACGGCCCTGGCACGCTCTGCCCGCCGAGCAGCGGGAGTGGATCCTCTTCACCGACGAGCAGCCGGTCGTCACCGTCCACCCGGTGCGCGACGCCGACCGCATCCAACGGCCGTACCAGGGCACGTACATGAGTGCCCGGCGGTATGTGATGAAGACGTTCTCCGACTCCAAGAGCCAGACCCTCCGGGCCAAGGCGGAGCGGTTCCTCGCCGCCAAGCCCTGCCCGGCGTGCGGTGGCGGCCGGCTGCGGCCCGAGGCGCTGGCGGTGACCTTCGCCGGCCGGACGATCGCGGAAGTGGCCGCGCTGCCGCTCACGGAGCTGGCGGGCACGCTGGACGGCGGCGCCTCGGAGACGGTCCGTGTCCTCACGGAGGACCTCAGGTCCCGGATCGCACCCGTCGTCGAGCTCGGCCTCGGCTATCTCAGCCTCGACCGCGCCACCCCGACCCTCTCGGCGGGCGAACTGCAGCGCCTGCGGCTCGCGACCCAGCTCAGGTCCGGTCTGTTCGGTGTCGTGTACGTCCTCGACGAGCCGTCCGCCGGGCTGCACCCGGCGGACACGGAGGCCCTGCTGCGGGTGCTGGCGCGGCTGAAGGCGGCCGGGAACACGGTGTTCGTGGTCGAGCACCACCTCGATGTCATGCGCGGCGCCGACTGGCTGGTCGACGTGGGGCCGCTGGCCGGCGAGCACGGTGGGCGGGTGCTGCACAGCGGGCCGGTGGCGGAGCTGGCGGCAGTCACGGAGTCGGCCACCGCCCGTTTCCTGTTCGACGACTCCCCCGCCGCCGTACGCCAAGTGCGGGACCCGCACGGTCGGTTGAAGGTCGGTCCGGTCACCCGGCACAACCTGCGCGGGGTGACGGCCGAGTTCCCGCTCGGGGTGTTCACGGCCGTCACCGGTGTCTCGGGGTCGGGCAAGTCCACGCTCATCGGCGAGATCACCGAGGACCTCGCGGGCGTGGGCCGCCTGGTCTCGGTCGACCAGAAGCCGATCGGGCGCACCCCGCGCTCCAACCTCGCCACCTACACCGGCCTCTTCGACGTCGTGCGCAAGGTGTTCGCCGCCACCGACGAGGCGCGGGCCCGTGGCCACGGTGTCGGACGCTTCTCCTTCAATGTGGCGGGAGGCCGCTGCGAGACCTGTCAGGGCGAGGGGTTCGTCAGCGTCGAGCTGCTGTTCCTGCCGAGCACCTACGCACCGTGCCCGGACTGCGGCGGGGCGCGCTACAACCCCGAGACGCTGCAAGTGGCGTACCGGGGACGGAACATCGCGCAGGTGCTCGACCTCACGGTCGAGGCGGCGGCGGAGTTCTTCGCGGACACCCCGGCCGTGGCCCGCAGCCTGGTCACCCTGATCGACGTAGGCCTCGGCTATCTGCGTCTGGGCCAGCCGGCCACCGAGCTGTCCGGCGGGGAGGCGCAGCGCATCAAGCTGGCGAGCGAGTTGCAGCGCGGCCGTCGCGGCCACACGCTGTACCTCCTCGACGAGCCGACCACCGGACTCCACCCGGCCGACGTCGAGGTGCTGATGCGCCAGTTGCACGGGCTGGTCGACGCCGGGCACACCGTAGTCGTGGTGGAGCACGACATGTCCGTCGTGGCGGGCGCGGACTGGGTGATCGACCTGGGGCCGGGCGGCGGTGACGCGGGCGGACGGATCGTGGCGGCGGGTCCGCCCGCCCGGGTGGCCGGGGCGCGAGACAGCGCGACCGCGCCCTATCTCGCCCGGGTCATGCCGTGAGGGGCTCGCGCGACGGTGCCGGAGCCGACGGCTGTCCGGTGCCGGCGGCGGGCGCCGTGCTGCTGCCGCCGGTCGCCGGCCGGGGCAGGACGCGTTGCGGGGCGGGGACCGGGACCGGGACCTGACGCTGCCCCGGTACGGCCGCCACTTCGGCCGCCGTCGCCAGGGAGCGGCGGTCGGGGCGGCTGTTCGGCATGATCGGCTCCAACACCTCTGCCTCGGCGACGAGTCGACGGGCCCGCGTCACCCGCCACACCGAGGAGAGCAGGGAGTCCCGGCCGACGAACGCGGCCGCCGTGGAGAACGCGCCCCCGGCGACCCCGTACCGCAGGCGCACCGGCTGCACGGGGACGCCCGCGTCGAGGGCGGCCTGGAAGGCGGCCCGGCGGAAGTGGCCCTGGGCGCGACCGCACCAGGTGCTGCCCTCGGGGAACACGGCGACCGCCTCCCCGGCCCGCAGCGCCCCGGCGATCCGGGCCACCGTGTCGGGCAGGGCACGGATGCGGTCCCGGTCGATGAACAGGGCGCCGCTGCGGGCGGTCAGCCACCCCGCGACGGGCCAGTCCCTGATCTCCGACTTGGCGAGCATCCGGGCCGGGCGCACGGCGGCGACCAGCGGGATGTCCAGCCAGGACACATGGTTGGCGACGAGCAGCAGCCCGCCGTCCGGGGCCGCGCCGCCGCCGATGCGTACCCGGACCCCCGCGGCCCGTACGATCCAGCGGCACCAGCGCCGGACCAGCCCGGCGGGTATCCGCCCGCCGAGCGGCATCAGCAGGCATCCGACGATCAGCAGGGCCAGGACCACCGCGATCCGCAGGACGGCCAGGGGCAGGGCTCTGGTCGCCCCCGCCGCGTCGATGCAGGTGTGCGGGGTGCAGGGGGCGCTGGGCCGCCAGAGGGTCCCCGCGTCGGGCGCGTGGCTCATGATGCCGACGGCCGGTGTGCCGGCCGTGGGAGCGGTCGCCGTGGGGACACCGACGGCACCGAGGGAGGAGGTGCTCATGGCCGCCCCGTCCGTCACGCCGGGACGAGGGAGAGGAAGTGCCGCAGATAGCGCGAGTTGACCCGGCGCATCGACAGCAGCACGTACAGGTCGGCGACCCCGAACTCCGGGTCGTGCGCGGGCTCACCGCACACGAAGGCGCCGAGGCGGAGGTAGCCGCGCAGCAGGGCGGGCAGCTCGGTACGCGTGGCGGGGGCGGGGGCGGTCGGCTGCCAGGGGCGCAGCGGACGTACCCGGTACTCCTCCGGGGCCAGGTGCTTGGCCTGCACCCGGTCCCAGGTCGCGGCGGCGAGGGAGCCGCCGTCCGCCAGCGGGATCGAGCAGCAGCCGGCCAGCCACTCGTGGCCGCGGTCGACCATGTAGCGGGCGATGCCGGCCCAGATGAGGCTGATCACGGCGCCGTCGCGGTGGTCGGGGTGGACGCAGGAGCGGCCGACCTCGACCAGGTTGGGGCGCAGGGAGTCGATGTTGCTGAGGTCGAACTCGCCCTCCGAGTACAGCCGGCCCGCGACCGCGGCGCGCTCCGGCGGCAGCAGTCGGTAGGTGCCGACGACCTGCCCGGACACCTCTTCCCGGACGAGCAGGTGGTCGCAGTACGCGTCGAAGGCGTCGATGTCGTGACCCGGCTGCGGGGTGGACAGCAGGGCCCCCATCTCGCCGGCGAAGACGTCGTGCCGCAGCCGCTGGGCGGCGCGCACGTCCTCCTCGTTGCGAGCGAGGCCCACGGTGTAACGGGTGGGTGCCGTGGGCTGCGGGGGACGGTCGACGGTCAGTACGCCGGTCATGGCTTACTCCTGGTCACGGGCCGGGGACGGCGAGCGGGGGGCTTGCGAGCGGTGCGGTGTGCCGCCCCTGTTCTTCCTATGCCGGTTGGCCTACGCGTGACCTGTGCCAGGAGAGTGGATGTGCGGATGTTGAACGGCGCGAACCGGTACCGGTCGTCCACATTCCGGTGCCCGACCGGTCAGCCGGGCGGTCCGGTGCTGTTCACCTGGCGACCGAAAAAGCGCGAGACGGGGCCGGGGAGCACCACTCCCGACCCCGCCCGTCCGCACCTTTCGGCGAACGTCTGTTGGGTGACCCGTCCTATCGTTTCACCTTGCGCGCGGCCCGCAGCCACTCCTTGTTCATTCCGGTGATGGACATCAGCGGGATTCCCTTGGGGCAGGCGGTGGCGCACTCGCCCGTGAGCGTGCACCCTCCGAAGCCCTCCTCGTCCATCTGTGCCACCATGTCCAGGACCCGGGTCTCGCGCTCGGGCGCCCCTTGCGGCAGCACGTTCAGATGGTTGATCTTGGCGGAAGTGAACAGCATCGCCGCCCCGTTGGGACAGGCCGCCACGCAGGCCCCGCATCCGATGCACTCGGCGTGCTCGAAGGCGAGGTCGGCGTCCGGTTTCGGTACCGGCGTCGCATGCGCCTCCGGCGCGGACCCCGTCGGCGCGGTGATGTATCCGCCGGCCTGGATGATCCGGTCGAGCGCCGAACGATCGACGACCAGATCCTTGATCACCGGGAAGGCCGACGCCCGCCACGGCTCGATGTCGATCGTGTCGCCGTCCTTGAAGGACCGCATGTGCAGCTGGCAGGTGGTCGTCCGCTCGGGCCCGTGCGCGTCGCCGTTGATCACGAGCGAGCAGGCACCGCAGATGCCCTCACGGCAGTCGTGGTCGAAGGCGACCGGGTCCTCGCCCTTGAGGATGAGCTCCTCGTTGAGGGTGTCGAGCATCTCCAGGAAGGACATGTCGGAGGAGATTCCGTCCACCTCGTAGGTGGACATGGCGCCTTCGGTGCCGGCGTTCTTCTGCCGCCAGACGCGCAGGGTGAGCTTCATGCGTAGCTCCGCTGGGTGGGGTGGACGTACTCGAAGACCAGGTCTTCCTTGTGCAGCACGGGAGCGGTGCCCGTGTCGGTGAACTCCCAGGCGGCCGCGTAGGCGAACTCGTCGTCCTTGCGGGCCGCCTCGCCGTCCGGCGTCTGCGACTCCTCGCGGAAGTGGCCGCCGCAGGACTCGCTGCGGTCCAGCGCGTCGAGGCACATGAGCTCGGCGAGCTCCAGGTAGTCGACGACGCGGTTGGCCTTCTCCAGGGACTGGTTGAACTCCTCGCCGGTGCCCGGAACCTTGATCCGGCGCCAGAACTCCTCGCGGATCTGCGGGATGCGCTCCAGCGCCTTGCGCAGTCCGGAGTCCGTGCGCGCCATCCCGCAGAACTCCCACATCAGCTCGCCCAGCTCACGGTGGAAGGAGTCCGGCGTACGGTCGCCGTCCACGGCCAGCAGCAGGTTGAGCCGGTCCTGGGTCTCGGCCAGCACCTCCTGGACGACGGGGTGTTCGCCGGTGACCGTGTCGTGGTGCGGGTTGCGGGCGAGGTAGTCGTTGATGGTGGCCGGCAGGACGAAGTAGCCGTCGGCCAGGCCCTGCATCAGGGCCGAGGCGCCGAGGCGGTTCGCGCCGTGGTCGGAGAAGTTGGCCTCTCCGATGGCGAACAGGCCGGGGACGGTGGTCTGGAGGTCGTAGTCGACCCACAGCCCGCCCATCGTGTAATGCACGGCCGGGTAGATCCGCATCGGCACCTCGTACGGATCCTCGTCGGTGATCCGCTGGTACATGTCGAAGAGGTTGCCGTACTTGGCCTCCACGGCCTTACGGCCCATGCGCTGGATCGCATCCGCGAAGTCCAGGTACACGCCCTGTCCGCCGGGGCCCACTCCCCTGCCCTCGTCGCAGACGTTCTTCGCGGCGCGGGAGGCGATGTCGCGGGGCACGAGGTTGCCGAAGGACGGGTAGATGCGCTCCAGGTAGTAGTCGCGCTCGTCCTCGGGGATCTGGTGGGCGGGACGGTCGTCGCCCTTGGCCTTCGGCACCCAGATCCGGCCGTCGTTGCGCAGCGACTCACTCATCAGGGTCAGCTTGGACTGGTGGTCGCCGGTGCGCGGGATGCACGTCGGGTGGATCTGGGTGAAGCAGGGGTTGGCGAAGTAGGCGCCTCGCCGGTGGGCCCGCCAGACGGCGGTGGCGTTGGAGTTCATGGCGTTCGTCGACAGGTAGAAGACGTTGCCGTAACCGCCGCTGGCGAGTACGACGGCGTCGGCGAAGTACGTGTCGATGCGGCCGGTGATGAGATCGCGGGCCACGATGCCGCGGGCCCGTCCGTCGACGACGATCAGGTCGAGCATCTCGGTGCGGGGGTGCATCTCGACGTTGCCCGCGGCGATCTGCCTGCTGAGGGCCTGGTAGGCGCCGAGAAGGAGCTGCTGGCCCGTCTGGCCGCGGGCATAGAAGGTCCGTGACACCTGCACACCGCCGAAGGAACGGGTGTCGAGCAGACCGCCGTACTCCCGCGCGAAGGGCACGCCCTGGGCCACGCACTGGTCGATGATCTCCACCGAGATCTGCGCGAGCCGGTGCACGTTGGACTCCCGCGCCCGGAAGTCGCCGCCTTTGACGGTGTCGTAGAAGAGGCGGTGGATGGAGTCGCCGTCATTGCGGTAGTTCTTCGCCGCGTTGATGCCGCCCTGCGCGGCGATGGAGTGGGCGCGGCGCGGGGAGTCCTGGTAGCAGAACTGGACGACGTGGTAGCCCTGTTCGGCGAGGGTGGCACCGGCGGAGCCGCCGGCCAGGCCCGTCCCCACCACGATCACCGTGTGCTTGCGGCGGTTCGCGGGGTTGACCAGCTTGGCCTCGAAGCGGCGTTTGTCCCAGCGCTCGTTGACGGGGCCACAGGGGGCCTTGGCGTCGACGACGGGTTCGCCGGTCGCGTAGTTCACGTATTCAGCGGTCATCTCAACTCACCACTCCGGTCATGACGCCCACGGGTACGGCGATGAACCCGACCGTGAGCAGCAGCGCGAGGACGTTGGCCGTGGCCTTCAGGGCGCGGTCGCGGGTGCGGCTGCCGGCGCCGAGGGTCTGGGCGGCGCTCCAGAAGCCGTGCCGGACGTGCAGGCCGACGGCGAGCATCGCGACGATGTAGATGACGTTGCCGTACCAGGTGGAGAAGGTGTCCACGACGTTCTGGTAGGGGTGGCCCGCCTGGAAGCCGCCGGAGTGCACGGTGCCGGTCGTCAGGTCCAGGACGTGCCAGACGATGAACAGGCCGAGGATGATCCCGCCCCAGCGCATCGTGCGGGTGGCATAGCTGGCGCGCGGCTTCTTGTGCACGTACTTGCTGGGGCGCGCCTTGATGTCACGGCGGCTGAGCTGGTACGCGGAGACCGCGTGGGCGACGACGGCGACGACCAGCACGATCCGGACGAGCCAGAGCGTCCACTCGTAGTGCATGAACGGCTCGCCGACGATGCGCAGCCAGTGCGCGTAGTGGTTGAACTCGCCCGCCCCGAAGAAGATCTTCAGGTTTCCGATCATGTGGACGACCAGGTACAGCAGCATGATCAGCCCGCTGACCGCCATCACGGTCTTCTTGCCGACGGTGGAGTCCCACACCGTGCGCGCCATGGACGGTCGTCGGTCCGTCCGCGTTGCCAGAGCCATGCCTAGGACGCTAGAGCCGGACCACCTCATCGGTCCAAGACATGGTCCGGCTCGTTTCCATAGGCACACCCTATGCTGGCTGTATGCAGTTCCAGCAGCTCCAGTACTTCGTGGCGGTCGCCGAGACCCGGCACTTCACCCGTGCCGCCGACCTGGTGCATGTCGCGCAGCCCTCGCTGTCGCAGCAGATCAAGGCGCTGGAGCGGGAGTTGGGCGCGGACCTGTTCCTGCGGGCCCGCGGCAACATCACGCTGACCGACGCCGGGGAGGCCCTGCTGCCGCTGGCCCGGCGCATCCTGGCCGACGCGGACACCGCGCGGCACGAGGTGCAGGAACTGATGCAGCTGCGGCGGGGCCGGGTCCGGCTGGGTGCCACCCCGAGCCTGTGCACGGGCCTGCTCCCGGACGTGCTGCGCGCCTTCCACGACCGCTATCCCGGCATTCAGCTGCTGATCGAGGAGGGCGGCTCGCTCGATCTGGTACGGCAGCTCGCACGCGGCGCCCTCGACCTGGCCCTGGTCGTGCTGCCACTGCCGAGCCCGTCCCCGGCGCTGAACACGGTGGAGCTGCTGCGCGAGGATCTGGTGGTCGTCTCCTCCCCCGAGGCCGCGCGCCCCGGTGGCGGACGGCGCACCGTGCGCATCGCCGATCTGGAGGGCGAGCGTCTGGTGATGTTCCGGCACGGCTACGACCTGCGCGAGCTGACCGTCGCCGCGTGCCGCGCGGAGGGCTTCGAGCCGGACTTCGCCGTGGAGGGCGGGGAGATGGACGCCGTGCTGGGGTTCGTGCGCGCCGGGCTGGGTCTGGCGGTCGTGCCGCGCATGGTGGCCGCGCGGTCGGGCCGGGGACTGCGGGTCACCCCGCTGGCCCGGCCCGGACTGCACCGCACGATCGCGCTGGCCCACCGCAGCGACGTGGCGCCGCCGCGGGCCGCGCGGGAGCTCCAGCGGATGCTGCTGGAGCGGTGAGCGTCAGGTGCGCGGGGCAAGGAGGTCCGTCATGCCGATGCGCTCGTAGAACTCGGTGCGGACCCCGTCGGCGACCTCACTGACCCGCTCGGAGCCGTCGTCGGCCGGGTCGATGGTGGTGCGGAAGGGACGCTCGCCCTTGGTGGTGTCGACGATACGGACGATGGCACGGGCGACTTCCCGGACGTCGGCATCGGCCGGTGCCAGGGCGGCCAGCGCCTTGCCGACGTCGTCCATCAGACCCGCGTAGAAGAGGTCGTATGCCTCCGCGGTGACCGTGTCCGCCGGGTGCATCGCGTGGGCGAAGTGGTTGGTGCCCGAGGTGTAGGAACCCGGGACCACGATGGCCGTGTCGATGCCGAAGCGGCTCAGCTCGACCGAGTAGCTCTTGGCCAGGTGGTCCATCGCGGCCTTCGCGCCGAAATAGGGGCCGAGGTAGGGCGGGGTGCCGCCGTAGGTGCTGGAGGAGCCCACCCACAGCAGCAGACCGTCGCGGCGGTCCCGCATCCCCGGCAGTACGGCCCGGTTGACGCGCTGGGTGGACAGCACGTTGGTGTCGTAGATCTCGGCGATCTGCTCGGGCGTGAACGACTCGGTCGGTCCGAGCACCATGTGCCCGGCGTTGTGGACGACGACGTCGATCCGCCCCGCCTCGGCCACGATCTGCGCGACCCCGGCGTCCACGGACTCCTGGGCGGAGACGTCGAGTTCGACGGTGCGCAGCGCCACGTCGTGCTCGTCGGCGTAGGACCGGGCGTCGGCTACGGCCGGGGCGTTGCGGCCGGTGGTCTGCCGTATGCCGGCGTAGACGGCGTGTCCGGCGTCGGCGAGGGCACGGGCGGTCAGGGCACCGAAACCGCTGGAGGCACCGGTGACGAGGACGACGTAGGGCATGGCGAAGCTCCTTGTGGACGGTCGGGCGGTGGTCCGGCGGTCGGTCAGGCGAAGGTGATCACGCTGCGGCCGTGGGCGGATCCGTCGGCCATGGCGTCGAGGGCGCCCTGCGCCTGCTCCAGGGCGATCGGCGTGACCTCGGGCAGGATCCCGTGGGCCGCGGAGAAGGCGAGGGTGTCGCGCAGGTCGTGGGGCGAGCCGGAGGGGGAGGCGACCACGTGCAGGCGGTTGAGGATCATGGGCGGGGTGGGCAGCGTGAGCGGCTCGCTGCCGTAGCCGAGGAGCAGGAGGGTGCCGTCGGGGGCGAGACCGCCCAGGGTGGCGGCGGCCGCGGCGGAGGACGGGGCGGCGTTCAGCACCAGGTCCGCGCCGCCGTCCCACCCCTTGAGGGCGTCGGCCGGGTCGGACTCGTCGGTGGCGACGAACAGTTCGGCGCCCAGGGCCTTGGCCTGGTCCTCGCCGCGCCGGGAGCGGCCCACCACGGCGAGGCGGGCGCCCATGGCGACGGCGTAGCGCGCGGCAAGGACGCCCACGCCGCCCAGGCCCACGACGGCGACCCGGGAACCGGCCCGCACGCCGCCCTGCCGCAGACCGTTGAAGGCGGTGAGGCCCGCGCACATCAGCGGCGCCGCGGCCACGGGGTCGAGGCCATCCGGCAGCGGGGTGACGAAGCCGGCCTTGAACAGGGCGTACTCGGCATAGCCGCCGTCGGCGACGACGCCGGTGATCCGCTTGCGGGGACACAGGATCTGGTCGCCGCGCACGCAGTAGTCGCAGTGCCCGCAGGAGTCGTACAGGAACTGGGCGCCCACCACCGTACCGACCTCCGGGAAGGTCACACCCTCACCGACGGCGGTCACCACACCGGTGATCTCGTGGCCGGGGACGACGGGGTAGCGGGCGAAGGGGTAGTGGCCGCGCAGCAGGTTCAGGTCCGAGAAGCAGACTCCGCAGGCGGTGACCTTGACGAGGACCTCACCGGCGGCGGGCTGGGGAACATCGAGACTGTCGAGCGCGAGCGGGAGGTTCGGTCCGGTGGCGACAGCAGCACGCATCGCGGGCTCCAAGGGGGGTCGGGGAAGGACTCCGGTGAGTTCCTGGCCCTTCCGAGTCTCCGAGCCCGCTGAGACGCCGTCCAATGCCGGTTGCGGTCCGATTGATGCCCGGACGGCATCGACGCAGGTCTACGTCGTGCCACGCGCCCGCGCGGCGGCCTGCACCGTCTCGACGAAGCCGGTCACCAGGTGCGAGGGGCGCGCGCCGTTCCAGGCCAGGGACACCTGTCCCGGCGGTACGTCGGCGACCGGCACGTAGGCGATGTCGGACCGGGGGAACGCGGCCGCTACGGAGCTCGGCACGAAGGCGATGCCGCGCCCGCCCCGGACATAGCCGAGGAGTTCCTCCATGTCGTGGAAGGCGGGACCGTGGCCGGGCCGGGTGCCGTCCGGGCGCGGATCGGCGTTCCAGACGGCCGACCAGGCCTCGGGCGCCTCCGCGTACTCCAGGACGGGTTCGTCGGTGAGGACGCCGAGGGCGACCTTGGCGTCGTGTGCCCTGGGATGATCGACGGGCAGGACGGCGGCGATGTGCTCGGGGTAGAGGGGCAGGAGGTCCACCCCTTCGGCCTCCAGCGGCGGCCTCACGAACCCGACGTCGACGCTGCCGTCCAGCAGGGCGCGCGCCTGGCTCCACCAGCGCAGGCGGACCAGTTCGATGGAGACTCGGGGGAACCGCGCGGAGAACGCGTTCAGCGCGAGGCCGACGTCCGTGCCGAGCATGAACCCGACGACGAGTGCGTTGTCCCCGGCGCTGATCCGACGGGCCCGCTCCTGGGCGGTCTCCGCTGCGGCCAGCAGTGACTTGGCATCGCGCAGGAACTGTTCGCCCGCCGGGGTGAGCGCGACCTCGCGCGTGCTGCGGGTGAACAGCTCGACCCGCAGCTCGTGCTCCAGCTGCCGCACCTGCCGGGACAACGCCGGCTGGGTGACATGCAGCGCGATGGCCGCCTGCCCGAAGTGCCGGCGCTCGGCCACGGCGACGAAGTAACGCAGCTTGCGCAGATCCAGATCGACCGGACGCTCGGGCATGACCGCTCCCGCCTTTCCGCCGACCGGCTCGGCCTTGCCGTGCCGCCGTCGGCGGAATTCACGCTATACGACCGGCCGTACGGGACCCGGAAGAAGATCACCCGCCGTCCCGTACCGCCCTCGCTGTCAGCCCGTCGCGTCCACCAGCGCAAGCTCGTGCAGTCGCTCCGGTGGGCCCGGGCGGGCGTAGTACCAGCCCTGGGCGGTGTCGCAGCCCAGTATCCGCAGCTGCTCGGCCTGTGCGCCGGTCTCCACGCCCTCCACCGTCACCGAGAGGTTCAGGCCGTGGGCCAGGGAGACGATCCCCTCGACGATCTTGAGGTCGACGGGGTCGGCAGGGAACCGCTGCATGCTCTGGGTGAAGGAGCGGTCCAGCTTGAGGATGCTCACCGGCAGCCGGCGCAGATTCGCGAGGTTGGAGTAGCCGGTGCCGAAGTCGTCCAGGGCGATGTCGACACCCATCTCGGCGAGCCGGCGCAGGGGCTTGAGCAGGGCGTCGTCGGCGCCGATCAGGGCCGACTCGGTGACCTCCAGGCAGAGGGCGTCGGGTGCCATGCCCGCGCGCTCCAGGATGTCCACCGTGTCCTGCACCAGCCCGGGGTGGGTGAGCTGGCACGGCGAGAGGTTGACGTTGATGCGGAAGGGCCCGGCGTCGTCGTGGGCTTCTCGCCAGGCGCGGGCCTGACACACCGACTGCTCCAGCACCCAGCGGCCGAGCGGCACGATGAGCCCGGTGTGCTCGGCCAGCGGAATGAACCGGTCCGGGCCGAGCACGCCGTGTTGCGGATGCAACCAGCGCACCAGGGCCTCCGCACCGCGCACGCTGCCGTCGCCGAGATGGACCAGCGGCTGGTACTCGATGAAGAACTCGCCCCGGTCCAGCGCCGTCGGCAGCGCCGTGGTCAGGCCGTGCCGGGTGATGGCGCGGGCGTCGGCCTCCGGGTCGGCCAGCTCGAAACGGTTGCCGCCCGCCGACTTGGCCCGGTACATGGTGATGTCCGCGCTGCGCAGCACCTCCGCCGGCCCGCGTTCCCCGGCCGGGCCCTCGACGATGCCGATGCTGCCGCGCACGGTCAGTTCCCGGCCGTCGACGCTGATCGGGGCGATCAGCGCGTTCATGATCCGGGCGGCGAGCTCGTCGACCTCGCGCTCGGTGTCGGGGCCGGTGGTCAGCGCCACGAACTCGTCGCCGCCGAGCCGCGCGACCATCTCGCCCGGCGCGGTGGTGCAGGACTGCAGACGGTCGGCGACCTCGACGAGCAGCCGGTCGCCGGCCGCGTGGCCGAGGCTGTCGTTGACGGTCTTGAAGCCGTCCAGGTCGAGGTAGCACAGCCCGAACCGCTGCCCTTCGCCGGCGCCCAGTGCCTTCTCCAGGCGCTCGAAGAAGAAGGTGCGGTTCGGCAGTCCGGTGAGCGCGTCGTGCGTGGCCTCGTAGCGCAGCCTCAGGTTGAGCAGCCGCCGCTCGGTGGTGTCCTCCATCAGGGCCAGCTGGTACTGCGGTTGGCCGTCGGCGTCGCGCAGCAGGGAGACCGTGAGGTTGGTCCACAGGACCGTTCCGTCGGGGCGGTAGAAGGCCTTTTCGACGTGGTAGTGCTCGCGCTCGCCGCGGACGAGTTCGTCGTAGAGCGTCCAGGTCTGCGGCGCGTCCTCGGGGTGGGTCCACTCCTTGACGTTGCGGCTGCGGACGGCCTGTTCGGAGACGCCGAACATGCGGAGGAGGGCGCCGTTGACCTGCAGTATGTGGCCCTCCAGGTCGGCGATCCCGATTCCTATCGCCGCGCCCTCGAACACCGCGCGGAAGCGGGCCTCGGTGGCGTGCAGCGCCTGCGCCACCACGCCCTGTGCCTTGAGGGCGGCCGCGGAGATCGACTCCTGCTCGGCCAGCGTCCGCTCGCGCAGCGCCTGGGCGAACCCGGCGGCCATGGCGTGCTGGAGCCGCGACGAGCGGGCCCGCAGGTCCTCCTGGTCGCCATCGGCGCCGCAGTAGAGCACCAGGTAGGCGTCGACGCAGTCCAGCGAACGGCTGAGCGCCTCGGGGTCGGTGCAGTGCGCGGCGACGAGCGCGGTGCCCACCGCCCTGCCCTGCTCCGCGTCGAACGTCCTGGCCCTGAGCGCCTCGCTCAACCGCCGGGCCAGCGGCATCAGTTGGTCTTCGAGCTCCGGCCGGGTCGACGACGTCGAGGTCACCGGGAAGACCGCCCGGCTCCAGATCGTCGCGAACCGGCGCAGTCTGTCCTCCGGCCCGTCCGGCCCCGCCTTCACGCCGTACGTCCCACGCCGGCGAACCCGGAGAAGGCCCACGGATCCTCGTCCTCCGGTGCGGTGTCGGACCGCCAGTGCGGCATCGGCACCAGTCCGGGTTCCACCATGTCGTACCCCTTGAAGAACCGCGCGATCTCGTCGCGCGAGCGCATGATCAGCGGGTTGCGAATGTCCTTGTAAACGTCGACCGTGCCCTTGGCCCGCTCCTCGGGCAGCGGGATTCCCTCGTACGAGGCATGCGTGAGCACCAGCAGGCTGCCGGGCGCGAGCGCGTCGCGCAGCTGGGCCACCGCCTCGTAGGGTTCGTCCTCGTCCTCCACGAAGTGCAGTATGGCAACGAGGAGCAGCGCCACTGGCCGGTTCAGGTCGATCAGGCGCTCGACCTCGGAACTGGTCAGGATCTCCTGGGGCTTGCGCAGGTCCGCGGCGACGACGTCCGTGGTGTCGTGGCCCGCCAGGACCGCCTGGCTGTGCGCGACGGCGACCGGGTCGTGGTCGACGTACACCACGTGTGCGCCGGGACTTGCCGCCTGGGCCACCTCGTGGACGTTGCCGAACGTCGGGATGCCGGAGCCGATGTCCAGGAACTGGGTGATGCCCTGGTCGACGGCGAAGCGCACCGCCCTGCGCATGAACGCCCGGTTGGCCTGCATGATCTTGGGGAGTCCCGGCATGAAGTCCATCGCCTTGCGGGCCGCTTCCCGGTCGACCTCGAAGTTGTGCGAACCGCCCAGGTAGTAGTCGTAGATCCGCGAGACGCTGGGCACCGAGATGTCGATGCTCCGTGGGGCCCAGGCGGGACGCTCCATCTATCTCTCCAAGGCGTAGGCGATCCGGTGTTCGAGCTGAGGCTACTGATCGCCCGCCAAAGGAGCGAGCGGAAACGGAAATTGACCATCCGTTCCCGGTCACTGCCAGTGGCACGTGCCGAATTGACGCCCCTCGTACCCTCTACGAAAAGTATCCGAAGCATTCCACAGAGACCCGAACCATGGTGAAAGAGGGCGATGAACCGCGCTGAACGCACGCAAACCGGTCCGCCCCCTGCGCATGAAGCTTCAGGGGGCGGACCGGTGAGTCGGCGCGCCGTCCGTTCGTCCGGCACTCTCGCTGTCGTCATCCCTCCCTTCCGTGTCCTGCTCGGCTGGGTGAGGCGATCAACCCTGGGGAGGTGTGATCTCTACTGCTCCGACGCGCCGACCGGCTTGCCGTCGGGACGGATGGCGAACCAAGTGCCGCCGACGCCCTGACCGTTGGTGTCGCCGGGCTTCTTGTCACCGGCGAAGGTGTAGATCGGCACACAGTCGATGGTCTGCTGCTTGATCCCGTCGGGCCGGTCGAAGACCACGTAGCCCTGACCCCGGGGACCGGACCCCTTCAGATCGATGCCCTCGGTGTCCTCGGCGTCGACCGGCTCGATGACCGGCCACTTCTCCAGGCACTCGCCGGTGCACGCCGTCTTCATCGGCCAGGGCGAGTCCTTCATGAAGCGGTAGACCGTGTGGCCGTTCTTGTCGATGACGATCTCGCCGAGCTTGGCGTCCTGGCGCGTGGACAGACCCGGCAGATCGGCCGCCTCGGCCCCGCCCTCGCCCTGCGCCTTCTTGCCCGTGGGGGCGAGTGCGTACCAAGTGCCGCCCACACCCTGGCCGTTGACGTCACCGGCCTTGGTGTCCTTCGCGTACCGGTACGCCGGCCAGCCGTCGATCGTCAGCTGCTTGGTGCCGTCGGTGCGGGTGACCGAGCCGAGCTTGTTCTTGTCGATGCCCACACCGGCCGTAGCGTCGTCCGCGGGGACCGGCGGCCACTTCGTGGCGCAGTCGCCGTCACAGTTCGACTTGGGCGGCTCGGCGACGTCCTTGTCGAAGCGGTAGAGGGTCATTCCGTCGCTGTCGGTCAGCAACTCGCCGAGTTCCGCGTTGGTGGCCACGGTCAGTTCACCGGCCGACGCGGCCTGGGTGGCGGCGCTCTCCTGGCCCGCCGCACCCGCGTCGTAACCGGATCCGAGGCCGGTGCCGCTGCCGTAGCCGCCGGTCGCGGCTGTGGCACCCACGTTCTGGCTGCTCGCCGGCGGGGCGGTCTCCGAGCCGCATGCCGTCGTCAGCGCCGCCACCGCCACGGCGCTCACCACGAGCGAGGCGCTCCGCCACGAGGTCTTCATCGTCAACTCCCCATACTCACAAGGGTGTTGCAGCGCCCTGCTGCGCCGCCGCACGACAAGAGGTACGCACGGGAGGCACTGGCGTGTTCAATCGCGGCACAAATTTCTTTCCGGAACCTGTGACGGCACCCGCGTCACGGCTGTGAACGACCGCACCACCGCGCCGACTCCGCCCGCATCCCTTCGCACGCGCGTGCACCCCTGCGGTTACGGCCGCACCCCCTGATCAAACCTATCGAGGGTCATCCGTCGCCCGTTCGGGGCATTCCACCCGTTCTCCGGCACGCCGGGGCGCGCGGTGGCCGCAAGATCTTCGTCGTGCATGCACTCGAACCGACCCAATCCACCCTCACCGCAAGGGTGTTGACGGTGGTCACCCTGACCTGGCTCCTGGTGTCGGCACCGTCCGGGGCGGCCGTGGCCACGTCCTGCGCGTACGTCGGCACCGGGCCGGACGGAGCACCGGCGGTCGCGGTCGCCGACACCGGCCCCGGCGGCGCACAGGCGGTCGCGGTGACCGGCCCCTTCACCTGGCCGACTCCCCCGCAGTGCCCGACGCCGACTCCTACGCCCACCCCGACGCCGACGCCCACACCCACGCCCTCGCCGCCGCCGAAGACGACACCGAAGCCCACACCGCCACCGCCCACACCCACGCCCACCCCGAAACCGGAGCCGCCGCCTCCCCCGCCGCCACCGCCGCCACCGGCGAAGCCGGCACCCCAGCCCGCGCCGCCGCGCCCGCGGCCGACCCCCTCGCCGACGCCCACACCGACGCCGTCCGCCAAGCCCACCCCGAGTCCGTCCGCGACCCCGGTGCACTACCCGCCGTACCACGCCACCCCGCACAAGCGGGCCGCGCACGACGGCGCCCAGTCACCCCTCACCTTCGTCCTGCTCATCGCGGTGCCCGCCATCGCCGCCGTCGCCGCACTGCGTCCGCGCTGACCCTGGAGGCCCCTCTTGCCGGAATGGCTTGTTCTCACCCTCGCGATGCTGGCCGCCTGCGCCGTGGTGGTCGTCATCACCCTCGTACGGCACCGCACAGCCCCTGATGACGAGGATCCCAGCGAGACCCCGGACGTCATCGAGTACATGACGATGTGGATCGGGGTGGTGTACGCCATCGTGCTGGGCCTTGCCATCGCGGGCGTGTGGGAGGCGCGCAGCGCCGCTCAGGACCACGTCCAGGCGGAGGCCGTGGCGCTGCACGAGGTCTCGGAGCGGGTCCGGGTCTATCCGGCCGATGTCCGCGACCGCATTCGGGGCGATGTCAACGCCTATGTCGGACACGTCGTCACCAAGGAGTGGAAGTACATGACGGAGCACGGCGACGTCACCGACCGCGGCACCGAGCTCCTCCAGCGCGTCCGCGAGGACGTCACCGACTACGAACCCAGGTCGGACTTCGAGGCGCAGGCATACCAGCCGCTCCTCGACCAGGTGACCGCGGCGGACCAGGCCCGCAACGCACGCGCGAACTCGACCGGCGACACCATGCCGGGCGTGGTGTGGTTCGGACTCCTCGCCGGTGGTGTCGTCACCATCGGGATGGTGTTCGCCCTCCAGATCCGGCGCACGGCCCGCGAGCTGATCCTCGCCGGGCTGTTCTCGGCGCTGATCGCCTTCCTGCTCTTCCTCATCTGGGACTTCGACGATCCCTACAGTCGCGGTGTGACGGCGTCGGCGGAGCCCTTCCTCGCGCTCTTCCCGGGCAGCGGGGACTGACAGGCCCTCATTCGGGGCGGCGGCGACCGTTGGTGACGGCACCAGACACGCCGCCGCCCCCTGAGCGGCCCAAGGGGTTTCCCCCATTCGTACGACACCGATCGCGCGGATGTACGCACCTTCCTAGCGTTTCGGTCACCGAGGGGCATTTCTGGCGCAAGCGGAAAGGGTCCGCGACTGCACCTCGGGGACCGGAGGACACACCATGCACGCGATACGCGTCGCCTCTGCCGCACTGCTGGGCGTGAGCGCCCTCGCCATGACCGCCCCCGCCGCCCTGGCGCAGGACGACGACTCCGGCTTCTGGGCCGGCGTCCGGCCCACCACCGTCGAGCGCGGCGGGCAGGTCAGGCTGCGCGCGACGGGCTGCGAGCAGAGCGTGACCGTGTCCTCGGGGGTCTTCGACACGGTGACCATCCACCGGGGGCGGACGACGGCCTGGGCCACGGTCGACCGGGACGCCAGGCCGGGTGCCGTGTACGAGGTGTCGTTCTACTGCGGCACCTTCTGGCAGAGCGTCGACCTCACCATCGCCGGCGGCCGGCCGGACCGTCCCGATCACCCGCAGCGCGGTGTGCAGGCGGGCGAGGGCGGCACCCTCGCCGGGCTGGACCTCAAGCAGATCGGACTGGGGGCCGCGCTCATCACGGCCGCGCTCGGGACGGCGTACCACCTCTCCCGGCGCAGCACCGACGAGGACGACGCCTGACGCCTGCCCTCAGTCGCGCTCCCCGCATCGGGCCTTCGCCCCGGATCCCCCCACCAGGGGGCCGGGGCAAAGGCCTGTGCAGGTGCGACCTGTCTCGCGTGCGACGGGCGGCGGTTCAGATCCGCTTCTCCGCTCGCCGCCGCATCCAGTACACCCCACCGCCGATGAGGGCCACGGCGATGAGCCCGCCCCCGATGGCCATGTCGGTCGGGGTCGCCCCCGTGGAGGTGCTGCCGCCCAGACCGCCGCGGACGCCACCGATGACGGTGAAGGCGTTCGGGAGCGTCAGGGGCCGGCTGGAGCCCGTGCAGTTGACCGTGATGCTGTGCGCACCCGGCCTCGCGTTCCTGTCGATCGTGGCGGTGCCCTTGGCCGTGTTGCCGCCGACCGGCGTCAGTGTCGTGGGCCGGAACGCGTCCGAGGTCGCGGTGCCGCCGCGTGGGCAGCCGTCGACGGTGATGGTCAGCTGCCCGCCGCGTGCGACGACGCTGGGCAGAGCGACGATGTTGCTCGGGCCGACGGGCATGCCGTCGCGCGCCGCGGCCACCGGGGCGGCCAGACCGAGGGCGGCGACCGCGGTGACGGTGGCCGCCAGGGTTCGTGTGGTGCGCATGGGATCCTCCGCGGAAGACGCCCCGGGAACCGTCCCCGGTATCGATCGGCGAGAAAGCGCCTCCCAGAAAGACCCTCAGTTGCCATGCCCGGGGCCGCATTTCGGCGATGGTCCGTCCTGGTGAGAGGACACGCCGGAAGATCACCCCGCAATCGGAATTGCCGCAGGTCACGCACCGTCAGAATTTTCCGGCCGGTGGCAACTCGGATGGCGCACCGAAGGAGTTCGGGCCACCCGTTCGCCTCTGCCCCCGTCGCCGGTTTCGCGCACGCGACTTAGCGTTTTCGTATGCGCGAATGACGTGGCGACGGCCGCGTCGAGAGGGGAAGTCGAATGCCCGGTTTCGAACTGGCCGAAGAAGAGGAGGAGCGGCGGAGGAAGCGTGCTCCCTGGGGCGTGATAGCGCTGGTCCTGCTCACCGGTCTCGCGCTCGTCCGCAATGGCTCCGGCGAGTTCGACGTGGGTCCCCCGCAGCCCGCCTCGGCGGCCGCGGCGGACCACCGGCTGCCCGCCGGCGTCCTCACCCAGGCCGCGCGCCCGCTGCCGTTCGCCCTGCCGGACCGGGTCCGGATCCCCGCGATCCAGGTGGACGCGCCGGCGATCCCGGTCGGCCTGGACATGGACGGCTGGGTCGGCGCGCCGCCGGCGGAGGACCCCAATCTGGCGGGCTGGTTCACCGGATCCGTCTCGCCCGGCGAGAAGGGCACCGCGGTGGTCGTCGGCCATGTCGACAACTTGCAGGGGCCCGCCGTGTTCTACGGTCTCGGCTCCCTCATGAAGGGAAACCGCGTCGAGATCGTCCGCAAGGACGGAAGGACGGCCGTTTTCGAGGTCTACGGCATCGAGGTCTTCCAGAAGGAGAATTTCCCCGGCGACCGGGTCTACGCATCGAAGGGCACCGCCGAATTGCGGGTCATCACCTGCGGCGGCGGTTTCTCCCAGCAGACCGGTTATGACGGCAACGTCGTCGCTTTCGCCAGCCTGGTCGAGGTCCGCTGAGCGTTCCCCCGGCCGGGCGGCGAAAGCCGTCACGCGTAATGCCGTTCCGGGACGGTGAGGTGATACCCGGCATCCAGCAGCCGGGGCAGATAGGCCCGCAGCGCGTGGACGCTCTGGGAGCGGTCGCCCCCGGCGTCGTGCGAGAGCACCACGACGCCGGGGGCGGCGCCCTGGCCGACCCGTTCGATGATGGTGCCGGTGCCCGGGGTGGTCCAGTCGAGGGTGTCGACCGTCCAGGCCATCGGTTCCATGCCGAGTTCGGCGCCGAGTTGGAAGGCGGCGCGGTTCCAGGCGCCGTAGGGGGCACGGAACCACACGGGGCGCTCGCCGCAGCTCTCCTCGATGATGTCGCTGGTGCGTTCCATCTCCTCGCGGATCCGGCCGCGGCCGAGCTTGAGGAGCAGCGGGTGGGACCAGGTGTGGTTGCCGATGACATGGCCCTCTTCGGCCATTCTGGCCACGATGTCCTTGTTCTCGGCGACCATCTCGCCGCACACGAAGAACATCGCGCGGACGTCGTACTCGCGCAGGGTGTCCAGGATGTACGGGGTGTAGCGGGCGTCCGGTCCGTCGTCGAAGGTCAGCACCATGGTGCGGCCGCGTCCGGACACCCGCAGCAGCGGTGCACGCCGTACGAGGGTGCGGCGGGGCGCGGCTTCGGGCGGGCCGTATCCCGTCAGGGGCTGGAGGCGGTAGGCGGAAGGCTTCAGCAGCGGGCGCGCCTGCGGGCCGGCGACCGGCGTCGGGGTGGCGGCCCGCGTCGGGGTGGCGGCCGGCAGGACCCGCTCGCCGCCCGCGAACGTGGTGAACAGACCGGCGGTGCCGGCGGCCCCGACGGCGGCGGCACCGGCGAGCAGCGCGCGGCGCCGGGTGAGCAGACGCGGGGGCAGCTGATCGTTGGTCATGACTCATGAGTCGCCCGATGCGAGGTCGACGCACCAGTACGACACCGGAACGGACGCTCGAAATCACTCACCCGGCCGACGGGTCGGGGTCGCTGAGACCGGTCAGCGGCGGCGTACCAGGGGGAACGGCAGGGTCTCGCGGATCGTCAGGCCGGTGAGGAACATGACCACACGGTCCACGCCGATGCCGAGGCCTCCGGTGGGCGGCATGGCGTATTCGAGGGCGTCGAGGAAGTCCTCGTCGAGTTCCATGGCCTCGGGGTCTCCGCCGGCGGCCAGCAGGGACTGGGCGGTGAGGCGGCGGCGCTGTTCGACGGGGTCGGTGAGCTCGGAGTAGGCGGTGCCCAGTTCGGTGCCGAAGGCGACGAGGTCCCAGCGTTCGGCGAGCCGGGGGTCGGTGCGGTGCTGGCGGGTGAGCGGGGAGACGTCGGTGGGGAAGTCCTTGTAGAAGGTCGGCAGCTGGGTCTTCTCCTCGACCAGCCGCTCGTACATCTCCAGGACGACGTCGCCATGGGCGTCGTCGGCGATGTACGGCACGCCGACACGGTCGCAGTGCCGGTGCAGCCGGAGCAGTTCGGTGCCGGGGTCGATCTCCTCCCCGAGCACCTCGGAGATCGCGCCGTACACCGTCTTGACCGGCCACTGCCCGGAGATGTCGTACTCCCTGCCGTCCTGGTGGGCGACCGGTGATCCGAAGGCGGCGGTCGCGCAGCCCTGGATCAGCTCGCGGACGAGGTCGAGCATCACGTCGTAGTCGGCGTACGCCTGGTAGGCCTCCAGGATCGTGAACTCGGGGTTGTGCTTGTAGTCGACGCCCTCGTTGCGGAAGGTGCGGCCCATCTCGAAGACCTTCTCCACGCCGCCGACGCACAGCCGCTTGAGATAGAGCTCGGGCGCGATGCGCAGATAGAGGTCGAGGTCGTAGGCGTTGATGTGGGTGGTGAAGGGCCGTGCGTTGGCGCCGCCGTGGATCTGCTGCAGCACCGGTGTCTCGACCTCGAGGTAGCCCCGTTGCAGCAGGCCCTGGCGCAGCGCCTGGACGGCGGTGGAGCGGGCGCGGACCACGTCGCGGGCGACGGGGCTGGACACCAGGTCGAGATAGCGCATGCGGACCTTGGCCTCGGGGTCGGCGAGGCCGCGGCGTTTGTCGGGCAGGGGGCGCAGGCACTTGCCGATGAGCTGCCAGGAGGTGACGAAGACGGTCGGCTCGCCCTTGTCGCTGGCGCCGGCCAGGCCGGTGGCGCTGATGAGGTCGCCGATGTCGGTGTCGGCGGTGAAGCGGTCGAGTGCGGCGCCGGAGTCCTTGCGGGTGAGCGCGAGTTGATGATCGCCCGACCAGTCGCGCAGCACGGCGAAGACGATGCCGCCGAAGTCGCGCAGCAGCATGATCCGGCCGGCGACGGTGACCTGCTCGCCCGTGCGGACGTCGGCGAGGGCGTGGGTGCGGACCGGGATGCCGACCGGGTAGGGGTCGACGCCGTCGGCGCGCAGCCGGTCGAGGGTACGGTGCCGGACGCGGACCTGCTCGGGCAGGCCCGCATCCGGCCCGGCCGCCCCGGCCTCGTCCCCTCCTTCGAGGCCGAGCGCCGCCAGCGAGGGCAGTCCTTCGGTGGTGGCGGGGCGCGGTCCGTTTCTTGAGTGCCCCTTTCTGCGGAGCTTGTGCAGGGACGGTACGGAGACGAAGCCCTCGGCGATGGCGGACGCCGTGCCGATCCGGGCGAGGGAGGCGGCCTCGCCGTAACAGATGAAGCGCGGGTACCACTGCGGGTCGTACTTGGCGTTGGAGCGGTAGAGGGCCTCCAGCTGCCACCACTTGGAGAAGAACAGCAGCAGCCGCCGCCACAGCCGCAGCACGGGTCCGGCGCCGATGCGGGCGCCCTCCTCGAAGACCGAGCGGAACACCGCGAAGTTCAGGGAGATCCGGCGGATGCCCAGCTTCGGTGCGACGGCGCACACTTCGGCGACCATGAACTCCATGACGCCGTTGGGGGCACCGCGGTCACGCCGCATCAGGTCGAGGGAGATGCCCTCCTTGCCCCAGGGCACGAAGGAGAGCAGGGCGAGCAGCTCACCGTCCTCGCCGAGCGCCTCCACGAGGAGGCAGTCGCCGTCGGCCGGGTCGCCGAGGCGGTCCAGGGCCATGGAGAAGCCGCGTTCGGTCTCGGTGTCGCGCCAGGCGTCGGCCTTGCGGATCACTTCCTCCATCTCCGCCTCGCTGAGGGTGGAGTGGCGGCGGATACGGCAGTGGGCACCGGTGCGGCGGACGCGGTGGACGGCCTGTCTGGTCACCCGCATGTCGCGGCCGTCGAGGTCGAAGTCCTGCGGCCGCAGGATCGCCTCGTCGCCGAGTTGCAGGGCACCGAGTCCGGCGCGGGCGTAGGCGGTCGCGCCGTCCTCGGAGGCGCCCATCGCGGCGGGCACCCAGGCGTAGCGGCGGGCCAGGTCCAGCCAGACGGCGATGGCGTGCGGCCAGGCCTCCCGGTCGCCGACCGGGTCCCCGCTGGCGAGGCAGACACCGGCCTCGACGCGGTAGGTGACGGCGGCCTTGCCGCTGGGCGAGAAGACGACGGCCTTGTCACGCCGGGTGGCGAAGTAGCCGAGGGAGTCCTGGGCGCCGTACGTCCTGAGGAGGGCGCGGATGCGGGCCTCCTCGTCGTCGTGCAGGGCGGCCTCCATGCGCTGCGAGCGGAACAGCGTCGCTGCGGCGTTCAGCAGGGCGAGCGCGCCGAACAGGCCGAGCAGGAAGTACAGGGGGCGCGGCGGCCGTCCGTCGTAGGTGGTGCCGGAGACGAGGCCGCCGCAGACCCGGTCGGCGGCCCATGCGAGCCGCTGGCTCTGCGGCAGGGTGCCGGGGAACAGCTCGACCAGCCCCCAGCCGGCCAGGATCCCGATGACCAGCCCGACGAACAGGACGCCGAGGGCTCTTCGTACGGCGGCTCTGCGGGAGGCGGCGTAGAACTCCCCGCGGGCGACGATCAGCAGGGCCAGAGCGAGAGCGCAGACGATGAGGGACGGAACGGAGTCGGAGTAGTCGCCGACGACCGTGCCGAGGATGTCGCTCAGGACGAGCAGGCCCAGATAGACGACGACCAGCCACCAGGCGATCTTCTTGCGGGCGGCCGTCGCGGCGGCGAGCAGGAAGAGGAAGACGGCGTAGGCGAGGTTGGCGCTGACGGGGACGATGATCTGGTCGAGGGCGCGCACGACGGGACGCAGCCCGTCACGCAGCGGCGGGATGAAGGCCAGCAGGACACAGAGCAGTCCGAGGGCGCCGAAGAAGGTCGCGAAACCCTCCGGCACCCTGCTGAGCGGACCCTTCCCGGGCGGCCGTGCCGGGCCCTTGGCGCGTCGGTCCGGGGCGGCCTCCACGGTGGCACTCATGTTCCGACTCTAGGAAGCCCGCGGCCTCCTCGCCCGTCGAGCGTCCCGGCCGACGGCGGGACCTCGGGCTTCCGATAGCCTCCTGCCGTGACGGAACAGCACTCGCACCGGTTCGAGCGGGGCACGGACGGCCCCAAGGTCATCGTGGTCGGGGTCGACGGCTCGGACTCCTCGATGCACGCGGCCGCCTACGCGGCCGGCCTCGCCCGGCGGCAGAACGCTCTGCTCGCCCTCGTGTACGTGCAGCCGGTGATGACGGCGGGCGCGGCGCTCGGGGCGCCGGTCGCGGACACGACCAGCGAGATCGCCGAGGATCTGATCGCCCAGATCCGGGACGCGACCGAGCGGCTCAAGGGGATATTCGACGTCCGCTGGGAGTTCCACACCTTCCAGGGCGACCCCTACAACGGTCTGGTGAAGGCGGCCGACGACCTGAAGGCGGACGCCGTGGTGGTGGGCGCCTCCGAGCAGGCCGGGCACCGGATCGTCGGCTCCGTCGCGATCCGGCTGGTCAAGGCCGGGCGGTGGCCGGTGACGGTGGTGCCGTAGTGGCGGATCTGTAGTGGCGTAGCTCCGTCGGGGCATACATCTGGGGCATGACTTCTCATGCCTTCGACGTGGACGCCTTCCTCCGACGGCCGCTGACCGCACGCATCGCGACCAACGGGCCGACGGTGCGCCCGGTCTGGTACCTCTGGGAGGACGGCGCCTTCTGGATCCTGACGAGGCCGTGGGCACGGCTCGTGCACCGGGTGCGGGAGGATCCCGCGGTGGCCCTCGTGGTCGACGAGTGCGATCCCGCGACCGGTCTCGTGCGCCAGGTGACCGCGCGGGGCCGAGCCGATCTGGTGCCGTTCGACGTCCCCCGTGGCCGGCGCAAGCTCACGCGCTATCTGGGTGCGGACGAGAGCCGGTGGGATCCGCGGTTCGTGCACTATCTGCACGACGATCCGGCGGAGCGCGGCACGGTGTGGCTGCGGCTGGAGCCGGCGTCGCTCGGCGTGCGGGACCTGAGTTACGTGACCGCACGCTGAGGCGACGGGGCGTCACAGGGTCTGCAGGAAGTCGAGCAGGACCTTGTTGAAGATCTCCGGCTTCTCCAGGTTCGGGTAGTGGGCGACGCCGTCCACGACTTCGGCACGGCCGTCGCGGACGGTGGTGGCGAGCCGCTCGGCCGCGGCGAGCATGTCGGCCGGCTCCAGGCCGCCGTTGAGGGTGAGCAGCGGGACGGTGATCTCCGCCGCGCGTGCGAAGGTGTCCGCCACGGGCACGAACCAGTCCTTCTCGCCGGGTGTGTGCTTCGACAGCGTGCCGCGGGCCATCTCCCGTATCAGGCGCAGGCTGTCCTGGTCGACGTCGGCGACGGTCCGCTCCGGTCCCGGCAGGAGCCGCTCGAAGGCATCGAGCCAGCCCTCGATGTCCGCGGCGGCCAGTGCGCGCGCCATCTCGGCCTGTAGCTCGCGGGTCCAGGCATCCGTGTACTGGAACTCCCCGGTCGCGGCACCGCAGGTGACGACGGCGCGCACGAGATCCGGGTACTCCAGCACCGTGTTGGTGGCGATCAGACCGCCCATGGACACGCCTACGAGGACGGCGGGGCCCGCGTCCAGGTGGTGCAGCAGGCCGGCCAGGTCGTCCGCCCAGCGGAAGGGCCTGCTCGCGTTGGCCGAGGAACCGTGGCCGCGCACGTCCGGGGCGATCACGCGGTGTCCGGCCGCCAGGGCCGGGATCTGGGCCCGCCAGACCCGGTGGTCGACGAACCCGGAGTGGAGGAGGACCACGAGGTCGCCGGAGCCGGTGTCGAGGTAGGCGAGGTCGCCGTCGGCGGAGGGGAAGAAGCGCAGTTCCGAAGCTTTCGTCGCTGTCGTCATGACAACCAAGGTGTCATCTTCGGAGTGGTTTGGCAACCTAGGTGTCATGATGAAGCGGTGGACGACTCCAGCACGCCCCTCTCCCCCGACGATCTCGGCGACCGGGTCAGCGAGGTGTTCGACCTGATCGGCGCGCTCTACCGGCGCGGCCTGCGCAAGCTCGAGCAGAGCGAGGAGGTCGAGGGGGTATCGGTCGGCGTGCGCTCCGTCCTGGTACTGCTGCACAGATACGGGCCCATGACGGTGCCTCAGATGGCCCGGCTCATGGCGCTGACCCGGCAGTTCGTGCAGCGCATGGTCAACGACGCGGTGGCCAGGGGCTGGGTCGAGGCCACCCCCAATCCCGCGCACCAGCGTTCCTCGCTGATCCGGATCACGGGGGAGGGGGAGGCCGTCATCACCGCGATCCTCGCGCGCGAGCACGCCCTGAACCGGCAGGTCGGCGGCGATCTGACCGACGCCGAGCTGCGGGCGTGCGCACGCGTGCTGAAGGAGATGCTGAAGACCTTCGACCACGTGGACGTGGACTGATCTACTCCCCCATCTCCAACCCGTCCTCCCCCGCACCCCGGCTCAGCACGACCTCCCGGATCCGGTCCCGCACGCCCCGCAGTTCGGCGCCCTGGGCGATGGACCGGTTGAGATTGAGCACCCGCCCGGCGTCGATGTCGAACAGCTGCGGGACGAACTCGGCCTTCGACACCTCCCAGCGGCCGTCGCCCCGGGTCGGCGGTTCGAAGGTGAAGCGGGCCAGGGTGGACTGGTTGGCGCGCGGGTCCTGCACGCCCTGCTGGTTGTACATAGCGCCGGCGACCTGGTCACCCATGCCGTAGACCACCCAGGTGCCGTTGACCTTCTCGTAGGCCTGCGGGACATGGGCATGGGTGCCGAGGATCAGGTCGATGTCGGGGCGTTCGCCGGAACGCGCGGCGGTGAGTTCGCGGGCCAGCGTCAGCTGCTCCTCGTCGGGCGCGTCCTGCCACTCGGTGCCCCAGTGCAGCGATACGACGACCACGTCGGCGCCCGCCTTCCGGGCGGCCCGTGCCTCCGCGACGATCTTCTCCCGGTCGATCAGGTTCACCGCCCAGGGCTGTCCCGGCGGGAGCGGGAAGCCGTTCACGCCGAAGGTGTACGCGAGATGCGCGACCTTGGCCTGGCCCGCGCGCAGCACCGTCACACTGCGCGCCTCGCCGTCGCTGCGGGCCGTGCCCGCGTGCCGCACCTTCACCCGGTCGAGGGCGTTGAGGGTCCGCAGGATGCCGGCGGCGCCGTCGTCGAGGCTGTGGTTGGAGGCGGTGGAGCAACCGTCGTAGCCGGTGGCGGCGAGGCCCTGGGCGACCTCCGGCGGGGATTTGAAGAGGGGGTAGCCGGTGTACTCGCCGTTCTCCCCGTAGACGGTCTCCATATGACACAGCGCCAGATCGGCACGGGAGACCACGGGTTCGATGCCCGCGAACATCGGGCGGAAGTCGTACCCCCTGCCGCCCGCGTCGAAGCGTGCGCGGTCCATGATCGGGGTGTGCGGGACGACGTCGCCGGAGGCGACGAGGGTGAAGCCGCGGGTGCCGGCGGAGGCGCCCGGGCCCCCCGAGGCCTCGCGGTTGTGGGCCTGGCAGGCGGCTCCTGCGGCGAGGACGGCCGTGACAGCGATGGCCACGAGCCGACTGCGTGCGATCATCAGCTCACCCCTTGCGGTCGTATATACGCATCAAATAGGTACGAAATACAGCCCTCCCGCAAACAATTCGACCGCTTCCGTTAGCCCGTCCGGACCGCCCCGGGTTGCGGAAGGAACCGTTCATCGAACCGTTCGTCGACGCGATCGACCGTCCGCCGCAGAGCCGTGCGTGCTCCCTGTCCCAGAACCGCCGCCTGCGATGCCATACGGCCATGACGGCCGGAACCACCCTCACGAACGGGACGACCGCCGAGCACGAGCTCGCCGCACTGCAGCGCGAGCACGGCCGGCCCCTCTTCGCGCTCCTGCTCCGGCTCTGTGACGGCGACCGGCAGCGCGCCGAGGACCTCGTGCAGGAGACGCTGGTGCGCGCCTGGCAGCATCCCGAGGCCCTGCGCGCCGACGACTTCGACTCCGTACGGCCCTGGCTGATGACCGTCGGGCGGCGGCTCGCCATCGACGCACGGCGGGCACGGCAGGCACGGCCGCCGGAGGTCGGGGACGCGATCCTGGAGAACGCGCGCGTCATCTCCGACCACGCCGAGCGGGCCGCCGAGATGCTCGATGTCCGCGAGGCTGTGAAGACTCTCACTCCGGAGCACCGTGAAGTCCTGGTGCTCGTGTACTTCCAAGGGGCGAGTGTTGCGGAGGCCGCGGAAACCCTTGGAATTCCGCCCGGTACGGTGAAGTCCCGCGCGTACTATGCGCTGCGCGCCCTGCGCCGGGTGCTTCCCGGATACGCGGCCGACCTGCGGTGAAACCGAAGGCTGAGTCAAACCTCCGTAAAGCGCCTTGCTGAACACCCCGGTTGAGTAATCGGCTGTCCTCATCCGTTTTCCGGATTGGGCAAGGGCCCAGGGCCCCGGGGTAGGGCGACGCACTCACCGGAGGAAGGCAGGAAGGGATGCTGCACAGAGGTCAGGAGAGCACGGACGGCACCGGTGGCGGTGAACTGACCGTCCCCATGGCTTGGTTGTACGCCGAGTACATCGCCGACGAGCTCCTGCGCACCGGCGACCTGATGCCGCCGACGTCCTTCGAGTTCCGCGCCGGGCGTGACGCCCTGGCGCTGACCATTTTCCTGTCCGACACCGACGGCGAGCTCTCCGGCATCCGGGTGGTGACCCAGCTGGAGACCTGGCTTTCGCTGACGGCTTACGACCAGCCGTGGCAGGACTGGGTGCGCCGGCGCATGGCGGCACTCGCGGCCGAGGCGGTGGAGTCCGGCGGGCCCGCGCCCGACCTGGAGCTGGCCGAGGCGGCCTGGCGCTGGCTCCAGGAGACCGAGCTGCTCGCGCCCGATCTGAACGCGGTACCGGGCGGTGGCGCCCTGGTGGGCGAGGACGAGGGACCGAAGGTGTGGACGCCTGCCTGGCAGCTCGGGCTGCCGCTCGGGCATCTCGCCATCCACCTTTTTTAAGTTCTTTTCTCCCCGGACCAATCCTCGGCACCGACCGCTACGAATCCCTTGGTTGCGATTCTGTATAGGCCTTGAGTGATTCGACTGTCTGGTGCGTACCAGTGGGCGCAAGGAGTAACACACCCCACACCCAACGGCACGAGGATTCGGCATGAGGTCCCTGGAGAGGCATCGCGACGTCGCCGCGTACGCGCTCGGCGTGCTGAACGAAGCGGAGGCGTTCCGCTTCGAGGACCACCTCATGGAGTGCCCCCGCTGTGCGGCACACGTGACCGAGTTCGGGCCCATCACCCGCCAGTTGATGTTGTACCGGCGGGCCACGCCCCAGTTCGTCCACCCCATGGCCAAGCCGGGACCGCAGATGCTGAACCGGCTGCTCGAAGCGGTGGCGGCCCGCCATCGCGCACTGCGCCGGCGCACCCTGTACGCCGTGGCCGCCTCGGTGGTGATCGCCCTCGCCGCGCCCGGCCTCGCGATGCTGGCGAACGGCGACGGCGGGACCGTACGGGTCGTCGAGGCGACCGACGAACGGTCCGGGGTGTGGGCGCAGGTCACGACCGAGGACGAGGCCTACGGCACCCAGGTCGAGCTGAAGGTGAAGGACGGCGCGGGCCCCCGGCCCTGCCATCTGATCGCCATCGGCCGGGACGGGGCGGAGGAGACCGTGACCAGCTGGTCCGCCGCCCACCACGACGCCCGCGAGAACACCATGATGGGCGCGTCGGCCATGCACACCGAAGAGATCACGCGCTACGAGGTGCGAACGGCGGACGGCGAGCATCTGGTGACGCTCAAACCCCGCTGAACCGCTCCCCCACCGTCCGGTTCCGGACTACTTCAGCAGCCTCGACATTCTCCGGTCCGCCAGCGGCTTCCCACCCGTCTGGCACGTCGGGCAGTACTGGAGCGCGGAGTCGCTGAAGGAGACCTCGCGGATGGTGTCGCCGCAGACCGGGCATGGCTCGCCGGTGCGGCCGTGAACGCGCAGGCCGCTCTTCTTCTCGGACTTCAGCCGGCCGGCCGCGACCCCGCGCGAGCGCTCGACCGCCTCGGTGAGAGTCGTCCGCAGGGCCCCGTACAGCCGGGCCGTCTCCTCGGGGGTCAGTGACGCCGCGAGCTTGAAGGGCGACATCTTGGCCGCGTGCAGGATCTCGTCGCTGTAGGCGTTGCCCACCCCGGCGATCAGGCTCTGGTCACGCAGGGCGCCCTTGATCTGGCGGCGCTCGTCCTTCAACAGGTCCGCGAACCGCGTCTCGTCGAAGTCGTCGGCGAGCGGGTCGGGGCCGAGCCGGGCCACGCCCGGGACCTGCTGCGGATCCTGGACGACGTACACCGCGAGCCGCTTCTGTGTGCCGGCCTCCGTCAGGTCGAAGCCCGCGCCCGTCTCCAGCGCCACGCGCAGCGCGAGCGGTCCCTTGCCGGGGCGGGGCATACCGCTCGGGAGCCCGTCCTTCCACTGCAGCCAGCCCGCGCGGGCCAGATGGGTCACCAGGTGGGGGCCGTCGGCCGTCTCGAGGTCCAGGAATTTGCCGTAGCGGTGTACGGCGGTGACCTCGTGGCCTTCGAGAGCGGTGACCGGGGGGTCGTACGTCTTGAGCACGCTGATCGCCACGGGCAGCACACGGACGATCTCATGGCCGACCAGGTTGTCGGTCAGGAAGTCCTTGAGCGCTTCGACCTCGGGGAGTTCCGGCATACGTCCAGAGTGCCATCCGGCACCGACAGTGCCGGGTGGGTTCACTCACGCGTCGCGTGCCCTGCGGCGGTCAGGGCCGCTCCGGCACCAGGAATTCGCACCACACCGCCTTGCCGCCGCCCCGCGCCTCCACGCCCCACACGTCCGTGAGCAGGTCGACCAGGAGCAGTCCGCGGCCGGAGACACCCGACTCCCCCGCCTCGCGGCGGCGCGGCAGGGCGCTGGAGGAGTCCTCGACCTCGACGCGCAGCCGGCGTTCGGAGCCGGCGAGGACCCGCAGGGTCACGACGGCGGAGCCCTCGGTGTGCATCAGGGCGTTGGTGATCAGCTCGTCGGCGACCAGTTCGATCTCGTCGGCCCGGTCGGCGGCGCCCCAGGCGCGCACGGCGGCGCGGATCATGTGCCGGGCCGCGGTGAGTGCTTCGGGATCGCCGGGGGCCACGTGCTGCTGGAGCCGGCCGCCGGCCTGCGGGGCGTCCAGGACGCGGCGGCGCAGCAGGAGCAGGGCCACGTCGTCGTCGCCGCCGCGTGCCTCGGCCACGTCGATGAGGCGGTCCGCGAGGGCCCGCACATCTGCCGGGCCGTCGGCGATGAGCGCGGTGAGGGTCTGCATGCCGTCGTCCAGGTCGGTGCCGGGCTGTTCGACGAGGCCATCGGTGCACAGCAGGAGGGTGTGGTCGGAGTCCAGCTCTATCGTGCCGACCGGGTATTCGAGCCGCCCGAACTCCGCGGACAGACCGAGCGGCAGCCCGCCCTCGACCGAGATGCGGCGGCAGGCGCCGTCCGGCTCCCGGATCAGCGGGTCGATGTGGCCGGCCCGCACCACCTGCACGACCCCGGTGGACAGGTCGGCCTCCGCGTACAGGCAGGTCGCGAAGCGGTCGGTGTCCAGCTCGTGCAGGAACACGGAGGCGCGGGCCATCACCGTCGCCGGGGTGTGTCCCTCGGCGGCGTAGGCGCGCAGGACGATCCGCAACTGGCCCATGACGGCGGCGGCATGTGTGTCGTGGCCCTGTACGTCACCGATGACGGCGCCGACCCGGCCGCCCGGCAGCGGGATCAGGTCGTACCAGTCGCCGCCGATGTCGCGGCCGAGCGAGGCGGAGCGGTAGCGGACGGCGACGTCGGCGCCGGGCACGCTGGGGATGGTGCGCGGCAGCATGGCCTGCTGGAGGCCGGTGGCGAGGTCCTTCTCCTGCTCGTAGAACATGGCCCGCTGCAGGCTCTGCGCGATGCTGCTGCCGAGGGCGAGGAGGACGTTGCGGTCCTCGGTGGAGAAGCCGCGCCGGTCGCTGTAGAGCAGCCCGATGGCGCCGATGGGCCTGGCCTGGGCGATCAGCGGCAGATAGGCGGCGGACGTGATGTTCAGGTCGGTGATGTGCGGCCACAGGACGGGGTAGCTCTCGGCGAACTCCTCCGGTGACTCGATGAAGCGCGGACCGAGGGTCCGTACGACCTCGCTCATCGGGTACTGCTCGTCGATCCGGGTGACCAGGGTGCCCGGCACGAAGCTGCCGGCGGGGCCCTCGGCGACCAGCCGGATGCGGCCGGCCTCGACCAGGCCCATCACCAGGCTCTTGGCGCCGAGGTGGGTCAGGCCGTGGGTGTCCTTGAGGACGTCGATGACGTCCTGGATGGTGCGGGCGTGGGCGAGGGCGGCCGTGGTGAGCTGGACGACGCTGGTCTGCTGGCGCCGTGCCTCGTCGTCGGTCGGCAGCTCGCGCCGCTCCTCGCTCTCGGCGAGTTCGTCGGTGGCGTCGCGGACGACGCCGACGATGCGGCGGGGCCGGCCCGTCTCGTCGCGGCGGATGTAGCCCTGGGTGTGCGTCCAGCGCATGGTGCCGTCGCGGCGGCGGATGCGGAAGTAGGCGCCGTAGTTCTCGCTGCCGTCCTTCAGGGCCTGCGAGACCAGGCCGTCCAGTCGGTAGCCCTCCGGCGACGGCACCCGGATCGCCAGGCTCGCGGGGTTTCCGTCGTATTCACCGGGGCGCAGGTCGAAGACCTCGTGGGCCTGGGCGTCCATGTGGAACACGCCGGCGTCGAGGTCCCAGTCGAAGGTGCCCATGCGGTTGAGCGCCAGGATCGGGTCCGGGTGGGCGGGCCAGTCGTCCGGGAGTGACAGGGCGCTCGCTCCCCGATCAACCATGGGCCCACCTTGCCAGGATTTGCCGGATTCTTCGACTGGGGCGACGCAACCGTCTTCACGCCCTTTGGTCACGCAAGCGGAGAAGTGGTATACGGAGAGTCACATCGGTCGAGGGGACGACAATGAGGAGAGGAGGGGTACGGCCGTGGACTGGTTCGTCGCACCGGACTACTGGACGAGTCGGCTGGTCTTCCAGCGGGCTCTGGCCGGCGTGTACCTCGTCGCCTTCCTGACGGCGGCCCTTCAGTTCCGGGCGCTGATGGGTGAGCGCGGCATGCTGCCCGTGCCGCGCTTCGTCGAGCGGGTGCCCTTCAAGGCGGCCCCCAGCCTGTTCCACCTCCACTACTCGGACCGCTTCTTCGCCGGCTGCGCCTGGGCCGGCGGCGCGGTGTCGGCGGCACTGCTGGCAGGGCTCGACTCCGTGGTGCCCCTGTGGGGCGCCATGCTGCTGTGGCTGATCCCGTGGGCGCTGTACCTGTCGATCGTCAACGTCGGCCAGACCTGGTACTCGTTCGGCTGGGAGTCCCTGTTGCTGGAGGTCGGCTTTCTCGCCGTCTTCCTCGGCAACGACGAGGTGGCACCGCCGGTCGTCGTGCTCTTCCTGCTGCGCTGGATCCTGTTCCGCGTGGAGTTCGGCGCGGGTCTGATCAAGATGCGCGGCGACGAGTGCTGGCGAAAACTCACCTGCCTGGACCACCACCATGAGACCCAGCCGATGCCGGGCCCGCTGAGCTGGTTCTTCCACCATCTGCCGAGGCCCCTGCACCGGGTCGAGGTGGCCGCCAACCACTTCACCCAACTCGTCGTGCCCGTCCTCCTCTTCACCCCGCAGCCCATCGCGTCGGCCGCCGCCGCGCTGATGATCGTCACCCAGTTGTGGCTGGTCCTCTCGGGCAACTTCTCCTGGCTGAACTGGATCACCATCGTGCTGGCCCTGTCGGCGCTCCGGTTCCCGAGCGATCCGCCGTCGGTGCCCGACGCACCGCTGTGGTTCGAGGTCGTCGTCCTCGCGGTCGCCGTGCTCCTCGCCGGTCTGAGCTACCACCCGGTCGCCAACATGATCTCCCGCCGCCAGATCATGAACCGCTCCTTCGACCCGCTCCACCTGGTCAACACCTACGGCGCGTTCGGCAGCGTCAGCAGGATCCGGTACGAGGTGGTGATCGAGGGCACCTCCGAGGACGTACCGCGCGAGGACTCGGACTGGCGGGAGTACGAGTTCAAGGGCAAACCGGGCGATCCCCGGCGCTGGCCCCGGCAGTTCGCGCCGTACCATCTGCGGCTGGACTGGCTGATGTGGTTCGCCGCGCTGTCGCCCGCGTACGCCGGTTCATGGTTCGGCACCCTGGTGGAGCGGCTTCTGGAGAACGACCGCGACACCCTGAAACTGCTGCGCCACTCCCCCTTCCCGCCCGACGCGCCGCCCCGCTACGTCCGCGCCCGTCTCTTCCGCTACCGGTACACGACCTGGCGTGAGCTGCGGGAGACGGGCGCGTGCTGGAAGCGGACGTATGTGCGGGAGTTCCTGCCGCCGACCCGGCTGGCCGGGGTGGCTCAGAGATCGTAGACGCGGGTGGCGGTCACCTCGAAGATCTGCTCCCGATCGGACGAGTCGGTCAACTCCCTTGCCGCGGACAGGACTTGACCGTACGTCGCGGCCAGCGTGCTCACCGGCCAGTCCGAGCCGAACATCAGGCGCGGCGGTCCGAAGGCCTCCAGCACCACGTCGGCGTACGGGCGCAGGTCGTCGACGGTCCAGGAGGCGGGGTCGGCCTCGGTGACCATGCCGGAGAGCTTGCAGACGGTGTTGGGGAGCGCGGCGAGGGCGCGGACGTCGGAGGTCCAGGGCTCACGGTGCCCGGAGGCGATCGGCGGCTTGCCCAAGTGGTCCAGGACGAAGGTGAGTTCGGGCAGCGAGACGGCCGCCTTGACGCAGGCCGGCAGCTGGTGCGGCAGCACGATCAGGTCGTACACCAGCCCTGCCTCGGCGACGGCGGCCAGTCCTCGCCGTACGTCCGCACGCAGCAGCCATTCCGGGTCGGGTTCGCCCTGCACCTGGTGGCGGATCCCCTTCAGATACTGCCCGCCGGGCAGCTCCCGCAGCCGGGCCAGCTCCTCGGCCACGTCCCATCGCGTGAGGTCGGTCCAGCCGACGACGCCCGCGATCAGCTCGTGCTCGGCGGCGAGGGCCAGGAACTCCGGCGTCTCCTCGGCGACGGTGATCGTCTGGACGAGTACGGTACGGCCGACTCCGGCCGACTCCGCTTCCGGCGCGAGGTCGGCGACCGTGAAGTTCCGTCGCAGCGGCCGGAGTTCGGGGCCTGTGATCCAGTCCTGGTCCCGCACCGACAGGTCCCAGACGTGGTGGTGGGCGTCGACGACCGTCACGGCAGCTCCCATACGGCGGGCAGCCCGGCGTCCGCGCCCTCGCCGGAGTAGTCGTGCACCACGTCGAGCAGTTCGGCCATGCGGGCCTGCCAGGCCACGTTGACCGGCAGCTTCTCCAGCTCGGCGAGGAGACGGCCGTAGTCCTCGCACTCCAGGACGTGGAAGAGGTCGGTGCCGCTGCGCCAGATCGTCCAGGACGTCGCACCGGCGGCCCGGATGGCGTCCGTGAGCTCGACCGGCACCTCCCGGTGGGCGGCCTCGTATTCGGCGACGCGGTCCGCGCGGACCTTGGTGTGCAGGGCGACCCTCATGACGGCTCCTCGGTGGCCAGGAGTCCGGTGTCCCGCAACTCCTGCCAGAAGGCGGCGGGCACCGGTGTGGCGAACTGGTCGACGCAGTCGTGGACTTCCGCAGCCGAGCGGGCGCCCACCAGAACGCTCGCCACAGCCGGATGGGCCACGCAGAAGGCGAGCGCGGCGGCACGCAGGGTGATGTGGTGACGCCGGGCGATCTCCTTCATGCGCAAGGCCTTGTCCAGCAACTCACCCGGCGCCTGGACGTAGTTGTACGTCGCCCCGGGCTTGGGATCCGCCAGCAGTCCCGAGTTGAAGGCACCGCCGATCACCACGGAGACGCCTCGCTCCACGGCCGCGGGCAGCAGTTCCGTGAGCGCGCTCTGGTCGAGCAGCGTGTAGCGGCCCGCGCACAGCACCACGTCGACGTCCGTGTCGCGGACGAAGCGGGTGAGCATCTCGGCCTGGTTCATGCCCGCACCGATCGCGCCGATCATTCCCTCCGAGCGGAGCTTCTCCAGGGCCGGGTAGCCCTCCCGGAAGGCCTGCTCGGCGTGGTCGTCGGGGTCGTGGAGGTAGACGATGTCGACGCGGTCGAGGCCGAGCCGTTCCAGGCTGGCCTCCAGGGTGCGTCGAATGCCGTCCGCGGTGAAGTCCCAGACGCGGCGGTGCGTGGCGGGGACGGCGAAGCCGTGTCCCAGGTCGTCGCCGCCGTCGGCCTGTGCCTCCAGGCGGCGGCCCACCTTGGTCGAGACCGTGTACTCCTCGCGCGGGTGCTCGAGCAGGACCGCGCCGAGGCGGCGTTCGGACAGGCCGAGGCCGTAGTGGGGTGCGGTGTCGTAGTAGCGGATGCCGCGCTGCCAGGCGGCGGACACCGCCTCGTGCGCCTGCTCGTCGGTGACCTCGGTGTAGAGGTTGGCGATGACGGCGGCTCCGAAGCCGATTCCCCGGGGGATGCTCACCGGCCCGCCGGCCGCAGACGCAGGCCCTGCATGCCGCCGTCCACGGCGAGGGCGGTGCCGGTCGTGGCGCCGGAGAGCGGGCTCGCCAGGTAGGCGATGGCGCCCGCGACCTCGACGGCCGAGACGAGACGGCCGGTGGGCTGGCGGGCCTCCAGCGCGGCGCGTTCGGCGCCCGGGTCGGCCGCGGCGTCGAGGAGGCGGCCGACCCACGGAGTGTCGACCGTGCCGGGGTTGACGCAGTTGACGCGGATGCCCTCGCGGACGTGGTCGGCGGCCATGGCGAGGGTGAGCGAGTACACGGCGCCCTTGGTCGCGCTGTACAGCGCCCGCTGCGGCAGCCCCGCCGTGGCCGCGATGGAGCAGGTGTTGACGATCGCCGCGTGCGTGGAGCGGCGCAGATGGGGCAGGGCGGCGCGGGCGAGCCGCACCATGCCGACGACATTGACGTCCATGACCCGGTGCCACTCGGCGTCGTCGTTGTCCTCGACGGTGCCCTGGGCGCCGATGCCTGCGTTGTTGACCAGCACGTCCAGTCCGCCGAGGCCGGCCACCGCGGCGGCCACGGCCTCGCGTACGGAGGTGTCGTCGGTGACGTCGGCGCGGAAGGCGAGCAGCGGCTTCTCCACGGACGACGGGTCCAGGTCGAGCACGGCGACCTGGGCACCGCGCGCGGCGAGGAGTTCGGCCGTGGCCCGGCCGATGCCGGAGGCGCCTCCCGTCACCAGCGCCTTGAGACCCTCGAAGTCGCTCATGCCGCCTGTCCCTTCTTCTGCGTCTTGAGGTCGGCGGCCCAGAAGTCGCCACCGGGGAACGTGTACCGCGCGATCGACTCGGGTCGCATGGCGGCCGAGAAACCCGGCGCGGTGGGTGCCGTGTAGTGACCTTCCCTGATCGCCACCGGGTCGAGGAAGTGGTCGTGCAGATGGTCGACGTACTCGATGACGCGGTCCCGCGTGGTGCCGGTGACCGCCACATAGTCGAACATCGACAGGTGCTGGACGAGTTCGCACAGTCCGACGCCGCCCGCGTGCGGGCACACCGGCACCCCGAACTTGGCCGCGAGCAGCAGGATGGCGAGGTTCTCGTTGACGCCGCCGACGCGGGCCGCGTCGATCTGGACGAAGTCGAGGGCGCCGGCCTGGAGCAGCTGTTTGAAGACGACCCGGTTCTGGACGTGCTCGCCGGTGGCCACCTTCACCGGGGCGACGGCCTCGCGGATGGCTGCGTGGCCGAGGACGTCGTCCGGGCTGGTGGGCTCCTCGATCCAGTACGGGTCGAACTCGGCGAGGGCCTTGGTCCAGCGGATCGCCTCGGCCACGTCCCAGCGCTGGTTGGCGTCGATGGCCATGCGGATGTCAGGGCCGACGACCGAGCGGGCGACACGGCAGCGCCGTACGTCGTCCTCCAGGTCGGCGCCGACCTTCAGCTTGATCTGCCGGAAGCCGTCGGCGACGGCCTGGGCGGCGAGCCGGGTGAGCTTGTCGTCGTCGTAGCCGAGCCAGCCGGCGGAGGTGGTGTAGGCGGGGTAGCCGCGTTCCAGCAGCCGGGGGACGCGCTCCTGCGCGCCCTCGCGGCCCCGGCGCAGGATCGCCAGCGCCTCCTCGGGCGTGAGTGCGTCGGTGAGGTACCGGAAGTCGATCTGACGGACGATCCACTCCGGGTCGGCGTCGGCGAGCAGGCGCCACAGGGGCTTGTCGGCGCGCTTGGCGGCGAGGTCCCACACAGCGTTCATGACCGCGCCGATCGCCATGTGCATCACGCCCTTCTCGGGGCCGAGCCAGCGCAGCTGGCTGTCGCCGATCAGGTCGCGGTTGAGGGTCCCCGGGTCGGCGCACAGCTCGTCGACGGACCTGCCCACGACATGGCCGCGCAGCGCCTCGATCGCGGCGACCTGGATCTCGTTGCCCCGCCCGATGGTGAAGGTGAACCCGTGCCCCTCGTGGCCGTCGGCCCCGTCGGTGCGCAGCACGACGTACGCGGCCGAGTAGTCGGGGTCCGGGTTCATCGCGTCGGAGCCGTCGAGCTCGCGCGAGGTGGGGAAGCGGATGTCATAGGTGTCGACCGCGGTGACGCGGGCGGAGGCGCCGGGGGTGCCGGAGGTCGGGGACACAGAGGGCCTTTCGGTCGGTGGCGGGGACGGCGCGCGGTCAGTCCTGGGCGCGGCCCGTCGTCACACGGGCGATCATGAGGGCGACCAGGATGATTCCGCCGTAGATGGCCTGGATCCAGAACGACGGGACCTGGGCGAGGGTGAGCAGGTTCTGGACGACGCCCAAGAGGAGTACGCCGGTCAGGGCGCCGAACATGGTGCCCTTGCCGCCGTCCAGGCTGATGCCGCCGATCACCGCGGCCGCGAACACGGTGAAGATCATGTTGTTGCCCTGGTTGGCGCTGATCGCGCCGACATAGCCCGTCTGGATGATGCCGCCGACGGCCGCGAGGGTGCCCGCGACGACGAACACGCCGAGCATCACCCGCTCGACCCGGATACCGGCCGCGCGGGCGGCGTCCGCGTTGCCGCCGATGGCGTACAGGGCGCGCCCGATGCGGTGGTACTTCAGCACGAACCCGGCGACGGCGAAGGCGGCCGCGGCGAGCCACACCGACATCGGGATGCCGATGAAGGTCGTGGTGGCGAGGGAGTAGAAGCTGTCGGGCATGCCGAACAGCGTCTTGCCCTTGGTCGCGCCGACCAGCAGACCGCGCAGGACGATCAGCATCGCGAGCGTCACGATGAACGCGTTGAGCTTGAACTTCACGACCAGGATGCCGTTGAAGGCACCCACGGCCGCGCCCGCCACGAGGATCGCCAGCAGCGAGAGCGCGGCGGGGAGTTCGGTGCCCCAGCCGGACTGGGCGGCGGGCAGCACGAGCAGCGCACCGACGGCGGGTGCGATGCCGACGACCGATTCGAGGGACAGGTCGAACTTGCCGGTGATGAGGACCAGCGACTCGGCCAGCACGACCATCGCGAGGGCGGCGGAGGCGCCGAGGATCGAGATCAGGTTGCGTTCGGTGAGGAAGGAGTCGTTGACGACCGCGCCGAGCACCAGGAGGAGCAACAGGGCCGGAACCAGGGCGAGTTCGCGGGCGCGGCGGAGCAGCACCGTCCTGGCCGCGCGGGCATCGGGGACCTTGACGGGCGCAACCGGTGGGGCCTTGGTGTCAGCCATGGTCCACTCCTTCTATGGAGGCGATCAGCTCGTGGTCGCGCCAGCCCGCCGGGTGCTCGGCGACGACGCGGCCGTGGAACAGGACGAGGACGCGGTCGCAGCGCCGCAGATCGTCGAGTTCGTCGGAGACGACGAGCACGGCGATGCCGTCGTCGCGGGCGCTGTCCACGCGGGCCAGCAGGGATTCCTTGGACTTCACGTCGACGCCCGCGGTGGGGTTGATCAGCACCAGCAGCCGGGGGTCGGAGGCCAGCGCGCGGGCCATGACCACCTTCTGCGCGTTGCCGCCGGACAGGTCCGAGACCGGCTGGTCGGGGCCTTCGGTGTGGATGTCGAGGCGTTCGATGAGGGCGGTGGCGAAGCCGCGCTTGCGTTCGGTGCCGACGAAGCCGAAGCGGCCGAGCCGGTCGAGGACGCTCATGGTGGCGTTGTCGCCGATGGTCATGCCGGCGACCAGGCCCTGGTCGTGCCGGTCGCGGGGCACACAGGCGACGCCGGCCTTGAGGGCGGCCTGCACATCGCCGAACGGCAGCCGGTCTCCGTCCAGCCGTGCGGTCCCGCCGGTCGGGGTGTGCAGCCCCGCGAAGGACTCGGCGAGCTGCACCTTGCCGCTGCCGCTGATCCCGGCGAGCCCGACTACCTCGCCGCGGCGGACGGTGAGATCGATGTCCCGGTACGCCGGTGAGGTGAGCCCGCGGGCTTCGAGCAGGACGGGGCCGTCGTGGTCGACGTCCCCGGGGTCCACGGCCTGTTCGGCGATGGCCTCGAGGGACTCCCCCGCCATGGCCTCCACCAGCGCCCGGCGCGGGAGTTCGGCGACGGGGGCGGTGGTGATCCAGCGGGCGTCACGCAGGACCGTGACGGTCTGGCAGACCTCGTACACCTCCTGCAGGTGGTGCGAGATGAACAGGAAGGTGACTCCGGAGTCCTGCAGCGCCCGCATGCGGGTGAACAGCCGCTCGATCTCCCGGTTGTCGAGCTGGGCGGTCGGCTCGTCGAGGATGATGAACCGGGCGCCGAAGCTCAACGCCCGAGCGATCTCCACCATTTGACGGTCCTCGACCTTGAGGTCGGCGGTGCGGGCCTCGGGGTCGACGTGCACGTCCCAGGTGGCCAGGAGTTCGGCGGCCTCGGTGCGCAGTCTGCGCCAGCTGATGAAGCCGCGCTGGAGGGGCTGCCGGTTGATGAACAGGTTCTCGGCAACCGTCAGCTCGGGGACCACGGTGGGCTTCTGGTAGACGCAGGCCACCTTGCGGCGCCAGGCGTCGCGGTCGGCCAGCGGGGGCGCGGGCTCGCCGTCGAAGCGGACCTCGCCCTCGTCGGCGGCCTGGAGCCCGGTGAGGATGTTGACCAGGGTCGACTTGCCGGCGCCGTTGCGGCCGACGAGGGCGTGCGACTCGCCGGGCAGGACGGTGAGCCGGCCGTCGGCGAGGGCGGTGGTGGGGCCGTAGCGCTTGACGATGTCCCGCGCTTCAACGAGTGACGTCGTCATTTGACCGTGTTGCCCCAGAGCTTGGGGTCGTCGACGTTCTCCTTGGTGACCAGCGGCGCGGGCAGCTGGTCCTCCAGGATGCCGCTGGGCAGCTTGACGATGGTCGAGTCGTGGTCCGTGGGGCCCGGCTCGAACTTCTTCCCCTCCATCGCCGCCTTGATGTAGTACATGCCGTACTTGGCGTAGAGGTCGGCGGGCTGGGAGACGGTCGCGTCGATCTCGCCCTTGCGGATGGCGTCGTACTCCTGCGGGATGCCGTCGTTGGAGACGATCGCGATGTGCCCGGACTCCCCGGCCGTCTTGAGCATTCCCTTGGACTTCAGGGTCTGCAGGGTGGGCGCGAGGTAGACGCCGCCCGCCTGCATGTAGATGCCCTTGATGTCGGGGTTGGCGTTGAGGAGGGTGTCGAGCTTGGAGGCCGCGGTGTCGGACTCCCACTTGGCGGGGATCTCCAGGACCTTCAGCTTGGGGTACTTCTTCTTCACACAGGCACGGAAGGCCTCGGAGCGGTCACGGCCGTTGACGGAGGCCAGGTCGCCCATGATCTGCACGACCTTGCCACTGGAGACGTTCTCCCCGAGGTAGTCGCAGGCCTTCTCGCCGTACGCGACGTTGTTCGCGCGCACCACCATCGCGACCTTGCCCTTGTCGGGCGCCACGTCGACCGCGACGACCGGTACGCCCTTGCGCTCGGCCTGGTCGAGGCCGGCCTCGATGGCGGCGCTGTCCAGCGGGGCGACGACGAGGCCCTTGACGCCCTGGTTGAGCTGGTTGTTGATGTCGGTGATCTGCTGGGAGGGATCGCTGTTGGAGTTGACCGTCTTGAGCGTGTCGACGCCCTGGGAGTCGGCCATCTTCGGCACGTAGTCGTTGTACGACTGCCAGAACGGCGAGGTCAGCAGGGGCAGGATCACCCCGACCTGGCCGCTTCCGCCGCCTTGGGCTCCGGCGGCGCCGGTGTCCTTGGTGCTGCCGCACGCGGCGAGCGCGAGCGAGGCGCCGGCGACCGCGCACACCGCCCTGACCATCCGTGACCTGTTCTGCTTCCGCGCTGTCGTGCCGGGCATCTGGCGGCTCCTCGTTGAGCGTGTTCGAGCACTTGGTTCGAGCAGATGCCCGCATATTTATCAGACCACTTCGGCGATACAACACCCTTCGGGGGCAGATTTTCGCGGTTTCAGGCCGTAGTGGTCGGACCAAACCGTAGTGGTCCGACCAACCTGGTGATTACACTGCCGCTCACCGGGCGCGGGCAGACGCCTCGGCCGACGGGAGGAACGGCGTGGACGACGAGACAGCCCCGCAGAAGGGCACCGTGACACAGCGCGCCATCGAGCAGATCAAGGCGTTGATCGCGGAGGGGCGGCTGGAGCCCGGCCAGCGGCTGCCCACCGAGCGCGATCTGGCCGCCCGGCTCGGCATCTCCCGCAGCTCGATGCGCGAGGCGATCCGCGCGCTCACGGTGCTGGGGGTCCTGGAGGCCCGGCACGGCTCGGGCATCTACGTCACCCAACTGGAGGCCGGCGACCTGCTGGAGACGTTCGGCGTGGTCGCCGACCTGTCCCGGGGCCCGCGTCTGGTGGAACTGCTGGAAGTGCGCCGCATCCTGGAGTCGACGGCGACCGCGCTGGCGGCGGCGAGGATCACCCCGGACCAGCTCGCCGAGGTCGAGAAGCATCTGACGGCGATGAACGCCACGGAGGACCCGGAGGAGATCCTCGCCCACGACCTGGCCTTCCATCGCGAGATCGCGATCGCCGCCGGCAACGAGACCATGGCGGCGATCCTGGAGGGCCTGTCCTCCCGCACGTTCCGTGCCCGCGTCTGGCGCGGCTACCAGGAGGAGGGCGCCTTCACCCGCACCCGACGCGAGCACGCCGCGATCCACCGCGCCCTGATCGCCCGCGACCCGGACGCGGCGCGGGCCGCGGCGGCCGCGCATGTGGGCGAGGTGGAGGAGTGGCTGCGAGCGCAGCTCGGCGGCTGAGGACCGCCATGACGCAGAAGGCCGTTCCCCTCACCTGCGGGTGAGGAGAACGGCCCCCGTCATGACCGGGCTACGGCGTCACGTCGAACCCGTGCTCGCGCCCCAGCCTCTCCAGTGACACCTGGCCGGGAATGCCGTTGGCGTCGTCGCCGGAGAACCCGCAGCGGCGCTGCCAGGCGGCGTACGCCGCGACGGTCGTGGTGCCGAAGTGGCCGTCCGCGAACCGCCCTTCGAGGAGGCCCTCCGCGACGAGGGCCTTCTCCACCCTCTTCACACCGGCGTACGACACGGGCGTGCCCGGCTTGGCCGGGTCGTGCAGGGCCGCGGCGACGACCTTCGACACGTCGATCACCGGCCGCGGACCCGGAACGGTCGGTGAGCCCCCGGGCCGCGGGGCACCCTTCTCCACCCACGCGTACAGGTGCTTGCCGGGGCACGCCGTGGCGAAGCCGTCCTTGTGCCCCTTGATCTCCTTGCCGGCACCGTGCTTGCGCAGCAGTTCGATGCCGTCGCGGATCGCGCCGAGCATCGCGTCCGTCGGCTTGGTGAGCCCCTCGGAGCCGACCAGGCCGACGATCGCGTAATGGCCGCGGTTGAGTTCCTGGTTGCCGTTCGCCCCGGTGCGCTTGCCGAGGCCCCGGCCTTCCAGAAGGTGACCGTGCGGGCAGGCACCGTAGTTGTAGGCGATGTCCGAGTAGTTCTCCTTCTCGTTGTTCAGATGGTCGACTCGGATCCTCTTCCACTCGGCGATGCACAGATCGTGGTCGTCGAGGAGCTTGACGCTGACCGGCGCGCCTTCGTAGTGGACCTTCACGCCCTTGGTCGAAGTCTGTGCGGGTGCGGCGGATGCGGGCCAGCCGAGCTGGGCTCGCGTGACAAGCTTCAAATGTGCCTCCAAGGCGCGAAACCTACGCCAACCTCCCTGAGTGTGGGGCCAGTTGCCGTCCGCTTCGCGACGGCGCGCCGCTGTTCGCCGTCAGTGGACCTCGGCCCGCCGCAGGCGCAGAGTCACCAGTTCGAAGGGGCGCAGACGCAGCGCGACACACGAGCCGTCGTACGACGGTGTCTCGGGCAGGGAGCGCTCCAGCAGGTCCGTCGCCGTGACCTCCGAGACCGCGAAGTCCGCCGTCAGCGTGGCCCGTACCCTGCCGCCGTGGGCCTCGTGGAGGCGCACCACCAGGTCCCCGCTGCCGTCGTCGGCCAGCTTGACGGCCGTGATCACGACCGCGTCCCGGTCCACCGCCACCAGCGGAGCCACCTCCCCGGCACCGCTGATCCGCCGCTCCGGCAGATTGATCCGCCAGCCCTCGCGCACCGCGTCCCCGACATCGGCGCCCGGCACCAGGGCGTGCCGGAAGCGGTGCAGGCCCTGGTCGGTCTCGGGGTCCGGGAAGCGCGGGGCGCGCAGCAGGGAGACGCGGAGCGTGGTGGTCGGGCCGAGGTCGCCGTCGGTGCGGACCGTGCGGGTCACGTCGTGGCCGTACGTCGAGTCGTTGACGACGGCGACGCCCCAGCCCGGCTCGGCCACATGGACGAAACGATGGTTGCAGGCCTCGAACTTGGCGGCCTCCCAGCTGGTGTTGGTGTGCGTGGGGCGGTGGAAGTGCCCGAACTGGGTCTCCGCGGCGTACCGTTCCGCGTGCACGTCGAGCGGGAAGGCCAGCTTCAGGAACTTCTCCGTCTCGTGCCAGTCGACCTCGGTGTCGAACAGCAGCCGCCGCTCCCCCGGCGCGAGCGAGAGCACCTGGGTGACCCGGGAGCCGCCGAAGGAGCGGGCGATCCGCACGGAGGTCCCGTCGTCGCCCGGGGCGATCTCGTCCACGTCCGTCAGATCGGTGACGGTGTGCCGGTAGAACTCGTCGACGTCCCAGGCGTCCCACATGTTCGGGAAGTCGGGGTGGAGCTGGAGGAGGCCCGCGGCAGCGTCCGGCGCGACGGTCTCGCGGTCGGCCTCGATGTCGTACGCGGACACGACCAGGCCCCGGGCGTCGATCTCGATCCGCAGCAGGCCGTTGTCGAGGACGAAGCCGCCGTCCGGGCGCGGGGTGAGTGCCGTCCGGCCCTCGGTCGCCGGGGGTCGTGCCCCGCCCGCCGGTACGCCGGCACGTGGGTGCGGGGCGGCGTTGAAGACGAGCTCGGCCTCGCCCTCGCCGGTCAGGGCGCGCTGGGCCGACTCGATGATCGCGGTCAGCTCGCCGGCGAGGCGCTCATAGGTGGCGCGCGCCTCGCGGTGCACCCAGGCGATGGACGAGCCGGGCAGGATGTCGTGGAACTGGTGCAGCAGCACCGTCTTCCAGATGCGGTCCAATTCCTCGTACGGATAGGGGAATCCGGTGCGTACGGCAGCCGTGGCGGCCCACAGCTCGGCCTCGCGCAGAAGGTGTTCGCTGCGGCGGTTGCCCTGCTTGGTCCTGGCCTGGCTGGTGAGCGTGGCGCGATGGAGTTCGAGGTAAAGCTCACCGACCCAGACGGGCGCGTCGGGGTATTCGGCCTCGGCCTTGCGGAAGAAGGCGTCCGGGGTCTCCCAGACGACGGTGGCGGAGCCCTCCAGGTCGCGCAGCCGGGCGGCCTTGGCGATCATCTCGCGGGTGGTGCCGCCTCCTCCGTCACCCCAGCCGGTGGGGGCGAGCGAGTGCCGGGCGACGCCCTTGTCCTTGAAGTTGCGGGCCGCGTGGGCGATCTCGCTGCCCTTCATGGAGCAATTGTAGGTGTCGACGGGCGGGAAGTGGGTGAAGATCCGGGTGCCGTCGATGCCCTCCCAACGGAAGGTGTGGTGCGGAAACTTGTTGGTCTGGCTCCACGAAATCTTCTGCGTCAGCAGCCACTTGGCGCCGGCCGCCTTGATGATCTGCGGCAGTCCGGCGGCGAAGCCGAAGGTGTCGGGGAGCCAGGCCTCGTCGTTCTCGATGCCGAACTCGTCGAGGAAAAACCGCTTGCCGTGCACGAACTGCCGGGCCATCGCCTCCGAGCCGGGCATGTTGGTGTCCGACTCCACCCACATCCCGCCCGCCGGCACGAACCGGCCGTCGGCGACCGCCTTCTTCACCCGCGCCCACACCTCGGGCCGGTGCTCCTTCACCCACGCCCACTGCTGGGCCTGGGACATGGCGAAGACGAAGTCGGGCTCGTCCTCGATGAGGGCGGTCATGTTGGACGTCGTACGGGCCACCTTGCGCACGGTCTCACGCAGCGGCCACAACCACGCCGAGTCGATGTGGGCGTGCCCGATGGCGCTGATGCGGTGGGCGGACGGCACGGCGGGCGTGGCGAGCACGCCGGCCAGCCGTTCCCGCGCCCGCGCCGCCGTCGCGTTCACGTCCTGCAGGTCGATCGCGTCGAGCGCCCGCTCCACCGCCCGCAGGATCTCCCAGCGCCGCGCCGACTCCACCGGCAGCTCGGCCATCAGCTCGCCCAGCACCTCCAGGTCGAGCACGAGCTGCCACACCGTCTCGTCGAGGACGGCGAGGTCCATGCGGGTCAGCGTGTACTGGGGTGCGCTCCCGGCCGTCTCCTTGTCGCCCAACCGGGTGGGCAGGAAGGGGTGGTAGTCGAGGATGACCGGGTTGGAGGCCGCCTCGATGTGCAGCCGGACCTCCTCGCCGCCTTCCACCGGGGCGCCGATGCGGACCCACTGGTTGCGCGGGTTGAGGCCCTTCACCGGGGTACCGTCGGGCCGGTAGACCAGGCCTTCGCACTGGAAGCCGGGCATGTTCTCGTCGAATCCGAGGTCGAGGAGCGCCTCGACGGTCTTCCCGGCCCACGCCTCGGGCACGGTCCCGGTGACCCGGAACCAGCTGGTGCCCCACGGAGCACCCCAGCGGGCGCCCACCTCGATCGGCCCGGGTTCGGCCGCGAGCCCTTCGGCGACGGGCACCGGCTCGCCGGGCGCGTGCCACACCGCCACGTCCAGCTGCACTGACTCGGGGTACACGGCGGGGCGGACGCGCTCGTCGAGGACGCGCTTGAGGCGGGCTTCGACCAGGTTGCGGTCGTCATGCATGCGGGGTGCTCCGTAGGTCGTCCGGGCGGGTGGTTACCAGCGGTGGTTGACGGTCACGGGGGCCGACGTGGTGTAGAGCTCCCCTACGGCACGCAGTTCGAACCGTGCCTCCTGTTCGCCCTGTTCGGGTCGCAGGCCGCCGACGAAGTAGGCGCGCTGACAGGTGCCGCCGAGGAAGCGCCGGGTGCCGTCCGGGAGGAGGCGGTGGACGGTGTGGTGGCGCACGTCGCCGGGTGCGGGGCTCCAGGCGAGGCGCAGGTCGCCGCCCGAGGCGCCGGTGACACGGAAGTCCGCGGGTGCGGCGGGCGTCTGCGCGGCCGTGCGGACCGCGAGGCCGCCGAGCCGCCACCGCACGGGACCGCCGCCGGCCGCGGTGATCCGGACACCGATCGCACGCATGGTGCCGGTCAGCCCGGTGAGCCGTACGGTCGAGGTCTGCCAGCCGCCGGCCGCGGTCACGGGGAAGTAGGTGTACGGCGGTGTCGCCCCCGGTGTGGTGGGCTCGGCGGTGGCGACGGCCAGTTCGACGTTCACGGTGCCCGTGTCGGTGCGATGGGTCAGCTCGACGACCGTGTCCGCGGTGACCGGCAACCGTGTCGCATACACGTCCAGAACCGCCGGCCGGTCCAGTTCGCCGGCGACGAGCACACTGCTGCCGCCTCGCCAGGCGTCCGCGAAGTCGAAGGTCACCGCGGGGCGCTGCCCGTCCGTGTGCACGGCCCAGCGCCGGGACGGCAGCCGGTCCTGCAGGCCCAGGTGGTTCCAGGGCGCGTCCGACGTCACCTCGCCGTCCTCGTACCAGCGCAGTCCGTGCCCGGTGTTGAACACGCTCGCGAACGGCACCGAGGTCACCGTCGACCGGTCGGCGACCGAGACGGCCGGTGCCCGCCAGCCGTCGGTGCCGTCCGGCCGTGAGGGATCCAGTGACCGCCCGGTCCAGAACCGGTCGTCGGCGGCGTGGAAGTCGCCCGGAGCCCGGCCGTCCGCCGGGAGGTGGTTGCGTGTCCACTCGGGCCGGTAGAAGCCGACCGACACCACGTGCGCCTTGTCGCGCGGCACGAACGCGTCCCAGTTCACGGACGAGTTCCAGCCGTTCGCCTCGACGTCGACACCCGCCCACAACTCGTAGCGGTTACGGCCCAGTTGCTGGGCCCGCTGCCCCGACGACGTCAGCTTGGCCGCAGTCCAGCGGAAGTCGACGAACATGTCGTCGGCGGCCTGGAAGAATGCCTCGTTCTGGGAGTTGAGCGCGCCCTGCCAGCTCACGCTTCCGTTCACGGTCATCGAGTCGTACCAGGTGACCCGCTGGCCCGCGGCCTTGGCGAGCGTCTTCAGCTCGCGCAGGAAACCGAGCATGTCCGCGCCCAGCGCGGTGTTCCCGCCGCTCGTCTCGGCGTTGACGAACCACCCGTCGAATCCGTACGCCGTCGCGACCGCCACCAGCCGCTCGGCCAGCGGATACCGCCCGGCCGCGTCCTTCTGCACCAGGTCGCGCGTCCACTGCAACTGCCCGCCGTAGGCGACGGGCGGCAGGAAGATGTTGCCGAGGACGGGGACTCCGTGGCGGTGCGCGGCGTCCACGATCGGCGCGTTCGGCGCCAGGATCAGTCCCTCGCCCGAGGATCCGCCCCAGAAGACCAGCTCGTCGATGTACGCCCAGTGCGTGAGGGCGTAGTAGTCGGCGGTGGCCGAGCCCTGGGAGGGGTTGCTCGCGGTGGGCCCGAAGGACACCAGGGACTGGATACGGGCCTGGCCCGCGCGGGCCGTGGTGTTGACCGGGGCGGGGGTGAAGCGCGGGGCGAGCGGGACCGTCGCCGCGTTGAAGGCGAGGTCCGCGTCGTCGGCCGCGCGCCAGGACTTCAGGCTGCGCCAGGTGATGCCGGTGCCGGGGGTGCCGGAGGGCAGCGAGTCCGGGTACCAGTAGGAGGCGTACGGCTGGAGGGCCGCGGCCTTGGGCCGGGGAGCGGCTTCCGCCGGCAGCGCGGGCAGGAGCGCGGCCGTGGCGCCGGCGATGAGGACGGTGCGTCTGGTGGGATTCACGAGCGGGTGCCTCCTTGTGGGGTGGGGAGTACCTGATCGGGAGCTACGACCTCGGTGATGCCGCGCGCGGTGAGGTGTTCCTGGTCGTGCGCGCGGGTGTCGAGGACGGTGGTGGGGCGGACTCCGTCGGCGGTGAGCCGGAAGAAGGCCTCGAAGGCGGGGCCGCCCGGTGCGCAGGCGGAGCGTAGGGCAGGGACGACGAGGGCGGTGGTCCGGGGCGCGGGCACCGGCTTGGGCTCGCTCGCCGCACGGGCCAGGACCCGAGCCGTGTCCTTCGGTTTCCGGTCGTTGGTCAACAGACCCAGCCCGTATTCGAGTTCGGGAAAGTCGGCCAGCTCCCGGGACACGTCGTGGGAGCACCACCACGTGATGCCCCACAGATCGGGGCAGTCCAGGGCGTTGGCGACGGTCGCCTCGGTGAAGGCGGCGGCGTGCTCCGGCGGGATGAGGGGCGCGGGTGCCCCGACCTCCTGGAGCCAGACGGGACGGTGGGGTTCGTCGGCCCAGGCCTTGCTCAGCTCGACGAGGTACGCCGCGTGGTGCTCGGTCGGCACGGAGGTACGGCCGTGGCGCTGGGCGGTGCCGTTGAAGACCCAGGAGTGGACGGCCGTCAGGGCGCCGTGCCGGGCCGCCTGGGCCGGGGTGAACGGCTGGTCGTCCTGGTACCAGGTGGCGTCGTACTCGGCGTGCAGGTGCAACCGCCCGGGGGCGCCCTCTTCACAGGCGGCGAGCATGCGGGTGAGCCAGCGGTCGATCTCGTCCTCGGTGGCCCGGTCCGGGTCGGGATGCGGGCCCGCCGAGAACTGGTTGACCTCGTTGCCGAGCGTCATGCCGAGGAAGTTCGGCCGGTCGGAGAGGGCGGCGGCGAGGGTGCGCAGGTAGGCGGCCTGGCCGTCGAGGACGTCCGGGTCGGTGAAGAGGTTGCGGCGGTGCCAGGTCCGGGTCCATGCCGGCAGGAAGTCGAAGCTGCTCAGATGGCCCTGGAGACCGTCCACGTTGACGTCGAGGCCGCGCTCGGCGGCGGCATCGACGAGCTGGACCAGCTGCTCGACGGCCCGGGGGCGGATCAGCGTGCGGTTCGGCTGGAAGTACGGCCACAGCGGGAAGACCCGGATGTGGTCGAGGCCCAGCGCCGCGATGGAGTCGAGGTCGGTGCGTACGGAGTCGAGGTCGAAGTCGAGCCAGTGGTGGAACCACCCTTCGCTCGGGGTGTAGTTGACGCCGAAGCGCACGGCAGAAGGCATGCGTGTCCTTGTGACGGAGGTGCGACGGAGGTGCGGCGGAGTCCGGGGTTCAGCCCTTGACGGCACCCTCGCCCACGCCGCGGAAGAAGTACCGCTGGAGACCGGCGAAGAGGGCGATCAGCGGCGCCACGGCGATGATCGTGCCCGCGGCGACGAGGCGTTCGTCGTTGGCGAAGGTGCCGTGCAGATAGTTGAGGCCGATGGTCAGCGTGAACTTGGAGGGGTCGCTCAGCACGATGAGCGGCCACAGGAAGTCGTCCCAGGCGCCCATGAAGGCGAAGATCGCGACGACTGCCAGCGTGCCCTTCACGGACGGCACCGCGATCCGCAGGAACCGCTGCCAGACGTTGGCGCCGTCGACGTAGGCGGCCTCCTCGATCTCGTACGGCAGATTGAGGAAGGCGTTCCGCATCAGCAGGACGTTCAGGGCGCTGACGCAGCCGGGCAGGACGACGCCGATGAGGGTGTTGTTGAGGCCGAGCTCCCGCATGGTCGTGAACTGGGCGATGATGATGCCCTCCACGGGCACGAGCATCGCCAGGATGAAGACCAGCGTGGCCACACGGCGGCCCCGGTAGCGGAGCCGGGCGAGGGCATAGCCCGCGAGTGCGGCGCCGACGCAGTTGGTGACGACGTTGGCGGTGGCGACCTTCAGCGAGTTGAGGGCGTAGTCCCAGACGGGGATGGTGTCGGCGACCCGCTCGTAGTTGTGCAGCGTCGGGTCGCTCGGCAGGAACTTCGGCGGCGAGCTGAAGATGTCCTCGGTGGGGCCCTTGAGCGAGGTCGACAGCTGCCAGATGAACGGGCCGACGGTGAGGGCCAGCACCGCGAGCAGGAGCAGATAGCGCAGGGCGAGTTCCCAGACGCGGACGCGGCGGCCGTGTTCGTCGGTGACGCGGGGTTCGCGGGCGACGGCCGGCGCCTTCGCCGTGGGCCGTGCCCTCTCCAGCACGCTCATGACTCGTCCTTCCGGTCGGCGCGCAGCACGAGCAGCATCAGGGCGACGGTGACGACGAAGACGACGACCGAGATGGCCGAGGCGTAGCCGACGCGGCCGGTCAGGCCGGTTCCGGTGCGCTGGACGAGCATGACGAGGGTGGTGTCCTCGCCCGCCGGGCCGCCGCTCGGGCCGGCCATCAGATACACCTCGGAGAACACCTTGAAGGCGGCGACCGAGGAGAGCGCGCCGACCAGCACCATGGTGGAGCGGACGGCCGGCACGGTGACGGTGAGGAAGCGGCGGATCGCTCCGGCGCCGTCCACGGCCGCCGCCTCGTGCAGTTCGCGGGGTACGTTGGCGAGCGCGGCCAGGTAAATGATCATGTAGTAGCCGAGGCCCTTCCAGACCGTCACGGCCATGGCGCTCAGCAGAAGCAGCCACTGGTCGCTGAGAAAGCCGACGCGGCCGACCCCGATCGTCTCGAGGAGCGAGTTCACCAGTCCCCGCTCGTCGAGCAGCCAGACCCAGATCAGCCCGACCACCACGATCGAGGCGACGACCGGGGTGTAGAAGGCGGACCGGAAGAAGGTGATGCCGGGGATGTTCTTCTGCACGAGCAGCGCGAGCAGCAGCGGCAGGATCACGAGCGCGGGCACGACACCGACGACGTACAGCGTGCTGTTGCGCAGGCCGATCCAGAACATGTCGTCGCCGAGCAGTTCGCGGAAGTTGGCCAGGCCCACGAATTCACCCGGGATCAGGGTGCGGCGATCGGTGAAGGCGTTGACCAGCGTGGAAGCGAACGGGTACAGGATGAAGGCGCCGGTGATCAGCAGGCCCGGGGCGGCGAAGAGCCAGGGGCTGGTCGGCAGCTGGCGCCGCACCCGGGAGACGGTGGAGAGGGCCATCGCGTACTACCCCTGCTGCTGGAGCAGCGTGTTGCAGGCCTCGACAGCGTTGTCGAGAGCTTCCTTGGGGCTCTCCTTGCCCTGCAACGCCTTGGCGACCTCGTTGCGCAGCTCGGTCTTCATCTGCTCGCTGAACAGCACGGGCGTGTAGTTGACCGCGTTCTTCAGCGACTTGGCGGCGGCGACCCGCACCCGTGTCTCGTCGGTGCCGTCCTCCTTGGTGAAGTACGGGTCGTCGAGCGAACCGGCGGTGCTGGGGAAGATGGCGACCTGCTTGGCGAACGACATCTGGTGCTCGGCGTCGGTGACGTAGTGGGCGAAGGCGACCGCGGCGGGTGTGCGCTTGGTCTGCGCGTTCACCATCACGCCCATCACGTACATGTTGACGTGGCCGGTGCTGGTGATCTGGTCGGTGATGCCGATGTTCCTGTACAGGTTCGGCGCCTGCTTCTTGAAGTTGCCGAGGTCCAGCGCGCTGCCGGGGTTCATGGCGACGGCTCCGGTGAGGAACTTCTTGCCGGACGACTCCGGGGTGGCGGTCAGCGCCTGCGGGTCGAGGGCCTTGGCGTCGTACAACTCCTTGTACTTGGTGAGGAGTTCGACTCCCTTGGCGTCGTTGAAGGCGAAGGCGGTGCCCTCCTTGTTCATCAGCTCGACGCCGTAGCGGCCGAAGTCCTCGACGGTGGGGACGTTGGCGAGGGTGGCGACCTTGCCGTCGCTGTCCTTCGCCATCTTCAGCGCGGCGTCGAAGACTTCGTCGTACGTCTTCGGCGGCTGCTCGGCGTCGAGTCCCGCCTCCTTGAAGAGGGACTTGTTGTAGAAGAGCGGGCCGGTGTTGAGGTACCAGGGGAAGGCGTACGTCCCCGCCATGCCCGGTATCCGATGGCTGGCCCAGGCCCCTTCCAGATACTCCTTCTGGTACTTCCCGGCGGCCTTGTCGAGGTCGAGCGCGAGGCCCGCCTTGGCGAGCGGGGCGACCAGGTCGGGCGAGACGTTGACGACGTCCGGGAGCGTGCCGCCCGCCGCGTCCGCGCTGATCTTGTCGGCGTAGCCCTCGGCGGGCTGGTCGACCCACTTCACGCTGGTGCCGGGGTGCTTCTTCTCGAAGTCGGCGATCAGGCCCTCGAAGTAGTCCTTGAAGTTGGCGCGGAGATTCCAGGTCTGGAAGGTGATGTCGCCCTCGACCTTGCCGGAGGCGTCGGCGGTGCCGCTGTCGCCGCCTCCCGAGCCGCAGGCACTGAGTGGCAGCGCGACACAGACGGCGAATGCGGCAGCGAGGGCTCTACGGGATATGGGCACCGTGAACCGGCCTCCTTTGCGGGCGGGTTGGTAGACGAGGCAGACCCTGCACGCCGGTCCACGGGCCCGTCAATGGCTCTCGCGCAGCTAATTTCTTTAGTGACTAATGCGCATTAGGATCACCGAGCTGAACCGCATTAGGTTCACGGCGCTGAACCGCATTAGTGCATACTGCTCCGGGAATGTGTCACTGGAATGGGAGTCACGATGTCGGGCAAGCGGTCACCGGCCCGTCGGCCGACGATGAAGGACATAGCGCGGCACGCCGGGGTCTCCCAGAGCGCGGTCTCCTTCGCGTTGAACGGCCGGCCGGGCGTCTCCGAGGACACCCGTGACCGGGTGCGGCAGGTCGCCGAGGAACTGGGCTGGCGGCCGAGTACGGCGGCACGCGCGCTGTCCGGGGAGGGCGCGGCGACGGTCGGCTTCGTACTGGCACGTCCCGCGGACACCCTCGGGGTGGACTCCTTCTTCCTCCAACTCGTCTCGGGCATCCAGGAGGTGCTGGCGGAGCGCCATCTCGGCCTGCTGTTCCAGGTGGTGGAGGACGTGGCCGACGAGTGCGCGGTGTACCGGCGCTGGTGGGCCGAGCACCGCGTGGACGGCGTACTGGTCGTCGACCCGCGCACCGACGATGCCCGCCCCGACCTGCTCGACGAACTCGGCCTGCCCGCCGTGGTGATCGGCGGCGCACCGGACGACCGGCACCCCGGCCTGTCGACCGTCTGGGCGGACGACGCGGGCGCGATGGCGTCCGTGGTGGACGGCCTGTACGCCCTTGGCCATCGGCGGATCGTGCACATCGCCGGCCTGCCGGGGCTCGCCCACACCGAGCGCCGAATCCGCACGCTGCGCGCCGAGGCGGGGCGCCGTGGCCTGTCCGAGGTGAAGTCGGTGACCACCGACTACTCCGACGCCGAGGGCGCGGCGGTGACCCGCCGTGTGCTGGAGGGCCCGACTCCCCCGACCGCGCTGATCTACGACAACGACGTGATGGCGGTGGCCGGCGCCGCCGCCGCGGCCGAACTCGGCTTCTCCGTACCGGCGGACGTCTCGGTGGTGTCCTGGGAGGACTCGGCACTGTGCCGGATGGTCAAGCCGTGGCTGTCCGCACTGTCCCGCGACAGCGTGGAGTTCGGTCGCACCGCCGCCCGCGAACTGACCGCCCTGCTGGACGGAGGAGCCGCGCGGGCGGTACGGGTGCCGGTGCCGCGGTTGATCGAGCGCGGGAGTACGGGGGTGGCGCGGGGGGCGTGACGATCGCGCGCCCCCCGCCGCACGGCTCTAGACGCGCAGCCCCTGAAGCCCTTCGTAGGCGGCCGTCACGATCTCCATCCCACGGGTGTCCTCCGTGGGCTCGCGCATCTGCTGCGTCACATACGCCACGACCATCCGGCTCTCGGGCTCGATCATCAGCAGGGATCCGCCCCACCCTCCCCAGCCGTAGGTGGTGCCGAACAGTCCGTAGCCCAGGCCCCACCGCATGGGCATGCCCAGGACGCGGTCGTCGCCGTCGAACTGCTCCTCCCAGGCGCGCTCGCAGCCGGCCCGGGAGAGCAGCCGTACCCCGTTCACCTCTCCCCCGCAGGCCAGGAGCGACTGTGTCAGGGCGACCGAGCGGGCGTTGCCGTATCCGCTCGCCGCGGGGATCTGGGCGCGGCGCCAGGCCAGGCTGTTGCCGTCCCGGACGCGTACGCCGTTCCCGGCCTCGGAGCCCTCCGGGTTGCCGGGCGCGCTCGCCGCGTAGTCCTCGCCCTGCCCAGTCGGCGGGATCGCGCGGGCGACCCGGTGGTCGTGCTCGGCGGCCAGCCCGATGTGGAAGTCCGCGCCCAGTGGTCCGGTGACCTCCTGGGCGAGGAACTCGCCCACGCTGCGGCCGGTGACCCGGCGGACGACCTCGCCGACGAGGAAACCCTGGGTGAGTGAGTGGTATCCGGCCGCCGTGCCCGGCTCCCATCGAGGGGCCCGGGCGGCGAGGCGGGCCGTGGCGGAGGGCCAGTCGTAGAGGTCCTCGACCTGCCCGTCCCAGTCGGGCAGTCCGGCGGTGTGCGCGAGCAGATGCCGTACGAGCACCTTCTCCTTGCCCGCCGCCGCGAACTGCGGCCAGTACCGGGAGACCGGTGCGTCCGGGTCGAGTTCGCCGCGGTCGGCGAGGATCAGAGCGCACAGCGCCGTCATCGTCTTGGTCACGGACCAGACGTTGACGATCGTGTCGCGCTCCCACGGGGCGGTGCGGTCGGCGTCCGCGAACCCGCCCCAGACGTCGACGACCGGCTCGCCGTCCACGAAGACGGCGACGGAGCCGCCCGCGTCCCCCGCGTCCAGCATGGCGGCCAGTGCGTTGGGGACGGCGATGAACAAGTTGTCGTACGAGCCCTGGATGTCGGCCATGCGCCCCATCCAGCCCGTTCCGCCCCGCCCCGGTCAACCGAATTTCAGACCCGCGAACGGTACAGCCCGAACTCCGCCAACCGGGCCGCCGCGCGGGAGGCGGTCACCCGGACCCGCCACCGCCGGGCCCGCACCGGAGTCGCCAGCAGCAGGATGCGGCCGGCGCCGATCGCTCCGGCCCGGGTCACCTCCGTCCAGACACCTTCGCGCTGCGCCTCGACGACGAAGCTCTCCACCTGCTGGCCGTGCCGGATGTCCTCCGCCAGCCGGATCCGGTTCACCTCCCGCTCGCGGCCGAGGTCGACGGTGACCCGGCCCGGCGAGACGGTCGTACGGGCGTCACGGGCCAGGTCCTCGGGGAGCTCGCGGTCCACGCGCTCGCGGAACTCCCGCAGCCGCGCCACATCCGCCGCGGGCAGCAGTCCGTCCGCGTCCGGCGGGATGTTGAGCAGCAGCACCGAGTTGCGGCCCACGGAACGGAAGTAGATGTCCGTCAACTGCTCGACGCTCTTGGGCTGTTGGTCGGCGTGATGGAACCAGCCGTCGCGGATCGACACGTCGCACTCGGCCGGCCACCACTGGAGGAAGTCGGCCACCGGCCGAGCCTTGACCAGCGCGGCACGGCTGCCCATGTCGGGGGCGTCGTACGCGAGGGCGTAGTCCGTGCGGCCGTAGTCCTTCTCCTGCACCGGTACGACGCTCCACTCGTCCTCCCGGGCCAGCCCGCCCTCGTTGCCTACCCAGCGCACGTCCGGGCCGGACACGGCGATCACGGCGTCGGGGGCGAGGGACCGGACGAGGGTGTACCAGCTGTCCCAGTCGTACTTCTCCACCTTGTCCGGCGGGATGCGGCCCTGTGCGCCGTCGAACCACACCTCGTCGATCGGTCCGTACTCGGTGAGCACCTCGTAGAGCTGGTTGAGCATGTGGGCGCCGTAGTCGGTGCCCGGGAGGGTGTACGAGCGCGGCGGTGTGCGGTCGTCGCCCGCGACGAGGGTGGGGATGGTGCGGTCGGTGCGGGCGCTGCCGTTGGCGTAGACGCCGTGGAGGTACTGGTTCTCGTCGGCGGGTGAGATGTAGACGCCGACCTTGATGCCGTACCGGCGCATGGAATCGGCGAAGGAGCGCAGGACGTCGCCCTGTCCGTCACGCCAACTGCTCGATGCCACCGAGTGGTTGGTGTAACGGGACTGGTGGAGCACGAAGCCGTCGTGGTGCTTGACGGTGAGGATGGCGAGCTTGAAGCCACCGTCGCGCAGGGCGCGGGCCCACTGGTCGGTGTCGAGGCGGGCCGGCTGGAACACGTCCGGGTCCTCGTCGCCGGTGCCCCATTCCAGGCCGGTGAAGGTGTTCACGCCGAAGTGCAAGAAGGCGGTCCGCTCCAGGCGCTGCCAGGCGATCTGCCGTGCGGTGGGACGGACCTGGGATGCCTTGCGGACCAGGTCGGCCTCGGTGTCGTCGGGGCTGACGGGGATGCGGTGGCGGGGGTCCTGCGCGCGGGCGGCGGGCGCCGCGAGGGCGGGTCCGGTGGCGCCCGTCGCGGCGAGGACGGCAGCCGTCGCGACGAAGACGCGGCGGGATACGGCCATGGGAAGGCTCCTCGGGTCAGTCCTCGGGTCAGTGCTGGGATGAGGTCCTCAGGTCAGGTGCCATACGGCGGGGGTGCGCCGGTCCGGCGGGTACTGCGCGATCCGGCCGTCGTCCGTCACACTCACCGTCATCCGGGTGATGGCATTGACGAGCCGGTAGCCACCGGCAGCGGGCTCCAACTGCCAGCGCTGGAGGGTGTTCCGGGCATCGCAGGTCTGCGGCGCCGCCTCCGCACCCGGCTGGAGCGGCACGTTGAGCGTGAGCTTTCCGCCGCGGATCTCGAGGCAGCCGTCCGTCGTCCGCACCGTCGCATAGCCGTCGGCCGTGCGCTCGACCTCGGCGTCGAACGACCGCCCGCCCGTCCGGAAGGTGTACGTCCCGTCCGCCACCGGCACCCGGGTGAGGTCCCGCCATCCTGGCGCGTGCCCGACGGCCGTGCCGCGCGCGGTGAACTCGGCGTAGGTGGCGTCGGGATGCGGATCACCCCAGGTCGTCTGGGCGATGTGCCGCAGCGCGGGCCACAGCGGGACGGCGACCTCGTTCTCGGTCTCGCCCCGTCCGTTGTCGGGCCAGAGGCTGATCTTCGCGCCGGTGATGCCCTCGGAGGTGGCCAGCTTCTCGCCCTCGAAGCTGCGCGGATCCCAGCTCTGGTCGTACAGCCCCTTGGTGTCGCTGTGGAAGCCGCCTCGGACCAGGTAGAGGGCGTAGGCCGCGTTCATCAACGGGTAGCCCTGGGCGCGCAGCAGGCTCGGCTTGGTCGCCACGTTCAGCCAGTGCTCGACCGTCGTTCCGGTGGCCACCGGGACGGTGTTGGCGCCGGTGAGGCCGTCGTTCCAGATGCGCAGCTGCTTGCCCTTGCCCGCCGCGTAGGCGTGGACGCGGTTGACGAAGTCGATGAACGCGTCCTGGGGTGTGGCGTCGGGGCCGTACCTGTCCTGGGCGTACTTCAGAATCTGCGGATACTTGGCGAAGTCGGAGCCGAGCATGTACTCGTCGGCTCCCATGTGCCAGGACGTCGAGCGGAAGACCTGTGCGTACTCGTCGATCAGGCCGGTGTAGTAGCTGAAGGCCTCCGGCCTGGTGATGTCGAGGCGTGAGGGCTGCTTGTTGCCGTCGGAGTCGGTCAGCTGGAGGTCCGGGCGGTTCTCGATCCAGGGGTCCATGTGCCCCGGGGAGTTGATCTCGGGGATGATCTCGACGTGGTACCGCTTGCCGAGGGCGACCATGCCGCGGATCTCGCCCTTGGTGTAGTAGCCCCAGGTGTTCGCCTCGGGATGGGCGTCGCTCTTCACCTTCAGTTCGAGGAGCAGCTGGTTGAGCTTGTGGTACGCCATCTCGCGGACCAGGTTCTCCAGCCACGGCAGGGAGACGTGGATGTAGCAGGCGCAGACGCCGACGCCCCGCTCCTGGTAGCGCGGGATGTCGACGGTGCGTCCTGCGGGGACGCGGTCGCCCTGCGCGAGGAGCTGGAGAAGGGTGCGGGTGCCGTAGAAGGCACCGGTCTCGGTCGCCGCGGTGATCGACAGCCGCCGGTCCGCGCGCAGTTCGTAGCCCTCCGCCCCTAGGGACGTCCGTGCGGGCTGGACGTCGACGACGATGTCGCCGGGCCGGGCGCCGCCGCCCACCACGGGAGGCGTGCCCTTGCCCGCGTCCCGGAGATCGTCGGCGAGGGTGCCGGCGACCCGCCGTGCGCTCGCGCCCTCGGCCACGAGCCGGGCGGAGCGTCCGTACTGGTAGCTGCCGGATGCCGGGGTCCAGTCGGTCAGGGCCGGCACCGTGACCGGCGCGCCCTGCTCCTCCTGCGCGAGCGCGGGCACCGGCGCCGCGAGCAACAGCATCAGCGTGGCCAGAACACCGGCCGCTCTCCAGCGTCTCCTCATGAGGCACCCCATTCATCGGATGTCTGATGATTGGGCGGGCCCCATGGGCTGTCAATGGGATGCCGATGGAGCCGAGTTGGCTCATTGATCGGATGATGCGCAGGTCAGCGAGGGGGAGTCGGGAAGTGACGCCGTGAAAAGTCCAAGAAGACCGTCCCGAATATCCAAGCCCGGCAGCCTCTCGACGCCGGGCCCGCCGCCCGGCAGAGTTCTCCTACATACTCGCGAGTAATCCTGAGGAGCGCCCGTGACCAGCTGGGTCGGTCGGACCGCCGCCGAGATCGCCGCCGCCGTACGGGAGAAGCGGGCCACGCCCCGGGAGGTGGTGGCCGAGCACCTGGCCCGGATCGAGCGACTCGACGGCCGCGTCGGTGCGTTCCGGGTGGTGCGGGCCGAGGCGGCGCTCGCCGAGGCGGACGAGGTGGGCTCGCGTGCCGATCTCGCGGAACTGCCCCTGGCCGGGGTACCGGTGGCCGTCAAGGACAACCTCGCCGTGCGCGGCGAGTCCAAGCGGATCGGCTCCGCGGCGACCGCGGACACTCCGGCCGACGACGACCATGTCACCGTGGCCCGGCTGCGGGCGGCCGGCGCGGTGGTCGTCGGGCTGACCAATGTGCCGGAGCTGTGTGTCTTCGGCACCACCGAGGGCGTGCACGGCACCGCCCGCAACCCGTGGGACACCTCGCGCACGGCGGGCGGTTCGTCGGGCGGGAGCGCGGCCGCGGTCGCCGCGGGCATGGTGCCGATCGCCCTCGGCAACGACGGCATGGGCTCCCTGCGCATTCCGGCGGCCAACTGCGGCCTGCTCACCATCAAGCCCGGCACCGGCGTGGTCCCGGCCGGTGTCAGTGACGGCGACTGGTTCGGCATGTCGGAGAACGGCCCCCTGGCGACGACGGTCGAGGACGCACGCCTGATGCTGTCGGTCCTGGCCGACACCGAGGCCGTACGCCCCGACACGGCTGCCACGTACCGGATCGCCCTGTCCCTGCGCAGCCCGATCGCCGGGGTCGTCATCAGCAAGCCGTACGCCACGGCCGCTCGCGAGGCCGCGGGGCTGCTGATCAAGGCCGGTCACCAGGTGCGGCGCGCCGACCCGCCGTATCCGATGTCGCTCGGCGTCACCTCACTGACGCACTGGACGGCGGGCACGGCCGTGGACGCGCAGAACCTCGATCCGCGACTGCTCACCCGCCGCACCCGGGTCCACGCCGCCGTCGGCAGGCGCTTCGTCGACCGGGTACGGGTCGGCGAGAGCCGAGGGCAACTGCGCCGGCGTCTGGAGCCGTTCTTCGCCGAGTACGACATGCTGCTCACTCCTGCCCTCGCGCGTCGCTCCCCCAAGTCCGAGCCCTGGCACGAGCGGGGCTGGCTGCGCAACGTCATGGCCAACACCAACTACTCGCCGCTGACCCCACCGTGGAACCTCACCGGCTGGCCCGCGATGGCGATCCCCTTCGGCGCACTGCCCTCTGGTGCCCCCACGGCCGTACAGCTGGTCGGACGCCCCGGCTCGGAGGCAGAGCTGCTGGCCCTCGCGGAGCGGATCGAGACACTGCGCCCTTGGCGGCGGACGGCTCCGCTGGACTAGGTCGTGTCCGCTCGTTCGTACGCGGAGCCGGGACGGCGTCCGGATCTTTGTGGCTTCTGCCAGTACGGCGGTCTGTCCGCGTTTGGAGAGACTGCCGATCAGTGGCTGCGGCGTGTCCCGGCGACGGGGGCCGAGCCGAGGAACATGGCGAAGCGCGAGGGAGGACACCACGATGAGCGTCCAGGTGTACGACGAGATCGGTGAGGCGTTCGAGGGCTTCAAGGCCCTGCCGCTGGCGAGGTACGGGGAGGTGCCCAGCTTCCTGGGCATGGTCGGGGACGTGCGCGGCAGGTCGGTGCTGGACCTGGCCTCCGGCACCGGTTTCTACAGCAGGGAGTTCAAGCGGCGCGGCGCCACCGAGGTGCTGGGCATCGACATCTCCGGTGAAATGGTCGCCGTGGCGCGGAAGTTCGAGGAGCGCGATCCGCTGGGTGTGCGCTACGAGGTGGGCGATGTGACCGAACTACGGCCTCTCGAGCGGCGGTTCGACATCGCCACCGGGGTGCAGCTGCTCCACTACTCCGTGGACATCGCCGCCATGGAGCGGATGTGCCGCAATGTGCACCGCAGCCTGGTGCCCGGCGGCGAGTTCTTCGTGCTCGCGCAGAATCCCGACTACCGGGCCGGCGAGCCGCCCCTGGACAGGTACGGCTTCCGCTGCGAGCCGACGGGCGAGGAGAGCGAGGCCGGGCCGCGATACAGGATCACGGCCCTGCTGGACCCGGCGCCGATCTCGTTCGTCGCCACCAACCCGCGCCGCGAGGTCTACGAGGAGTCTCTGCGGGCGGCCGGCTTCAGCGAACTGACCTGGGTCCCGCTGGAGGTGTCCGAGGCCGGCGTGCGCGAGCACGGTGCGGACTACTGGGCGGACCTCCTCGCCAACCCTCCGCTGGAGATGCTGCGCTGCCGCGCCTGACGCCCTATCGGGCAGCCGCCTCCCCCACCGCGAAGGGCCCGTCCGCGCCGAATGCCAGCCGGGCGAAGCGCTCGCCGATACGGCGGTGGGTGGCGGCGTCCGGGTGGAGCTCGTCGGGGAGCGGGAGTTCGGCGGAGTCGGCCTCGCCGTAGAGGTCGCGGCCGTCGAGGTAGTACAGGTTCGGGTCGTCGGCGGCCCGCTGCCGCACGATGCGGGACAGCTCGTCGCGGATGACGCCCAACGTCAGCTTTCCGCTCGCGCGTTCCGCCGGGTCGCCCATGGCGACGAACCGCAGCCTTCCGTCGCCGAGGCCACTGAAGTCGGGGGCGCAGGGGCCGGGCGTGTCCTCGTGGATCGGGCACAGGATGGGCGACACGACCAGCAGCGGGGCCGTCGGGTGTCCTTCCCGGATGGTGTCGAGGAAGCCGTGTACGGCGGGGCCGAAGGCGCGCAGCCGCATCAGGTCCGCGTTGACCAGATTGATGCCGATCTTGACGCTGATGAGATCGGCCGCGGTGTCGCGCAGGGTCCGGGCGGTGAACGGATCGAGCAGGGCACTGCCGGCCAGGCCGAGGTTGATCAGCTCCACGCCGCCGAGGGACGCGGCGAGCGCGGGCCAGATCCCGGTCGGGCTCGCGGCGTCGGAGCCGTGGCTGATCGAACTCCCGTGGTGCAGCCACACCTTGCGGCCCGGTGCGCGTGCGGGCTCGACGGGGGCGTCGGTGCGCAGGGCGATCAGTTCGGTGGTCTCGTTGTGCGGCAGCCAGATCTCGATGCCCTTCTCGCCGTCGGGCAGCCCGGTGAAGCGGACGGTGCCGGGGCGGCCGGGCCGGAGCTCGGCGGTCCCGGCCATCATGTCGACGACCACGACATTGCCGTCGGTCACACTGCCCTGCCCCGCCCGGCGGCCGTCGACGATCAGGTCGTACACGCCGTGCGGACGGGGCGGGGCGCCCACGTAGCTGCGCTTGGTGGGCAGCGTGTCCAGCTCGACGGCGGTGGCCCGGGTGCGGAAGGCGAGCCGTACCCCCGCGGTCTGTGACTCGGCCATGGCCAGCTGCCCGTCGGTGTTCTGGGCGCGGGCCCGGGCGGGCAGCCGGTGCGGCAGCACTCCGCGCTCGGTGCGCTCGACGTCGAGGGCACCGCGCAGGAGTTCCGCGGTGACGGGCGTGGTGATCCAGTCGTGCTCGGTGTTCATGTCCTCAGCCTGTCGATCAGGAGGTGGGCTCGGCGGGCCAGTTGCGCAGCAGGGCGTCGAGGCCGTCCAGGATCCGGGTCCAGGTCTCCTCGGAGTCGGGCGCGCTGTGGCTGAAGCCGCCGGCCGATTCGAGGCTGGCGTAGCCGTGGAAGACGCTGCCGAGCAGCCGTACCGCGTGGGTGGCGTCGGGCTCCGTGAGGTCGTAGCCGCGCAGGATCGCCCTGGTCATCTGGGCGTGCCGGACCCCGGCACTGCCGGCCGCCGTCTCGGGGTCGAGCCGCATCCGCGCGGCGGCGGCACGGCCCGGGTGCCCGCGCTCGTAGTCACGGTAGACGTGTCCGAAGGCGACCAGGGCGTCCTTGCCGGCCCGCCCGGCGATGGCGTCGGCGGCCCGGTCGGCCAGTTCCTCCAGCGCGAACAGCGCGATCCGCGTCTTGAGGTCCTGGGAGCTCTTCACATGCGAGTACAGGCTCGCGACCTTGACGTCGAACCGCCGGGCGAGCTCCGACACCGTCACCTGCTCGAACCCGACCTCGTCGGCCAGCTCCGCACCTGCCCGGACCAGGCGTTCCGTGGTCAGCCCTACGCGTGCCACAACCATCCTCCCATTCGCCAGGAGCGATTATGCAATCGCCTAAAGCTTTTAGGCAAACAAGGATGACGTAAAGCCGAACCCTTACAGGGCTCGGTACATGATGTGCAGCCCCACCGGGCCGTGCCGTGGATGGTCGAACGCCTCGGGAACCGTGCCGAGGATCGTGAAGCCGAGCGAGGTCCACAGAGCGACGGCCGGGTTGGTCTCGACGACGGCGTTGAACACCATGCCCCGGTACCCGTCGGCCTTGGCCGCGGCCAGGAGATGCCCGGCGAGGGCGCGGCCGACGCCGCGGCCGCCGTGATCGGGGTCGACCATGAAGCCGGCGTTGGCGATACGGGCGGCGGGGCCACCGTAGTTGGGGGTGATGTACGCGGAGGCGACGACGGCTCCGGACTCGTCCTCGACCACATGGACGCGCTTGGCCGGGTTCATCCAGAGGGCCCTCGCGGCGTCCTCAGAGGTGTCCGGGTCCCATGCGTAGGTCTCGCCGGCGGCGACGATCCGGTGCCAGAAAGGCCAAATCCGCGGCCAGTCCTCGGCCGCGGCTTCTCTGATCAGCATGGGCGTGAGTCTCGCACGCCCATGCGATCGGCGATCGCGAAGAGTCTGCCCTGTCAGTCGACGCTGGGCAGGATGTGGGGCTCGGCGAGGTCCTCTTCGTAACCTGCCAGGCGGATGGGGGCGGACCTGGCCCACACATCGAGACTGCCGATCTCCTTGGACCGGCCGCCCGCGCGCTCCGTGCGTTCCTTGGGGCGCTGTTCGCGATTCGTCTTCTCAGGTGTCACCGCGCACTCCTTCTGTGTCGGATCACCCTCGGGGCGGGCCGGCCCAGTCTGCGGTCCGGCACCTGACGCCCGCTCGGGTCTTACTCAAAGTCGGCTCGGACGCGGTGGCGCCGGTAACTGGGGTCAGAGCAGGCCGTTGTGCACCGGCTTGTCCCGGGACGGACCATGGGTGTGGGTTGGGACCCTGTATTGCTGTCCGTCCGCTACAGATTAACCAAATGAGCGGGTGTCCGCTCGATGGGGCTGCAAACAACTGGTAACTATCTGAAGTCGACCGGTTTTCATCTGCACGCTATCTGCTGTTTTCTTACGTAATGCGCCGTTTACACATCACCCGTTCGGGTCAACAGCGCACTCGCGCCCGGCCCGAAGCCCACAGGACGCAGCGCAGTTCAAGTCCCGTTGGCCGATTCGCAAGGCGGCCATGATCTGCTGACGTACGGCAACGGCTTGCCCGGCGGGAGGACTGACGCATGGAGCTGCGCAGTGTCGAAGAGCTGATGGATCTGCTGTACGCCTGCCGGGGCACCCGGGACGCACCGGGCCTCGGCAACACCCGAGTCGATCTCCACCAACACGCCCTGCAGACGGCCGCACTGTTGCGCCGAGCCCGCCCCGCCGACAAGGAACTCCAGGTCGCGGGGCTCGTTCATGCCATCGGTCCGCTGCTGCACCAGGGCGACGTGACCCGCCACTCCGACTGCGCCGCCGACGCGGTACGACCCCTCCTCGGCGCACGGGTCTCCCGCCTGGTCCGCGACCACTGGCGGGCCCGCGATTCCGCCGACGACGACCTGCTGCGCCTGCACCAGGCCGACGAGGAGGGCCGCAGCGTGGAGTTCGACGCCGGGGTCCTGGAGGACTGGCGCGCGGTGCTGGAGCTGGTGGCGTCCAGGCACTCGCCCCTCGGGGCTGTCAACTGACGACCCGTCATGAGACCGTACGGCGATGACGACGCCGTACGGTCTCCTCGGCAGGGCCGCCATAGTCACCGGCGCCACACGCGGCATCGGGCACGCCGTCGCCCGGCGACTGACCGCCTCGGGGGCGCGGGTGTGCGTGACCGCGCGGGACGCCGAGGAGGTGCGGCGGACGGCTGCCGAGCTGGGCGGTGTGGGGGTGGCGGGCAGCGTGGCCGACCCTGATCATCTACGGGCGGTGGTGGACCTCACCCTGAGCGAGTTCGGCCGGATCGACGTGATCGTGAACAACGCGGCGACGAACCTGCCGTACGGCCCCCTCATGGACGTCGATCCCCTGGCATGGCGCGAGGCGTTCACCGTGAACGTCGAGGCTCCGCTGCGGCTCGTGCGGTGCGCCTGGCACGCCTGGATGCGCGAGCACGGCGGCGCGGTGGTGAACGTCTGCACGGAGGGCGCCGGGCATGTGGGCCCGAATGTCGGGGCCTACGGCACCAGCAAGGCGGCCCTGCTGCACCTGACCGGACAGCTCGCGGGCGAACTGGGCCCGAAGGTGCGGGTCAACTCCGTCTCGCCCGGTCTTGTCCGGACCGAGATGGCACGGTTCGTGTGGGAACCGGGCGAGGCGGAGGTGGCCGCCGGACTGCCCCTGGGACGGATCGGCGAACCGGAGGATGTGGCACGGGCGGTGGCGTGGCTGGCGTCGGACGCGGCGGAGTGGGTCACCGGGGCCGACCTGCTGGTGGACGGGGGAACGCGAGTACGTGCCGCTCAACCGTCCACCGCCTGCGCAGTCCATGAACGCCTACGGACGAACCGGCCGACCTAGGGGCGCGGGGAACTGCCTACCACTTACCCGGCGCGTAGTCCTTCAGGAAGACCCCGTACACGTCCTCGCCCGCCTCACCCCGCACGATCGGGTCGTACACCCGCGCCGCCCCGTCCACCAGATCAAGCGGCGCGTGGAACCCGGCCTCGGCCAGACGCAGCTTGTCGTAGTGCGGCCGCTCATCCGTGATCCAGCCGGTGTCGACCGAGGTCATGAGGATGCCGTCGCTCTGGAACATCTCCTGCGCGCTGGTCCGCGTCACCATGTTCATCGCGGCCTTGGCGGCGTTCGTGTTCGGGTGCCCGGCGCCCTTGTAGCCGCGGCCGAAGACGCCTTCCATCGCCGAGACGTTCACGACGTACGCGCGCCCGCTCGACGCCTTCTTCGCGGCCTGAACCATGGCCGGGCGAAGGGCGCTGATCAGGATGAAGGGCGAGGTGTAGTTGCAGAGCTGGGTCTCCAGCAGCTCCACCGGGGAGATCTGGTCGATGGTCTGCACCCAGGTGTTGCTGTCGACGACATCGGGGACCAGGCCGCCCGCGTCGATGGCGGTGCCGTCCAGGTGCCGCGCGACGCTGGCGTTGCCCGCGACCAGCGCGAGGTCGGCGACCTTCTGGGCGTCGAGGCCGCTGGTGCCGAGGGGCAGCGCGGCGAGGCCGTCGACCGCGCCGGAGTTGAAGGCACCGATGACGTGGTGGGCGGGGAGCTCCCCGGCGGGCAGCGGGGCGCTCTCGCCGTCGGCCAGCGCGGCGTAGGCGGACGGCAACCGGCGCACGGTCTGCGTCGCGTTGTTGACGAGGATGTCGAGCGGGCCCGCCTCGGCGACCTGCTCGGCGAGGGCGACGGCCTGGGCCGGGTCGCGCAGGTCGATGCCGACGACCTCCAGGCGGTGCATCCAGTCCGCGGAGTCGTCCATGGCCTTGAAGCGGCGGATGGCGTCCTTCGGGAAGCGCGTGGTGATCGTCGTGTGCGCGCCGTCGCGCAGCAGCCTCAGCGCGATGTACATGCCGATCTTGGCGCGGCCGCCGGTGAGCAGGGCACGCTTGCCGGCGAGGTCGGCGCGGGCGTCGCGCTTGGTGCGGTTCAGGGCGGCGCAGTCGGGACAGAGCTGGTGGTAGAAGTAGTCGACTTCCACGTACCGGCTCTTGCAGGTGTAGCAGGAGCGCGGGCGCTGGAGTATCCCCGCGATCCTGCCCTCCTCGGTGTTCGACGACGGCAGCAGACCCTCGGTCTCGTCGTCGATGCGCTGCGCGGAGCCGGTCGCCGTGGCCTCCGTGACCGCCTTGTCGTGCGCGGTCTTGGCGGCCCTGCGCTCCTGACGGCGGCGCTGCTTCACGGTGCGGTAGACGCCGGCGGTGGCCCGGCGCACCGCGATGGCGTCGGGGTGGTCGACCTCCAGCTTGTCGAGCTCCTCGAGCACGCCGAGGCAGACGGCCAGCCGCTCGGGGTCGATGCCGGGGCCGTACATGACCTCGTCACCGGGCTCGTAAACGACCTCGGCCCTGGTCGCCGCCGAGCCGTCCTCTGTCACCGTCATCGCCGCTGCCGTTCCCTGATCACCCGCGGCGCTCCGGTCGCGCCTGCTTTCGAACGGGGCATTCTACGGAGCGCCGGGCCACTCCTCCAAAAACCGGCGAACCGGCCCGGGAAAGGGGTGCTCAGGGACCGCAGGCGGTGATCAGCTCCGCGACCTCCTCGGACACGGCCCTGGCCAGCACATCGAGGTCCGGTACGGCCTCGGCGTCGGCGACGAGTCCGTAGTGGACGCGTCCGCGGTACGTCGAGATCGCCACCGCCAGGGACTGGCCGCGGGCCAGCGGGGCGAAGGGGTAGACCTCGGTGACGGGGTGGCCGCCGAGCTTCAGGGCGATCCCGGGCAGCGGCACGCTGGTGACGAGGATGTCGAACCAGAGCCTGGCGGCCCCGCCCACCAGCGGCCCGCCGAACCGGTGGCCGAGCGCCGGCACGTGGTCGGCGAGCAGGGCGACGGCGCCCGCGCCCCGGTGGGGGCCGGCGTCCTTGTTGCGGTCCATGGCGGTGCGGACCGTGGCGAGGCGGCGCAGCGGCTCGGGGTCGTCGACCGGGAGCCGTATCAAGTAGCCGGAGAGCCGGTTGCCCTGTGGGTGGGCGGTGCGCGGGCGGCGCCTGGAGACGGGGATCAGGGCGCGGGGCGCGACGCCCTCGCTGCCGTCGCCGCGCTCGTCGAGCCAGCGGCGCAGGGCGCCGGCGACGACCGCGATGAGCACGTCGTTGACGGTGCCGCCGACGGCCTTGCGGATCACGTGCACGTCGTCGATGTCGACGACGACTCCGGCGGTACGGCGGGTGCCGCTCGGCTCGGCCGCCAGCGCGGACGACGAGCGCATCCCGAGGGTCGACACGGCGACGGAGGCGCCGATGTCGAGGGCCCGGCCGACGTCGGACAGGGCGCCGCGCAGCAGCCCCGGCAGCCTGCGCACGTCGGGCAGCCGTCCGCGCGAGGGCTCCTCGGGGCGGGGCTTGCGGGCGGGCATGTCCATGGGGTCCAGGACGGCGGCGGCGAGCGTCAGCGCCCGCAGTCCGTCGGCCAGGGCGTGGTGGAACTTGAAGAGCACGGCGAACGACTGCCCGTCCTCGCCCGGCAGCACATGCGCCTCCCACGGCGGCCTGCCGCGCTCCAGCGGGCGCTCCAGGAGCCGGCCCGCCGCCTCCTGGAAGTCGGCGGTCGGGGCGTGCAGCCGGACGTGGTCCAGGGGGTCGAAGTCCGGAGCGGGCTCGCGGGTGGCGCCACCGAAGGAGAACGGCTGGAGCAGGCCGCGGGGCTGCCACGCGTCCCGGATGCGCATCCGCAGCCCCGGGACGGCCGCGGCGCGCGCGGCGAGCAGGTCGGCCGCGTGGGCGCCCGCGGTGGGCGAATGCGTGGCGAAGACACCGAGGGCGCCCAGGTGCATGGGGTGTTCGGCGGACTCGATGTTCCAGAACGCCAGGTCGAGAGGTGCGAGCAGGTCAGAAGTCAATGGCTTGCCTCGCGTCGGCGACGGGGGTGGACCAGAAGTCAATCGCCCATGGGCGATTACAGTCAAGTACGATCAAGCTACGCTCAGTTAACAGCAGATTAAGTCCCGCCCCTCGAGAAAGGGGCGGGACTCATGGTGCATATGAGGTCACTTCACCACGGGTAGCGGCACCGGGCATCTCGAGCGTGTCACCCGGGAGGCCGACCATCTGCTCCATCCGGCGCTCTCGTACCCGTCAAGCCAGAAACCCCTGTCGAGGGTGGCGCACACCGAAGCGGACATGACAGGCCTGACACGAGGGACCTCGACCAAATAGCCTCACCCATAGCACAGTTGATGGCTTATCAATTGCGAAATCAACTAAAACTTTACGAATTCTTGGTGTAGCTCGGCCGTCGACTACGTGAGCCTCATGGGCATCACGCGGTGACTGCGGGCCCAGTGGGAACAACGGGCCGCGGAACCGTCCCCCCACGTACGGTGAGAGGCAACAACCATGACGAGGAACCGCGCCTTGCGGTACGGCGGCCGCACCCTGGTGCTGGCGACGACGGCGTTCGGGATGATCGCGGCGGCCGTGCCCGCGCAGGCCGAGGAGCAGCCCACCGCGGAGCAGATCATGGCCGACTGCGCTTCCGGGGAAGGCAAGTGCAGCTTCAACTCCCCGGAGATCGGCCAGGCCTACCTCGGTGAGCCCCGTCAGGTCTCGGAACTGCTGTACAACTGCACGACCTCGTCCGCCTCCCAGTCGATGTCGTGGGCCGACACCGTGGGCTCCTCCCACTCGGTGGGAGGCTCGGTCACCGTCGGCGGGGGCATCGAGGGGATCATCACCGCCAGTGTGACCGCGACGTACAACTACACCTGGCAGAGCTCGCACACGGAGACGAGTTCCTTCACCGTGAGCGTCCAGCCGGGGGAGGTCGGCTGGATCTCCCGCTCCCAGGTCATGCAGCGGATATCCGGCACGTGGCAGACGCACTACGACGACCCCAAGTGGGGCCACTACTACTGGTTCGTACCCGACGTGGTCACCGGCCCTGCCCCGAACGGCACGGACGGCAAGCACAGCGCGGTCGTGGTGAAGTCCCGCAAGATGACGGCGGACGAGAAGAGGCTCTGCTCCACCGGCGCCACCCGGGGCGAGGTCTTCACCCGCTGAGCCCGTCGGAGCGGAGTCCGGCGAGAATCGCAGTGGTGGGGGGGGGGGGTGGGGGGGGGAGAGAGGAACACGGACGCGCCCCCCCCACCACCACCCCCCACCCTACCACAAAGGGAGAACCCCCCTCCCCCCCCCTACCGTCCTCCACCC
>NZ_JBHTRZ010000001.1:35767-497719 GCF_042795335.1 Streptomyces sp. NPDC056479 | reverse complement strand
GCCGACGGAGCTATGGGGGTGGGGTTTGCAGCTGGGGAGGGCGGGGGGGGAGGGGGCGGGCGGGAGTCGCGTTGTCTCCCCCCTTCTCCCCCCCCCACTACGGCACCCGCTGCCCCTTCCCCAGCGCGATCACCCCGCCCTTGGAGACGGTGTACAGCTCCGCGTCCCGCTCCGGGTTGACGCCGATCGTCGCGCCCGGGGGCACCTCGACGTTCTTGTCGAGCACGGCCCCCCGCACCACCGCGCCCCGTCCTATGCGCACGTTGTCGTGCAGCACCGCGCCCTGCACCACCGCCCCGGGGTCGACCACCACACCCGGCGAGAGCACGGACCGCGTGACCTGTCCGCGGATCAGGCAGCCGGCGCTGATGATGGACTCGCTCGCCATGCCGCCCGCGTTGAAGCGGGCCGGGGAGAGCTGGTTGGAGTGGGTGTAGACGGGCCAGCTGCGGTTGTAGAGGTTGAAGGCCGGGCGCTCGGCGATGAGGTCCATGTGCGCGTCGTAGTACGCGTCCATCGTGCCGACGTCACGCCAGTAGCCCTGGTCGCGGGTGGTCTCGCCGGGGACGTGGTTGGCGCTGAAGTCGTACAGCTGGGCCTCGCCCCGGTCGGTGAGCTGGGGCAGGATCGAACCGCCCATGTCATGCACGGAGTTCTGGTCCTCGGCGTCCCGCTGGAGCGCCTCGACGAGCGCCTTGGTGGTGAAGATGTAGTTGCCCATCGAGGCGAAGACGCACTCGGGGTCGTCCGGCAGACCGGGCGGGTCGGCCGGCTTCTCCAGGAAGCGCTCCACCGTCAGGCCGTCCGAGCCGGGGCTGATCACGCCGAAGGACGACGATTCGACGCGCGGCACGCGTATGCCCGCCACCGTGACGCCCGCGCCGCTCTCGATGTGCTGCGCGAGCATCTGGCGCGGGTCCATGCGGTACACGTGGTCGGCGCCGAACACCGCGACGTACTCGGGCCGTTCGTCGTAGATCAGGTTCAGAGACTGCAGGATCGCGTCCGCGCTGCCCAGGTACCAGCGGGGTCCGAGCCGCTGCTGGGCCGGGACCGGGGTGACGTAGTTGCCGAGCAGGCTGGACATGCGCCAGGTCGTGGTGATGTGGCGGTCCAGGGAATGCGACTTGTACTGCGTGAGGACGCAGATGCGCAGGATGTCGCCGTTGACGAGATTGGAGAGGACGAAGTCCACGAGGCGATACGTTCCGCCGAAGGTGACCGCTGGTTTCGCGCGGTCTGCGGTCAGGGGCATCAGGCGTTTGCCTTCTCCGCCCGCGAGTACGATTCCGAGCACCGAAGGTCCGCCACGACGCATGGCCGCTCCCCTCACCGTGGTTGATCCCAGCCTGCCCCTCAGCAGTGCGCACTAAGCCTGTTTGAGGATCTCCCGGTAGAGCCGCACCGTCCGCCGCGCCACCGCGTCCCAGCCGAACTCCCCCACCGCGCGCTCCCGTCCGGCCTCGCCCATCCGCCGGGCCGTCTCCGGGTCACCGATCACCGAGTCCAGCGCCCGCGCGAGGCCCGCCTCGAACCCGTCGTCCAGCGGGACGAGCAGGCCGGTCTTGCCGTCGTCGACGACCTCGGGAATGCCGCCGACCTGCGAGGCCACCACGGGAGTTCCGCAGGCCATCGCCTCCAGGTTGACGATGCCGAGGGGTTCGTACACCGAAGGGCAGACGAACACGGCGGCGTGCGTGAGAAGTTGGATCACCTCGGGGCGCGGCAGCATCTGCGGGATCCAGTGCACACCCTCGCGGACCCGGCTCAGTTCCTGGTAGAGATCGCGGAACTCCTGGTCGATCTCGGGGGTGTCGGGGGCGCCCGCGCACAGCACGACCTGCGCCGCGGGGTCGATGTCCCGTACCGCGCGCAGCAGATGGGGCACGCCCTTCTGGCGGGTGATGCGGCCGACGAACAGCACATACGGGCGGTCGGCGTCGAGGCCGAAGCGGGCGAGGACGTCGGTGCGGTGGTCGGGCCGGTAGAGGGTGGTGTCGATGCCGTTGTGCACGACGTGGACACGGCCCGGATCCAGCGCCGGGTAGCAGCCGAGGATGTCCTCGCGCATGGCGCCGGAGACGGCGACCACCGCGTCGGCGGTCTCGATCGCGGTGCGCTCGGCCCAGCTGGACAGGGCGTATCCGCCCCCGAGTTGCTCGGCCTTCCAGGGGCGCAGCGGCTCCAGGGAGTGTGCGGTCATCACATGCGGGATGCCGTACTGGAGTTTGCCGAGGTGGCCGGCGAGGTTGGCGTACCAGGTGTGGGAGTGGACGAGTTCGCGGCCTTCGAGGCCGGCGGCCATGGCGAGGTCCACGGAGAAGGTGCGCAGCGCGTCGTTGGCGGTGTCGAGCGCGGACCAGGGGCGGTGGCGCAGGACGCCGACCGCGCGGCCCTCGCCCCAGCAGTGCACCTCGAGGTCGACAAGATCCCGCAACTCCCGGGCGAGGAACTCGACATGGACACCCGCGCCGCCGTACACGTCCGGCGGGTACTCCCGGGTCAGCAGTCCCACTCGCACCCGGAACCCCCTGTCTCAGCGGCTGGTTGCTTTCATGGTCACCCAGATGGGGCGCGCGGGGAAGAGCGCGGGGCTCGTGTGAAGCAACAGTCACCGCACACTCCGCCGCCGGGCACACGGTAGTAGAGGCAGCAGCTGCGGCGCCGGAAGGCGGTTGCGGTGAAGGTGCCGGTACCGGCGAGCAGCGGGTGGGTGAAGAGCTCCGCGGTCAGGGTGCGGGCCCCGGCGGCGGCGTCCGTACGGCCGCCGGCGCGAGCCCACCGGTCGAGTTGGCGGGCCGCGCCCGCGAGCGCGGATCCCGCGTTGCCCCACAGCAGGCCGGCGGCGACGCGGTACCGGGCGCCTAGGACCGCGTTCAGCGGTTCCAGGTGGCCGTGCAGTACGGCGTCCGCGACGGTGGCCGGGTCCGCGGGCAGCGAGCGCACCTCCGCGAGCCACAGGTCGTCCGGGGCGCTGCCGTCGGGGTCCCAGTGCAGCAGACGCGGGGCCAGGTCCGGGATCCGGCCGTAGAGGGCGGCGCAGCCGAGGGTCACCGACCACAGCCGGGCGGCCAGGCCCTGCTGGGCCACGGAGGCGGCGATCCGCAACTCGGGGGCGCGCAGGGTGTCCGCGACCTTGCGGACCCGCAAGCCCAGGTCATCGCCGTGCGCCTCCGACACCGGCTCCGCGTACGCCTGCGCGAGGGTCGCCGAGGGTCGAACGGCTTCTCCCCCTGTGCGTAGTACGAAGAAGCCGCCGAGCGGCCGGAGCGCGGCGAGATCGGGGTCGAGGTCCACGAAGAGCAGTAGTACCAGGGCCTCTCGGGGTCTTCACCTGGGGGTGTCCGTCCGGGGTCACCCGACTTGGGGATGACTTGGCCGTCGTCGTACTCCATCGGCAGTACGACACAGTGCGTGCTCTGGTACGACGACGGGAAGAGCTTTTCGAGGCATCGTGTTGACTATGAAAGCCGACCGATCGCCGCGCCGGGGTCAGCGCCCCCGCCTCACGCAGAGGAGCAGCTCATGAGCGCCCTCGCGTTGTCCGTGCTTCTGTCGCTCGTCTCCGCGGTGGCCTACGCGGGCGGAGCGATCGTGCAGGAGCGTGTCGCGGTGTCGTCCCCGGGTCAGCAGTTCGCGCCGATGCGCCGGCCGGGCTGGTGGGCGGCGGTCGCGCTGAACGGCCTCGGCGGGCTGCTGCACGTGGTGGCGCTGGCTTTCGGTCCGCTGAGTCTGGTGCAGCCGCTGGGCGCGCTGACGATCGTGTTCGCGCTGCCGATGGCGGCGCTCTTCGTGGGTCGCAAAGCCGGCTCGACGGCCTGGCGCGGCGCCATCATGGCGACCGTCGGCCTCGCCGGGCTGCTCTCGCTGGTCGGCACCTCTGAGTCGCAGTCGCTGGACACCGCCGAGCGGGCGGCCGTGGCCCTGGTGACCGGCGCCATCGTCGTGACGCTGATGGTCGCGGGCCGGGCTGCGCACCGGCATCCGGCGGTGCGCAGCATGCTGCTCGCCACCGCGTCCGGCATCGCCTTCGGCATGTCCTCGGTGTTCACGAAGATCGTCGCCGTCGACTGGAACGGCGGCGTGTCCATGGCCGACCTGCCGTCCCTCGCCACGATCGGCGTGTTCGCCACGACCGGGCTGCTGCTGTCCCAGGCCGCCTACCGGGGCGCGGGACTCGCGGCGCCGCTGGCCACGCTGACGGTCGTGAACCCGGTGGTGGCGGCCGCGGTCGGCATAACGATGTTCGGCGAAACCTTCCGCTACGGAACGACCGGCACCGTGCTCGCCCTGGGCTGCGGTGTGGTCGCGGCGGGTGGCCTGATCCTGCTGACGACGGAGCGGATCGCGCGTACGGAGAGCGAGGCCGAGGTTCCGGTCACCGCGCCGGCACCGGCCGAGACCGACCTGGACGCGGTGCCCGCACTGGACGCGATGCCTGCAGCGGAGCTGCTCGGCGGTGTCCCGGAGCAGGTCGCGACGGCGCAGCGCGAGGAGATCCTCGTACCCGATGGGATCGACGGCGTCCTCATACCGGCCCAGGTCGCGCAGGGACCGTACGAGGAAGCGGAGCCGTCGCATCCCGACCACCACGCCTCTCCGACCCTCTACGGCCCCTTCTACGGCGGTCCGTACGTCCCGATCCCGGTCCTCGACCGGCATCGGATGCGCGTCAAATCCTGACGCCGCCGGCCCGGAGGTAGGCCACCGGATCGATGTCGGAACCGAAGCCGGGCCCCGTCCGCACCTCGAAGTGCAGATGCGGGCCCGTGCTGTTGCCCGTGGACCCGGAACGGCCGATGCGCTGCCCGGCACCCACCGACTGCCCGTCCTTCACGGCGATCGCCGAGAGATGGGCGTACTGGCTGTAGCGGCCGTCGGCGTGCCGGACCACCACCTGGTAGCCGAACGAGCCCTCCCACCCGGCGCTCACGACCTGCCCGGCCGCGACGGACTTCACCGACGTGCCGGTCGGCACGGCGAAGTCGACGCCGGTGTGGTAGCCCTTCGACCAGGAGGCGCCCGCCTTGCGGTACGGCGTGCCGGTGGCGGCGCTCACCGGAGCGACCAGCGAGCGACTGCTCGTCGCCTGCTCGTCCCGATCCGAAGATGTCTTCCCGGGGGTGGACTTGGGGGTGGCCTTCGGGGTCGACGCCGGCTCGGTCGTCGTGGCGGTCCTGCCGCGCAGGGCGAGTCGCTGTCCCGGCAGGATCAGGTCGGGGTCCGCCCCGATGGCCTTCCGGTTCGCGGCGTACAGGCCCCGCCAACCGCCCTTGACCTCCTGCGACTCCGCGATCTCCGAGAGGGTGTCGCCGTGGACGACGGTGTACATCTCGGCGGTGCCCGCCCGCGACTGGGGCGTGGTCTGCGGCTGGACGTCCTGGACGGAGGTCTTACCGGTCTTCTTCGGGGTCTTCGTGGTGCCGGCCGGCTGGATGTCGGGGGTGTCCCCGCCCTGAGTCAGCCCGGCCCGCACCGAGCACACCGGCCAGGCACCGGGCCCCTGCCCGTCCAGCACCTTCTCCGCCACGGCTATCTGCTGGTCCTTGGTGGCCAGATCCGCGCGCGCCGCGTACCGGGGGCCGCCGTAGGCCTCCCACGTCGACTGGGCGAACTGCAGTCCGCCGTAGAAGCCGTTGCCGGTGTTGACGTGCCACCTGCTGGTCGACTCGCACGCGGCGACCTTGTTCCAGGTGTCCACGTCGGCCGCGTGCGCGACACCGGTGCCGATGAGGGGGAGCGCCATCCCGGCGCCGCCCGCGGTGACGGTGAGTGAGGCGCGGTTGATCCTGTTCGGCTGGTACCGGCGGTGCCGGCCGCGTACGGCCATGAAGGAGCCCCCCATTGACATGCGTCAGGAGGGGCAAAAGTAAGCGCTGCGAACAGGCCATGACAAGACAGCAAATCAGCCGCCCCTTCACGCCAAGTGGCGCGGAAGGGGCGCACGTTGTCCCACACCCGTGACGACTGAGTGCGCCGGGGCGTTTCGTGCGTATGTGCCTGCGACATCGCGCCACCCGGATGTGCGCTCGGAGTACCGGCACGTCAGGATGGACGAGGGGCAATACTGGCGGGCATGACCGGCACCGCTGTTATATCGAGGTCACTAGGAGCCAACGCATGAGCACTTCGGCGCAGATCGGCGTCACGGGTCTGGCGGTCATGGGCCGCAACCTCGCCCGGAACTTCGCCCGCAACGGCTATGCCGTCGCGGTGCACAACCGGACGCCGGCGCGTACGCGGGCGCTGGTGGAGGAGTTCGGGAGCGAGGGCGACTTCATCCCGGCCGAGACCGCCAAGGAGTTCGTCGCGGCGCTGGAGCGGCCGCGGCGGCTGGTGATCATGGTGAAGGCCGGTGAGCCGACCGACGCGGTGATCCAGGAGTTCGCTCCGCTGCTGGAGCCCGGCGACATGATCATCGACGGTGGCAACGCGCACTTCGCCGACACCCGCCGCCGCGAGCGGGACCTGCGTGAGCAGGGCATCCACTTCGTGGGCATGGGCGTCTCGGGCGGCGAGGAGGGCGCGCTGCACGGGCCGAGCATCATGCCGGGCGGCCCGAAGGAGTCGTACGACTCGCTGGGCCCGATGCTGGAGAAGATCTCCGCGAAGGCGAAGGACGGCGCGCCGTGCGTGACGCACGTCGGTCCGGACGGCGCGGGGCACTTCGTGAAGATGGTGCATAACGGCATCGAGTACGCCGACATGCAGCTCATCGGCGAGGCGTACCAGCTGCTGCGGGACGTCGCCGGGTACGGGCCCGCGCAGATCGCGGAGATCTTCCGGACCTGGAACCAGGGCCGGCTGGACTCCTACCTGATCGAGATCACCGCCGAGGTCCTGTCGCACGTGGACGAGGCGACGGGCAAGCCGTTCGTGGACGTGGTGGTCGACCAGGCCGAGCAGAAGGGCACGGGGCGGTGGACCGTGCAGATCGCGCTCGACCTGGGTGTCCCGGTGTCCGGCATCGCGGAGGCGGTCTTCGCCCGCTCCCTGTCCGGGCACGCGGCGCTGCGCGAGGCCTCGCGCGGGCTGGCCGGTCCGACGGCCACGCCGCTGAGCGAGTCGGAGGCCGCGGCCTTCGCCGACCGGGTGGAGCAGGCGCTGTACGCGTCGAAGATCGTGTCGTACACGCAGGGCTTCCACGAGATCGACGCGGCGCGCGGCGAGTACGACTGGGACATCGACCTGGGCGCCGTCTCCGCGATCTGGCGCGGCGGCTGCATCATCCGCGCGGCCTTCCTGGACCGGATCCGCGCCGCCTACGACGCCCGCGCCGACCTGCCCAGCCTGCTGTCGGACGACACGTTCGCGCAGGAGATCGCGGCCGCCCAGGACGACTGGCGTGAGGTGCTGATCGCCGCGACCCGGCAGGGCGTGCCGACGCCGGGCTTCGCAGCGGCGCTCGCGTACTACGACGCGCTGCGCGCCGAGCGGCTGCCGGCGGCGCTGACGCAGGGGCAGCGGGACTTCTTCGGTGCGCACACCTACCGGCGCACCGACCGGGACGGCTCGTTCCACACGCTGTGGGGCGGGGACCGTTCGGAGGTGTCCGCCTAGGTCGTGTCCGCAAAGTCCCGTCGTCCGCCCGGAGGGCGGGCCCCGCGGCGTCTGGCGAGAGCACGTGCCAGGCGTCGCGGGGCAGGCGGGACTTTGCGGACCCGGCCTAGGACCTTGGCCTGATCCCATCCGCCCCGTGCCCGTTTCTCGATCCGGGCACGGGGCGGACCCCTGTCCGGGTGGGTCCGGACTGCTCCGACTGGCGCCCACGAGTGGTGGGCGTCCGTCCGCCCGCTCAGGCTGACGTACGCCGTGCCCGCCGAAGCCTGTGGTGGCGGGCGGCGCCACGCGGCGTCGTCGACGTCGGCGTGTCGGGAACGTCGGAGAAACGGGATCACATGGCGCAGTGGGGCATCAGAACGGGCTGCCTGCCGTCCGTTCACGGGAGCGGCGCGTCCGTGAGAAGGCGGACGCGGTACGGGCACGCACAGAGACGCAGGCGCGACGCGCGCACCGGGGCGGGGCTGGTCGCGGCGCTGGCCTTTCTGGCCGTGCTCGCCCCGACGCCGAGCGGTGCCGTGGCGGCGCCCTTGAGCGAGCCGAGGCGGGCGGCTCCCCCACGGTTCGTGCCCGGTCCCTGCCCGGACACGCCCGAGCCGATTCCGGGGCGGTGCGGGGTCCTCGAAGTCCCCGAGAACCGCGCCCGGCGCGGCGGGCGGACCATCCGGCTGACCGTCGCGATCATCCCGGCCGCCTCCTCGAGGCGGGCGGCGGACCCGGTGGTGTTCATGACCGGCGGTCCCGGGGGCGATGCGATCGGGGACATTCCCTTCTTGATCGGCTCGGGCGTGAACCGGAACCGCAACCTGATCGTCATGGCCCAGCGCGGAACGCTCCACGCACAGCCGAATCTCGCCTGCCCGGAGATCGACCGCTTCTACGCCGATGCCGTGGGGCTGCGCTACGACGCGCCGTCGACCGGGCGGCTCCTGGTGCGCGCGACCAAGGAGTGCCGGCACCGCCTCACGCGCGTCACGGCCCGCGGAGTGGAGCTGAGCGCCTACAACACCACCGAGAACGCAGCGGACTTCGCCGACCTGCGCAGGGCGCTGCGCATCGACCGGTGGAACGTCTACGGGTACTCGTACGGCACGGACCTGGCCCTCACCTATCTGCGCCGGCACCCCCAGGGTGTTCGCTCGGTCGCGATCGACTCGGTCGTGCCCCCGCAGATCGTCAGCCTGCCGTGGACGTGGGACAGCGCCAGTGAGGGGATCAACACGATCTTCGCGGCGTGTGCGGCACAGCCGCGCTGCAAGAACCGCTACCCGAACCTCCGGCGTGTGCTGACGCAGCAGGTCCGGCGGCTGGAGGCCCGGCCCCTGAGGCTGATGGCGCAGCCGCCGGCGGGCGGCCCCTCGGTGACGGTCGTCCTCGACGGGGGCGCGCTGGTCAATCTGCTGGTCGGCAACGCCGTACCTGCCGTCGATGTCCCCGCGGCGCTCGACGAGCTCGCCCACGGAAACCCGACACGCTTCGCGCGGGCCCGGGCCGCCGGTGCCACGCCCGTCATCGGCGAGTTCGCGCACGGCCTGACGCAGTCGGTGGCCTGCAGCGAGTGGGTGCCGGGCTATTCGCGGGCCGACCTGCTGCGGGCGGGACGCCGGGCCTTCCCCGGGTGGCCGGACTCGGTCCTGGCCCAGGCACCGCAGCTTCCCTTCGAGTACGACGTGTGCCGCGCCTGGAGCGTCCCGGACCGCACCGCCCTCCAGCGGGTGACGACCACCAGCGCGGTGCCCTCGCTCGTGCTCTCCGGAACCTTCGACGCGAAGACCGGGGCGCGCTGGGGCGCCTACGCGGCCCGGACGCTGACCCGGTCGACCACGGTGCGGATTCCCGGAATCGGCCACTGGGTGGTCCCGCAGTCACCCTGCGCACAGCAGGTCCTGGCCTCCTTCCTCGTGCGTCCGCTCGCGCCCGACACCCGCTGTGTGGCGGGACTCGCGCCGAAGCCGTTCACCATCACCCCGACCCCGGAGACCGCATGATGTCCGACCGTTCGTCCCACCACCCGCGCACCGCAAGACGGCTCCCGGCCACGCTGGCCGCAGCCACCGCCGGCCTCCTCGTCGCCGGGCTCGCCGCCGCACCCGCCCGTGCCGATGACGACTCCGGAGCACCGGTCGGCACGGTCGCCCGCACCGTGGGCCACGCCCGCTTCGTGCCCGGCCCCTGCCCGAGGACCGCGGACCCGATCCCCGCGCTGGAAAGGGCCTACTGCGGCACGCTCACCGTGCCCGAGAACCGCTCCCGTCCCACGGGGCGGAAGATCACCCTCGGAGTCGCGATCGTGCGGGCCGCCACCAGCCGACGGGCGTCCGACCCGATCGTCTGGTTCGCCGGCGGACCAGGGGACGACGCCGTCTCCGAGGCCCAGCTGGCGATCGACGGCGGACTGAACCGCGACCGGGACGTGATCTTCATGTCCCAGCGCGGTACCTACTCGGCCGACCCGGCGCTGACCTGCCCGAACATCGACGAGTTCAACGCCCGCTCGCTCGGCCTGGTCTACGGCGCCCCGTCCACCGGACGGCTGCACGTCCAGGCGACGCGGACCTGCCGCGATCAACTGGCACGCCGCGGGGCCGACCTCCCCGCCTACAACACCGCCGAGAGCGCCGCCGACTACGCCGACCTGCGCCTCGCGCTGGGCATCCGTTGGTGGAACGTGTTCGGCATCTCCTACGGCACCGACCTCGCTCTGACCTACATGCGCAAGTTCCCGCAGGGCATCCGGTCGGTCGGCATCGACGGTGTCCTGCCGCCGTCCCTGGCCGGGGCGAGCCTGACCTGGAGCGCCGCCCGCCAGGGCTTCGACGGTCTGTTCAGGGCCTGCGCGCGGCAGCCCTCCTGCAACCGCCGCTACCCGAATCTGCAGAGCACCTTCGAGCGGCTCGTGCGCCGGCTCGAAGCCCGCCCGATCAGCACCACCGTCACGGTCCCGGGCCGCCCGACGCCGGTGAGGGTCGTGCTGGACGGCGGAGTCCTGGTGAACTGGCTGACCTCCGCCACCCACGTGGCGGCCGGGGTACCCCGCTCCATCGACGAGCTGGCCCACGGCAACCCGCAGCGGATCGCCCAGCAGTGGGCGGGCGGAAAGCTCAGCCCCCAGGCCATCGGCAGACTCGCCCACGGTCTCGCCTACGGCGTCTTCTGCAGCGAGTGGACACCGTACGAGAGCGAGGCCGACGTGATCCGGGCGGGGCGGCGCGCGTTCCCTTCGTTCCCCCGCTCGGTCCTGGCCAACGCCCCGCAGCTCCCGTTCCTGCACGCGGACTGCCGTGCCTGGCGCGTCCCCCCGGCCCCGCGCTCGATCAGGAACGTGACGTACAGCAACATCCCGACGCTCGTCATGTCAGCCGGGTTCGACGCCCAGACCGGCGCGAGCAACGGGGCCTACGCCGCGCGGACGCTGAGCCGGTCCATCGCCGTCACGGTTCCCTACGTCGCTCATGTCGCCTTCGCCGAGTCGCCGTGCGCGCGAGCGATCACCGTCTCGTTCTTCAACTCCCCGAGCTCGCCGAACAGGTCGTGCCTCGCAGGCGTCCAGCCGCCCCGGTTCGAGATCGCGCCGTAGCGCGCTCAGGTGAGCGGCGGCCCGGGCTCGGGGCTCGGCACCGGCTCCGGTCCCGGCGGAATCGGTGACGGGGAGGGCCCGGGGGGCGGGGGCGCCGGCGGAGGCGGTGTCGGGCCCGGGCCCGGCGGAGGCCCTGGGGTCGGGGGCGGACCCGGGGTCGGTCCGGGTGCCGGTGGTCCCGGTGCGGGCGGCTCGGGAGCCGGCGAGGGCTCCGGGGGCGGGACCGGGTGTGGCTCAGGGTGCGGCGGCTCCGGGGGCGGCGGCTCCGGGCTCGGTGTCGGTCCCGGATGGACCGGGTCCGGAAACGGGTTGGTCATGGTGTCCTCCAGCCAGTCCGTGGCATCGGCTCTGGACTACTCCCCCGCGTACCCGATGGCCGCGCCACCAGTCACTCACCCGTGCCACTGCGGGCGTCCAAGTGGGCCCTTCGGAGACGGCCCTGGCCGGCCACAACCTCGCCGGAACCTCCCCCGCGACAAACCGCCCTCCGTCAGAACCGCTCGGGGTGCTCCCGCAGCCAGTCCATCGCCGCCTCCAGCAGCTCGGGATCGGCGGCCGGGGCCTCGTCGGGGTGCCGCTCCGCCCACTTCACGACATACGGGCACAGCGGAGCCACGACGACTCCCTCACGCGCCGCCATGCCGTACAGCTCACGTGCCAGGGAGCCCGCGATGCCCTTCCCCTCGTGGGCCGGCTTCACGATGGTGTGGACGGGGACGAGGGCGCGCGCCGGAGATTCGAGGACGAAGTACTCGATGTGGCCGGTGACTTCGTCGCCCTGGAAGGCCTCCAGGCGGCCCGCCGCCCGGTCGTCGCGGATCTCGATGTCGCTCATGGCTCGCTCCCTGGTCCGTCTTCCGTCTGGGTCGAGCGCGGCGATCAGGCCACCGGCACGGCCTGTGGGCTGCGCTCCTGGTCCGAACCCGGCACGGGCTCGGACGGGTCGGCGCCCAGGGCCACGATCCGGTTGGCACCGTCCACGTGCACGACCCGCGGCTCGAACTCCCGCGCCTCGGCGTCGGTCATCTGAGCGTAGCTGATGATGATCACGAGGTCGCCGGGGTGCACGAGGTGGGCGGCGGCCCCGTTGATCCCGACGACTCCGGAGCCCCGCTCGCCCTCGATGACGTAGGTCTCCAGACGGGCGCCGTTGGTGATGTCGACGATGTGCACGAGCTCGCCGGGCAGCAGATCTGCGGCGTCGAGCAGATCGGCGTCGATGGTCACCGATCCCACGTAGTGCAGGTCGGCCTGGGTGACCGTGGCGCGATGGATCTTGGACTTGAATAGAGTACGCAGCATCTGGGGCGCTCCTGCAGTTCGGCTCCCTGCCTGCTCTTGCAGGTCAAGGGCGGTTTTTCACCCTACATCGGCTGACTCGGTTTCCTGATCCTGTGCCAGGTGGACGTGGAGACGTCCCGGGGGCACTGTCCAGGTCAACAGGCGGGATAAGGGTACGCAACGGTGCTCCGGACCGCACTGAGAGCCCGGTCACGTGACGATGGCGTGCCAAAGGGTGCGGACGCGATGCCAGGCGAGACCGCCGGCTACGCCTCGCCCGCAACGCGCACACGGATATGCGCACGTTGCGGGCCACGGCACCGGCCGCGCGCGAGCGGACAGCGCGCAGACTGCCGCTGAAGCAGCAGGGCCGCGGGACTGATCAGACTCAGCCGCCGCTCTTACGCCTGAACGACCGCTGGCTCGCAGCCGGGCCGTGCGCCGCACGCACCTTCGACGCATCCGGGTTGGCGGCAACATCGGCCGCGTCCGCCTGCGCACCGCGCTTGCGCGCCAGGGCTTCACGGAACTTGCGCTTGAGGTCGTAGTTGCCGTCGCTGTCCGGCGCCACAGGGGACGTCTCGGGGGCAGGCGACTCCGAACCTTCCGTAGCTGCGGGCTCTGCGGTCATGGTGACCTCCTGGGTTCGGGAGTGGGCCAGCACAGCTTGTCATGCCGGGCGCAGTGCGGGACGCCGGCAACATCACAGGGCAACGGCTCTCAGCCGTTGCGACGCACGAGTGCGGCTTTGCGGGCCTCGGCCAGCTTGCGGGCCTCCCCGGCCTTTCGGGACTTGCCGCCGGCGCCTCGGGAGGTGTCCTTGCTGGTGCCGAGGCCGCGGAAAGGAGCGTTGCTGTTCTTGGGCCGGGGAACGGCGGGCCCGCCGTCGAGCGGGGTGCCGGAGGGAGCCTTGGCGCCGGTGATCCGGCTCAGTTCCGCCTCGCCCGAGCGCACCTTGGTGACGGTCGGCTCGATGCCGGCCCCGGCCATCATGCGGCTCGTCTCGCGGCGCTGGCCCGCCAGCACGAGCGTGACCACGCTGCCGGACTCACCGGCGCGGGCGGTGCGGCCGGCCCGGTGCACGTAGTCCTTGGGGTCGGTGGGCGGGTCGACGTTGACCACGAGATCGAGGTCGTCGACGTGCAGGCCACGGGCCGCGACATTGGTCGCCACCAGAACGGTGATCTGGCCGTTCTTGAACTGCGCCAGGGTCCGGGTGCGCTGCGGCTGGGACTTGCCGCTGTGCAGGGCCCCGGCGTGCACCCCGCTGGCCCGCAGATGCCGGGTGAGCAGGTCGACGGCGTGCTTGGTGTCGAGGAACAGCAGTACGCGGCCGTCGCGGGCGGCGATCTCCGTGGTGACGGCGTAGCGGTCAGGGCCGTGGACGACCAGAACGTGGTGCTCCATCGTCGAGACGGTGCCCGCGGACGGGTCGACCGAGTGGACGACGGGGTCGCGGAGGTAGCGGCGGACCAGCTGATCGACGTCGCGATCGAGAGTGGCCGAGAAGAGCATCCGCTGACCGTCGGGGTGCACCTGGTCGAGCACGTCGGCAACCTGCGGCAGAAATCCCAAGTCGCACATCTGGTCGGCCTCGTCCAGCACGGTGATCCTCACCCGTCCCAGGCGGCAGGCGTTGCGCTCGATCAGGTCGTGCAGGCGTCCGGGGGTGGCGACGACCACCTCGGCTCCCTGGCGCAGCGCGCCGACCTGTCGGCCGATCGACATGCCGCCGACGACCGTGGCCATCCGCAGCCGCAGTGCCTCGGCGTACGGCGTCAGCTCCTGGGTGACCTGTTGGGCCAGCTCCCGGGTGGGCACAAGGATCAGAGCGAGGGGCTGCTTCGGTTCGGCGCGCCGCCCGGCCGTACGTGTCAGCAGCGGCAGGCCGAAGGCGAGCGTCTTGCCCGATCCGGTGCGCCCGCGGCCCAGGACGTCGCGCCCCTCCAGGGCATCAGGCAATGTGGCGGCCTGGATCGGAAAGGGTTCGCGCACCCCTAGTCCGCTCAGTGTCCGCAGCACCTCCACCGGCAGTTTCAAGCCGGCGAAGGAGACGGCCGGGGGCAGCGCCGGAGTCGTGGCCTCGGACGGGGCGGGACCGCCGTGAGCGATGGCGGCGTGGTCGGGGTGCTTCATGAACAGCCTTCCGCAGGGGGACATTCCGAGGAAGGCCCGGCAGGGTTGAACAGCCCACGCACAAGCGGAACCGAACCGGCAGAATCGCCCACCGCGACGACCACGCAAACGCGTCACACTAACACAAGGCATCACATCGCGCCGGTACCGATCGCCCCCCACAACGATCACCCGACGCAGCCCGACGGTCCGTCGCCGGTCGATCGTCCGTGCGGTCGCCGCTCACGGCAGCGTCCAGAACCGGACCGTGACGAGGTAGAAGACGACGGCCCAGAAGGCCATGGCCACAGCGACGACAGCGAGGCCACGGAGGTTGGCTCTTGCCGCCCGTTGCTTCGAGGGCGGGCGCAGCCAACGCCCGAGCAGGGGGTTCACGTAGTAGGGCATGGTCAGGAAGCTCATGATGAAACTCGACAGCAGGTTGCCGACGAGCAGGCCGATCCAGAGCGGCATCCCCAGCGGCGACAGAGCAAGCGTCAGCAGCACGACGGTCGGGTACAGGCCGACCCAGATGGCGAGGGAGGTCCTGGTCTCGGAGGGCGGCGGCGGTGTCTCCTTGCCGTTGCCCTCGAAGGCGAACCAGCTGCCGAACGAATTGTCGATGGTGTGCAGCTTGAATTCGCTGAACTTCTCGCCCTCGGCCAGGACCTCCTGCCGTTGGGGCGACGTCAGCCAGGCGTCGAGGTGCTCGGCGCTGTCGTAGCGGTACAGCGTGGTCCATTCCTCCTGAAGCCCCTCGATGGGGCGGAAGAGCTCGGTCCCGCGAAACCCGTCGAACTTGCTCTCCTCCTGGATCATGTGGTGCTGCCAGTCGAGGAAGTCGTCGACCTGGTTCGGCGGGACGCGGTGGGTGACCACCACGGTGACCAGCGGATCCAGTGACTGGGTGCCGCTGCTGACCACCTGCTGGGTCGCCGGACCGTCGAAGTACTTGGCGCCGGCGTCGAGATAGGTCTGTCTGGTCCCGCTGTTGATCCACGCCTGCAGATGCGCGACCGAGTCGAACCGGTACACGACGACCCAATCGGGTTGCACCGCTGTCGGCGGAGAGATCTCGGCGCCGAGGAAACCGGGATAGTAGGCGGCTGCCGCGTTGAGGTCCTCCTGCCACGACTCGTACTCCCGTTCCAAGTCGGGCAGGACCTTCTGACCGATGATCGCCGTCGCCGCGGCGGCCACGTTCTTTTCGGTGTTCATGGGGCTCGACCTGTCGACAGCGACTGCTCCGCGGGGAGCCGGCCGTAAATGCGTTCCGGAGTCAGCGGCAGCGCCCGGTAGCGGACCCCCGTGGCGTCATGCACCGCGTTCGCGAGCGCGGGGGCCACCGGGTTGATACAGCACTCCGCCATTCCCTTCGCCCGCATGGGCCCCACCGAATCGGTCGAGCCCACCAGGAGGACCTCGGTGCGGGGGACGTCGGCGTAGGCGGGGATGCGGTAGTTCCGAAGGTTCGGGTTGACCATGACGCCGCTGTCGTCGACGTGATGGTTCTCGGTCAGCGCAAAGCCGATTCCCTGGGCTACACCGCCCTCTATCTGTCCCCGGACCTGCGCCGGGTTGATGATCACCCCGGCGTCCGCCGCATGCACGCTGTGCAGGATCCGTATCTCACCCGTCACGCGATGCACGGCGACCCGGAACCCCTGCGTATTGGAGGTGACGCTCCGGGGGGAGCCGTACGCCTTGCGCGCGGCGGTGAAACGGATTCCACGCGTCCGGGCCAGCGCGACGAGTTCGGCCAGCGACACCCGCCGGTCCTCGCAGACGACACCGTCGTCGTCCATCGTGCACATCACGACATGTACGCCCGTGTGCGCCGCGGCGAAGTGCAGGATGCGGTCGCGCACGGCACTGGCCGCCCGCAGCACCGCGTTGCCCGCCACGAAGAGGCCCGCGCTCGCGAAGGCACCGGTGTCGAATCCCGTGCGGTCGGTGTCGGACTGCACCAGACGGATCCGCGAGGGCGTCGTGCCGAGCTGGTCGGCTGCGATCTGGACATGGGCCGTGGAGGTTCCCTCCCCGAACTCGCAGGTTCCGACGGCCAGTTCGTAGATGAGGTCGTCGCCGAGGGTGACCCAGGCCTCGGAGAGGTGTTCGGTCGGGGGCGCGGTCTCGTGCAGGGAACTCGCCACGCCCGCTCCGACGAGCCACTCGGGGCCGGGAGGCGGCCGGTCGGCCGAGCGGGCGAGGGCGTCGTGGACCAGGTCCATGCACTTGGCGAGACCGTCCTCGGTGAAGATCACGTCGTCGGGGCCGTCATGCAGGGCGACCAGGGGCTCGCCCGGCCGCACGATGTTGCGCCGTCGTAGTTCCACCGGGTCGATGTGCAGGGCGCGGGCCAGTTCGTCCATCGCCGACTCCACGGCGAACGCCGGCTGTGTCATCCCGTAGCCTCGCAGCGCCCCGCTCGGCACGGTGTTCGTGTAGACGGAGCACGCGTCGTACTTCTTGTTGGGGCAGCGATAGATCATGACGGCGGCTCCGCCCGCGTACAGCGTTTCGCCGCCGTGATTGCCGTAGGCCCCGGTGTTCGACACGTTGCGCACCTGGAGGGCGGTGAGCGTTCCGTCGGCCTTCGCGCCGAGCTTGACCGTCAGGGTCATCGGATGCCGCGGCGAGGCCGTGCTGAACTCCTCCTCACGGGTGTACTCGAGACAGGTGGGCCGCCGGGTGTCCAGGGTGGCGAGCGCGACCAGGTCCTCGGCGATCACCTCCTGCTTTCCGCCGAATCCGCCGCCGACGCGCTTGCAGAACACCCTCAGCTGGTCCGGGCGCAGCGCGAACAGGTACTCCAGCTTGACCTTCGCGATCGACGGTGACTGCGAACTGGTGCGGACGTTCAGCCGGCCGTCCTCCATCCAGGCGAGGGAACCGTGCGTCTCCAGATGCGCGTGCTGCACCCGCGGTGAGAAGTAGGTGCCTTCGTGGATCACGTCGGCCGCGGCGAATCCCGCCTCGACGTCGCCGATGTGCGAGTGGAGTTCGAGCAGGATGTTGTGGGCGGGGTCGCGGACGAACGGATCGTGCGAGCCATGCAGTTGGGGTGCGCCGTCGGCCATCGCGGCCTCGGGCTCGAACACCGCCGGCAGCACCTCGTACTCGACCGTGAGACGCCGGCAGCCCTCCTCGGCCGCCCCGACCGTGTCGGCCAGGACCGCGGCGACGCGCTGGCCGGCGAAGCGCACCGTGTCGTCGAGGATGTACGTGTCGTCCGGGTCGACCAGGTGGTCGGTGTGGATCGCCGTGGTGAAGCGTCTGCTGGGCACGTCCTCCCAGGTGTAGACCCGGTGCACGCCGGGCACCGCGAGGGCGGCGCTCTTGTCGATCGAGAGGATCCGCGCGTGCGCGTGGGGTGAGTGCAGCACCTTGAGGTGCAGCAGGCCCTCGATCCGTGTGTCCATGGTGAACTCGGCGTGACCTGTGACCACGTCGTGCCCCGCCGGCGCCCCGACGCTCGTACCGACGGCCTTGCCGGGTGCCGCCGTCTCCACCGCGCCGACGCCCTTCACGGCGTCCTCGATCGCCCGGTATCCGGTGCAGCGGCAGAGGTTGCCCTTCAACGCCCGTGGCAGGTCCGCCTTCTGCTCCTCGGTGAAGGTCGCCGAGGTCATGATCATCCCTGCGGTGCAGAAACCGCACTGGAATCCCGGAGCGTCCTCGAACTGCCGCTGCATGGGGTGCGGGGCGCCGGGCCGTCCGAGGCCCTCGATCGTGGTCACTTCACGGCCGTCCGCGCGAAACGCGGGGGTGATGCAGCTGTGTACCGGTGTGCCGTCCAGCCACACCGTGCAGGCGCCGCAGTCGCCGGCATCGCAGCCCTTCTTGACGCCGAAGTGACCGAGTTCGCGCAGGAAGGTGCGCAGACATTGGCCGGGGGCCGGTTCCCGGTCGAATTCCCTGCCGTTCACGGTGTAGCTCATGTCAGGTCCCCAGCCGTGAGCTCGCGGCAGATCTCTTCGGCGAAGTGCCGTGTCAGATGCCGGCGGTGGTCGGGGGTTCCGTTGGGATCGGCGTACCAGACGTCGGCCGGCAGGGAGTCGATGCTCTGGCGCAGGGTCCGGACATCGGGCGGGGAGTCGAAGGCGATGCGGATCGGCCGCGTGGTACCGGCTGTGACGGTGAGCAGCAGGTCACTCGCTCCCGGCCGTTGGGTGCCGACGAGGAACACCGTCGAACGGCCGAGCCGGGTCAGCGTGAAGCGACGGTGCGCGGTGCGTTTGCGCAGCGCGTGCTGCGGAACGGTGATGCGCCGAAGGACCTCCCCGGGGGCGAGAACGTTGCGGTGGTCGCCTGTGACGAAATCGAGGGCGTCGACGAGGCGCACGGAGCCATCGGGCGCCCACAGTTCGTACTGCGCCTCCAATGCGACCGTCAACGTGATCATCGGGCCGGCGGGCAAGGACATGCAGATGTTCCCGCCGACGGTCGCCGCGTTCCAGACCTTGAACGAGGACAGGAATGCCTCACAGCTCTTCCGGAAAAGAGTTCCGGCGGTCCAGCCCTCCGGACATGGGAAGGCGTACAGGTCGCGAATGGTGCAGGTGGCGCTGATCTCCAGGCCTTTGTCCGTCGGGACAAGGGGCTCCCAGCGCAACGCCGTCAGGTCGATCAGCCGTCGCAGGTCCGGCTGTTCCGTGGAATAGAGCCATGTTCCGCCCGCGAGCCAGGCGTCACCCTCGTGCCAGTCCAGGCCCGGCCGCTCGGACGGTCGCCTGATCACTCCGGTGATGGTGTTGAGGTCCATGAAACCGGCCTACGGGAGAACGGACATGCGGCAAGGCAATGTCCACAGGCACTGTTGGAGTAGATTCCTGCCGATCCAGCAGGTATTGGCCGCCATCCCGCTCCATGAGCGGCGGCTGAGCCGCGAGGGACCGGCGGGCCCAGAAGCCTTTGTCGCAGTTTATCGCAGTATGTGGACGAGGGCCCGGCCGAGGACGGGTGCCGAGGCCGAACAGGGAGACATCATCACGATGATCACAAGCCACAAGGGCTCCACGGCGCACTCCTGGCTCTCCGAGCGCCGTCGAGCGGGAGTGAGCAGCCTCGTCGCGCTCGGTGTGGCAGTGATCTTCGTGCTCGTGGCGGTCCTCGACGACGGCACGACACCGTTCTCGGGGGCGGACGCGGGTGTGATGGTGCTGTTCGCCTACCTCTTCACCTATCTCGCGCTCACGGTGCCCGCCTTCTCGACCGCCTCCGACGAGCGGATCCGCAACTGGGCCGAGCGCAGCGACCGGGGCACGGTGATGCAGCGCTATGTGTTCGGGACCGCGCCCGGCCCCGGGGTGTCGCTCTTCATCGCGACGGCCGCGCTCGTGGTGGCCGTCGTGTGGCGCCCCGGTCATCTCGGCTCGCAATTCCCCGTCCAGCCCCGGGTGCTGGCGGCGCTCGCCCTCGTCGTCATGGCGTGGGCCTGCGTCTGCGTGTCCTTCGCGGTCACCTTCCAGGCCGACAACCTGCTGGAGAACGAGGAGGGTCTGGACTTTCCCGGCGAACGGTCCGCCGCCTGGGCCGACTACGTGTATTTCGCCCTGTCGGTCATGACGACCTTCGGCACCACGGACGTTTCGGTGACCACCCGCGAGATGCGCCGAACCGTGGCCGCCAACTCCGCCATCGCCTTCGTCTTCAACACCGTGACGGTGGCGAGTCTGGTGGGTGCCCTGGACAGCGGCTGACCGGGGTCACTCCACCGCCGTCGGCCTCCTCGACGCCGCCGTCGCCTCGTCCACGTCGGTCAGCGGACGCAGCCGGTAGGTGTAGGAGTAGTCGCGGTTCGCGAACAGCTTGTACTGGTCGTGGGTGTGGGCGCCCCAGCTGTTGTCGCCGCCCAGGCCCATCTGGCGGTGATTCACCCGCAGGACCACCTCGACGCGCGGGGTCAGCTGGTACTCGTGGCGCACGCCGGACGACAGGTCCTCCGGGGTGAAGTGCGAGGCGTTGACCTCCAGCAGGGGCTCCCCGGAGACGAGCAGGCCGGCGCCCCTGGTGTCGGTCAGGGCGATCCAGCGGACGTCGGTCTTGTTGCCGTTCTCCTGCGGGCGGATGTACGGGGTCCACTGCTCGGAGACCGTGCCGGAGTACACGCCCACGTCGGTGCCGTCGTGGCGGTCGGCGTAGTTCTCCTCGGGCCCGCGGCCGTAGTAGCGCAGCCGGTCGAAACGTCCGGGCAGGCACAGCAGCGTGCCGACCTCCGGGATGTACGGCAGGGACGCGGCACCGGGGTGCAGGGTGTTGTCGACCTTGATCTCGCCGTTGCCGAACACCGTGTACGTAGTGGTGTACGTCGACTCGACACTAGTCGGCAGTGTGCCGCCGACCTTGATCTCCACCGCCTTGTCGCGCAGGGCGCGCACCGTCACATCCGTCACCTTGCGGTTCGCGCCCGCGTCGCGCCAGGTCTGGTTGCGGGTGTGCTGGCCGTTGCCGCGGTCGTTCTCGGTGGGCGCCCGCCAGAAGTTCGGCACGGGGCCGGAGTCGATGAGCCGGGTGCCGTGGGCCTGGTACGACGTGATGACCCCGGTGTTCTTGTCGACGGTGACGGAGAAGCCCTGGCCCTGGACCGTGACGGCCTGGTCGTCGTCCTCGTACGTCAGCGCCGGCACGCTCGCCAGCGGTGCCGGCGTCACGGCCGGGACGTCGGCGTCGAGGGGCAGTTGCTGCCTGGCCACCTCGAAGCCGGCCTTCGCCCACGGGGTGGATTCCTTGGTGGTGAAGGAGAGTTGGAGGAAGTACTCGGCGCCCGCGGCCGGCTCGTCGGGCAGCCGGACCGGCACCGTGATGTCCTTGTCGCTCAGCGGCGGGACGTCCAGCTGGGCGCGGGTCAGCTTCCCGCGGCGCACGACCTCACCGTCGGCGACCAGCTCCCAAGTGCCGTCGAACTCATGGAGGTTGGTGAACAGATACTCGTTGGTGAGGGTGATGGTCATGCTCGCGTCGGCGGTCAGTGCGGCACCTGGCGCCGGTGCCACGCCCACCGCCTGGTAGATCCGCTTGATCTCGGCCGCCTTGCCGGTGTGGCGGCGGTCGGCGGTGACGATGCCGTCGGCGTTGGAGGTGCCGTCGTTGGGGTTGTCGCCCCAGTCGCCGCCGTACGGGAAGAAGGTCTTCTGCCGGGGCCGCTTCTCGGTACGGCCGACGGTGGCCGCGTCGAACCAGAACCGTACGCCCGCGTCACCCGGGCCGCGGCCGTCGGAGCCGAGTTCGGTGGCGCTCAGCGCTCGCGCGTACACGCGGGCCCGGCGGATCGTGCCGCTGAACTCCCGGGTGGGGTTGTCCACGTCGGTGGCGAGCGCGAGGGGCGCGGTGCTGGAGGCGGGCTTGCGGGTGGTGCTCCGGGTGGCCTTCACCTCGCCGTCGACGTGGAGGGTCAGCGTCCCCGCGTCGGCGTCGAAGACGCCGGCGATGTGGTGCTCGCGGCCGGTCCAGTCGTCCGGGAAGGCCCAGTTGACGGTGATCCACTGGCCGTCGCCGTGGATGAAGAACTCCAGGCTGCCGTCGGACTGCTTCAGGGAGTACTGGGTGTCGCCCTTGACGAGGATCGGCTGGTGGTAGCCGGTGTGGTGCGGGGTGACCCAGGCCTCCAGGGTGAGCGAGCCGGTGAGGTCGAGGCGCTCGTCGCGGGGGAAGACGGTGGCGCCGGAGACACCCTTGGCGCGGTCGAAGGTGCCGCTCGCGGTGAGGATCTCGCCGCGCAGTCCGCCGGGCCCGGACTCGGTGAGGAACTTGCGGGTCGGCACGGGCCAGTTCAGTGACTGGTCGACGAAGTCCCAGATCCAGCCGCCCTGGAGGACGTCGTAACGGCGGACGATGTCCCAGTACTCCTTGAAGTTGCCGTTCGAGTTCCCCATCGCGTGCGCGTACTCGATCATGACGTACGGCCGGGTGTCGGCGGTGTCCTTGGCGCGCTGCTCGACCCGGGAGGGGCTGTCGTACATCTCCGAACGGATGTCGCTGATCGCCGGCCGGTCGTCGCCCTCGTACTGGATCACGCGCGTGGGGTCGTAGGCCTTGATCCAGTCGTGCATGGCGACGAAGGTGCTGCCGCCGCCCGCCTCGTTGCCGAGCGACCAGATGACCACCGAGGCGTGGTTCTTGTCGCGGTGGACCATGCTCTGGGCGCGGGCCACGCACGCCTTGGTCCAGTCGGCGTGGTTGCCCGGGTATTCGCCGCGGATGCCGTGGGTCTCCAGGTTGGTCTCGTCGACGAGGTAGAGGCCGTACTCGTCCGCGAGTTCGTACCAGAGCGGGTTGTTGGGGTAGTGCGAGGTGCGGATCGAGTTCATGTTCATCCGCTTGATGATCTCGATGTCCTTGACCATGTGCGCGCGGGTGAGCGCCATGCCGCTGTCGGGGTGCATCTCGTGCCGGTTGGCGCCGCGGAAGGAGACGGGCTTTCCGTTGATCCGCATCAGGCCGTCCTTGAGCGCGAACTCGCGCAGGCCGACGCGGTGCGACAGGGTCTCGATCACCTTTCCGGCCGGGTCGCGCAGCCGCAGTACGGCGGTGTAGAGGTTCGGGTGTTCGGCGGACCACAGCCGGGGCGCGGGGACGGCTCTGCTCGCCCGGACCGTCACGTCCTCACCGGCGGGGGCGGAGGCGAGGTCGACGGCCTGCCGGAGCGGTCTGGGCCAGACGGCGTGGCCGCGGGAGTCGTACAGCTGGGTCTCGACCGAGTAGCCCCCCTCGCTCCGGTCCCCGTACGAGCGCACGCTCGCGGTGACGGACAGCTCGGCCGCCGTGTGGTCGTCGCTGAGCGGGGTGTCCAGCTTGAAGTCACGCAGGCGGACGTCGGGCGTGGAGTAGAGGTAGACCGAGCGGAAGATCCCGCTCAGCCTGATCATGTCCTGGTCCTCCAGCCAGTCCCCGTCGGAGAAGCGGTACACCTCTACGGCGATCTGGTTGGTCCCGGGCTTCAGATGCGCCGTGATGTCGTACTCGGCGGGGGTGAACGAGTCCTCGGCGTACCCGACCAACTCCCCGTTGATCCACACGTAGTGCGCGGACTTGACGCCCTCGAAGTGCAGGAAGGTCCGGCGCCCCGCCCAGCCGCGCGGCACGGTGAAGGTCCGCCGGTACTGCCCCACCGGGTTGAACCGGGTCGGCGCGGACGGGGGCCGGGCCTCTTCGCCGAGGCCGTTCGGGCCCCACCACGGGTAGGTGATGTTGACGAAGATCGGGCGGTCGTAGCCGTGCATCTGCCAGACGGAGGGGACCGGGATGGTGTCCCAGCCGCTGTCGTCGACGTCGGTGCGGTGGAAGTCGGCGTCCCGGTCGTCGGGCCGGTCGACGTGGGCGAACTTCCACTTGCCGTCGAGGCTGAGCCGGTACGGCGAGCGGGTGCGGTCGGCGTCAAGCGCCTGACCGATGTCCGCGTACGGCATCAGCGTGGTGTGCGGGGGCTGGGTGCCGATCCGGAAGACGTCGATGTGACCGTTCCACTCCGGGGTGCCGGCCGCGGGACCGGTCCCGTCGGCCGCGTGCACCGGGGCGGACGATCCGGAGACGGCGAGCGCACCGAGCAGGGCGGCTCCTCCCTCCAGCAGACGGCGGCGGCTGACCGGCACGCCCGGCATACGGGACGGGCCGGTGGGGGACGCGGGAGAGAGCGGCATCGACGGCGGCCTTCCTCGGGACGACAGTGCGGCGCTGCACGGCTTGAGGGAGCGTCAGATCATGTGCGGTGCTGTTGGGAAACCGAACGCACACTAGGTTGTGAACACAGAGGACGCAATGATGCTGTCGTTGTTTGTGTGTTCCTGGTGGGTCCGGTCGGCGACCTTGGCCGAATCCAGCTGCTTGAACTGTGTCCGGTGCAGCTCGGCGTAGCGGCCTCCCGCTGTCAGCAACTCCTCGTGCGTGCCGCGTTCGACGATCCGGCCTGCCTCGACCACCAGGATCAGGTCGGCCGCCCGCACGGTCGACAGCCGGTGGGCGATCACGATCGCGGTCCTGCCCTCCAGCGCCTCGGTGAGCGCCTCCTGCACGGCGGCCTCGGAGGTGTTGTCGAGGTGGGCGGTGGCCTCGTCGAGGATGACGACGCGCTGGCGGGCCAGCAGCAGCCGGGCGATGGTCATCCGCTGGCGCTCGCCGCCGGAGAGCCGGTAGCCGCGCTCGCCCACCACCGTGTCGAGGCCGTCGGGCAGGGATCGTACGAGTTCGTCGAGGCGGGAGCGGCGCAGGGCGTCCCAGAGTTCGTCGTCGGCCGCCGCGGGACGGGCGAGCAGCAGGTTGGCGCGGACGGTGTCGTGGAAGAGGTGGCCGTCCTGGGTGACCATGCCGAGGGTGCCGCGCAGGGACTCGGCGCTCAGGTCGCGGACATCGACGCCGCCCACGCGTACGGCGCCCTCGTCGACGTCGTAGAGCCGCGGCAGCAGCTGCGCGACGGTGGACTTGCCGGCGCCGGAGGAGCCGACCAGGGCGACGGTCTGCCCCGGTTCTGCGCGGAAGGAGATGCCGTGCAGCACCTCGGCGCCACCGCGCGTGTCGAGGGACGCCACCTCCTCCAGGGAGGCCAGGGAGACCTTGTCCGCCGACGGGTAGCCGAAGCGGACGTTCTCGAACTCCACCGACACCGGGGCCTCGGGGACCTGTTTCGCGTCCGGCTTCTCCTCGATCAGCGGCTTGAGGTCGAGCACCTCGAAGACGCGCTCGAAGCTGACGAGGGCGCTCATGACCTCGACGCGGGCTCCGGCGAGCGCGGTGAGCGGCGCGTACATACGGGTCAGCAGCAGCGCCAGTGAGACGACGGCGCCCGGCTCCAGGGTGCCGCGCAGGGCGAACCAGCCGCCGAGGCCGTAGACCAGGGCGAGGGCCAGGGCGGACACCAGGGTGAGGGCGGTGATGAACACCGACTGGGCGGTGGCCGTCCGTACGCCGATCTCCGCGACCCGGCGCGCCCGGGCCGCGAACTCCTCCGACTCCTGCTGCGGGCGCCCGAAGAGCTTGACCAGGGTGGCGCCGGGGGCCGAGAAGCGCTCGGTCATACGGGTGCCCATCGCGGCGTTGAGCGTGGCGGCCTCCCGCTGCATGCCGGCCATGCGGTGCCCCATGCGCCGGGCCGGGATCACGAACACCGGGAGCAGGACGAGGGCGAGCAGGGTGATCTGCCAGGACAGGGTGAGCATGACCGCGAGCGTGAGCAGCAGGGTGACGAGGTTGCTGACCACTCCGGACAGCGTGTTGCTGAAGGCGCGCTGGGCGCCGATCACGTCGTTGTTGAGACGGGAGACGAGCGCCCCCGTACGAGTGCGTGTGAAGAACGCGACCGGCATGCGCTGCACATGATCGAACACAGCCGTGCGCAGATCGAGGATGAGTCCCTCGCCGAGCGTCGCCGACAGCCGCCGCGCGAGGATCCCGAGCGCCGCCTCCGCCACCGCGATCAGGGCGATCAGCAGGGCCAGGCGGACGACGGTACCCTCGTCGCCGCCCGTCACGATCGCGTCGACGACGCGGCCGGCCAGTACGGGGGTCGCGACGGCGAGCAGTGCGGTCACCACCCCGAGCACGACGAAGAGCGCGATCCTCGGGCGGTGCGGGCGGGCGAAAGCGCCGATGCGGCGCAGCGTGACGCGCGCGAACGGGCGGCGCTCCCGCTCGGCGTTCATGACGCTGTGCAGCTGGGTCCAGGCTGTGGTCTCCATGCTCATGGAAGGAAACGTAGAACCTCAAGCGATGTTGAGGTCAATATCGACGGCTTCGCGAAGATCGGTGTCGGTCCGCAGCCGGTCTGTAAGGCGCCGTCTCCGCTTCCGCAACCCGCCGTTGTCGCAACACGGAAAACCTCTCCCGATGTGACCGCCGTACGCCTCCACGCGGGACGCCTGTTCCGGCGCCTCCCGCTCCGCCAGATATTGGTCCTGCTGCCCCTCGCCCTCGTCATCCTGGTCGCGGTGCAGCACCGGGCCGTGCTCGCCGAGGGCATCGGCCACCTGGCGACGGCCAAGTGGCCCTGGCTGCTCGCCGCGGCCGGTGCCACCTGTCTGACGTGGGTGGCGGCGGCCGTGACCCGGCAGGGTGCCGTGGTGGACCGGCTGCCCAGGCTGCGGCTGCTCGTCACCCAGTTCGCGGCGGGCTCGGCCAACCATCTGCTGCCCACGGGCCTCGGTGCGAGCGCGGTCAACCTGCGCTTCATGACGGTGTGCGGGCTGCCCCTCGCCCGCTCCTCGGCCGCGCTGGCGCTCTATCTGCTCGCGGAGAGCGTGGCCCGCGTCGGACTGCTGGCCGCCCTGCTCATCGCCTTCCCGCACGCGCTGCGGCTCGGCCCGCTCCTTCCGGAGGGGGCATGGGGCCCGCTGCTGCTGATCATCGGTGCGGCGGTCCTCGTGGTCGTGGCCGTCTTCGCCCTCGTACGCCGACTGCGCGTCGCCGTGCTGTCGTTCCTGCGCACCGCCCTCGGCGAGGCGCGCTCCGTGCACACCCGTCCGTCCCGGGCACTGGCGCTGTGGGGCGGTTCGCTGGCCTTTCCCGCGCTTCAGGCGGCCGGGCTGGTCCTGGTCGGCCTCGCGCTGGGGCTGGATGTGCCGCCGGCCCACATGGCGCTCGCGTATCTGGCGGCGACCGTCGCCGTGGCGCTCGTGCCGACGCCCGGCGGGCTCGGCTCGGTGGAGGCGGCGCTGATAGTGGCGCTGGTGGCGGCGGGCGGTCCGGTGGCGGTGGCCACGGCGGTGGTGCTGGCGTACCGGATCATCACGGTGTGGCTGCCGCTGCTGCCGGGGGCGTTGACGCTGGGGGCGCTGGTGCGCCTGAAGGTCATCTGACCGCTCGGATTCCGATGGGCCGGTGGTCCGACCGCACGGTTCCGGTGGAAGGTCATGTGACCGCTCAGTAACGTACGGGGTCCGACCCACGGAAGGGACCCCGCCATGCCGGTCCGCGTCGAGCGCCAGGGACATGTCACCACCGTCGTCCTCTCCCGCCCCGAGGTGCGCAATGCGGTCGACGGTCCGACCGCCGCCGAGCTCGCGGACGCCTTCCGGGAGTTCGACGCGGACGACGGGGCGCGGGTGGCGGTGCTGTGGGGTGAGGGCGGCACGTTCTGCGCGGGCGCCGATCTCAAGGCGCTCGGCACCGAGCGGGGCAACCGGGTCGCCGAGGAGGGCGACGGGCCGATGGGGCCGACCAGGCTGCGCCTGTCCAAACCGGTGATCGCCGCCGTGTCCGGACATGCCGTGGCCGGCGGCCTGGAACTGGCGCTGTGGTGCGATCTGCGGGTGGCCGAGGAGGACGCCGTCTTCGGCGTGTTCTGCCGCCGCTGGGGCGTGCCGCTGATCGACGGCGGCACGGTACGTCTGCCCCGGCTGATCGGCACCGCCCGCGCGATGGACATGATCCTCACCGGACGGCCGGTGCCGGCACCCGAGGCCCACGACATGGGGCTCGCCAACCGAGTCGTGCCGAGCGGGCGTGCCCGCGCCGAGGCGGAGGAACTGGCCGCGACGATCGCGCGGTTCCCGCAGGCGTGTCTGCGCGCCGACCGCGCCTCGGTGCTCGACCAGGACGGGCTGGACGAGCCGGCCGCGATGCGCGGTGAACTCCGGTACGGCATGGGTGTGCTGGCGAAGAGCATGGAGGGCGCGGCCCGCTTCGCGTCGGGGGCGGGCAGGCACGGGTCGTTCACGGAACTCTGAACCACGGCCCTCGCCGTCCGCCGGGGCGCGCGCAGTGAGGCGACCCGCGCGCGGCGCGCACGCATCAAGCGCGCCCCGGAGTGACGCCGTTGGGCCTCCAAGGCAGCGTGCGTCCACGGGAGAATGCCCGAAAGCGACCGATGCGGCCGTCCGCCAGACGGTCCCGGCACGAACACGTGTACCCGATACGGCAGGATGAGCCCTCGCGCGGTCACGGGGGACGGGGTGACCGGCGCGACGGCACATCGCGGAAATCGAGCAGGTGACAACGTGACGAGACTTCACATCCGGCCGTCGGCGAAGGGATTCGCCGCCGCATTTCTCCCCGGAGGTGACCGGTGAACCGAGGGCTCACCGTGGACGACCTGGTCATCGCCGGGATCGCGCTGACGGCGGGGCTGCTCGCGGCCTTCCTGCTGCGGACGCTGCTGCGCTGGCTGGGCAAGCACGCCGACCGCACCCGCTGGAGCGGCGACGACCTCATCGTGGACACCCTGCGGACCGTGGTGCCGTGGGCGGCCTTCCTCGGCGGCGCGGCCTCCGCGGGCGCCGCGCTGCCGCTGACCAGGACGGTCCAGCACAACGTCAATCAGACCCTGACCGTGCTGCTCATCTTCGTCGTGACGCTCGCGACGGCCCGTGGCATCGCCGGCGTGATGCGGTCGGTCACGCAGTCCCGCCCCGGCGTCGCCGGCTCCGCAACGATCTTCGTCAACATCACCCGGATCCTGGTCCTGGCCATCGGCTTCCTGGTGGTGCTGCAGACGCTGGGCATCTCCATAGCGCCCCTGCTCACCGCCCTGGGCGTCGGCGGTCTGGCGGTCGCCCTCGCCCTGCAGGACACGCTCGCCAACCTCTTCGCGGGCATCCACATCCTCGCCTCCAAGACCGTCCAGCCCGGCGACTACATCCGGCTGAGCAGCGGCGAGGAGGGCTACGTCGAGGACATCAACTGGCGTCAGACGACCGTGCGCGCGCTCTCCAACAACCTGATCGTCATCCCCAATGGCGAGCTCGCGAAGTCGAACATGACCAACTTCATGCGTCCCGAGCAGGAGTTGACGATCCTCCTCCAGGTCGGCGTGGCCTACGACAGTGACCTCGACCATGTCGAGCGGGTGACCAACGCGGTCATCGCCGAGGTGATGACCGAGGTCGAGGGCGCCCTGCCGGACCACGAGCCGATCATCCGGTTCCACACCTTCGGCGACTCCCGCATCGGCTTCACCGTCATCCTGGGCGTCGGCGAGTTCAGCGACCAGTACCGGATCAAGCACGAGTTCATCAAGCGCCTGCACCGGCGCTACCGCAAGGAGGGCATCAGCATCCCGGCACCCACCCGCACGGTGGCGATCCAGCAGGGGACGGTGTCGATACCGCAGCAGCGCATCCCGGGAGAGGCGGACGAGGTGACCCCCGTCCGCCTCGATTGAGCTGCCCGAACGTGCCTAGAGGGTGGCCGAGTTGTCGTGCGACCGGCTGCCCTTGCGGCTGTGCGGCGCGGCGAGGGACGGGTTCACCGGGGTGACCGTCCAGTCCGGGTGCCCCGGCATCCGCGGCGTCTTCGTGCCGTACAGCCAGTCCTGAAGGAATCCGGACAGATCCTGACCCGAGACCTCCGAGGCGACGGCGATGTAGTCGGCCGTCGACGCCGAGGAGTTTCGGTACCGGTCGAGGAAGGCGCGCTCCAACGCGTTGAAGGCGCTCTCGCCGACGAGGTTCCGCAGCGCGTACAGGACGAGGACGCCACCCAGGTAGCGCTGGCCCTCGAACAGGTTCACCGCGTTCGGCGCCGCGACCGGCCCCCAGTCGTGGCGCCACTGGTCGCCCTGCGCGTAGGTGTTCTTCATCCGGGCTTCCAGGCTGGTCAGGCCCAGGGAGTCGGGCCAGCCGCGCTCATAGCGGTAGAGCAGCCCGTAGAAGTCCGCGTGGCCCTCGTTGATCCACAGGTCGGCCCAGGTGGCGGGGCTGACGCTGTTGCCGAAGTAGGAGTGGACCAGCTCGTGCATCATGTGCGAGCCGATCTTCTTCTCCTCCTGGAGCAGATAGTTCGGCCGGTAGATGGTGAGGGTCTGGGTCTCCAGGCCGGTGAATCCGAAGGGCTCCGGGACGTCGGAGTTGCAGGGCAGCAGACCGTACGTCTCGAAGGGGTACGCCCCGAGCCGCGCCTCCAGCCACTCCACCAGCTTCGGCGTCAGCGCGAGCGCCGGCTCCAGCGCCTCGGCGCGCGCCACCGGGACGACGTCACGCAGCGGGAGGCCGTGCGGGCCCTGCCGGTCCTTGATCACGTAGTCGCCGACCGTGATCTGCACCAGTTCGGTGGCCATGGGCTCGCGGGAGCGGTACGTGTACGCCGTACGGCCGCCGGAGAGGCTCTCGGTGCGCACGAGCAGGCCTGTCGCCACGCCGCGCAGGCCGCTGGGGACGGTGAGGCGGAAGGAGAAGTCCGCCTTGTCGGAGGGGTGGTCGTTGCAGGGGAAGACGGTGTGCGCCGAGTCCGCCTGGCAGGCCACCGCGAAGCCGTCCAGCGTGTCGACCCAGCCGGTGTGGGGCAGGGTGCGGCGCGGGTCCGCCGAGTACTCGACGCAGACGGTCACCCAGGACTTGGCCGGCAGGGTCCGTGCGGGCGTTATTCGCAGCTTCTCCTCCACCTGCTCGTACGTCGCCGTACGGCCGCCGACGCGGACGGAGCGGATGTCGAGGCCGAGGGAGTCGAGGGAGAGGCGGGACAGGGCCTGGGTGGTGCGGATCTTCAGGGTCGCCGTGGCGTCGACCAGCCGGGTCGTGGCGTCGTAGGAGAAGTCGAGGTGGTAGGCCGAGACGCGGTAACCGTCATTGCCGAGCGCCGGATAGACGGTGTCGCCGAGGGTCTCGGGGCCCGGGGTGCCGGCGGTCTTCGCGGCCGACGTCCCCGTGCGCGTCGGTGCCGCGAGGGCGGAGGGGGCGGTGGCGAGGGCCGCCGCCGTGCCGATCAGGGCGGCCGCGGGGGCCGTCACTCTGCTGCGATATCTCATGGTCCGCTTTCGCTTGGGCGGCCGGGTGGTCAGGACCGGTCGCCGATCGGTGATCTCCCTGAGACTGGTGATCTCCCTACATGACTGTGGGATCAGGTGATCCGGTTGCACGGAGGCGGTACATCCGTTTGCGCGGATCCGAGATGCCGGCGAACATCCCGCACCTGTGTGCGGACCCCTGTCGAGCCGAGGTCGATCACGAGATATCTTGATGTCGAGCAATGTTGCAGACGTGGAGCGGAGCACCCGGTGACTGACTCGACCATCATCTATACGCACACTGACGAGGCCCCGGCCCTGGCGACGTATTCCTTCCTGCCGGTGGTCCAGACGTACGCCTCGCAGGCGGGTGTCGCCGTGGAGACGCGTGACATCTCGCTGGCCGGCCGCCTCATCGCGGTGTTCCCGGAGTACCTGGCCGAGGACCAGCGCATCCCGGACGCCCTCGCCGAGCTCGGTGAGCTCGCCAAGACGCCGGCCGCCAACATCATCAAGCTGCCGAACATCTCGGCGTCGATCCCGCAGCTCAAGGCCGCCGTCGCCGAGCTCCAGGGCCAGGGCTACGCGCTGCCGAACTACCCGGACGACCCGAAGACCGACGAGGAGCGGGACATCCAGGCCCGCTACGACAAGGTCAAGGGCTCCGCCGTGAACCCGGTCCTGCGTGAGGGCAACTCCGACCGGCGCGCCCCCGCCTCGGTCAAGAACTACGCCAAGAGCCACCCGCACCGCATGGGTGCCTGGTCCGCCGAGTCCAAGACCAACGTGGCGACCATGGGGCAGAACGACTTCCGCTCCACCGAGAAGTCCGCCGTGATCTCCGAGGCGGGCTCGCTCAAGATCGAGCTCGTCGCCGAGAACGGCTCCACCACCGTGCTGCGCGAGTCCGTGCCGGTCCTCGCCGGTGAGGTCGTCGACGCCTCCGTGATGCGCGTCGCCGCGCTGCGCGAGTTCCTGACCGCGCAGGTCGCCAAGGCCAAGGCCGAGGGCGTGCTGTTCTCCGTGCACCTCAAGGCCACGATGATGAAGGTCTCCGACCCGATCGTCTTCGGCCACGTGGTGCGCGCCTTCTTCCCGAAGACCTTCGAGCAGTACGGCGCGGCCCTCGCCGCCGCCGGTCTGTCCCCGAACGACGGTCTGGGCGGCATCCTCAAGGGCCTGGAGGCCCTGCCGAACGGCGCCGAGATCAAGGCGTCCTTCGAGGCGGAGATCGCCGAGGGCCCGGAGCTGGCCATGGTCGACTCCGACAAGGGCATCACCAACCTGCACGTGCCGTCCGACGTGATCGTCGACGCCTCGATGCCGGCCATGATCCGCACCTCCGGCCACATGTGGGGCCCGGACGGCCAGGAGGCCGACACCCTCGCGGTGCTGCCGGACTCCTCCTACGCCGGTGTCTACCAGGCCGTGCTCGACGACTGCCGCGCCCACGGCGCCTACGACCCGTCGACCATGGGCTCGGTCCCGAACGTCGGCCTGATGGCGCAGAAGGCCGAGGAGTACGGCTCCCACGACAAGACCTTCGAGATCAAGGCCGCCGGTACGGTCCGCCTGGTCGACCAGGCCGGGAACGTGGTCATCGAGCAGCCGGTCGCCGAGGGCGACATCTTCCGCGCCTGCCAGACCAAGGACGCGCCGATCAAGGACTGGGTGAAGCTGGCCGTCACCCGCGCCCGCGCCACCGGCGACCCGGCCGTCTTCTGGCTCGACGAGACCCGCGCGCACGACGCCAACCTCATCGCCAAGGTCAACGCCTACCTGCCGGAGCACGACACCGAGGGCCTGGACATCCGCGTCCTCGCCCCGGTCGACGCCACCAAGCTGTCGGTGGAGCGCATCCGCCGCGGCGAGAACACCATCTCGGTGACCGGCAACGTGCTGCGTGACTACCTGACCGACCTGTTCCCGATCCTGGAGCTGGGCACCAGCGCCAAGATGCTGTCGGTCGTCCCGCTGATGGCGGGCGGCGGCCTGTTCGAGACGGGTGCCGGCGGTTCCGCGCCGAAGCACGTCCAGCAGCTGGTCAAGGAGAACTACCTGCGCTGGGACTCCCTCGGTGAGTTCTTCGCGCTGGTGCCGTCCCTGGAGCAGTACGCGACCGCGACCGGCAACACCCGCGCCAAGGTCCTCGCCGACACGCTGGACCGTGCCACGGCGACCTTCCTCAACGAGGACAAGTCCCCGACCCGTCGTGTCGGCGGCATCGACAACCGCGGCAGCCACTTCTTCCTGTCCCTGTACTGGGCGCAGGAGCTGGCCAAGCAGACCGACGACGCCGAGCTGGCGAAGGCCTTCGCGCCGCTCGCCGAGACGCTCACGGCGAACGAGCAGAAGATCGTCGACGAGCTGAACGCCGTCCAGGGCAAGCCGGCCGAGATCGGCGGCTACTACCAGCCCGACCCGGCCAAGGCCGCCGCGGTCATGCGCCCGTCGGCCACCTGGAACGAGGCGCTCGCGTCCCTCATCTGACGCGGGTGCCCCTGACAGGGGCCTGGAGGCCCGACAGGGCCTCTTGAGCGAACTGCGCCCCGGCCGAGCACCAGCCCGGCCGGGGCGCAGCCATGTGCACGGGCTACCGAGGCAGCACGATCTCCAGTCCGAGGCAGCGCGCCAAGTCCTCGATCTCATGGCCGACCGCGTCGGTCACGGTCCTGTCGAACTCCTCGTCCTCGTGGATCGCGTCGACGCGCAGCACCCCGGCCCTGCGATCCGCCGTGGCGTCGAGCTTGCCCACCAGGCGGTCGCCGTACAGGATCGGCAGCGCGAAGTATCCCCAGCGGCGCTTGGCGGCCGGCTTGTACATCTCCAGCTGGTAGTCGAAGCCGAAGAGCTCGGTGGTCCGTCTGCGGTCGTGGATCAGCCGGTCGAAGGGTGACAGCAGGGCGGTGCGCCCGGTGAAGGGCTGCCCCAGCTGAGCCGGGTCGACACGCCACCTGCCCCGTACGCCTTCGACGACGGCCGGTTCGCCGGCCTCCCCCACGTCCGCCGGCTCGACCTGGCACTCCGGGCCCCTGGCGCGGGCGATGCCCAGGGCCCGCAGCCGGCGCTCGTCCCGGATGCGCAGCGACTGCGCCACGGGGACCGCGGGCATCTCGGGGTAGACCCGCTCGGCGAGGTCCCAGAGCCGGTCACCGCCGCCGCGACCCGCCACGGCGACCTCACCACGCTGCACCATGAGCTCCAGCAGTTTCGTGACGTTGCGGTTGTTGCTCCACCCGCTCGACCGCCACGGCAGCTCGCAGGTGTCCGGCAGCTCGCGGGAGGGCAGCGGCGCCGCTGCGGCGAGCCGGTCGAGGATGTCCCGGCGGCAGGCGTCGTTGGCGGCCACCCACGTGCCGTGATACTCGCGCCAGGACGTCGGCGTCCCCCGCTCCGGCCACTCGGCCATCTCGGCGCGGTAGAGCGCTAGATCCTCGGCGGGCCGGATCATCGCCCGCAGCTCCAGCAGCGTCCGGTCCGCCAGGGCGGTGGTCAGGTCGGCCGGGGCGTACCCCGAGGAGCCGAGCCGGCTCCACGCGACGAGGTCGGCGTTGGGCGCGACGGCGGCGGTCGGGTCGATCTGGAGCAGCGTCAGCCGCCGTACGACGGCCGGCAGCCCGCCCGACGGGCGGGCGGCGTCCAGCAGCTGTGCGCGCACGGCGATACGGCGGGCGTCGGTGCGGGAGAGCTCGTGGACGGTCATCGGTCTCACCAGTCCCGGGTGGCGATCAGTTCCTCCATGTCCGCGTCCGGGAAGCCGTAGGCCTCGGCCACGAACCAGAAGTCCTCGGCCATCTCCTCGCGGGCGACGGTCTCGATCTCGCTGCCGGCGGCCCAGAACTCGTCCTGGAGCGCGTTGAATTCATCGGTGGCGGCCTGGGTGAGCGGGTACAGCGCGGCCAGGTCGGCGGGGCGCTCGGCCTCGATGCGCTCGCACAGGCGCAGCAGGATCGCCTTGCCCCGGTCCACCACGCGGTCGGGGTAGTAGTCGTCCCCGTAGAGCGCCTTGAGGAACGGGCGTGCGATCACCTGCTGGTTGCTGATGTTCATGCTGTGATGGTGCACGACACCACTGACAACGCCCCCGGAGCAGCCGTCATGACCTCTGCCGTGCCGTCGTTCGACCTGCTCCCCGGGGCCGAGGGATCGCCGGTGATCCTGCATGTGCCGCACTCGGCGCGGGAGACACCGCCCGAGGTGCGCGCGGGGATCGTGCTGGACGACGGCGCGCTGGAGCGCGAGCTGGACCACATCGTCGACGCGCACACCGCGGAGCTGGCCGAGGCGGCGGCCGAGTCGGCCCGATCGACGCCGTGGCGGTTCGTGAACCGGCTGTCCCGGCTGGTGGTCGACCCGGAGCGGTTCCCGGACGAGCGGGAGGAGATGCTCGCGGTGGGCATGGGCGCGGTCTACACCCGGACCACGCACCTCGCGGATCTGCGCCCCGCCGACAGCGACCCGGAGCCCCTGATCGAGCGGTACTTCCGGCCGTACGCGAAGGCCATGTCGGCCGCCGTGGCCGACCGGCTCGCTGTCACGGGCCGGGCCGTGATCATCGACGTGCACTCCTATCCGACCGTCCGGCTCCCCTACGAACTGCACGGCGAGGGCCCGCGGCCACCGGTCTGCCTGGGCACGGACTCCTTCCACACGCCGCCCGAACTGCTGGCCGCGGCGCGGGAGGCGTTCGCCGCGTGCGGGGAGACGGGGCTGGACAGTCCGTTCAGCGGCACCTACGTCCCGCTGGAGTTCTACGGCAGCGAGCCACGCGTCAGCGCCTTGATGATCGAGATCCGCCGGGACACGTACATGACGGAGCCGGGCGGCCCGGCCGGTCCCGGACTCACCCGGCTCGCGAAGGCGCTGGCGGCGCTGGTGGACGCCGCCGCACGCTGAACGCCGCGGTTCAGGCCCGCAGCCACTCCGTGACCACGACCTCCCCGTCGGTCCGCAGCCGCAGGGCGAACGGGCCGGAGGGCGGGGCGTCGCTGGTGAAGCGGCCCATGGCGTCGGCGACGACCGGCGTGACCGTCTGCGGGCCGCCGAGCACCTCGATGCGTGCCTGCTGCGGCGGCAGCACCTGCCCCATCAGACCCTGTGCCGTCACCTCCACGTCGACGGTCACCTCGCCCGCTCGGAACGTCAGCATCCGCGGCACATCCGTCGCACCCCTGACCGGAATGGCGTCCTCCACCGAGTCGAAGGTCAACTCGGCGATCCGGGCGTCGAGGTCGTGCAGCACGAACGCCTCGACGGCGAGCCGGCGCAACTGGGCCGGCACGGGATCCAGGATGGTGGCGGCCTGACGGAGTTCCTCCTCCAGCAGATCGATGTCGAACCCGTCGTCGCCGGGGGGCTCTTGGCCCGTCACGTCGTCGTGCATGTCGTCGTTCACTGCGCCCCCCGCGCGTCGAGTCGGGCCCTGAGCCGGCGCAGACAGCGCTGGCGCAGCGGTCCGATGCTGCCCACGGCAATGCCCAGTGCGGCGGACACCTCCTGGTAGCTGGGTGGCGGTGACGCCATCAGCACGCGCAGCAACTGGCGGCAGCGCTCGCCGAGTTCCTCGAACTCCTGCCACATCCAGCGGATGCGCTCCGACTCCGCGGCCGCCTCCTCCGAGTCCAGGACCGACTGCTCGGGCGTGCGCTCCTCGCTGACCCGGTCGAGCAGTTGCGGATCGCTCGTCACGGTCAGTCGCCTTAAGCTCTTGAGCACCTTCAGGCACTCGTGCCGTGCGGTGCTCGCGAGCCACGACCCGGCCTTCTCGGGTTCACGGATACGCCCGAGATGCTGGGCGAAGCGGAACCAGACGGTCTGATACACCTCATGGGCGTCTGCGTCACCCAGCCGGTGGGCGCGCACCACGGACCACACCAGCGGGCTCAGCCCTTCCACGAGCGCCTTCCAGGCCGCCGCGTCGCCGTCGACGGCGGACTGGACCAGCGCACCGACATCTGCTCGGTCCACAGCCCCACCCCTCGTGTACGGCAAGTCATCGTACGCCGCGGAGGGGATGGTTCCGACCCTCATGACCGAGGAGCCGACGCTGTGACGGGGGCAGGACGCCAGGTCGAGGGGCGAAGAGCCGGAACGTGCGCCCCCCGCACCTCCGCGTACCCGGAGTTCGCCGCGAGCATCTTGTACCGGGCGACCCGCGGGTCGCCCTCCTGCTGCGCGGTCATATGGGCGGCGATCATGCCGGCGACGAGAGGAGTGGCGAAGGAGGTGCCGCTCCAGTGCGCGAACCCCTCGAACATCACCTGGTCCGGCTTGGCGGTGCCCCCCTGCTCGCTCAACACGCCGGTGTGGCGCGGGGAGACACAGGTGCAGGAGTAGCCGAAGCCGTACCGGCAGGCGTCATAGGTGGAGTGCTGGTAGGTGTACGGCATCGGCGCGTCGAAGCCGGTGAGGACGCCGGTGAGGCGCTCGCCGGGCGCGTACACCTTCACCCAGGGGCCATGGTTGCTGAAGCAGGCTCCGAACTCGCCGTCGCCGCGCAGCGCGCCGACCGACAGCACGACGTCCTGGTACTCGGGCAGGTCGGCGTAGGCGGCGGGCCAGAAGGGCGTGGCGCTGCCGTTGTTGCCGGCCGCCGCGACGAGCAGGGTGCGCTGTTCGCGGAGCTCCTGCATGAAGGCCTGGACGCCGAGCAGACCGTCGGTGCGGCCGTTGGAGGTGCCGGCGGAGAGGCTGAGGACGTCGGGCCAGCCGCCCGCGTCGACGGCCTCGAAGAGCTTCTCGCCGAACTCGGACTCCAGGATGGCGCCCGCGTCGTTGAGGGAGTTGCGGACGGTGATGCTCGTGTTGGGCGCCACGGCGGCGACGAGCCCGGCGATGAAGGTGCCGTGTCCGACGTACTGCTGGAGGACGCCGTCGTCGTCGCACTCCTTGAGCTGCGCGTCGCCGTCGGTGTGCGCCAGCAGTGCGGAGGACCGGTAGTCACGCATGAGGCCGGTGTCGACGACCAGGACGCCGACGGCGCTCTCCGCGTCGTAGCTGCCCTCTGCCGCCGCGGGGTTGATCCCGTCGGCCTGCGCGACGGGCGCGGGTTCGTCGCCGGGACAGGAGTTGACCGCGATCGACACCAGGTGGTTGCGGCTGACCAGCCGGCGGCCCGCCCGGCCCTCGGTGTCCCGCAGGGCCCGCAAGGCGTGTGCGACGGTGCGGTCGCCGCTCCGGTCGCCCTCGCCGGGATCGCCGACCTGGATCCGGGTGATGCCCGAGCGGTTGGTCTGCGGGCTCGCGCGGCGCACGTTGTCCTGCACCAGATCGGGCTGGGCGGTGAAGTGCGCGCGCACGGTGTCCTCGACGAGCCGGGCGTCCTCGCCGTCGCGGACGAGGACGTAGCCCTTCTCGTAGATGAACTCAGCGGAGTCGTCCGGTCCCATCGCGAGGGGGACGTCCTGCATGGAGCGCTGGATCTGCTCGAACTGCTCGTGGAATCGCTGTGGTGCCATGGCGTGTCCTCCCACTGAGGCGACGGTCGTCAATCAGAGCCGTGTTGTCGCTGATTGATACAGCGCCAAACCCGTGTGGCACGGTTCCGGGGCAACTACCATCCGTGGAGTGACAGCGGGAAGCGAATCGGTTCTCGAACTGCTGCCGATGGTGTTCGCCGCCCCGAACGACGCGCTGGCGAGGGCGGAGGGGGTGCTCGGCGCCGATCCGTCGCCGTTGCACGCCTCCGTGGCCCACCAGGTGATCGGCATCTGGCAGCGGGACTGGGGCGACATGCGCATCGCCCTCCATCACCTGCGGCGTGCCCGGGATCTCGCGGCACGCGCGGAGTCGGCGGACCGCGAGGCGGATGCCCTGGCCACGCTGGGGGTCGCGTTGGTGCACGCGGGGCGCACTCAGCAGGGGCTCGCCGCGCTGGAGCGCGGGATCGAGCGCGGCAGCGGGCACACCCGCGCGCGGGTGCTGTTCCGCCGGGCCTACGCCCGCTGGGTCCTGGGGCATCACCGGGAGGCGCTGGAGGACGTACGGCGGGCGATCCCGGTCCTGCGGCAGGTCGAGGACGTCATCTGGACGGCGCGGGCGCTGACCCTGCGCGCCACCGTCCATCTGGCGCTCGGCGCGGTGGACCGGGCGGACGCCGACTTCACGGCGGCGGAGGCGCTGTGGGACACCACGGGCCAGGAGCACGACAAGGCCGACGCGGTGGAGAGCCGGGGGCTCGCGGCGTTCCGGTCGGGCGACATCCCGGCGGCACTGCGGCTGCTCGACGCGGCCGAGGAGCGATACGCCAAGCTCGGCACGCCCACCTTCATGCTCGCCATCCGGCGCTGCGAGGTGCTGATGGCGGCCGGGCTGGCCCCGGAGGCGCTGGCCGAGGCCGACGCGGCGATCGCCGTGCTCGACGGCATCGGCGGACAGTCCACCCGCAAGGCCGAGCTGCTGCTGGCCGCCGCGCGCGCCGCCGGGCTGGCGGGCGACGCGCACACCGCGATAGCCCGCGCCGACATGGCCGTACGGCTGTTCGCCGGGCAGCGGCGCAACTGGTGGGAGACGCACGCCCGGCTGGTGCTGATCGAGGCGCGGGTGGCCGCCGGACGCAGTTCGGGGCGGCTGGTGGCCGACACGGCGGCGGTCGCCGAACGGCTGGCGTCCTTCGGCGCGCCGACCGCGCCGGAGGCCTCGCTGCTCGCGGGCCGGATCGCGCTCGATCTGGGCTGGCGGGCGGACGCCGAGCGGCATCTGGCGGTCGCCGCCCGCGGCAGGCACAGCGGGCCGCCGCTGGCGCGGATGACGGGCTGGGCGGCGCAGGCGCTGCGGGCACGGGCGGCCGGGTCGGGTCGGGGTGTCCTGGAGGCCTGCCGACGGGGTCTGGACGTACTCGACGCGCACCGGATGACGCTGGGCGCCTCCGAGCTCAGGGCCCGCGCCACCGCGCAGGGCGCCGAACTCGCCGCGCTGGCCCAGCAGGCCAGCCTCGACTCCGGCAGTCCGCGCCGGCTGCTGGTGTGGAGCGAGCGCTGGCGGGCCACCGCGCTGTCGACGCCGCCGACCCGGCCGCCGGCCGATCCTGAGCTGCAGAGCGATCTGACCGCGTTCCGGGAGATCGCGGCCCGCGCGGAGGCCGCCCGCATGGAGGCCCGGCCCGTTCCGGCGCTGGAGCGCGAACAGCGGCGCCTGGAACGGGAGATACGGTCCCGGACGCTGCATCTGCGCGGCGACACGCCCGGCGACGGCCACCGCTTCGACCCTGGACGACTGCTGGAACGGCTGGGCGAGGACGTACGGCTTGTCGAACTCGCCGTGCTGGACGGGCGGGTACAGGTGCTGCTGTGCGGGCAGGGGCGGGTGCGTCGGTACGAGGCCGGGCTGCTGGCCGAGGCGGAGACCGAGGCCGAGCATGTGCAGGCCGGACTGCGGCGACTGGCGCATCCGGGGGCCGAGGGGCGGCTGCCGGTGGTGGAGGCCGCGGGGCGGCGGCTGGAGGAGCTGCTGCTGGGTCCGGCGGCGGCGCATCTGGGCGACGGCCCTGTCGTGGTCGTGCCGCCGGCCAGTCTGCACCGGGTGCCGTGGGCGCTGCTGCCGTCGCTGCGGGAGCGGGTGCTCAGCGTGTCGCCGTCGGCGAGCGGCTGGCTGCGCGCGCGGGAGACCGAACCGCCCCCGGGCGGCCGCCCTGTGCTGGTGCGCGGGCCCGGGCTCGCGACGGGCGGCGCGGAGGTGCCCCATCTGGCCGGCCGGTACGGCGGCGCCGTCGTCCTGGAGCACGCCGACGCGCGCGTGCCGCGTGTGCTGGAGGAGCTCGACGGGGCCGCGCTGGCGCATATCGCCGCCCACGGCACGTTCCGCGCGGACAGTCCGCTCTTCTCGTCGCTGCGGATGGCCGACGGGCCGCTGATCGTGCACGACTTCGAGCGCCTGGACCGCAGCCCGTACCGGATCATCCTCTCCTGCTGCGACACCGCCCGCTTCGCCTCCGTCGGCGCCGACGAACTCCTGGGCCTGGTCACCGCGTTGCTGCCGCTGGGCACGGCCGGGGTGGTGGCCTGCACGGCCCCCGTCAACGACGCGGCGGTGGTGCCTCTGATGCTCGCCCTGCACAAGGGCCTCGGCGAGGGCCTCTCGCTCGCGGAGGCCCTGCGCAACGCCCGCGCGGCACTGCCGGGCGACGCGCTGCACCGGGCGACCGGATGGGCGTTCTCGGCGTTCGGGGCGGCGTAGCTCCGCTGGTAGGGCGGTGATGGGTGTCGGTCGTCTGCGGGTTCGTTGGGGCTGGTCGCGCAGTTCCCCGCGCCCCTTTGGGGCGCGCCGCCCGCTCACGCCGGCTGTTCCTCCAGCCGGGGCAGGACCCTCCGGTCGCTGGCGCCCAGGCGGGCGTAGGCGCTGTAGAGGTGGTTGCCGACCGTGCGGACGGACAGGGTCAGTTTCTCGGCGATCTGGCGGTTGCTCAGGCCCGAGGCCGCCAGGGTGACGATCTGCCGTTGCCGGACGGTCAGTTCGCCGAGGACCAGCCCGGACAGCGCCGGAGTGCGGGCGCCCTGGCAGCGGCGGGCCAGGGCGACGGCACGGGTGCGCGAGGTACGGGCGGCGCGCGGGTCGCGGTGGGCCCGTACCGCCTGCGCGTGCGCCTCGGCCGCGAAGAGCAGGAAGCCTCGCTCCTGGAGCTGTTCGGCCACCTGGTCGAGGGCGGGGCCGTCGGAGCGGGCGAGCGCGTCGGCGTGCTCGGCGAAGACGCCGGTCAGGCGGCCCTCGGCACGCTCGGGGGCGCCGAGGCGGACGGCGTCGTACGCGTCGGCGCCGTCCGCCTCGACCGTCCCGCCGGCCTCGCCGCGGGCCGCTGCCGGCCGGGTGACCGCCCCACCCCCGTGGGAGCGGCCACCCGAGATCTCGTGCGCGGCCGCCGGGTCGCCCGACTGCGCCGCGGCGAGGGCGAGTTCGAGTCGGCAGGACGGATCGTCACCGCCGTCCCGCACCCCCTCGCGCGCCCAGGCCGTCGCCTCCCGCAGCTCGCCGCGCAGCCGCGCGTACCGGGCGCGTACGGCCGCGTATCCGGCCGGTACCGGCGCGCCCTCGGCGACCAGCCACTCCCCCACGGGTGCCGGCATCGCCCGTACGTCCGCGCGCTCGATACGGCGGCTCAGCGCGGCCCGCTCGGCGTCCAGGGCGGGGCCGCACTGTGCGGGCGTGCGGGACAGCCGCCTCGCCCGCAGCCTGCCGGCCGCGGCCCGCAGCACCGGGCCGTGCAGGGGGTGGGCGAGACGGACGGCACCCTGGTCGTCGACCTGGACCAGGGCGTCGGCCTCCAGGTGTTCGAGGGTGTGCAGGTTGAGCCGGTCCCGCTCCAGGTCCAGGCGCAACGGCTCGGCGAAGGCGAGGCGTTCGAGGATCTCGGACTCCTCGGGCCGGGCGCGGTCGAGGACGTGGGCGGTGCGCTCGCGCACGGTCGCGGTGACCGGCACCGGGCCACGCCACGCCCACTCGTCCGCGTCGGGGACGCGGCTGAGCAGCCCGTGCTCGCGCACCGCGCCCACCAGGTCGCGCAGCAGCCGCAGGTCGCCCTGGCACAGTCGGTGCAGCCGGTTGACGGTGAGCGGTTCGAGGCCGACGCCGGCGGCTCCGGCCGCCAGCAGCCGGGCGGTCTCCTCCTGGGGCAGCGGTTCCAGACTGAGCCGGGGCAGGAGTTCGCCGGTCCACAGCCGGGAGATCGCGCCGGGGGCCGTGGTGCCGTAGGTGGTGACGACCAGGAGGCGGGTGCGGCCGTGCACGGCCAGCTGGTGGACGAGGGCGGCCGAGGCGTCGTCGAGCAGATGGGCGTCGTCGACCAGGAGCAGCCGTACGTCGGACAGGTGCTGGAAAGCGCCGTGCAAGGAGGCCGTCTCGGGGATCAGGTGCGCGAACGCGGCGAAGCGGATACGGCGGGTCTCGGGGGTGCCGGCCACGCGGGCGCAGTCGGTGCCGCGGACGGCCTCGGTGACGAGCCGGGTCTTGCCGTAGCCGGACGGACCGGTGATCACGATGCCGTGCCGGCTCGCGGTCAAGGCGCCGCGGACCAGTTCCAGTTCGTGTTCCCGGCCGGTGAACGGCCAGGGCAGTTCCAGGGCCTTCGCGTCGCGTTCGAAAGTCGTCACGGCAATCAGAGCACGGTGACTCACGTCTGATACACGGGTACTTGAGTAGCCCTCGACTCAGGCGCCCGAGGCGGGTCGACGGCAGTCTGTTCGGCATGACCGCTCGCTACTGCTCGCTCGTGCAGCAGTCGGCGCCCGCCTTCGCACCGGGGCTGGCCGCCGAGCGGCTCGACGCGCTTGTCAGCGGGCATCGGATGTGGGTCAACGGCACGGTGCTGCACTACTTCTTCTTCGACCGGGACTCCGACGGATCCTCGATCCCCGACCCGGAGACCGGCGAGACGCGGCGCGTCTCGTGGGTCGGCAGCAAGGAACAGCAGGACGTGGTGCGCGAGTGCTTCCAGGAGTGGCAGGGCCTCGGCATCGGGCTGTCGTTCACGGAGGTGCGCGACCGGTCGGAGGCCGAGTTGCGCATCGGGTTCCAGCTCGGCGACGGCTCCTGGTCGACCGTGGGCAAGGACGCACTGCGTGTCGGTCTCAACGAACGCACCGTGAACTTCGGCTGGGACCTGACCGTGCCCGGGGAGCGCGGGACGGCGCTGCACGAGATCGGGCACGCGCTCGGCATGCTGCACGAGCACCAGAGCCCGTTCGCCGGGATCCACTGGGACGACGAGGCCGTGTACGCCGATCTGGCGGGCCCGCCGAACTTCTGGAGCCGGGACAGGACGTTCTTCAACATCCTGCGCAAGCTGGACCGGAACGAGGTCAACGGTTCCGCCTGGGACCCGCACTCGATCATGGAGTACCCCTTCTCGGCCGGCCTGATTCTGGAGCCGGAGCAGTTCCGCGCGGGCCTGAACCCGCCGGGTGTGCTGTCCGAGGCCGACAAGGAGTTCGTGCGCCGCTGGTATCCGCCGGCCGAGTCGCCGGGAGCGCGGGAGCTGGTGCCGTTCCGTTCGGTGCCGCTGCGGCTCGGGCCCGCCGAGCAGGCCGACTTCGTCGTCGAGCCGCCGGAGACCCGTGAGTACACGGTGGGCACCTTCGGCGACAGCGACACACTCGTCGTGATCTTCGAGGAGCGGGACGGCGAACCCCGCTACCTCACCGCCCAGGACGACGGCGGCACCCCGCACAACACCACGATCAAGGCGCGCCTCGTGAAGGGCCGCCGTTACTTCGTCCGGGTGCGCCTCTATGCCAACTGGGGATCGGGGGAGACAGCGGTCATGTGCTGGTGACGGCACGAATCCGCTGACGCGCACGGGCGCCAGAGTCCACTGTCCGGCGCCGGGGGATGTGGCCGGGAAACGCCACCTTCGGGGGAGGGTGACGTTTCCCGGCCACGCCGGCGCTCACAGATCCCGGGTGAACACCACCATGGGCCGGCCGGGACCGTCGTGGTCGGGCGCGACCCGCGCATCGAAGCCGAGGCTGCGATGGAAGGCCTGGGATCCCTCGTTGCCGACCGACGTGATCGCCCTGAGACGGACGGCCCCCTGGCGGCGGGCAACCATCGTGAACTCCCTGTAGAGGCGCCGCCCGAGACCGGCGCCGCGGCTGTCGTCCCTGGTGGCGATCAGATGGACGTATCCGATGTGGGCCGGGGTGACGAAGCCGAACAGATAGCCGCGGATGCCGTCCTCGGCACGGGCGATCAGACACGTCGAGCCGAACTCCCGTACCAGCACCGGCTGATGCAGCGCCCGCAGATCCCGCTCGCCCCAATAGCGGGCGTGGTCCTCCAGCACCTGGTGAAGATCCGTGACGGTGGCGGGGACGACTTCGACGGTCATGACCCGATCATGGCACGGCAGTTCTAGGGTCTGCGTTGCCACTCCTGCGCCAGGAGTTCGTACGAGCGCACCCGGTCCTCGTGGTCATGGGTGATGGTGGTGATCAGCAACTCGTCGGCGCCCGTGGCCTCCTGGAGCTGTTCGAGTTGCTCGGCGACGCGGCTCGGTGATCCCACGAACCGGGTGTCGAGGCGGTCCTGGACCAGCTCTCGGTCCTTGTCGTGCCAGGCGTGGGCGCGGGCCTCCTCGGGTGTGGGGTACTCGATGGCGCCCTCGGCGGTGCGGATGCTGCGGACCCACGGGGCGTAGCCGGTGGCCAGTTCACGGGCGGTCTCGTCGTCCTCGGCGACGACCACGTCGGCGGAGACGCTGACGTAGGGCTTGCCGAGGGAGTCGGAGGGCTGGAAGAAGGACCGGTATCCGTCCACCGCTTCCAGCACCGTGGCGGGACTGACGTGGTAGTTCGCCGCGAAGCGCAGACCCCGGGCGCCCGCCGTCTCGGCGCTCTGGCCGCCGCTGCTGCCCAGGATCCACACCTCGACGTCGGCGCCCTCGCCGGGCACGACGTGCGCCTCGACGCCCTCCGGGGTGCGGTAGGTGCCGGCCAGCAGGGCGAGGATGTCGTCGATCTGCTCGGCGTAGTCCTGCGGCTCGGCGTTCGGCAGCAGGAGCAGCTTGCGTTGCAGGGCGACGCGGGGTGAGCCGAGCAGGTGCTCGAAGGAGAAGCGGGGCGGGATGAGCAGCCCGTTGGGGGCGCGGCCGTCGACGACCGGCGTCGCCGTCGCGGTCGTCGCCTTCTCCCCCGGTGGGCGGCCGCCCGAGCGGCCGAGGCCCAGGTCGAGGCGGCCGGGGTGCAGGGCGTCGATCAGGCCGAACTCCTCGACCGTGGACAGCGCGGTCCGGTGCCCGAGCTGTACGGCCCCGGAGCCGAGGCGGATGGTGGAGGTGGCCGCGGCGGTCAGAGCCAGGACGACCGCGGGGGACGTACCCGCCACGCCGGGGTTGAGATGGTGTTCGGCGAACCAGTAGCGGGCGTAGCCGAGGCGTTCGGTCTGCCGGGCGAGATCGATGGAGTTCCGCAGGGCGTCCGCCGCCGTCGAGCCGGTGGAGATCGGTATCAGGTCCAGGACGCCGAGGGGGATGTCAGACATGGGCTCGCTCCTGCGCGGTCGGTGAGGCCGGAAGCACCGGGGCCCATGCGAAGGGCGGGTCCGGGATGTCCTTGCGCAGCACGGGTGCCACCGCCGACTGGAACAGCTCCAGCGAGTCGCGGTGCTGCGTGCCGGTTGGGCCGCCGGCATCCGCGGGCAGGTGGAGGACCGTGTGGCCGAACTGCTCGTGGTAGCGGTGCACCTTGTCGACGACCTGCTGCGGACTGCCGATCAGGGCGGAGCTGCGCTCGACGAAGTCCTCCAGGGTCTCGAACACGACGGGCAGTCCCGCCTGCCGGTAGAAGGCCAGGTTGGCCTCGAAGACCGGCCGGTACGCGGCCAGCGCCTGCTGGGAGGTCGGGGCCACGTGGATGCCCGCCGAGCCGGCCCCGATCGCGATGTCGGCCGGGTCGTGGCCGTAGTGCGCCCAGCGCTCGCGGTAGTGACGGATCAACTCGGCGTACGGCTCGATGGGATGGGTGACGTTGGCGGAGAACAGCGGGTCGCCGTAGCGGGCGGCCAGATCGACGGACTCCTTGCTGGTGGCGCTGCCGTGCCAGACCCGTATGGGCTGCTGGTACGGCCGCGGCCATACCTCGGCGTCCCTCAGCGGCGGGCGGAAGCGGGTCGCCGCGGTCACCTTGTCCTGCCGCCAGATCCGCCGGAAGACCTCGTAGCTCTCGGCGTTGCGGTCCCACTGGTCCTCGGGCGTGACCTGGAACAGCTCGCGCTGGGCCGCGCCGTTGCCCTTGCCGATGATCAGGTCGAGGCGGCCCTCGGAGAGGTGGTCGAGGGTGGCGTAGTCCTCGTAGGCACGCACCGGGTCGAGCAGACTGAGCGTCGTCACGGCCGTGAAGAGCCGTATCCGCCTCGTCAGAGCGGCGACATGGCTGAGGACGACCGTCGGGGACGAGGAGATGAACGGACGCTCGTGCCGCTCCCCCACGCCGAACCCGTCGAAGCCCAGCTCCTCGGCGAGCAGGGCGTTGTCGAGGACCTCGCGGAACCGCTCGTGCGTCGGCTTCAGGACCCCGGTCACCGGGTCCGGGCGATGCATGATCAGGGTGATGGCGAGGAACTTCACGACGCCGCCCGCTCGTCGCGGACCCGGGCGTCGTCGGGGTGGGCGAGCCCGAGGTGGTCACGCAGGGTCGCGCCCTCGTACTCGGTGCGGAACACGCCCTGTTCCTGGAGCAGCGGGACCACCTTGTCGGCGAACTCGTCGAGGCCGGTCGGGGTGATGTGCGGGACGAGGATGAAACCGTCACTGGCGTCGGCCTGCACGAAGTCGTTGATGGTCTGGGCGATGGTGGCCGGGGAGCCGACGAAGTTCTGCCGGTTGCCGGTGTTGATGACGAGGTCGCGGATGGACCACTTGTTGGCCTCGGCCAGCTCGCGCCACTCGCGTGCCGTGGCCAGCGGGTCCCGGTACATACGGACCTGGGCGCGGCCCTTGGAGATGTGATTGTCGCCGACGTCCGGGTCGACCTCGGGGAGAGGGCCCTCCGGGTCGTACGCCGAGAGGTCCCGGTTCCAGACGAACTCCAGGTGCTTGAGCGCGGTGGCCCCGCTGACCTGCTGGCGGCGCACCTCGCGGGCCAGCTCCTCGGCCTCGGCGTCGGTGTCGGCGAGGGCGAAGGTCGCGGCGGGCAGGATGAGCAACTGGTCGGGGCGGCGGCCGTACCTGCCCAGCCGGGACTTCACGTCGGTGTAGAAGGACCGGCCGCCCTCCAGGGTGCCGTACCGGCTGAAGATGGCGTCCGCCTCGGCGGCGGCGAACTCGCGGCCCTCTTCGGAGTCACCGGCCTGGAAGATGACGGGACGGCCCTGGGGCGAACGCGGGACGTTGAACTGCCCCTGGATGTCGAAGTGTTGTCCCGAGTGGACGAAGGCTCCCGCCTTGGCGTCCCGCAGGAACGTGCCGGTCTCCTGGTCGGCGAGGATCTCGTCGCCGCGCCAGGAGTCGAAGAGTTCGTTCGCCGTGGCGAGGAACTCCTTGGCGCGGGAGTAGCGCTCCTCCTGCGGCAGGAAGCCGCCGCGGCGGAAGTTCTCACCGGTGAAGGCGTCCCAGGAGGTGACGACGTTCCAGGCGGAGCGGCCGCCGGAGAGGTGGTCGAGGCCGGCGAACTGGCGGGCGACCTCGTAGGGCTCGTTGAAGGTGGAGTTGATGGTGCCGGTCAGCCCGAGGTGCTCGGTGACGGCGGCGAGCGCGGCGAGGATCGTGAAGGTGTCGGGGCGGCCGACGACGTCCAGGTCGTAGATCTGCCCGCCCTGTTCGCGGAGCCTGAGCCCCTCGGCGAGGAACAGGAAGTCGAACTTGGCCCGTTCGGCGGTCCGCGCGAAGTGGGCGAAGGAGCTGAACTCGATGTGGCTGCCGGCCCGCGGGTCGCTCCACACGGTCGTGTTGTTGACGCCGGGGAAATGGGCGGCCAGGTGGATCTGCTTCAGCGGCTTGGTCATGTCGGTGCGGTCCTTCCGGCTCAGGCGGCTGCATAGCGGTTGGCGGGGCGGTCCAGGCCCAGCAGGCCGCGCAGGGTGTCGGCCTCGTAGGCATGGCGGAAGACGCCGCGACGCTGGAGTTCGGGGACCAGTCCCCGGGTGATGGCCGGGAGGTCGTGGCCGGCGACGGCGGGGCGCAGCCGGAAGCCGGACAGTCCGGCGCCGTGCAACTCCTGCAGCAGGTCGGCCAGTTGGGAGGGAGTACCGGTGAAGATGAGGGCGTCACTCGGGTACGGCTGCCCGGCGAGCGCGTCGAGCCGTTCCCGGCGGGCGGTCGCGGCGGCCGGATCGTCGTCCAGGAAGACCACCAGGTCGCCGAAGACGTGCAGGGGTTCGGCCGCCCTCCCGGCCGCGCTCTGCTCGGCGCGGATCTGGGCGACGACGGCACGGGCCTCGTCGGCGTCGTACGGGGTGACGTAGCCGACGTCGGCGGCGCGGGCCACGAGCCGGTAGGGGACGGTGTCGTGGGCGAGGGCGGTGACGAGCGGCTGGCCCTGCGGCGGGCGGGGTGTGATGGACGGGCCCTTGACGCTGAAGTGGGCGCCCTCGAAGTCGATGTAGTGCAGCTTGTCGCGGTCGATGAAGCGCCCGGTCGCGGTGTCCCGGATCTCGGCGTCGTCCTCCCAGCTGTCCCAGAGGCGGCGCACCACCTCGACGTAGTCGGCGGCCTCGTCGAAGAGGTCGGTCACCGCCTCGCGGGCGGCCGGGCTGTCGTAGGCCTCGATGCGCGCGAGAGTGCGGCGGCCGAAGTGCGCGGCCTCGTTCGGGCGGGCGGTGATCTGCACGCGCAGGCCGGCGCGGCCGGTGCTGACGTAGTCGAGGGTGGCGATGGCCTTGGAGATGTGGAACGGCTCCGTGTGCGTGGACACCACCGTCGGCACCAGACCTATATGGCGGGTCAACGGGGCCACACGGGAGGCGATGAGGACGGCGTCGAGGCGGCCGCGTACCTGGTCGGTGCGCTGGTCCGGGTCCAGGAAGTGGGAGGACTGCGGGCCGAGGCCGTCCTCGATGGTCACGAAGTCGAGCAGGCCGCGCTCGGCCTCGGTGACCAGGTCGGCCCAGTAGGCGGCGGTGAACAGGTCCCGGGGGCGGGCCACCGGCTCGCGCCAGGAGGCGGGATGCCAGCCGGTGCCGTCCAGGGCGACGGCGAGGTGCAGGGAGGAAGAGGGTGCTGAGGACACGGGTCGGTGCCTTCCTGGAAGTCCGTACGAGAGCGCCGGCCCTCGCTCGAGCGGGGCACGGCGGGTGAGGGAACGTCAGGAGCAACAGAGCGCGGCGGACACGCGCTGGAGGTCGATGTGGGGCCGGGAGTGGAGGTGGACGGCGTGGAACAGGTACGTCACGTCCGCCGCCTCCGTCCCTCGCATCGCGCGCTTGGGCGCCTCGCACATCTCGTCGTGAGTCACAACGCCCCGGCCCGGGGCGCTGTTCCCGGTGTGCGTACCAGGCGGATGGACGAGCGGCGGCGGGCGGTGAAGCCGATCGACTCGTACAGACGGATCGCCGGGGCGTTGTCGGCGGCGGCATGCAGGAAAGGGGTCTCACCACGGTCGCGGACGCCGGCCGCGACCGCGCGCACCAGGCGGGTCGCGAGCTCCCGGCCACGATGGGCGGGGTCGGTGCAGACCGCGCTGATCTCGGTCCAGCCGGGCAGACGGAGGCTCCCCCAGCCTTCGGCCGGGGGACCCCCCATCTCGCTTCGCTCCCCGGCCAGGGCGATCAGCCGGCCCCGGTGCCGGATGCCGAGGCAGGTGCCCATGTGGATGGTCCTCGCGAGGAACGGTCGCGGTTTCGTGCGGGCGACGAGGTAGAGGATCTCGGGCACGTCGGCCGGTCCGAGGCGGACCGCTTCGGGGGCGCGCTCGGCGCGCAGGGCGGTGTCGACGAGTTGCACGCCCTCGCCGCCGCCGACGATCTCCCAGCCGTCCGGCACCCGGTCGAGAGGCTTGGCACGCACCACGGCGCCCGGCCCGACGAGGGTGTGCAGGTCGGCCCACGCGGCCGGGTCCGCCGGGTCGGCCAGCGCGGCGAAGGCGTAGACGTCGGCCGGGTAGCGGGCGGCTCGGCCGACGCGTTGGGCGATGGGGGCACCGCCCATGCCCTCGAGGCTGTGGGGGAGGGCGTGCGGGCCGTTCAAGGCGGCCCGGACGGCGTTGTCGAGGGGGTGCGGCTCGGCGGCGGACGGGGCTCCGCCCCCGTGGACGTCGGTCTGATGGGCCACGGAGGCGGAGTCCTTCCTTGGGTCAGCGTGCATGGCGGGCGGTCATGTGAAGGGCCGTCAGGAGTTGTCCAGGGGCAGCCCGGGCGGGTTGACCTCCGACTTGTCGACGGCCTCGCCCGAGAGGTTCCAGGCGGCGAGCCACTTGGCGTACTGGCCGTTGTCGATCAGGTGGTTGATCGCGTCGGCGAGGGGCTGGGCGAGGCCGCTGTCCTTCTTGGCGGTCGCGGCGATCAGGCCCTGGAGCGTCGCCCCGGCGCCGGAGAACTGGCCGGCGATCCTCGTCGGGGCGGGCGTGCTCTTCGTCTGGGTGACGTGGTAGGAGAGGTTGGGGCTGGGGCCGAAGTAGGCGTCGATCTTGCCGCTGTTGAGGGCCAGGTAGGTGCTGTTGTTGTCCTGGAAGTACTTGACGGTCAGCTTCTTGCCCTCCTTCTCCAGCTTGCCCTTCCACTCCAGCAGGATGCGCTCCTGGTTGGTTCCGGCGCCGACGGAGACGGTCTTGCCCGCGAGGGCCTGGTAGTCGCCGTCGAAGCTGAACTTCGAGTCCTTCAGCGCCTCGAAGGCGAGGTCGTCCTTGCGGTAGGAGGCGAACTCGTACTTCTGCTTGCGCTCCTCGGTGTCGGTGATGTTCGAGAAGCCGACGTTCACCTTGCCGCTGTCGATACCGACGAAGAGGTTCTCCCAGGTGAACCGTTTGACCTCGGGCTCAAGGCCGAGGACGGCCGCGACCAGCCGGGCGAGGTCGATCTCGGAGCCGGTGAGGGTCTTCTGGTCGCTGCCCACGAAACCCAGCGGCGGGGCGCCGGAGGGCAGGGTGCCGGAGCCGATGACCAGCTTGCCGCTCTTCTTGAGGGCGTCGGGCAGCTTCGCGCTGATGGACTTCACCTCGGACACCTTCAGGGCGGTCTCCTTGGCGGCGCCGTTGGAGAGCTGTCCGACGGTGACGGTCCCCGCGCTGTCGTTCGTCCTCGTGGCGGCGTCGCTGTCCCCACCGCAGGCGGCGAGCCCGGTGGCGAGGGTGGCGACGGCGGTCGCCGCGGTGATGCCGCGTATCAGGCTACGTCGGGAGATGTGGGTGGTGGGCATGGCCGTCCTTGGTGTTCGAGGAGGGTGGTGATGGTGGGGCGGTGACGCGTGGGGGGTGTTCGTGGGGAGCGGTGGGCTCAGAGGACCTTGCTGAGGAAGTCCCTGGTCCGCTCGTGGCGCGGCTTGTCGAGGACCTCGGAGGGCGGACCCTGCTCGACGATCCTGCCGCCGTCGATGAAGACGACCCGGTCGGCGATCTCGCGGGCGAAGCCGATCTCGTGGGTGACGATGACAAGGGTGGTGCCGCTGGTCGCCAAGTCCTTGATGACGGAGAGGACTTCGCCGACGAGCTCCGGGTCGAGGGCTGAGGTCGGCTCGTCGAAGAGGATGACGCCGGGGCGCAGGGCGAGGGCGCGGGCGATGGCCACGCGCTGCTGCTGGCCGCCCGACAACTGCCGTGGGTAGGCGGCGGCCTTGTCGGCGAGTCCGACCCGCCCGAGGAGGTCGCGGGCGAGTTCCAGTGCCGCGGTCTTGGCGAGCTTGCCGGTGGCCACCGGGGCGGCGGCCACGTTGTCGAGGACCGTCAGATGCGGGAAGAGGTTGAAGTTCTGGAAGACGAAGCCGATCCTGCTGCGCTGCGTCAGGATGGCCCGCTCGCTCAGCTCCTTCAACCGCTCGCCGTGCCTGCGTACGCCGATCAGCTCGCCGTTGAGGCTGACGTGGCCGATCTCGGGCTTCTCCAGGTGGTTGATGACCCTGAGCAGGGTGGACTTGCCCGAGCCGGAGGGGCCGATGATCACGGTGACCTCGCCCGGACGCACGGTCAGGTCGACGCCGTTCAGGACCCGGTGGGCGCCGTACCACTTGTGCACGTCGTGCACCTCCACGGTGGCGGGCGCGTTGTCGAGGGTCTCGGCGGTCATATGGCGGCCTCCCTGCGGATGCGTGCCCTCAGGCCGGTGAACCCGGTCCGCAGTTTCTGCAACGGGGTCGGCGGCAGGGAGCGCGTGGCGCCCCGGGCGTAGTACCGCTCGACGTAGAACTGGACGACGGACACGACGCTGGTGAGGATCAGGTACCAGACGGTGGCGACCATCAGCAGCGGCACGATGTCGCCGGGGTAGGTGGAGCCCATGGACTGCGCGGAGCCGAACAGGTCGAGCAGGGAGACGTAGAAGACCAGCGAGGTGCCCTTGATCAGGCCGATGAGCTGGTTGACATAGTTCGGGACGATGGAGCGCAGCGCCTGCGGGAACACGATCCTGCGGAACTGGTAGCCCTTCGGCAGGCCGAGTGCGGCGGACGCCTCGTGCTGGCCCTGGTCGACGGAGAGGATGCCGCCGCGGACGACCTCGGCGGCGTACGCGGACTCGTGCAGGCTGATGCCGACGACCGCGATGACCATGTCGGTGGCGAGCTTCGACTCGTCGAAGGAGAAGAAGGCGGGACCGAAGGGGATGCCGACGCTCAGCCTCTTGTACAGGGCGCTGAAGTTGTAGAGGAACAGCAGCACCACGATCAGCGGGACGGAGCGGAACGCCCAGACGTAGACCCAGCTGACCGCGCGCAGCACCGGGCTCTTCGACAGCCGGGCCAGCGCCAGCAGGATGCCGCCGAGGAGGCCCAACACCGCGCTGTAGGCGGTGACTTCGAGGGTGATGAGGAGTCCGTCGAGGATGGTGGGCCGCAGGAACCAGTAGCCGAAACGGTCCCACTGGTAGAAGGGGTTGGTCACCAGGCCGTTGACGAACTGGGCCGCCAGGACCAGGACCACCGCGGTGGCGATCCAGCGGCCGGGCCGCCGCAGCGGCAGCACGCGCTGGGCCGCGAGCTGTTCCGGCGGGGCTTCGGCGGGCGGCGGTGCCTCGGCGAGGGAGACGACGGCGCCTGGGGGTTCACTCATGGAGGGCTCCGGCAGGAGTCGGAAGTCCCCGGAACGCGGCGCAGGACGCGGCGACGACAGCCGCACTGCGGCTCGTCAGGACGCGGGAGGACGCACGGTCACCGGGGGGTGGGCGGACGAGAGCACACCGCCGGGGCGGTGTTCGTCAGGGAGTGCGGGGCAGCGGACGGGAGAGGTCAGCCGCGGCTGCGGGCACAGCCCGGTGCGGTACACAGTGCGCTGTTGACGCGGAGCAGATCGACGGCCCGGTCGGCGACGAACAGGGTCGCGTACGCCAGGGCGCGGCTCAGGGGGCGGCGTGCGGCCGTCCTGGGAGCTGCGTCCATGGCGTCACTCACTCTTCCGGCCCCTGTGGGGCCTTCGCGCTTACCGAAGTCATCCGGTCCGGTCGTCACCTGGGGCACCCCACCGCGATGCGAGGGTTGCCGGTCAGCGAGCCAGGGCTTGTCGCTGACGCTCATGACCGTTCTGGGCCGTAAGTAAGACAGTTGCCCGGACGGATGTCAACGCCGGTCCACGGTGCGGACGGGCTCATGGCCGCTCGACCTGCACTCGAGCCCCGGCCCCGGCCGCCGCGTGGGCCGCCCAGTCCAGGATCTGGACGGCCGCGCCGGCGTCCTCCAGGCCCTGGCAACGGGCGTGGTGGCGGCGGGAGATGGCGTCCAGGTCGAGATGCGCGCCGAAGGCCGGGTGCGCGGTGAGCCGGCGGGCGTAGGCCCACACAGTGGCGTGCGCGGCGACGCGCTGCACCGCGGCGGCGTCCAGGTGGTGTCGGTGCACGGTGTCGAGTTGGACGAGGGTGACCCACAACTCCACGTCTGCGGCGGTGATTTCATCGCGGATCAGAAACTCACGCCCGTCCAGCCACCGGTCCAGCGCGCCCAGCGCCCGCAGCAGTGTCCCGAGCGCCTCGTCCCGCTCCGCCCGCTCGGCGCCGGCCGCTCCCGCGCCCTGCGCGGCGTCCTCGATGTCCTGCGCGCACATCCGCTCGACGGCCTCGATCTCGGACTCCGCGCCGCACGGGTACAGCTCCAAGCGACAGCCGCCGAACCGCCGGGCGAGGTCGCGGGTGATGTCGGGGGTGTGCGTGCTCACGATGCGTCCGGACCAGTCGTCGCTGAGGACCGGCGCGAGGGCCGGTCCGGCGTACCGGTGGGCGCTGGCGTCGTACAGCGGACGCAGCACGGCGTGGCCGCCGTCGGGGCAGTCGGGGATCGCGGGCAGGAACGTCGTCGGGCAGATGTCGTCGAGGCCCAGCAGGCTGTGGGCGACGGCGATGCGCAGGCCGTCCGGACAGGCGGTCGTCAGGTGGAGGCGGTAGCGGCGCGGCACGGCGTAGTGGCCGCTGCGGGCGTCCCGGCCGATCCGGCCCCGGAACGCCGGAGCGGTCGGTGCGGACGGGTGGGCGGCCAGCGGTGTGACGGACATGACTCTCCCCGGGGCAGGCGTGTGGACGTACGCGTACGGAAGCGACGTGGGGGGCTCGGCTCAGGGGGTCAGATCGCGCTGCAGACGCGGAGCAGATCGATGTGACGGCGGGACGTGAGAAGGGGCGTACGGCTCACTCGACCGGTGACCGACTCAAGACGCCCCATGCTTCCCTACCAATTCACTAGGAAACTTGATGAGAGTGTCGGTCCGTACGCGGCCCACGTCAAGACGGCGTCCGCGGATTGAGCGGCGTCCGGCCCTTCGTACAATTTGATCCCGAACGAAACCCTCCGGGGCCGAGCTCCGGGGACGAACTCCGGCGAGAAGGAGTGAGCCCATGCCCGGGCAACGATCGATCACCGCGGCCGAGAAGCTGGCCGAGGCCAAGCTCGGCGGTATCCCGCTGCACCGGGAGCAGATGGCCGTGGTCGCCAACATCTACCGCGCGGCCTCGACGGTCCGGCAGCACCTGGAGAACTCCGTGCTGCGCGGGGCCGACCTGACCTGGACGGCCTTCGTGGTGCTCTGGGTCGTCTGGGTGTGGGGCGAGTCGGAGACCCGGCATGTCGCGGAGGAGGCCGGCATCTCCAAGGGGACACTCACCGGCGTGTCACGGACGCTGGAGGGGCGGGGGCTGCTGAAGCGGACCGGGCACCCCAGCGACGGCAGGCTGGTGCTGCTCAGTCTGACCGAGGAGGGCGAGGAGTTGATGCGGCGGCTGTTCCCGGCGTTCAACGACGAGGAGGCCTTCGTCGCCGGGCAGCTGAGCGAGGAGGAGTGCCGGAGCGTCGCGGACGGGCTGCGCCGGGTGGTGCTCCAGGTCGAGGAGCAGGGTGAGGAGCGCCGGCTCGCCCTCCTCGACGGGGCAGAGCCGGCGCCTCGGCGCAGCGGGCGTCGGCCGAAGGCGTGAGCCGCGCCCGTCCGGTCAGCGGCGTTCGCGGGCGGCCCGTACCAGGGCGTCGAAGAGGCCCTGCTGTGCCGGATCCCGGTGCGCGGTGTCCTCGGGGTGCCACTGCACGGCCGTGAACCATCCCTTCGCGCCCGGGAGTTCGAGCCCTTCCACGGTCCCGTCGGCGGCGCGCGCGGTGACCGTGAGTCCTTCGCCGAGGCGGTCCACCCGTTGGTGGTGGAAGCAGGAGGCCTCGGCCTTCTCGGCTCCGGTGGCCTGTTCCAGCAGCGTGCCGGGCCGGATCGGCACCGGGTGCACGAGGTGCCGGTGTTCGCGTTCGGGGCCGCCCATGTCCTGCTCCAGTGTGCCGCCGAGCGCGACGTTCACGACCTGCATGCCCCGGCAGATGGCCAGCAAGGGCATGCCCAAGTCCAGTGCACACCACGCGACTTCGAGGTCGAAGGTGTCCTGGAGGTCGTCGACGTCGTAGACGCTGTCGTGGACACCGTCGGCGCCGTAGCGGTGCGGGGCGAGGTCACCGCCGCCGGGGAGCAGGACGCCGTCGAATCGGGCGAGGCGTCCGGCGACCTCCCCGGAGGCGGGGTGGATGCCCGCCGGTTCACCGCCCGCTCGCCACACCGCCTCGATCAGGGCACGCGCGCTCACCTCGGCGGCGTAGCGCAGTGCCGAGGTGGTGGCGGAGAAGCGGGCGGGTACGGCGATGAGAGGGCGGGTCACAGCTGGATCCAGGTGGTCTTGAGTTCGGTGTACTTCTCCAGGGCGTGCGCCGACTTGTCGCGGCCGTTCCCGGACTGCTTCATGCCGCCGAAGGGGACGGTCAGGTCGCCCTCCTCGTAGCAGTTGACCCAGACGGTGCCGGCCTTGAGCGCGCGGGAGACGCGGTGGGCCGTGGAGAGGTCGGAGGTCCACAGGCCGGCGGCGAGGCCGTACTCGGTCGCGTTGGCCAGCCGTACCGCCTCGTCCAGGTCGTCGAAGGCCAGGACGGACAGGACGGGGCCGAAGATCTCCTCGCGGGCCAGCCGCGCGCCCGGGTCGACCCGGTCGAAGACGGTCGGCGCCAGGTACGTGCCGCCCGACTCGGCGTTCACGCGCTCGCCGCCGGTACGCAGCCGGGCGCCCTCGTCGCGCCCGGTGCCTATGTGGTCGAGGACGCGGCCGAGGTGGGCCTCGCCGACCAGGGCGCCCATCTCGGTGGCCGGGTCGAGGGGGTCACCGACGCGCAGTTCGCGGGCCCGGCGGACGACGGCCTCGGTGACCTGTTCGGCGACTGAGGAGTGCACGAGAAGCCGGGACGGGGCCGTGCACATCTCGCCCTGGTTGAAGAAGATCCCCCAGGCCGCGGTGGCGGCGGCCTGCTCCAGGTCGGGGGCGTCGGGGAGGACGATGTTCGGTGACTTGCCGCCGAGTTCGAGCCAGACGCGCTTGAGGTTGGAGTCGGCCGCATAGTGCAGGAAGTGCCGGCCGACGGCGGTCGAGCCCGTGAAGGCCAGGACGTCGACGTCGGGGTGGAGCCCGAGGGCGCGTCCGGCGACCGGCCCGTAGCCGTTCACCACGTTGAGCACACCGGGCGGCAGACCGGCCTCGGTGGCCAGGCGGCCGAGGAGCAGGGCGGACAGCGGGGAGTTCTCGGACGGCTTCAGTACGACCGTGCAGCCGGCCGCGAGCGCCGGGGCGACCTTCCAACTCGCCAGCGTCAGGGGGAAGTTCCAGGGGACGACCGCGCCTACGACACCGGCCGGTTCGCGGGTGACCAGGGCGAGCGCGTCGGGGGCGGTGTGCGGGGACTCGTCGGTGAGCTTGTCGGCGAGTTGGCCGTACCAGCGGAAGGTGGTGATGGCGGCGCGCAGTTCGATGTCGTACGCGTCCGTGATCGGCTTGCCCATCTCCAGGCTGACGGTCAGCGCCAGTTCCGCGCGCCGTTCCTCCAGCAGGTCGGCGATCCGCAGCAGCGCGCGGCCGCGTTCCGCGGGTGCAAGGCGGGGCCACGGCCCGGCGTCGAAGGCGCGGCGGGCGGCGGCGACGGCCGCGTCCACCTCGGCGGCGCCCGCGTCGGCGACCTGCGTCAGGGTCTGGCCGTCCCGGGGCGAGACGGCCGCGAAGGCTCCTCCCCCGCCCGGCTCGTCGGCGCCGTCGATGTGATGGGCGCCGGACGGCTCCAGGGACTTGGCGCGACGCAGCCACTCCTCGTGGGGGGCGTCCAGCATGCGGGGACCTCCAGGTAACGTTTGGTCTCAAACAATAAGGTCGGAAGGGTGTCGGGAAGAGGCCGGGAAGAGGCAGCCACCCGCCATCCCGCCCGAATGACAGCTCGGACCGGATGGCGGGCAGGCGCTACCGACGTGCCGAGCGCGTCAGCCGGCCGACGACGATGCCCAGCACCAGTACGGCCGGGACCGTCAGCTGAAGCCACAGGGCGGTGGTCCGGTCGCCGCCGATGAGGGTCGTGAAGTTCTCCACGATCAGCCAGATGGCGCCCGCGATGCCGACGGCTCCCAGCACGGGGGCGATCAGCGTGTTCCACGGCCGCGTGTCGAGGCGCTCACGCCGGAAGAAGGCAACGACCGAGACCGAGGTCAGGAAGTACAGGAGCATGATCGCCAGTACGGCGATGCCGCTCCCCCACGAGAACAGGGTGAGCACCGGGTCCTTGCCGGCGAGCGCGAACGGGATCACCAGCAGGACGGCGATCAAGGTCTGCACGAAGCCCGCGACACCGGGTGAGTGCCGGCGGTTGACCGACGACAGTCCGCGCGGCAGGAGGCCTTCGCGGCTGAGCGAGAACAGGTAGCGGTTGGCCGAGTTGTGGAAGGCGAGGATGCCGGCGAAGAGCGAGGTGGCCAGCAGGATGGGCAGTACGTCGTTGACCCAGGTGCCGAACTCGGCGGCGATCGGCGCGAAGACGAACGCCGTCGAGTCGCCGCCCTCCAGCGCCTGCCCCGCGGCCGCGGCCGCCTTCGAGGCGCCGTAGGAGGAGATCAGCATCCAGGAGGCGAAGGCGAAGAAGCCGGTGACGAGGGCGACGGCCAGGTAGGTGGCCCGGGGGACGGTCCTTCTCGGTTCGCGCGCTTCCTCGCCGTAGATCGCCGTGGCCTCGAAGCCGATCATCGACGCCACGGCGAACATCAGCGCCACACCCGGCGCCCCGTCCAGGGCCGCACCCGGCGAGAAGGTGTCCGCGAAGCCGAGCCCCTCAGGCCCGCCGCCCTTGGCGAAGGTGACGACCGCGAAGACGCACAGGATGCTGAACTCTGCCAGCACGAACACGGCCAGCACCTTCGCGCCCATCTCGATGCCCAGGGCGCCGAGGATCTGCACGATCGCCATGGTGATCAGGGCACACGCCCACCAGGGCACGTCCACGCCGGCGTAGTGCGCGAGCAGGCCGTTGACGGTGGCGCCGTACAGGCCGTACATGGCGGCCTGGATCGCGCAGTACGCGAAGAGGGCGATGCCCGCGCTGCCGTTGCCGAGGTTCCGGCCGAGCCCTTTGCCGATGTAGCGGTAGAAGGCTCCGGCGTCCACCACGTGCCGGCCCATGGCGACGAAGCCGACCGAGAACAGCAGGACGATCAGGCCGGCCGCGAGATAGGCGGCGGGGGCCCCGGCACCGTTGCCGATGGCCACGGCGATGGGGACGGCGCCCGCGATGCCGGTGAGCGGCGCCTGGGCGGAGAGGACGAAGAAGAGGATGCCCAGTACGCCCAGGGAGTTGGGCTTGAGCTTGCCTGCGGTGGAGGCGTCGGGCGCGTTCTCGTTCAGGACCGCCGTCTGACTGTCCACTCGGATCACCTGCCAGGGAGAGGAGGATTTCATTTCAGGCCAAACGAGTTGCCTCATGGTGGGCTGGAACTATCCGTTTGGCAAGGGGCGACGGCAGGAATGTGTGCGGCAATGAACCGGGACTTGGTGGGGCAACGTACAACGCCCCCGGGCCACAGGTGCCCGGGGTACCGAAAAGAGCTGGTCAGCCCTTGTTCTCCGGGGTGTCCTCGACGTCGGTCACCGGGGCGTCGTCCCCGTCGGCCGCCAGCAGCCGGAGCAGGCCTCGCAGCTCCTCGATCGCGGCGTCGGTGGTCTCGGGCTCGCCGAAGACGAGCTGGTGCAGCACGAGCCCGTCCAGAGCGGCGAAGATCAGCCGGGTCAGCGGGCGACCGGAGCCCCCGGGCAGCATGCGGGACAGCTCGCGCTCGGTGGCGTCGAAGTAGTCGTCGTACAGGGCGCGGATCTGCGGGAGCAGCTCGGGGCGGCGCCGGGCCTCCAGCAGCAGCTCGTACTGGAAGGCCTGGATGTCCGGATCGGCCGTGACCATGTCGGAGACGCCGACCGAGAAGTCGTCGACCTTGCCGGTGCCCGGTTCGAGCGCGCTGGTGCTGAGCGAGGTGCGGATCGCGTGGGCGAGGGCCTCCTCGATCAGTGCGTCGCGCGAGCCGAAGTGGTGGACGACCAGTCCGTGCGTGGTGCCCGCCTCCTGCGCGACCGCCCGGTAGGTGAGCTTGCGCAGGCCGCCTCGCGCCACGACCCGCACGGCGGCATTGAGCAGGGCCTCACGGCCCTCGCCGTAGTTCATGCGCCGGCGCGGCTTGCGGACCTCGGGGCCCTTGCCTTCCTCGGGCCCTTCGGCGGATGCGGTCATGTTCGCGACCTTACCCGCCGCCTCGGACACCGCCGTATGCCTGGTCACCGCGGTGCGACTGGACACCGCCGTACCCCTGGTCACCGCTGTGCGCCTCGTCACCGCCGCGGCGGCCGGATGCCGCGGAACTCCCAGTCACCGCCGAGCGCGGTGGACAGCACCTCCTCGGACTCGGTCGGCTGGGCGCCCACGTCCGCACGGACGGGGGTCGGGCCGGTCACGATGTGGTTGGTGAGCCGCCCGAGTCCCTCGACCTCGACCTCGACGACGTCGCCCGGCTGGACGGGGCGGGAGTTGGCCGGGGTGCCGGACAGGAGCACATCGCCCGGGTGGAGGGTGATCGTGCGGGCGATGTCGGCGACGAGATAGTGCATGTCCCACTTCATCTCGTCGGTCGAACCGTCCTGCACCACCTCCCCGTTGACGTACGTCCGCAGCCGCTTGCCGTGGAAGTCCCAGTCGGTGACCAGGCCCGGGCCGAGGGGGCACAGGGTGTCCGACCCCTTCACCCGCAGCATGGAACCGGCGTCGGTGTCGCGGAAGTCGTGCAGCCCGTAGTCATTGGCGATGGTGTAGCCGGCGATGTACTCCCCCGCCTCGGCCTGGGAGATGTTCCGCGCGGTCCGCCCGATGACGATGGCGACCTCGCCCTCGTAGTTGAGCCACTTGCAGCCCTCGGGGCGGACGATGGCGCCCTTGTGGGAGTTGAGGGAGGAGGTCGGCTTGTGGAAGTAGGTGGGCGTGTCCGGCAGGTCGATCCGGAACTCGTCGACCCGGCTGCGGTGGTTGAGGTGGACGGCGATCACCTTGGAGGGGACGACCGGGGGCAGATGCTGGGCGTCCTCGATCTTGACGCGGCGGCCGTCCCCGGCGACGAGTTCGTCCCCGTCGACGGTGACCTGGATGGTGGCGCCGTCGAGGAGGATGCGGCGGTATTCGGGCATGAGGGCTCCTGGAAACGACTAGGTACGGCTGTGCGGGGTGCGTGGGGTGCGCGGGGAGGGAGTGGTGGGCAGGCCGGTGCCGGTCCAGCCGTCGGTGGGCCGGTCGAACCACAGATGCACCTGCCCGGTGCCGATGGAGTTCTCGTACTCGCCGTACTGACGGGCCTCGGCGACGCAGGCCTGCTCGCCGAGGGCGCCGGCCATCATCAGGTAGTGGAAGAACTTCGCCTCGGGCTTGTACTTCCAGAACTCGTCCATGGTGTCGAGGACCTTGTCGTGACGGCCGTCCTTGAACCAGCCGATGCGCTCCTGGTCGGCCTCGCGGGCCTCGGGCGTGAAGATGTGCACCGGGTCGCTGGACTCGTGGTCGCGCAGTTCGCGCAGCGGCCAGAAGGTGTGGGAGAGCGCCCCGGAGGCGATGAGCAGGACGCGTCGCCCCGGTGTGGCGGCGATACCGTCGGCCAGCGCCCGCCCGAGCCGCAGATGGTCCTCCATGTCACCGGTCTGACAGACCCCGATGGTCACCCACCGCTTGTCCGGCAGCCCCTCCCCCAGGAACTTCCAGAGGTTGATGGTGGCGTAGTAGATCGGCAGGTACTCGTCCTCGATCGCGGTGATCCAGGTGCCGTGCTTGTCCGCGAACTTCTCGACGTTGCGGGCGAGTTCGGGATCGCCCGGGAAGTCGTACGGCATCCGGCACATCCCGCGCGGCAGCTCCTCGGAGGTGAACAGGCCGGCGCGGCGCTGCTGGGCGGTGACGACGAACTCGACGGTGGTGGCCCAGTGGGAGTCGAGGACGACGACCGTGTCGTAGTCGTCCCGCTCGAAGACCTCCTTGCGGAGCTGCTGGAGCCCGGTGACAAGGGTGATCTCCCTGCCCTCGTTCAGCTCCAGCCGGTCCTCCTCCGGCAGCACGATGGTGGGGACATGGGCGAGCAGCCCGGCCCCGACGATCTCACCCATGGTTCTGGTTCCATCCCTTCGGGGCGGTCACGGTGTTCTTCAGGTCGCAGTAGAAGTCGAAGCTCCAGGTGCCGCCCTCGCGCCCGACGCCGGAGAGGCGGGAGCCGCCGAAGGGGGCCTGGAGGTCGCGGACGAAGAAGCAGTTGACCCAGACGGTGCCCGCCACCAGTCGTGCGGTGACGCGTTCGGCGCACTCCGGGTCGCCCGTGGCGACGGTGGCGGCCAGTCCGAAACTGGTGTCGTTGGCGAGGCGTACGGCCTCGTCCTCGTCGGCGAAGGTCTGGAGGGTCAGGACGGGCCCGAAGACCTCCTCCTGCACGATCTCCGAGTCCTGGGCGACGTCGGTGAGCAGGGTCGGTGCGTAGTACTGCCCGTCCTTGCGCTGCCCGCCGATGACCGCACGGGCGCCGGCCGCGACCGCCCGCTGCACGAAGCCGTCGATCTTCTCCAGCTGGCGGGGGTGGATGTTCGGCCCGATGTCGGTGGCCTCGTCCCGCGGATCGCCCTGCTTGAGCGCCGTGACCTTCTCCACGAACCGGCGCGTGAACTCCTCGACGACCGTCTCCTCGACGAGCAGACGCGTCCCGGCGAGACACACCTGCCCGGCGTTGTCGTACTGCTCCACGGCGAGGTCGACGGCGAGATCGAGATCGGCGTCGGCGAACACCAACAGCGGTGACTTGCCGCCGAGTTCGAGGCTGAGCGGGGTCAGGTTCGCGGCGGCGGCCGCGGCGATCCGCCGGGCCGTCGGCACGGAACCCGTGAAGCTGATCCGGCGCACGTCCGGATGCGAGGTGAGGGCGTCCCCGATCTCGGAGCCGTACCCCTGGACGACGTTGAGGACCCCGGCGGGCAGCCCGGCCTCGGCCGCGATGTCGGCGAGGAGGGAGGCGGTGAGCGGGGACCACTCGGCGGGCTTGAGGACGACGGTGTCACCGGCCGCGAGCGCCGGGGCGACCTTCCAGGTGGCCAGCATCAGCGGGGCGTTCCACGGGGTGATGAGGACGCAGGGGCCGGCGGGGTCCCATGAGACGTGGTTGGTGTGCCCGCGCGTCTCGAAGTCCTCGTGGTCGAGCGTGAGCAACCAGTCCGCGAAGAACCGGAAGTTGTGCGCGACGCGAGGCATGACACCGCGACGGTGCGAGCGCAGAAGAGCCCCGTTGTCGGTGGTCTCGACGATGGCGAGCTCTTCGATCCGCTTCTCGACGCCGTCGGCGATGGCGTGCAGGATGCGGGCGCGTTCGGCGTGGGGGGTGGCGGCCCAGGCGGGGAAGGCCTCACGGGCGGCGGCGATGGCGGCTTCGGCTTCGGCGGGGCCGCCGCGGGCGATCTCGCCGAGGGCGCCGCCGTCGATGGGAGAGGTGTCGGTGAACGTGTCGCCGGAGGCGACACGCTTGCCGCCGATCCAGTGCCGGGTATCGACGGAGACACCGGCGACCGTGATTTTCTCAGACATGGGAAGGGCTCCATTCAAACGAAGGGAATCTGACCAACCCTGGGGCGCGGGGCTGTGTTGGATGTGCGGCTACCGCCGCGCGGGCGCGACCAGCCACCTCGCAACCCGCACCCGACCACGGGCATCACATGGCAGACGCTTCCGACGTACCGACCTCCAACAGCCGCCCCCCGTCCCAGACCACCCCGACCTGCCGGTAGTACGCGGCGATCGGCTCACGAATCTCCAGCCGAGCAAGCTCCTCCGTCGGCGCCTCGAAGAGCTCCAACTCGGCGTCTCCGAGCCACGGTTGCCCCCCTTCGAACGAAGCGGCCCCCGACTCGATCAGCTCATCGAGAGCCAACCCCTTGCCCTTCTCGATCGAGGGCAGCCATCGGTGGTGAGCCATGGGATGAGCGTTCACGAACCCGTTCGTCTCCGACGGCTCCCGCAAGGTCACCACGGCCTGGGCCAACCGCCGGTCCGCCGCAGCGAGCGTCGCCCCGAACCGCGCCCCCGCCTCGATCCGCGGAGCGGGCCCGTACGGATGCGGCCGCGTCTGATGAATGGACCCGAGCTTCTTCGGATACCCCTGATGCAAGCCGCGCGCGATGGCGAAGTCCTTGTCCACCCAGATGTAGACGCACCGCGAATACGTCTGCCCGCGGTACTTGCACCGGACGACCGCGAAGGCCTCCTTGTACTGGGCCAGCACCGGATCGAGCAGCTCCGCCCCCGACGCCGAGCACGACTGCCAGTCGGCCCAGATCAAGGCGACCGCACCGGGATCCTCGTCGGCCAACTCCAGCGGCTCGGGCAGCAGTTCCCGCACCCGCGCCGGGTCCGTCCGGTACTCGACGGTCAGCAGATCACCGGAGTAGCGCCACGGCGGTGACGGAATCAGCGACGACGCACCGGTCGCCGTCTTGGGATGGAAGTAACCACGAACTGAGGACATGAGACGGGTTCCTTACGCGGTGAGGGCGGGCTGCTTCAGCAGCTGGGCGCGATAGCGGGCGGCACCCATGGCGGCGCTGTGGCCACCGAGCGCCACGACGCCGACCAACCGGTCGCCGGCGTGGTAGCCCACCAGGACGTCGCCGTCGGGGTCGCCGTCCAGGACACGTACGTCGTCGAGGCCGAGGACGGGCGCGCCGAACGACTGGAGCCGGAAGTCGTGCTGATCGCTCCAGAAGGTGGGCAGGGGCGCGAAGGGAGCCAACTCCCCCTCTGCACCGGTGAGATGAGCGACGAGCGCCTTCGCGGCATGCTTGGCCGTGTCGGTCGGGATCGACCAGTGCTCGACGCGCCGGGGCACGCCGTCGTAGCGGGCGTTGGGGAAGCGGGCGACATCACCGACGGCGACGACGTTCGGCCGGCCGCCGACCCGCAGTCGCTCGCAGGTGAGGACGCCGTCGGAGAGGTCGAGGTCGTTGCCCTGGAGCCACTCGACGTTGGCGACCGAGCCGACCGACTCCACGACCACGTCGGCGGGCAGGACTGTTCCGTCGTCCAGGACGACACCCGTGACACGGTCCTCGCCCTCGAAGGCGGCGACCCCCGTGCCGAGCGTGAAGCGCACACCGCGCTCCTGGTGCCGGGTCAGCAGCGCGCGGGCGAGCAGTTCGCCGAGCGGTCCGACCATGGGCAGGGGCAGCGGATCGACGACGGTCACCTCGCGGACGCCGAGTGCGATGGCGGTCGCTGCGACCTCGCAGCCGATGAACCCGGCGCCGACCACGACCACGCGGGCACCGGGACGGAGCAGTTCGTCCCGGAGGCCCTGGGCGTCGGCGAGCGTACGGACCGTGTGGCGGCCGGTGAGGGGGCCGGGGCAGCTCAGGCGGCGGGGTCGCATGCCGGTGGCGACGACCAGTCCGTCGTACGGGATCTCCGTTCCGTCGTCGAGGGCGACGGTCCGCTCGGCCAGCCGGGCCGCGACGGCCCTCGTACCCAGTCGCCACTGGACATCGGCGGCGGCCGCCTTCGGCGTGAAGGCCAGCGACTCGAAGGGCGCCTTGCCCGCGAGGACCTCCTTGGACAGCGGTGGACGGTTGTAGGGCATGTGGGGCTCTTCGCCCACCACCGTGATCGCGCCGGTCCAGCCGGCCGCGCGCAGCTGCTCGGCCGCACGCAGGCCGCCCATGGAGGCGCCGGCGACGACTACGCGTCCGGTCATGGGCTCAGCCCTCGATCCGGATGGCCTGGAGCGGGCAGACGTCGGCGGCCTCCTCGACCTCGTCGCGCAGAGCGTCGTCGGGGTCGGAGACGTGGACCAGGTGCCCGTCGTCGTCCATCGAGAAGACGTCGGGGGCCGCGAAGACGCACTGGCCGTGGTCCTGGCACTTGTTCATGTCGACTACGACCTTCATGGCCGGTCCTCCTGGGAGTGAGGGCGTCGGTGCGGTGGCGAAGGGGATGGAGGGCCCGGCCGGCTGTGCGGCCGGGCCCGTTGCCAAAGGGGTGCGAGAGCCGAACCCCTGACTCGTTTGGCTTCAAACAACATAGGAAGCGGCTCGACCCTGGTCAATACCTGTCCATGTGGATAAATTTTTGCGACCACCCCCTTGCGGGGCGGCGAACCTCTCCATACCGTTCGGGTTCAAACGACGACTCCGGGTCGCCCTCACCCCACCCGCCACCCGCCACTCAGGTCGTCCGCACGCCACCCTTCCCGATCCGCCCGAGGAGACTTCGGTGAGCGATCACGGCATCCCAGATCACGACATTCCAGATATCCGCCGGCACATGGAGCGGCTCACCGCCGAGGGCGTGGACGTGGTCCGGGTGGTCTATCCCGACCTCATCGGCACCGACCGCGCCCGGGACGTCCTGGTGGACCATCTGCCGTCGGCCTGCGCGCACGGTCTGGCCTTCTGCCGGGCCGTCTACCACACCAGCCCGCAGGGTGACGTGGTCCCGGTCGCGGGCGGCCTGGACGCCGGGCTGCCCGACGTGACCGTGCGGCCCGACCTGTCCACGCTGGCCGTGCTGCCCTGGGAGCCCGGCGTCGCCGCCTGTCTCGGCGAGGTCACCGACCCCGCGACCGGGGCGCCCGCCCCTGAGTCGCCGCGCGATCTGCTGCGCAGGGTGCTCGCCAGCTGTGCCGAGCAGGGCCTGCGCCCGATCGTGGGCCCGGAGCTGGAGTACTTCCTGCTGGAGCCCGCCTCCGGCACCCCGACCGGCTGGCGCCGCTCCCCGGAGGCGACCGGCGCCGTCTACACGGCCGGCCTGCGCGCCGATCCCGACAACCATCTGCTGCGCACCCTGCGGCACCTGCGCGACCTGGGCATCGGCGTCATCACCGGCAACCACGAGTTCGACGGCGGCCAGTACGAGATCAACCTCACCCACTCCGAGGCGCTGGACGCGGCCGACCGCTCCTTCCGCTTCAAGGCCGCCGTGAAGGAACTGGCCCGCAAGGAGGGCCGGCTCGCCACGTTCATGGCCAAGCCGTTCGCCGACGCGGGCGGTTCGGGCTTCCATCTGCACCTGTCCTGCGACGACGCCGAGGGCCGCAACGCCTTCGACGATCCCGCGGGCGCCCACGGTCTCGCAGCTGTGGCCCGGCACGCCATCGCCGGCGTGATCGCCCACGCACCCGCCCTGGCCGCGCTGCTCAACCCGACGATCAACTCGTACAAGCGCTTCGGCCCGGACACCCTCGCGCCCTGGCTGATCGACTGGGGTCTGGACAACCGCAGCGCCATGGTCCGCGTCCCGCCCGAGCGCGGTGCGGGCGCCCGTCTGGAGCTGCGCCTCGGTGACGCGAGCGCCAACCCGTATCTGGCCGTCGCCGCGACGCTGGCCGCCGCACTTCTCGGCATCCGGGCCGGCGAGGAGCCCCCGCCCCCGCTGGAGGGCTACGGCTACGACACCTCCCGGGCCGCGCTGCTGCCCACCGATCTGTCCGCCGCGCTGAACGCGCTGGAGGCGGACACCGACCTCGCCGAACTGCTCGGCAAGGACTTCACCGATTCCTACCTCTCCTACAAGCGCAACGAGGTCGAACGCTTCCAACGGCATGTCACCGACTGGGAGTTCACCGAGTACGCCTACCACCTGTGATCCCCAGGAGCCCTTGATGACTTCCGCATCCGAGCCGATGCCGCTCGCCGACGTGAACCTCGCCGACCTCGACAACTTCACGGACGGTGTGACGCCCTGGCGCATGTTCCACACCCTGCGCCACGAGGACCCGGTGCACTGGCAGCCGGAGGAGGCGCCCAACTCCGGTTTCTGGGCGGTGACCCGGCACGCGGACATCGCCCGCGTCGACCGCGACCCGGAGACCTTCACCTCGACGAGGTTCGTCAACCTGGAGGAGGTCGACGACGACCAGATCAAGAAGCGCGCCTCGATCCTGGAGATGGACGGCGTACGCCACCGCGCGCTGCGCAGCGTGATCCAGCGGCAGTTCGGCGCGAGCGTGATCAACAGCTACGCCGACTTCCTGCGCGGTCTGACCGCGACGACCCTGGACGCGGCCCTCGCCAAGGGCACGTTCGACTTCGTCGCCGATGTCTCCGCGGACTTCCCGATCAATGTGCTGGCCCGGCTGCTCGACGTGCCGCCGGAGGACAACCAGCAGCTCATCGACTGGGGCAACCGCATCATCGGCAACACCGACCCCGACTACGCGGACGTGCTGCTGCACAGCGCGGAGAGCGAGAAGTACCGCGATCTGCCGTTCCGCTCCCCCGCGTCCGTCGAGGTCTTCGAGTACGGCCGGGAACTGGCCCGGCAGCGGCGCGGCGGCGACGGCACGGACCTGGTCTCACGGCTGGTCAACACGACCCCGCGCGACGGAGTCCCGCTCTCCGCGCAGGACTTCGACAACTACTTCCTGCTCCTGGTGGTGGCCGGCAACGAGACCACCCGGCACACCATCTCCCACTCCATGCTGGCCCTGCTCCAGCACCCCGAGCAGCTCGCCCGCCTCCAGGAGGACCCGTCCCTGATCCCCACGGCGGTCGAGGAGTTCCTGCGCTGGGCCTCCCCCGTCTACCACTTCCGCCGTACCGCGACGCATGACGTCGAACTCGGCGGCAAGCGGGTCAAGGAGGGCGACAAGGTCGTCATGTGGTTCGCCTCCGGCAACCGTGACGAGGAGGTCTTCGGCAATCCGTACGACTTCGACGTCGCCCGCGCCGACAACGACCACGTCACCTTCGGCAAGGGCAGCCCGCATCTGTGCCTGGGCAATCTGCTGGCCCGTACCGAGATCCGCATCATGTTCGAGGAGCTCATCCCGCGTATCGCCGACATCGGGCTGGCCGGCGACGTGCCGCGCGTGCGCTCCAACTTCGTCAACGGCATCAAGAAGCTGCCGGTCGAGGTCAAGCTCGCCTGATCTCGAAATTCACGTGCCTCGGCGCGGCGGCCGCAGTACGGTCCCGGCGTGATCGATGACGACGGCTATTTCGGAGAGAAGATCGCTGCCGGCTACGACGATTCGGCCGCGGACATGTTCAGCCCTGACGTGGTGGACCCGGCGGTCGGCCTGCTGGCCGAACTCGCCGGCGACGGCGCGGCGCTCGAACTCGGCATCGGCACCGGCCGGATCGCGCTGCCGCTGTCCGGCCGCGGGGTCCCGGTGCACGGCATCGACATGTCCCGCGCCATGGTGGACCGGCTGCGCGCGAAGCCCGGCGGTGACGCCGTGGAGGTGACGATCGGAGACTTCGCGACCACGCGGGTGGCGGGCGAATTCTCGCTCGCCTACCTCGTGTTCAACACGATCGGCAATCTCACAGCCCAGGACGCCCAGGTCGACTGCTTCCGCAACGCCGCCGCCCATCTGCGGCCCGGTGGCTGCTTCGTGGTCGAGGTGGGCGTGCCCGATCTGCGCCGGCTGCCTCCCGGGCAGAGCGCCGTACCGTTCCGTATCAGCGACACCCAGTGGGCGTTCGACACCTATGACGTCGCCACCCAGGCCATGAGCTCGAACTACGTCACCATCGTCGACGGCCGCGCCGAGCACTGGTCCATCCCGTTCCGGTACGTCTGGCCGGCCGAGCTGGATCTGATGGCCCGGCTCGCCGGTCTGCGGCTGCGCGAGCGGTGGGAGAGCTGGACGCGCGAGCCGTTCACGAGCGAGAGCGGCAAGCATGTGTCGGTGTGGGAGAAGCCGGCCGGCCGATAGAGGGGCAGCGCGGTCGGAGCGTCCCGCATCGGCGGGCGTGCGCCCACGGCGTCAGGGGTTCGTCCACGCGTCGGGGTCGTCCGCGAGGCTCAGCACGTCGTCGGGCAGCTTCGCCGCGGCGACGTGGGCCAGGGTGACCTCGCCGAGGATCTTGCGGACGTTGGCGCGTACGGCGATCCACAGCGGCAGCAGCGACTCGGCGGGGCCGATGTAGGAGAGGTCGGGTGGGCGTACGCCGCGCACCGAGACTAGGGGGCCGTCCGCCACCCGGATCACCTCGGCGATGGCGATGCTGTCCGCCGGGCGGGCGAGCCGGTAGCCGCCCTTGCCGCCGCGCTGGCTGACGACGAGGCCGCCCCGGCGCAGATCGCCGAGGATGCCCTCCAGGAACTTGTGCGGGATGCCCTGTGCCTCGGCGATGGCCTCAGCCTTCAGCGAGGTGTCTTCGCCTGCCACGGCCAGCTCCAAAGCCGCCCGCACCGCATAGTCCGCTCTGGCCGAGATCCGCATGCCGAGATTATCCCTCACGGCGGTCCCGGTCCTCACGGACGACCCCTCGGTCAGGCGGGGATGCTGAACGGAGGGTGCGCGCCGTTGAGGAAGTAGTCCCCGACCTCGCGCAGCCGGTGGGCGACGGGCTCCCGCAGGGTGTGCGTGCGCGTGTCGCGCCAGAAGCGGTCGAGGCCGTGCCGGGCGAAGGCGGCGGTCGCGCCGACGGCCTCCAGGGCGCGAGTGGTGATCTCCTGCGCGGCCCGCGCGGCGGCGGCCTCGGCCGCGCTCGCGAGGACGGCGATCTCCGCGCCCTCCTCGTCGTCGAGGTCCTCTCCCCGCTCGAGACCACGGGTGAGGGCGTCCCCCGCCTGGTCGGCGAGGGCGGACGCGGCACGGGCGGCGACGGCGAGTTCGCCGTAGGCGGTGAGCACGTACGGATCCTGCGGCGCGCCGCCCTGCCAGGGCTGGGACGAGAAGGGGTGCCAGGGTGATGCCGCCGTCCGTCCGTGCTCGCGGACTTCACCGAGCAGCCCCTCGGCGACGCCGAGACAGAACTGTGCGGAGACCAGCCGAGCGGTCGGCGCGGCGAGGCCGGCGAAGGGGGACAGGGCGCCGTCGTCGGAGGAGAGGGAGCCGAGTACGTCTTCGCGTGCGACCGGCACGGAGTCGAACGACACGCCGCCCGCGGCGGCCAGCCGCTGTCCGAAGGTGTCGCCACCACCACCGCCGCTCACCAGGCCCGGCGCGGTGGTGTCGACGAGGACGGCGACGGGTTCGCCGGTGCCGGGCACGGCGGCGCGGACCAGCAGCCGGTCGGCGACGCCGACTCCGGAGCCGTACCGCTGATGACCGTCCAGCAGATAGCCGTTCGCCGTGGGGGTCAGCAGGAGCGGCGGTTCCTGGGAGGCGATGCCGCCGCCCCAGTACCAGTGCCCCGCCGCGAACGTGCGCTCGATGCGCGCGGCACGGTCGGGGCCGGCGAAGAACCGGGCGCAGTAGGACAGGAAGTAGTGGCTGCCCAGCAGATGGCCGACGGCTCCGTCGGCCGCGGCGACGGTCCGTACGACGGTGTGGGCGGTACGCCAGTCGGCTCCCCCGCCGCCTCGTTCGGCCGGGACGAGCAGGGTCAGCAGCCCCGATTCCCGCAGCCGCGCGACCTCGTCGAGCGGAAGCTTGCCCGCCTGCTCGCGCTCGACCGCGTCCGTGGCGAGGTCGTCCGCGAGCTCACGGGCGATGTGTGGCCAGTCCTCCCGTGGAGTGCCCCATTCGGTCGCCCCGTCCGCCGACGTCACGGGTGCGCCCCGGTCGGAGTCACCGAACGGAGCGGCCGGGGCCGGTGGGGCGATCGTCATGGCGTCATCCTCACTCGCTCCACCGACGGGGGTCAACACTTCCCTAGTAATTCGATAGGAAATCTAGGGAATGCGTGTGCGGTGTGGCCGATTCCCGCTCCCGACCGGCCGGTTCACGAGGGCGGACACGGCCGGGGCGCAGGTGAAGTCAGCTCCGGCTGCCCGCCCCCGCGAAGGGAATCTGGGCCACGGTCGGGTCGCCCGCCGCCCCACGGAACGGATGCGTCCACAGTCCGCGCGCCTCCAGCCGCGGCAGCACGCCCTCGCCGAACCAGTACGCCTCCTCCAGGTGCGGGTATCCGGAGAGCACGAACTCGTCGATCCCCAGACGGTGGTACTCGGCGATCCGCTCGGCGACCTCGTCGTGACTGCCGACCAGCGCCGTGCCCGCGCCGCCCCGCACCAGCCCGATGCCGGCCCACAGGTTCGGGTGGATCTCCAGGTCGTCGGAGCTGCCGCCGTGCAGCGCGAGCATGCGCTGCTGCCCCTCGGACTCGCTGCGGGCGAGCCCTTCCTGTACGGCCCGTACGGTCGCCGTGTCGAAGCCGGCCAGGAGCCGGCGGGCCTCCGCCCAGGCCTGCTCGGCCGTGTCCCGCGTGATGACGTGCAGACGGATGCCGAAGCGGACGCTCCGGCCCTGCTTCTCGGCCAGCGCCCGGATCCAGGCGATCTTCTCGGCGACGGCGGCCGGCGGCTCGCCCCAGGTGAGGTAGACGTCGACATGGCGGGCGGCGATCTCCCCCGCGATGGGCGAGGAGCCGCCGAAGTACACCTCGGGGACCGGGTCGGGCACCCGGGCCAGCTTCGCGTCCTCGACCTGGAGGTGCTCACCGACCAGGTCGACGGTCCTGCCCTCCCACAGTCCCCGCACGATCTGGAGGAATTCACCGGTACGGCGGTAGCGGTCGTCCTTGCCCAGGAAGTCGCCGTAGGCCCGCTGCTCGTGCCCCTCCCCGCCCGTCACCACGTTCAGCAGCAGCCGTCCGCCGGTCTGCCGCTGGAAGGTGGACGCCATCTGCGCGGCGAGCGTCGGCGAGACGAAGCCGGGCCGGAAGGCGACCAGGAACTTCAGCCGCTCGGTGTGCTGGGCGACCATCGCCGTGGTCAGCCACGCGTCCTCGCACCAGGCGCCCGTCGGAGTGAGCGCGCCGACGAAGCCCAGATCCTCGGCCGCACGGGCGATCTGGCCGAGGTAGGCGACCGTCGGCGGCCGGTCGCGGCCCGACACCGTGGCGGGTGTGCCGTGGCCGCCGCCGACGACATGGCGGCTGTCGCCGTTGGTGGGCAGGAACCAGTGGAAGGTGAGGGACATGGGGGTCTCCGTTCGGGGTCGTCGGTCACAGCAGTCCGTGCCGGGGCGGCTTGACGCCGCGCAGCACGTGGCGGCCGATGTGCTGGACCTTCCAGCGCGCCGGGTCGTGCAGGGTGTGGGTGCGGGCGTCCCGCCAGTGGCGGTGCAGGCCCAGGGAGGCGAGGGCAGCCCGGGTGCCAGCGACCTCGAAGAGCGCGCTGCCGACCTCCACGGCCGCCTCCGCCGCCGTCACCTTGGCGGCGGCGACCGCGATCGAGGCCTCGGCCGCCGAGTCGTCGGTCAGGTCGGCACGGGCGGCCGCCACGGACCGGGCCGCGGCGGCGAGCAGCGCGTCGGCGGCCCGCACCCGGATCGCCAGCTCGCCGAACCGCTGGACCAGCAGGGGATCCTCGGCGGCGGTCGCGTGTCCCTCGCCGACGCTCTCGAACCAAGGGCGGCTCTTCGTGCGGACGAACTCCACGGCCTCGGCGAGCGCACCGGCGGCGATCCCGGCATCGATGGCGGCATGCAGCAACTGAGCGACGGCGCCGTGGAGTTGGGGCCCCTGGAAGGTGAGATGGTGCGGCACCACCCGGTCGACGGGCACGGACACCGACTCCAGGCGGACGGTACCGCTGGCGGTGGTGCGCTGCCCCATGCCGTCCCAGTCGTCCACGACCGTGACGCCGGACGCGTCCCTCGGTACATACGCCACGTGCAGGTTGTCGTCGTCGGCGCGCGCGAGGACGGGGATCCAGTCGGCGAACAGGGCCCCGGTCGAGTAGTGCTTGACGCCGTTCAGGACGTACGACCCGTCCGGGCGCCGCGTCAGCCGGGTACGGATGTCCTGGACGTGGCTGGTCCCGGCCTCCGACTGGGCGTTGCCGAACCGCTTGCCGGCGAGTACCTCGCCGAAGAAGAACTCCCGCTGCTCCCGCGTCCCCTGCCGGCGCAGCACGTTCACGTACACGAAGTGGCTCTGCGGAATCTGGGCGAGGCTGGCGTCGGCCGAGGCCAGCAGCCGGAAGATCTCGGCGAGTGTCTCCGTACGGACGTCCGCGCCGCCGAACTCAGCCGGCACCGTCACCCCGAGCAGCCCGGAGGCGGACAGCCGCTGGAGTTCCGCGTGCGGCAGCCGGCGTTGCGCGTCCCGCTCGGCGGCGCCCTTGCGGAAGTCGGCGGCCAGTGAGGCGGCGACGGCGAGGGCCTCGGCGTCGTCGGCGATCACCGTCGCGGCGCTCATCCGGTGGCCGCCAGCAGGGTCGGGCGACCACCGAGGGCGATCGAGAACTGGTCGGTGACATGGGCCAGGGCCTCGGCGGCGGCCGGAGCGACGGTCAGGGTGCCGTCCTCGCCCACGCTGATGTCCTTGTCGAGGGTGAACCAGCCCGGCGTGATGTGGGCGGGGCCCATGGAGTTCAGCACCGGGCGCAGGGCGTAGTCGATGGCCAGGACGTGGGCATTGGTGCCGCCGGTGGCCAGCGGAAGGACGGTCTTGCCCGCGAGCGCGTACTGCGGGAGCAGGTCCAGCAGCGACTTCAGCAGACCGGAGTAGGCGGCCTTGTAGACGGGCGTGCCGATCACGATTCCGTCGGCGCGCTCGACCAGGGCGGTGGCCTCGACGATCGCCGGGTGGCCGAAGTCCGCGTGGAGCAGGGCCTCGGACGGGAGTGTGCGGACGTCGAACGGGATCACGTCGTGGCCCTGGGCGGCGAGCCGGTCGTCCAGGTGGCGCAGCAGCCGGGCGGTGCGGGAGGTGGCGGAGGGACTTCCGGAGACGGAGAGGACGGTGGCCATGGTGAGGACCTTTCGGGGCGTGTCGGATGCGGGTGGCTGGGCCTGGGTCAGGCTCGGGCGGCGATCGGCTCGAACTCGGTTGCCTGGGCCTCCAGTTCGCGGACGAGCGGCAGCACCCGCTTGCCGAAGTACTCGACCTCCTCCAGGTAGTGCAGGAAGCCGAGGAGGAAGAGGTCGACGCCGAGGCGCTTGTAGGCGACGATCCGCTCGGCGATCCGCTCGGGGGTGCCGATCAGCCCGGTGCGGAAGCCGTCGTTGTACTGGACCAGGTCGTCGAAGCCGGAGTCCTGCCACATGCCCTTGCCGTCGCCGGTGGACCGGCCGGCCTGCTGGACGGCGTCGCGGAAGCCGTGGACAGCCTCGGTGTCGGCCTTGGCGACGATCTCGCGGAGCGTCTCACGGGCCTCGGCCTCGGTGTCCCGGGCGATGAGGAAGCCGTTGAGGCCGAACTTCGGTGCGGTGCGGCCCACTTGGGCGGCGGACGCGCGGACGTCGGCGATCTGTTCGGTGACGCCGTCGAAGTCCTTGCCGTTGCTGAAGTACCAGTCGGAGACACGTCCCGCCATCGCGCGGGCGGCGGTGGAGTTGCCGCCCTGGAAGATCTCCGGGTGCGGCCGCTCGGGGCTGTTCAGGGGCTTGGGCTTGAGAGAGAAGTCGCGCAACCGGTAGAAGTCACCGGCGAGTTCGGTGTGGTCCTCGGTCCAGATCTGGCGCAGGGCGCGGATGAACTCCTCGGAGCGCCGGTAGCGTTCGTCGTGCTCCAGCCAGGGCTCGCCGAGGGCCGTGAACTCGCCCTTGAACCAGCCGCTGACGACGTTGACGGCGAAGCGGCCGTTCGACAGGTGGTCGGCGGTGGCGCCGAGTTTGGCGAGGACGCCCGGGTGCCACAGGCCGGGGTGGACGGCGGCGATGACCTTCAGCCGCTGGGTGGCCAGGAGCAGGGCGAGGCTGAAGCTGGTCGACTCGTGCTGGAACTCGGCGCCGTAGCTGGCCATGTAGCGGACCTGGCTGAGGGCGTAGTCGAAGCCGTTGTTCTCGGCGAGGACGGCCAGTTCGCGGTTGTAGTCGTAGCCCCAGTCGGTGCGCTGCTCGATGGTGCTGGTGACGAGGCCGCCGCTGACGTTCGGCACCCAGTAGGCGAAGCGGGCGGGGTCGGTTCCGGGTGGGACGGGCATGGCGGGCTCCTGGCGGGAATGCGCACGCGGAAAGGCGCGTGCGGTGTCAGGGAAAGGTGTTCGGTGATCGGGATTCGGGCGTGCGGGCACACCGTTCCCGGGAAAGCCGAAATCGCCGAGGAAAACGGCCGGCAGTGGAATTCACACAGGGAGATCAGCGCGAGTGCGAGGGTTTCCCTCGGGTGCGCTCAGACCCGACGGCGACAGCAGGAGCTGGAGACACGCGCAAGGTCGACATGGCGTCGCCGCGTGAGGTCCTGTCGCTTCATGCCTTCGATCAAAGCAGCGGGGAGTCCGACCGGTCAAGAATGCCCGGAGGGGATTCCACATGCTGAGAGTCGGTATTCACGAGGTTGTGACAGGGATTCCCTTGAACCCGGCGCCCGGCGGGCAGCAGTCTCCTGTCGTGCGTATGGAACAGCTCGAATACATCGCCGCCGTCACCCGGTTGGGATCGCTGCGGCGGGCCGCCGAGGAACTGCATCTGTCCCAGCCCGCGCTCAGCGAGACCGTGCGCAACCTGGAGCGCGAACTCGGTGTGGACCTGCTGGAGCGTAAGCGGTCCGGAGCGACGATCAGCGACGAGGGCCGGGAGCTGCTGCCGCACATCATGAGCGTGCTGGACGCGGTCGACCGGCTGCGGGGTGCGGCCGGTGACCAGCACCGCATCAGCCGAATGGTCCGGCTCGGCACGGTCAACACGGCCACCGTGCCGCTGGTCATCCCGACCGTGCGGGAGTTCCGGGCCTCGCACCCGGTGACCCAGGTCGAGCTCGTCGGCGCCCAGCAGTCCGAGATCCATCGTGGGCTGCTGGAGGGCGCGTTCGATCTGGGGCTGGTGAACTACCTCGGGGGCGACGACCTGCCGCCCGGCTTCGAGACGACCGAGCTGCTGCGCGGCCGGCCGGTGGTGTGCGTGCGCCCGGACAGTCCGCTTGCGGCGCTGGACACGGTGGACGCGGACAGCCTGCTGGCCGAACCGCTGGTCGTGATGCGGTCCGGCTATGTCATGCACCGTTTCCTGCACCGGCTGCTGGGCGGCCGTACGCCCTCCTTCTCGTACTCCACCGACGGCGCCGAGATGGGCAAGCTGATGGTCGCCGAGGGACTGGGGGCGACGGTGCTGCCCGACTTCAGTGTCCTCGGCGACCCGCTGGAGCGGCGCGGCGCGATCACCGTGCGGCCGCTCGCGGGGGACGCGACCGAGGTGCTGCTGGTCCTTCAGCGGCGCGACTCCGGCTCCGTCCCCCGGGCGGTACGCGATCTGCACGAGCTGTTCGTGCGCAACGCCCGTGCGTACGAAGCTCCTTCGTGCAGCGAGGATGCCTGATCAGACCACGGTCACCGGATGCCGCACCACCGCGCCGAAGAGATAGCCCTGTGTGTTGGGCACGGAGACGTCCGGCTGACGGCGGCCGGCGGTGTCGGTGGCGCGGGCGAGCAGATGGGTCGAGCCGGGTGTCGCGGGCTTCCAGGGGACGGACCAGCGCGTCCAGGTGTCTGCGCGGGGCCGGTCGTGCAGGCGGGCCGGGCGCCAGGTCGTTCCGCCGTCGGTGCTGACGTCGACCCGGGCGATCCCTCCCGTGCCCGACCAGGACCGGCCGTGCAGCACCTGGCCCTCCCCCACCGGGAACGTGGCACCGCTCGCCAGCTCGAAGGCGCTCTTGATCGTCTGCCGGGTCAGCGGGGCGCTGCCCTCCTGCGGGTAGGAGGGGCCGTACAGCCGGTAGAAGGTGGTGTTCCAGGGTGAGAACAGCGGCTGCGCGGACACCTCGATGTCGCCGACCCACTTGATCGACGAGATCCCCACCCACGAGGGCACCAGCACCCGCACCGGATATCCGTGGTCGTACGGCAGCGGCTCGCCGTTCATCTCGTACGCGAGCAGCACGTCGTCCAGCGCCTTGGCCAGCGGCAGCGGACGCCGCACCCGACCGAGGCTCTCCCCGCCGCTGACGTAATCGGCGTCCAGGCCACGCGGCTGCACGTCCACGGCGTAGGGGGACAGCCCCGCCCTGCGCAGGACGTCGGCCAGGCGCACCCCGCGCCAGCGGGCGACGCCGATCGCGCCCAGCGTCCAGGCGGTGCCGGTGACCGTCTCGCCCTGCTGGGTCGTGTAGTGGCTGCGGCCGTTTCCGGCGCACTCGACGAACGCGGTCCGGGTGACGGCGGGCAGGGCGCGCAGATCGTCGTATCCGAACTCGACCGGTTTGTCCTCGCCGGGTGTGCCCCGCAGCCCGCTGCCCCAGAGCCGCAGTCGCCAGTCGGCGGCGTCCAGGACGGGAGTGGTGGTGTGGTTGCGGACGAAGAACAGCTCGTTCGGGGTGTGGTGGCCGGTGCCGCGCAGGGCCTCCCAGCGGGTCTCGGCGTTGGTGCCGCGCTGGATGAACCACTCGGGCGGCAGCGGCTTGACGATCGGGGTGTCCGCGGCACGGGCGGGGCTGGGTGCGAGCGCGGTCGCGGCCCCCGTGGCCGCGAGCAGGGTCAGCAGCCGGCGGCGGCTGACCCCGTCGGCTCTGGCGTCCCCGGCGAGCCACTGACGCAGCCGGCGGCGGTCGTAGGCGGTCTCGTCGAGGCGGCTCGTGGGACGGGGGGAAGGCGCTGCGGATGCGGTCATGACGGGTCCTCGTCGTCGGGGTGGGGCCGGGCCTGGGCAGAGAGGTCAACAGTGTGAGCCGGACTGTGGTCACAACGGCGCGAGGAGGTGCGGCTGTTGACCGAAAATCCACTGCCGGCTCGCTCGGTCAGAGAACCTTCGACAGGAAGGCGCGGGTTCGCTCCTGGCGCGGGTTGTCCAGGACGGCGGCCGGTGGCCCCTGTTCCACGACGACACCGTCGTCCATGAACACCACCGTGTCGGCGACCTCGCGCGCGAAACCGATCTCATGGGTCACGACGATCATGGTGGTGCCGGTGCCGGCCAAGTCCTTGATGACATCGAGGACTTCACCGACCAGTTCCGGGTCCAGCGCCGAGGTGGGCTCGTCGAAGAGCAGCACCTTCGGTGCCAGGGCGAGCGCGCGGGCGATGGCCACGCGCTGCTGCTGGCCGCCGGAGAGCTGGCGTGGGTAGGCGTCGGCCTTGTCGGCGAGGCCGACCCGGTCGAGGAGCCGCCGGGCCGTCTCCTCCGCCTCCCCGCGCGGTCGGCGCAGCGCGGAGACGGGGGCCTCGACGAGGTTGTCCAGCACGGTCAGATGCGGGAAGAGGTTGAAGTTCTGGAAGACGAACCCGATGTGGGTGCGCTGCCGCAGAACCTCCTTCTCCTTCAGCTCGTGCAGCTTGTTCCCCACGCGGCGGTAGCCGATGAGTTCGCCGTCGATGCTGATCCAGCCGCGGTTGACCTTCTCCAGGTGGTTGATGGTGCGCAGCAGCGTGGACTTCCCGGAGCCGGAGGGGCCGAGGATCACGGTGACCTCGCCGGCCCGGACCGACAGGTCGACGCCGCGCAGCACTTCCAGCGGGCCGAAGCTCTTGTGGACGCCGTGGACGTCGACCATGACGTCGCTCATGTGTGCTCGGGCGGGTTGATCCGCGACGCGTCGATCGCGGAGGGGTCGGTGCCCCACTTCTTCAGGATGCGGGCGTAGGTGCCGTCCTTGATCAGCTCGTCGACGGCCGCCTGGAACGCCTTGGTGAGCGGGGAGCCCTTCTTGAAGGCGAAGCCGACGTCGAGGCGGTGGAACTCGCCGAGGAAGGCGGTCTGGGAGGCGGGCTGTGCCGCCTGGTAGCGCAGGCCGTTGATGGTCGACATGATCACGTCGATACGGCCCTGCTGGAGCGCGGTGAGGGTGGCCGCGTTCTCCGAGTAGACCTTCACGTCGTACGGCTTCTTGCCCGCTTTCGCGCACACGCCCTTCTGCGCGCTGAGGGTCGCCTCGAAGGTGGTGCCGGCGCCGGTGCCGATGGTCAGCCCGCACAGCTGGGTGAGGTCGGTGATCTTCGCCTTGAGGGCGGTGTTGCCCTTCTTCACCGCGAAGCCCTGGCCGTCGTTGATGTAGGTGACGAAGTCGATGGTCTTGAGGCGCTCGCTCGTGACCCCGAAGTTGCCGGTGCCGAAGTCGTACTTGCCGCTGCCGAGGGCGGGCAGGATCGTCTCGAAGGAGGCGTCCTGGCGCTCCAGCTTCACGCCGAGCACCCTGGCCACGGCGTCGGCGAGGTCGATGTCCTGACCGGCGGGTGCCTTGTCCGTGCCGCCCGGGTAGTACGCCCCGGGCGGGAACCCGATCGAGCTGCCGACGCGCAGGGTGCCCGCCTTGCGTACGTCGGCAGGGAGCAGGGCGGCGGCGGAGTCGACCTTGCGTACGGAGGCGACCGGGTCGTCGGTCGGCGCGGGAGATGCCTGGGCACCCACCGCGGCCGTGCCGTCGGTGTCGCCGGAGCCGCAGGCGGTCAGGGCCAGCAGCGGGAGCAGCGCGAAGGCGGCGGTGGCGCGCAGACGGGTTCTGATCGTGCGGATGTTCACTGGTCGTGGGCCTTTCCCGTGTGTCCCCGCGCTGCGAGGTGCTTCTCGAAGGGCAGCGGGCCGATGGTCTCCGGGTCGGCGTCCGTGTCGAACAGCGCCGTGTAGCCGGTGGCGAGATACAGGCCGCGGGCCTCGGGCTGGCGCGGCCCGGTGGTCAGGTAGACGCGCCGGTATCCGCGTGTGCCCGCCTCGCGCTCCAACTCGGCGACGACACGGCGGGCGAGGCCACGCCGGCGGTGGGCGGAGTGGGTCCAGATCCGCTTCAGTTCGGCCGTGTCGGCGTCGTAGCGACGGAAGGCTCCGCCCGCGACGGGCTCACCGCGCTCCAGCAGCAACAGGAGCAGGCCGCCGTGCGGTTCGGTGAACTCCTCGTCGGGGTAGCGGGAGATCTCGCCGTGCGCGTCGATGCCGTAGCGCGTGGAGTACTCGTGACCGAGCTCGCGCAGGAGGGGTCTGACGCGCGGGTCGGAGACAGGGACGTGAATGACCGTCAACTCGGGTGCGGAGGTCATCCGTTCACCGCCGCGAGCGTCTGCGTCCCGCGTGCGGCCCGCTCGGCGTCGCGCTTGGCGACCTCCTCGCGGACGATCGGGATCACGTACCGGCCGAAGTCGACGGCGTCGTCCAGCAGGTCGTAGCCGCGCGCGGAGAGGATGTCGACGCCGAGGTCGTAGTAGTCGAGGAGTGCCTGGGCGACCGTCTCGGGGGTGCCGACCAGGGCGTTGGAGTTGCCCGCGCCACCGGTCGCGGCGGCGGTCGGGGTCCACAGGGCGCGGTCGTAGCGCTCGCCGGCCTCGGCGATGGCGATGAGCCGCTGCGAGCCGACGTTTTGAGGTGTTGCAGCCTGGGGCTGCGCCTGACCGTTGTGGCGCTTGGTGATGGCCTCGCCCCGTTCCCTGCGGGCCTTGATCGCGCCGACCGTGCGGTGGGCCTTCTCCCAGGCCAGTTCCTCGGTCGGGGCGATGATCGGGCGGAAGGCGACCTGGATTCGGGGCACGTCGGTGCGGCCCGCGGCCTTCGCGGCGGCCTTCACGTGCTCGATCTGTTCGGCGGTCTTCGCGAGCGGCTCGCCCCACAGGCAGTAGATGTCGGCCTCGGCGCCTCCAGCGACGTACGCCGCGGGCGAGGAACCACCGAACGACACGCCGGGGCGGGGCTGTTGGACGGGGAAGACGTCGCTGACGAAGTCGTGGAAGCGGTAGTGCTCGCCCTCGTGGTCGAAGGGCTCGTGGGTGGTCCAGATCTTCTTGACGATCCGGATGTATTCGAGGGTACGGGCGTAGCGCTCGTCCTTGGTGAGGGTGTCGCCCTCGCGGCCCTGCTCGTGGTCGTTGCCGCCGGTGATGAAGTGCACCGTCAGCCGGCCCTCGCTGATCCGGTCGAGGGTGGCGAAGGTCTTGGCGGCGAAGGTCGGGTAGGAGACGTTGGGCCGGTGGGCGAGCAGGATCTGGAGACGGTCCAGCCTGCTCGCGATGTACGCGGCGGCCGGTGCGGGGTCCGGCGATCCGGAGCCGTAGGCGAACAGCACCCGGTCCCAGCCGTGGTCCTCGTGCGCCCGGGCGAGCCGGAGCGTGTAGTCCTTGTCGAAGGCGGCGCCGGAACGCGGCGTGGTTTCGGAGCCGTCGTTGGTGGCGGCGATGCCGAGGAACTCCACGGGCATGGAGATGACCTTTCGGGCAGTGCGGCGCGTGGGCGGGCATGGCTCAACCGCCCAACACGCAGGCAGAAATGATGGACCATCAGATGCGTGATGACGCCAGGCGTCGGAAGACGGTGCTACGGCAGCGCACGAAGGGAGAACTCGGCCCGCGACGGGGTCACCGAGGGAGGGAAGGGCCGGTCACAGGGCCCGCTGCCGAGTCAGGCGCAACACGCGGCGGAGCACACGCGACAGAAGTCGATGTGATCGCGCGTGACCAAGCGCTGCTGGGCATTCATGGGACCAATTGAGCAGGACTTCACGCGTCCCGTCAAGCAGCGCCCGGATCCCGGACCGGCTCGAACAGGGCCGCGCGGCGCGCTGTTGACACGTGGATGCCATGGGCACATACGATCGACGGCGGATCGGCTCCGCGTTGTGCGGCTGCCTCTCCGGCCGCGTTGAGGGACGCGGCGAGCGTGACGACGCCGAACCCCGGCCGCACCGAGTGCCGCCGGGGTCACCCACGCCTGCGTTCCCTCCCCCGGAGAGCCTCCCCATGGTCACGTCGCCCGATCTCACGTCCGGTCCTGCAACGAAGAGTCCCCCCGTACGCGCCACCGACCCACCGCGGATCGTGCCGCGCCGGCACACCGGACGGTGGCTGACCGCCGCCGTCGCCCTGCTGGTCTTCGCGATGGTGCTCAACTCGGTGATCCGCAACGACGCGTTCCAGTGGGACGTGGTGGGCCGGTACTTCACCACCACCGCCGTGCTCGACGGTCTGCTGCTCTCCCTGTGGCTGACCGCCGTGGTGATGGTGCTCGGCTTTCTGCTCGGCACCCTGCTCGCGGTCATGCGGCTGTCCGCCAACCCGGTGCTGCGCACGCTGAGTTGGGGCTATGTGTGGATCTTCCGGTCCACTCCGCTGCTGGTGCAGCTGCTGTTCTGGTTCAACATCGGCGCCCTGTATCCGACGCTCGGCCTCGGTATCCCCTTCGGCCCGCAGTTCCTCACCGTCAAGACGGTCAACCTGCTCGGGCCGACGCTCACCGCCGTCATCGGCCTGACCCTGCACGAGTCCGCCTACGCCGCCGAGGTGGTGCGCGGCGGCATCCTCTCCGTGGACTCCGGGCAGACCGAGGCCGCCCAGGCACTCGGACTGAGCAGACGCCGCACCCTGCGCCGGATCGTGGTCCCCCAGGCGATGCGCTCCATCGTGCCGACGGCCGGGAACATGCTGATCGGCACCCTCAAGGGCACCAGCATCGTGAGCGTGCTGGCCGTGCACGACCTGCTGTACTCGGTGCAGCTGATCTACAACCAGACCTACCAGATCATCCCGCTGCTGATGGTCGCCACCCTGTGGTACATCGCGGTCACCACGGTACTGAGCTCCGGCCAGTTCTACGTCGAGCGGTACTACGCGCGCGGCAACTCCCGTGCCCTGCCACCCACTCCGCTCCAGCGGCTGCGCGGTCACCTCACCGCCGTACGCCTCCGGCTGAGCGCGGCGACGGCGTCCGACGCCCGCCCGGCGATCGGCGGTGACCGGTGAGCGGCACCCCTGACCCGGCCGTCCTGGTCGTCGTCGGCGCGGGCCCGCGTGCCACGGGCCTGCTGGAGCGCATCGCCGCCAACGCACCCGAACTGTGGGACGGGGACCGGGAGTTGCGCATCCACCTGGTCGACCCGCATCCGCCCGGACCGGGACGGATCTGGCGCCAGGAACAGTCGGCGCTGCTGCGGATGAACTCCATGGCCGAGGACGTCACCATGTTCACCGACGAGTCGTCCACCATCGAGGGCCCGATACGGCCGGGACCCTCGCTCGCCGAGTGGGCCGCGCAGTTCTCCGGCACGGGCCCGCGTCACGCCCCGTACGCCGAACCCGCCGACCCGGACGTGCTCGCCGAGCTGCGCTCGCTGGCGGGGAGCGACTTCCCCACCCGCCGTGCCCAGAGCGCCTATCTGGACTGGGTGTTCCGCCGGGCGCTGGCCGAGCTGCCGCCCACCGTCACGGTCGAGTGGCACCGCACCACCGCGACCGCGGTCACCGGTCCGCCGGACGGCCCGCAAGAGGTGCACCTCGCCGACCGCGCCACCCCGCTCGCCGCGGACCTGGTGGTGCTCGCCCAGGGTCACCTTGGCTCCACCTCCACCGCCGAGCACCGTGAGCACGCCGCCTTCGCCCGCCGGCACGGCCGCTTCCACCTCGCGCCGGAGTTCTCGGCGGACGCGGACCTGTCGGCACTGCGCCCCGGCGAGCCGGTCGTCCTGCGCGGCTTCGGGCTCGCCTTCATCGACCTGATGGCGATGCTCACCGAGGGCCGCGGCGGCGCCTTCCGCACGGAGGCCTACGGCACCCTGACCTACCTGCCGTCCGGCCGCGAGCCCGTCCTGCACGTCGGATCGCGGCGGGGGGTGCCGTACCACTCCAAGACCCGCTACCAACTCCAGGGCCCCCGGCCACCGTTGCCGCGCCACTTCGGCCCCGAGGCGGTCGACGCACTGCTCACCGAGGGCCGCGCGCTGGATCTGCGGCGCGATGTGTGGCCGCTGATGGCGAAGGAGATCGGGTTCGGGCACTACCACGAGCTCTTCCACGCCCATCCCGAGCGCACCGCCCTCCCCTGGCCGGACTTCGTCGCCGCGTACGACCGTCTCGACTGGTACGCCGAGGACATGGCCGCGCTTCTCGCCGCGGCCGTACCGGATCCGGCGGACCGTCTGGACTTCGAGGCCCTGGACCATCCGCTGGACGGCCTCTCCTTCCCGACGCCGGAGGCGTTCCAGGATCACCTGCGTGAGTACATCGCCCAGGATGTCGCCCGCCGTGAGGACCCGGAGTTCAGCGCCGACCTCGGGGCGTTCCTCGCCCTGCTCTCCGTCTACGGGCAGCTGCCCCGGCTGGTCGCGGCGGGGCGGCTGACCGCGCGGTCCGTCGCCGAGCAGCTGGACGGCTGGTGGCACGGGTTCTTCAGCTTCCTGGCCTCCGGCCCGCCCGGCTTCCGGCTCCGCCAGCTGCTGGCGCTGTCCCGGGCCGGGATCGTCCGCTTCCTGGGCGCCGGCGTCCGGATCGGCACCGACGAGGACACCGGCACCTTCACCGCCAGCGGCCCCACGGTGCCCGGGCACACCGTCCACGCCACCGCCCTGATCGAGGCGTATCTGCCCGGCGCCTCCCTCGACCGCACGGAGGATCCGCTCCTGCGTGCTCTGCACCGGGCCGGCGCCCTCAGCGAGGAGGTCATCGCCGACCCCACCCACACGCACCGCTCCGGTCTGCTCGCCGTCTCCCCCGCCGACGGCCACGTCCTCGACCCGTCCCTCGGCGGCACCCATCCCCGCCGTATCGCCCTCGGCGCCCCGACCAACAGCCGGGCCGTCGCGGCTTTCGCGCGCCCGCGGACCAACGCGCCCGCCTTCCGTCAGAACGACGCGGTGGCGCGGGCGCTGCTGCACACCCTGACCTCGCGCGTCCCAAATAATAAGATGACAGTGTCCACTATGTGATCAACCCCTTGGGGTGGACGCATCCTTCTGCCACGATCCCCATCAACCAGGTAGGAAAACTAGGAATCTGCGGGGTGGGGTGGCCATGAGAACGCGCGACCACGCAGATCTGTCGCTGCCTCTTCTGACGTCACGTCGCCACATCGACCTCGGCCGTACGTCCAGCGCCATCTGTCGCCTTGTCTGAGACTCCGCGCGCAAGCCCCCCACGCGTCCCCCCACACCGCTGCGCTCCCTGCCGCCCCTTGCGGACGGCGGGCGAGTGGTGTGCCGGTGCACACCGACGGGCTCCACGCTCCGTTGCCGCATCTCCCTGATCACCTTCCCTGAGAGGACACCTCCGTGTCTGCCGCAAGACCGCTCACCGCCCTGCGTACCTTCGCCGTCGTAGCGGCGCTCCCCCTGCTGCTGACCGCCTGCGGCTACGGCGCCGAGTCCACCGACGACGGCAAGCAGGCCGAGGTCGCGGCGGACGCCAAGAAGCTGTCCGCCGACGAGGTGAAGATCGGCTACTTCCCCAACCTCACGCACGCCACCGCGCTGGTGGGCGTTCAGGAAGGCCTGCTCCAGAAGGAGCTCGGCGGCACCAAGATCAAGCCCTCGACGTTCAACGCGGGCCCGTCGGAGATCGAGGCGCTGAACTCCGGGTCCATCGACATCGGCTGGATCGGCCCCTCCCCCTCCATCAACGGCTACACCAAGGCGGCCGGCAAGAACCTGCGCATCATCTCCGGCTCGGCCTCGGGCGGCGTGAAGCTCGTCGTCAATCCGGAGAAGATCAAGTCCGTCAAGGACGTCAAGGGCAAGAAGATCGCCACGCCGCAGCTCGGCAACACCCAGGACGTGGCGCTGCTCAACTGGATCTCCGAGCAGGGCTGGAAGGTCGACGCCGAGAGCGGCAAGGGTGACGTGTCCGTCGTCCGCACCGACAACAAGGTGACGCCGGACGCCTACAAGTCCGGTTCGATCGACGGCGCCTGGGTGCCCGAGCCGACCGCCTCCAAGCTGGTCGCCGAGGGCGGCAAGGTACTGCTCGACGAGGCCGACCTGTGGCCGGACAAGAAGTTCGTGATCACGAACATCATCGTGTCGCAGAGCTTCCTCAAGGATCACCCGGACATCGTCGAGGCCGTGCTGCGCGGTTCGGTGAAGACCAACGCGTGGATCAACGCCAACCCGGACAAGGCCAAGGCCTCGGCCAACGAGGCGCTGAAGGAAGAGTCCGGCAAGGCCCTGCCCGCCGAGGTCCTCGACCCGGCCTGGAAGTCGATCACCTTCCTGGACGACCCGCTGGCCGCCACCCTCGACACCGAGGCGGAGCACGCGGTGAAGGCCGGGCTGCTGGAGGAGCCCGACCTGAAGGGCATCTACGACCTCGCGCCGCTGAACAAGGTTCTCAAGGCCGAGGGCAAGGACGAGGTCGACGACGCCGGTCTCGGCATCAAGTAAGCACCGTTCCGAGAGTTCCCAGGAGGTGACGACCATGGCCACCACGACGGCCACGACCGCCAAGGTCGCCGAGGACGCCACGGCGGTGCCCTACGCCGCCCGCATCGAGCACGTCTCGAAGTCCTTCGCCGGCCCCGCCGGGCAGCAGCTCGTCCTCGACGACATCACACTCGATGTCGCACCGGGCGAGTTCGTCACCCTCCTGGGGGCCTCGGGCTGCGGCAAGTCCACCCTGCTCAACCTGGTCGCGGGGTTGGACCTGCCGTCCGCCGGCTCGATCGGCACGGACGGCCGGCCCGCCCTGATGTTCCAGGAGCACGCCCTGTTCCCGTGGCTGACCGCGGGCAAGAACATCGAACTCGCCCTGAAACTGCGCGGGGTCGCGAAGGCGGAGCGCCGCCAGGAGGCGGAGCGGCTGCTCGAACTCGTCCGGCTGAAGGGCTCGTACGGCAAGCGGGTGCACGAACTGTCGGGCGGTATGCGCCAGCGGGTGGCGCTGGCGCGGGCACTCGCCCAGGACAGCCGGCTGCTGCTGATGGACGAGCCGTTCGCCGCGCTGGACGCGATCACCCGTGACGTGCTGCACGACGAACTCACCCGTATCTGGCGGGAGACGGGCGTGTCGGTGCTGTTCGTGACGCACAACGTGCGCGAGGCGGTGCGCCTCGCCCAGCGGGTCGTCCTGCTGTCCTCGCGACCGGGCCGTATCGCCCGGGAGTGGACGGTCGGCATTCCGCAGCCTCGTCGTATCGAGGACGCCGCGGTCGCCGAGCTGTCCGCCGAGATCACCGAAGAACTGCGTGGGGAGATCCGCCGCCATGGCCGGCACTGACAACGGCGTCGACGTCGAGAACGACGTCAAGGTCGCCATCAAGAAGAACGGCGCCGAGGACCTGGCCGGACTGGAGGCCGGGCTCGACGCTCTGGACTCGGTACAGGTCCGCCGTACGTCACTGCGCGAGACCCTGGCACGCAAGGTGCTGCCGCCCGTCACGGCCGTCGCGCTGGTGCTGGTGGTGTGGCAGGTGCTGGTGTGGGCCGAGGTGGTCCCGGCGTACAAGCTGCCCTCGCCGTCCGACGTCTGGGGCGAGGTGCGTGAGGCCTGGCTCCAGGGCACGCTGCTCGACTACATCTGGACATCCGTCTCACGGGGCCTGCTCGGCTTCCTGCTGGCGCTGGCGATCGGCACCCCGCTGGGCCTGCTGGTGGCGCGCGTGAAGTTCGTGCGCGCGGCCATCGGACCGATCCTGTCCGGTCTCCAGTCGCTGCCGTCGGTGGCCTGGGTGCCGCCCGCCGTGCTCTGGCTGGGCCTGAACAACTCGATGATGTACGCCGTGATCCTGCTCGGCGCGGTCCCGTCCATCGCCAACGGTCTCGTCGCCGGCATCGACCAGATCCCGCCGCTGTTCCTGCGTGCCGGGCGCACCCTGGGCGCGACCGGTCTTCGCGAGGCGCGGCACGTGGTGATGCCGGCGGCGCTCCCCGGCTATCTGGCGGGACTGAAGCAGGGCTGGGCCTTCTCCTGGCGTTCGCTGATGGCCGCCGAGATCATCGCCTCCTCGCCGGATCTCGGGGTCGGCCTGGGCCAGTTGCTGGAGAACGGGCGCAACAACAGCAGCATGGCCCAGGTGTTCCTGGCGATCTTCCTGATCCTGCTCGTCGGCATCGCCATCGACCTGCTGATCTTCAGCCCGCTGGAGCGCAGGGTGCTGCGGAGCCGAGGGCTGCTGGTCACTCACTGAGGGACGGCACCTCGACCGGTCGGGGGTCGGGCACCCAGCGGGTCTGCGGACGGTGGCAGACCCGCTGGGCAAAACCGTGAAACCGACCGGACGTGAGACCGGACCGGCCCGTCACGAACCCCGCGGCGGTCGGATCCACCCCAGCGACCGCTCGACGGCCCGCTTCCAGGAGTCGTACTCCCACTCCCGTCGCTCGGGGTCCATGTCCGGCAGCCACTGGGCGGCCATGTGCCAGTTGCGGCGCAGGACCTGCAGATCGGGCCAATACCCGGCCGCGAGCCCCGCCGCGTAGGCCGCGCCCAGCGACACCGTCTCGTGGACGAGCGGCCGTACGACGGGAACGTCGAGCACATCGGCCAGGATCTGCATGAGCAGATGGTCGGACGTCATGCCCCCGTCCACCTTGAGCTGCTTCATGGCGAGTGCGGAGTCGGCGTTCATGGCGTCGACGACCTCGCGCGTCTGCCAGCCGGTGGCCTCCAGGACGGCGCGGGCCAGGTGGCCCTTCGTGATGTACGACGTGAGGCCGACGATGACGCCTCGGGCGTCGCTGCGCCAGTGGGGTGCGAACAGACCGGAGAACGCGGGGACGATGTAGCAGCCGCCGTTGTCCTCGACGGTGCGCGCCAGCGTCTCGATCTCGGGGGCGCTGTGGATCAGACCCAGCCGGTCCCGGAACCACTGCACGAGCGAGCCGGTGACGGCGATCGGGCCCTCCAGGGCGTAGACCGTGGGCTGGTCCGCGATCTTGTACGCCACCGTGGTGAGCAGCCCGTGCTGGGACCGTACGAGGTCGGTGCCGGTGTTCATCACCAGGAAGCTGCCGGTGCCGTAGGTGCACTTCGCCTCGCCCGGCGAGAAGCAGGTCTGGCCGAAGAGTGCCGCCTGCTGGTCGCCGAGGGCCGCCGTGATGGGCACACCGGGGAGCAGGGCGCGGGCCTCGCCGTAGCGCTCGGCGGAGGAACGGATCTCCGGCAGCATCGCGCGCGGCACCCCGAAGAAGTCCATGAGGGCTTCGTCCCAGGTCAGCGTGCGGATGTCCATGAGCATGGTGCGGCTGGCGTTGGTGGCGTCCGTGATGTGCAGACCGCCGTCCGGGCCGCCCGTGAGGTTCCAGATGAGCCAGCTCTCGATGGTGCCGAACAGCACCTCTGCGTCGCGGGCGCGCTGCTCCAGCCCTTCGACGTTGTCGAACAGCCAGCGGATACGGGGCGCGGAGAAGTAGGTCGACGGAGGGAGACCGCAGTGTTCGAGGAAGAACTCCTCCCCCGGATCCTGTCGCAGTTCGTCGACGAGCGGGGCGGTGCGTGTGTCCTGCCAGACGATCGCAGGGCGGAGGGGGACGCCCGTGCGCGGGTCCCAGAGCACGGACGTCTCGCGCTGGTTGGCGATGCCGATGGCGGAGATCTGCCCGGCGTCGATACCGGCGTTGGAGAGCGCCTCGGGGACGACGCGCTGGAGGTTGCGCCAGATCTCCACGGCGTCGTGCTCGACCCAGCCGGGCCGCGGGAAGAACTGCTGGTGCTCGCGCTGGGCGACTGCGGCCAGTCGCCCGCCGTGGTCGAACAGGATGCAGCGGGTGGACGTGGTGCCCTGGTCGATGGACATCACATACCGTTCAACCATGATCGGCCCTGCCTTCCGATGTGTCGCGAAGGTGCTGGGGACCTACCAGCGGGTCGCGCCCAGGTCTCTGGAGATCGCGCGTGCCGCCTCCCGCAGCACGGTGATCAGGGCCGGCAGCGGCCGGCCTTTGGTGTCGCAGATCCGCTCGACGGCACCGGACACTCCGATCGCGCCCACCACGAGGCCGCCCTGTCCCCGGATCGGCGCGGCGATTCCCGCTTCGCCCATGCTCATCTCCTGCACCTCGGCGCCCCAGCCCAGCTCCCGTATCTCGCCGAGGGCCCGGTTGAGCTGCTCGGGGTGGACCAGGGTGTGCCGGGTGTACGCCTCCGGTTCGTCCTCCAGCAGAGCGTCGACGGGCGCCGTGCCGTAGGCCAGCAGGACCTTGCCGAGGGAGGAGGCGTGCAGCGGCAGCAGTGCGCCGACGTCCAGGGTCTGGAGGGTGTCGTCCGGCCGGAAGACATGGTGGATGACGAGCACCCTGCCTTCCAGGGGCGTACCCAGACGGACGGCCTCCCCGCTGCGGGCGGCCAGGGCGTCGGACCAGTTGATGGAACGCGAGCGGAGTTCGTTGACGTCGAGGTAGCTGGTGCCGAGGTGCAGCAGAGCCGCCCCGAGCTGGTACTTTCCGGTCGCCGGGTCCTGCTCCACGAAGTCGACGTGCTGCAGGGTGCGCAGGAGTCCATGAGCGGTGCCCTTGGCGAGCCCCAGCGACGATGCCACCTCCCCGAGGCCCAGCCGACGGGAGCCGCTTGCGAGCAGGCGCAGGATCGCCGCCGCCCGCTCTATCGACTGGACTGGGCCGGCCATGAAGCGATGGTAGTCCCGGTTCATCCGATTTGGGGCTGTCGTTCGGTAATGCCGACCGATGTTCGTTGACGGCTCACTTTTCCGTCTTTAGCGTTCTCAAGTCCGGTCGGCAGCCGGCAGGGCTTCCCCCCGAGAAGGAGGACACATGATCACAGCGCAGCTCGACGCCGCGCCTCGCGGGGAAGTCGAACACGTCTTTTCGCTGCCGCACACCCCAGGGGCCGTGTCGAGCATACGTCGACGCATACGTACGGTCCTCGCCGACTGGAACCTGGACGCGGACGCCGCCCAGGACGCGCTGCTGATCGTCTCGGAACTCGTCACCAACGCGATCGTGCACGCACTGCCCCCCGCGACGCTGCGACTTTCCCGCAGGCAAGCAGGCGGCCACCGGGCCGTCCGCGTCGAAGTGACCGACATGGGCCCCGCGACCCCGAGGGAGCCGTCCCTCTGCCCCATCGACCCCGACGAACACGGCCGCGGCCTCGACATCGTGACCACACTGGCGACCCGATGCGGGGTGGACGTGCACGCCGGAGGGACCAGCCGGTGGGCCGAACTGGGGATCACGGCGAGCTGAGGGGACTCGCCGCGCGCTTCGTGGGCCATCCGGACCGGACCTGCCGACAGCTGGGAGTCCGCGGCCGGCGCCTGGCGCCGCTCCCTCGGCTCTCCGAAGGCCACGCCCTGCCCGAGCCGGCGGCCGGCGCGGGGCGCCTCATTCTGCGGCCGACCCCCGCCCTGCACGGCGCCGGCTGAGTACAGCGCGCCCCCGTGACCATCGCGGGCGGGCCGGCCGGCGGGCACTGCGTCCGCGCCCTGCCGGCCTCGCCGCCGCACGGTCGCGTCAGCCGATGGGTGCCGGCATGGGCTGGACGTCGTAGTGGAGGCGGATCGTGTCTCCGGTGGCGGGGTCGGACAGTTCCACGCTCCAGCCGTCGGCGAACTGGTCGACGCCGGGGGTCATGGGGATGGTGCCGGAGATCAGGACGGTGCCGGGCGTCAGCGCGCCGCGTGAGCGCAGGACGTCGATCCAGTAGGCCGGGGCGAGAAGTTCGGCGAGCGTGCCGTGCTGGATCTCCGTCGAGGTGCCGTCGTGGGTGACCCAGGCGCTCAGGGTGAGTTCGTCGAGGCGGGACTCCACGTCGGCCAGGCGCCAGGCGCGGCGGGCGAGGACGTCGGGGCCGGCGTTCTTGCTCCACGCCACGCCATGCACCTCCAGGTCGCGGTCGGTGTGGTCGCAGGCGGCGGTCAGCAGCAGCTCCCCGCCGTCCGCCACGACGAGCGCCCACTCCGCCTCGCCGGAGGTGTGCCCGTGCTGCGCGTGGACCCGGTCGGTCTGCTGGGCGAGGTAGGGGGCGACGGGGTAGAGGGCGGGCGTGACGGACGGGCCGGGCACGCCCAGCTCGGCGAGCTCCGCGACGTGCGCGGCGACGTCCTCCTGGCTGCGTCCGGCATACCCGGCGTTGAGGACCTGGACGACGTCGACCTCGCGCGTCGATCCGTCGGGCAGGTCGAAGGTCAGCACGGCCATGAGGGCACTCCCAGAGATCGGGTCCGCAGATCGGGTCCGCAGATCGGGTCCGCGGTGAAGTTCTCGCGCAGGGGGTTGCGCATACGACCTGTATACAAGAAGTATGCCGGAAGGTCGATGTCCCCCGACGTCCCCGAGCAAGGATGGGAACCATGCCCGACACCCCGAAGGACGACACGAAGGACGACGCCAAGGCGTCCGATCGGCACTCCGGCGTCCGCCGGGCCTTCGTCGCGAGCCTGACCGGCACGGCGCTGGAGTGGTACGACTTCGCCGTCTACTCCGCCGCGGCCGCCCTGGTCTTCGGCGACCTGTTCTTCCCCTCGGAGGACCCGCTCACCGGCACGCTCCTGGCGTTCTCCACCTACGCGGTCGGCTATGTGTCACGCCCGCTGGGCGGGTTCGTCTTCGGCCGCCTCGGTGATGTGATCGGCCGCAAGAAGGTGCTGATCGCCACGCTGGTCCTCATCGGCGCGGCGACGTTCCTGATCGGCGTCCTGCCCGCGTACTCGACGGCCGGCGTGGCCGCCCCGATCGCCCTGGTCGTGCTGCGCTTCGCGCAAGGCGTCGGCGTCGGCGGCGAGTGGGGCGGTGCCGTACTGCTGTCCAGCGAGTTCGGGGACCCGCGCCGCCGCGGCTTCTACGCCTCCGCCGCCCAGGTCGGCCCGCCCGCCGGAAACCTGCTGGCCAACGGCGTCCTGGCGGCCCTCGGCGCGCTGCTGACCGAGGCGCAGTTCGAGTCGTGGGGCTGGCGTGTGGCGTTCCTGTTCTCCGGCGTCCTCGTCGGGTTCGGGCTGTGGATCCGGGCGAAGCTCGAGGAGACCCCGGTCTTCAAGGCGATGGAGGCCGAGCACTCCCGCCCGGAGGCACCGATCCGTGAGGTGTTCACCACCCAGCCCCGCGCCCTGCTCGCCGCGATCCTGTGCCGCGTGGGCCCCGACGTGCTGTACGCCATGTTCACCGTGTTCGTCCTCACGTACGCCACCACGGAACTCGGCATGTCACGGGGCTCCGCCCTCGCGGCCGTGCTCATCGGCTCCTCGATCCAGGTCTTCCTCATGCCGCTGGCCGGCGCCCTCTCCGACCGGATCAACCGCCGTCTGCTGTACGGCGGTGCCGCGGTGGCCGCCGGTGTGTGGCCGTTCGTGTTCTTCCCGATGATCGACGGCGGCACCTGGCTGCCACTCGCCACGGGGGTCGTCGTGGGCCTGGTGATCCACTGTTGCCTGTACGGCCCGCAGGCCGCCTTCATCACCGAGCAGTTCGAGCCCCGGCTGCGCTCCACCGGCTCGTCCCTGGCCTACACCCTGGCCGGGATCATCGGCGGCGCCGTCGCCCCGCTGCTGTTCACCACCCTGCTGAGCGCCTACGGCACCTGGGCGCCGCTGGCCGTGTACATCGCGCTGGCCTCGGCCGTCTCCCTCGTCGGCGTCTGGCTGGGGCGCGACCCCGAAGCCGCCCTCGACGAGGACGCCACCCTCGCCGCGCCGAAGACGCCGAAGACGCCGGACACGGCGGACGCCACCCCCACCCGCTTCTAAGGAGGACCGCACCGTGCGGATCGCCCTGAGCCAGCTCACCACAGGCCCCGACCCCGAGAAGAACCTCCTGCTCATCGAGGAACGGACCCGGCGCGCGGCGGACGCCGGGGCCCGCGTCGTCGTCTTCCCCGAGGCGTCGATGGCCTGCTTCGGCACCCCACTGGCACCGCTCGCCGAGCCCCTGGACGGACCGTGGGCCGACGGCGTGCGGCGGATCGCCCGCGCCACCGGCACGGTCGTCGTGGCCGGCATGTTCACCCCGGCCACGGGGGGCCGGGTGGCCAACACCCTGCTCGCCACCGGGCCCGGGGTCGAGGCGTCGTACGACAAGATCCATCTCTACGACGCCTTCGGCTTCCGTGAGTTCGACACCGTCGCCGCGGGCTCGGCCACGGCGGTCATCGACGTGGACGGCGTACGGCTGGGCCTGGCCACCTGCTACGACGTCCGGTTCCCGGAGCTGTTCCGGGCGCACGCCGACGCCGGAGCCGTCGCCACGCTGCTGGCCGCCTCCTGGGGCGCCGGACCCGGCAAGCGCGAGCAGTGGGAGCTGCTGGTGCGGGCCCGTGCGCTCGACGCCACCGTGTGGCTCGCCGCCGTGGACCAGGCCGACCCCGGCGCTGGCGCCGGCCCGGGTTCCGCCCCGACGGGGATCGGGCACAGTCTCGTCGTCGGACCCGACGGGACCGTACGGCACGCGCTGGGCGCCGAGCCCGAGCTGCTGGTCGCCGACCTGGACCTCGACGAGGTCGCCGCGGTCCGGCAGCGGACCTCCGTGCTGGCCAACAGGCGCCCGGAGATGTGGCGATGAGCAAGCCCGAGCTGGAATTCCATCTCCCCGAGGGACCGTGGCGGACCCCGGCCGGCGCCGGCCCGGACGTCCAGGAGCGCGTGCTGGCCGACGACCCCGGGCGCGGATCCCGTACGGCGCTCGTCCGCTGGGCGCCGGGCACCGACACCTCGGCGGACGGCGTGACCCGTCACGACTTCTGGGAGGAGGTCTACCTCGTCGAGGGAGCCCTGCACGACCTGACGCTCGACCGGACCTTCACCGCCGGCATGTACGCCTGCCGCCCGCCCGGGATGCCGCACGGGCCGTGGACGTCCCCGGACGGAGTCACGATGCTGGTGATCACCTACCCGGACACCCCCTAAGCGGCGCCGGGGAAGTGCGGGTGCGTTCCCGCGCCCGCCGCGGCAGCGGCTGGTGTCGCAGCCGGTGCGTGCTCTCGGTGTGCCGGACGAAGGTCCTCGTAGCGGAGCTACTTGGTCCTTTGGCCGGTGCGGCGAGTGGGGGCAGCTCCCGCGCCCTTGAGGCAGCGGCGGAGCGTGCCGGGCGGCGTGGGGGCGTGCCTGAACTTCTCCGGGGTCGCTTAGCCCGCGAGCAGCACCTTGAGTGTCGACTCCAGGTGGTGGTCGATGGCGGCACACGCGGCCTGGGCGTCACCGGCCTCCAGGGCGTCCAGGATGGCCTCGTGCTCCTCCAGCACCGCCTCCTGGCGGCCCTGCTGGTTGAAGAGGGCGACCACTCCGGTACGGACCTGGCGGCTGCGCAGGCCGTCGTAGTGCCGGTCGAGGAGGGCGTTGCCGACGGCGGACACCAGGGCCGAGTGGAAGCGGTGGTCCACGGCGATGAACTCCCGGGCCTGGTCGGCGCCGGTGAGCTCGCGCTGCCGTTCCAGCAGGGACCGGAGCTCGGCCACCGGCGCTCCGCCACCGGAGACGAGCTGCTGGGCGGCGTACCGCTCGACGATGCCCCGCAACTCCATGAGCTCGCGGATCTCCCGTCCCGTCAGTGGGGACACGCGGGCGCCCCGCTTGGGCACCAGCTCGACCAGGTCCTCGGCCGCGAGTTGCAGCAGCGCTTCCCGGATGGGCGTGCGGGAGACGCCGATACGGTCGGCGAGCTCCTGCTCCGACAGGAAGGCGCCCTGCATTCCGGGATCCGTCAGCACCGTGTCCTTGAGATACGCGTACGCCTTCTCCCGACCGGACGTCACGGCAACCCCCAGCTCTCGCATACACCTTGTATACGGACGCTACCACGCACTCTCCGTGGGGGAGCGTGGACTACGTCGGCACGGCCAAGGGCCAGGCGCCCCAGCCTCTTTGCACATGAGAAAAGAACAGGGACCTCGAATCACTTGCGGTGATTCGAGGTCCCTGACCTGCGACAACCAGTCACATAGCTGTCGGGACGACAGGATTTGAACCTGCGACCCCTTGACCCCCAGTCAAGTGCGCTACCAAGCTGCGCCACGTCCCGATGCGTGCCACGCGGCGGAGCGCGTGATCATGCAGGTCAACCCTACCGCATGCGCGTCCCGCGCCGGCCGGCCGGAAGGCTTGCCTTGACCCATCATTGCCATCACCTATGATTGCTTGACTCAATAGATTCGTGACGGGCAGGTCCACCGGACCGCGACCGAACGGAGCCGCATGTCCCTCCTGGCCCGGCCCGCGGTGGCCGCATTCGTCGCCAAGGCGATGCAACGGGTGACCGTCACGGCGGATCGCCGATCCGGCGGCCGGGGTTCCGCCGCGGCCTCGCATGCCCGGTTCCCCGAATACCCGCGCAGGACGAAAGAGTTGACGATCCCCACATCCGTCGCACCCGCGCGGGCGACGGTGTATCTCCCCGAGAAGGGCGACCTCGCACCGCCCGTGCACGTCAACTTCCACGGCGGCGGCTACGTCATGACGCTGACCGAGCCTGACGACCCGTTGTGCCGGTTCCTCGCCGTCGAGGCGGGGGTGGTCGTGATCAACGTGGACTACGTCGTCGCCCCGCAGCACCCCTTCCCGGCGCCGACCCGGCAGGCGTACGAGATCGTCCGGTGGGTCGCGGAGCACGGCGCCGAGGAGGGGTGGGACGGTGAGCGGCTCACCGTGGGCGGCCAGAGCGCCGGTGGCGGGCTCGCGGCGGCCGTCGCGCGGCAGGCATTCGAAGGCGGCGGACCCTCGATCGCGCTCCAGGTGCTGCACTATCCCCCGCTCGACCTGGCGACGAGCGCCCGCGACAAGCGCGCCGCCATTCCCAGGCCGATGCTGCGCCCCTGGATGGCAGACATCTTCGACACGTCGTACGTCCCCGACATCCGGCAGCGCAGCGACCCGCTCGTGTCGCCCGCGCACCCCTCGGACACCGCGGACCTGAAGGGCATCGCGCCGGCCCTGGTGATCACCGCCGAGTACGACCTGCTCCGGGCCGAGGGCGAGCGGTATGCCGAGCGGCTGGCGGCGGCGGGGGCGCTGGTCGAGCACCATGATGTGCGCGGCGCCGATCACGGGTACGACGGCGGCGACGACGACAAGGCGCGGGCCGTCTACGCGGTCATCGCGCGACGTCTGCGCGAGGCCACGGGGCGGCACTTCACCTGAGAGCGCGGCGCTCGGCCCTTTCAGCCGCCGTCGACGACTCCACGTCCCAGCCGTCCGGGCCCGACGCATCCGTGGCACCCGCGTGCACCGAGATCGGCGAGGACGCCGGGGCGTCGTCGGGCGAGGAGATCGTGAGCTGGTCGGCCGGGGCGGGCGCCGTGGTGCTTCTGGCACCTCGGGCCGGACCCCCGGACACCCCCGCGGCGAACCCCGCCGTCAGCAGCGCCACGGCCGCGACCACCCACCACGGCAAGCCCGCCTTGGCCATGTACCCGACGACCGCCACCACCGCGAGAAGCACTACCACGTCCCCCGTCCCCCTTCACCAGTCAACTCACTTGCCCCCGACGTACCGAGAGCCGCCACGCGTCACAGCGGGCATATGACGCAACAATACGCGAGAGCGTCGAATATCCCAGTTCGGCTCATCAGTACATATGACGGACCATTAGATATGACGGGCGCCGCCCTCCGCGTGTGCTGCGGCGGGCGGCGCATGTCCTCACTCTGGTGTTCGGCGACCGCAGTTCAGTGCGCGCCGATCAGCTCCTTCTCGCCGCCGGTCCGAGCCGGTCCCGTCGAGCCGCGCAGCGCGGCGATCCCGATGAAGACCATGGACGACAGGCCCGCGACGGCGAAGGCCGTGAAACCCCAGTCGCCCTTGTCCGCGGCGAGCAACTGGCCGCCGAGCCACGGTCCGAAGACGGCGCCGAAGCGGCCCATGCCGGAGGTCCAGCCGACGGCGGTGGCGCGGTTCTCGGGGAGGGAGCGGATGGAGACGGTCGCGTAGATCATGGTCTGCGCGCTGTTGAGGAACACACCGGTCAGGAACACCACCGTGAAGGTGAGCGCGAGCGGCATGTGGACGCTGAGCAGGAAGACTCCGACGGCGGTCAGCGCGAACCAGATCGCCGAGATCCGTGGGGCGCCGAACCGGTCGGAGGCGCGTCCGGCGACCAGCATCCCGACGATGCCGCCGAGGTTGAACAGGACCACGAAGGTCAGCGCCGAGCCGAGGTTGTAGCCCTCGCTGCGCATCAGGGTGGGCAGCCAGGTGGCGACGCCGTAGACCAGGAGCAGGCCACCGAAGGACGCGAGCCAGTACAGGAGCGTCTGGACCCACTCGCCGGCCCGGAACAGGTTGACCAGGGCGTTCCAGCGGTCTGCAGCCGCCGGTCGGCCGGCCTGGGCGGCGGGCAGTTCGACCTCGTAGCGGCCGGCCAGCTCGCGCGCCTCCTCGGTACGGCCCTTGGCGACGAGGAAGCTCAGCGACTCGGGCAGGAACCTTGCCAGCACCGGCACGAAGAGCAGCGGCAGCACGCAGAACCAGAACGCGGCCCGCCAGCCGAGGGGTTCGACGACCCACAGGGCGACGTACGCGGAGAGGATGCCGCCCGCGTGGTGAGCCGTCATCAGCATGCCGATGGTGAGGGCGCCGCGGCCGCGCGGGGCGTAGTCGGAGACCATGCTGATGGCGGTCGGCAGCAGACCGCCGAGGCCGACGCCGGCGAGGGTCCGGCCGAGACCGAACACGGCCACCGTGCCCGCCATCGCGCACAGCCCGGAAGCCAGCGAGAACAGAGCCACGCAGGCCACCATCAGCCTCTTGCGGCCGATCCGGTCGGCGACCGTGCCCGCCGTCAGAGCCCCGATCAGCATGCCGAAGGTGGCGTAACTGCCCAGGTCACCGGCCTGGTCCGGGGTGAGACCGAGGGCCTTCTGCTCCAGCATGTGGGGCAGTACCGAGCCGTAGACGAACATGTCCAGGCCGTCGAAGAGGACGGCCAGCCAGCACAGGGCGACGGTGAGTACGGCCAGTCTGCCGATGCGGGCGGTCGGGGAGGCGGAGGAGGACATCCTTGTTTTCCTCTCGTGCGTTGTGCGCCAGACGCTAAGGAGCGGAGAGCGAGAGAGTCAACAGTTTTGTCAACAATCTCAGCGACAATCCAGGGCTCCTGAAGAAAGCGCCTGGCGCGGAGGGCCGTCTCAGGCGACCGGTGGCGTCCCGTGGGTGTGGAAGGACTCGATCGTCTTCAGGCCCCAGGCCTGCCCCTTGGCCCGCTCGGCCTCGGTCCAGGTGATCAGCGGCCAGTCCGGGGCCAGCACCAGGCGCGTGAGCGGGTTGCACAGCTCGATGCGGTTGCCGCCGGGCTCGTAGACGTAGAGGAAGAACGTCTGCTGGATGGCGTGCTTGTGCGGGCCCGTCTCGATGAACACGCCGGTGTCGATGGCGAGGTCGGCGGCGCGCAGGATGTCCTCGCGGTTGTCGGTCGCGAAGGCGATGTGGTGCAGCCGGCCGGTGGAACCGGTCCGGTCCGAGGTGTAGACGACGTCGTACGACTTGTCGGTGAAGGTCAGCCAACGCGCCGCGATCTTCCCGGAGTCGAGCTGGATCTGCTCGGTCGGCCGGGCGCCGAGCACCTGTTCCTGGAACTCGGCGTTGGCGAGCACATCCGCGGCGAGGAAGTTGATGTGGTCCAGGCGCCGTACGCCCACGCCCCGGTTGGGCTTGGCCTGCGGCTGGTTCTTCAGCGCCGGCCGCAGCGCCACGGGCGCCTGGTAGTACTCGCTCTCCCAGTACAGGGCGTGTTCGTGCCCGTCCGGGTCGGTGGTGAGGTACAGCCGGCCGATGCCGGGTTCGTCCTCGACCCATTCTCCGGTGCCGCCTGCCGCCTCGACCGCCTCGATCCGGCGGCGCAGGGCCTCCTCGCTGGAGGTGCGCAGGGCGAGGCGGCCGAGGCCGGGCTGTTCGCGGGCGGTGAGGACCAGGCTGTGGTGCTCGTAGTCGTCGAAGGTCCGCAGGTAGACGGTGTCGCCCTGCCGGCCGTTGACGGTGAGCCCCAGATAGTCCGTGAAGAAGGCGACGCTGGCGTCCAGGTCCGGCGTGAACAACTGCGCGTGGCCGATGTGGGCGATGTCGCCGAGCGGCGGGGTCATCGGGGACCTCCGGGGGTGAGTGCGGTCGGTGGGGCCGTCTCGGCGGACCTGGGGAAGACGGTGCCGTCGAAGATCTTGCGTGCGGTACGGACGACGGCCGTACGGCGGGCGGTGGGCAGGCCGGCGGTGTCGGTGCCGAGGCTGCTCTCGATGTCCAGGAATCCCGTGGGGTGTTCGATGCGGATACGGTCGCCCGCGGGGAGCCGCGCGAGTTCCGCGCCGACGCCGCCCTCGAGCCGCAGGCCGGCGGCGACGCTCGCCGCGCCGAGCACGCCGATCGACGTGTGGCAGCGGACCGGTATGAAGGTGCGGGTGGTGATGGCGCCGCCGTGGCGGGGCGGTGCGAGGAGGCCGATCTTAGGGACGGTGGTGTCCGACACATCACCGAGGCCCATCAACTCGCCTGCCGCCAGCCGGAGTTCGCGGAGCCGGTCGGCGAGCGCGAGGTCCTCCTCCAGGTCCTTCGGCGTCTCGTAGCCGGTGATCTTGAGCGCGGCGGCCTGGACGAGGACGGTCGGCATGCCGTTGTCCACGCAGGTCACGGGGACGCCGTCGATCGTGTCGCGGACGTGGCCGGTGGGCAGCAACTTCCCCGCACCGGGCGGGAATTCGATCAGCACGGGGGCAGCCGTGCCCGGCACGCCGGAGATCTCGGCGTCGCCCGTGTACTCCACCCGGCCGCCAGGGGTCGGGAAGGTCGCCGTCGCGAAGTCACCGGAGTTGACCATGCGGATCCGTACGGAGGTCGCCGCCTCCCCCGCCGCGACCAGCCCGCGCTCAACGGCGAACGGGCCGATCCCGGCGAGGATGTTTCCGCAGTTCTGACGGACACTCACCTCCGGGCGGTCAACGGCGACTTGGAGGAAGAGGTAGTCCACATCGGCCCGTGGGTCGGTCGACGGCGCGACGACGGCCACCTTGCTGGTGAGGGGGTGGGCGCCGCCGAGACCGTCAATCTGGCGCTCGTCCGGGCCGCCCATGACGCGCAGCAGCAGCTCGTCGCGGGCGGCGGGATCGTCGGGCAGGTCCGTGGCCAGGAAGTAGGCGCCCTTCGATGTGCCCCCGCGCATCAGCAGACAGGGCAGCTCCGCGCTCACGGCCGTGCTCCTTCGTGCTCCTCGTACGTGCGGTGCACGACGCCGAGCTCCTGCAGCTTCTCGCGCAACCCGTAGCGGTCCAGGCCGAGTTGGCCGTCGAGGAAGGCGGCACGGGTGGCGGCCTCCTTGGCCTCGCGGGCCTCGGAACGCTCGACGGTCTGGCGGGCACGCTCACGGGGTACGACCACGACGCCGTCGTCGTCGGCCAGGATCACGTCGCCGGGGTGGATCACCTGGCCGTCGACGGCGATCGGCACATTGACCGAACCGCCGGTGGCCTTGACCGTGCCCTGCGAGGACACCGCCCGGGACCAGGCGGCGAAGCCCATGTCCCGCAGCTCCTGGGTGTCACGGATGCCCGTGTTGAGCACGACACCGCGCACGCCGCGCTGCTGGAGGGCGGTCGCGAACAGCTCTCCGAACAGACCGTCCGTGCAGGGCGAGGTGGTGGTGACGACCAGGAGGTCGCCCTCGCCGCACTGTTCGACCGCCGCGTGGATCATGAGGTTGTCGCCGGGCCAGCTGAGCACGGTGACGGCCGTACCGGCGACTCGTACGCCCTGCTGGACGGGACGAATCCCCGGGCCCAGCAGGCCGGTTCGGCCCATCGCCTCGCTCACCGTCGCCACTCCGAAGCCGGCCAGCGCGTCCACGTCCTTCAGCTCCGCCTTCGGCGGGTCGGTGACGATCACGCCGCTCATGCCAGCTCCTTCGCGATCTGCGGGTAGGGGCGCATGTACGCCTCGGCCATGGTCTTGTGGGCCAGGCCCAGGTTGGGTCCGGCGTTGCGCTTGAGCTGGACGCCACGGCGGACGGCGAGGTCGGTGTAGTAGTCCCACAGGTGCCGCTGGGCGCCGAGGCACTCCATGGCCCCCCGCTTGGTGTCCCACACGTCGGTGATGTCGAGCAGGACCTCGGGCCTGAAGCCGCTCATCTCGGGCTGGTGCGGCTCGAAGTAGAAGACCGGCGGGGCGCCGATGATGTCGCCCTCGCCCGGGTAACCGATGGCCTGCGCGAGGATCCGGGCCTCGAGGGCCATGCGGTTGGCGGCCGGGTGGTCGCCGTTGTAGGGATCCTCGGTGGGGTGGGTGAGCACCACGTCGGGCTGGGTGTCGCGGTACACCTCGACGAGCCGGTCGGTCAGCTCGGGGGTGACCGGCAGCGGGTAGTCGCCCGCGTCGAAGAAGCGGACCTCGGCGCCGAGGGTCGCGGCGGCGCGCTCGGCCTCGTCCCGGCGTATCGCCTTGATCTCCTCCAGCTTCCTCCCCTCGCGCCACGCCTTGGCGGACTCACCGCGCTCGCCGAAGGTCAGGCAGGCGATGGTGACCTTCTCGCCGCGCGCGGCGGCCAGGGCGATGGCGCCACCCGCACGCCACACGAAGTCCCCGGCGTGCGCGGTGATGACGAGTGTGGAACGTGGACCGGCGGGCGCGTTGGCCTGAGTCATTCTCTGATCTCCTTGGTGACAGGTGGGCGCCCGCCCCGCGCAGCCGCGATCAGTCGCGCAGCGCCTCGATCACGCTGGTGAGGTGGGCGCGGACGGCCGACTCGGCCGCCTGCGGGTCTCTGGACCGGATCGCCTCGATCATGGCCAGGTGCTCGTTCAGGGAGTGCTGTGGACGACCGGGCCTGAGCGCCAACTGGAAGCGGTGGCGCACCAGTTGTGCGTTGAGCCGCTCCAGCAGTTCCACGGCCGTCCGCTGGCCGGAGAACTCCCGGATTCTGGCGTGCAGTTCCTGGTTCAGCTCGGAGTACGTCATCGGTTCGCCGTCGGCCACGGCCTTGGTCATCGCCTCGCCCAGATCCGCGAGTCGGGTCAGCTGCGCGTCGTCGGCGGCGACGGCCGCCTTGGCCGCGCAGAGCCCTTCCAGGACCATGCGGCACTCGGTGATGGCGACCGCTTCCTCCACGGTCACCACCCGCACCCGTGAGCCACGGTTGCGGATCCGCTCGACCAGTCCCTGAGCCTCCAGATCGATGAGCGCCGCGCGGATGCTGGCCCGTGTCACACCGAATTGCTCGGCGAGTTCGTTCTCCACCAGCCGCTGGGCCGGTGCCATCTCGCCGTGCAGGATCGCCTGCCGCAGCTGCGCGAGCGCATGCTGCTTGGCCTGCTCTCCGGTGCTCGGACGGGCTTCGTTCGGCATGTGCCCTCCCTGAGTGAGTGCCTGTCGAACGTAAATCTAGCCAAACAGAATTGTCAACAATTTTGTGCGCCGTCTGTTCCGGCAGCGACGAAGTGTCCGCCCCCGCCCGCCGGTACCGCACACCCTGTCCACGGCCCTGCCCCGTTCACCGCCGCTAGGGTCGCCGCATGACGCACAGCTTCGTACTGCACATCCCCGACGCCGACCTCGAACCCGACCCCCTCGCCCCGGAGCAGATCGTCTCCGGGACGCCGGAGGTGACCGGGAAGGTGGTGTGGGAGTCGGAGGACGGACGTCAGGTGCGGGGCATCTGGCAGATCACGCCCGGTGTGGTCACCGACACCGAGGCCGACGAACTGTTCGTCGTGATCAGCGGGTCGGCCACCATCGAGGTCGAGGGCGGAGGGACGCTGCGGGTCGGGCCGGGCGACATGGCGGTGCTGCGCGAGGGCGACCGTACGACGTGGACGGTGCACGAGACGCTGCGCAAGGCCTACGTGATCAATCTCTGAGCGACTGAGCGATCAGCCTGCGCCCGGGGCCGCCGTCGTCCCTCTGATCTCCAGCGTCGGCGCCGCGAGTTGGACCTCGCCCGCTCCCCCGCCGCCCTCGAACCGGTCGAGCAGGCAGCGGGCCGCGCGCCGGCCCACCTCGTGGCTGGCGTTGTCGACGCTGGTGAGCCAGACATGGCGCAGGCGGGCGATGCTCGTGTTGTCGTAGCCGACGACGGAGAGGTCGCGCGGGACCCGCAGCCCGGACTCCTCGGCCGCCGACAACGCCCCGATCGCGGCGATGTCGTTCACGGCGAACAGGGCCGTCGGCCGGTCCGCGCGGCTCAGCAGCCGGACCGTCGTGCGGTAGCCGCCCTCCTCGGTCATGTCGCTCGACTCGACGACCGCCCCGTCCGCGAGGCCGTGCGCCCGCATCGTCTCCTCGAAGCTGCGCCGGCGCAGCTCACCGACCGCGCCGTACCCCGCGATGTGCGCGATGCGCCGGTGCCCGAGGCCGATGAGGTGCTCGGTGACCAACCTGGCGCCCCGCTCGTCGTCGTTGGCGACGACCTGCACGCCGGGCAGGCTCGGCTCGCGTGCGCCCGCGACCACGACCGGGAGCCGTTCGGCCACCGCTCCGAGGGCGGCCGGGTCGGGCAGCGTGCCGACCACGACCAGGCCGTCGACCCGCAGATCCAGGAAGGGGCCGGCGGGGTCCTGGCCGGTGCGGCGGTTGAGGCGGGCGTCGGCCAGGAGCATGTGCAGGCCGTTGTCGTGCAGGAGCGAGTTCAGGCCCTCCAGCATGTCGACGAACCAGGGGTTGCGCAGGTCGTTGAGGAGGACGCCGACCGTGCGGGTGCGCTGCTCGCTGAGGCTGCGCGCGGCGGCGTTGGGGCGGTAGCCGAGTTCGCGTACCGCCCGCAGGACGGCTTCCCGCTTCTCCGGACGCACCTGCTCCGAGCCGCGCAGCACGAGCGAGACCAGTGACTTGGACACGCCGGCCCGGTCGGCCACGTCACGGATCGTCGGCGGTCTCATGGAGATGGACCGTTCCATAGGCACCTGCGCTTGTCAAAGGGACTAAGAGGGTGGCAGAGGGGCCGCAGAGAGGCGCCAGGGGGGTTGACACCGGTCACAGGCGGAACCCAAGGTGGGCTGGACAGAAAATGGACCGGTCCAAAGAGGGGCTGCAATGGTGGACACGCTCGGCGTCGCCGTCGTCGGATTCGGCTGGATGGGGCGGGTGCACACCCAGGCGTACGCCCGCGTCCCGCACCACTACCCGCAACTGTCCCTGCGCCCACACCTCGTGACCGTCGCCGAGGAAGTGCCCGGCCGGGCCGAGGAGGCCGCCGCGCAGTTCGGGTTCGCCTCGACGACCCGCGACTGGCGCGAGGTGGCCGCCGACCCGCGGGTGCAGGCCGTCAGCATCACCGCCCCGAACTTCCTGCACCGCGAGATCGGCGTCGCGATGGCCGAGGCCGGCAAGCACATCTGGATCGAGAAGCCGGTGGGCCTCACCGCCGGGGACGCCCGAGCGGTCGCGGACGCGGCGGCCAAGGCCGGCGTGCGGAGCGCGGTCGGCTTCAACTACCGCAACGCGCCCGCCGTCGAGGCCGCCCGTGAGCTGATCGCCGCCGGCGAGCTCGGCACGGTCACCCACGTCCGCGTCCGGTTGTTCAGCGACTACGCGGCCCACCCGCAGGGGGCCCTGACCTGGCGTTACGAGCGTGAGCGCGGCGGCAGCGGAGTGCTCGGCGACCTGGCCTCGCACGGCGCCGACCTGGCCCGGTTCCTGCTCGGCGACATCGACCGGCTGACCGCCGACACCGCGATCTTCGTACCCGAACGGGCCCGCCCCACCGGCGCCACCGCCGGGCACAGCCTCGCCACCGGCGAGCTCGGCCCGGTCGAGAACGAGGACTACGTCAACTGTCTGCTGCGCTTCGCCTCCGGTGCCCGCGGCGTGCTGGAGGCCTGCCGGGTCTCGGTCGGCGAGCAGAACAACTACGGCTTCGAGGTGCACGGCACCAAGGGCGCGGTGTTCTGGGACTTCCGCCGCATGGGCGAGCTAGGCATCAGTCGCGGCACGACCTACCAGGACCAGCCGGTCAGCACGGTGTACGTCGGCCCGGGCGACGGGGACTTCGGCGCCTTCCAGCCGGGCGCGGCCAACGCCATGGGCTACGACGATCTGAAGGTCGTCGAGGCGTACCGCTTCCTGCGCTCGATCGCCGCAGGCACCTCGCACGGGGCCACGCTCGCGGACGCCGTGCACAGTGCCGCCGTACTCGACGCGATGGCGCGGTCGGCGGAGAGCGGCGCGTGGGTGGCAGTGGCCCCGGCAGGGTGAGGGCGGGCTCAGCGCGCCCGTTGCGTCCGTCGTCCGATGGCCACCTTCACCGGGGCCATGACCAGCCAGAGCAACATGGCGGTCTCGCCGTAGGCCAGGGCGAGCGGGACGCTGGCGAGGAACACCACCACGGTCACCGAGAGGTCGAGCACGAAGAGCCCGAAGCCCTCCGGCGGCTGTGTCGCACCGCGCAGCCAGGGACGCCGGACCAGGATCAGGAGCACCGCGAGGTCGGCGGCGCCGAGGGCGGCGACCGCCGCCGCGTAGATCGCGACCGACTCGGGCTCTCCGCCGTACTCGGAAAGGAGTTTGGTGGGGAAGGGCAGCAGGGCTGCGATGCTCAGGCCCGCGATGGACAGCGTGATCACCTGCCCGTCGATCTGCCGGACGTAGCCGAAGATCCGGCGGTGTTCGCGCCAGAAGGCTCCGAGGACCAGCACGCTGAGCGCGTAGGCACCGAGGTTCGGGATCAGTTCCTGCAGAGCGTCGTCGTACTTCTGTGAGCGCAGTCCCCGTGGGATGTAGAAGTCCAGGACCAGCAGCGTGATGGCGATCGCGAACACGCCGTCGGCGAGCGCCACCAACCGCTCGGGCCCACCGTCCGGATTTGATTTCCACATGCGCACGACGGTAGGGAGCCAGGGCCCGTCGAGCCCGTGTACACGCCAGACGCACGCCCTGCGTCGTCACCCGATGGGCGTGGGCATGTTGTACGGCGTCACCACCTGGATCGCCGACGGCCCTGTCGGCGGCGCCGAGGGCAGCGCCCCGTGCGCCCGCATCACGACATGGCAGGCCTCGCGCATGTCCTGGCGCAGGTCGTGGTGGAGGACGGCGGACAGTCGGTGCTCGCGCAGCAGGCGGGTGTTGTCCTGGTCGAGGTCGTGCGCGACGAACACCGCGCACTCGCGGCCGAGGTCCTGGAAGGCGCGCAGGGTGGCGATGTTGCCGCCGCCGATCGAGTAGACGGCGCGGATCTCCGGGTCGCGTTCCAGCGCGGCCCGCACGAGGTCGTACTGCGTCGCGTCCAGGCCCTGCCCCTCCGCGATCTCCACGAGGGTGCGGCCGGGATGCAGGGCCCGCATGGCACCGCGGAAGCCCATCTCGCGCTCCTCCTCGTTGCGGAAGAAGCCGCTGCTGAGGCTGGTGAGCACATTGCCGGGACGGTCGCCGAGCCACTGGCCCATGAGGTACGCGGCGGTCGCGCCGGCGGCCCGGTTGTCTATGCCGACGTAGGCGAGCCGGGCGGTGGCGGGCAGGTCCGTCACCAGGGTCACCACGGGGATGCCGGCCTCCGCCAGCCGGGCCACGGCGGCGGTGACCTCCGGGACGTCCGGGGCCTTGAGGATCACGCCCTGCGAGCCGCGCCGGGCGATGCGGTCCAGCGTCCGCGTCAGCTCCGCCACCGGCCCGGTCTCGCGGAAGTGGAAGCGCGAGCGCACGACGGCCGGGTGCAGGGACGGCAACTCGGCCTCCAGAGCGGCGCGCACGGCCGTGCTGAACCGCTCGGGCGCCTGGACCACCATGTCGATCATGAAGGTGCGGCCCACCAGCCTGACCTGGGTGCGCTGCCGGTCCAGGTCGGCTATCGCCTGCCGGACCTCCCGCGTGGTGCTCTCGCGCACCCCTCCCCGGCCGTTCAGGACCCGGTCGACCGTGGCCTCGCTCAGGCCCGCCTGACGTGCGATCTCCCGGATCGGGAAGGGGTGGCCCATGCGTCGGCTCCTGAGGGGTTTTTGATGGTCGCCTGCTGGTTGTTCGACGGGATTGTCATGACAAGAATGGCACCGCTGAGTCGCCCCTGTCATCGAGAGGACACCGATGTCCTTCACCTCCGTACACCGCCGGGCCTGGCTGTCCGAGCGCGACTGCGACCTCGCGGACTTCCGTGAGCTGGTCGGGCGGACCACCGACCTCGCCGACTACCCGTACGCGTCCAACGTGGAGCGGAACGTCCTGGTCTACGACAGCGACCGGCTGCGCAGGGCCGAGGACCGGCGTGCGGTGCGGACGGAACTGGTCCGTGCCCTCGCCGACGGGCCTGGCATCGTGGTCTTCCGGGGCGCCTTCGCCGATCTCGGGGTCGTCGACCGGCTCGGCGCCGTGTTCGAAGCCCTGATCGCCGAGCAGCGCTCCTCGGGCGCGACCGCCGGGGACCACTTCGCCAAGCCCGGCGCCAACGACCGGGTGTGGAACGCGCTGGAGAAGGCGGCCCTCTACGACCCCGAGGCGTTCGCCGACTACTACGCCAACGACATCCTGGCCCTCGTCTCGGCCGCCTGGCTCGGGCCCGGCTACCAGGTGACCTCGCAGGTCAACGTGGTCAACCCGGGCGGCGCGGCGCAGACCGTGCATCGCGACTACCACCTGGGCTTCCTCTCCAGCGAGGTCGCGGCCGCCTACCCGGCCCATGTCCACGTCCTCTCCCCCGTGCTCACCCTCCAGGGCGCCGTCGCGCACTGTGACATGCCGGTGGAGTCCGGGCCGACGATGTATCTGCCGCACTCGCAGATGTACGAGCCCGGCTACCTTGCCTGGCGGCTGCCCGAATTCCAGGAGTACTTCGAGGCGCACCACGTCCAGCTCCCGCTGGCCAAGGGTGACGCGGTCTTCTTCAACCCGGCGCTGTTCCACGCGGCAGGCACCAACCGGTCGGCGGACATCCGACGGATGGCGAACCTGCTCCAGGTGTCCTCGGCGTTCGGGCGGGCGATGGAGACGGTGGACCGGGAGGCGGTCGCGAACGCCGTCTACCCCGTACTCCTCAAGCGCCTCCGCGAGGGCGTGGACGAGGCGTGGACGGCGAACGTGATCGCCGCGAGCGCGGAGGGCTACCCCTTCCCCACGAACCTCGACAGCGATCCCCCGGTCGACGGACTGGCCCCGCCCGCCCAGGCGGACGTCGTACGGCGCGCCCTGCGCCAGGCATGGACGCCCGAGGCGCTGCGGGACGAGCTGCGAGCCGGCGCCGAGCGGCGTCAGAGCTGATCAGAGCCGAAAGGACCGGGAAAGACATGGGACTTCTCGACGACAAGGTCGTCCTCGTCAACGGCGGCAGCCAGGGCGTCGGCGCCGCCGTCGCGCGGGCGGCGGTCCGTGAGGGGGCGGTCGTGGCCTTCACCGGGCGCCGCCCGGAACCCGGTGAGGCCCTGGTGGCCGAACTGGCCGCCGGCGGGGGCAAGGCCATGTTCGTACAGGCCGACCTGTCGGACGCCGAGCAGGCCAAGACGTCCGTCGCCGAGGTCGTGGACGCCTACGGGCGGATCGACTGCCTGGTCAACTCGGCGGGGCTGACGTCCCGGGGCACGCTGCTCGACACCACGCCCGAGCTGTTCGACCAGCACATCGCGATCAACCTCAAGGCGCCGTTCTTCGCCATGCAGGCCGCCGTGTCGGACATGGTCGCCCGCAAGGCACCCGGCACGATCGTCAACATCATCACGACCTCGGCGCACGGCGGGCAGCCGTTCCTCGCGCCGTACGTCTCCGCCAAGGCGGGCCTGATCGGGCTGACCCGCAACGCCGCGCACGCCCACCGCTGGGACCGGGTCCGGATCAACGGCCTGAACATCGGCTGGACGGCGACCGAGGGCGAGGACGCCACGCAGAAGGCCTTCCACGGGGCCGACGACGGCTGGCGGGAGTCGGCTGCCGCCGGGCTGCCGATGGGGAAACTCGGGCAACCTGACGAGATCGCCGACTTCGTGGTGTTCCTGCTGTCGGAGCGGTCCGGGGTGGTGACGGGATCGGTGATCGACTGGGACCAGAACGTCTTGGGCGGCCTGGACTGATTCAGCCAACGAACAGCAACTCACACCAAGAAAGCAGCGGAGCTCATGCGTATCGGAATCCTCGGCCTCGGCCGCATCGGCGCCTTCCACGCCGAGACCCTCTCCGGACTCGACGCGGTCGACTCCCTCGTCGTCACCGACCCGTTCGCGGACGCCGCCAAGGCCGCCGCCGAGCGGTTCGGCGCCGAGGTCGTGGACTCGCCGGAGGCCCTGCTGTCCGCCGGCGTGGACGGCATCGTCGTCGCCGCCGCGACCGACGCCCACCCCGCGCTCATCCTGGCCGGCGTCGAGGCCGGCATCCCCGTCTTCTGCGAGAAGCCCGTCGCCAGGACGATGAGCGAGGGCGTCGAGGTACTGAAGGCCGTGCAGGGCACGGACGTGCCGATCCAGATCGGTTACAACCGCCGCTTCGACACCGGTTTCGTCAACGCCCGCGCCGCCGTGCGGAGCGGCGAGCTCGGCAAACTGCACACGGTCCGTTCGACCACGCTGGACCCGGCGCCGCCGCCCGCCGCGTACATCGCCGCCTCCGGTGGCATCTTCCGGGACTGCTCGGTGCACGACTTCGACATCATCCGCTGGGTGACCGGCCGCGAGGTGAGGGAGGTGTACGCCGTCGGCGGCAACAAGGGCGCCGACTACATCAAGGAGGCGGGCGACGCCGACACCACGGGCGCGATCCTCACGCTGGACGACGGCACGATCGCGGTGGTCTCCAACTCCCGTCACAACGCCCGGGGTCACGACGTCCGCATGGAGATCCACGGCTTCACGGACTCCATCGCGGTCGGCCTGGAGGACAAGCTGCCGCTGCGCTCGGTCGAGCCCGGCGTGACCTTCCCTGCGGGCACCCCGCACGACTTCTTCATGGACCGCTTCACCGCGGCCTACCGCGCCGAACTCACCGCGTTCACCGAGGTCGTGGCCGGCACCCGGCCCTCGCCGTGCACGATCGAGGACGCCCTGGAGGCGGGCTGGATCGCCGACGCGTGCACACTGTCGCTGCACGAGCACCGTCCGGTGACGATCGAGGAGGTTCGGCGGGGATGAACGATTCGGGCCGGGAACCGCTGCGCATCGGCGTGCTGGGCGCGGCACGCATCACCGGGCTCTCCCTCGTCGCTCCGGCCCGGACGACCGGCCACCGCCTCGTGGCGGTGGCCGCGCGCGACCGTGCCCGCGCGGCGGCGTTCGCCGACGAGCACGACGTGGAGCGGGTGGTGGACTCCTACGCCGACCTGCTCGCCGACCCCGAGGTCGAGGTCGTCTACAACCCGCTCGCCAACGGTCTGCACGGGCCGTGGAACCTCGCCGCGCTCGCGGCCGGCAAGCACGTCCTGACGGAGAAGCCGTCGGCGAGCAACGCCGAGGAGGCGGACGAGGTGCTGCAGACGACGGCGAAGGCCGGGACGGTCTTCATGGAGGCCTTCCACTACCTCTTCCACCCGGTCACCCGGCGCCTGCACGAGATCCTCGAAAGCGGTGAACTGGGCGAACTCCAGCGGGTGGAGACCCTGGTGGCGATCCCCGCACCCGGTGCATCCGACCCCCGCTGGTCGCTGCCCCTGGCGGGCGGCGCCATGATGGACCTCGGCTGCTACGGCCTGCACGCGGTGCGCATCCTGGCGCCCTGGGCGGGCGGTGCGCCGCGGCTCGTCTCGGCGCGCGGGAAGGAGCGCTCGGGTGCGCCCGGTGTCGACGAGTGGCTGGACGCCGAGCTGGAGTTCCCGGGCGGGGCCACCGCGTCGGCGCGCTGCCACATGGCGTACGACGAGGTGGAGATGAGCTGCCGGATCGTCGGCTCGCGGGGCGAGGCGCTGGCGCCGAACTTCGTGCTGCCGCACCTGGACGACCGGGTCGTGGTGCGCACGGCGGACGGCGAGCGGACGGAGCGGCTGGGCACGCGCTCGTCGTACACCTACCAACTGGAGGCGTTCGCCGCGCACATACGCCGCGATGGCCCGCTCCCGCTGGACGCGGAGGACGCGCTGGCGACGATGTCGCTGATCGACGCGTCCTATCGGGCGGCGGGGTTCGAGCCACGGCCGCGCACGGCGCTCGCGGGCTGAACGCTTCTCGCGCCGAGGCGGAGCACGAAGAGGGGCCGGGGGAAGCTCTCCCGGCCCCTGTTCGGTTCGCGGTCAGACGTACAGCGCGGGCCGCTCCACCAGATCCACCTCGATCCGGCCGCCCTCCTCCAGCGCCCGCACTCCGGCCTCGCACACCGCGGCCACCGCGTAGCCGTCCCACGCGCTCGGGCCGGTGACCTCGCCGCGCCGGGTGGCGTCCACCCAGGCCTGGACCTCGCGGTCGTAGGCGTCGGCGAAGCGTTCGATGTAGTCCTGGGCGATGATGCCGCCCCAGCGGCCGGCGGCGTTGGTGACCATGGCGTGGCCGTCGCCGACGCGGGCGGTGCCGCGTTCGCAGACCACCTCGGCCTGGACCTGGTAGCCGAAGCCGCAGTTGACGAAGATCTCGACGTCGACGATGGCGCCGCCGTCCGTCTCGAAGACGATGAACTGCGGGTCGCGGATGCCGTCCGGCGCGTTCCCGGACGGCGTCGGGGCGAGCACGGTGACGGCCGTGATCTCGTGGCCGAGCAGCCAGCGGGTCACGTCCATCTCGTGGGTCACCGAGTCGTTGATGAGCATCCCGGACGTCCAGCCGGGCGGGCTGGCGACATTGCGGTGCCGGTTGTGCAGCATCAGAGGACGGCCCAGCTGGCCTGTCTCCAGAAGGGACTTGAGCTTCATGTACTCGGCGTCGTATCGCCGCATGAAGCCCACCTGGACCCGGCGCCTGCCGTGCTTCTGCTCGGCCTGGAGCACCCGCAGCGCCGAGGCCGCGTCGGGGGTGAGCGGCTTCTCGCACAGCACCGGCAGATCGTGCTCGAATGCCGCGAGGAGCGCCGCCTCGTGAGCGGGGCCCGGCGATGCGATGATCACCGCGTCCACGTCGGCCGACGCCATCGCGGCGGCCGGGTCGGTGTGGGCGGTGCAGCCGTCGACCCGGCCCGCGACCGATTTGGCGCGTTCCGCGTCGACGTCCACGACGGCGGTCACCCGTGCCCCGCTGGTGACCTCCTGGATGCGGCGCACATGGTCCGCACCCATCTTTCCGGTACCGATGACTGCGACTCCGAGCGTGTGCGGACGCTGAGTCATGGTGATCGGCCGTCCTTTCGGGTCGTCAGGCGCCGCAGGACCTCAGGAACTTGCGGGTACGGACCGCGATGGGCATGGGCTTGTCCGGCTCGCAGGGGTACATGTCCTGCTCGACGATGGCGAACAGGTCCACGTTCAGCTTCTGCGCGGCCTCCAGGACCGGACCCAACTCCGGTACGCCGGCCGGGGGTTCGCACATCACGCCGCGCTGGACGGCGGGGCCGAACGGGATCTCGTTCTTCACCACGTCCGCGAGGATCTCCGGGTCCACCTGCTTGAGGTGCAGATAGCCGATGCGCTCGCCGTAGGTCTCGATCAGCTTGACGCTGTCGCCGCCGCAGTAGGCGTAGTGCCCGGTGTCCAGGCAGAGGTTGACCAGGTCGGAGTCGGTCGAGTCGAGGAAGCGCTCGACATGGGCCTCAGTGTCGATGTGGGTGTCGGCGTGCGGGTGCACGACGATGTCGAGACCGAAGTTCTCCCTCACCTCGTGCCCGAGCCGCTCCATGCCCTTGGTGAGGTGGGCCCACTGCTCGGCGGTGAGCTCCGGCGGCTCCAGGATCTCGGCGGTCTTGTCGTCCCGCCAGAAGGACGGGATGACGACCAGGTGCTTCGCCCCCATGGCCTGGGTGAGCGCGGCGACCTCGCTGACGTGCTGCCAGGTCGACTCCCACACGGAGGGGCCGCGGTGCAGGCCGGTGAAGATCGTGCCCGCGGAGACCTTGAGGTCGCGCTTGGCGATCTCCTCGGTCAGACGCGCCGGGTCGGTCGGCAGGTAGCCGTACGGGCCCAGTTCGATCCAGTCGTAGCCGGCATCGGCGACCTCGTCGAGGAAGCGTTCCCAGGGCACCTGGACGGGGTCGTCGGGGAACCAGACGCCCCAGGAGTCGGGGGCCGAGCCGACCCGGATGCGGTCCAGCGCGGGGGCCATGTCAGGACTTCCCTTCCGAGGAGGCCACGGGTGCGGTGAGGTCTGCCTCTTCGGGGAGTTCCTCGACGTCGACGCCGCGTACCTGGGACAGTTCGTGTTTGAGTGCGGCGAGTTCGGTGCCGCCGGCCATGTGGTTGGTGAGTTCTTCGAGGCTGACGTCGTCGCGGGAGGCGTTGAGTTCCATGGTGCCCAGGCGCAGGACGCTGAAGTGGTCGCCGACCATGTAGGCGTGGTGGGGGTTGTGGGTGATGAAGATGACGCCGAGGCCGCGGTCGCGGGCGGCGGCGATGTACTTCAGGACCACGCCGGACTGTTTGACGCCGAGGGCGGCGGTGGGCTCGTCCAGGATGAGGACGCGGGCGCCGAAGTAGACGGCGCGGGCGATGGCCACGCACTGGCGCTGGCCGCCGGAGAGGGTGCCGATGGGCTGTTCGAGGTCGTCCAGGACGATGCCCATGTTGCGCAGTTCCGCGTCGGCGGTCTTCTTCATCTTCTCGATGTCGAGGCGGCGCACGGGCCAGGGGCCCTTGGTCATCTCGGAGCCGAGGAAGAAGTTGCGCCAGACCGGCATCAGGGGGACGACGGCGAGGTCCTGGTAGACCGTGGCGATGCCCTTGTCGAGGGCTTCGCGGGGGGTGGTGAAGCGTACGGGTGCGTTGTCGACGAGGAATTCGCCCTCGGTGTGCTGGTGCAGCCCCGAGATGATTTTGATGAGGGTCGACTTGCCGGCGCCGTTGTCACCGAGGACACAGGTGACCTGGCTGGGGAAGACCTTCAGGTCGACGCCGTGCAGGGCGCGGATGTTGCCGTACGCCTTGCCCGCGCCCCGCAGTTCGACGATCGGGGCGTCCTTGTCGGGGGCCCTGTCCTGGAGGATGGCGCCGTGGGTGCCGGTTTCTTTGCTGGTCATTCGGGTCACCTCCGGGTCGCCGTGCGCTGGACCCACAGATTGATGAGGACGGCGCCGAGGAGCATCACGCCGAGGAAGGCCTTGAACCAGTCGGGGTTCCAGCCGGCGTAGACGATGCCCTGCTGGACCATGCCGAACATGAAGGCACCGAACACCGGGCCGATCGCCGAGCCGGCACCGCCGGTGAGCAGACAGCCGCCGATGACGGCCGCGGCGATGTAGATGAGCTCCTGGCCCACACCCTCGCCCGACTGCACGGTGTTGAACGAGAACAGCTGGTGCATGCCGACGAACCAGGCGCCGAAGCCGACCAGCATGAACAGCGAGATCTTCGTGAACGTCACCGGCACACCGACGGCGCGGGCGCTGCCCTTGTTGCCGCCGACCGCGAAGATCCAGTTGCCGTACTTGGTACGCAACAGCACCCACGTGGCCAGCGCCGCGAAGACAAGCCACCACACCACGGTGATCTTGACCTGGACGCCGCCGACGTCGAAGGAGGAGGCGAAGACCGACTTGGCCTGCTCGAAGCCGTCCATGTCACTGATGTCGTCGGTGGCGACGTTACCCGTGATCAGCTTGGTCACCGCGAGGTTGACGCCCTGGAGGATCAGGAACGTACCGAGGGTGACCAGGAAGCTCGGCAGCCCGGTCTTGACCAGCAGCCAGCCGTTGAACAGACCCACCGCGAGGGACACGATCAGGGCGACGATCACACCGACCCAGACGTTCATCGTCAGCTGGTAGCTGACCATGCTCGCGGTCAGGGCCGAGGTGATCACCGCGACACCGGCGGAGAGGTCGAACTCGCCGCCGATCATCAGCAGCGCGACCGGCAGAGCCATGATCCCGATGGTCGACGACTGGTACAGGATGTTCGCCATCGAGCTGCCGTCGCGCACGGCCGGGGCCGTGATGAGGAAGAAGACCAGCACTGCGACGGCGCCGAGGAAGACACCGACCTCAGGACGGGCCAGAAGCCGCAGCGCCAGTGGCCGCTGCCGGGTCCGCCCGTCGGATTCCTTGCCGGGGCCGGAGGCCGGCGGTGTGGTCACCGCCGGCTCAGCCTGTCGGGTCATGCTCATCACCGAGTGCCCTTCGCGGCGAACGCGTCGATCTTCTCGACGTTCGTCTTGTCGACGAAGGCCGGACCGGTCAGCACCGGTGCCTCCCCGCCGCCCATGTAGTTGCCGTTGTTCTTGTAGAGCCACAGGGAGTCGATCGCCAGGTAGCCCTGGAGGTAGGGCTGCTGGTCGACGGCGAACTCGATGTCGCCCTTGCTGATCGCTCCGGTCAGTTGCTTGTTCAGGTCGAAGGTGGCGACCTTCGCCTTGCTGCCCGCCTCGTCCACGGACTGAGCGGCCGTCAGCGCGAACGGGGCGCCGAGGGCGACGACGTAGTCGATGTCGCTGTCCGTCTTGAGCTTGGCGGTGATCGTGGACTTCACGGACGGCATGTCCGTGCCGTTGACGTTCAGGGTCTCGGTCGTGCCCTCGAACGTCTTCTTCACTCCGTCACAGCGCTGGGTGAGGCCGATGTTGCCCTGTTCCTGGATGACACACACGGCCTTCTTGGCGCCGGCCTCGTTCAGGCGCTTGCCGAGCGCCTCGCCGGCCACCGTCTCGTCCTGGCCGAAGAACTCCATCAGGCCGAGCTTCTGCCACTCGCTCACACCGGAGTTGAGGCCGACGACCGGGATGTTCGCCTTCGTCGCCTTGCCGACGACGTCCTTCATCGCGTCCGGCTTGGCGAGGGTGATCGCGATGCCGTCGACCTTCTGGTCGATCGCGTTCTGCACCAGGTTGGCCTGGTTGCCCGCGTTGGGGTCGGCGGAGTAGATCAGCTTGATGTTGTCCTTGGCGGCGGCCGCCTCGGCGCCCTTGCGGACGATGTCCCAGAAGGTGTCACCGGGCGACTGGTGGGTCACCAGGGCGACCGTCATGCGGGGAGTGTTCGCCTTGCCCGCGGAGGCGCCCTCTGCGCTCTCGTCGGCCGACTTGCCGCCGGAGCTGCTGGAGCAGCCCGCGAGCGTCAAAGCGGCGGCTGCGGCGACGGCGACCACGGGGGTCAGCCTGCGGGAACGGGAGTAAGAGCGGTCCATCTTTCCTTGCACCTCACTGTGCGACGGGGTGTGCGACGGGGGAAAGGGTCGGGATCACTGGGATCCATGGGCCCGGACCGGTGGGAGAAGTCCGGGTCATGTGCCGTGGAACACGGCGGGTTCGCTGGGACGGGATCCAATCCCTAGATGCGCCCGCTGTCAATACTTTGTTAAGACATCATTTCACACTCAGGTCCGAATGTAAGTACAAACTATTGACAGCGTCGGCCTCCACGACCTACACCTGGGAGGCGGCAGGCCCCTGGGGACCCGCAACCCCTGTTCAGTTCTAGGAGCGTCACGCATGGCCGAGTCAGCCAAGTCCTTCGACTTGATCACGATGGGAAGAATAGGAGTCGACCTCTATCCCTTGCAGTCCGGCCTCCCTTTGACGCGTGTGGAGACGTTCGGCAAGTTCCTCGGCGGCTCGGCCGCGAACGTCGCGGTGGCCGCCGCCCGGCTCGGCCGCACCACCGCGGTGATCACACGCACCGGCGACGACCCCTTCGGCGCCTACCTGCACCAGGCCCTCAGGGACTTCGGTGTCGACGACCGCTGGGTCACGCCCGTCACGGCCTACCCGACGCCGGTGACGTTCTGCGAGATCTTCCCGCCCGACGACTTCCCGCTGTATTTCTACCGGCAGCCTAAGGCGCCTGACCTGGAGATACATTCCGACGAACTGGATCAAGACGCGATCCGCTCGGCCCGCGTCTTCTGGATCACCGGCACCGGACTGAGCGAGGAACCGAGCCGCTCCGCCACCCTCACCGCCCTGAAGTCGCGCGACAAGGCGGGCACCACGGTCTTCGACCTCGACTGGCGCCCGATGTTCTGGTCCGACCCCGACCAGGCCCGCCCGTACTACGCCGAGGCGCTGCGGCACGCGACGGTCGCGGTCGGCAACCTCGACGAGTGCGAGGTCGCCACCGGCGTCCGGGAGCCGCGGGCGTGCGCCGAGGCGCTCCTGGCGGCCGGCGTGGAGCTGGCCGTCGTCAAGCAGGGCCCCAAGGGCGTGCTGGCGGTGCATCGCGACGGCTCCGAGGCCGAGGTGCCGCCGGTGCCGGTCGAGGTGGCCAACGGGCTCGGTGCGGGCGACGCCTTCGGCGGCTCGCTGGTGCACGGGCTGCTGTCCGGCTGGGATCTGACCGAAACCATGCGGTACGCCAACGCCGCCGGCGCCCTCGTCGCCTCCCGCCTCGCCTGTTCCTCCGCGATGCCCACCGAGTCCGAGGTCGAGGGTCTCCTCGCACAGGCGTCATGACGGCCGGCCAAGCCACCCCTGAACGGAGCTTTCCTTGAGCATCAGCATCCCCGACCTCACCGCGGTCAGAGCCCGGCACCCCGAGGCGATCGCGGAGGCCGCCGCACGCCGGGTGCGCCGCCCGCTGCTCGGCGACAGCGGCCGCCTGATGATCGTGGCCGCCGACCACCCGGCCCGGGGCGCACTCGGTGTCGGCGGCCGGCGCCTGGCCATGGCCGACCGGGCCGATCTGCTGGAACGTCTCTGCATAGCGCTGTCCCGGCCCGGCGTCGACGGGGTGCTGGCCACCGCCGACATCCTGGAGGACCTGCTGCTGCTCGGCGTCCTCGGCGACAAGGTTGTCATGGGCTCCATGAACCGAGGTGGGCTGGCCGGAGCGTCCTTCGAGATGGACGACCGCTTCACCGGCCACCGCGCCGAGGACATCGCCCGCCTGCGCTTCGACGCGGGCAAGCTGCTCGTCCGTATCGACTACGACGACCCGGGATCGCTGACCACCCTGGAGTCCACGGCCCGCGCCATCGACGCCATGGCGGCGCTGCGGCTGCCGCTGTTCGTCGAGCCCTTCCTCTCCCGGCGGATCGACGGCAAGGTACGCAACGACCTGTCCGCCGAGGCCGTCACCAAGTCGATCGCCATCGCCTCGGGCCTCGGCGGCACCTCGGCCTACACCTGGCTGAAACTGCCCGTCACCGACGACCCCGACGACATGGCCGAGGTTCTGGAGACGTCCACGCTGCCGGTCGTCCTGCTGGGCGGCGAGGTCGGGGGCTCCGCTGAAGAACAAGCGGCCGCGTACGAGCGCTGGGGCAAGGCGCTCCGGCTCCCCACCGTTCAGGGCATGGTCGTCGGCCGCTCGCTGCTCTACCCGGCCGAGGGCAGTGTGGAGACGGCGGTGGACACGGCCGTCGGCCTGTTGTGACCCGGAGGATCACGATGACGAATCACCTTCCCGCGGGAAAGGCGCTCGGCGGCCCGTACGTCGTGGACGTCACTCCCGAGAAGGCCGGCTGGGGCTACTCCAGCCTTAAGGTCCTGGAGCTGCCGCCCGGCGGCTCGCACACCTTCGACACCGGCGAGAGCGAGTGGATCGTGCTCCCGCTGAACGGCGGCTGCACCGTCGAGGCGACCGACGACTTCGGCCACGACACCTTCCGGCTCACCGGACGTGACAGCGTGTTCGGCGCGGTGAGCGACTTCGCCTATGTGCCGCGGGACGCCCGAGCGATCGTCTCGTCCTCCGAGGGCGGACGGTTCGCGCTGACCGGCGCGCGCTGCTCGCGGCGCCTGCCCGCCCGCTACGGACCGGCGTCGTCGGTGCCGGTGGAGCTGCGCGGCACGGGCAACAGCAGTCGTCAGGTGAACAACTTCGGCGCGGCGGGCGTCTTCGAGTGCGACAAGCTCATCGCCGTCGAGGTGATCACGCCGGGCGGCAACTGGTCGTCCTTCCCGCCGCACAAGCACGACGAGCACCGGCCCGGCGAGGAGTCGGTGCTGGAAGAGATCTACTACTTCGAGTTCGCCGACCACGAGGGCACCCCCGGCCTCGGCTACCAGCGCGTCTCCCCGTCCGGACACGGCCGGAACACCGACGTCCTGGCCGAGGTGCGCGGCGGCGACGTCGTACTGATCCCGGACGGCTGGCACGGGCCCTCGATGGCCGTGCCCGGCCACCACATGTACTACCTCAACGTCATGGCGGGCCCGGAGGCCGAGCGTGCCTGGCTGATCTGCGACCACCCCGACCACGCCTGGATCCGCGGCACCTGGCCGGACCAGCCCGTCGACCCCCGTCTGCCCCTCTACACCGCTCCGTCCCAGTGAGGTCCCCGATGAGCCCATCCACCGTCCGTCTGACCGCCGCCCAGGCGCTGGTGCGGTTCCTGTCCGCCCAGTACACCGAGCGCGACGGCGTACGGCACCGGCTGGTCGCCGGCACCTGGGGCATCTTCGGCCATGGCAATGTGGCCGGCCTCGGCCAGGCCCTCCTCCAGGCGGGCGAGGACGTCATGCCCTACCACCAGGGCCGCAACGAGCAGTCGATGGTGCACGCGGCCGTCGGCTACGCCCGCCAGCTCAACCGGCTCTCCGCGCAGGCGGTGACGACGTCGATCGGCCCCGGCGCGACGAACCTCGTCACCGGTGCCGCCCTGGCCACCATCAACCGCCTGCCCGTCCTCCTCCTCCCGGGCGACTACTTCGCCTCGCACGCCCCCGACCCGCTGCTCCAGCAGCTGGAGCACCCGACCGAGGCGGACGTGTCGGTCAACGACACCCTGCGGCCGGTCTCCCGCTACTTCGACCGGATCACCCGCCCCGAGGCCCTGATCCCGTCCGCCCTCAACGCGATGCGCGTACTCGCCGACCCGGCCGAGACCGGCGCGGTCACGCTGGCCCTCCCCCAGGACGTCCAGGCGGAGGCCTACGACTGGCCGCAGGAGTTCTTCGCCGACCGCGTCTGGTACGTACGGCGTCCCGCGCCCGACCCGGTCGAGCTGGCGGCGGCCGTGGAGGCGATCCGGGCCGCCGAGCGTCCGCTGATCGTCGCGGGCGGCGGTGTCCACCACAGTGAGGCCGAGGCGGCGCTGAAGGCCTTCGTGGAGGCCACCGGCATCCCGGTCTCCTCCACCCAGGCCGGCAAGGGCTCGCTGCGCCACGACCACCCCGCCGACCTCGGCGGCATCGGCCACACCGGCACCTCGGTCAGCGACGACATCGCCCGCGCCGCCGACCTGGTGATCGGCGTGGGCACGAGATACACCGACTTCACCACCGCCTCCGGCACGCTCTTCCAGAAATCGGACGTGCGCTTCCTGAACCTCAACATCACCGGGTTCGACGCCCACAAGCTCGCCGCGCGGACACTGGTCTGCGACGCGCGGGCAGGGCTCACGGCCCTGACGGAGGCGCTTTCCGGCCACCGGGTCGACGCCGCGTACGAGGCCGAGTACGGCGCCGGCAAGGAGCGTTGGGACGCGGTCGTCGAGGCCGCCTACCGCGCCGACGACGAGACGGCCGTACCGACGCAGACCCAGGTGCTGGGCGCGCTGGACGCGGTGGTCGGGGACGACGACGTGGTGATCAACGCGGCCGGTTCGCTCCCGGGCGACCTGCACAAGCTGTGGCGGTCGCGCTCGCCGCGCCAGTACCACCTGGAGTACGGCTACTCCTGCATGGGCTACGAGATCCCGGCCGGGATCGGCATCCAGCAGGCCGCCCCGGACAAGACCGTGTGGTCGCTGGTCGGTGACGGCACCTATCTGATGATGCCGACCGAGATCGTCACGGCGGTCCAGGAGGGCCTGCCGGTCAACATCGTCCTCATCCAGAACCACGGTTACGCCTCGATCGGCGGGCTGTCGGCCGAGACCGGCGGCGAGCGCTTCGGCACCGACTACCGCTACCGCGCCGCCGACGGCACCTTCAGCGGCGCCCCGCTCCCGGTGGACCTCGCCGCCAACGCGGCCAGCCTCGGCATGGACGTCCTGCGCGCCAAGACGGTGGGCGAGCTGCGCGAGGCACTGGCAACGGCCCGCGCCTCCGACCGGCCGACCTGCGTGTACGTCGAGACGGACATCCTGAACCCCACCTCGCCGGGCCCCGAGGCCTGGTGGGACGTGCCCGTGGCCGAGGTCGCCGACCGCGAGGCCGCCGTAGAGGCCCGTGAACGCTACGACCAGCATGTCGCCGGACGCCGCCGCCACCTCTGAACTTCCCCTTACGAAAGGCACTTTCGCACCATGAAGACCATCACCCACTGGATCGACGGCAAGCCGGTCGAGGGCACCTCCGGCCGCTTCAGCCCCGTCTACGACCCGGCCACCGGGGCCCAGGAGAAGCAGGTCGCCTTCGCGACCGTCGACGAGGTGGACGCCGCCGTCGCCTCCGCCAAGACCGCGTTCGAGAGCTGGGGCCAGTCCTCCCTGGCCAAGCGCACGGCGATCCTGTTCAAGTACCGCGAGCTGCTCGACGCCCACCGCGACGAGATCGCCGAGCTGATCACCGCCGAGCACGGCAAGGTGCACTCCGACGCGCTCGGCGAGGTCGCGCGCGGCATGGAGATCGTCGAGCTCGCGTGCGGGATCAGCGTGCAGCTGAAGGGCGAGCTGTCGACGCAGGTGTCGACCCGGGTGGACGTGGCCTCCATCCGGCAGCCGCTGGGCGTGGTCGCCGGCATCACGCCGTTCAACTTCCCGGCCATGGTGCCGATGTGGATGTTCCCGCTGGCCATCGCATGCGGCAACACCTTCGTGCTCAAGCCGAGCGAGAAGGACCCGTCGGCGTCGTACCGGCTGGCCGAGCTGGCCTCCGAGGCGGGGCTGCCGGAGGGTGTGCTGAACGTCGTGCAGGGCGACAAGGTGGCCGTGGACCGGCTCCTTGAGCACCCCGACATCGAGGCGGTGTCCTTCGTCGGCTCGACGCCGATCGCAAAGTACATCCAGCTCAAGGGAGTTGAGCACGGCAAGCGTGTGCAGGCGCTCGGCGGCGCCAAGAACCACATGCTGGTCCTGCCGGACGCCGACCTGGACTTCGCCGCCGACCAGGCGATCAACGCCGCGTACGGCTCGGCGGGCGAGCGCTGCATGGCCGTATCGGTCGTGGTCGCGGTCGGCGACACGGGCGACGAGCTGGTCGGCAAGATCGCCGAGCGGGCGAAGAACCTGAAGATCGGCCCCGGCAACGACCCGGCGTCCGAGATGGGCCCGCTGATCACGCGCGAGCACCGCGACAAGGTGGCGTCCTACGTGGCGTCCGCCGCCGAGCAGGGCGCCGACGTCGTCGTCGACGGCACCGGCTACTCGATCGAGGGCCACGAGGACGGCTTCTTCCTGGGCGTCTCCCTGCTGGACCGGGTGCCGCTGACGGCGGACGCGTACCGGGACGAGATCTTCGGCCCCGTCCTGGCCGTGGTGCGTGCGGAGACGTACGAAGAGGCCATCAAGCTGATCAACGACTCCCGCTGGGGCAACGGCACCGCGATCTTCACCCGGGACGGCGGCGCCGCCCGCCGCTTCCAGCTGGAGGTGAAGGCGGGCATGGTCGGCGTGAACGTACCGATCCCCGTGCCCGTCGGCTACCACTCCTTCGGTGGCTGGAAGGACTCGCTCTTCGGCGATCTGCACATCTACGGCAACGACGGCATCGCCTTCTACACCCAGGGGAAGGTGATCACCACCCGCTGGCCGGACCCGTCCGACGGCGGTATCAACCTCGGTTTCCCCAGCAACTCCTGACACCCGACCGGGAGGTCGTCCCATGGCGAAGACCCGCGGCTCCGCCCGTGCCGCGTCCGCCTCCGCGCTGGACGCGCTGGACTTCGCCCTGGACCGGGGCAGTCCCGTGCCGCTGTACTACCAGCTCGCCCAGCAGCTGGAGGCGGCGATCGAACACGGGGCCCTCGCCCCGGGCAACCTCCTGGGCAACGAGGTCGACCTGTCGGTGCGACTGGGCCTGTCCCGGCCCACCGTCCGGCAGGCGATCCAGTCGCTCGTCGACAAGGGGCTGCTGGTCCGGCGGCGCGGGGTGGGCACCCAGGTGGTGCACAGCCAGGTGAAGCGCCCGCTGGAGCTCAGCAGCCTCTACGACGACCTGGAGGCGGCGGGGCAGGGCCCGACCACGCAGGTCGTCCGCAACGAGCGCGTCCCGGCGGCCGCCGACGTCGCGGCCGCGCTCGGCATCGCGGAGGGCGCGGAGGTCACGTTCCTGGAGCGGCTGCGCTGCACGCACGGCCAGCCGGTCGCGATCCTCTGCAACTACCTGCCCGCGAGCCTGCTCGACCTCGACACGGCCCGGCTGGAGTCGACCGGCCTGTACCGGATGATGAGGGCCGTCGGCATCACCCTGCACAGCGCCCGGCAGACCATCGGTGCGCGCAGCGCCACCGCCGAGGAGGCCGAGCGGCTCGACGAGAAGGAGGGCGCCGCGCTGCTGACCATGCAGCGCACGGCGTACGACGACACGGGCCGGCCGGTCGAGTACGGGAAGCACATCTACCGTGCGTCCCGGTACGCCTTCGACTTCCAGCTGCTGGTCAGGTCTTGAGGCTCGCGGTGAACGGCGTGACGGGCCGCTCCAGGCGCTCGCCGTCCAGGGTGATCTCCACCGCCTCGTTGTAGAAGGCCACGAGCCCCTGGACCTGGGCCACCGCGGCCAGCGGCTCGGCGTAGCTCCAGACGACGTTCCGCGGCACCTCCCCCTCGCCGCGCCAGTTCCAGTACTGGGCCCTGCCCTTGTACGGGCACCCGGTGTGGTGGTCGGTGGGCTCGAAGAGATCGAGCCGGACGTCCTCGCGGGGCATGTAGTACCGGGTAGGCAGCCCGGTCTCGAACAGCAGCACCGGGCGGTGCGTGTCCGCGACGACCGTGCCGCCGATCTCGACCTGGACATGACGGCTGCTGGGCATGGCGTCCACCCGTTTGTGCGGGTCGCGCGGGTGGATGAAGATCTCTTCCTCCTCCTCGTACCAGTGGTCGAGGCCGCTCCCCCACCGCCAGAACCACTCGAAGGCGATGTGCCCGGCGAGGTCGACGGCGGGGAAGGTCCACGCCGCGTTCTCCACCGGCTCGCCGTCGGTTTCGAGGTCGTAGAAGATCTGCGACCCGGTGTGCTTGCCCGGCGTCGGGTTCTTGGCCGGGCGGAGGAGGTCCGTGCGGACCTCCTCGCGCGGGAACGCGTAGCACGGGACGGGGAGATCGGGTTCCCAGACCAGGAGCGGGTGCCGGCTGTCGACGACGGTGACGTCGCCCTTGAGGCCGCGCACCCAGCGCTCGCTGGGCTCCCAGAGGAGGCCTTCCGGGGTCGTACGGACGGACCGTTCGTTGGGGAACAGAGGCATGGCCCACTCTCCTTCGGCTCCTCTTCGGAGCGTACTCCCGGTGCCGTCAGTGGACCGCGTCGAGCCGGGCCCGCTGGTCGGCGGTCAGCTCCAGGTCCACGGCGGCCAGGCTCTCCTCCAGCTGGGCCACGGAGGACGCCCCGACGAGCGGGATGATCGGCAGCTCGGCGCCGAGCTGCCAGGCCAGGACGACCTGGTTGACGGTGGCGCCGGTCTGCTGGGCGACCTCGCGCAGGACCTTCAGGCGGGGCGGGGTGCCAGGGTGGTCGAAGTCGGCGGGCAGCGCCACGTCCGGGCGGGTGTAGGCGCCCTTCAGCAGCGGCGAGTAGGCGACCAGGGTCAAGGCGGGTTCGGCGCGCAGATAGCTCAGCAGCTCCGGGCCCGCGTGGCCGAGGCTGCCGTCGGGGAACAGGCCCTCGGGGACGTCGAAGCGGGGCCGCAGATGGCTGTGGGCGTACTGCAGCACCTCGTAGCCGGGCAGTCCGGCCTCCACGGCGAGCGCGCGGGCCCGCTCGACGCGCCAGATGGCGTGGTTGCTGACGCCGAGGAGGCCGACGGTGCCCTCGGAGACCAGTTCGGCGAACCCCTCGACGGTCTCCGGCAGAGGGACCCTGTGGTCCTCGATGTGTGCGTAGAGCAGATCCAGCTTCGCCACGCCCAGCCGGTCGCGGCTGCGCTCCGCGGACTCGCGGATGACCTTGGCCGACAGGCCCTCGGCGTTGTCGACGTATCCGGTGCCGGGGGCCAGCGGGCGGGCGCCGAGCTTGGTGGCGATGACGATCTCGTCGCCGACGCCACGGCTGCGGCGCCACCGGCCGAGCAGTTCCTCGCTCTGTCCGCCCTGGCCTGCGTCCTCCCAGAAGGCGTAGTTGTCGGACGTGTCGATGAAGGTCCCGCCGGCCTCTGCATAGCGGTCGAGTACGGCGAAGGAGGTCTCCTCGTCGGTCCGTGAGCCGAACAGCATCGCGCCGAGGGCGAGGACGCTGACCTCGCGGCGGGTGTTCGGGGCGGTGCCGATGGTGCGGTACTTCATGGATTGATCCCTCCCGTTCGCACGCCCGTCTTCGGGGCACGAACGGGAGTGTTCATCTTGAAGCGCACTTCAAGTCAAGGGCGTGGGGCGTCATTTGGCGAACGGGCCGTCCAGTGCCGCCCACTGCAGCAGCATGATGGTCTTGGCGTCGTTGATCTCCCCGGTGCGGATCATCTCCAGGGCCCGGCGGAAGGGCAGTTCGAGGATCTCGATGTCCTCGCCCTCCTCGTCCAGGCCGCCACCTTCGTGGGTGTGGGTCGAGGGCCCGTAGGCGGCGGCGTAGAAGCTGACGCGTTCGGTGACCGAGCCCGGGCTCATATAGACGTCGAAGACATGCTGGACGGCGCCGATGGTGTGCCCGGTCTCCTCCACCACCTCGCGCCGCACGGCGATCTCCGGGTGCTCGTCATCGTCGTCGAGCAGCCCGCCCGGTGTCTCGACGAGCATGCCGTCGGGGTGGCCGTTGACGTACACCGGGAAGCGGAACTGGCGGGTGAGCAGGACGGTTTCGCGTTCGGCGTCGTAGAGCAGCATGGTCGCGCCGTTGCCGCGGTCGTGCGTCTCGCGCTGCTGGGTGGTCCAGGTGCCGTCGGCGTGCTGGAATTCGAAGGTGGTGGCGCGCTCGACGTACCAGTGGCTGGACAGCAGCTGTACGTCCCGCACCTTGACGCGGGGATTGCCGGTCAGCTCCCGGCCCGCCTGGTCGAGTCCGGTGCGGCCGCGGCGGTCGGGGGTGTCGATGCCGGCGGTCATCGGGCACCGGCCGTGGGGATGAGCGAGTTGGTCATGGGCTGCTTCTACCATCCGGGCGCGGTGTGCGTTGCGCCGACGGTTGTGAGCGATGCCGTGCATTTCGGCCGCTCGGCCGGCGAAGAGCGCGGAAACGATCAAGGGTCTCGACCCACAGAAGGTGGAATCGAGACCCCGATGTGTGATGACAGTTCATCGAACCGTCGGGACGACAGGATTTGAACCTGCGACCCCTTGACCCCCAGTCAAGTGCGCTACCAAGCTGCGCCACGTCCCGGTGCGTATCGCGCGGAATACCGCGTGATCGCGCGAACAGCACTTTACCCCATGTCGACGACCGCACCGAAGCGGGCCTCCGGCGCGAGGCCGGCCGATGGACAATCGGGGGTATGGGAAGCACACCGTCAGGACGGCAGGCGACCGCGCGGGACCGGGATCACGAGGGGCGGGCGCGTAACGCGCGGCCCCGGGACGGTCTCGGCCGGCCCCTGCCCTACGGCGCGGACGGCGTCGCCCGCCAGCCCGAGGGCGTCGTACGCCCACCGGAGCAGAGCGTCGCGGAGGCGCAGGAACTGCTCGACGCGGGGAAACCGTTCCATGCGCACGAGGTCTTCGAGGACGCGTGGAAGTCGGGGCCGGAGGAGGAACGGGCCCTGTGGCGCGGGCTGGCCCAGCTCGCGGTGGGGCTCACCCACTCGGCCCGGGGAAATGTGACCGGCGGGGCGAGGCTGCTGCGGCGGGGGGCCGGGGCCGTGGAGACATGGGCGGCCGGTGGTGGGGGGCGGCCGTACGGGATGGATCTCGCTGGGCTGGTCGCGTGGGCTCGGGAGCTCGCGGGGGTCGTGGAAGAGGGGGACGCCGTGGTGGACGCCCGGGAGTGGGCGCCTCGGTTGCGGGGGCGGACATAGCGGGCGGTCAGCGGCCGAGTGGACGCGGTGCCCGCGCTGTCGGTGCCGTACGGCAGACTCGGGGGCGTGCGAAAGATTCAGGTCATCGGGATCGGGGCGGGCGACCCCGAGCAGCTGACGCTTCAGGCGGTCAGGGCGCTGCGCGGTACGGACGTGTTCTTCATCCTCGACAAGGGCGAGGTGAAGGCGGACCTCACGGGGCTGCGCCGGGACATGTTGGACGCGCACATACCTGAAGGGACGTATCGGATCGTGGCGGCCCGGGATCCCGAGCGGGACCGGTCGGCCGGGGGTTCCGCCTACTCCCCCGCCGTCGGGGACTGGCGCAGTGCCCGCGCCGGGATCTACGAGCGGCTGATCGCCGAGGAGCTGGGCGAGGACGAGACCGGCGCGTTCCTGGTATGGGGTGACCCCGCGCTGTACGACAGCACGCTCGGGATCCTGGAGGAGGTGCTGGAGAATGGCGCGGTGGACTTCGAGTACGACGTCGTCCCCGGCATCAGCAGCGTCTCCGCGCTCGTCGCCCGGCATCGCACGGGGCTCAACCGCGTCGCCCGGCCGGTGCAGATCACGACGGGGCGACGGCTGGCCGAGGGCTTCCCGGCGGACGTGGACGACGTGGTCGTGATGCTGGACGCCCACCAGACCTTCCGGCAGTACGCCGACCAGGACATCGACATCTACTGGGGCGCGTACATCGGCACCCCGGACGAGATCCTCGCGTCCGGTCCGATCGCCGAGGCCGCGCCCCGTATCGAGCGGCTGCGTGCCGAGGCGCGCGAGCGCAAGGGCTGGATCATGGACACGTATCTGCTGCGCCGGAATCCCAAGGAACAGTAGGCGGCTCGAGCCGCCCGAGCAGGGCGGCCCGCACGGCACCCGAGCGGACCCGCACCACATGCGCCGCCTCCCCGGCGCTGTGATCGTGTCCCCGTGACGCTCGCCGAGGATTCCGCCCCGCCGGCCGCCTCCCAGCCACCCGTGCTGGACAGGCGTCGCCGGAACGTCGTCTTCGCGACGATCATGCTGGGCGTGCTGCTCGCGGCGCTCGACCAGACGATCGTGGGCACGGCGCTGCCGACGATCGTGTCGGATCTCGGCGGCGCCGAGCACATGTCCTGGGTGGTGACGTCGTACCTGCTCGCGGAGACCGTGGCGACGGTGCTGGTCGGCAAGTTCGGCGACCAGTTCGGGCGCAAGCTGGTCTTCCAGGTCTCGGCGATCGTGTTCATCACGGGCTCGTTCCTGTGTGGTCTGGCCTCCAACATGACGCTGCTGATCGTCTGGCGGGCGATGCAGGGCGTAGGGGCCGGCGGCCTGATGGTGACGGCCACGGCGCTGATCGCGGACGTCATCCCGCTGCGCGAGCGCGGCAAGTACCAGGGCGCGATCGGCGCGGTGTTCGGTGTGGCGACGGTGATCGGACCGCTGCTGGGCGGGCTGTTCACCGACCACCTCACCTGGCGCTGGGCGTTCTATGTCAACGTCCCGATCGCGATCCTCGTCGTCTTCGCGGCCGCCCGGACCATCCCCGTGGTGAAGTCGGCGGCCCGGCCCATCATCGACTACCTGGGCATCGGGCTCGTCGCGGTCGGCGCCAGCGCGCTGATCCTCGGGACGAGTTGGGGCGGCAACGAGTACGCGTGGGGCTCCGGCGTCATCATCGCACTGTTCGTCGGGGGTGCTCTCGCGCTCGGTCTGTTCTGCTGGGCGGAGACGCGGGCGGCCGAACCGATGCTGCCCATGCGGCTGTTCGCCAACCCGGTCTTCTCGGTGTGCTCCGCCCTCAGCTTCATCGTCGGCTTCGCCATGCTCGGCGCGTTGACGTATCTGCCGACCTATCTCCAGTACGTCGACGGCGACTCGGCCACGGTCTCGGGTGTGCGGACGCTGCCGATGGTGGTGGGGCTGCTCATCGCGTCGGTGTTCAGCGGCAACGTGGTCAGCAAGACCGGCAGATACCGGGTCTTCCCTGTCGTCGGCTCCCTGGTGATGGCCGTCGGGCTGTTCCTGTTGTCCCTCATGGGTCCGTCGACCGGTACCTGGCTGGAGTCGCTGTACATGTTCGTGCTCGGCACCGGCATCGGCCTGTGCATGCAGGTCCTGACGATCATCGTGCAGAACACCGTCGACTACGCCGACCTCGGCACCGCGACCTCCGGCGTCACTTTCTTCCGCACCCTGGGCAGCTCGTTCGGCACCGCCGTCTTCGGCACGATCTACACCAACACGCTGACACCGAAGCTCGCAGACGCGGTCGCGACGGCCGCGCGGACCGGCGGCGGTCTCGACCCGGCCGCCGTCGAGCGGGCCGCGACCAGCCCCGAGGGCCTGCACGGGCTGCCGTCGGCGGCGGCCGCTCCGATCGTCGACGCCTACGCCGACACGCTCCAGACGGTGTTCCTGTGGACCGTGCCGGTCGCGGCCCTCGGGTTCGTGATCGCGCTGTTCCTCAAGGAGGTCCCGCTGCGCGACAGTGCGCGTATGGGGTCCACCGACCTGGGCGAGGGATTCGCGTCACCGCACGACGCCAACGCCCAACGGGTGCTGGAGGCGTCCGTGGGGAAGATCATCAGCGGCGCGGGTCCCGACACCGCCCGTCGGATCTTCAGGGCCGCCGACACCCACCTCGACGTGGCAGGCGCCTGGGCGGTGATGCAGGTCGAGATACTGACGATCCTGGTCGGTCACGCGAGCCTCAGCATGATCGCGAACCGCCGCCATCTGCCTCCCGAGGTGCTGCTCCCGGTCTTCGACCGGATGGTCGGCGAGGGCTATCTCACCCGGTACGGCTCCCTGCTCTCGCACACCGAGGCGGGCGCCCATGAGGCCCGGGTCATCGGCACGGCATGGGCCACCTGGCTGGAGGAACGAGTCCACGAGGACATCGGCCGCCCCCCGGGGACGGACCTGCGCGCCGCCGTCCACACGATCGCCAAGCGCCTCCTCGTCGAGGACCTGAACGAGGGGCTGACCGGCCGGGTGAAGGAGCCGGCGCTGAGCGAGTCGCACTGACGAGCGGCACCTCACGGCTCGAGGCCGAGCCGCTCCAGCACCCCGGCCGCGTCCGGCACCGCGTCCACGCCCTCCGGCAGCGGTGGGCGGCGTACGACCACTACGGGCAGGGCGAGTTGGCGGGCGGCCGTGAGCTTGGCGGAGGTCGCTTCGCCGCCGCTGTCCTTGGTCACCAGGACGTCGATGTCGTGGCCGCGCAGCAGCTGCGACTCCTCGGCGACCGTGAACGGGCCGCGAGCCAGGAGCACTTCGGTGTGCGGGGGCATCGGCGGCTCGGGCGGGTCGACGGAACGTACGACGAAGTGCAGGCCGGTCAGCTGGGCGAAGGCGGCGAGGCCCAGGCGGCCGGTGGTGAGGAACACGCGGCGACCGAGCCTGGGCAGCAGGGCGGCGGCCTCGTCGAGCGAGGCGACATCGTGCCAGCGGTCACCCGGGCCGGGATGCCAGCCGGGGCGGCGCAGGACCACCGTCGGTACGCCGGTCGCCCGCGCGGCACGGGCCGCGTTCTCCGTGATCGACTCGGCGAAGGGGTGCGTGGCGTCGACGAGGAAGTCGACCTGCTCGGCACGCAGCCAGTCCGCCAGGCCCTCCGCCCCGCCGAACCCCCCGATGCGCACCTCCCCCACGACCTGGCCCGGCCGTGACACGCGCCCCGCGAGCGAGGTGGTGACACGGACGCCGGGATGCGTCGAGAGCGCGGCGGCGAGTCCGCGGGCCTCGGTGGTGCCGCCGAGGATCACGATATGGCGGGGGCACATGGGGCGCGGGCACATAGGCCGAGCGTACGAGGTGGGGCGGGCGGAGGGGGATGCCGGGATGCCCCGAGAGCGAGGCGCGGCGAACACTATGAACACAACGGTCAGATCGTGGTCCCCCGCCCCGTCCCTCCCTAGCATCACGGCGCACGGCTCGCCGACGCGCCGACACGGACGAGGAGCAGCGTCTTGGACTGGACGAGAACGAACGCAGTGATCCGCAGGTCTGGCCCCATGCCCGCACGGGGCCGTACGACGCTGGCCGCGGTGCTGGCCGGTGCCCTCGCCGTCGGCATCCTCGTCGGTGCCTCCAACGCCCGGGGCGAGACGGCGGAACCGGTCCTCGCCGAGTGTCCCGCCGACCTCGTCGGCAAGGCCGACTGCTACACCGGTCGCGACACGGCCGGCGCCCACTACGCGATAGCCGTGCCGTCCGACTGGAACGGCTCCCTGGTCGTGCACGCCCACGGCGGCCCCGACCTCGGCGCGGAGTCCGACCCCGCCCGCAGCCTCGACGACCTGGGCCGATGGTCGGTGATGGTGAAGGAGGGCTACGCCTGGGCGGGTTCGTCGTACCGGCGGGGCGGCTACGGGACGCGGATGGCCGCGGCCGACACGGAGAGCGTGCGCCGGCTGTTCGTCGAGGAGTTCGGCAAGCCGCGTCGGACGTATGTGCACGGGCAGTCGTGGGGCGGGAACGTCGCCGCGAAGGTGGTGGAGACATACGGCGGGAAGAAGGGGGCCTACGACGGGGCGCTGCTCACCAACGGCGTCCTGGGCGGCGGCTCGCGCGGCTACGACTACCGCGTCGACCTGCGCGTCGTCTACCAGTACTACTGCGGTAACCACCCCCGGCCGACCGAGCCGCGGTACCCGCTGTGGCAGGGCCTGCGCGCCGGGTCGACCATGACGTCGGCGGGGCTGCGGGCCCGACTTCAGGAGTGCACCGGCTTCGCGTCCGAGCCGCAGGAGCGGACGGCTCTCCAACAGCGCAACCTCGACGACATCCTCGCGGTCACGCGGATCCCGGAGCGCACCTTGGAGTCGCATCTGCGGTTCGCGACCTTCACGTTCCGGGACATCGTGCACGAGCGTCTCGGGGACCGGAATCCCTTCGGCAACCAGGGTGTCCGCTACACCGGCTCGCATGACGACGAGGCGCTCAACGCCGGTGTCGAACGGTTCGCCCCCGACCCCACGGCCGTACGGGATCTGTCCTACGACAGCGATCTCACCGGCAAGGTCTCGATTCCGGTGCTGACGCTGCACGCCATCGACGACCCGACGGCGTTCGTGGAGCACGAGGCGGCCTACCGGGCCACGCTCGAGGGCGCGCGGCGGGACGGGCACCTGGTGCAGACGTTCACGCGGGAGCACGAGCACAGCGAGTTGAGCGATGCCGAGTACGCCGCGTCCATCACCGCCCTGGACGGGTGGGTGCGCAAGGGGAGGAAGCCCACGCCGTCGTCGGTCGCGGCGTCGTGCGGCGGGTTCGACGAGACGTACGGCACGGGCTGCTTCTACGACCCCGGCTTCCGTCCCGGTCCGTACGCCTCGCGCGTGCAGCCACGTCCGGGCGGGCTGCACTGGCCGGCGATGACGGCCGGGCAGGAGCGGGCGTGGAGCGGGATCGAAGGGGTCGGTATCGCTCCCTGAGCGGAGACGGCCGGACCCATCTATCGTCCTGGCATGGGATCCGTACGGGCCGTCCTCATCGACATCGACGGAGTCCTCACCGTGTCGTGGCAGCCGCTGCCCGGCACGGTCGAGGCGTTGCGGGAGATCCGCGAGTCGGGGCTCGGCGTCGCGCTGGTCACGAACACGACCTCACGGACGCGGGCCTCGATCGCGCGCACGCTGGCGGACGCGGGGTTCCCGGTGTCCGCGGAGGACGTCCTGACCGCACCCGCCGTCACCGCCGCCCATCTCGCCGAGCACTGGCCGGGGGCGCGCTGCGCGCTGCTGAACAGCGGGGACATCGCGGAGGACCTGGTGGGGGTGACCCTCGTGGGTGAGGACGAGGGCGGCGATGCCGCGCCGGACGTCGTGGTCGTCGGGGGTGCCGGGCCCGAGTTCGGCTACGCGGCGCTCAACCGGGCCTTCGGGTATGTCCGACAGGGGGCCCGGCTGGTGGCCATGCACCGGAATCTGTACTGGCGTACGGACCAGGGGTTGCAGCTCGACACCGGTGCGTTCCTGGCCGGACTGGAGAAGGCCGCGCGGGTCGAGGCGGAGATCACCGGGAAGCCGTCGGCCGCGTTCTTCGAGGCGGCGCTGGCGCATGTGGGGGTGAGTGCGGACGAGGCGGTGATGGTGGGGGACGACATCGAGTCCGATGTGCTGGCGGCACAGCGGGCCGGTGTCACGGGCGTACTGGTGAGGACCGGGAAGTATCTGCCTCAGACACACCGGGCCGCGAGCGGCACGCCCGACCATGTGATCGACTCGTTCGCCGATCTGCCCGCTCTGCTGGGGGAAGTGCGCGGGTCAGCGCAGCAGTAGCTGGAGGCCGCCCACGACCGTCGCCGCGATCACGAGCCGCTCGAACAGCCGTTGGTTGATCCGGTCCACGGCCCACTTGCCGAGCAGCGCGCCGGGCACGACGAAGATCACGAGGGCGGCGTCGAGGAGGAGCGAGGAGCCGTCGATCAGGCCGAGGCCGGCGCTGAAGGGCACCTTGGAGACATTGACGATCAGGAAGAAGAAGGCGGAGGTGCCGAGGAAGCCGAGCTTTCGGAAGCCGGCCGACAGCAGGTACATCGACATCACCGGGCCGCCCGCGTTGGCGACCATCGTGGTGAAACCGCCGAGGACGCCGTACGAGCGGGCCTTGACCCGGCCGGCCCGGGTGGTGACCGAGTCAGGCTCGTCCTCCTTCTCCGCCATCCGGCGGCGCCACACCGTGACCGCCGCCATCATCAGCAGGATCGCGCCGATCGACGTACGGACGATCCCGTCGTCGGCCCACACCAGGAACAGCGTGCCGAAGACGACGCCGGCCGCGACCGCGGGGAACAGGCGCCACAGGGTGGGCCAGTGGGCGTGCCGTCGGTAGGTGAGGACGGCGAGCACGTCACCGGCGATCAGGATCGGAAGCAGTACGCCGGTGGAGGCGCGGGCGGGCAGTACGGCGGCGAAGATCGCCAGGCTGACCGTGTTGGCCCCGCTCACCGCCGTCTTGGAGAAGCCGACGAGCAGGGCCGCGAAGGCGAGCGCGGCGAACTCCCAGCCTGTTATGTGCCAAAGCGTCATCGTGTCCATGCGGAGACCGATGGTATGTGCAGACAACAGGTACCGGTAAGGAGCGTCTCGCCAGTTGGGAGATTGCTAGTGCCTCTCCACCAGGAGCGCACTCCCCTGCCCGACTCCCACACACATCGTGGCGAGTCCGCGCTCGGCCCCTGTCCGCCGCATCCGGTGCAGCAGCGTCGTCAGTATCCGTGCGCCCGAGCAGCCCAGCGGGTGCCCCAGCGCGATCGCGCCGCCGCTCGGGTTGACCAGGTCGGGTGCGATGCCGAGTTCGTCCACGCACGCGAGTGCCTGCGCCGCGAACGCCTCGTTGAACTCGGCCTCCTGGATGTCGGCGATCGTCCAGTCGGCGCGGGCCAGGGCCTTGCGGGTGGCGGGGACCGGGCCGATGCCCATCACGTCGGGGTGGACGCCGGCGGAGGCGCCGGCGACATAGCGGCCGAGGGACTCCAGGCCCAGTTCGTTGAGGGCCTCCTCGCTGACCAGGAGCAGTCCGGCGGCGCCGTCGTTCATCGGTGAGGCGTTGCCCGCGGTGACCGTGCCGCCGTTGCGGAAGACCGGCTTCAGCCGGGACAGCTTCTCGTACGAGGTGTCCTCACGGATGCACTCGTCACTGTCGACCAGGACTCCGTCGGGGCGCTCCACCGGTAGGAGTTCGTCGTCGAAGTGGCCGTTCTTGCGGGCTTCGGCGGCCCGTTGGTGGCTGCGCAGGGCGAAGTCGTCCTGCCGCTCGCGCGGGATGCCGTGGCGCTCGGCGACCTCCTCGGCCGTCTCGCCCATGGACAGCAGGCCGTGCAGTTCCTTCATCGCCGGGTTGACCAGGCGCCAGCCGAGCCGGGTGTCGAAGGTCTCGATGCGGTGGGGCAGCGCCTCGTCGGGGCGGGGCAGGACGAAGGGCGCACGGCTCATGGACTCGGAACCGCCCGCGAGCACGATGTCGGCGTCGCCGGCGGCGATGGTGCGGGCGGCCGTCGTGACCGCCTCCAGGCCCGACGCGCAGAGGCGGTTGACCGTGGCGCCGGGGACGGACTCCGGCAGGCCGGCGAGCAGCGCGGCCATGCGGGCGACGTTGCGGTTGTCCTCGCCGGCCTGGTTGGCGGCGCCCCAGTAGACGTCGTCGATGCGTGCCGGGTCCAGTGCGGGGACGTCGGCGACGAGGCCCCTGATCACGGCGGCGGCGAGATCGTCGGGCCGTACGGACGACAGCGCTCCGCGCAGCTTGCCGATGGGGGTGCGGCGGGCGGCCGCGAAGTGGACGGGACGCACGACAGGACTCCTGACCGGGCTGTATGGATCGGCACCCTGTTAATTAGCACCGCTAGTTTTGGACTATAGACCGACCCGCCGCGCCCTGGGAAGATCCTCGGGAACCTTCACCGACGCAGCCGACCACAGCCGACGTCGGCCGATCGCAGCCGGAGGAACCATGGCCGACACGCGTGAACACGTCCTCGAGGGAAGCCGGGGGGCCATCGCCGTGCGGGAGTGGCGAAACCCGCGGGCCCGCTTCGTCGCGCTCGTCGTCCACGGCTACGGCGAGCACATCGGCCGGTACGCCGAGGTGGCGGACGTGCTGGTCGGGCAGGGTGCGGCCGTGTTCGGGCCGGACCACATCGGGCACGGGCGGTCGGCCGGCGAACGGGTGGTGATCGAGGACTTCGAGGATGTGGTCGCCGATGTGCACACCGTCGCCGCCCTCGCCCGGGCCGCCCATCCGGATGTGCCGGTCGTCCTGGTCGGGCACTCGATGGGCGGACTCGTGGCCGCACGGTACGCACAGCTGCACGGCGACGGGCTCGCCGCCCTGGTGCTGTCCGGGCCCGTGATCGGCGACTGGGAACTGCCCCGGCGGCTGCTCGCCCTCGACGAGATCCCCGACACCCCGATCAACCCGGCCGCGCTCTCCCGCGATCCCGACGTGGGGCCGGCGTACGCGAGGGACGCACTGGTCTGGCACGGGCCGATGAAGCGGCCGACGGTGCGGGCGTTCGCCCGGATGCTGGACACCGTGTCCAAGAGCGGTGACATCGGGGACCTGCCACTGCTGTGGCTGCACGGCGACGACGACCGGGTGGTGCCACTCCCGGGCAGCCGGGTCGGGATCGAGGAGCTGCGCGGGGACGAGACCACCGAGCGCGTCTACACCGGGGCCCGGCACGAGGTGTTCCACGAGACGAACAAGGCGGAGGTCTTCGCGGACCTGATCCATTTCCTGGACGACGTGCTCGCACACTGAGACAGGTCGCGTTTGCGCCGATTCGCCCTGGGCACCCGCGCCGGCATGGAGTGAGGGCAGCGTCCGGAGTGGTCAGGGCGCCGCACCGCTCCGCAAGGCCATGACCAAGCCAGAAGGAGGAGCTCGTGATGACCGTGGTCAAGAGCACGCTTCCGGAACCGGCTCGCCGGGTCGCCGGAGACGCCCTGCAGAGCACGCTCGTCGATCTTCTCGGCATCTCACTGATCGGGAAGCAGGCGCACTGGAACATCGTGGGCCCGCGATTCCGGTCGATCCATCTCCAGCTCGACGAGGTCGTCTCGCTGGCCCGCACGCACGCCGACACCGTCGCCGAACGCTCCTCGGCGCTCGGTCTGCCGCCCGACGGCCGGCCGGAGACGATCGCGGCGGCCTACACACTGCCCGGCTCCAAGGAGGGCTGGGTGCGCGACGGGGAGGTCGTCCAGCTGATCGTGGACACGCTGGAGGCGGCCATCGGACGGCTGCGCGAGCGCATCGCCGCCACCGCCGAGCCGGACCCGGTGACCCAGGACCTGCTGATCGGCATCACCCGCGACCTGGAGAAGCAGCGCTGGATGTTCGACGCGGAGAACTGGCCGCGCGACGACTGAGAACGCCGAGAACTGACCGCGCAACGACGGAGAACAGGGACTCACCGTGACCGACGCCCTCGAACTCGACGCGCTGTGGGAGGACTTCCACCGCGTGGTGAACATGACCTCGCAGGAGCTGGCCACCTGGCTCCGGGTCAGCGACGCGGACGAGGAGACCGAGCCGCTGCCCGACCAGGCCGGCACGCCGACCGGGCAGCACGTCCTCGCGATCCTCCAGAAACGGCGCACGGACCTCACCGACGCCGACATCCAGGTGATGTACGACGTCGTGGACACCGTGACGGCGCAGACCGACGCCGAATCCGAGCCCGAGCCCGAACAGACGCGCCGCCGGCATCAGCTGATGACGATCGGCCACGACCCGCTGAGGCCGTGAGGCGGGGTCGCTGCACGGCGGGGCGGCGCTCAGGCCCTGACCGTCAGCCCAGCAACCACCCGCCGTCCACGGCGAGTTCGACCGCGTTGACGGATCGATTGCGCAGCAGGAAGTCCACCGCGTCCACCACGTCGGCCATCGTGGCGAGCCGCCCGATGGGTGTGCCGGCGCGCAACCCCGCCAGCACCTCCTCGGGCTTGCCCGCCCAGTGCGGGCTGTCGCCCACGACCCCGGGATGCACGGCGTTGACCCGCACGGGCGCCAGCTCGACGGCGAGGGTGTGCACCAGGCCGCGCACCCCCGCGTTGACGGTCGCCACCGTCGTCGCCCCGGGGTACGGGCGCTCCTTGGCCTGACCGCCGAACAGGACGATCGCGCTGTCGTCGTGCAGCCGGGGCCGCAGGGCGTGCACGACCTCGGTGTAGCCCACGAGTTTGACCGTGACCAGCCGCAGCGCGGCCTCGATGTCGTACTCCGAGACCCGGTTCTCGTCCCGCGAGATGCCCGCGATCACCAGATGATCCACGCGCCCGACCGCGTCCAGCGCGCCGGCGATCTCTCGCGGCCGCGAGAGATCGAGGGCGAGACCCCGGGCGGCGCCGACCTCCTTCGCCACCGTGTCCGCGCGATGCGCGTCCCTGCCCGTGAGCACCACCTCGTCACCCCGCCCCGCGCGGAAGCGGGCGAACTCGCGGCCGATCCCGGACGTCCCACCGACGACGACCACACTGCTCATGACCCCAGGGCCTCCCTCAGATACTCCCAGTCGCGAGTGAACCGGTAGGAGTGGCGGGCCGGCGGCTGCGGCGACTGTGTCTCCAGCCAACGCACCGTCCCCTGACCGGCGTTGGCGAAGCCGTGCACACAACCCGCTCCCGCCCAGGCGACGTCGCCAGGCACCAGCCGGTAACGCTCTCCGTCGAAAGCGGCGTCCACGACACCCTGAAGGATCAGATACGTCTCCTCGAAGGGGTGGTCGTGCGTGCCCGCGACGCCGTCGGGCGCGTACTGCACCATGAACATGGTCGAGGCGACCGCGCCGAGGTCGCTGTCGACCATCATCTTCACGGTGATCCCGCTGTACACGAGCAGCGCGGTCCGCATGCTCGCCGACACCGCCAGCAGGTCCTGCGACTGCTTGCCGGGGTCCATCTGCGCGGGCTCGAAGTGGCCGAGGGACCGGGTGCGCGGGTCGCGGACGTCGATGCGGACGGGGTCGCGCGCCGGCAGCGCGGGAACGGCCTGGGTGTCGTGGCCGTAGCGGGCGCGCGGCACCGGGGCGAGCATGTCGGCCCAGCGTCCGCCGGTGTCCCCCGCGCCGCGCCAGGCGTGCGGGACGCCGGCCGGCAAAAGGCCGTAGTCGCCCTCTTCGAGGAGGTACGCCCCCTCGGGCACATCGAGGATCACGGCCCCGTCGAGCACATGGAAACTCTCCTCGTACGAGTGCACATGCGCGGCGAGGAGGCCGTCGGGCCGTATCTCGCACAGGCCGAAGCCGGTGTGCACGCTCCCGTCGTCCTCACCGACCAACTCCCGCCGTCGATGGCCGAGTTCGTCGTACGGCGGCTCCGGGACGTCGGCGGCCCGGCGCACCAGGTGTCGGGTCATGCGGCGCTCTTCGCCTCCTTCGCGGCCAGGAGCCGTTCGCGGGACTCCTGGACCAGTCGCCGGGCCCGGTCGGAGTCGGCCACGAGACGGCCGTCGCGCTTGTGGATCACTCCGTCGACGATGACCGTCTCGACGTTGGAGACGTCCGCGGACAGCGTCACCGCGGCGGCCGGGTCGTGCACCGGGGCGATGTTCAGCGCGGTGGCGTCGATCGCGACGACGTCGGCGCGTTTGCCGGGGGTGAGGGAGCCGGTGCGCTGTTCGAGGCCGGCGACGTGTGCGCCGTTGCAGGTCGCGATCTCCAGCATCTGACGTGCCGTCAACATGGTGTCGGGCACGGGCATGTTGGCCTTCCAGCAGTCGGCGTTGACGCGGGCGCGCTCGGCGCCGAAGGCCGCCCGGATCTGGGTGAACATGTCGCCGGGCACGGTGGTCACGACGTCGACGCTCAGGGACGGCCGCAGCCCGTACTCGACGGCCTTCATCACGGGCGGCCAGCCGTGCCCCATCTGCACCTCGACCTGCGGCGCGATCGACACCGTACCGCCGCTGTCGGCGACCATCCGCCACTCGTCCTCGTGGAGATAGCAGCAGTGGACGTAGGTGGTGTCGGGGCCGAGCAGCCCCAGGTCGTTCAGATGCTTGACCATCCCGAAGCGGCCCGCGAGGCGGCCCATGGCCACGTGCACGGTGATCGGGATGTCCAGCTCACGGGCGAGGGCCCACTCGGCGGTGACGACGTCGTCGACGCAGAAGCCGGGGCCACGGGTGGCCAGGGCCATGGTCAGCAGACCGTCGTCGGAGGAGAAGTGAGTGTCGCGGATCCGCCGTACGTCGTCACCCGGGATCGCGATCCTGCTCTCGAACCAGTAGTCGGCGAGCGAGGTGTTGGCGCTGCCGTACGCGTACTGGGCGCGGATCCCGCTCTCCTTCAGGCCCTGGATCGCGGCGTCCGGATGCGCGGGCGTGTTGTTGATGTGCGACCAGTCGACGAGGGTGGTGATACCGGCGTTCAGGCACTCCAGCGATCCCGCGAGGTTGGCCGCGTACACGTCCTCGGGCGTGTAGAGCGGGGCGAAGGTGTCGAGGATGTCGACGAAGTAGTCGTCCAGGGTGGCGTCGGGGGCGACGTTCCGGATGGACGCCTCCCAGGTGTGCCGGTGGGTGTCGACGAAGCCGGGGATCACGATCCGGCCGCTCATGTCGAGCACGTCCGCGTCGGCGCCGATCTCCCGCTCCACCGCCGTGATCTTCCCGTCCTCGATGAGGACGTCGCCCTGGGACAGATCCCCGATGCCGGGGTCCATCGACAGTACGTGTCCGCCGCGCAGGAGTATCCGATTGCTCATCGCCCTTCCTCCCATGGGGTGTTCAGTAGGCGGCGAGTCCGCGTACGGCCGCCACGACCTTGTCGACGGTGGGGATCACCCGCTCCTCCAGCGCGTCGGCGAACGGCAGCGGGACGCACTCCCCCGCCACTCGTCTGACCGGCGCGTCCAGCAGGCCGAACCCTTCGTCCGCGACGACCGAGACGAGCGTCGCGCCCCAGCCGCCCTGGTACGGGTTCTCCTCGACGGTGACGAGCCGCGAGGTCCGCCCGAGCGAGGTGAGAACGGTGGTGACGTCCAGCGGCACCAGACAGCGCAGGTCCACGACCTCGGCCTCGATGCCCTCGCCGGACAGCAGCTCGGCGGCCTTCAGGGCGACCGGCACCATCGAGGCGAGCGCGACGAGGGTGACGTCGACACCCTCCCGGACGACTGCGGCACGGCCCAGCTCGACGACGTGGTCCGGGGGCGGGGGCGCGCCCTTGGACGCGAGCAGCCCCTTGTGCTCGAAGAAGACGACCGGGTCGTCGCTGCGGATCGCCGCCGCCATCATGCCGATCACGTCGGCGGGGGTCGCCGGTGCGGCGATCTTCAGGCCGGGCACGGTGAGCGCCCAGTTCTCGGTGGCCTGGGAGTGCTGGGCGCCGAAGCCGAGCCCGCCGCCGTTGGCGGTGCGCACCACGAGCGGGACGGTGACCTGGCCGCCCGTCATGTACCGCACCTTCGGGATCTCGTTGGCGAGGTAGTCCCAGCAACAGGCCAGGAAGTCGGAGAACATGATCTCGGCGACCGGCCGCATCCCCGTCATCGCGGCGCCCATGGCGGCCCCCACGATGGCCTGCTCGGAGATGGGCGTGTCCCACACCCGCTCGGGCCCGAACTCCTTGAACAGCCCCACGGTCGTCTTGAACACCCCGCCCGCCTCACCGATGTCCTCGCCCAGGCACACGACGGACGGATCGCGCCGCATCTCCCGCGCGATGCCCTCGGCGACCGCCTCCCGATAGCTGATCACGTCCGCCACGCCGCACCTCCGTCCGCCCATACGTCGGTCAGCGCCTCGTCCGGATCGGGCGGCGGGGCGGCCTTCGCTGCCTCAACAGCCTTCTGCACGACGCTCGTTGCCCGCTCGTCCGCCTCCTTGACCACGGCATCGGACACCCCCGACTCGACCAGCCGCCCGCGCGCCAGGTCCAACGGATCGTGCTTCAGCCAGCGTTCGACCTCCTCGGCCGGACGGTAGGCCGCCGGATCGGCGCGGCTGTGCCCGAAGTGCCGATAGGTCCGTGCCTCCAGCAGGGCGGGCCCGTCTCCCGCCCGGGCCCGCGCCGCGAACCGGACCACCCCCTCGTGCACGGCCACTACGTCGTTGCCGTCCACCGTCTCGCCGGGGATGCCGTACGCGGGCGCCCGGTCGGCGGCGGGCCGGGCCACGGCCGTGACGTCGGCTATGGGCGTGTACTCCATGTACAGGTTGTTCTCGCAGACGAACAGCACCGGCAGCTTCCACACGGCGGCCAGGTTGAGCGCCTCGTGGAAGGCGCCGATGTTGGTGGCGCCGTCGCCGAAGAAGGCGACCGCGATCTGGCCGGTGCCGCGCAGCTTGGCCGACCAGGCGGCGCCGGCCGCCATCGGGAGGTGGGCGCCGACGATGGCGTAGGAGCCGAGCATGCCGGTGGCGGCCTTGGTCAGGTGCATCGAGCCGCCCTTGGCCCGGCACAGCCCCGTGGCCCGGCTCATGAGTTCGGCGAGGCACTCCTCGGGGGTGGCGCCGCGCGCCATGGCATGGTGATGGCCGCGGTAGGTGGCGAAGACGTAGTCGTCGCGGCGCAGGGCGGCGCTCGCGCCGACGGCGATGGCCTCGTGTCCTGCGGCGAGATGGGTGGTGCCCTTGACGAGGCCCTGGAGGAACAGGTCGTGGGCGGCCTTCTCCGTACGGCGGATGACGCTCATCTGCTCGTAGGCGGCCAGGAGTTCGGCCGGGTCCATCATGGCGTCCCGGTGTTCAGGTGGGACTGCGACTCGCGGCGGGTGTTCAGCTCGCCGCCCACCGTCCAGTACTTGCGGCCCGCCACCAGGAGTTCCTCCGCCGGGAACTTGGTGATGACCTCACAGCCGTCGGCGGTGACGACGACCTCCTCCTCGATCCGGGCGGCCGACCAGCCGTCGGCTGCGGGCCAGTAGGTCTCCAGCGCGAACACCATGCCCTCTTCGAGCACCTCGGGGTGGTCGAGGGAGACCAGCCGGCTGAAGATCGGCTTCTCCCAGATGGACAGGCCGACGCCATGGCCGTACTGCAACGCGAACGCGGCCGTCTCGTCGGCGAAGCCGAACTCCTCGGCGCGCGGCCAGACCTGGACGATGTCGGCGGTGGTGGCGCCGGGCCGGACGAGGGCGATGGCCTGGTCCATGTACTCGCGGCAGCGTACGTAGGCGTCGCGCTGGGCGCCGGAGGCGCTGCCGACGGCGAAGGTGCGGTAGTAGCAGGTGCGGTAGCCGAGGTGGCTGTGCAGGATGTCGAAGAAGGCGGGGTCGCCGGGGCGGATCAGACGGTCGCTGTAGACATGCGGATGGGGTGAACAGCGCTCGCCGGAGATCGCGTTGACGCCCTCGACGTACTCGCTGCCGAGGTCGTACAGCACCTTGCTCACCACGCCGACGCACTCGTTCTCGCGCACGCCGGGGCGCAGATAGCCGTACAGCTCCTCGTAGGCGGCGTCCACCATCGCGCACGCCTGGGTGAGCAGGGAGATCTCGTCCGGCGTCTTGATGCGGCGGGCCTCCAGGAAGACCTGCTGTCCGTCGACGACGTCGATACCCTCGGCCCGCAGGGCGGTCAGGATCGGCATCTCGGCGACGTCGATGCCGAGCGGTTCGCCGGCCAGGCCGTGGGCGCGCAGCTCGGCCGCGATCTTGGCGGCGACGTCCTGGGCGATACCGGCGTCCGGATGGAAGGCGCCGCGGAGCGTGGAGATGCCGGCCCGGGCACCGGTGGGCGGGCCGCCCTTGCCGTCGCTGTAGTCGAGCCACGGGTTGTAGAGCTGGTGGTGCCGGGCGGCGGAGCCGAAGTCCCAGACGACGGGTTCGCCGCCGCGCACCAGCAGGGCGAAGCGGATCAGCTTGTCCATCGCCCAGGTGCCGATGTGCGTGGCGGTCATGTAGCGGATGTTGGCGAAGTCGAAGCTGAGCACCGCGCCGAGCTCGGAGTGGTTCAGGGTCTCGTTCAGGCGGGCCAGCCGCTGCCTGCGCAGCCGGTCCAGGTCGACGCGCTCTTCCCAGTCGACGGCATTGGGTCCGAATGTGCGGATCGCCATGGCGACCACCCCCACTTCGGAGTGAACGACTGTCCAGGTCGGGTGTCAAGTGTCACTGAACACGAACCAGGTGCCGATGGCCGGTACCTCTCCATCGTTGCGGTAGCGGTGCGGGGTCGTCGACTCGAAGCAGACCGCGTCGCCCGGGCGCAGCGTGTACTCGTCGAAGCCGAGGGTGAGGATCAGCTCGCCCGAGGTCAGATGGCCGTACTCGGTGCCGGTGTGGCGCATGAGGCCGCCGGAGCCGGAGGAGGATCCGCCGGGCCGGTAGGTCACCAGCAGGAAGTCGACATGGGTGCCCGGAACCTGGCCGAGACGCTCCCACACCACGCCCGAGTCCAGCTCCAGGACCTCCCGCCCGTCGGGTGTGACCAGCGGACCTATGCGGCGGCCGGGGTCGGCGGCGAAGGCGGCCAGGGCGTGCGGGACGGTGCCGGAGGCCGCCTCCGCGGGAGCCGGGGCAGCGGCCTCGCCCGCGTCGAAGAGGGACTCGACGGAGATGCCGAGGGCCGTGGTGATGGCGTACAGCGTGCTCACGGAGGGCTGGCTCTTGCCGGTCTCGATCTGCGAGATCAAGCTCGCCGAGACCCCGACCTCACGGGCCAGCGCGCGCAGGCTCGTCCCGCGCGCGAGGCGCGCCTGCCGGATACGCGCTCCGACGGGTGGCGCGGTGGCGGGTGACACGGACGGCTCCTCCCCCGGTTCTCATGGGCCACTGGGCCGCGTGATGTGCAGTCTCATTGAACAACCGGAGCCGGTCATCGCACCAGAGCGGCAGCCGGGCGGCCCTTCGCAAGGCCACGACCTCAGCACCGGTGGGGGCACCCCGGCGCCTTCGGACGTGCTCACTCGAACGGTCCGGCGTGGCTGGTGAGCCGTCGGAGGCGGTGGTGCGCTGGGGGCACGCGTCACGTCCACAGGAGGCTGCCCAGATGACCCGTCGCCCGTCCCGATCTGTCCGTGTTCTTTGCTCGGCCCTGGCCGCCGGTGCGTTGCTGACCACCGCGGCCTGCTCGGACGGCGGCGACGAGGACGTCTCACAGGCCGGGGCCGTCGCCCGGCAGACGCCGTCCCCCTCGTCCACCGCCACGCTCACCGAGTCCGGCGCGCAGACCGCGCTGATCACCGCGGCGGACATCGAGGACGACTGGACGCAGGTGAAGGACTCGGAGGTCGCCAACTGGCACGACACCCTGATCATCGGGACCGTCGACGCCGACGACTTCCTCACCGGCAAGACGGATGCCGCCGACTGCCAGCGGCTGCTGGACGGCCTCTACACCGACCAGTTGCTGGGCAAGCCGTCCGGGGCGTCCGCGCTGCGCGGCTTCCAGCAGGACGAGTCCCGCCTGCTGTACCAGGTGGCCGCGTACGAGCGGACCGACCCGGAGGAGTCCCTGGCCTGGCTGAAGACCCTGCCGCAGGAGTGCGACCAGTTCACCGTGACCAACAACGGTCAGGAGAGCAAGGTCCAGGTCATCGAGACCTCCCTGCCCGACGTCGGCGACGACCGCGCCGGCCTGCGCATCACGGTGCAGGGCACGGCGGACGGCGAACCGGCGACCCTCACCGAGGACGTCGCCGCCGTGCGCGTCGGCATCGACGCGATCACCGTCACGGCGGGCGGCCTGGACGGGGACGAGCACGACTCCGTCGAGCAGGCGGTGAAGCTCGGCACCCAGCGCCTGAAGGACGTCCTGGCCGGGAAGTCGCCCGCGGCGACCCCCAGCGAGATCGAGTAGCACGGCCGTCCTGCCTCGCACCTGCCAACAGCCGTACCGGCTCTGCCGATTCCGGGGACAGCGTGATCAACGGAGCGGCACAATGGGGACGATGACCGGTTTCGGTCGTCTCTGCGAGGAGAGGACGAGTCGTGAGTGATGGCCACACCCCGTCGGGCGGGTCGGCGAGGCTGAACACCGGTGTGGCGCACAACGCGCGAGTGTGGAACTACTGGATCGGCGGCAAGGACAACTACGAGGTCGACCAGCAGGTCGGCGAGCAGGTCGCCGGGATGTTCCCGATCATCCGGGACATCGCCCGCGCGGACCGCGACTTCCTCGGCCGCGCCGTGCGCTTCGTGGCCGAGGAGCGGGGCATACGCCAGTTCCTGGACATCGGCACCGGCCTGCCGACGGCGGAGAACACCCACGAGATCGCCCAGCTCGTCGCGCCCGACTCACGGATCGTGTACGTCGACAACGACCCGATCGTGCTGGTGCACGCCCGCACGCTGCTGACCGGCACCCACGAGGGCGTCACCGCCTACATCGACGCCGATGTGCACGACCCGGACGCCATCGTCGAACGGGCCGCGCAGACCCTGGACTTCGACCAGCCGGTCGCGGTGATGATGCTGGGCATCCTCAACTTCGTCCTGGACTACGACAAGGCCCGCGAGATCGTACGACGCGTCCTGGCCGCCGTCCCCTCCGGCAGTCTCCTGGTCCTGACGCACCCCACCTTCGACTCCGAACTCGGCGGCGAGGGCCAGATCCCGGCGATGAAGTTCTGGAACGAGAACGCCACGCCGCCGATCACCGCCCGCAGCGGCACGGAGATCGCCGCGTTCTTCGACGGTCTGGAGCTGCTGGAGCCGGGGATGGTGTCCTGCTCGCAGTGGCGCGCCCCCGACTCTCCCGTCCCGGTACCGCAGTACGGCGCGGTGGCCGTGAAACCCTGACGCCGACAGGGACCGCACGCTCCGGCGCGGACCGGCCGAGCTCGTCGAGGAGACCGTATGACCACCCTTGCCGACCCCGTCCCGGGCGGGCGCCCCGGTGACGTGGAGCGGGCCGGCGCGCTGAGCGGCGAGCTGGCCGGGCGGGGCGTTCACGGGATCGTCCTGGCCTACGTGGACACGGCGGGCGTCGGCCGGGTGAAGACGGTCCCGACGGCGAAGCTCGCCTCGGCGGCGGCCTGGGGCGTCGGCATGTCGCCGGTGTTCGACACCTTCCTGGCGAACGACTCCATCGTCACCACGGACGTCCTCGGCTCCCCGGACGGCGATCTGCGTCTCTACCCCGACCTGGACCACCTGGTGGAGCTGGCCGGCCAGCCCGGCTGGGCATGGGCGCCGGTCGACCGTGTCACCCAGGAGGGCGAGCGGCATCCGGCGTGCAGCCGTACCTTTCTGCGGCGGACGGTCCGGGAGGCCGCCGAGCGGCACGGTGTCTCCTTCAAGGCGAGCATCGAGATCGAGTGGTCCGTCGCCCGACCGCCGGGTCCCGACGGCGCGTTCGTGCCCGCGGTGACGGGTCCGGCGTACAGCGCCACCCGCCAGGTCGAGTTGAGCGACTGCGCCGCCGATCTGCTGGCGGCGCTGGCGCGGCAGGGCGTGGACGTCGACCAGTTCCATCCCGAGTACGCGGCCGGGCAGTTCGAGCTGTCGGTGGCCGCGCTCGACCCGGTGGCGGCGGCCGACCACAGCGTGCTGGTACGGCAGACGATCCGCGCGGTGGCCCGGCGCCATGGCATCGCGGTGTCCTTCGCCCCGGCCGTCCTCGGGCAGGGCGTCGGCAACGGCGGCCATGTTCACCTGTCCGCCTGGCGCGACGGGTTCAACCTGCACACGGGCGGTGACCGCCGCCACGGTATGCGGCCCGAGGCCGAGTCCTTCGCGGCCGGTCTGCTCACCCACCTCCCCGCCCTCACCGCGGTGACCGCGCCCAGCCCGGCCGGCTATCTGCGGCTGAAGCCCTCGCAGTGGGCCGGGGTGTTCACCGCATGGGGCCGGGAGACCCGCGAAGCGGGACTGCGTGTCGTCACCGGCACGGCCGGCCATCGCGACCAGGCCGCCAATCTGGAGGTCAAGCCGGTGGACCTGGCCGCCAACCCCTATCTCGCCCTGGGCTGCCTGATCGCCGCCGGCCTCGACGGTCTGACGTCGGGCGCGCTCCTGCCCGAGGAGATCACCGGCGATCCGGCGCGGCTGAGCGCGGACGAGAGGGCGGCCCGAGAGATCCGCAGACTGCCGGCCTCGCTGGGCGAGGCCGTCGGGGAGTTCCGTACGAACCAGGTGCTGCGTGCCGCGCTGGGCCCGGTGCTCGCCGACGCCGTGATCGCCGTACGGCAGGGCGAGATCGACGCCGTCACCGGGCTGGACGATGACCAGGTGGCCGCGGCGTACCGGTGGAAGTACTGACATGAGCGCCACAGGGCCGGTCCACGAGGCGCTCGCGGCGCTGCCGCTGGTCGACCATCACTGCCACGGGATCGTCACCGCCGACCTGGACCGGGCCGGCTTCGAGTCCCTGCTCACCGAGGGCGGGCCATGGCCCGGCATCTCGACGTTCGACACTCCGCTCGGCATCGCCGTGCGCCGCCACTGCGCACCCCTGTTGGACCTGCCGCGCCACGCCGACGCCGACGACTATCTGAACCGGCGCACGGAGCTGGGGGGACGCGAGGTGAGCCGCCGGTTCCTGGCCGCCGCCGGGACCGAGGCGTTCTGCGTCGACACGGGGTACACGCCCCACCCGATCACCTCGCCCCAGGAGCTGGCGGGCATCGCCGACGCGGCCGCCTGCGAAGTCGTACGGCTGGAGTCGGTCGCCGAGGCGGTCGCGGCCGAGGGCGTCGAGCCGGACGCGTACATCGCCGTGTTCCGCACGACCCTCGAGGAGGCCGTGCGCCGGCCGGGCGTGGTGGCCGTGAAGTCGGTGGCCGCCTACCGCACCGGTTTCGAGCTCGATCCGGCGCGTCCCTCGGACGCGCTCGTCACCGCGGCGGCCCGGCAGTGGCTGGCGGACGGCGGCCGACTCGCCGATCCGGTCCTGGTACGGCATCTGCTGTGGACGGCGGTGGACCTGGGGCTGCCCCTCCAGCTCCACACCGGTTTCGGCGACGACGACATCCGGTTGCCCCGAGTGGACCCGACCCACCTCACGGACTGGCTGCACCTCACCAAGGGCACGATCCCGGTCCTGCTCCTGCACTGCTGGCCGTACCAGCGTCAGGCGGCCTATCTGGCGGCGGTCTTCGAGCAGGTGTATCTGGACGTGGGCCTCACCCTGCATCACGTCGGCCCGGCCCGCTCCCGGGCGATCCTGGCCGAAGCCCTGGAGATCACCCCGTTCCGCAAACTGCTGTACAGCTCCGACGCCTATGGTCTGGCCGAGTCGTACCGGCTCGGCGCACTGGCGTTCCGTCGCGGCCTGGGCGAGCTGCTCCAGGAACGGGTGGACGCCGACGAGCTGAGCCTGCCGGACGCGCTGCGGATCGCGGCGTGGGCGGCCGGCGACAATGCCCGCCGCCTCTACGGACTTCCCCGCCCCCCGTCCTCCGTCCCCCGTCCCCCTCGCGACTGAGCGTTCGCAATTCCTGGAAAGTATGATCAAGCAATGTCTGACATGACCGAAACCACGCCCGGCTGGCTGACCAGCGACGAGCTGGAGCAGGCACGCGCCAACATGCCCATTCTGTACGTCGAGGCAGTGCCCGTGCGCGTCGACGACAGCGGTGAGGTCACCAGCATCGGCCTCCTGCTGCGCATCGGATCGGACGGAACGGTCAGCCGGACCCTGGTCTCCGGCCGCGTGCTGCATCACGAGCGCGTCCGCGACGCCCTGCTGCGCCATCTGGAGAAGGACCTCGGCCCGGTGGCGCTCCCCCGTGTGCCGACCTCTCTCCAGCCGTTCACCGTCGCGGAGTACTTCCCGACGCAGGGCATCACGCCGTACCACGACCCGCGTCAGCACGCGGTCTCCCTCGCCTACGTCGTCCCGGTCACCGGTGACTGCCAGCCCCGCCAGGACGCCCTCGACCTGGTCTGGTTCAGTCCGCAGGAGGCCCTGTCGCCGGCGGTGCAGAGCGAGATGCCGGGTGGGCACGGGGTGCTGCTGAAGCAGGCGCTGGCGCATGTGGGCTGCGTGATCTGACGCGACCGGCGGGCGGGAGAGCCGTCGGGAGAAACAACAGAGGCAAGGAGGTCCGCCGACTCCTTGCCATGTTCAACGTATAGCGCACCGGGGGGCTTGCGGCAAGGCCCCCCTCGTGCAGCACAATCGCCCACCGAAGCCAGGACCTGCGGAAACGGGGATTGTGATGACAGACGTGATCGTTGTGGGCGGTGGCCCGACCGGCCTGATGCTGGCGGCCGAACTGCGGCTGCACGGCGTGCACGTGGTCGTGCTGGAGAAGCTGACCGAACCGACCCCGCAGTCCCGTGGTCAGGGGCTGCACGCGCGCAGCGTCGAGGTGATGGACCAGCGCGGCATCCTGGACCGGTTCGCGGCGGTCAGTGAGAAGTTCCAGGTCGGCGGTCTCTTCGGCGGCATCGCCAAGCCCTGGCCGGACCGCCTCGACACGGCTCACCCGTACGGCCTCGCGACCCCGCAGCCGGTCACCGAGCGGCTGCTGAACGAGCGTGCCCTCGAACTCGGCACCGAGATCCGGCGCGGCTGCGAGGTGGTCGGGCTGAGCCAGGACGAGGACGGGGTGAGCGTGGAGCTGGCGGACGGTACGCGGCTTCGCTCGCGTTATCTCGCCGGCTGTGACGGCGGCCGCAGTGTGGTGCGCAAGCTGCTGGGCGTCGGCTTCCCCGGTGAGGCCGCCACGGTCGAGACGCTGCTGGGCGAGATGGAGCTGACGGAGGATCCGGAGACGATCGACGCCGTCGTCGCCGAAGTCCGCAGGACCCAGCTGCGGTTCGGCGCCGCCGCCGACGCGAACGGGCTCTACCGCGTCGTGGTGCCCGCCGACGGCGTGGCCGAGGACCGTGCGGGCGAGCCGACCCTGGAGGATTTCAAGCGGCGGTTGCGGGCCGTCGCGGGCACCGATTTCGGTGCGCACTCACCGCGCTGGCTCTCCCGGTTCGGTGACGCGACCCGGCAGGCCGATCGATACCGGGTCGGCCGGGTGCTGCTGGCCGGCGACGCGGCGCACATCCATCCGCCGACCGGCGGGCAGGGACTCAACCTCGGAGTCCAGGACGCGTTCAACCTGGGCTGGAAGCTGGCCGCAGCGGTCCGGGGCTGGGCACCGGAAGGGCTGCTGGACACCTATCACGCCGAACGGCACCCGGTGGGCGCCGCCGTGCTGGCCAACACTCGCGCGCAGATCACCCTGCTGGGCACGGAACCGGGCCCGACCGCGCTGCGGGAACTGTTCTCGAAGCTCATGGACTTCGAAGAGGTGAACCGGTACGTCACCGGGATGATCACCGCGGTCGAGGTCCGCTACGACTTCGGCGAGGGACACGATCTGCTCGGCCGGCGCATGCGGGACGTGCCCCTCAAGCGGGGCCGCCTCTATGAGTTGATGCACGACGGACGTGGACTGCTGCTCGACCGGACCGGCCGGCTGTCGGTGCAGGGCTGGGCGGACCGGGTCGACCATGTCGTCGACGTCAGCGAGGACCTGGACGTGCCCGCGGCGCTGCTGCGGCCGGACGGCCATGTGGCGTGGGTCGGTGAGGACCAGGAGGAGCTGCGCGCAGGGCTGCGCCGGTGGTTCGGCGACGCCGACTCGGCTGTCTAGGTCCGCCGGGCGTCACTCCCCCGCGTCGGCCGGTGCCTTCGAGGTGCCGGCCGGCCTGCGGTACAGCAGCCGTGTCCCGATGGCCAGCAGCCACCAGTACTTGGCGAGGTCCGGCGAGTAGAAGGCCACCGGGATCGAGCTGGCGAAGACGAGGACCAGCAGGACGCCATGGCGGATCTCCCCCTTCAGTGCCGCGGGAGAGGCCTGCGGCACCGCCGAGGCGGGGTTCACGAGCAGGCGTACGTACATGCCGCACATCAGGGCCACGGCCAGGGCGATCGCCGCCGCGTAGCAGGCGGTCGCCGTGACCGTCTCGCCGTACTCGCTGATCAGCCGGGTCGGGAAGGGCAGTGCGGCGACCAGCGCCAGGAGCGCGAAGTAGAGCAGGAGCAGCCAGCGGTCGAGTGTCGCGATCAGGCGGAACAGGCCGTGCTGGACCAGCCAGAGCGTGCCGATGACGGCGAAGCTGAGCAGATAGGCGCCCATGGTGGGCACGGCATCCGCCACGGCGTCGGCGACCTCGGTCCCGGGCAGGCCGTCCGGGACGGTGATGTCGAGCGCGAGCAGGGTCATCGCGATGGAGAACACGGCGTCACCGAGGGCGAGAAGTCGTTCGGGACCCACGGCCACGTGACGGCGGTGCAGGCCGAAGGGGCGGTTCGTCATATCGGTGCCACCAGGCGAATCGTCAACGGTCCGGTGCGGCGGTGGGGCCGGGAAGGCAAGAAGTACCACGTGCCGCGGCGGGACCGACGGAGGCGAGTCGGCCCGTTCCGATCGGGGCCGCAATTAATTGTTGCCAAAGCTTACTTCACGTCTTGACGGAAGTGGTCCATACCTTTAGGTTCACGGGTCAGCCAGACCACCACGTGACGCACTCACCGTTCAGAAGGTGAACGCGGCCCCGGTTGCTCACCCCCACGAAGGGCTTCCGCGCACATGCCCAAGACTCTCCCCGCGGCCATATCCCTCACCGCGCTCTCCCTCACCACCGGCCTGCTCTCCACTCCCCCCGCACAGGCCGCACCCGACGACCCGGCCGCCCTCGCCGCACCGATGGCGGTGGCGCCCTACCTCTACAACGGCTGGGGCAGCCCGCCGAACCCCACCACGGTCAGCAACGCCACCGGCGTCAAGTACTTCACGCTCGCCTTCGTCCTCAGCAACGGCTACTGCAACCCGCAGTGGGACGGCGGCCGTTCGCTGACGGGCGGGGTCGACCAGCGCACGATCGAGACCGTGCGGGCGAACGGCGGTGACGTCGTCCCGTCGTTCGGCGGCTGGAGCGGCAACAAGCTGGAGAGCTCCTGCTCCAGTGCGGGCGAACTGGCCGCCGCCTACCAGAAGGTGATCAGCGCCTTCGGGCTCAAGGCCATCGACATCGACCTCGAAGCCGACGCCTACGACAGCCCGACCGTGCAGCAGCGCACCGTCGACGCCCTGAAGAAGGTCAAGGCCGACAACCCCGGCCTGAAGGTGTACGTCACCATCGGCACCGGCCAGAACGGCCCCGACACCAGCCTGATCGACCGGGCCGCGGACACCGGCCTGACGGTGGACGCCTGGACGATCATGCCGTTCAACTTCGGCGGCAACGGACAGAACATGGGCGAGCTGTCCGTGCGGGCCGCCGAGGGGCTCAAGAACTCGCTGAAGTCGGCGTACGGCTACAGCGACGACCAGGCCTACCGGTCCATGGGCATCTCGTCGATGAACGGCATCACCGACCAGAACGAGACCGTCACGGTCAACGACTTCAGGACCATGCTCGCCTACGCCCAGCAACACCACCTGGCGCGGCTGACCTTCTGGTCCGCCAACCGGGACCGCCCCTGCACCGGCGGCCCCGCCGACAGCTGTTCCGGCGTGAACCAGGCCGACTGGGACTTCACCCGGGTGTTCGCCGGATACACCGGCTGATCCAGCCACCCCCACCAGCGTCGACCCTCCCCCGGCCCCGGCCTGGGGAACCCCCCGTATCGCTTCGCTCGGCGAGGAGAATCAGTGCTCACCTTTGTGCGTCCCGCGCTCAGGCGCCTCCGCAGATCCACCGCCGTCACGGTCGTCACCGTGGCGGCCGCGTCCCTGCTCACCTCGGCGCCCGCGCCCGCCGGCGCCGCGGAGAGCGCGGCGGCCGCGCTGCCCGCCGACTTCGCGACCATCATGAACGCCGCGAGCGGCAGGTGCCTGGACGCCCGAGCGGCCGCCACCGCCAACGGCACCGTCGTGCAGCAGTACGCCTGCAACGGCTCCACGGCCCAGAACTGGAACTTCACGCCCACCAGCGACGGCTACGTCCGCATCAACAACCGCAACAACACCGGCCAGGTCGTGGACGTCGCCGACGTCTCCACCGCCGACAACGCGCCGGTCCATCTGTGGGCCTACGGCGGCGGCGCCAACCAGCAGTGGCTGCCCGTCGACGAGGGCGGCGGCGTCTACCGCTTCGTCAACCGGGGCAGCGGCAAGTGCCTGGACGACCCGGGCGCCTCGCTCGCCGACAGCGTGCAGTTCGTGCAGTACACCTGCAACGGCAGCGCCGCCCAGCGGTTCCAGGTGGTCCCCGTGAACCAGTCGACGGCCAATCCGGACCTCGGCCCGAACGTCGTCGTCTTCGACCCGTCCATGTCGTCGTCGACGATCCAGAACCGGCTCAACTCCATCTTCCAGCAGCAGGAGACGAACCAGTTCGGCTCCCAGCGCTACGCCGTCATGTTCAAGCCGGGCTCCTACAACGCGAACGTCAACGTCGGCTTCTACACCCAGGTCGCCGGACTCGGGCTGTCCCCGGACGCGGTCACCATCAACGGCGCGGTGCACGCCGAGGCCGACTGGTTCCCGCCGCAGAACGCCACCCAGAACTTCTGGCGCGGGGCCGAGAACCTGTCCGTCAACCCGTCGGGCGGCGGCGACCGCTGGGCGGTCTCGCAGGCGTCGGCCTATCGCCGGATGCATCTGCGCGGCAACCTCGCCCTGGACGACGGCGGCTGGTCCAGCGGCGGTCTGCTCGCCGACACCAAGGTCGACGGCCAGGTCAACTCCGGCACCCAGCAGCAGTGGCTGACCCGCAACTCCCAGCTCGGCAGCTGGACCGGCTCCAACTGGAACATGGTCTTCGTCGGCAGCCAGGGCGTGCCGGGCACCAGCTTCCCCAACCCGCCGTACACCACGGTGGGGCAGACCCCGGTCAGCCGGGAGAAGCCGTTCCTGTACGTCGACGGTGACGGCACCTACAAGGTGTTCGTGCCGTCGGTGCGGTCCAACTCCAGCGCCACGAGCTGGGCGGGCGGCTCCGCGTCCGGCAGCTCGATGTCCCTCGACTCCTTCTACGTCGTGAAGCCGGGCGCGACCGCCGGCGACATCAACGCCGCGCTGGCGGCGGGCAAGAACCTGCTCGTCACCCCCGGCGTCTACCACCTCAACCAGACCCTCCAGGTGAACCGCGCCGACACCGTCGTCCTCGGCCTGGGGCTCGCCACGTTCATCCCGGACAACGGCGTCACCGCCATGAAGGTGGCCGACGTCGACGGCGTGAAGATCGCGGGCGTCCTCTTCGACGCGGGCACCACCAACTCGCCCACCCTGATGGAGGTCGGCCCGACCGGTTCGTCCGCCTCGCACGCCACGAACCCGACGTCCCTGCACGACGTGTACTTCCGCGTCGGCGGCGCCGCCGTCGGCAAGGCGACCACCAGCCTCGTCATCAACAGCGACAACGTCATCGGCGACCACATGTGGATCTGGCGCGCCGACCACGGCAGCGGCGTCGGCTGGAACTCCAACACCGGGGACACCGGACTGATCGTCAACGGCGACAACGTCACCGCGTACGGCCTGTTCGTCGAGCACTACCAGAAGTACCAGACCATCTGGAACGGCAACGGCGGCCGGACGTACTTCTACCAGAACGAGATGCCGTACGACCCGCCCAACCAGGCGGCCTGGATGAACGGCTCCACCCAGGGCTACGCGGCCTACAAGGTCGCCGACTCCGTCACCAGCCACCAGGCCTACGGGCTCGGCAGCTACTGCTTCTTCAACGTCAACCCGAGCGTGGCCGCCGAGCGGGCCATCGAGGCTCCCAACAACGCGGGAGTGCGCTTCACCAGCATGGTGACCGTCTCCCTCGGCGGCACGGGCACCATCCGGCACGTCGTCAACAACACGGGCGGCCCGTCCAACTCCACGTCCAACGTGGCGAATCTGACGAACTACCCGTAGCGCGTCCCTGAGCTCTGCCGTCGGCCGCCCCTCCCAACGAGGGGCGGCCGACCCGCCCCCCGACACCTCAAAGGAGCGTCCTCAACCATGTCCCTGACCCAGCTCAGACCCCGGCTCGCGATCTTCGCGGTGCTCTCCGCCGTTCTCACCGCCCTGCTCACCGTGACCCCCGCCCAGGCCGCCGACGGCACGATCACCGGCCTCGCCGGCAAGTGCGTCGACGTGGCGGGCGCGAGCAACGCCAACGGCACCGCCGTACAGCTCTACGACTGCAACGGGACCGGCGCGCAGATCTGGTCCAACTCCGGTGACGGCACCCTGCGCGCGCTCGGCAAGTGTCTGGACATCGTCGACCGCAGCACGGCGGACGGCGCCGCGGTCCAGCTGTGGGACTGTTCGGGCGGGGCGAACCAGCAGTGGGTGGTCAGCGGCGCGCGTGACATCGTGAACCCGGCCGCGAACAAGTGCCTGGACGTCCGGGAGAACAACAGCGCCAACGGCACCCGGCTGCAGATCTGGACCTGCACGGGCGCCGCGAACCAGAAGTGGAACGCGCCCGCGAGCGGGGGCGGCGGCAACCCGTCCGGCTTCGTCGTCAGCGAGGCGCAGTTCAACCAGATGTTCCCGAACCGGAATTCGTTCTACACGTACAGCGGCCTGACCGCCGCGCTGAGCGCCTACCCGGGCTTCGCCACCACCGGCAGCGACACCGTGAAGAAGCAGGAGGCCGCGGCCTTCCTCGCCAACGTCAACCACGAGACCGGCGGACTCGTGCACATCGTCGAGCAGAACACCGCCAACTACCCCCACTACTGCGACTGGAACCAGCCCTACGGCTGCCCCGCGGGTCAGGCCGCCTACTACGGACGCGGTCCGATCCAGCTGTCGTGGAACTTCAACTACAAGGCCGCCGGTGACGCGCTCGGCATCGACCTGCTCAACAACCCCTGGCGGGTGCAGAACGAGGCTGCCGTCGCCTGGAAGACCGGCCTTTGGTACTGGAACACCCAGTCCGGTCCCGGGACGATGACCCCGCACAACGCGATGGTGAACCAGGCCGGCTTCGGCCAGACCATCCGCTCCATCAACGGCTCCCTGGAATGCGACGGCAAGAACCCGGCCCAGGTGCAGAGCCGCGTCGACGCCTACAACCGGTTCACCTCGATCCTCGGCGTCTCGCCGGGCGGCAACCTCTACTGCTGACGGGGAGTCGAGATGCGCACGTTCAGATCCCTCGCCCGGGTCCTCCTCGGCACCCTCGGCGCGATGACCTTCGTCGTGGCCCTCCCGGCCAGTGCCCACGCCGGAGTGCTGACCCTGCTGCCGCAGAACGCCGACGGCCTGGAGCAGACGTTCTCCCCGGCCTACGACTACGACGGCGACGGCTGCTACGCCACGGCCGCCATCGGCGCCGACGGGACCCTCAACCCGGGTCTCAAGCTCGGCGGCGACGTCAACGGCAAGTGCCACGACTACGCCCAGCTGGCGAACGCCAACACCTACTCGCGCGCGAAGTGCAACAACGGCTGGTGCGCGGTGATGTACGCCAGCTACTTCGAGAAGGACCAGATCACCCTCGGCCCGGCGGCACTCGGGCACACGCACGACTGGGAACACGTCATCGTGTGGGTCAGCAACAACCAGGCCGAGTACGTGTCGGTGTCCCAGCACAGCACCTACCAGCTGGCCGCCCGTTCGGCGATCCGCTTCGACGGCACCCACCCGAAGATCGTCTACCACAAGGACGGTGTCTCCAGTCACTGCTTCCGGTTCGCCAACGGCAACGACGAGCCGGCGGAGAACGCCACCGGCAACTGGTTCTTCCCCCGCCTGGTGGGGTGGGAGGGCTATCCGGCCGGATACCGCGACAAGCTCATGAGCGCCGACTTCGGATCGGCCACCGTCAAGATCGACGACGGCGACTTCCAGTGGGCTCTCAACTACGCGAAGCCGTCCGGCATCCCCTTCGACGCCTACGCCTGACGCTCGACAGCGCACGGCCCCGCAGGCACTCGCCTGCGGGGCCGTCGCATCGCGTGCGGTGGCTACGCCCCGCGTGCCTCGCGTGCCGCCCGGGCGAGGTCCATGTCGGTCGTCTCCGGGGCGAGGAACTGCGAGACCAGGCCGCCCAGCGCCAGCACCCCCGCACCGATCAGCAGCACGAACTCCGCCCCGAACCGGTCGAGTCCCATCGGCAGCAGGAAGGTGCCGATGGCCGCGCCGATCCGGCTCATCGCAGTGGCGAAGCCGACGCCGGTGGTGCGCAGGGAGGTCGGGAAGACCTCCAGCGGGTAGATGGCGGTCAGCGCGCTGGAGGCGGCGTTGAGGAAGATGAAGAACAGGAAGCCGCCGACGATGACCGGGGTGGACGTGTGCCACAGCGCGACCAGCGCCAGACAGCCCGCGGTGATCCAGAACGGCGGGATGAGCAGCCTGCGGCGGCCGATCCGGTCGACGACGAGGCAGCCCGCCGTCACGCCCGCCACCGCGGTGAAGGAGTAGACGAGCAGCGCCGCGACCGCGTTGTCCCCCATGTTCAGGGCTTCGAAGACCTGGGTCCAGAACGTGCCGATGGCGAAGTACGGCAGGACGAGCGCGGCCCAGAAGACGCTGGCGAACACCGTGCTGCGCAGGTGCCGCCGGTTGAACAGCGCCCGGAAGCCCTCCCTCGCGGGCGCTTCGGACTCGTCGAGTTCGGCATCGACGTCCACCTCGATGCCGTACTTCTCGATCAGCGCCTCGGCCTCCTCGCGGCGCCCCCTGCTCAGCAGCCAGCGCGCCGACTCCGGGATGCCGCCGCGCAGCGCGACACACACCACGGCGATGACCGCGCTGCTGGCCAGGGACCACCGCCAGCCGCCCTCGACGTCGGCGAACAGGGCACCGACGACCGTCGCGAGCGCGTAGCCGACGTACCAGCTGATCTCCAGGCTGGCCAGCAGCCGGCCACGGCCCTTGCGGGGCGCGTACTCGGACAGCAGCGGCGCGCCGATCGCGTACTCGCCGCCGATCGCGACACCCATCAGCAGACGGATGAGGAAGAGCTGGAGTCCGTCGCTGACGAAGAACTGCAGGACCGAGCCGATCAGGAAGATCAGCATGTCGACGAGGAACACCGGCCGCCGGCCGAACCGGTCGGCGAGCCGCCCGAAGAGCGGTCCGCCGATGAAGATGCCGATCAGCGGGGACGCGCCGACCAGTCCCTGCATGAAGGTGGACAGATGCAGGTCGATGGTGAGCGCGGCCATCGCCATGCCGATGCCGCCGATGATGTAGCCGTCGATGCCCTGCCCGATCTGCGTGGCGAGCTTCAACTTGGTGTGCAGACGGCGGCGTTCACGGCCGAGGTGTTCGGGGACCTCAGGGGTACTGGGCTGATGCTGGGTCGCAGGCGTCATTGCCATGGGCGGTCCTTGTCGTGAGCGGCGGGAGAAGACGGGAGAGGTGGGGAGGGGCAGGGATCAGAGGGGCCAGTCGAGGGCGATGTACTGCGTCTCCAGGAAGGCCTCGATGCCCTCGCGGCCGCCCTCCCTGCCGAGGCCGGACTGCTTGACGCCGCCGAACGGGGCCGCGGGGTCGGACAGCAGGCCGCGGTTGACGCCGACCATGCCGGCCTCCAGACGTTCGGCGATGCGCAGCGCGTGGCCGACGTCGCGGGAGTAGACGTACGAAGCCAGCCCGTGGACCGTGGCGTTGGCACGGGCGACCATCTCGTCCTCGTCGGTGAAGGTGGTGAGCGGGGCGACCGGTCCGAAGACCTCTTCGTGCAGGATGCGTGCGTCGTCCGGGACGTCCACGAGAACGGTCGCGGGGTGGAAGTGGCCGGGCCCCTCGGGTGTGGTGCCCTGCGCCGCGATCGTCGCGCCGCGCGCGAGGGCGTCGTCGACGAGGGAGCGGATCTTGTCGACGGCCGCCCGGTTGATCATGGGGCCGAGGGTGACGCCCTCCTCCAGGCCGGGTCCGGCGCTCACGCCGGCCATGGCGGCGCCGAACTTCTCGGTGAACTCGGCGGCGACATCGGCGTGGACGTAGAACCGGTTGGCGGCGATGCAGACTTCGCCGCCGCCGCGCATCTTGGCGTCCATGGCACCGCGCACGGCCGCGTCCACATCGGCGTCCGCGCAGACGACGAAGGGGGCGTTGCCGCCGAGCTCCATGGTGACGTTGACGACTTTCGCGGCGGCCTGCTCCAGGAGCAGCCTGCCGGTGGCGGTGGAGCCGGTGAAGGAGAACTTGCGGACCCCCTCGTCGCCGAGCCAGGCCGAGACGACCTCGGGCGCGCGGTCGGTCGGCAGGACGTTCAACAGGCCGTCGGGCAGGCCGGCTTCGGTGAGCAGCGCGGCGACCGCGAGGGCGGTGAGCGGGGTCTCGGGGGCGGGTTTGAGCAGGACCGGGCAGCCTGCCGCGAGCGCCGGGGCGATCTTGCGGGTGGCCATGGCGGCGGGGAAGTTCCAGGGGGTGACGAAGGCGGTGACGCCGACGGGGTGCTTGCGTACGACGTGGCGGTAGCCGCCGGCCGGAGCGTCCCCGAAGGAGGAGCCGACGCGGACCGCCTCCTCGGCGAACCAGCGGAAGAACTCGGCGGCGTAGCCGACTTCCGCCGCCGCGTCCCGGTACGCCTTGCCGTTCTCCAGCACGATGAGCCGGGCGAGGGTGTCCGTGTGCTCGCGCATCAGTTCGAAGGTGGTGTGCAGGATCTCCGAACGGCGCCGGGCCGGTGTCGTACGCCAGTCCTCCGCGGCGGACCGGGCCGCCTCGATCGCGGCGCGGGCGTCTTCCACGCCCGCAGAGGAGACCTCGCGGATCAGCTCGCCGGTGGCCGGGTCGTGGACGGGGTAGGTCCGGCCATCGGCGGCCGGGAGCCAGCGGCCGCCGAGGAACACATCGCCTTCCGCGAACGGGCCCTTGGCCAGGAGGTCGATGCCGGCGAGGTTCATGAGCTGCTCTTTTCTCCGTTTCGGACGGGGCTCGTCCGATGCGCGGTGAATTTACGAGCGCGTCATACGGCCGACAAGGCCACTCCGGCGGATCGAAACGGGGGTTGCTCTGAGGGCAACTCACCGATCATGGGCGGGAGTACGGCCCTGGCGTGCGCGGTCAGGTCAGCCGGGCCCGCAACTGTGGAGTGCGCCGCGGTTCCCAGCCCAGCAGCGACGACACCCGTGCCGCCGCGCGGGCCGTCGTACGTCCCGCCTCGTCGAGACGGTCACCGAGCCGGGCCTTGGGGGCGGAGATGTTGATGGCCGCGACGACCCGGCCCCGGAAGTCGCGCACCGGCGCCGACACACCGACCAGCCCCTCCTCGAACTCCTCGCTCACCCGCGCGTACCCCTGCCGCCTGGCGTCCTGGATGAGGGACCACAGGTCCTGCACGGGCATCTCACCGGTCGTGCCGAAGCGGACGTACAGCTCGTCGGGCGTGGCGTCGGCGAGCAGGACTCGACCGGCGGACAGCCGCCAGGCCGGCACTCCGCGCCCCTCCCAGCCGTGGACGCGGAAGGAGTGCCCGGAGACCGACAGCAGGGTGAGGACCTCACGGTCGCTGAGCACACACAGGTGGCTGGTCTCCTCCAGGTCCGCCGACAGGGTGTGCATGACCGGTTCGGCCACCCGTACCAGCCGGCTCTCGGAGGTCCGGGCCACCAGGGAGAACAGCCGCCAGCCCAGGCGGTACTCCAGGGTGTCGGGGTCCCGCTCGACGATCCCCTCGGCGGCCAGTGCCTTCAGGGCCCTGGAGACCTGGGTCTTCTCCCGGCCCACCAGCTGGGCGAGGCGGACGACACCGAGGCCGCCGGCGTTCTGGGCCTCGTCGGAGGCGAGCGCCTCCAGCAGGTCGATGTCACGGCGCAGGCCGTGTCCGCGGGAGGCCGAGGAAGAGTCGGTCACGGGGTCATCGTATGCGCGTGCGTCGGTGAAGGAACCCCCAGGTCAGGCCGGAAGTTGTCAAGAGAGCAACCGGCATTTCGATTCCCGCGAGCGCCTTGCGAGGGGTGTCCCGCGGACCTAGATTCGCCGCATCGGGTCGGTTGAACTGCGAGGTATGCGAGCTTTGCTCTCACCTCGCCGGGTTCCCCGGTCCGCCGCCGCTCCCCGCTCCCGGAGATCCAGGAGATTCCATGCCTTCGCCCATTGCCCCGACCGCGCTCATCGGCGAGTCCTTCGTCGGTGAGGGCGCCAACGCCGCCCACACGAACATCGTGATCGGACGCAAGGGCGGCCCCGTCGAGACCGCCTGGGCGACGGCACTGGCCACCCCGAGTGCCGGGCACGTGCCGTTCATGACCGTCGTACGGCCGTCCGTGCCGGTGAAGCCGCTGACGCTGTTCGTGGCCAAGGCCGCCGCGGAGGGCGAGCTGCACCAGCGTGCCACCTGGGGTTCCGCGCAGGCCGGTCTCGCGCAGGGGGTCGCGGACGCGGTCGAGGAGGGGCTGGTCCCCGCCGACGACGCGGACGACCTGCTGATCATCGCGGCGGTGTGGGTCAATCCGGCGGTCGACGACCTCGACGTCTCCTTCCGCAACCAGCGCGCCGCCGCGTACGGCGCGGTGCGGGCCGCCGTGACCGGCACTCCCACGGTCGCCGACGTGCAGGCCGCCGCCAAGCAGGGCCCGGCCAACCCGTTCTACACGCCGACCGCCGAGGTGCTCGCCCGATGAAGATCACCGACATCACCCTGGACCGACTGCGCCTGGAGCTGGACCCGCCGTTCCGCGCCGCCTGGGACCCGGAGCCGCGCCGGACCTTCGACGCGACGATCGTCCGCGTGCACACCGACGAGGGCATCACCGGCATCGGCTCCGGCGACCTCATGGACGGCTTCGAGACGTACAAGCACCTGTTCGTCGGCGAGGACCCCCTCGACATCACCCGGCACGTCCGGGCGATCGAGACCGCCAACTTCCACGGCGCGCACTACTGGCCCCTGGAGGCCGCGCTGTGGGACATCATCGGCAAGGTCCACGGCCGCCCGGTGTCGGAGCTCTTCGGCAACGCGGCGAGGAAGCTGCCCGCCTACGCCTCCTCCGGCGAGCTCAAGTCCCCCGCGGAGCGGGTCGCCACCGCCCTGAAGGTCCGCGAGGCCGGCTTCCGCGCCCTGAAGATCCGGATCGACCGGAACCGCGTCGACGAGGGCATCGCCGCGGTGCGCGCCGTGCGTGAGGAGCTCGGGGCCGATTTCGAGATCATGGTCGACCTCAACCAGTCCTGGCGGATGGCGGGCGACACGGCCAACGCCTCCGACCTCGCCAAGACCCGCAAGACCATCGCCCGCCTCGCCGAGCTCGACGTGTTCTGGGTCGAGGAGCCGCTGCCGTACGCGGACCTGGCCGGCTTCAAGCGGCTGCGCGCCGAGAACCCGGGGGTGCGGATCGCCGCGGGCGAGATGCACCACTCCCCCACCGAGCTGCTGCGTTACCTCGAAGAGGACGCCCTCGACATCTACCAGATGGACGTGGTGCTCGCGATCGGCATGCAGCGCGCTCGCACCCTGGCCGAGCTGGCCCATCTGAAGCACCGCCAGTTCACCCCGCACAGCTGGACCAACGGCATCGGCGTGCTCGCCAATCTGCATGTCGCGGCGGGCGTCGGCGGCGGCCCCTTCTTCGAGTTCCCCTACGACCCGCCCGGCTGGACCCCCGAGCGCCGCGACTTCATGCTCGCCGAGCCGGTCCAGGTGAACGCCGAGGGCGACCTGGAGATCCCGGACAGGCCCGGGCTCGGCGTCGAGCTGGACGAGGACGCGATCGACCGCTGGAGGATCAAGTGACTTACACGATCGAGGAGTTGCTGTCACGCTCGTACGACGAGTGGCTGGCGGCGGCGGGCAAGCTCTCCTTCGAGACGCGCCCGTTCATCGACGGCGCCTTCACCGACGCCGCGTCCGGCGACAGTTTCACCAGTGTCTCGCCCCGTGACGGCGCGGTGCTGGCCGAGGTGCAGGCCGCGGGGGGCGAGGACGTCGACCGGGCGGTACGGTCCGCGCGCGCCGCCTTCGAGGACGGCCGCTGGCGCGACCTCGCGCCGAAGGAGCGCAAGCGGATCCTGCTGCGCTGGGCCGAGCTGATCCGAGCGAACGCCGAGGAACTGGCGCTGCTGGACACGCTGGAGATGGGCAAGCCCATCACCGAGTCGGTGCGCATCGACGTGGACAAGGCCGCCGAGACCATCGCCTGGTACGCCGAGACCCTCGACAAGACCTACGACGAGGTGGCCCCGACGCCCGGCGACGCGCTGGCGCTGATCACCCGTGAGCCGCTGGGTGTCATCGGTGTCGTCGTGCCATGGAACTACGCGCTGCTGATCGCCAGTTGGAAGCTGGGCCCGGCACTCGCGACCGGCAACAGCGTCGTCCTCAAGCCCGCCGAGCAGACCTCGCTCGCGGCGCTCCGCCTGGCGGCGCTGGGCACCGAGGCGGGGCTGCCCGACGGTGTGTTCAATGTGGTCCCGGGCCGGGGTGAGGTCGCGGGACAGGCCCTCGGCCGGCACTCCGAGGTCGACAAGATCGCCTTCACCGGCTCGGCGGAGGTGGCCCGGCTCTTCCAGGTGTACGCGGGCGAGTCCAACGGCAAGCAGGTCGCCGTGGAGGCGGGCGGCAAGTCGCCGCAGCTGGTGCTGGCCGACGCCGACATCGAGGCGGCCGCGTCCGCCGTGGCGTGGGGGATCTTCTACAACGCGGGGCAGACCTGCAACGCGGGTTCACGCGTCGTCGTCCACGCGTCGGTGAAGGACCGGCTCCTGGAAGCCGTAGGGCGGATCACCGCCGAGACCTTCCGCGTCGGGGACCCGCTCGACCCGGCCACCGTGATGGGGCCGATCGTCGACGAGGGACAACTCGCCAAGATCCTCGGCTACATCGAGCGCGGCAAGGCGGACGGGGCGCGCGTCCTGCTCGGCGGCGGGCGCACGCGCAGCGAGTCCGGCGGCACCTTCGTCGAACCGACCGTGCTCGACGGCGTGGACAACACATCGGCCGTGGGGCAGGAGGAGATTTTCGGTCCGGTGCTGGCCGTCGTGTCGTACGACGGTGACGTCGACGAGGGCGTACGGCTGGCGAACCAGAGCGACTTCGGGCTCGTCGCCTCCGTCTGGACCCGGGACGTGAAGGTCGCCCATCGCACCGCCAGGCGGCTGCGGGCCGGCACGGTGTGGATCAACACCTTCGACGCCAGCGACGTCATCACCCCCTTCGGCGGCTTCAAGGCCACCGGCGCGGGCCGTGACAAGTCCCTGCACGCGCTGGACGCGTACACGGCGCTCAAGACCACCTGGATCGACCTGGCCTGAACGGCCATCCCCCAATTCACCTGTATTTAGCGAGGACATCGATGAGGATCGGTTTCATCGGCCTGGGCAACATGGGAAGCCACATGGCCCGCCATCTGATCCACGCGGGACACCTGGTCACCGTGCACGACACCCGGCCCGAGGCCGCCGTCGGGCATCTGGCGCTCGGCGCCCGCTGGGCCGACACTCCGGCGGAGTGCGCGGCCGACGCGGAACTGCTGGTCACGATGCTGCCGCACCCGCGCGCCGTCGAGGCGGTGCTGCTGCGCGGCGGTGCCGCCGAGGCGCTGCCCGAGGGTTCCGTGTGGATCGACATGTCGACCTCCACGCCGGCCGCCGCGGACCGGATCGCCGCCGAGGTGCTCGACCGGCGCGGGGTACGCCGCCTGGACGCCCCCGTCAGCGGCATGGCGCGCGGTGCCGAGGCCGGGCGGCTGCAGATATTCGTCGGTGGGACGGCGGACGACTTCCGTATGTGCCTGCCCGTGTTCGAGACCGTCGGCGACCCCGACAAGGTGCTGCACGTGGGCCCGCTCGGCGCCGGCTACTCGGTCAAGCTGATGATCAATCTGCTGTGGTTCACCCATCTCGTCGCCACCTCCGAGGTGCTGGCCATGGGCACCAAGGCCGGCGTGGACCTGGGCGTACTGCGCAACGCGCTGCTCGCCAGCCCGGCCGCCTCGCACTTCCTGGAGCACGACGTCCTGTCCGTGCTGGTCGACGGCGACTACGACGACTCGTTCGCCATGGCCCTGGCCTGCAAGGACCTCGGGCTCGCCGTCGATCTCGGCCGCGACGTGGGCGTCTCCACCGAACTGTCCGCCCTCGTGGAGCAGATCTTCCGCCGCTCCAGGGCCCAACACGGCGACCTGGCCGGGGAGATGAGTCCGGTCCGTCTCTACGAGGCCCTGGCCGAGCGGGAGTTCCGGCTCCCGCGCCCGGAGGAGGCCCTGCTGAGCACCGCCTGATCCACCGGACCGCATCTCCCCTACCCGCCGCGTTTCCAGGAGCCGTACGCCATGGGCGAGTCCCTCACCAATCAGCTGGCCATCGATCCCACCTGCCGTATCGAGTTCGGCCCCGGCCGCCTCACCCATCTGCCGGAGCTGGTCTCCTCCCTCGGTATGAACCGCGCGTTCGTGGTCACCGACCGTGGTCTGCGGGCGGCCGGCATCGTCGACCAGGTGCTCAAGGTCCTGGACGCGGCGGGCGTGGAGCACGGGGTGTACGACGGGGTCGGCGCCAATCCGTCCACGGACAACGTCGACGAGGGCGCCGCCCGTGCGCGGGCATTCGGCCCGGCGGTCGTCGTGGCCCTGGGCGGCGGCTCCGTCCTCGACGCAGCGAAGGGCATCTCGCTGCTGGTCGGCAACACCGACGCGGCGGCGGCCGACGCGGACGCCCTGTGGGAGGCGCTCGACGGACTGCCGCTGATCGCGATCCCTACCACCTCGGGCACGGGCGCGGAGACCAACGGCTTCGGCGTCATCGAGGACACCGTCGCCTGTCGCAAGGTCTACCTCGGCCACCCCTCGGTCAAGCCGCGGATCGCGCTCCTCGACCCCGAGCTGACGCTCGGCCTGCCCGCCCGGATCACGGCGGCCACCGGCATCGACGCCCTCGTGCACGGCATCGAGTCCCTGGCCTCGCGCGGCGCCAACCCGGTCTCGGTGGCGTACGCGAGCCAGGCGGTGGCGATGGTCGGGCGCTGGCTGCCGGTCGCCCACCGCGACGGCTCGGACCTGGAGGCACGCGCTCAGCTGATGCTCGGCGCCCACCTCGCGGGCCAGGCGCTGACCATCTCCGGTCTCGGCCTGGTCCACGGCATCGGCCACGCCCTGACCGCCCACACCGGCACCCCGCACGGCGTCGCCCTCGCCGCCGTCCTGGAGGAGGTCCTGGAGTTCAGTGCTCCGGCCGCCCAGGAGGCCTATGAGCAGACCGCCCGCGCGCTGCGCCTCGCCCCGCCCGCCGACGGCGACTGGGCCCGCGCCGCGATCGACGCGGTCCGCGAGATCTCCGGCACCGTCGGCATCAAGCAGCCCCTGCGCGAACTCGGGGTTCGTCCCGACCTGTTGGGTCCCATCGCCTCCGGCGCCCTCGCGGACGCCGTGACACGCAACGCACCGCGACAGCCCACCGAGCAGGAGATCCTCGGGATTCTCGACGCGGCCTATTAGGGCCGCCCTGCCCTAGGCCGGCGTGATCACCACCGTGACGGTCCGGTTCCGCGCGGCGCCCGCAAAGGGGGCGTCGCGCTGGTCCGCGCTGGCGGTGGTGAAGTCGGTGAGAGGCCTGCCGGCGGCGGCGCTCAACTCCCGGGCGGCGATGAGTGCTCGCCAGAGCGAGAGGACCGAGCCGCCGCTTCTCGGGGCGCCGGGAACGGTGGCGGTCTGACCGTAGATCTCGATCCGCGCCTTCCGTCCCGCGAGGCGCTCCCCCAGCACGGCGAGCCGCTCGGCGCCGACCGGGGTCAGCTCGGCGCCCTCCGAGAAGAGCCCGTCGGCGAAGGCGACCTCCACGGAGCCCTCCCGCACCACGGGGCTGATCCCGGGCGCCCGCAGCGCGTCGGCCAGCGCCGTGGCCGCCTCCGCCCGGCGGGCCGTCTCCTGGGTCCGCTCCCGTGCCTGATCGGCCCTGCGTTCGGCGTCGAGGCGCTCGGCGAGCCGCTCCGCCCGGTCGGCCTGCGAAGGGCCCGGCTCTCCCGCCGGTCCGTCGGCGCCGTCGGTCAGGGCGACCGTGCCGACGGTGATCGCGGCCACGGCACAGACCGCGGCGGCCAGGGCCGTTCCGGCGCGATGCCGGGTGAGTGCCGCGCGGGGCCAGCGCCGCCCGAGCCGGTCGATCCTGGCCAGCCCGGCCGCGGCCGCCGGATCCCGCGGGTGCCGCTGCCGGACCCGGCGCCAGTACTCCGCCGCCTGAGCCAACTCCCCTCGCTGGGCGTGCAGTCGGGCGAGCAGGTCCAGTACGTCCGGATGGGCCGCGACGGCGGGATCGTCCGCCTCGTGCAGCAGCCGCAGGGCGCCGTCGAGGTCACCGGAGCGGGCCGCCGTCCGGGCACGCGAGACGAGCAGGGCGAGCCGGAGCGGGTCGGCGGCAGGGGTTGTGGCGCTGACGCCGTCGGACGGCGTGCGACGGGACTCCGCGCCGTCGGGCCCCGGTTCGCCCGGCCTCGTGCCGTCCGCCGCCGGGAACGCGCCGGACGCGACGCCCGCCGGAATTCGGGATATGGACACCGTCAACTCCTTGTGTCAGCAGGCTAGTTGATGCCGCCGGAGAGCCGCTCGGCCTCTTCGGCGGCGCCGGGCGGCAGCAGCCGGCGCAGCCGCTCGTTGACCCCGGCGAGGGCGCGGCGGTCTCCCGCGGCGACGGCGCGGCGGCCCTCCAGGATCGCGGCGTCCGCCTGGGCGCGGGAGAACATGTCGTCGCGCATCTCGACCAGGGCGTGGAAGACGACGTACTCCCACTGGTCGGTGCGGCGCAGCAGCTCGACGTGGAACTCCCCGGCCCGCTTGATCAGCCGCCGCAGGTCCGCGGGAGTGGCGTCGTCGCCCAGCGAACTGGCGCGGTCGCGCATGCTCTGCAGCTCCCTCCGGTCCGAGGGGCCGCCGCCGACCTGCTCGACGACGTCCTCGCAGGAGCTGAGCAGATCCCACAACTCGCGTTGCAGGCCGGGGATCTCGATGGCCTGCTCGATGTCGTCGAGCTGGGCCTCCACATCGCGGATACGGCGGTCGCTGGTGACGGCGGCACCTGTGTCGACGGCCGCCGCGTCCACCTCCTTGCGCAGCTGCGGGATGGTCCGCTGCTCCGAGAGGTCCTCCAGCCGGGTCCGCGCCTGCTCGGAGTGGACGTCCTCGGCCTGGTCCTGGAGGAGACGTACCCGCTGCTCCAGGTCGTGCAGTCGGTCCACGAGCTCGGTGTGCTCGGGGGCCAGCAGCTCGGAGCGGTTGATCGTCGCCTCGAACTGCTGCTCCAGCAGGGGGATGTCGGCGGTGACGACGACCTCGCGGTTGCTCGCCTGGATCTCGAAGGTCACCTCGACCTCGCTCTGGGACGGAAGATCGATCCGGATGTCGCGCGGGCGGATCTCGATCAGCCCGACCCGGGTGTTGCGGTCGGCGCGCCTGCGCTCGCCCTCCAGCAGCGGGATGCGGATGACGGCGTCCGGCTGGGCCCGGCGCAGCGGGATGGTCGTCCGGTACGGCTTGGTCACCTGGGCCGGCAGTGTGGTGCCCTTGCGCAGCAGCGGGTCGAAGGTGCCGTCGGCCTTGCCGATGCCGAGGGTGCCGGTGAGCACGGCGTCGCCGGGGACGACGGCCGCGTGGGTGATGGAGAAGGTGTCACCCGCGAGGTTGCGCCGGGTGCCGGCGTTGTCGGTGAGCTCGACGGTGAAGCGGGAGCGGGTGTCGGCGTCGATGGCCACCTCGGTGTAGAAGGTGCCGTCGGTGCCGAGTTCGGTGCGCGGTCCGCGGAACGGTGGCCGGCCGTCGGGGTTGCTGAGGGTGACGGTGAACCTCGTCCAGTCCACCGCGCTGCCGCTGCTCACCTTGCCGGAGACGGGGATGCCGGTGGTGTCGACGGACTGCGTGGGATGGTGCAGCTCGATCGCGAACTCGCCGGGCGCGGCCTGCCCCGCCTTCTTGGGCAGCCGGATCGTACGCGCGAACACGGCGGCTCCGCGGGCGACGACGGTGGTGGGGTCCTGGCTGTGGTCGAGGGGGATGCCGGGCCCTTCGACCGGGTCCGCGAGCAGTTCGCGCAGGCCGGGGCTGAGGGTCGCCCCGCCGACAAGGAGGAGCCGGTCGATGTGGTCGGGGCGCAGGGCGCTCTGGGCGAGCGCGTCGCGGCAGAGCCGGATGGCGCGGGTGTAGTAGGGCAGGGCCAGGTCGTCCAGGGCGCCCCGGGTCAGGGTGTACTCGAAGGGCTCGCTGCCGCCGTTACCGTCGTCGAGGTCGACGGAGATCTCGACCGAACCCGCGCGGGACAGCGCGATCTTGGCGTTCTCCGCCTCCAGCTTGAGCTTGGCGAAGTTCTTGCGCCAGCGCTCGCGGTTGTGGCGGGTGAAGTCCGCAAGGCCCAGGTCCCGGCGGACGGCGGGCGCCAGCAGGTCGTCGACGAGGGCCCAGTCGATGAGCTTGCCGCCGAGGTAGGGGTCACCGGCGTGCTGGATGAGCTGGAGTTCGCCGTCGCGCTTGCTCATCAGGGCCGCGTCGAAGGTGCCGCCGCCCAGGTCGAACACCATCCAGTGGGCGGACTCGGACGCGTCCTGCACTCCGTAGGCGATGGCCGCCGCCGTCGGCTCCTGCACCAGCGGGCAGTGCTCGCCGAGGCCGGCGAGGGCGGCGGCGGAACTGGTGGCGTTGTTCTGGTTCAGGGCGAAGGAGGCCGGGACGGTGATCACGGCCGCCTCCGGCTGCTCGCCGTACTCGTGCGCGGCGTCCTGCCGCAGCGACTTGAGCACCTCGGCGGACAGTTCCTCGGGCGTGAGGGACAGGCCCGTCCGCTGGAAGAGCCGGCCCGCGCCGGCCGCGCCCATCTCCAGCTTGAACTCCGCGTAGGCGTTGTCGGGGTCGCTCTCCGTGCGCTCCCTGGCCCGCCTGCCCACATGGATCACCCCCTCCTTGGGGATCCACACGGCGGAGGGCGAGAAGTCCCAGCCGTCGTTGTTCTTGATGACCCGTACGCCGTCGTCCTCCGCCACCGCGATGGCGCTGTTGGTGGTGCCGAGGTCGATGCCGAAGTCGATGGTCTCGCGCATGGTCGCTCTCCTTGGTCACATGCCGGGGTGCTGTTCGGGTGCGGGCCTGCCGACGATGACCTGGCCCATCTGGATCCGTTCGCCGCGGAAGTAGACCGACGGCCGTACGGTCTCCAGCACGACCTCGCGGTCCAGTTCCGGTTCGTCCTGGAAGACCAGGACCTCCAGGGACTGGCCGGAGTCGAACGGCGAACCGTCGTGCTCCTGGATCTCCAGCCCGTCGTCGGCGAGTGCCTGACGGCTGGCGTTCACCTGGCGGCGTACCTGCCGCAGGTCGGCCGCCGACAGGGCGCCGCCCTGCTGGTCGAGCTTGCGCAGGGCCCGCCACAGGCCGACGGCGGCCCCGAGCAGTGCGTCCGTGCCGGCACCCTGCGGTGTGCGGGCCTGTTCGGCGAGTGCCTCGGCGGCCTCGACGTCGGCGAGCACGGCGGCGGCCCACTCGGCCTGGGCCGGCTCCAGCAGCGGGCGCGGCACACGGAACTCGGGCGGGTGCCTCAACTGACCGAGCGCGGCGCGCACTCGGCGGTGGACTCGGGATGTCACCGGTACCTCCTTCTGCCCGCGTGGATGCGGATCCGCGCGTACCACTGCGAGAGCTTCTGGACGGCGAGGCCGATCAGGCCCAGAACCAGGAAGCCGCCCCACGCCGCCTCCCACCCGTGGACCGCCCACAGGGCGGACAGCACCCCGAGCGCCAGGGCGGCGAGCACACACCCCGGCCAGACACGGTCGGCGGACGGCGCCGAGGACCCTGGAACCGAGCGTGTGGGGACGGCGCTCACGGACCAGTCGTAGATGACGTCCCAGTTGTCCTTGAACGCCTTCACCTGACGCTCCGGGGCGATCTCGTACGCCCGTTCCGCGAGTTCGACCACCGTCCTCTTCTCGGTGGGGCTCGGCCGGTGGAACCGGTAGTGGCCCAGCATCGCGACGGCGAGGTTGCCCACGCCCACGGCGACGGTGTGCGCCACGTCGTCGTACCGCCATTCCGACACGTACGCCCGGACGTCACCGAACCGTTCGAACGCGGGGAGGACCTCCTCCCGCACGATCCGGACGGCGTCCGTGAACCGCTCGGCGTCCTTCCTGTCGCTCACGGACCGCAGTCCGTCGGTGATCTTCTGGACCGTGTCCTCCACGCTCTCCTCGAACAGCTCGGTGAAGAGCCCCGAGAACGCGGCGTGTTCCGTCCAGCCCGCGCAGACGGCGGCCAGCCGCGGCCTGAAGTCCGGGTCGGCGGCCAGTTCCCGGAACGGGGAGACGAGGAGGCGGGGAAGCTCGGCGAGGAAGTCGTCCGCGGAGAGCTCGCCGAGCCGCGGATCGTCCAGCTCCCCGATCCGGTGGGCGATGTGGCGGCGGAACTCGGGGCGCTCCAGCAGCAGTCCCCATGCGCTCGCCGCGCCCTGCCAGAGGATGTCCCGTGCGTCGGTGGTGGCGTGGCTCCGTCCGGCTTCCGCCTCCAGGGCCATGGCGTGGAAGCGCACCGCGTTGTCGTGCTCCTCGTGCACGTCGGCGGGGCAGCCGCACTCCGAGGCCGGTTCGCCCCAGCGCCACAGCAGCTCGTCGACGAGCCGCCGCCGGGGATCCTGGAACTCCTCGAACGCGGCCCGGACTTCGTCCTTCCGGTGCCCGCCCACGAGGGGCGATCCGGGGTCCGGGGGCAGAGTGGCCTCGACCGCGAGCCTGGCCTCCAGCCGCTGCCGGTGCTGCCGTACCGCGCGTCCCTTGGCGTTCGCCGGAAGCCCGGTGACGGCGAAGGCGTTGTCGCGGTACAACCGCGGCCCGGCCAGATCCGTGAAGCGGGACAGGTTCCCGGTGCCGGTCCGGGCGGCGGGCGGCTCGCCCCGCCGGTCGCCCGCAGTCGTGTGGTCCATCCGCTCTCCCAACGTCCGCTGCCCGTACATCGCTCGCCCGTACGTCCCTTCCTCGCGCGTCGGGCCCCTCACATGACCACCCCTCGGCGCCACGTCATCAGCCGCGCCATGTGCCGTTCCCGGAGCCGGGGATGGCGGCTCACTGCCTCTTCCAGCTGGTTCGCGGCATCGGCCAGCCGCCCCGGTGTCCGGGAGAGCTCCACGGCGGCCCGTACCTGCTCCTCGACGGACCGCTCCACCGCCGCCGCGTTCGGGGGCGGTCGCACTCCCTCCGGCGGCCGCAGGGCCTCGGCGCGTGCGGCGACCTCGCGGGCGGTGGCGGGCCGGTCGGCCGGGTCGACGCGCAGCATGTCGACGACCAGCCGGTCCAGTTCGGGCCCCACGCCGTCGTTGAAGGCGCTCGGCGGCAGCAGCGGCCGGTTGAACCGCTCCAGCGAGAAGGACTGCACCGGGTCGCCGCCGTTGTACGGGAAGTGGTCGGTGAGCAGGAAGTAGGCGATGGTGCCCAGCGCCCAGACGTCCCCCGCGCACGAGTAGCCCGTGCCCCGGCGCAGCACTTCGGGCGGCATGTAGGCGACCGTCCCCTGCGCGCTGGCCGCCATCGTCCCCGGGTCGGTCTCCTTGGCCAGCCCGAAGTCGCTCACCTTCACCCGCAGTCCGGACTCGTCGTAGGTGATGAGCACGTTGGCCAGTGACAGGTCGCGGTGCACGATGGGGTGCTGGCGCTCATGGGCGACGGCGAGTCCCTCGGCGGCCTGCCGCAGCACGGCCGTGGCCTCGTCGACCGGTACCGCGCCGGAGTGCGCGGCGACCAGCCGCTCCAGGCTGCCGCCGGCGACGTACTCCATGGTGATGTAGCCGCGCATCCCCTCCGAGGTCTGCACGGTGCCCGCGTCGAACACCCGGATGATGTTGGGGTGTCCCAGGGTGGAGAGGATGCGGGCCTCGTCGAACAGCCTGGAGGTCGCCTCCAGCGAGGCCACGTGCTTGAAGAGCTTCAGCGCCTGCCAGCCGAGGATGTGGTGGCGTACCCGGTACACCTCCGCGAAGGCGCCCTCCCCCAGCCTGCGGTCCACGACCAGCGCCGAGTTGATCCGCTGCGCACGGATCAGCAGTGTCCCCTCCACGCCGGCCGTGTCCCCCGTCATCCGCCGCGCCCCTTCCCGCCTTCGGTCGCCGTCACCGTGCCACGCGTGTCCCGGGACCCCTCCCGGATGCCGGGCGCCGGTCAGGAGTGGGTGACGTCGATGCGGGAGATGCGGACCTCGCCGTAGTTGCCTTCGTCGCACGGCGTGGAGTTGTCGCAGTTGGCCTGTGTGTAGGCGCCCGCCTTGAAGTAGTTGGTGCCGCCGTCGTGGGAGATCGTGGTCTCCGGACGGCCGTTGTAGTACGCGGCGATCTCACCGTCCTCGGCCACGAACCGGGCCTCGAACTCGGTGCCCAACTCGTAGTCGCCGGTGACCAGGTGATGGTGGCGGTCGTCGCCGTCGGTGATGTAGAGGCTGCTGCCTTCGAGGCGGAAGACGGTGACGTCATCGTCCCCGCCGTGCACCTGCGCGCCGACCAGGTACGGCCGTTCCTCGGGCAGAGCCGTGAACGCCTCCTTGACGACGAGGGTGTGGGTGCCGTCCGTGGCGGACCACTCGGCCTCGTCCGCGCCGCCGTCGGTCATCTCCCGCAGTTCGGCGCGCGGATAGCCGGAGCCCGACGTCGTCACACCGTCGACGGCGGCCCGGAACCGCACCGCCTCGCAGTCGTCCTCGGCCCGGAACCAGGGGGCCGCGGAGAAGGCCGCCAGCTCGGGCTGGGTGATCTCGGTGGGATCCTCGTCCTCGCCGGTGGGCAGGGTCAGCTTCCAGTCCGTCAGGTCCAGGACCTCGGCGGGGTGGGCGCACCGGGCGGCCTCCGCCCTCTCGCCGAAAGCCGAGGCGTGGGCGTGGGCGTGGGCGGACAGCGTGAGCGTGGCGGTCGAGACGGCCGCGGTGAGGCCGGCGAGCACGATGGTCCGGGTTCTGGGCATGGCGGGGCTCCTCCGGTCGGGGGTGTGCGGTACGGGCCGACGCGTACCGTAGGCGCGTTTCCCGGGACCCCTCCCGTGCCTCGCCTTTCCCGTCGCGGCCAGGCATGCGTGCGACTGATGAAGGCTCTGGGTAGACAATGCGTACGGCCCGCCGTACGCATTAGGTTCGATCCAGGCGTGCGGCCCTCGACCGGGGCCGTGTGCGTGCCGGACTCGACCGAGGGGGAAGATCCGTGCGTTCCGGGGAGGAGTTCGCCGACCGCTATGTCCTCAGGGAGGTCGTCGGCGCGGGGCGGGGCGGCGATGTGTGGCTGGCGCACGACACGGTGGTCGGCCAGGAAGTCGCACTCAAACCGGAACGGACGCAAGGCGAGAGCGAGACAGCGCTGCGGCGGCTGCTCGGCGAACCGCGCGCCATGGCCAAGTTCCGCGACCATCCCCACGTCGTCACCCTGTTCGACGTCGTGACCGTGCCGCAGGAGGGCCCCGGCTCCCCGACGTACTGGTTCGTCATGGAGTACGTCCCCGGCGGCGGCCTGGACCGGCGGCCGACGGTCTCTCCCGAGCGGGCGGCCCGCATCGGGTCCCAGCTCGCCGACGCGCTGGCCGCCCTGCACGAGGCGGGCATCGTCCACTGCGACGTCAAGCCCGCCAACATCGGCCTCACCCGGCACGGTTCGGCGAAGTTACTGGACTTCGGTGCCGCCTACCGGGTCGGCGGCACCGAGACCATCACCGTCAACGGCCCGTTCAGCTTCACCCCGGACTACGCCGCCCCCGAGCTGGCCCGGGGCAACGTCCCCCGCCCCGCCTCGGACGTGTTCTGCCTGGCCGCAACCCTCTACGCGCTGGTCACCGGAGCACCCCCGCGCGGCGCTGCGGCGGATGACGACGCCGGGGCCGGCCGGAGCGGGGAGGAGATCGAGCGCCTGCGGCACTGGAAGGCCGAGCAGGGCGTGGTCGAGCTGGACGCCGACGCGGTGGGCCCGCTCTACCCCGTCCTCACCGCGATGCTGCGCCGCGACCCTCGGCAACGCCCCGACGCCACCGAGGTCAAACGGCTCCTGGACGAGGTCGCAGAGGCCGAGCCGAAGCCCTCTCGGGACACGGCCACCACCAGGACGGCCACCGGGTGCCCCCGGTGGCGCCGGCCGCTGATCGCGGCGGCTCTGGGCGTCAGTGCCCTGCTGGCCCTGGGGCTCGTGGTCATCCCCGACGGCGGCGACGGGAAGGCCTCACCGAGCGCCGGCCGGAGCAGCCCGGACAAGGTCGCCTCGGACGGCGAGCCGCGCACCCTGGTCGGCGATCCACGCACGGCCGATGTGTGCGACCTCGCCGACCCCGCCGCGCTCGACCGGTTCGGCGACGGGAAGGTGGAAGTCGACGTGGACTACGGCAACTTCGACCGCTGCGACCTGCTGGTCGAAGTCGACGACAAGACCCGTATCGACGTGTCCCTGCGGCTCCTCAAGGGCTCCCCGCCGGAGGGGTCGAAGCCCTCCCGCACGGTCGGGCGGATCGGCATCCTGGAGGAGGAGTCGGAGGGCGACGAGTGCAATCTGCTGCTGACGTCCGACGACGACACCGACGGCACGCTGGTGGGCGTCCGCGTCAATATGGGCAAGGGCTCCGTGGTCGGCGGCGGGGCGACCCTGTGCACGGTCGCCGACAAGGCCGCCGGCAGCGCGGCCGAGGTCCTCGACCGGGGTCCGCTCCCGCGCCGTTCGCCGCCCTACGCGCGCGCCTCGCTGGCCTGGACGAACGCCTGCGCGTTGCTCGACGCCAAGGCGCTGGCCGCGGTGCCCGGCCTCAAGGTCGATGTACCGGACGTCGGCGTGGCGAACTGGAGCTGCGAATGGTCCAGCGACGTCGACGGACTGGACGCCGAGGTGGCCTTCTTCCGCGACCAGCCCAGGTCCGCGGCCGACGGCACGGCCCTCACGCTCAGCGGTCACCGCACCGTCGTGGAACCCGGGGACGACGGGGAGGCCTGTGCGGCCTTCGTCGAGTACCGCAGGTACAGCGGGCAGAACGCCGAGACCGCCGCCGAGATGGTGCGCCTGGACGTCGGCGGGCAGCGGCCCAAGGACGAGCTCTGCGCGATGGCGAAGGACCTCGCGGCCTCGGCCGCCGCCGGACTCCGGGCGCGCTGACCCGGCTACTCGGGCCAGGCCGCGTCGTCCTCCATCAGGTCCAGGTCCGGCGGTACGAGCGTCGTCGACTCCACCAGCCCCTTGATCAGGTTGTGCAGGAGACTGTTGTCGGCGGGGCGGCCCTGGGCCTTGTCGTGCAGCAGCGGGTACCGGAAGCCGGTGCGGTGCAGACGGTGGCGGACGACCTCTATGCGGTGCTCGATCCTGCGCTCGGTCCAGTTGGCGTCCGGGCGCAGATAGCCGAGCTGCTTGGCGGCCGTGGCGTACGTCAGGGGGCGCGGCTCCTCCTCGTACAGCAGATACCGCTGGCCGAGGACGACCAGCAGCAGCCGTTCGTCGTCGTCGAGCGCCCACGTCTCCGGCCGGATGGTCTCGGCCTGCCGTCGTGACACCGGCCCCTGGTCGTCGTGGCCGGCCACATACAGCTCGACCAGGTGTTCGCGGTAGCCGGAGCCCTTCACGAACAGCGGGGTGTATCCGGTGGCGAGCGGGATCGGCTCGGTCGCGAGATGCATCATCTGGCCGCGCGGCAGCCGCACGAGCTGCTGCCCGGTGTTGCGCAGCCACCACAAGCCCTGACGGTACGTCAGCTCACCGTGCCGGCGGCTGACCCGCAGGTCGTCCACGCCGACCCCCAGGTCCACGTCGGGCTTCTCACCGCGCCCGAAACGAACCGTCAGCCCAGGACGGGGCGGGGCGCTGAGCTCAGCGGTGACCGTGCGGGCGTGCAGTGTCCCCGGCGTGGTGGGCGCGACACCACGCGCGAGGCTGGTGGAGAGGGGCATCGCTGGTCTCCTCGGTTCATGGGCTTCTCGGTTCGCGGGCGGGCGTGGACTTCTCGGTCGGCGGGTCATGCGTGAGCATCTCGGTCAGCGGGTCGTGCGTGAGTGTCTCGGGCCGCGGTGTCCCGACCAGTGTCCGCGCCCTTCCCGGGACCCCTCCCCGAACCGGTCGGTCGCCCCGCGGGGTCGGCACCGAGAGAGGGTCAGTAAGCCGACTTCAGCGCCCCTGGGGGAAGCTTCCCGCCGTCCTCCCGGCCCACGCTGCACAGCACCTGACGGAAACCGGCGTCCCACTCCTCGTCCGAGGAGTACCAGCCCCACATCTCGTGCCCCTTGCCGCGGGCCCAGTTGACGCCGTACCTCTCCCGGCAGAGCTGTCCCGCGTCCACGCTGTCCGCCGAGCTGTCGCCCGAGGCCCGGGTCCAGCCGACCAGTTGCTCGTCGTGCGGACCGGCGCAGTTCACCAGCGTCTTGGTGTAGGTGTCGTCGTCGTCCTCCTTGACGTCGATGCAGTCCCCCGGGCCCAGCTGCGTGATGTACACCTCGTCCCCGAACTTGCGGAATTCGCCGACTGGACCGCCGAGCGTGGCGTTCCTCAGGAAGAGCAGACAGGCGGAGGCGGGCGGCTCGCTCTGCCCCGGCTCGGGGTTGAGGACGTACAGCACGGGGTCGGCCATGGTCCCGCGCAACTCCGTGGTGCGCCGGGCGCATTCGTCCCGCAGCGCCTGCGCACCGGATGCCGCGGTGACGCGGTCGAGGGTCGCGATGACCTGGCCCTCGGGATCGTCGTCGTAGCAGTCGACGGTCTTCACCCCGGGCCGCCGCTTGTACTCCCCGTTCTTCCAGTCGGCGTCGACGCACTGCCCGGGCGTTAGTTCCTGACGCAGCCCCGCCTGCCGGCCGTACGGGTACGCGGCGCGGGCCACCGTCGGGGACGGGGTGGCGGCCGCCGTCGCGCCGGCCTGTTGCTCCTTGGCGTCGGCCTTGTCGTCCTGGTAGGCGGCGGCGCCGAGCGCGAAGCCACCGCCCCCGAGGAGCACGGCGGCGAGGGCCAGCAGGAGGGGCGTGCGCCGGCCGAACATCCGGCGATCGGTGCCTGGGGGGCGCTGATGGGTCGGCCACGTCGTGGCGCCGGCGTCGGTGGCGGGTGGGGGCTCGGACCGGTCGGAGCCGGTGAGTGCGGGCACGGGCGCCGACGCGGGACCGTTGGCCGTTCCGGTTCCCGTGGCCTCGGCGAGGAGTTCACGCGCCCGCTCCGCCTGCGTACGGTTCGCCGGATCCTTGGCCAGCAGCCCCATGATCACACGGCCCAGCGCATCGCCGGCCCGCTGCGGGACGGCGGGTTCGGTGGTCAGCGCCGCCATGAGGGAGGCGTCCAGGGTGTCCCGCTCGAAGGGGGAGACGCCCTCGATGGCGAAGTAGAGGGTCACCCCGAGCGAGAAGAGGTCGGTCGCCTGTGTCGCCTCGCCGCCGGACAGCCGCTCCGGTGCCAGGAAGCCCGGTGTGCCGACCACCATGCCGCTCTGGGTGACCCGGGTCTCGCGGGGCCACAGCGAGATGCCGTAGTCGGTGAGCAGGACGCGGCGGTCGGCAGCGCCCGAACGGTCCGGTGCCAGCAGGATGTTGGAGGGCTTCACGTCCCGGTGGATGATGCCGAGCCGGTGCCCGGCGCACAGGGCGTCCAGGGCGGCCGCGCCGATCCCGGCCACCTCGTCGCTCGGCAGCGCCCCGCGCTCCTTCACCGCGGCGCGCAGATCCCGCGTGCCCGGCAGGTACTCCATCACGATCCAGGGGCGGTCGTCGTCCTCGACCACGTCGTACACCGTGATCACGTTCGGGTGCTCGCGCAGCTGCGCCGCCTTCAGGGCCTCCTTGCGCCCCCGGCCGGCGGGGTCGTCGCCACCGGGTCCCGTCCGTTCGTTCGGTACGTCGATCTCCTTGACGGCGACCCGGACCCGGAGTTCCTCGTCCTCGGCCAGCCAGACGTCACCCCCGCCGCCGGAACCCAGCCGCTTCAGCAGCCGGTACCGCCCGGCGATGACCCGTTCCTCCCGCGTCACCGACGCCCCCTTCCTCGCCCGCGCTTGTCGAACGGCCGCTTCCGGATCACCGGACGACCAGCGACCGGAAGGCGTCCTTCACATCGGACTTGGACTCTTCGACGTACCGGGTCGACGGCGGGCCCGGGTCGTGGTCGCCGGAGGAGTAGTACGTGATGGATCCCGGGCAGCCGGCGCCGTCGATCTGGATCTTCCGGTTCATGACGAGCTTGCCGGTGCGCAGCTCGTAGACCTTCACCGGCAGCTCGATCTTGTAGAAGGTCACGTTCGATGTGGAGCCGGAGGAGGTGCCCTGGTACGGGCATGTCCTGACGGCGCTTCCGAAGGTGTCCTCGCCCATGCAGACCACCAGGACGGCGTCGGTGGGGCCGTCGGCCCGCCAGGCCCCGGGGAGCTGTTCCGAGTAGTCGTCGGCGTACTGGTCGTGGGCGTAGAACAGCGCGCGATTGGTGCCCTTGCCGAACGCCTTGGCGCCGCTGTACTTCGCCGGGTCCGAGCAGTACTCGGGCCGTCCGCCGGTGCCCGGCGCGAGCAGGAACCGGACATGGGCGAGCTCGATGTTCTGCGTGGCCTTCCGGACTCCGCTGCGGGCCTTGTCCGCGAGGTCGTCGTCGGGGTACCGGTCGAGCAACCGCTGGTACTGCGAGCGCGCGTTCTCGAAGCTGCTGTCCTCCATCAGCGCTTCACCGCATCCGGCCAGCGCGTCCGGCGCCACCCGCTCGGCGGCACCGGCGGAGCGGTCCAGCACGTCGTGGCTGGGCACGCGGTCCTGGAGCCAGTCGACGACGGCCACGGTGCCGCAGGGGTTCTTCGTCTCGAGCCGGTCGAGGAATCCGCTCAGGGTCGCCTCGACCGCCTTGCCGTTGCCGGGTTCCGAGAGGACGGAGGCGAGCGTGCCGAACCCGTCCTCGAGGGCTTCGGTGTCCCCGCCCAGCGCGGTGGTCAGCTCGGTCCGGGCCGACCGCAGCCGGTCACACGCCCGCACGACGTCGTCGCCGCGAGCGGTCAGCGGAGCGTCGGCGACGCGGTGCCCGAACCACACCTCGTCCTGTGCGCTCAACACCCCTGCGCAGTCCCCGCGTTCGCGGGCCTCGGTGACGCTCCGCCCGACAGCGGCGGCGTCATACCGCAGCAGCCCGACGGCCAGCAGCACCGGCAGCGTGACGGCGAGAGCGGCCAGACGCAGCCCGTGCCTCGCGCCCCGCCCACCACCTCCACGCGCCAGGAACCACCCGTGGGCGACGACAGCCGCCCACCAGACGAGCACGGCGATCTCGTACGACACGTCGGCCGTCGACACCAGCCGGGACACCAGCGTGATGGTCACCGCCAGGGCGACGACGGCGAGTCCGGGCCGGCGCGCGATCAGATAACCGACGCCCAGCAGGGAGGCGTTGCCCAGGGCGACGGCCACGGGGTCGTGTGCCCGGGGCTCGTCCTCGGGCGCGGAGCCCGGTGTGGCGGGTGCGGTGTGGGTCGGGTCGCTCATCCTGTTCCTCCCCCGGTCACGGAACGGGTCCGGTGTCCGCAATGGTCCGGGCCACGGCCCGGGACCGGTCCCGGAACAGGTCGGCGTCACGTCCGCGACCGGTCGGTGAGTCCCGCGAAGGACGGCGATCCGGCCTCCGCCGGACGCGGGCCACAATGGCGGCATGGTGCGCGTCCCGGCGGGCCCGGCAGGGGAGAATGAGGGCCGTACCCCACGGTCGACCTTGCGGAGGAGCGGGAAATGCAGGACGCGCGAGCTGGGCAGGTCGCCGGGCCCGAGGACCTCGTAGATGTGGCCCGTCTGGTCACGGCGTACTACGCGCTGCATCCCGACCCGGCCGAGCCCGGGCAGCGGGTGGCTTTCGGTACCTCGGGACACCGCGGCTCGTCCCTCACGACGGCGTTCAACGAGGACCACATCGCGGCCACCAGCCAGGCCATCTGCGAGTACCGCGCCGCCCGGGGCACCGACGGTCCCCTCTTCCTCGGCGCCGACACCCACGCCCTGTCGGAGCCCGCGCGGATCACGGCACTGGAGGTGTTCGCCGCCAACGACGTGACCGTCCTCATCGACCAGGCCGACGGATACACGCCGACCCCGGCGGTCTCGCACGCCATCCTCACCACCAACCGGTCGCGTACGTCCGGCCTCGCCGACGGCGTAGTGGTCACCCCCTCGCACAACCCGCCCGCCGACGGCGGCTTCAAGTACAACCCGCCGAGCGGCGGCCCGGCCGGTTCCGAGGCGACCTCCTGGATCCAGGACCGCGCCAACGAGATCATCACCGGCGGCCTCAAGGACGTACGGCGCATCCCCTACACCCGCGCGCTGGCCGCACCCGGCACCGGCCGCCACGACTTCCTCGGCACCTACGTCGCCGACCTGCCGAACGTGCTGGACCTGGACGCCATCCGGGCCGCAAGCGTGCGCATCGGCGCCGACCCGCTGGGCGGCGCCTCCGTCGCCTACTGGGGCCGGATCGCCGAACAGCACCGGCTCGACCTGACGGTGGTGAACCCGCTCACCGACCCCACCTGGCGCTTCATGACGCTGGACTGGGACGGCAAGATCCGCATGGACTGCTCCTCGCCGTACGCCATGGCCTCGCTCATCGAGCAGCGCGACCGGTTCGACATCGCCACCGGCAACGACGCCGACGCCGACCGGCACGGCATCGTCACACCGGACGGGGGTCTGATGAATCCCAACCACTATCTGGCCGTGGCGATCTCGTACCTGTTCTCGCACCGGGAGCAGTGGCCCGCCGGCGCCGGGATCGGCAAGACCCTGGTGTCGTCCAGCATGATCGACCGGGTCGCGGCGGACGTCGGCCGGCAACTGGTCGAAGTCCCGGTCGGATTCAAGTGGTTCGTGGACGGCCTGTCCGACGGAACGCTCGGCTTCGGCGGCGAGGAGTCGGCGGGCGCGTCCTTCCTGCGCCGCGACGGTTCGGTGTGGACCACCGACAAGGACGGCATCATCCTGGCCCTGCTCGCCTCCGAGATCACGGCGGTCACCGGCAAGACCCCGTCGCAGCACTACGCCCAGCTCACCGAACGCTTCGGCGCCCCCGCCTACGCGCGCGTCGACGCCCCTGCCTCCCGCGAGGAGAAGGCGCTGCTCGCCAAGCTGTCCCCGCGCCAGGTCACCGCCGACACCCTCGCCGGCGAGCCCGTCACCACGGTCCTCACCGAGGCGCCCGGCAACGGCGCCGCCCTCGGCGGCATCAAGGTCGCGACCGCCAACGCCTGGTTCGCAGCCCGCCCTTCTGGCACCGAGGACGTGTACAAGATCTACGCGGAGTCCTTCCTCGGCCCGGACCATCTGCGCCGAATCCAGGAGGAGGCCAGGTCCGTGGTGCTCACGGCGCTGGCCGCCTGAGGTGGACGAGGCCGGGGTGACGTCGCTGATCGCCGCCGGTGCGGTTAGCGGGCCGCCGCCCGGTCCGTGAGGTCGTAGCCGCCCTTGATCACCTTGGCGTCGGCGGCAGGTGCCATGCACTTGCTCAGCAGCGGTTCTCCGGCCTCGGTGCCGCCGGAGAGCCCGATCCGGCTGGGACCGCTGCCCGCGTCCTCGTTCACGTAGAAGCTGATCCCCATGCGGATCTTCCGCTTCAGATAGTCGTCCCAGGCACCGACGTTGCCCCCGGTGCGCACGATGCGCCCGGTCACGGTGGCGGTGGGGCCGCCGCTGGTCAGGCAGTCGACGTCGAAGTCGCCCCAATTGACCTTCGCGGGCTCGCCGTTGGCAGCGGGGATCCGATGGGAGATGCGGAACGTGCCCCAGGCTTTGTCGGGCCTGGTCCAGCCGGTGCCCTTGAAGGTGGCGTGGGCGTCGACGGTGACCTGGATGTCGTGTCCGGCGTCGGGGTAGTCCATGCGGCCCCGGCCCTTGAGGCTGGAGACGAGGGTTCCGGGAGAGGCGGAGGCCCGCTCGGCCTTGTCGGGCTCCGACGCGGGCGCTTTCGCCGCCGAGGCGATCCCCGCGGTGGTCGCCACCATGGCGGTCGCCGCGAGGAAGGCTACGGCGTGGTGGGGCAGCTTGAATCCGGACATGGTGGAACTCCGTTCGGGGTCGTGGAATCGCAGCGCCGGAGTGCACGAACCTCCGCCATGACCGATCCTGCTCAACATCCGCCCGGCACACGTCAGTCACCGGTCGTGACCTCTTCCGCCGCGCGGACGAGCCCACCGGTGAAGCGATCCCCCTAAGGGCGTACGCGGCACAATGTCGTCGCCGGAAATGACGAAAAGGGTGTGTCGGAAATCTCCGACACACCCTTGACTTGCCGCTTCGCAAGTCGGGACGACAGGATTTGAACCTGCGACCCCTTGACCCCCAGTCAAGTGCGCTACCAAGCTGCGCCACGTCCCGATGCCCGCCTGACCTGGGGTTTCCCCCGGCCGAACGTGCAGGGAAACAATACCGCACTCGGGTCGATGGTCGCGCACTCGTTTATTCGTGCCTGCCGCTTCAGTGCCGCTCGGGCCGCACTCGCCCGTCCGGCGTCACCGGCGCCGATCGCAGAGCCGTCGGTGCGTCCGCGCGCACCAGGTCCCGTATCGACCGCACCGAGAGCAGCGCGACCGCGACGACGAGACTCATCCCTCCGGCGATCAGGAGCACACGATCGGCGCCGAGGGCGGTGGCGGCCGGGCCGGCGATGGACTGGCCGACCGGCATCATCGCCAGGGAGCCCGCCACGTCGTACGCGTGGATGCGGTTGAGGACGTCGGCCGGGACCTGGGTCTGGACACTCGTCGCCCACATGACGCTCCAGAAGGCCATCCCGGCCCCGGCGACCGCGGCACCCGCCGCCATGGCCGGAACTCCGAGCCCCGCGCCGACCGTCACGGGGAAGACGGCGAACGCGAAGACGCCCATCGCGCCGGCGCGAAGCATCCGCCGGGGGCGCAGCCGCAGGGCGAGCAGGCCGCCGGCGACGGTACCCGCACCGAGCGCGGAGTTGATCAGGCCGTAGGAACGTGCGCCGTGCTGCTGCACCACCTCCGAGGCGACGAGCGGGACGCTCGGGCCCCACACAGTGATCATGTAGACGCACCAGACGGCTATGACACCCCAGAGCCAGGTGCGGGCCCTGAACTCCCGCCAGCCTTCGACCAGATCGGCACGGAAGGCCCTGGTGCCGCGCCGGACCGGGTCACTGCCCGGCCGCCGGGACCGCGCGGGCAGGCGCAGCAGAAGGAGGCACAGCGCGCTCAGCGCGTATGTGGTCGCATGGGCCGTGAACACGCCGCCGGGTGACGCGAAGCCGACGAGCAGGCCGGCGAGGGCCGGGCCGGCGAGCTGGGCCACGGCCTCGGCGATCCGTATGGCGCCATTCGCTCCCTGGACGTCGGTGGCGAGCCGGCGCACCGTGCCGGCGACCCCGGGTTGGAACACCGCGCCCGCCACGCCGTTGACGAAGCCGATCGCACAGATCTGCCACAGCACCACATGTCCGGAGAAGAAGAGCGCGGCGGCCAGGGACTGGGTGCACAGACGGACCAGGTCGGCGCCGATCATCAGCCTGCGGGTGTTGAAGCGGTCGGCGATGACCCCGCCGAACACGATGAGTCCCGCGAAGGCGGCCGATGTCGCGGCCAGGGCGAGACCGACCGCGCCCGCACCGTACCCCTGCTGCAGGAGGCCCGCGGCGAGGGCCACCGGCAGCATGGTGTCGCCGAGCTGGGCGACGGCTCGCGCGACGAAGAACAGCCTGAAGTCCCGCGACCACACCGGGGGTGCCCCGGTCTCCTTGCCCCTGCCCATGCCCCCTGGAACCCCTCCCCTGACGAGCCGCTCAGCCGGCCCGCTCACCCATGCCGCCCCACCAGCCCCCGTGCTAGCCGAAGCCCCCTCCGCCCCGGCTCCCGCACCCGCCCTCGGATCATGACACGAGGCACTGACAACGCCTCAGGGGCTTCAGTCCCCCGCCGGCCGCCCCAGGTCCGGATACGCCTCGAGCAGACGGGTCGGCGCGGCCTGGCGCCAGGAGTCGGCGAGGATGTCGCGCAGCTCCTCCTCGCCGTCCAGGGCGGCAAGCCGGGCCCGTACCCAGGCGAACTGTGCCTCGTGGTCCGCGATCCAGAACTTGTCCGGCTCGGCCAGGACCAGTTCGTCGCGCTCCTCCTTGGGGCAGCGCACCGCGATGGAGGTCTCCTCCTCGGGCAGCGTGGCGAACATCTTGCCCGCGACCCGGAAGGTGGGCATGCTCCAGGCGATCTTCTCGGTCGTGTCCGGCAGGGACAGGGCGATACGGCGTACGTCTTCGGCATCCTGCATGAGACGCACGGTAGCGGCTGCCACTGACAATCACCTGGTGAGAGGGGTCGGCCCGACCCAGCAGGCTAGAAGCTGAAGTTCATGAACGCTCCGAGGCCACGGTCGGCCGCTGCGCCGAAGAACGCGACGAGCTCCTCGTAGGCGCCCTCCAGCCACTCCAGCTCACCCTCGGGATCGAACCTCCACATATTGGGGTACACATCCTCCTTCCCCATCCGCTCCGAGTCGTAGTGGGCCGCCAGCCGCTGCCACGACGTCGCCCGCAACTCCCGTGCCACGCTGTCGATCTGCTCCGCGGTCCACCCGAACAGGCTGCCGTCCTCCCGGATCTGGAACCCGTCCATCACGAACTCCACGGATACCTCGGCCTCGTCGAACAGGAACTGAAGGCCGCCGAAAGCCTTGTCCGGGCCGCCGTAGGGCCGGTCCGGCATCGGGTAGTCCTTGCCGTACAGCTCGGAGACGTACTCATCGGCCCAGTTCGGGTCGTTCTCCGCCCTGTCCAGCTCCTCCGTCGTCGCGCCGACGAACGAAATGCTCACGCCCATGACTGCCAATCCCCCTGTGTGCATTGCCTCTTCGGCCGCTGTGTCGATGCCCTGGTCGATGTCTTGGTCGATCAACGACGGCGAGTGTTCCACGCGGCACTGACAAGGGGGCGATCGGTCACACGTGCTTGAAGTAGATCGTCGTGGGCCGCAGCACTCCGGCCGGGCTCGCCGCGTAGTCGGGAATCACTCCGGCCCGGGTCCAGCCGGCGGAGTCGTACAGGCGCTCCGCGAGGCTGCCGGTCTCGGTGTCCAGGTGGAGAAGGGTGACACCGGCGTCGGTCGCGGACTGTTCGGCGGTCGCCAGGAGTCTGCGGCCAAGGCCCTGTCCGCGTGCCTCCCGGTGCACCATCAGCTTGACCAGCTCGGCCCGGTGCCCGCTGTTCGGCTTGTCGGCGAAGGCGAGACCGACCGTGCCGACGGTTCGCCCGTCCCGGCGCGCCACCCACACCGCCATCCGCCCGGCGCCGACGGCCGCCGCGCGCTCCTCCCACCAGGTCCGGGCCGCCGTACGGTCGAGGGGCGCTAGGAATCCGATCGAGGCCCCGTCGGCCACGGTGTCGACCAGCAGGCCGGCCAAGTCCTCGACCCGGTCCAGCAGTCGGGTCTCGTCCAGTCGGGTCACGATCACGGCAGCACCACCGCCAGCACGTACCGCACCGCCCCGGGCCCCGCGCACCGGAACCGCGTGGGCCCCCACACCCGCATCCGCAGACAGTCCCCGGCGTCGAGATGGTGCTCGGCCTCCTGGACGGTGACGTCGAGCGCCCCTTCCAGCACCCAGATGTGCTGCTCCAGCCCCGGTACGGGCGGCCGGTCGTACGCGATGTCGGCGCCCGCGGTCAGTCGTCCCTCGACGACTTCGGCGCGCAGCCCGGCATGCGGCGGCGACACCGATCGCCGTACGAAACCGGAGGAACGGTCCTCCCACACCGGCTGCTCCGCCATCCGCACCAGCTGCGCCGGCTCGGACTCGACCTCGCTGAGCAGCTGGGACATGGTGCGGCCGTAGACATGACAGAGGCGGTTCAGCAGCGAGGCGGTGGGGCTGACCTCCGCCCGCTCGGCCCGGGACAGGGTCGAGCGGCTGATGCCGCTGCGCTCCGCCAACTCACCCAAGGACCAGCCGCGTTCGGCCCGCAGCTCGGCGAGGCGGGCGCCGAGAAGGGTGTCGACCCTGTCCGGAGCTTCGTCACCACTTGCTTCCCGTTTCATATTCGGGACGGTATCCCAGATATGAAACAGTGATGTTACGGCAGGCTCACTCCCCCGCCGCCTCGCCGAGCGCCTCCAGCACGGGCCTGATCAAGGGATGCTCCTCGGCACCTCGCCGTACGGCCGCGAAGACCCGGCGCGTGGGTGCCACGCCGTCGACGGGACGTACGACGACCCCGGTGAGGTCCATGCCCCGCAGCGCCGAGCGCGGTACGAGCGCCACCCCCGCGTCGGCCGAGGCGAGGGCGACGACCGCGCGGAAGTCGTCCGAGGAGTGTTCGAGGCGGGGCTGGAAGCCGGCACTCTCGCAGGCCAGGACCACCACGTCATGACAGGGGTTGCCGGGGTACGGGCCGATCCAGGTGTCCTTGGCCAGCTCGGCGAGCGGCACCTCCGGCGCGTCGGCCAGGCGATGGCCGACCGGGACCACCGCGTCGAAGGGCTCGGCGTAGAGCGGTACGTGGGACAGCCGGGGGTCGTCGGCGGGCGGCGCCCCGCGGTACTCGACGGCCACCGCGATGTCGACCTGCCGGTCCAGCACCATCGGCAGGCTGGCATCGCCCTCGGCGTCCTGGACGCGGAGGCGGATGCCGGGGGACGTCTCGGCGAGGCGGGCCACCGCGGGCGCGACGACCAGGGCGATGCCGGTCGCGAACGAGGCGACGGTGACCGTGCCGGCCGCTCCCGAGCTGTAGGCCGCGAGCTCGGCCTCCGCCCGCTCCAGCTGGGCGAGGACGGCGTTGGTGTGGCTGAGCAGGATCTCGCCGGCCGGGGTCAGCCGTACACCCTTGGCCCCGCGCTCCACCAGCCGGTGCCCCGTCTCCTGCTCCAGGGCCGCGAGCTGCTGGGAGACCGCGGACGGCGTGAGATACAGCGCGGCGGCAGCCGCCGTCACGGTGCGGTGGTCGGCCACCGCACGGAGGATGTGGAGCCGCCGCGCTTCGATCATGAGATCGATTATCGCAAGGTCCGGCGCGGGCCGGACGTCAGCCTTCGAGTTCCGCCCGGGCCGCGACGAAGGCGTCCACCGCACGGTTGACGTCGTCCGTCGAGTGCGCGGCGGACAGCTGGACGCGGATGCGTGCCTGTCCCTGCGGCACCACCGGGTACGAGAAGCCGATCACGTACACGCCGCGCTCCAGGAGCAGCTCGGCGAGACGGGCGGCCTTGGCCGCGTCGCCGATCATCACGGGGGCGATGGCGTGCTCGCCGGGGAGGATCTCGAAGCCCTCCTCCGTCATACGACGGCGGAACAGGGCGGTGTTCTCGGCCAGCCGGACGCGCAGGTCGTCCGCCGACTCCAGCAGGTCGAGGACCTTGAGGGAGGCCGCCGCGATCACCGGGGCGAGGGTGTTCGAGAAGAGGTACGGCCGGGAGCGCTGACGCAGCAGGGCGACGATCTCGGCGCGGGCCGCCACATAGCCGCCGGACGCACCGCCGAGCGCCTTGCCGAGGGTGCCGGTGATGATGTCGACGCGGTCCATGACACCGTGCAGCTCGGGGGTGCCGCGGCCGCCGGGGCCGACGAAGCCGACGGCGTGCGAGTCGTCGACCATGACCATGGCGTCGTAGCGGTCGGCGAGGTCGCAGATCTCGCGCAGCGGGGCCACATAGCCGTCCATGGAGAAGACGCCGTCGGTGACGATCAGTCGGCGCCGGGCGTCGGACGCGTCCTTCAACTGGCGTTCCAGGTCGGCCAGATCACGGTTGGCGTAGCGGAAGCGGCGCGCCTTGGACAGCCGGATGCCGTCGATGATCGAGGCGTGGTTGAGGGCGTCGGAGATCACCGCGTCCTCCGGACCGAGCAGCGTCTCGAACACACCGCCGTTGGCGTCGAAGCAGGAGGAGTACAGGATCGTGTCCTCCTGGCCGAGGAACGCCGAGAGCCTGGCCTCCAGCTGCTTGTGCACCTCCTGCGTGCCGCAGATGAAGCGGACCGACGCCATGCCGTAACCCCAGCGGTCCAACGCCTCGTGGGCGGCGGCGATCACCTCGGGGTGGTCGGCGAGGCCGAGGTAGTTGTTGGCACAGAAGTTGAGGACCTCGCCGGGGCGGCCACCCGCACTGACGTTGACGGTCGCGGACTGGGGGCTGTCGATGACGCGCTCGGGCTTGTGCAGGCCGGCGGCGCGGATCTCGTCGAGGGTGGCGCGCAGGTCGTCGCGCACGGAGTCGAACATCTCAATGCTCCTAGGAATGCAGAGGACTTACGCGGTGACTCAGGCGGTCCAGTCGAGGATGACCTTGCCGCCGCGACCACTCGCCGCGTCGGCGAACGCCGCCTCGAAGTCGCGGTACCCGTATCGGCCGGTGATCACGGGCGCGAGGTCGAGGCCGCCTTCCAGCAGCACGGACATCGCATACCAGGTCTCGAACATCTCGCGGCCGTAGATGCCCTTGATGGTGATCATCGACGTCACGATCCGGGCCCAGTCGACCGGGAACTCCTGGGCGGGCAGGCCCAGCATGGCGATACGGCCGCCGTGCGTCATGTTGGCGATCATGTCGCGCATGGCCTCGGCGCGGCCGGACATCTCCAGACCGATGTCGAAGCCCTCGCGCAGGCCGAGTACGCGCTGCCCGTCGGCGATGCTCGACTGCGACACGTTCAGCGCGAGACTCACGCCGACCTTGCGGGCCAGCTCCAGCCGCTCCTCGCTGACGTCGGTGATCACGACGTTGCGCGCACCCGCGTGCCGGGCCACCGCCGCGGCCATGAGGCCGATCGGACCGGCGCCGGTGATCAGGACGTCCTCGCCGACCAGCGGGAACGACAGCGCGGTGTGCACGGCATTGCCGAACGGGTCGAAGATCGCCGCGACATCGAGGTCCACCGGCACCCGGTGCACCCACACATTGGTGGCGGGCAGGGCGACGTACTCGGCGAAGGCACCGTCCCGTCCGACGCCGAGGCCGACCGTGGCACGGCACAGGTGGCGGCGGCCGGCCAGACAGTTGCGGCACTTCCCGCACACCAGATGGCCCTCGCCGCTCACCCGGTCGCCGATGGCGATGTCCGTGACATCGCGACCGGTCTCCACGATCTCGCCGACGAACTCGTGCCCGACCACGAGCGGGGTGCGGATCGCCTGCTGCGCCCAGCCGTCCCAGGACCGGATGTGCAGATCGGTGCCGCAGATACCGGTGCGCAGCACCTTGATCAGTACGTCGCCGGGCCCGACGACCGGTTCCGGGACGTCCGCGAGCCACAGCCCGGGCTCCGCCTTCTCCTTGACCAACGCCTTCAACGCTACGGCTCCTGTGCGTGAGTCCCGGCCGCGGGCATGCCGATCGAGCCCGCGGCCGGGGAGGGGGGTGGAATCGCGTAGCAATCTGCCGTACGGCGGCGTCCTGGTCCATCGAGGATTTCTTAAGCTGCGCCACAGCTTTCCTTCACGCCCTCGGCTCGGTGTCCCAGGGCGCGGCTCACCGCTCCAGGCGCGAGACCTGGTAGTGGGCGAGATACCAGCCGTCGCCCTGCCGCTTCACCAGGACGGCGAGCTTGACGAGGACCGCCGGCCGGTCGGTGAAGGTGAACTCGACGTCCAGGTAGCCCAGTACGAGGTCGTCCGCGAACCGCCGGGTCTCGAGGATGCGGTAGTTGGCGCGCATACCGATCGGCTGCGAAGCGTAGTACTCGGCCACACCGGGGCGGCCCACACTGTAGGGGTGCAATCCCTGGAAGATCGCGTCCTCTGTGAAGACGGCGGCGACCTCCTTCGGCTCGTGGGCGTCGACGGCCGTCTTCCAGCGGTCCAGGACATCACGCAGGACCGTCTCATCACCGTTCGTACCGTTCATGACGTCATCCTCCCTCGGTGATCCGGCGCACGCTCAGTGACCGGCGCTCATGCCGCCGTCGACGTGCAGGATCTCTCCGGTGACAAAGGGGGCCGACTCCAGGTAGAGCACGGCGTCGACGATGTCGCTCACCTCACCCATCCGCCCGACCGGGTGCAGGGCGGCGAGGAACTCGTGTGCCTCCTCCGAATGCATGGGGGTCTTGATGGTGCCGGGCGACACGGCGTTGACGCGGATGCCGCGGGTCGCGTACTCGATGGCGAGGGACTTGGTGGCGGACTGCAGGCCCCCCTTGGTCAACGAGGCCAGGACGGACGGGACATTGGAGTCCGCGTTGTCGACCAGGCTCGTGGTGACGTTGACCATGTGCCCGCCACCCTGGGCGAGCAGATGCGGCACGGCCTGCTGGGTGAGGTGGAAGACACCGGTCAGGTTGATCCCGGTCACCGCGGCGTAGTCCTCCGCCGTGTACTCGGTGAACGGCTTCGCGACGAAGATGCCCGCGTTGTTGACCACGGTGTCGATACGGCCGAACCGCTCGAGGGCTGCGGCGACGACCCGCTCCGCGGTGGCGGGGTCGGCGATGTCGCCCTGCACGGTCAGGACGTCGGCGTCGTCCACGGGGGTGATCGTGCGCGAGGTCGCGACGACGGCGTATCCGAGCTTGCGGTAGCCCTCGACGAGAGCGGCACCGATGCCCTGCGAGGCGCCGGTGATGATCGCGACCTTCTGGTGCTGAGTGCTCATGATGACCTTCTCCGAAATCTGATGACCGGTTACTAGCCGACCGGTCGACTATTTGGAAGGTAGGCCGGGCACCCGGCAACGTCAAAGGTCAGGAGGGGTATTCGCGGGACCCGTTTCCTCCCGCGTGGGAGGCCCGGACTCCCAGTACAGGCCCGTGGGCGCACCGCGCGGTACCTGCTTGAGCACCGGCTCGGGCAGCTGCGGGTCCTACGCGCGCGGGTGGAGGCAGGACGGGTCGTCCCCGGGCGCCCCGGCAGGCTGGTCGAAGGAGGTGCTGGAGTACCAGTTTCGTTTGCTGACCTGGCGGTTGGGCCTGAGGACTCGTCTTTTTGCCGGTCCGGGAGCCCAGCATGAGTTGACATCGCGTCTGGCAACACGGCCGGGTGGTGCGGTCTGCTCACGCTCGCGCGTCCGTGACGGCGGCAGTACGGCGGGCGGCCCAACTCCGGCCGGCAGACGGCGCTGCGGGCCCCCGCCCGGCGGCCCCAGCCGCTTGAGGACGACGCCAACTCAGCAGAGTCCTGAAGAACTCACGGGATGTCGCAGTGAGACGCTTGAGTCTCCAGCGGCTGGAAGGTCCAGGATCTCGTCCATGGACGACGAACGCCCCGACGTGCTCACCATCGGCCAGCTCGCGCGCCGCACCGGTCTTGCGGTGCGTACCCTGCGCTTCTGGTCGGATGAGGGAGCGGTGCCGCCCGTGGCCCGCTCCGCGAGCGGCTACCGGCTGTACGACGCCGGGTCCGTGGCCCGAGTTGAGCTGGTCCGCACCCTGCGGGAGCTGGGCCTCGGGCTCGCCGACGTGTGCCAGGTGCTGAGCGGTCGGACCACGGTGACCGAGATCGCCAACTCGCATGTGGCCGCGCTCGACGCACAGATCCGCTCGCTCAAGGTGAGCCGGGCCGTTCTGTCCACCGTGGCGACACGTGGTTCCACCGCTGAGGAGACAGCACTGATGAACCGGTTGGCGCGGCTTTCCGCCGCCGAACGCAAGCAGATCATCGACGAGTTCAAGGCGGAGGTGTTCGGCCCTCTCGACGTCGATCCGCACCTGCGCGACCGCCTGCGCACCTTCAGCATCGAATTGCCCGACGATCCCACAACTGAGCAGGTCGACGCCTGGATCGAACTGGCCGAACTGGTGCGGGACCCCGGCTTTCGCGCCCGGTTGCGCACATGGACGGAGCTCAACACGCCCGTACCGGGGCAGGGCCGTCCCCCCGGGGCGTCCATCTGGTGGGCCAGGCAGGTCGTGCAGATGATCGCGGAGGCCAGAGAACGCGGAGTCGCCCCCGAGGGAGCGGAGGCGGCCGGCATGCTGTCGGAGCTGTTCGGCGACGCCGATAGGGCCGCCGTGCTGCGCAGCCTGGAGGCCGGGATCGAGGCAGGGGCGGAGCGCTACCGCAGGCTCGTCGCCCGTGTGCGCGGGCAGGATTCGTCGCCCGACGCGACCAAGGAACTGGAGTGGCTGGCGCGGGCCCTGCGCGCCGCAGATCAGACCTGACCGTCCGTATTGTGCTGGTGCGCCATCCCGTGAACTCCCCTGAGCCCAGCTGCGTCTCTCTCCCCGTGACCAGGGGTTCTTCCTCCTTCGAGCGCTCTGCGACTCTGTGACGTCACTTCGGGATCCTTCAGGCTTCATCACCAGTTCTCACCACAGCCGACCAGGCACGGAGTGCCGCAGATCCCCGGATCTGACACAGCTTCTGCGCCATTCGCGGACGGTGGCCGGGTCTGTGGTCGACGCACCGACTCCCGCGGCCACCTCGGGGACTGCGAGCCGGAGGTCGCTACGTGGTGGTGTGGCGCTTGGCCTCGGCAGTGATGATCTGCAGCGCCTCGGCGATGCGGTCGTGGTGCGTGCGGTGGGAGACCACGCAGACGCGCAGGGTGTAGCGGCTGTCGACAATCGTGCTGGAGAGCGCGATACGCCGGTGGCTGTTGATCCGCTCCAGCAGGCGGCGACTCGCCTCATCGGCCCGCTCTGCGGCGGCCCGGCTGCCGTCGGCGGGGCGGAAGCGGAAGATCACGGTGGACAGGTCCGGGCGCTGCGGGACCTCCAGCTCCGCGACGCCGGCCAGCGTGTCGTGGACGTGTTCGGCCAGGTCGAGCTTCTCGTCCAGGGCCTCGCGGAAGGCGTCCACACCGTGAAGGTGCAGGGGAAGCCAGGCCCGTAGACCGCGGATCTCGTGGGTCAGCTCGGGCCCGAGGTGACCGGAGTCCGGGATGCTCCCCGCCGCTCCCATGTCCTGGAGGTAGCTGCCGGTGCCGTCGTGCGCGGCGTGCAGGGCGGCGAGGTCGCGGACGACCAGGGCGCCGGTGCCGAACGGCATGAACAGGGTCTTGTGCGGGTCCAGGGTGATCGAGTCGGCCTGCTCCATACCGGCGAGGCGCTCTGAGCCGCGTGCGGTGAGGCGGAAGAAGCCTCCGTAGGCCGCGTCGATGTGGAACCACATGTCCTCGCGGCGGGCCAGGTCCGCCAGCTGAGGCAGCGGGTCGACGGTGCCGGTGTCGGTGGTGCCGGCGGTGGCCACCAGCAGGAACGGCCGCAGCCCGGCGTCCCGGTCGGCGCGGATCATCGCGGTGGCGGTGCGGGGGTCCATCCGCAGGTCCGGGGTGTGCGGGACGGTACGTATGTGGGCAGCGGGGATGCCGGCGAGGCGGGCGGCCTTGGCGACGGAGTGGTGGGCGAAGGCGGTGGTGTAGGCGGTGCCGCCGGCGAGATCCTCGCCGAGCCTGTCGTGGCGGGCTGCGACCGTCGCGGAGAACGTGGCCATCGAGCCACCGCTGGTCAGCAGGCCGCCGCTGCCCTCCCTGAGGCCGCACACCTCGAGGGCCATCCAGCGGATCACGCTCTCCTCCAGCGCGGCGAGGGCCGGGGCAACGGAGGCCAGGCCGCCGTAGCGGTTGGTGGCGCGGTTGTAGAACTCGGCGAGCGCGGCCGTGTACAGACCGCTGCCCGGGATGTATGCCAGGTGGCCGGGCCCGGCGGTCTCCAGAGCGCAGTCGGCGGCCTCGTCCAGGCGCGCGAGCAAGGCCTTCAGGTCGCCGCCCCGGTCGGGCGGAGGTGCCAGGAAGGACCCCACGAGCTCGGCCTCGGCCCGCGGGGACAGGGGGCTGGTCGCGGGGCGTGCTGGGAGGTTCTCGGTGCGATCGACGACACGGTCCAGGACGAGACGGGCCATTTCGGTCATCGTGGCGCGGTCGGGTTCCAGGGGGAAGGGGTGCATGAGGCAGTCCGATGTGCGTGAGACGGGGTACGGAGGTGGTGGTCCGGTGTAATGGCCGGAGCGCGTGACCAGGATGCGTCGGCAAGAGCGGCATACGATGGCGCATTCAGTGCCCGGATGGCCCTGTGGTGCAGGATTGTTCGCCAATCCGGCCAGTACGCTGCATTTCATGCCACGCCCCATGTATGACCGCATCGACCGGGCGATCCTGGACCACCTCCAGCGCCACGGCCGCACCCCCAACGTCGACCTCGCCGAGGCCGTACGTCTGTCACCCTCGTCCTGCCTGCGCCGCACCAAGGCGCTGGAGGAGGACGGGGTCCTGGCCGGCTACCGGGCCGATCTGGACCGCGAGCGCCTCGGCCTCGGGCTGACGGTGTTCCTCTCCCTCAAGGTCGAGCACTCCCGCACCACCTCCCGGGTGGTCGAAGAGGCACTGAAGGCGATCGAGCACGTGGTCGCCTGCCATGTGGTCTCCGGCGACGCCGACTTCCTCGTCGAGCTCGCCGTGCCGGACCTGCGCACCTTCGAAGAGGTGCTCACAGACCAGATCCTGGCCATCGGTCCCGTTCGCGACGCCCGCAGCACCTTCTGCATCCGCACCGTCATCGACCGCGGCCCGCTACCTCTCGCCTCCTGGCCCGCCCCGCGTGCATGACCGGATGCCCCGGCGCCATGTCGATCACGGGATGGCGGGGGCACTTCACTCGCCGTGAACTGGCACGGCGAGTGAAACGACGTCGTTCATGCGGGAGTTCGGCTCGCCGCGCGTGCCGGTCACCAAAACCACTCGGCTGCACCCTCGGGTGGCGGGTGCGGGGCGCCTGTGCGGCACCCCGCAACGGGGAAGGTCAGGCGACGCTCTTCGCGGCGGTGACGATCAGGTCCGTGACGGCGTCCGGGTTGGGGGCCGCGACCAGATGGACTCGTCGCCCGGCAGCCGTGGCGGGCGACACTGCAGCGTTCCCGCGGCCTTGCGTTCCAGTGCCAACGACCGGAACCACGACGACACTGGCTCGACCGGGCGCACAGCTTGATCCAGCAGGATCGGCGTACCCGTAGGCACCAGACGCCGCTGGAACAGAGCGTCGCAGGTCGGAGGCGCGCTGGGAGATGCCGTGCTGTCACTCGGATGAGACACCTTCAAGTGTCCGGAGAACCGTCCCACTTCGGCTCACCCGCCCACCCCGGCAGCAGCGCAGGGTCGGACACAGGGGCGGACCGCCCATCGGCAAACCGAGTGCGCGTACGCACCCGACTACCGGTCCGACCACGGCAGGTCAGCGCACTACAACACCTCGCCGGGGGCCGTGTGCTGAGCTCCTGGCGCACGTCCGGGCAGCGCAGCCGGACACCGGGCTGCCCGGATCCCGTGTCGTACGGTCTGATGTCGCGGCCGCCCACCGTCCGCAACGGATCTCCCCGAACCCGGCGGTGCCGCCGGTGGGGCCGAGGGATCTGAACCAGTACCGGGAATCAGGCCGCGACGAGCTCCCTCTCGCGTTCCGGCGTCTTGACCTTGGGCTTCTTGTTCGGCAGCGAGAGCCGGAAGACCTTGTGCCACGCGGAGAACACCTGCTTGGGCAGCGGCCCGGTGACGTACTCCAGCTCGTACTTCTCGAACAGCGCGCGCACCTTCACGGCGACCTCGGCGTACCGGTTGCTCGGCAGGTCGGGGAACAGGTGGTGCTCGATCTGGTGGGACAGGTTGCCGGTCATGAAGTGCATGGCCTTGCTGCCGCTGATGTTCGCCGAGCCCATCATCTGGCGCAGGTACCACTGGCCGCGCGTCTCGCCCTTGATCGACCGGCGCTCGAAGACCTGCACGCCCTCGGGGAAGTGCCCGCACATGATCACCGAGTGGGTCCAGATGTTGCGGACCAGGTTGGCGGTGAACGTGGCGGCGAGCGTGGGGAGGAACGACGGGCCCGACAGCAGCGGGTGGATCACGTAGTCCTTGAGCACCTGCTTGCGGATCTTGCGGCCCACGTCCTTGGCCCGCGCGCGGAACTCCGGGTTGTTGCGGCGGTGCTTGTGCAGGTTCTTGCCGAGTTCCAGGTCGTACGCTGCGATGCCGTACTCGAAGAAGCAGGCGTTGATGAAGTTCCACAGCGGCTGGCCGAGGTGCATCGGGTGCCACTTCTGGTCCTCGTCGACGCGCATGATGCCGTAGCCGAGGTCGTTGTCCTTGCCGATCACGTTGGTGTACGTGTGGTGCAGCTCGTTGTGCGAGTGCTTCCACTGCTCGGCCGGCGAGACGTGATCCCAGTCCCAGGTGGTGGAGTGGATCTTCGGGTCCCGCATCCAGTCCCACTGGCCGTGCAGGACGTTGTGGCCGATCTCCATGTTGTCCATGATCTTCGCCACGGACAGACCGGCGGTGCCCAGCACCCACGCGGGCGGGAAGAACGAGAACAGCAGCACGCCCCTGCTGACCAGCTCGAGCTTGCGCTGCGCCGAGATGACCTTCCGGATGTAGGCGGCGTCCTTCTCGCCGCGGTCGGCGATCACCTCGTCGCGGATCGCGTCCAGCTCGCGGCCGAGCTCCTCGATCTGCTCGGCGGTCAGGTGGGCGGTGGGGTCGATGGCGGTCAAGGTGCTCCTACCGTTCGATGTCGCAGGGACCCGCGGCGGCGGACACGCAGGTCTGGATGAGGACGCCCGGCTCGGCCTCGGTGATCTCGCCGGTGCGCAGGTCGCGGACGGCGCCCGCCTTGAGCGGCGTGACACAGCCGAAGCAGATGCCCATGCGGCACCCGGAGGGCATGAGCACGCCGGCCTCCTCGCCGATGTCCAGCAACGGCGTGGCGCCGTCCGCGTCGACGGTCTTGCCGGTGGCGCTGAACGTGACCTCGCCACCGTCGCCGGCGACGACGATGCCGGGGCGGAAGCGTTCGGTGTGCAGGCGCTCTTGTACGCCGTGCTCGGTCCAGTGCTCTTCGGCGGCGTCGAGCAGGCCCGCGGGCCCGCAGGCCCAGGTCTCGCGCTCGGCCCAGTCGGGCACGAGTTCGTCGAGACGGGCGATGTCGAGCATGCCGTCCGTGTCGGTGTGCACCTCGGTGAGCCGCAGCTTCTTGTCCGCGACCAGGTCGTGCAGTTCGTTGCGGAAGATCACGTCCTGCGGCTGTGGCGCGCAGTGGACCATGACGACGTCGTCGAACTCGGTGTCGCGCAGCATGCCCATCACGGGCGTGATGCCGCTGCCGGCCGTGAGGTAGAGCACCTTGGCGGGCTTGGCCTGCGGCAGCACGAAGTCACCGGTCGGGTGGTCGAGCTGGATCAGCGTGCCCGGTCTGGCCCTGCGGACCAGGTGGTTGCTGACCTTGCCGTCCGGGATCGCCTTCACGGTGATCGTGACGCGGCCGTCCTGGCGGTCTGTCGGCGAGGTGAGGGAGTAGGCACGCCACAGGCGCACCCCGTCGACGTCGACCCCGATCCGCACGTACTGACCGGCTGTGTGGCCGCGCCAGCCCCGTCCCGGCCTGATCACGATGGTCGCGGCGTCACCCGTCTCGGGGTGCACGGCCTCGATGCGCCCACGCAGGTCAGCGCCCGCACGCAGCGGGCTGACCAGGTCGAGGTAGTCCGACGGCAGCAGCGGTGTCGTGACCATCTCCAGCAGTTTCCACGCCCTGCTGCGGAGGGCTGTACTCGTCATGACTTCAGCTTGCTGCGCCTCAAGGCGTAAAGTCCTGTCCGTAGGACGTGAATCTGGTCGGCTGAATTGTTCGCAGGGAACAAGAACGTGAGCCATGTAACCCGGAGGGCCAGCGAGCTGGCTCTGGATGAGACGACGGTCACCGTACTTCGGGCCGCGCTGAAGAGCACCGCCGACGAGGTCGTCCAGGCGATCATCGACGAGGTCCCTTCCTACGCCAACGCTCTTTCGGGCCGCATGGGCGGCACCATCCGCCGAGCCGTCCGCACCGCCCTGGGGCACTACCTGGACCTCGCGAGCGGGAACGCCACGGGCGGCGACGGCGGCGACGCAGCCTACGAGCTGGGCCGCGGTGAAGTGCGCGACGGCCGTTCGATGGACGCCCTGCTCAGCGCCTACCGCGTCGGCGCCCGCGTGGCCTGGCGATGCCTGGCAGCGGGTGCCGTACCCGCAGGTCTGCCCGCAGCGGAGGTCGCCAAGTTCGCCGAGCTGACCTTCGCCTACATCGACGAACTCTCCGCCGCGAGCGCAGCGGGCCACGCCGACGAACTGGCCGCCCGGGGCCGGGCCCACGAGCGCCACCTGGAACACCTGGCCCGCGACCTCCTCGCCGGCGCGAGCCCGGACGTGCTGCTGGCCTCTGCTCAACGGGCCGGGTGGCAGCCTCCGGCTTCGCTGACCGCGGTCCTGCTGCCCGCCGCCCAGGCAAGGCCTGCCTACCGCACGCTCGACCCGAGCACCCTCGTCCTCGACGATCTGCCGGACGCCACCGGCGTGCTGCTCGTCCCCGACGCCGACCGATCACATCTCTTGCGGCAGCTGACCGACCGCACCGCAGTGGTCGGCCCGGCCCGGCCATGGACTCGCTCGACCGCCTCGTACGCACGAGCCGTACGCGCACGCTCCCTCTCCTCCGATATTCGCGACACCGAGGACCACCTGCCCGAGCTGGTGCTGAGCGCCGACGCGGACGCGTTCGCAGACCTGCGTGCCCGAGCCCTCGCACCGTTGCGGACCTTGCCTGTCGCGACCGCACGGCGGCTGGAGGAGACCTTGCGCGAGTGGCTGCTGCACCAGGGCAGACGGGACGAGGTGGCGGCGGCGTTGTTCGTCCATCCCCAGACAGTCCGGTACCGGATGTCGCAGCTGCGTGAGCTGTTTCCGGATCTCGCATCGCCACAGCGGGTCCTTGAGCTGACGCTGGCGGTCGGTCTTCGGGTCAGCTGACGCGCACTTCGACCGTCCACGCCCGCGTCCGCGAGCGGTCCAGGAATCGTGCCTCGTTCTCGGTGCCGTCAGTTGGCTCATGCGGCCCGAGGAAGAGCGGTATCGGCATGACCGGCGGGGCGGCCAGGCCGGGTCACCAAGGGATGATGGGGAGGGAATGACGGAACGTGAGGTCAGGAGTTTCCATGGCGCAGCGGGTTCACCGACCCCGTGAGGACGCGGAGTTCAATTTCATCCTCGGGATGAGCGCAGTTCCGGTCCTCGCATACTTCACCGGGACATGGCCCAAGGCAATCGAGCCCTGCCGGGTGATGGACCTCGTCGTGGGTGGCATCGCCGACGAATACACGGGCCGCCTGACGGCCGTCCGCGCCGACATCACGCGTTGTCCGGCCGCAACCGAGCGATACGGGATCACCGGAGCCCCGTCCTACGTCCTGCTGAAGGAGGGAGAGGCGGTGGCGCACGGGACGGGGCCTATGACCGTCGCCGAGGTACGGAAGTTCCTGGACGGCCACCTCTGAGCGGCCGCTGCGGCACGTGGCCGCGACGCCCGTCACGTCTCGTCCATGGGAGCTGCGCTTGAATCGCTCACAGTCCAGTGACCACACCGTCACCAGACGTAGCCGCAGAGCCGAGGTTATCAAGGGCGGGGCGGATGGTGCGCGGTTCGAAATGCGACATCAGCACCTGTCCGTCCGCGTCGGCACCGGCGTCGGCATGTTCCCCACTACTTCGTGTGCCTTGCGAACGGGCGAGAGCTGGGTCCAGCTGATCGAAGTGAGCCGGTCCCTCGTGGCCTTCCGCTGGACCTGCGTCTTCGTTCGATCCAGAAGGTCAGCGCGGGAGTGCGTACGGGTCGTTCGCGGGCAGCCAGGAGTCCGGGGCGTGGATCCCGAGTTCGCCGACACCGTCGCACAGGGCGTCGACGGCGGCCAGCACCCCTGCGCGGGCCTCGCTCTCCCGCCGGACGAGGGACCAGGTCCAGTACACCCTGGGCGCGACGACCTCCCGGCGGACCAGGTCGGGCGGCAGTGGAGTGGTCTGCCCCTTGGGCGAGTTGAGGACGGGGCGGGTGCAGCGGCGGACGTGATCGAAGAAGGCCGGCCCGGTGATCGCCCCGTCGGAGATGCGCAAGGCACGGGCCCCGGAGTCCCGCGCCAGCTCTTCGGCGTACGCGTTCCAGGACGCCCAGGAGGTGAGGTCGTCGTCGATGAGGACGTCGATGTCCGCGGCCGTCACATCGCCGGTGTCGGCGCCCTTGGCCACGGCGTAGAGACGGTCGGCGCCGATGAGCCGGGCCCGCAGCCCGAGCCGCTTCAGGTCCTCGGTCCGTACCCAGCACACGGCGAGATCCAGGCTGCCGTCGGCGACCCGGGCGACCTGGGTGTGGGAGGGCGCGACCCAGGCGTCGACATGTACCCGGGCCACCGATGCGGTACGCGAAGTCAGGTCCGCGGGGAGCCAGTTGACGTATCCCAGCCGTACCGACTCCGAGCCCGCCAGCCGACCGGCCTGACGCTTCAAATCGTCGGCTCGTTCCAGTAGGGCCCGGGTGTGCGGGAGCAGGGCGGCGCCGGCGGGGGTGAGGGAGACCGAGCGGCGGTCGCGGTCGAACAGCCGCACGCCGAGGTCCCGTTCGAGCGCCTTGATCTGCTGGGACAGCGAGGGTCCCGCGATGAGCAGCCGCTCGGCGGCCCGGCCGAAGTTCAGTTCCTCGGCGACGGCGACGAAGTACCGCAGCTGGCGCAGCTCCACGCCGGTCATGCTACGCGTGCTGGGAGGCTGCGCCTATCAGCAGCGAGAAGACCGGTCGTGGCATTCGCGCAGGTGACGGGCCCAGGATGAAGGCAGAGCGGGGCGTCGGCACGGCACCCCGGCCCGCGCCCGGAAGGAAAGGGACCATGCGAGAGTTCCTGGTCGAGATCACCACCACCGTCCCCGAGGGCACCGCTCAGGCGGAGGTCGACCGGCGCCGCGCCGCCGAGGCCGCTCGCGCCGCGGAACTGGCCGCCGACGGCAACCTCGTCCGCCTGTGGCGCCCCGTGGGCGAACCGCGCAGCATCGGCGTGTGGCGGGCCGCCGACGAGGAGGAACTCCACGAGAAAGTGCTCGGCACACTGCCGTTGCGCCCGTGGATGACCCTGACCGTCACCCCACTGGAGCCCCACCCCAACGACCCGGGCCGAGCCGGCGGCCCTCGGTGACCGCCATGTCCCTGGGAGTGAGCACCCTCGCCCTGCCCGCCGCCGTGCTGAGAATCGGCTTCTCGCAGCACATGCTGGTAGTAGGCCACACGGCGTCCGAACGGCAGCGAGAATCGGCGTAGGACGCCCCGACCCGCGAGGCGGCCGCACCGCCGCGCCCCGCATTCGGCCGACTGACCAGGAGCCGCTCATGAACACCGCACGGGACCTCGCGATAGTCGCCCTGGACATGGCACCGGACCACCCGGTGGAACAGGGCGATCTGTCTCTCGCGCTCGCGGCGGCCGAGGTGTTCGACCTCATCGACGCCCGGGCCCTCGTCCTGGACGGCGACCTCATCGCACCCAGCGCGCAGGCGCCGACGGGCGACCGTCTGCTGGACGAGGCCGCCTCGTCTCTCGTACGGCAGGAGCCGTACGAGTCGGTCGAGGAATGGCTGTGGCGTCGGGGCCGGGGACTGTCCGCGGCCTATGTCGCGGACCTGGAGCACGTGGGGCTCACGGCGCGGCCCCGGGGCCTCCGGATCCCGCTGCGGGCCCCGCGGACGGTGCCGGTCGACTCGGCGGCCAAGGAGCGGGCCGAGGAGCGCTGGGCATCGGGGGAGCCGGTCCTCACCGCCCTGGGCACCGCTGCCGGTATCCGCGAGGAGTCCGCCGACGCCGCCGAGGACCTCACCGACGAGACCGTCACGACCGTGCTGGCCGCGGTCGGCGACGCGGTGATGGAGCTGGAGGCCGTACGGCAGCGGCGGGCGATCGAGGACGCCGCCTTCGACAACGTGTGGCGGGGCTACTAGGGGCTGATCAGGGCCAGCGGTGAGCGGGCGCGCCCAGCAGGGCCAGGCAGTTGTCCCACAGCGGTGTCAGGCGCTGGGTGCTGTTGTAGAGCTTCGCGAACATCACCTGGCCCTCCAGCTGGGCCACCACCGCCCGCGCCGCCTCGTGCGCGTCCGTCACGGTGACGTCTCCGCGCTCCCGGGCCTCCGCGACGACCGACTCGACCATGTCGACCTGCGCGTCGAAGATCTCCTGGAGCCGGGCGCGGACCGCCTCGCTCTGGTTGCTCAGCTCCAGGGTGAGGTTCCCGAACAGGCACCCCGACACGGTCCCGCAGCCCTCCTGGACGGCACGCTGGCCCGCCTCCGTCTCCTCGAACAGCCGCCTGAGCCGGTGCAACGGCTCCCCGTCACCGTCCAGTGCCTGGGTCCAGTCGCGCCGCTGCGCCGCCCAGTGCTCGTCGACGACGGCGAGCGCGAGGGCCTCCTTGGACTCGAAGAAGTAGTAGAAGCTGCCCTTCGGCACCCCGGCCGCCTTGCAGATCTCGGCGACGCCCAGGGCCGAGTAGCCCCGCCCCTCGATGAGCGAGCGCGCGGCACCGAGGATCTTCTGCTTGGCGTCACTCGTGCGTCCCACAACGCGAGTGTACGTAGGTACTAGACCGGTCGGCTAGCCATCCGGGGGCCTGCGGTGGACCTCGGCCGTCAGAGCAGGGGGAACCCGTCGGCCTCCCGTCGCTCCAGCCGGGCGACCAGATCCGCCGCCGACGCCTTGATGGTCTCCAGCCCGGCCCTCCCCCACGGCCGCGGCTCCACGTCGACGACACACACGGTGCCCAGCGCCATCCCCGTACTGTCGATGAGCGGCGCGCCCATGTACGAACGGATACCGAACTCGTCGACGATCGGATTCCCGGCGAACCGCGGATAGTCGCAGACGTCCTCCAGGACCAGCGCCTTGCGTCGCACCACCACATGGGGGCAGAACCCATGGTCACGCTCCATGTGGCGGCCCAGCTCCGGCTTGGCGTCGTCGGCCCGCGTCAGGGTCACCCGGTGCCGCGCATGCAGGCCGGCGAAGAACTGCCCGTTCTCGTCGATGAAGTTGACCATGGCGTACGGCGCCCCGGTGAGCTCGGCGAGATGACCCGCGAAGACGTCGAGGGCCGGGTCGGCATGATCCCCCAACCTCAGTCGGAGCAGTCGCCGGGCGCGGGCGGGGGCCTCCTTGTCCTCGGGGGTGAGCAGCAGGCGAGCGACCGGATGGGGTGGGCCGTAGCTCATGGGTGGATTCCGTCCCTGTGGGCGAACGTCATATGCGGCTCCGGGCTGGGTGTGTGCGGATGTCACATGTGGGCACCATGGCTGGGCGCGGGTGCCGGTGTGTGGGCGATGAGGTGACGTACCAGGGTCAGCAGGGTCTGGACTCCAGAACTGGAGATCCGGGCGTCGCAGCGGACGACGGGAATCTCCGGATCCAGGTCGATTGCGGCGCGGACCTCCTCCGGGTCGTATCGGTGGCCGCCGTCGAACTCGTTGATCGCGACGATGAAACCGAGGCCGCGCTGCTCGAAGAAGTCGACCGCGGCGAAGCAGTCCTCCAGGCGCCGGGTGTCGGCGAGGATGACCGCGCCGAGCGCGCCTTCCGAGAGCTCGTCCCACATGAACCAGAACCGTTCCTGTCCGGGCGTGCCGAACAGATACAGGACGTGTTCCGGATCGAGGGTGATGCGTCCGAAGTCCATGGCCACCGTCGTCTCGACCTTGTTCTCGACACCCTCGAGGCTGTCGGTCGCGGCGCTGACCGTGGTGAGCAGTTCCTCCGTGCTGAGCGGTGCGATCTCGCTGACCGCGCCCACAAAGGTCGTCTTGCCTACCCCGAAGCCTCCCGCCACCAAGATCTTCAGCGCGGTGGGGAAGGGGTCAGAGCTGTCGTCGTAGTCCATCGAGCACTGCCTCCAGAAGAGCCCGGTCTGTCGGGTTGTGGTGGAACTCGGGGGGCTTGGTGGTGAGCGCCCCGCAGTCGACGAGGTCCGCCAGCAGCACCTTGGTGACCGCCGCCGGCAGCTTCAGGTGGGCGGCGACCTCGGCGATCGAAACGGGGGCGCGGCACAGGTCGAGTGCCTGCTCGTGCTCGGGGCCGAGGTAGCCGAGGGGGGTCGCCCCGGTGGCCATCACCTGCGACATGAGATCGAGCGCGACGGTGGGCCGGGTACGGCCGTTGCTGACCGTGAAAGGGCGCACCAGCCGTCCGGCCGCGTCGTCGAGCCAGGGCCCGTCGCCGGCCGCCGTCATGTTCAAGGCCTCATCGCAGGGGGTTCGACGGAGTGCTGCCGGGGAGCGGTGACCAGGTAGGGGCGGACACTCTTGACGAGCATGGCCATCTCGTAGCCCAGCACGGCGGCGTCCGCCTCACGTCCGGCCAGCACGGCGAGACATGTGCCGGAGCCGGCCGTGGTCACGAAGAGCAGAGTCGAGTCCAGCTCGACGACGACCTGACGCACGTCCCCGCCGTCGCCGAAGCGGACGCCTGCGCTGCGGCCGAGTGAGTAGAGGCCGGAGGCCAGGGCGGCCATGTGGTCGGCGCTGTCCGGGTCGAGGCCGTGTACCGACTTCACGAGCCCGTCGCAGGACAGCAGGACCGCGCTGCTTGTGTGCGGCACGCGCTGCACAAGGCCGCTCATCAGCCAGTCGAGATCGGAGACATGGGCGGTCGGCGCTTCGCTCGCCATGATGGATCGACTCCTTGAGGTACGAATGTCTGCGGGAGCGCTGGGGTTGGGGGTGGACTCCCAGGCGGACTTCGAGCTGGTCATGGTCGTGGTCATCCGGCTGGTGCGCTCCCGTCGGGCCAGGTGGTGTGGTCGGTGCCGGGCACGGGCCCGGGGTGTGGCTCGGTTGCGTGGGCCGGGTCCATGGGTGATGCACCCATGGGGGGCCGGGTGGTCGTAGGGGTCGCGTCCATGTGGAGTGCATCCAGGGACGTCGGGCGCAGATGTGGGCTCTGCGTGCGGCCCGTGTCGAGGCCGGTCGGCTCAAAGCGACTTGGCGCCGGGCGGACGGACTCCAGACGGGTGGGTGGGGGCGGCGTGGGGTTCGGGCGGGTCGGCTCCGGGAGGGACGACGTGGGGTCAGAGGCCGTGCGTGGTGAGGGCGTGTACGCCGGTGTGGTCCCGTGGGCGGTAGCGGTGTGTGCCGAGTCCATGTGACCCGCGCTCATGTGCCCGGTGTTCGCGTGCCCCGCGTTCGTGTGGTCCACGTTTGTGTGACCGGAGCTCGCAAAGCCAGACGCCATGTGGCCGAGAGCTGTGTGGCCAGACGCTGTGTGGCCCAGGAGCGTGCGCCCCGAAGCCGTGTGCACGGCGTCCATGTGGCCCGCGCCCATGTGACCGGGACCCATGTGTCCGTCGCCCACGTCGCCGACGTGACCCGAATCCATCTGTCCACCAGCCATGTGCTGGCCGCCCACATGACGCGACTCCACCCGTCCGGACTCCCCGAGCCCCAACTCCGTGGATCCGCCACCCATGTGCTCGCTACCCATGTGCTCGGCGCCCGAGTACCCAGCCCCCATGTGCCCGACCTCCATGTGCCCGGCACCAACGTCCCCGGCACCCAGTGGCCCAGCCTCCACAGACCCGCCACCCACGAACTCGGCATCCCCGCCCACCGACTCCATGTGCTGCTGTGTCTCCGCCAACCCGATCCCCCGCTGGAAGGCAGCCATCAACCCCGGGTCATGCCCGGCGAGAGACTCGGGCTCCTGGCGTGGAGCGGGGCCTCCCCTGAGCTGGGGCGCGATGTGCTCCTGGGCCCGGCGGCGCGGAAGTGTGGGCTTGCCCATGGTGCCGCGGACGGTGCTGACGCGTGGGGTCGGCGGTGTGCCGGAGTTCTCCGCGACGAGCCGGCGTTCGTCGGGCCTGATGCCGGGCACGGCCTCCGACGGGTTGGCCCGTTCCTCCCGGGCGCCGCGCATGGGCAGCGGCGCCGGCCCGCTGCCGTTCGCACTCGGACCCGAGCCCCTCCCCTCGGCCTGCGGCTGCTGCCGAAGCGACGCACCCTGCGACCCATGTGACCCGTGCGAACCCTGCGCCTGCGGCGTCTCCGTCCCGCCCAGCTGCCCGCCGCTCTCCATCCCGGGAGAAGCCGCAGGCGATGACCCCGTGGCCGCCCCGGCGGACTGCCGACGCTGCTGAGGCGGCACCGGCGCCTGCTGCGAACGCACCTGCGCCTGCTGCGTACGCGCCTGCGACGGGGCCTGCGCAGCAGACAGCGGCGGCACATCCGTACCCGCCACCCCCTGCGGCTCCTGCCCCCGCGTCGCACTCACGCGCGCCCCCGGTTCCGTCCCCAACAAGCCCTGCGGCACGACGAGTACGGCCTGGACACCGCCGTAGATGTTGGTCTGGAGGCGGACATGGATGCCGTGCCGCTTCGCGAGCTGCGAGACGACGAACAGGCCGATGCGCCCGTCCGCCAGCAGGCTGGCGACGTTGACCTGGTCGGGGTCGGTGAGCAGGGCGTTCATACGGTTCTGTTCACCGACCGGCATGCCGAGCCCGCGGTCCTCGACCTCGACGGCGAGCCCCGAGGTCACGAGGTTGGCCCGCAGCAGCACCTGGGTGTGCGGGGCGGAGAACACCGTGGCGTTCTCGACCAGTTCGGCCAGCAGATGGATGACGTCGGCGACGGCGTGCCCGCGCAGGGTGCCGTCGATGGGCGGTACGAGCTTGACCCGCGAGTACTGCTCGACCTCGGCGATGGCCGAGCGCAGCACCTCGGTCATGGACACCGGGTTGCTCCACTGCCGGCGGGAGACGGCGCCGCCGAGCACGGCGAGGTTCTCCGCGTGGCGGCGGATGCGGGTGGCGAGGTGGTCGACGTGGAAGAGCCCCTTGAGCAGGTCGGGGTCCTCGATCTCGTTCTCCAGCTCGTCGAGGATGGAGATCTCGCGGTGCACGAGCGACTGCAGGCGCCGGGCGAGGTTGACGAAGACTTCGAGCTTCTGCTCGCTGCCCGCCTGGCTGGAGAGCTGGGCGGCCTGGACGACGGCGGTGACGGCGCCGTCGTGGGCGCGGGCCAGGTCGGCGGCGAGGAGTTCGAAGTCGTCGGCGCCCTCGGGCGGACCACTGCGCGGTTTGCGCTTCGGCGGCCCTTCGCCGCGCCGCAGCGTCTCCACGAGGGCTCGCAGATCGGCCTCGCTGCGCGCGCTGCTGCGGCGCAGTGCGCGGATGCGGTCGCTCACGGACCGGGCGGCGCGGTTGGCGGCCACGGCGGCGATCAGGATGCCCGCCAGGGTGACCGAGACCGCGCCGGCGAGCACTGCCCACAGGGTGAGGCTGGGCCGTGCCCCGGTGGAGCGCACGACGAACAGCACGGCCGCGCAGGCGCTGAGGGTCACCGCGACGGGCGGCAGTACCGCCAGCCGCAGCAGTTGGGGCCGTATATGGGTCTCGGGCAGCGCGGGTGCGGTGCGGGCGGCCGGGCGCCCGTGCCGCCCGCCCTCACGGCGGTCAGCGCGTGCGGCCGGGGCGCGTGTTTGAGACATCGGGGTCCTCGTACTGGTCCGTCGGTCGGGGGCCTGGGGGTGCGCGCGGTCTGCGCGGCCCGAGGCATGCGCCATCGCAAATGTCGGTCGACTGAGCCGACGAAATTCGGCTCCGCGTCGCCCAACGGACACTCACGGTAGTCGCCTCCGCATCAAGTGCGGTGGGCAGTTGACAAACTCCCGCAGGCAGCGTCCCGCTCTGGTATGAGGCTTCGTACGACAGACCGATAACCCACTCCACCGTTCGCCCACAAGGAGCAATCGAACGATCGGACCTGGTCAGAAGTGGTCACGGAGAAAAGTGGAGGGGCGGGGCACTTTTCATGCCCCGCCCCTCAAGGACGCGTCTCTTCCATGCCGGTCGCCGCCCACGCCGGGACGTTTCAGCACTCCACTCACCCGCTACGCGGACCCCAGAGCGTCACCACCCGTAACGGCGCACACTGCCCCCGGGCGCCGCACCGCACTCACCTGCGCCCCGCGCGAATCGCCGTGTGGGGCGCATGCGGTGAGTCCTCGCACGACCGTAGGCCCCTCCACGGCAGCCGCCCGCAAGGATAAGGACGCGAAAGGACGCCGAGAGAGACCCGCGGGCGGGACCTGCCGACGTATCCCCAAGCCGATCTAGGCGATCGCCGTGTCGCCCGCCTCCGATGCGACCGGCGGCCAGGCCGGCCACCCCTCCGCGGGCGCCTCGGCCACCTCACGCCACCAGGGCGTCACGGTCGAAACCGAGGCCGGCTCGAAGGGCTCACCGCAGCGCGGGGCCGCCAGGGTGACCCCGGCCTTGTGCGTGGCCCGCATCATCCACTCCCCCGGCTCCGCCCACGGATGGGGAGCCAGGTTGAAGGTCCCCCAGTGGATCGGCAGCATGACGCCCGCGGTGGGATCACCGCCCTGAAGGTCGAGGTGGGCCCGCACGCCCTCGTCCGGCGTCATATGGATGTCGGGCCAGAAGTCCGAGTAGGCGCCGACCTGGACCATCGTGGCGTCGAACGGGCCGTGGTCGGCGCCGATGTCCTTGAAGCCGTCGAAGTAGCCGGTGTCCCCGCTGTGGTAGATCCGGTGCTCGTCGGAGGCGACGACCCAGGACGCCCAGAGAGTGTGCTGGGTGTTGCGCAGTCCGCGGCCGCAGAAGTGGCGGGCCGGGGTGGCGGTCAGGGTGAGTCCGCCGACCTTGGTCGTCTCGTGCCAGTCCAACTCGCGCAGCCGGTCGGCGGACACGCCCCAGTGCTCGAGGTGGCCGCCGACGCCGAGCGGTACGGCGAAGAGTGTGTCGGTGTCGGCCAGCGCCTTGATGGTGGGCAGGTCGAGGTGGTCGTAGTGGTCGTGCGAGATGACGACGACGTCGACCGGTCCGAGGGCGGCGAGCGAGAGCGGTACCGGATGCAGCCGCTTGGGTCCGGCGAAGGGGAACGGGGAGCAGCGCTCGCCCCACACGGGATCGAAGAGCACGCGATGCCCGTCGATCTCCGCGAGGACGCTGGAGTGCCCCATCCAGGTCAGACGCAGTCCCGTGGCGGGCGGCTTGGAAAGGTCGGCGTAGGTGGTGGGATGCACCGGCACGGTCCCCGTCGGGGCCCTTCGCGGCCGGGCTTCCTTGTCGAAGTAGAGCTTGCCGAACTCCAGCATCGACCCGGACGGCCTGGTCCGTGCGGTACCTCCGGGGTTCTGGAAAACGCCGTTCCGGAAGTGCGGGGATCTACGGATGCGCGCCATGCGCTCACCGCTCGGATCCACGCCGAAGGCCTCGGGCCGCAGGGCGCGCAGCCCGGAGCTCGGGAAACGGAAACCGGCCACGCTACCTCCAGGTGGATTCGGTGAGGCCTTCCATTATGGTCGGCACCTCCGACAACCCCGGATGCACCCCGGATATGCCCGGGTGCGCCACGTCCGGCCGGGCTCCGGCGTCTCCCGCGAGTCATCCCGACGCCCAAGACCCTTCACCACGTTGACATGTCCCCGCCCCGCTCCGATACTGACTCATCGTTCAGTAGCAGCGCGAGGCCCCTCGATCCCGAGGAGGGCTGCCCCCGACCACGGAGACCCCATGACCACGCCCTTGCTGTCGCTCACCTGGACCGACCACATCACCGGCCGCCAGGGCTTCCTGGTCGTCGACCGGCTGGTGCGCGGCGTGGCCAGCGGCGGGCTGCGCATGCGGCCGGGCTGCACGTTGGACGAAGTCACCGGGCTCGCCCGCGGCATGAGCATGAAGGAAGCGCTGCACTACGACGCCGAGGCGCGGTACGTCCCCCTGGGCGGTGCCAAGGGGGGCATCGACTGCGACCCCCGGGATCCGGAGGCGTACGGGCTCCTCGTGCGCTACCTGCGCAGCATGCGGCCGTACATCGAGAACTTCTGGACCACGGGCGAGGACCTCGGTCTCACCCAGGACGTGGTCGACCGCGCGGCGGTCGAGGCGGGGCTCGTGTCGTCGGTCCAGGCCGTGTACCCGCTGCTCGACGACGAAGCGGGCGCCCGGCGACGGCTCGCGGAGGCGTTCGCGGTCGAGGTCGACGGCATCGGGCTCGACGAGCTGGTCGGCGGCTGCGGGGTCGCGGAATCGGTGCTGACGGCGCTGGACCGGGCCGGTGTGCCCTACTGGCGGACCCGCGTCGCGCTCCAGGGGCTGGGGACCATGGGCGGAGCCACCGCGCGCTTCCTCACGCGCGCGGGGCTCACGGTCGTGGCCGTCGCCGACGTCAAGGGCACGATCGCCAACCCGGCGGGTCTCGACGTCGAGTCCCTGCTGGCGGCACGCGACGCCTACGGCACGATCGACCGCGCCGCGCTGCGCCGCGGTGACCGGGAACTGCCGGGCGACGCCTGGTTGTCGGCCGAGGCGGAGGTGCTGGTTCCGGCGGCCGTCTCGTACGCGATCGACGCCTCGAACCAGGGACGGGTCACCGCCCGCTGGATCGCCGAGGCGGCCAACATGCCCGTACGGCCCGACGCGGAGGAGCTGCTGGCCGCACGCGGCGTCACCGTGCTGCCGGACGTGGTGGTCAACTCGGCCACGAACGCCTGGTGGTGGTGGACGCTGTTCGGGGACATCGGTCCGGACGCGGACGAGGCGTTCGCCCACACCAGACGCTCGATGCGGGCGCTGACCGAGCTGACCCTGGCCCGCGCCGAGGCCGACGGGACGGCCCCCCGTACCGCCGCCCACGCCATCGCCGCGGACCGGCTGCCGGAGATCACCGAGCGGTTCGGCTGGCACCGATGACGGTGGCCGCGCAGGGCCTCGCCCGACTGCGGCCGAAGAGCGGCTCGTGACGAGGCTTTAGGGTGACGGCGTGGCAAGAGTGCGGTTGAGCGTGGCGGAGCGGCGGGAGGAACTGCTGCGCGCCGCCGTGGAGCAGATAGAGGCGCGGGGCGTGGCGGCGGTCAGGATCGCCGACGTGGCCTCGGCGCTCGGTGTGAGCAACGCGCTGGTGCTCTATCACTTCGCCACGAAGGAGAAGCTGGTCGCGGCCGCGTTCACCCATGCGGCAGAAGACGACCTGGCCCATCTGCGCCGGCTGCTCGGCCGCCGCACCACGGCGCTACGACGACTGCGGGCCGCCGTGCGCTGGTACGCGCCCACCGGCCAGGCCAAGGGCTGGCGACTGTGGATCGAGGGCTGGGCGGTGGCGCTGCGCGAGCCCGCGCTCCAGGAGGTCACCCGGGACCTGGACCGGCAGTGGAAGGCGGCCATCACCGAGGTCATCGCCGAGGGTGTGGCCGCGGACGAGTTCGGGTGCCCGGACCCCACCGGCGCGGCCCTGCGTCTCACCGCCCTGCTCGACGGACTGGCCGTACAGCTGACGTCGTACCCGGGCGCCGTCTCACGCGCGCGTGCCCTGGAGTGGGTGGATGAGGCGCTGGCGCGGGAACTGGGGCTGGAACGGGCGGCGTTGACGGCGTCCAGACGGTGAGGAGCGCGGGCGCCGAGTTCGTTCCGGCAGACATGCCTGCGGGCCGTACCGATCAGTGATCGGCACGGCCCGCAGGCACCTGTGGCTCGGGAACCGCTCTCAAGCCACCGACTGGATACGCATCTTGATGTCGTCCGGGGACATGGCGCCCTTGGCCGTCACATGGTCCCCCGACGACTCGCCGCGCAGCCGCCGCCCGATCCACGGCACCAGGTACTCGCGCGCCCAGTGGACGTCGTCCCGGCGAACCTCGAGGGTGCCGCGGGGCGGGAGCGGCGGCCAGGGCTGGTCCGGGTCGGCGGGGATCTCCAGGCCGAGGACCTGACCCGCGCGAAGCGCCACGCGTGTGTGGCCCTCGGGGGACAGGTGGAGCCGGTCGCCGTCCCAGGCCCGGCGGTCCTGAACCGTCTTCAGGGACCACAGGTCGAGCACCGGACAGCCGTACCGGTCGGCGATGGCCCGCACATGACCGTTGTACGTGGCGATCTTGCCGCGCAGATGCTTCAGCACGGGCACGCCACGGGTGTCGAAGCCGGTCGTCACCATGACGGTGCCGACGGCGGAGGTGAGCCGGGCGATCGCCCGCTCGAAACGCTCGGCCACCTCGTCGGGGTCGGTGCCGGGCCGGATGATGTCGTTGCCGCCCGCGCAGAACGAGACCAGGTCCGGGGCCAGTTCTACGGCCTGGGGAAGCTGGTCCTCGACGATCTGGTCGAGCAGTTTGCCGCGCACGGCGAGGTTGGTGTAATCGAAGTCGCCCTCGGGGCGCCGGTCCGCGAGCAGGACCGCGAACCGGTCCGCCCAGCCGACGAACGCCCCGCCGGGGCCGGGGTCGCCGACGCCCTCGGTGAAGCTGTCCCCCACCGCGACGTACGACCCGATCACTGATCTGCTGTCACTCTTCGAATCGTCTGCCACATCGGGACATGATTCACCTTCGAATGTGACCTACGCGACCGTAGGAAGGGATTGACGTGCGGTGAGATAAGCCACTCCCCAAGTGTTGGCCAAACCTGGAATAACCCTCTGAGTAGGGGTGTTGAGAGCGCGATTACCGCCATTGAACTCCGGGCACAGCCACCGGATCATGGGCACATATCGTGGACACACCGAAGGCCGGACCCGGGGATCGAGGTCCGGCCTTCGGTTGCGTGTCAGGCAGGTGGCTTTCGCGCGGGCGGCCGTCAGCCGATGGCGACGCCCTTGGAGCCGAGGTAGGCGACCGGGTCCACGTCCGAGCCGTAGTCCGGGGTGGTGCGGATCTCGAAGTGCAGGTGCGGGCCGGTCACGTTGCCGGTCGCGCCGGAGAGGCCGATCTGCTGGCCCGCGGTCACGGTCTGGCCGGCCGAGACGCCGAGCGAGGACAGGTGGGCGTACTGCGCGTAGTAGCCGTCCGCGAGCTGGATGACGACCTGGTTGCCGTACGCGCCACCCCAGCCGGCGGAGACGACGGTGCCCGCGCCGACCGCCTTGAGCGGGGTGCCGGTCGCGGCGGCGAAGTCGACACCGGTGTGGTAACCGCTGGACCACATGCTGCCCGCCACCTTGTAGCCGGTGCCGAGGGAGGCGCCGGAGAGCGGGGCGGAGAAGCCGTTGGCGGTGCTCGTGGTCTCGGCGGCCGTGGTCGCCTTCGCGGCGGACTTCGAGGCGCTCGCGTCGTTCGAGGACGACTTGGGCGAGGACTTCGAGGACGGCTTCGTGGAGGAAGACGGGGCGGAGGACGAGGACTTGGGGGTGCTCGTCGCGGCCTTCTTGCCGCCGATCGTGAGCTTCAGACCGGGGTGGATCAGCGACGGGTCGTCACCGACGGCCGCGCGGTTGTCGGCGTAGAGCCGCTTCCAGCCGCCGCTGACATTCTCCTCGTTGGCGATCTTAGAAAGGTAATCGCCCACCTTCACCGAATAGGTCCGCACGCCGGCCTTCTTCTCGGCGACCTTCTTCTCCGCCTTCTGCCCGGCGACCGGAAGGGACTGAACGGCCTTTTCCGAAACGGACTGCGAGGGAGCGGCGTGGGCGCCGGTGGCCCCCATGAGCGGGAGAGCGAGAGCGGCGCCGCCGGTTCCGGCGACGGCTATGGAGCGGGTGAAGCGCAGGGACTTCGGGCGGCGATGCTTACCCTTCGCGGGCATGGCGAATTCCTCTCCGGCGCCTGCGAGGTGAGCTGTCGGGTGCGGGCTGGAGATGCCCGGTCGCATCGGGACGCGACTTGACCCCAAGCCGTTCCGGAGACCGGAACAGGCGGTTGTACCTGTGGGTCCCCCGCTCCTGCCGTGGACGGGTGAGTTAGCGCGGGATCCGGTCGGCGGCAGGATTAGGCGTCCGTCCGGATTGGTGGCGAACGTAAGCGAGGAAGACGCATGGGAACAAGTGAGGGGTTCCGTCCGAATGCGTTCCTGTTGATCCCTTGTGGGAATTACCGGTCACCCTGAGTGAATTTTCGGGATCCCGTTCGACTCAAAGCCCCTTGAAAAGCATGTGAATTACGTGGACATGACGGGCGACGCACGGTCACGAATATGACGCTCCTCACGTGACACTGCTCCACCTTCCTTCATTCCAGAGCGAGTTGGAATGAAGGCAACAATTCGGACAGAACACCTAGATGCGACGGAGGCGAATAACCGTCGCATCCAGATCGCCACACAGGCGGGCGTTAAGCCCGTGATGTACCAGTACGGCACCTCGGTGAATTTCGCCCGTTTCAAGGCATTCATACGCACTTGTCGGGTCGAGGCCGCGCAGCCGCAGGGCCGGCAGGGGCTCACCGAAGCTCTGAGCCTGGAGCCAGGCGAGGACGACGGTCTCGTCCCCGAGCACGTACTGCACCGCGCTCAGCCCTCCGCGCGGGGGGCGCAGCCGGTAGAGGTCACCGCGCTGCACCAGGGGACGGATCTCCTTGTAGAGCGTCACCCACTCCCGGGCCTCGGCGAGCTCCTCCTCGGTCCACCGCTCCAGGTCGCCGCCGACCCCGAGCACTCCCGCCATGGCACTGACGAAGCGGAAGCGCAGTGAGCTGGCACGGTGATTGAGCATGGTGGTAGGGCTGTCCGTGACCCAGGCCGCCATGACCCGGGCCGGGTGGATCTGGCTGAAGCCGTGCTGGATGGCGAGACGGTCCAGAGGGTCGGTGTTGTCCGAGGTCCACACCTGGTCGGTGCGGCCGAGCACGCCGAGGTCGATCCGTCCGCCGCCGCCCGAGCAGGACTCGAAGGCGACGCCGGGGTGAGCGGCGCGCAGCCGGTCCAGCAGACCGTACAGGGCACGCACATGGTCGACCCACAGGCGCTGCGGATACGGCTCACCGGGCCAGCCGGCGTCGGAGAAGCAGCGGTTGAAGTCCCACTTCACGTAGTCGATCGGGGCACTGGAGAGGAGCCCGTCGAGCTGTTCCCAGAGGTAGTTCTGGACATCGTCACGGGCGAGGTTCAGTACGAGCTGATTGCGGAATTCCGTACGCTTTCGTCCCGTTTGGTGCTGCACCCATTCAGGATGGGCGCGATACAGCTCGCTGTCCGGATTGACCATTTCCGGCTCGACCCAGATGCCGAACTGCATGCCGAGCGCGTGCACGTACTCGGCGAGCGGCTCGAGGCCGGACGGGAAGCGGTCGGGGTTGGGCGTCCAGTCGCCGAGCCCGGCGCGGTCGCTGGTGCGCGTGCCGAACCAGCCGTCGTCCACCACGAACAGCTCGACGCCGATGGCCGCGGCCCGCCGCGCGAGGAGGCTCTGCTGTTCCTCGGAGATGTCGAACTCGGTCGCCTCCCAGGAGTTGAACAGCACCGGCCGGTCCTGGTCGGCGTCGGGGATCACATACGCGCGCTGGTACGCGTGCCAGGCGCGGCTGGCCCCGCCGAAGCCGCCGTCGCTCCACAGGCCGGCGAAGACGGGCGTCGTGAAGGACTCCCCCGCCGCCAGCCGCAGCAGGCCCGAGTCGTCGTGCCCGGCGCCGCCGGTGATCTGCACGCGCGCGTCCGGAAGTTGGGCCACGGCGATGCGCCAGGACCCTGACCAGCCAAGAGCACAGCCGTAGACCTCGCCGCGCTCCTCCGTGGCGTCCGTGTCCAGCGCGACCCACGGCAGGTGCTGATGCCCGGTGTGCCCGCGGCGGCTGCCGATGACCTTCTCGCCATAGGTGAGCGGGGCCTGCGCCAGCCGGGATTCGGCGCCCCAGCGGCCGTGCAGCTGGGACAGCCGCCAGTCCTCCCGGTCGGGCAGCGTCCAGGTGGCCGAGTCGGCGCGCAGCAGCTCCACAGCCGGCCCCTCGTTGTCCAGGCTCACCCAGCGTTCCACGACGTCCCCGCGCATCCGGTGGTGCAGGGTGACGTTCAGCCCGCCGTCACGAAAGCGCAACCGCAGCTCGTCACCCTCGGTCTCGTACCGCACGAAAACCCACTCGGTGCCGCGCCGCCCGTCGCCGCGCACGGACAGCGCGGGGCGTACGAAGCGGGGGCCGCCCTCGACCGGGTACTCCTCGCGCCCGTCGAGCGGGGACTCGAAGGGCCAGTACTCAGGCAGCGGACGTACGGCGAGGGCCTCGGCGTCGGCGAGCGCGATCCGCGGCCCCCAGTGGAGATGCAGCAGCTCGTCACCCTCGGTCAGATGGACGGCGTAACTGCTGGTCGGCCCCGAGAGGAGCCAGGTACGACCGTTGTCGGAGATCTCCAGCATCAAGCCCCCACAGAGACGAACAGGTGCGATCAAGTACCAACATCATCAAGGGCCGAGGGGCCTTGAGGCAACGCCTGTGGATAACTCATTGGCCCTGGAAGCCATGTCGTATCGTCGAGAGCGCACCCCGTCGGCCACACCGCCGAGCCGCGCCGCCGGGGCCGACCGGGAGGAGCCCCCGTGACGCAGCAGATCCCGTCGACCGAGCCTGAATTGGCCGGGGTTCGCAATTTCCGTGACGTGGGTGGACTGCCGACAGTGGACGGACGAAGGGTGCGGCACGGGGTGCTGTTCCGCAGCGGCCATCTCGCGCACGCGACCGCGCAGGACGCCGCTTTCCTCGACTCCCTGGGCCTGCACACGATCTTCGACTTCCGCAACGCAGCGGACCAGAAGCTCGAAGGGCCCGACGTCGAGCTGACGGGCGTGCGCAATCTGAACCTGCCGTTGTCCGACCCGGCGGACGGGGCGGAGTTCTGGCAGATGGTCCGAGACGGCGATCTCGACCAGCTGCGGGCGATCCTGGCGGACGGCAAGGGCGCGAACCGGATGATCGTCTCCTACCGCTCGATCATCAAGGAGCGCACCAGTGAGCACTCCCAGGTGCTGCACGCGCTGGCCGAGGAGAGTGTCCCGGCCCTGATGCACTGCGCGGCCGGCAAGGACCGCGCCGGCCTGTCCATCGCTGTGACGCTGCTCTCCCTCGGAGTCGAGCGCGAGGCGATCGTCGCCGACTATCTGGAGTCCAACGCCAAGCACCGCCGCTACAAGGTGAAGCGCAACGGCAGCGGTGACTCGATCTATTCGCCCGAGGTCATGGAGCTGCTCAGCCCGTTGTTCGACGCGCGGGCCGAGTATCTGACGGCTGCCTTCGAGACGATCGAGGAGACGTGGGGCGGCGTCGACGGCTACCTGGAGCAGGGTCTGCGGATCACTCCGGAGACCAGGGAGCGCCTGCGGGAGCGGCTGCTCGACTGACGCCCGGCCGCCGAGCGCCTACCTTCCGCCGCCCGCCTCGAACAGGAAGTAGATGAAGGCCGCGAACACGTGCCCCACCGCGATGTAGATGATGAGCCGCACCCAAAGGGCGCGCGGGAACTTCTCTTCCATGTCACTCATGGCGTCTCTCCAGGGGTGGGGCCCAGGCACAGGGTGGCCGTGGGGCTCTGTAGCAGGGTGTGCACGAACAGCAGCTCGACCCCGCCCGGGTCCTGGGCGGCGATGCGGTGCGGGGTGAGCGAGTCGAAGTGCGCGCTGTCGCCGGGCGCGAGCTGGTGCGTGCTGTCCCCGAGGCGCAGCCGCAGCCGCCCCTCCAGGACGTGGAGCCACTCCTCGCCGGGGTGCACCCGCACGATGTCGCCCTGTGAGCCATACGGCACATGGACGCGCAGCGCCTGCATCCCCCGCCCGGGTGAGCCCGCCTGCCAGTAGATCCACCCGCCGGCCGCGGTCGGTTCCATGTCACCGGCGCGCACGACGGCGTCCCGGTCGGCGACCGTCTCGCCGAGCAGCTCGGAGACCGTCGTACCGTAGATACGTGCCAGCGCGAGCAGCATCGGCAGTGAGGGCTGGCGCTGCCCGGTCTCCAGTCGGGAGAGGTGGGCGGGCGACAGCCCGGCGGCGCGGGCCGCGGCCTCCAGGGTGAGGGAGGCGCGGCGGCGCAGCGCACGGAGCTGGGGCGCGACGACGGGCAGGGCATCGGCCGGCCCCGTCGCATCGGCCACGGCCCCGGGCTCCGGCTCGGTCTCGGGAGAGCTCATGCCCTCCATTCAGCCGCAGGCTTGCCTCTGCGGCAAATTTGTTGCCTCAGAGGCAAAGCCCGTGAGGGCCCGGCTGCCCGGCCCCCTGCGTGAGACCGCGCTACCCGGCACGAGGCCGGCTACCCGGTCCTCACCGGTTGGCGACCGCCTGCTTGATCAGCGTCTTGCCGAAGTCCCACATCAGCCCGCCACCGCTGTGCGCGTCGTCCATCACATCCGTGAAGGCGTCGACGAACCGGTCCACCTCCCGCTCACCGATGATCAGCGGCGGGATCAGCTTGATCACCTCCAGGTGGTCGCCGGAGACCTGGGTGAGGATGCGGTGCCGACGCAGCAGAGGTACGACGACCATCTGCGCGAACAGGCCCTTGCGCGCGGCCTGGAGCATGGTCCACCGGCTCCGCAGCTTCAGCGAGTCGGGCCTGCCGAACTCGATGCCGATCATCAGGCCGCGGCCCCGGACGTCGGCGAGCAGCTCGTACTTGTCGGTCAGCGCCGCGAGCCGCGACCTCAGCTGCTCCCCGGTGGCCCGCGCGTTGGCGACGATCTGCTCGTTCTCCATCACGGACAGGACCGCGAGCCCGGCCGCCATGGCCTGCGCGTTGGAACCGAAGCTCGCCGAGTGGACCAGCACACGGTCCATGGAGGAGTAGACCTTCTTGAAGATCCAGTCCTTGCCGAGGGTGGCGCCCACCGGCACATACCCGCCGGAAAGCGCCTTGGCCACGCACACCAGGTCCGGCTCGACCCCGTCCTCGTGCTGGTAGGCGTAGAAGTCGCCGGTCCGGCCCAGGCCCGTCTGCACCTCGTCGGCGATGAGCAGCGCCTTGTGCCTGTGCAGCAGCTCCTGGGCGGCCCGCAGATAGCCGGGCGGGGCCTCGTGCACGCCCTTGCCCTGGATCGGCTCGAGAATCAGAGCGGCGACGTCGCCCTTCTTCAGCTCCCGCGCCAGGGCGTCGAGATCGCCGAGCGGTACGGCCGTGTCCGGCAGCAGCGGGGCGAATCCGTCCCGGAAGCCGGACTCGCCGTTGACGGACAGGGAGCCGGTGGTCAGCCCGTGGAAGGCGTGGTCGCAGTACAGGATCCGCGGCCTGCCGGTGACGAACCGCGCGAACTTCAGCGCGGTCTCCACCGCCTCCGTCCCGCTGTTGCCGAAGAACACCCGGTCCAGGTGCGGACTGTGCGCGAGCAGCTTCTCCGCCAGCAGCCCGGGCAGCGGCTGGCAGTCGAACCGGGTGAGGTCGGCGAGCTGGGCGTCGAGGACGTCGTGCAGCGCCTTGCGGACGACGGGGTGGTGGCGCCCCAGCCCCATCACCCCGAACCCGGCGAGCATGTCCAGGTAGTCGTCGCCGTCCGCGTCCCAGAAGTACGCGCCCTCGGCCCGCTCGTAGACCTTGTCGAAGCCGATGGTGTGCAGCATGCGCGGGAGCTGGTGGTTCAGGTACTTCCCGTGCAGCTCGTAGCGCTCGGCTCCACGTTCGGCGAGGAGGTGGCCGAGGTCGAACTCCGTGGTCATTCGGCCTTCTCCTTGACTGGCACAGCGGTACGACCGACCTGGCTGCCGTCGGCCAGGCTGTCCTCGGCCTCCTTGAGAGCCAGGCTGGCGCTGATCCGTCCGGCGACCTCCACGGGCGTGAGCCCGATGTCGGCGAGCATCTCGCCCCGCTTGGCGTGCGCGAGGAACTGCTCCGGGATGCCGAACCGTCGCACGGGCACATCGACCTCGGCGTCGCACAGGGCCAGCGAGACGGCGGCGCCGACCCCCGAGGAGCGGCTGTTGTCCTCGACAACGGCCAGCATGCGGTGCTGTGCGGCGAGCGGCGCGAGCGCGGGGTCGACGGGCTTGACCCAGCGCGGGTCGACGACCGTGCAGGTGATGCCGCGGGCCTCGAGCAGCTCGGCCGCCTGGAGGCACACGGGCGCCATCACGCCGACGGCGACCAGAAGGACGTCGGCTTCCTGCGCGGAGCGGTGCAGCACGTCCAGCCCGCCGACCCGGTCGACCGCCGGGATCGACGGGCCGACCGACTCCTTCGGGAACCGCACGAGCGTCGGGGCGTCGTCGCAGGCCACGGCCTCGCGCAGCTGCGCCCGCAGCTGGTCGGCGTCGCGCGGGGCGGCGATCCTGAGACCGGGGACGACCTGGAGGATCGACATGTCCCACATGCCGTTGTGGGAGGCGCCGTCGGCGCCCGTGACGCCGGCCCGGTCCAGCACGAACGTCACTCCGCAGCGGTGCAGGGCGACGTCCATCAGCAGCTGGTCGAAGGCCCGGTTCAGGAACGTGGCGTAGATGGCGACGACCGGATGCAGTCCGCCCGTAGCGAGCCCCGCCGCCGACACGGCCGCGTGCTGCTCGGCGATCCCGACGTCCCACACCCGGTCCGGGAACCGTTCCGCGAACTTGCCGAGCCCGACGGGGTGCAGCATGGCCGCCGTGATCGCCACGACGTCCTCCCGCTCTTCCCCGATCCGTACGATCTCGTCGCCGAACACCGACGTCCAGGACGGCCCGCCCGACGGCGCGAGCGGCTCGCAGGTCAGCGGGTCCATCACACCGACGGTGTGGAAGTGGTCCTCCTCATGGGCGAGGGCGGGTTCGTAGCCACGTCCCTTCTCCGTGAGGCAGTGGATCAGCACGGGCCCGTGGAAGCGCTTGGCGCGGCGCAGCGCGGACTCGACGGCTCCGATGTCGTGTCCATCGATCGGACCGACGTACTTCAGGCCCAGATCCTCGAAGAGCCCCTGCGGTGCGAAGGCGTCCTTGAAGCCCTTCTTCGCGCCGTGCAGCGCCTCGTACACGGTGGTGCCGACGACGGGCGTGCGCTGCAGCACCTCCTTGCCCCAGGCCAGGACCCGCTCGTAGCTGTCCGTCGTGCGCAGCGTGGCCAGGTGGTTGGCGAGGCCCCCGATGGTCGGGGCGTACGACCGTTCGTTGTCGTTGACGACAATGATCAGCGGCCGGTCCTTGGCCGCCGCGATGTTGTTCAGCGCCTCCCAGGCCATGCCGCCGGTCAGCGCCCCGTCGCCGATCACCGCGACGACGTGCCCCTTCTCCCCCTGCACCTGGCGGGCCTTGGCGAGCCCGTCGGCCCAGCCGAGCGCGGTGGAGGCGTGGCTGTTCTCGACGATGTCGTGCTCGGACTCCTCGCGCGAGGGATAGCCGGACAGGCCGCCCTTGCCGCGCAGCTTGGAGAAGTCCTGGCGTCCCGTCAGCAGCTTGTGCACATAGCTCTGGTGACCGGTGTCCCAGACGATGCGGTCGACCGGTGACTCGAAGACCCGGTGGAGCGCGATGGACAGTTCCACCACCCCCAGATTGGGCCCGAGATGGCCGCCGGTCCTGGCGACCGCGTGCACCAGGAACTCCCTGATCTCGTCGGACAGTTCACCGAGTTCCGCCTCGGACAGCGCCTTCAGGTCGCGCGGTCCCCGGATGCTCTCCAGAATCGTCACGCTCGGGCCCCCTCTCGGTCCGTGCCTTGCTTCAACTCACAGTCACTGCCGGTTTCCCCGTGACGGTGGGGGCGCCCGATGCGGCCCCGTCCTGCTCCATCTGCTCGGCGATCTTCATCGCCTCTTCGATCAGGGTCTCGACGATCCTGGACTCGGGCACGGTCTTGATGACCTCGCCCTTGACGAAGATCTGTCCCTTGCCGTTGCCGGAGGCGACCCCGAGGTCGGCCTCCCGCGCCTCGCCGGGGCCGTTGACGACACAGCCCATGACGGCCACCCGCAGCGGCACTTCCATGCCCTCCAGGCCGGCCGTGACCTCGTCGGCGAGCTTGTACACGTCGACCTGTGCCCGCCCGCACGACGGGCAGGAGACGATCTCCAGGCGCCGCTGCCGAAGGTTCAGGGACTCCAGGATCTGGATGCCGACCTTGACCTCCTCGGCGGGCGGGGCGCTCAGGGACACCCGGATCGTGTCGCCGATGCCCCGTGACAGCAGCGCGCCGAAGGCGACGGCTGACTTGATCGTGCCCTGGAAGGCGGGTCCGGCCTCGGTCACCCCGAGGTGCAGCGGGTAGTCGCACTGCGCCGCGAGCTGGCTGTACGCCTCGATCATCACGACCGGGTCGTTGTGCTTCACCGAGATCTTGATGTCCCGGAAGTCGTGCTCCTCGAACAGCGACGCCTCCCACAGCGCGCTCTCGACGAGCGCCTCCGGTGTCGCTTTGCCGTACTTCTGCAGCAGCCGCTTGTCGAGCGACCCGGCGTTGACGCCGATCCGGATCGGCGTGCCGTGGTCCTTGGCGGCCCGCGCGATCTCCTTGACCTTGTCGTCGAACTGTTTGATGTTGCCGGGATTGACGCGTACGGCCGCACAGCCGGCCTCGATCGCCGCGAACACGTACTTGGGCTGGAAGTGGATGTCCGCGATCACCGGGATCTGGGACTTACGGGCGATCGTGGCGAGCGCGTCCGCGTCGTCCTGTGTCGGACAGGCCACGCGCACGATCTGGCAGCCGGACGCCGTCAGCTCGGCGATCTGCTGCAGGGTGGCACCGATGTCGGACGTACGGGTCGTCGTCATCGACTGCACCGACACCGGGGCACCGCCCCCGACCGCCACCGGACCGACCTGGATCTGCCGCGACACACGCCGCTCGGCGACCGGCCGGACCGGTACCTCGGGGACGCCCAAGGAGATGGCGGTCATGGTCTCACTCCCGGTTTCCGGAGACCGTCTCACGCATGGCGCGCAGTGACTCCTTCAGTGAGCCCATGGTGGCGAGGACGGCGGTCGGCTCGTAGCCGCAGTGCGCCATGCAGTTGGCGCAGCGCGGGTCCTTGCCGCGGCCGTACTTGTCCCAGTCGGTCTCTTCGATGAGTTCCCGGTACGTCGGGACGTAGCCGTCGCTCATCAGGTAGCAGGGGCGCTGCCAGCCGAACAGCGAGTAGTTCGGGATCGCCCACGCGGTGCACGGGAAGTCGACCTTGCCCTCGAGGAAGTCGAGGAACAGCGGCGAGTGGTTCAGCCGCCACCTGCGGCGGTTGCCGCCCGCGAAGGCCTTCTTGAACAGCTCGCGGGTCTGCTCGACGCCGAGGAAGTGCTCCTGGTCGGGGGCCTTCTCGTAGGCGTAGGCGGGCGAGATCATCATCTCGTCGACCTTGAGGTCGTCGTTGAGGAAGTTGAGCACCTCGATGATGGTCTGCGGGGTGTCGGTGTTGAAGAAGGTCGAGTTGGTGGTGACCCGGAAGCCGCGCCGCTGGGCCTCCTTGATCGCCTCGACCGCCTCGTCGAACACGCCCTCCTTGGCCACGGACTCGTCGTGGCGCTCGCGCAGGCCGTCGATGTGCACGGCGAAGGCGAAGTAGGGCGAGGGCTTGAACTTGTCCATCTTCTTGCGCATCAGCAGGGCGTTGGTGCACAGGAAGACGTACTTCCGCTTGGCCACCAGCTGCCGCACGATCTCGTCGATCTGCGGATGCATCAGCGGCTCACCGCCGGCGATGGACACCATCGGCGCACCGGATTCGAGCACCGCTCCCACGGCCTGGGCCACCGGCATGCGCTGCTTGAGGACTCCGGCAGGGTGCTGGATCTTGCCGCAGCCCTCGCACTTGAGGTTGCAGGCGAAGAGCGGTTCCAGCTCGACGATCAGCGGAAACTTGTCCCGCCTGCGGAGCTTCTGTTCGGCCAAGTAAGTAGCGACCTTGATGGACTGACGCAGCGGCATGGCCATCTGGCTCACCTCCTGGGGAGCAGCAAGGAACGGTGCCATTCATAGAATGCGGGTAGAACGGAACGAAGGACGCGGAAAGCCGATATTCCACCGCGCAACGTGCCGATCCGGACGAGTTCATGCTCTGGAGCGTCCACGACCACCCGGACGGCCGCAACCGGGCGCTCGCCCGTGCGTACGGCGCTCAGGAGCGTGACCGCGGACTCCATGTCGACCGCGATTGCGCCGGTCGTGAGCAGATCGGACCGTTCCTGACCTCGGACGACATGATCGGATCCGGTGAGCGGTCCGGTGTGGACGGTGCGGCCCGGGATGGTCCGCGTGAGTTCTTTGACGAGTAGGTCGGTCCCGACGCACGGAACGGTTCCCGCCGGATCCCGGGTCTCCTCGGCGACGACCAGATCGCCGGGGTGCATACCGGGGGCGAGCCCGGCGCAGAAGCCGGTGGCGAGTACGGCGGCCCCGCTGAGGGCGGGGTCGGCCAGGACCCGGGTGACGGAGCGCTCGGCGGCCTTCGGCCCCATGCCCGTACGGAGCACGGTGACCGGCCCGCCCGCCCCGCCGCGCTCGCTCGTGCGCAGGGCGAACTGCTCGATGCCGAGCGCGCAGGCGATCAGCAGCGGGGCCGGGGCGGGCTGTGGGCTCATCAGCTCCCCTTGGCCTCGGTGAGAGACGCGCTGGGCTTCTCCGCGAAGGGCTCCCCGTGTACGTACCGACCGAGCGCGGTGAGCGGGAAGACCTGCCGGTAGAGGTGGTAGTTGATGGAGAAGTCCCAGGGGAACCCGGTGCCGGTGAAGTACGGCTCGTCCCAGGAGCCGTCCTCCCGCTGGGTGGTCGCGAGCCACTCGATGCCGCGCTCGACGGCCTTGGAGTCCTTCTCCCCCGCCGCGAGCAGCGCCATCAGCGCCCACGCGGTCTGCGAGGCGGTGGAGGCGCCCTTGCCGCTCCACTCCTTGACGTGCTGGTAGGAACGCAGGTCCTCGCCCCAGCCGCCGTCGTCGTTCTGGACGGACTCCAGCCAGGTCACGGCGTGGCGGATCGCCGGGTGCGAGCCCGGCATACCGGCGGCCACGAGGGCGGGCACGACCGACCCGGTGCCGTAGACGTAGTTCACGCCCCAGCGCCCGAACCACGAGCCGTCGGGCTCCTGCTCGGCGAGCAGCCACTGGATGCCGCGCCGGGTGCGCGGGTCATGGGCGAGGCCCTCGACCGCGAGCATCTCGACGACGTGCGCGGTGACGTCCGCCGACGGCGGGTCGATGACCTCGCCGAAGTCGCAGAAGGGCAGCCGGTTGGGGAAGGGGCTGGTGTTGTCGACGTCGAAGGCGCCCCAGGCCCCGTTCCTCGACTGCATCCCGAGGTTCCAGCGCACCCCGCGTCCGATGGCCTTCTCCACCCGCTCCGGGTCGTGGTGTCTGACCCGGCGCAGCGCGAGGACCACCTCGGCGGTGTCGTCGATGTCGGGGTAGTTGTCGTTGTGAAACTCGAACGCCCAGCCACCCGGCGGCAGTTGGGGCCGCTTGACCGCCCAGTCGCCGGGCCGGACGATCTCCTCACCCAGCATCCAGTCGGCGGCCTTGACGAGTTGCGGGTGGTCGGCGGGGACGCCCGCGTCCACCAGCGCGATGGTCGCGAGACAGGTGTCCCAGACCGGCGACTGACAGGCCTCGATCATCCGGGCCCCGTCCTCGCGCCAGACGGCGAAGCGGTCCAGCGACGCCAATCCCTCGCGCATCACCGGGTGTTCGAGGTCGTAGCCGAGCAGCCGCAGCGCGATGATCGAGTACACCGCCGGCGGCTGGATGCCGCCCCAGCAGCCGTCGTTCTCCTGGCGCTCGATGATCCAGCGGGCGGCGCTGTTCATCGCGGCTCTGCGCAGCCTGCGCGGGGCGACCTTGCGCAGCTGATGCAGGGCCTTGTCGAGCCGCTGGAAGGCACCGTCCCAACTGGCCGCCGGAGCGAGCGGCTTGGACGGGTTGGGGTCGGCCGGATCGGTGTGCAGTTCGTCCAGCGGGAAGGGCGCGGGCCGTACCGGGCGCTTCGCGGAGACGATCGTCAGCGGGACGATGGTCTGCCGGGCCCAGCAGCCGAAGTCATAGATGTTGAGCGGGACCCACTTGGGGAAGTAGATGAGCTCCGGCGGGAGTTCGGGCAGGTCCTCCCACTTCCACCAGCCGAACAGGGCCAGCCAGATCCGCGTGAAGACCCGGGCGGCGGCGATGCCGCCCTGCTCGCGGATCCAGGCGGAGGCCCTCGCCATGTGCGGGGCGTCGGGCGCGTCGCCGGCGAGACGGAGGGCGACGTACGCCTCGATGGTGGCGGAGAGTTCGCCGGGGGCGCCGTAGAAGGTGCCCCAGGTGCCGTCCTCACGCTGCTCGCCGCGGATGAAGAGCGCGGCGGCCTGCGTGGTCTTCTCGTCCCGGATCCCCAGGAACTGACGGAGCAGAAGGTCCTCGGCGTCCATGGTGACGTTCGTCTCGAGGTCGCCCTTCCACCAGCCCTGGGCGTCCTGCTGCGCCAGCAGGAAGTCGGTGGCGCGCCGCACCGAGCGCACGGCGGCCTCGTGCACCCCGGCCGCCACGGGGGTCTCTACGTCGGTGTCGCTGGCCGCGGCTGCCCGGGGCGATGGCGCCCCGGTGCTTCCGTCGGTCGTCGCTGTCATGGCTTCCCCTTCGTGCAGTGCTACAGATAGTGCGTCTGCTGTGGGTCCGCCGTCGGCCGGTGCGCTGGTTGCAGCGGCACCGGCCGGCGACTACGCGAGGGCTATTCGACCGATACTGATCATCTCTTTTCGCCCGGTGGTGATCATCTCTTTCGTACGACGACGAAGTCGGCCAGCGCCGTGAACTGCGCCCGCACCTGCTCGGGCATGTCGACGGCGTCGAGGGCCCCGACGGCGATGGTGTGCTGACGGCGCGCCTCTTCGGCGGTCCACTCGCGGCCGCCGGCCTCCTCGATGAGGGCGGCGCGGGCCGCGAACTCCTGCTCGGAGAAGTTCTCGAAGTCGCTGCTCTTGGCGTCGGCGGCGAGGATCTCGCCGAGTCGCTCGGAGGCGGAACCGCCGGCCGCGAGCGCGGCCACCACCGGCAGGGACTTCTTGCGCTGACGCAGGTCGCTCCAGGTCTGCTTGCCGGTGGAGACCGGGTCGCCCCAGATGCCGAGCAGGTCGTCGACGGCCTGGAAGGCGAGGCCCAGGTGGTAGCCGTACTTCTCCAGGATGTCGGCGGTGTGGTCGTCCGCTCCGGCGAGCACCGCTCCGATGGAGCTGGCGGAGGCGAGCAGGGCGCCGGTCTTGTTGCCCTCCATCTCCAGGCACTCCTCGACGCCGACGCGGTCGCGGTGCTCGTAGGAGATGTCCTGCGCCTGTCCGTCGATGAGGGCGCGGGTGGCGGTGATCAGGCGGCGGGTGGCCCGGCCCGCCTCGACGGTGCCGAGCTCCAGCAGGACCTCGTTGGCGAGGGCGAACAGGGCGTCGCCGACGAGGATGGCCTGGGCGGGGCCGTGCACCTTCCACACCGTGTCGCGGTGACGGCGCTGCTCATCGCCGTCCATCAGGTCGTCGTGCAGCAGCGAGAAGTTGTGGACCAGCTCGACGGCGACGCCGCCGGGGATGCCGACCTCGGGCGCGGCGCCGGTGACCTCGGCGGAGAGCAGCGCGAGGGCGGGGCGTACGGCCTTGCCGCCGTCGCCGGCCGTGGGGTTGCCGTCGGCGTCGATCCAGCCGAAGTGGTAGGCGGAAACGGTGTCCATGGGAGGGGCCAGGCGGTCCACGGCCGCCCGCAGTACCGGTGTGGTCAGGGTCCTACCGCGCTCCAGGAGCGCGGTCACGTCCACCGCGGTCTCTCGAGCGGCCTTCGAGGCCGGGGGCACAGTGGGCACGTTCTCTCCTCTTGTTGCGGTACCGGGGGTGCGGGGGCTTGCCGCCGTGCGCTCGTTCAGCATCACGCCGCCTCCTCGACGTCGAAGAGGTGGCCGGGGCGGGGCCGGCCCAGGGCGCTCAGCGCGGCGCCGGCCGCACTCACGCCACTGCGGACCGCACTCTCCATGGTCGCGGGCCACCCTGTGGCGGTCCACGCTCCGGCCAAGCAGAGGCCGGGTGCCTTGGTACGGGCGCCGGGCCGCAGCCGTCCGACGCCGGGGGTGGGAGCGAACGTCGCGGTGCGCTCCCGGGTGACGAAGAAGTCCTTCACTTCCGCGCCGCGCGTGGCGGGCAACAGCCGCTCCAGCTCGGGCAGATACCGCTCGCGAAGGTCGGCGACCGGTGCGTCGATCTCGTCCTGCGCGGCCGACTGGGACAGCGCGAGGTACTGGCCGTCCCGCAGCCCGGATGCGTCGGTCCGGTCGAACACCCACTGCACGGGGGTACCGAGGGCCGCGAAGAACGGCCTGCTGAGCACCTTCCGGTCGTACACGACATGCACGTTGAGGATCGGAGCGGTACCGATCTCCAGCAGCCGTTGCGGATCGTCGAGGGCACCCTGGGGCAGCAGGTCGTACGCCTCGCGCTGGGCCACCGCGAGCACGACCGCGTCCGTCTGGAGCGTCTCGCCGGGAACCTGAACGCTCCAACGTCCGTTCTCGTCAGTAGAGATGGAGGTGACGCGTGTACGGACCTCGGTACGGACGCCCGCGGTGTCGAGCGCCTTGCGGGCCAGCCGGTCATGCAGTTCGCCCAGTGGGACGTGCGCCCATCCGATGTCGGCCGCGCCCGGGTCGGACAGCAGACCGGTCTTGAACACCATCGCGGCGAGCCCCAGCGAGGCGTCGCCCGCGACCGCGTTGAGAGTGGCGACCCCGACCAGGTCCCACAGGGCCTCGACGGCACGCGCCGACTGACCGTGCGCGGTCAGCCAGCTGCCGAAGTCCTGGGCGTCCAGGGTCGGATCGGCGAGGTCGAGCCCTTTGAGCGCGAGCGCGGCACGCCCGACCTTGGCGCGCTCGGCGAGTGACAGGTGCGGGTACGTCGCAAGGCTCCGGCCCAGGTGCAGGGGTACGGGCAGCGCGTCGCGCCGCAGCCTGCCGAGCCGACGGCCCTCGGGACGGGCGACGTCGAGTACGGGCACGTCGAGACGATCCTGCAGCGGTGCCAGCGCCGTGCCCTCGATCCGGTCGAGGAACCAGCGGTAGGCGGTGCAGCAGCGCAGGTACACATGCTGTCCGTTGTCGACGGTCAGGTCGCCGCGCTGGAAGGAGAAGGCCAGGCCACCCAGCCTCGGCCTGCCCTCGATCAGGGTGACGCCCACTCCTGCGTCGGCGAGCGCGAGCGCGGCGGTGATTCCGGCGAGCCCGCCGCCGATCACGACGGCGTTCCCCCCGGGGCGTTTCGGGATGTCCGCGAGCGACCCCTCTGGCCGCGTGCCGTCGGTCATCGTGCACCCTCCCCCGCACGACCGCTGCGCCGGTGCTTGAACGGTGCACGGCCGGTCGTCTCAGTCAGGGACGCCGATCGGCGGCGGAGGGTTGCCCGCCGCTTTTCCCCGATGGCATCACCTTGGGCCGAAATGTCCATCAGGCGCGCCTCCTGACGGTTCGGGTCACATGCCGGGCGTCCAGACCGGACAGGCCGCGCACGGCGACATAGGCCTTCTCGCGGCCGGGCAGCGAGACCCTGCCGCGCAGCACGGCCTCCGGGTCGCGCTCGATGCGGTCCAGGAGGCGGCGGTAGATGCCGGCCATGGCGGCGACGCAGGCGCCGCTGCGCCGGTCGAGCATGGGGAGCAGCCGGTAGCCCTCGGCGAAAAGGGCGCGGGCCCGTCGCACTTCGAAGTGCACGAGGCCCGCGAAGTCGGAGCCGTCCGGTGGGGTGGGCCCGCTGAAGCCGGCCGAGCAGCCGAATTTGGCGAGGTCGTCGGAGGGCAGATAGGTGCGCCCGCCCTCGGCGTCCTCGCGGACGTCACGCAGGATGTTGGTGAGTTGCAGCGCGAGTCCGAGGGTGTCGGCGTACTCGGAAGCACGCTCGGCGCCGCGCGCCCCCGGTTCCGTACCGAACACTCCGAGCGAGAGCCGCCCGATACCGCCGGCCACACAGCGGCAGTAGACCTTCAGGTCGTCCCAGGTCTCGTAGGTCTCGCCGCGCACGTCCATCAGGACGCCGTCGATCAGCTCGTCCAGTCCGCCGAGCGGGATCGGGAAGACGTCGGCGGCGTGGGCGAGGGCCACGGCCACGGGATCGACGTCGTCCTCGTCGACGGCCCGGTCTCGGATCCGGGTCAGCAGCTGCCGGGTGTCCTCGAGTCTGGCGACCTTGACCTCGTCGGTCAGTGCGCCGTCGCCGATGTCGTCGACGCGGCGCGAGAACGCGTACAGCGCCGACATGGCGCGGCGCTTGGGCGTGGGCAGCAGCCTGATGCCGTAGGCGAAGTTACGGGCCTGCTGTCCGGTGACGGCCTCGCAGTAGCTGTAGGCGGCGAGTACCGGTGCGGACGCGTGTGGTGCAGACTCCACGGTCCGGATCACCCCTCTCCTCGCAGAGTCACGCCCACCTCGCGCAGCAGCTGGAGCCTGCTGGCCTTGGGCGGGCCGGGAAGTACGTCGTATTCGGCGGCCGCGATCGCACGGATCGCCGCCCTTCCCCCCGCCACGAAACCCGCCAGCAGCAGCTTGAGCCTGCCGTGGACGCTACCCACCAGGGGGGTGCCTTCATTCAGGAGGTTCTGGGCACGTTCGGCTTCGTATGCAACCAGTGCGCGCACCGATGCGCCCGCTGTTTTCACCGCCAGATCGGTTTCCTGCACGTGAAAGCGTTTCATGTCCGCCGCGGGCAGGTAGATCCGGTCACGGCCGAGGTCCTCGGCGATGTCCTGGAGGTGCTCGACGATCTGGAGCGCGGTGCACACCGCGTCGGAGCGGCGGATCCGCTCGGGCGTCTCGGTGCCGGTGACGGCGAGGACGAGCCGGCCGACGGGGTTGGCCGACAGTTCGCAGTAGGCAAGGAGATCGTCGTAGGTCTCGTAGCGTCCCACGAGCTGGTCCTGGCGGTTGGCGGCGATCAGGCCGAGGAAGGGCTCGGGGGTCAGCGAGCGGCGGCGGACCGTCGGCTGGAGGCGGCGCAGCAGGGGGTGGCGCGGGGTGCCGTCGAAGACCCGGCGTAGATCGGCCTCGAAGGCGTCGAGCAGGACCAGACGGTCCTCGGCGTCCTCGGCCGGCACACCGAGAAGGCGGGCGTCGGCGCCGCCGGGGGCGAGATCGCCGTCGCCGATGTCGTCGACGAGGCGGGCGAAGCCGTACACGGCCATGAGGTCGGCTCGCCAGGCCCTGGGCAGGAAGAACGGGGCGACGGGGAAGTTCTCCGCGGCGGCCTTGTCGAGGGTGCCGCGCTCCGGATCGTCCGCGCGCGAGCCGGTTGCCGTCACCGTGGACTGCCCGGGGCGGGGACGGCGCAGGCGGATGCGTTGAGCTGGGGAGTTTCCGTAGCCATTGCCGTCACATCTCCCGTTCTACACCGCCGACCCAATGCACACTATTTCGGACACGCCGCCCGGCTGTCGGCGCCGCAGCCCGGAGAGAGGGGGTGTCGCGCCTTATCGCCCCACTTGCCGTGTTTCGGTACCGGTACAGCTTACGTTGTACAACGAGGCGTGGCCCGTGGGGGTGTCCTGCACATCACAACAACACACCGATTGGCGTCAAGATTCCTAGTGCCAGCCGGAGTTGACGTTTCCTTTGCAGACGCGGGCCCCGCCGGGGCAGTTCCGGCGGGGCTCCGGGAAAGGTGCTGGGCCGCTTGGCCCATGCCCGGGTGGACTACTTGCCCGTGAACTTCTCGTATTCCTTGAGGACCTCGTCCGTCGGTCCGTCCATACGCAGCTCGCCGCGTTCCAGCCACAGCACGCGGTTGCAGGTGTCCCGGATCGACTTGTTGTTGTGGCTGACGAGGAACACGGTGCCGGCTTCCTTGCGCAGCTCGCGGATGCGGTCCTCGGAACGCTTCTGGAACTTGCGGTCGCCGGTGGCCAGCGCCTCGTCGATCATGAGGACGTCGTGGTCCTTGGCCGCCGCGATGGAGAAGCGCAGCCGGGCCGCCATGCCGGACGAGTAGGTGCGCATGGGGAGCGTGATGAAGTCGCCCTTCTCGTTGATGCCCGAGAAGTCGACGATCCCTTCGTAGCGCTCCTTGATCTGCTCGCGGGACATACCCATGGCGAGCCCGCCCAATATGACGTTGCGTTCGCCGGTGAGGTCGTTCATCAGGGCCGCGTTCACACCGAGCAGCGAGGGCTGGCCGTCGGTGTAGACCTTGCCCTGCTCCGGCGGGAGAAGGCCGGCGATGGCGCGCAGCAGGGTGGACTTGCCGGAGCCGTTGGAGCCGATCAGGCCGATGGCCTCGCCGCGGTAGGCGACGAAGGAGACACCACGGACGGCGTGCACCTTGCGTACGCCGCGCGCCGTGTCGTCGGAGCCCCGCTTCAGGATGCGGCTGAGGGCCGCGGTGGCGCTGCCCTTGCCGGACTTGGCGCCGTTGACGCGGTAGACGATGTGCAGCTCGTCCGCGATGACGGTGGGGATCTGTGCGTCGGTGTTCTGCTCAGCCACGGCCGTACCTCTCCTCCGCCTTCCAGAAGTACACGAAGCCGCCGACCGCGAACAGCACGGCCCAGCCGGCCGCGGCCGCCCAGACGTGGTCGGGCAGGTTCGAGGAGCCGTAGCCGTCGATCAGGGCGAAGCGCATCAGGTCCATGTAGACCGCGGCCGGGTTCCACTGCAGGACGGTGGCGATCCACTGCGGCTTGTTGGCCAGCATGACCGGGATGGAGAACATCACACCGGACGCGTACATCCACGTACGCATCACGAACGGCATGAGCTGCGCCAGGTCCGGGGTCTTGGAGCCGGCGCGGGCCATGATCAGGGCGAGGCCGGTGTTGAACAGGAACTGCAGGGCGAGCACCGGGAGGATCAGCAGCCAGCTCGGCTTCGGATAGCTGCCGAAGCCGACCGCCACGACGAACAGCACGATCATCGAGTACAGCAGTTGCTGGAGCTGCTGCAGCGCGAAGGAGATGGGCAGCGAGGCGCGCGGGAAGTGCAGGGCGCGCACCAGGCCCAGGTTGCCGGAGATCGCGCGTACGCCCGCCATCACCGAGCTCTGGGTGAAGGTGAACACGAAGACGCCCGTGACCAGGAACGGGATGTACACCTCGCGCGGCATGCCCCGGTCGGCCTCAAGGATCACGCCGAAGATGAAGAAGTACACGGCCGCGTTCAGCAGCGGGGTGGCCACCTGCCAGATCTGGCCGAGCTTCGCCTGGCTGTACTGGGCGGTCAGCTTCGCCCGCGAGAACGCGAGGATGAAGTGCCGCCGGTCCCAGAGCTGGCGGACGTACTCGAACAGCGAGGGCCGGGCGCCGCTCACGGACAGCCCGTACTTGGCGGCCAGCTGGGCCGCCGTGAGTCCCTCGTCGGGCGACGGCGGCGCGCTCACCGCGACGGAGCCGTCGTGCGTTGTCTCACTCACCGGTTGAAACTTTCGTCTTCGAGATGCGCAGCCTGTGCGGGCATGGCATGAGCCTGAGGCCGGGTACGGCCTGGTCGCTCGCAGGGTCGAGCCTGTCAGATGACAGGAGGTCGGCCCAGTCGAGTCAGCCGCCACACCGTACGCCACTTCATGGGCCTGCGGGGACCGCACGGAGTGGTCCAGCCTTCCCTGAATCCGCCGAACCATGCCCTCAGGGCGGGGCGGGAGGGGCGCCGGGCGAGGGTGAGCAGCATCCACACGCCCAGATAGACCGGGACGAGGGGGGCGGGAAGGTTGCGGCGGGCGAGCCAGACACGGTTGCGGGCGACCATGCGGTGGTAGACCGCGTGCCGCGAGGGCGCGGTCGTCGGGTGGAACAGCACCATGTCGGACCGGTAGTCGATCATCCAGCCCGCGTCGAGGGCCCGCCATGCCAGATCGGTTTCCTCATGTGCGTAGAAGAATTCGTCCGGCAGCCCGCCGACTTCGGCGAAGACCTTGGTGCGTACGGCGTTGGCGCCGCCGAGGAAGGTGGTGACCCGGGACGAGCGCATCGGGTCGGAGGCCCGCAGCCGGGGCACATGGCGGCGCTGGGTGACGCCGGTGTCCGGGTCGGCGATACGGAAGCTGACGATGCCGAGCCTGGGGTCGGTCGCGAAGGCGCTGCGGCACAGTTCGGCGGTGTCGTGGAGGGCGAGAAGGCCGTCGTCGTCGAGGAAGAGCAGTATGTCGACGTCCCGGCCGCTGGGGCCGAAGGCCTCGATGCCGACGTTGCGGCCGCCGGGGATGCCGAGGTTCTCGGGCAGCTCGACGGTGCGCACGCCTTCGGGGACCTCGGGGACCGGGGAGCCGTTGCCGACGACGACGACCTGGACCGCGTCGCCGTTCTGCTTGGCGACCGAGTCGAGGAGGGAGCGGAGCTCGTCGGGGCGGTTGCCCATGGTGATGACGACCGCGCCGACCTTCATGCCGTTCACTTCAGCCTGCTCGAGGCGAGGATGGACACGAGGTGCAGCAGGGTCTGCAGCAGCGCGATGCCGGCGAGCACCGCGACCCCGAGCCGGGTGAAGAACAGGTCGCCGCGGGCCTGGTCGGCGATCGCCAGGACCAGGATCAGCAGGGACGCCTCGATGCCGAGGACGAGCCGGTGGAACTTCAGGGCGGCGGCGGCCTTGCGGGCCAGCTTCATGCCGGAGGAGCGCATCTCGGCGGCGGCCTCCTGGACCGGCGGCTTGCCGGCCTGGTGACGGGCGACGCCGACGAGGTCGGTCTCGGCCTTGATCAGGATCGCGCCGAGCGCGGCCAGGGTGCCGAGGAAGGCCCACAGCCAGTCGATACGGCCGCTGCCCCACAGGTCCGCGGCGCGCAGGCCGAAGCCGACGAGCACGGCGGCGTCGGTGAGGTAGGCGCCGACGCGGTCGAGGTAGACGCCGTTCAGCGAGTACTGCTTCTTCCAGCGCGCGATCTCGCCGTCGACGCAGTCCAGCAGCAGATACAGCTGGACCATGACCACGCCGAGCACCGCCCCCCAGATCCCCGGCACCAGAAGTGCCGGGGCCGCGAGGACACCACAGACGGTCATCAGGTACGTGAGCTGGTTGGGCGTGACCCTGGTGTTCACCAGGTAGCGGTCGACCCGCAGGGACACCTCTCGCATGTAGAGGCGTCCCATCCAGTGCTCACCGCTGCGCCGGTCCTTCACCCCCGCAGGGTGAACGACGGGGCGGAGTTCAGCTACCGATGGCCTTGACATAGTCGGCGTAGATGTCCTTGATCTGGTCGGTTGTCAGGTCGAGGTGTTCGAGGATCGTGTAGCGGCCGGGCCTGGTCTGCGGAGCGAACTCGACGGCACGGACGAACTCGTCGTCCGAGAAGCCGATCTCCTCCGGCAGTACCGGCAGCCCGTGCCGACGCAGCACCTCGGCCATGTAGGCCGACTCCTCGTGGGCTCCGCGCAGGTACATCGCGAATGCCGCACCCAGTCCGCACTGCTCGCCATGGGCGGCGGCACGCCTCGGGTACAGCAGGTCGAAAGCGTGGTTGATCTCGTGGCACGCGCCGGAGCAGGGGCGGGAGTCGCCCGACACCGACATGGCGATACCGCTGAGCACCAGCGCCTCGGCCAGCACCTGCAGGAAGCCGGTGTCCCCTATACCGCCCGGGTGCCGCAGGACCGCCTCGCCCGCCTGCCGGGCGATCGCGGCGGCGAGGCCGTCGATCTTCTCGCCCTTGACGCGGTTCGCCAGCTCCCAGTCCGCGATCGCGGAGATGTTGGAGATGGCGTCGCCGATGCCGGCACGGACGAAACGGGCCGGGGCCTGGTGGATGACGTCGAGGTCGATGACGACCGCGATCGGGTTCGGCACACCGTAGGAGCCGCGCCCCGCGTCGTTGTCGAGGGTGGCGACCGGCGAGCACAGGCCGTCGTGCGCGAGGTTCGTCGGTACGGCGACCAGGGGCAGGCCGACGCGGGCCGCGGCGAACTTGGCACAGTCGATGATCTTGCCGCCGCCGAGCCCGACGACGGCGTCGTAGTGGCCGGCCCTTATGTCACCGGCCAGCCGGACCGCGTCGTCGAGGGTGCCGCCGCCGACCTCGTACCAGGTGGCGCCGGGCAACGCGGGAGCGAGCCGCTCCTTGAGCTTGGCGCCGGAACCGTTGCTGACGGCGACGGCGAGCTTGCCGGAGTGCGAGATGCGTTCGTCGGCGAGGACACCGGCCAGGTCGTCGAGGGCACCGGGGCGGATGTCGACGACGACCGGCGAGGGAATCAGCCGGGTCAGTACTGGCATGCGATCTCCCGTCCTCGGGCGAGATCGTCGTGGTTGTCGATCTCCACCCACTTGACGTCGCCGATCGGCGCCACGTCGATACGGAAGCCGCGGTTCACGAGCTCCTGGTAGCCGTGCTCGTAGAACTGCTGCGGGTCGGTCTCCCACACCGTCTTGAGGGCGTCGGCCAGCTCGGGCGCCGCGTCGCCCTCGATGAGGGTGACGCCGATGTACTCGCCGGTGGCCTCGGCGGGGTCCATCAGCTTGGTGATCTTCGTCATGCCCTTCGCGGGGTCGACGACGACCTTCATCTCCTCGTCGGCCAGGTCCTTGACCGTGTCCAGGGCGAGGATGATGCGACGGCCCTCACCGCGGGCGGCGAGCAGCGTCTTCTCGACGGAGACCGGGTGCACGGTGTCGCCGTTGGCGAGGATCACACCGTCCTTGAGGGCGTCACGGCCGCACCACAGGGAGTAGGCGTTGTTCCACTCCTCGGCCTTGTCGTTGTCGATGAGCGTGAGCTTGAGGCCGTACTTCCGCTCAAGGGCCTCCTTGCGCGCGTACACGGCCTCCTTGCGGTAGCCGACGATGATCGCGACCTCGGTCAGACCGATCTCGGCGAAGTTGCCGAGGGTCAGGTCCAGAACCGTGGGCTCGCCCTCTATACCCGCGGGCCCCACCGGCACCAGAGCCTTGGGAAGGCTGTCGGTGTAGGGGCGCAGACGGCGTCCGGCGCCGGCCGCCAGCACGAGGCCGATCATGCGGGTTCTCCTTCATCGTGTACGGCGGGCGCCCCGGAGGACACCCAGAAGCGGATGCTCTCGACGAGCACCACGAGGGCGACGGCCACGGCGAGGACCGTGAGCGCGACCGTGAACTGCGAGACGGCGACCGCGGCGGCCAGGACGGTGACGAGCAGCGTCCGCCCCTCATGCCCCCCGATGACACGCACCAGCCAGGCCGGCGGCGCCCCGGCGTTGCCGCGGATGCGGTACACCGTGTCGTAGTGATGGTAGGCGACAGCCGCCACCAGGCCGAAAGCCGCAGGAAGGGCTCCGTTTACCTCGGCTTTAACTGCGAGCGCGAGGACGGTGCCGTATTCGGCCGCCCGGAAGAGCGGCGGGATCAGCCAGTCGAGGGCGCCCTTGAGGGGCCGGGCGACGGCGAGAGACGAGGTCACGGCGTATCCGAGCGCGGCGACGGCCGGCCACGGTCCGCCGAAGTCGGTGAGCGCGGCCGTGGCGACGACCGCGACGCCGCCGAGCAGGGCCACGGCGGGGACGGCGAAGCCGGGCAGCCGCCGGGCGACGTTCTTGAACGCCTCCGCGAAGCCCTGCGCGAGCGGCCCGGAGTCCGCCAGGTCGGCCAGCGCCTCGGCGGCGCGGTCGGTGCGGCGGGCCTTGCGGGTCAGCGAGCGCAGCACACGGCCGGCGGTGGTGTAGGTGGCGGCGAAGGCGCAGCCGATGAGCAGCGCGTAGAAGGTGATGCGAGGAGTGGTGGCCGCCGTCAGGATCGCGATCATCGCCCAGCGTTCGCCGATCGGCAGGACGATCATCCGGCGCACCCACACCGTCCAGCCGACGCTGTCGAGCTTGTCGGAGAGGGCGGCCGTGGGGCTGGTGTTGGCGGTGGCGTCGTGGTTCGCCTCGTTGAAGGAGAAGTCGACCACATGCCGGCAGGTCTGCAGGACCATCGCGCCGAGGGCGAGGGCCCACACGTCGTCGCCGCCGCGGGCCGCGCCGAGGGCGAGGCCGGCGTAGTAGGCGTACTCCTTGGCCCGGTCGAAGGTGGCGTCGAGCCAGGCGCCGAGCGTGGAGTACTGGAGCGAGTAGCGGGCGAGCTGACCGTCGGTGCAGTCCAGGACGAACGAGAAGATCAGCAGCAGGCCGGCCGCGATGAACCCGGGCCGGGTGCCGGTGGCCGCGCAGCCCGCCGCGATGAGCGCGGTGATCAGGGAGGCGGTGGTGACCTGGTTGGGGGTCAGGCCCCGGCGGGCGCACCAGCGGGCGATGTAGCGGGAGTACGGGCTGATGAAGAAGGTCGTGAAGAAGCCGTCGCGGGACTTCACGGCCGACTTCAGGCGTATCGCCTCGTCGTCGACGGCCGCGACCGCCTGCCGCGCCTCGTTGCGCGCCTGCGGGTCGGCCGGTACGGCGGCGACCAGGCTGCCGAGCTCGGGGCGCTGGACGTCGGTGCCGTCGTCGTCGAGGGCGGTGACGATGCGGTCGGCGAGGCTGTCCACGGCCACCGCGGAACCGCCGCCGGCGGAGGTCTCGCGGGCCATCGCGCGGGTCAGGGCCTGGCGGCCGGCCGGCTGGGCGGTCACGGCGCCCGGGATCGCGGCGATTGGGAAGCGGGGGTCGGTCAGGCCGAGGCGCAGCGCGTGCGGGTGGCCGACGAAGCGGGCGTCGACCACGGCGACCCGCTGATCACCGGGCACCTGGGCGAGGAGGGTCTCGGCGTCGGCCGGGTCGGCGGCGACCCGCACGTCGTAGCCGAGGGACCGCAGATCGCCCTCGATCGACGATCCGGGGACCGGCTGACCGGTGAGGATGGCGGTCGACAACCGAAGTCACTCCCTGGGTGCCGGCGTTCCGTGCCGGTCGTGTACGTGGTGGCAGCGCCCGTTGGCGGTGGTGGCCGGGCGGCGTGTCGGCAGAGGCTATCCGATGATTGGAAGCCAACGTTCACCGGCCGTTTGGCGAAGCGATCAACGTGGTTTGCCCGGAGCCTCACTGCGATCATCATCGGGGATTCCGGGGTCCGCCCACAAACTCGGCCCCCCAGACCGGGGCATCGGCGACATTGCGTACCGGGTCGAAGGCGGGACATAGGGTGGGCGACCATGACATGGCTGATCACAGGCGGAGCCGGCTACATCGGGGCACATGTGGCGCGGGCGATGGCCGACGCCGGGGAGCGGGTCCTCGTCCTGGACGACCTCTCGGCAGGCTTTCCCACCAGGCTGCCTTCGGACGTCACCCTGGTCGAGGGCTCTTCGCTGGACGGCGACCTGCTGAAGCGGGTGTTCGCCGAGCACGCGGTGAAAGGTGTGGTGCATCTCGCCGCGCGCAAGCAGGTCGGCGAGTCCATGGCGCAGCCCACCCGCTACTACCGGGAGAACGTGGGCGGTCTCGCCACGCTCCTGGAGGCGGTCGCGGAGGCGGGCATCGAGCGGCTGGTGTTCTCGTCGTCCGCCGCCGTCTACGGCAATCCCGATGTGGATCTCATCACGGAGGACACTCCGTGCGCTCCGGTGAACCCGTACGGCGAGACCAAGCTCGCCGGCGAGTGGCTGGTGCGGGCGGCGGGCCGTGCACACGGGATCTCCACCGTTTGTCTGCGCTACTTCAACGTCGCGGGCGCCGCCTCGCCCGAGCTGGCCGACACGGGCGTCTTCAACATCGTCCCCATGGTCTTCGACCGGCTCACCCGCGGTGAGGCCCCGCGCATCTTCGGCGACGACCATCCGACGCCGGACGGCACCTGTGTCCGTGACTACATCCATGTCGCCGATCTCGCCGAGGCGCATGTGGCGGCGGCCCGGCGGCTCACCGACCCGGACATGAGCGGCGATCTGACCGTCAACATAGGCAGCGGCGAGGGCGTCTCCGTCCGCGAGCTGATCACCGTCATAGCGGAGGTGACCGGCGACCGCCGCCCCGCCCTCGTCGAGCCCGGGCGTCCCGGGGACGCGCCGCGCGCGGTCGCCTCGGCCGCGCTGGCCGCCGAGGAACTCGGCTGGACGGCTCGGCGCGGGGTACGCGAGATGGTCGAGTCGGCGTGGCGGGGCTGGCAGCTGCACCACAGCCGCTGATCATGCGCAGCATCCTGACCTGCGGATCGTTTCCGCAGGTCAGGGCACATGACAACGGTGTTCAGTGCCGCGTTGCCCGATACCCCCCACCCGTAGTTCACTGTGATCCCGGGACGGGAATTCCGATCGTCCGACGGACTCAGAAGGGCGGCTTTTCATGGGGGCTGGGCACGATCACGGGCATGCGCACGCGCCCACGACCGGTACGGCGGCCGCCGCGTATCGCGGGAGGCTGCGCGTCGCTCTGGCGATCACGCTCGGCGTCATGGTGGTCGAGATCATCGGCGGCGTGGCGGCGGACTCGCTCGCACTGATCGCGGACGCGGCGCACATGGCGACGGACGCGGTGGGCCTGTGCATGGCCCTGCTCGCGATCCACTTCGCGAATCGGCCGCCGAGCACGACGCGCACCTTCGGCTACGCCCGCGCGGAGATCCTCGCCGCCCTCGCCAACTGTCTGCTTCTGCTGGGCGTCGGCGGCTACGTCCTGTACGAGGCGATCGAACGGTTCTTCACGCCCGCGGAGACCGAGGGCGGCCTGATGATCGTGTTCGGCGCGATCGGCCTGGTCGCGAACATGATCTCGCTCACGCTGCTGATGCGGGGCCAGAAGGAGAGCCTGAACGTACGCGGCGCGTTCCTGGAGGTGGCCGCGGACGCGCTGGGTTCGCTCGCGGTGCTGATCTCGGCGGCGGTGATCCTGGCCACCGGATGGCAGGCCGCCGACCCGATCGCCTCGCTGCTCATCGGCCTGATGATCGTGCCGCGCACCCTCAAGCTGCTGCGGGAGACCCTCGACGTCCTGCTGGAGTCGGCCCCCAAGGACGTCGACATGCATCAGGTGCGGGCCCACATACTCGCCCTGGACGGCGTCGAGGACGTCCACGATCTGCACGCCTGGACGATCACGTCCGGCATGCCGGTGCTGTCCGCCCATGTGGTGGTGCGCTCGGACGTCCTGAACGCGATCGGCCACGAGAAGATGCTGCACGAGCTCCAGGGCTGCCTCGGCGACCACTTCGACGTGGAGCACTGCACCTTCCAGCTGGAGCCGGTCGGGCACGCCGAGCACGAGGCACGGCTCTGCCACTGAAACGCGGTCCGCACCGGCGGCAATGAAACAACCGTACGGTCCGATAAGACGTCAGTACGGGCGGAATGCAGCGATCCGGTGGTCCGTGGCGTCCTCATGCTCACAGCCCTCCCGCCGACGGTTCCGTACCCGCCGCGCCGGGGATCAACTGCCGGGAGTGCCGGATTCGTACGGCACACTTGGGGCGCAAGACCGATGTGAAGGATGGGTATGCCGATCACACCTGCCACCACGACGCACAGTCCGTCGAACGGCGCCGCTGACGCGATTTTGCTGGAACTCGTCGACGAGAACGGTGTGACGATCGGCACCGCGGAGAAGCTCGCCGCCCATCAGCCACCGGGACAGCTGCACCGCGCCTTCTCGGTGTTCCTCTTCGACGAGCAGGGCCGGCTGCTGCTCCAGCAGCGCGCGCTCGGCAAGTACCACTCCCCCGGCGTCTGGTCCAACACCTGCTGCGGCCACCCCTATCCCGGTGAGGCGCCCTTCGCGGCCGCGGCCCGGCGGACGTTCGAGGAGCTCGGCGTCTCCCCGTCGCTGCTCGCCGAGGCGGGCACGGTCCGCTACAACCACCCGGACCCGGCCTCGGGCCTGGTGGAACAGGAGTACAACCACCTCTTCGTCGGCATGGTGCAGTCCCCGCTGCGCCCGGACCCGGAAGAGGTCGGTGAGACGGCCTTCGTGACGCCGGCCGAGCTGGCCGAGCGCCATGCGAAGGACACCTTCTCGGCCTGGTTCATGACCGTGCTGGACACGGCCCGCCCCGCGATGCGCGAGCTGACGGGCCCGTCGGCCGGCTGGTGACGGGCCGGGGCCCGCTCCGCCGGCCGGGCCCTAAGAGCCTGTTTCTGAACCCCCGTCGTCCGCGCGGAGCGCGGGCGCAGCGCCGAGGGTGCGTGCCGGGCGTCGGAGCGCAGGCGGGGGTTCAGAAACAGGCTCTAAGGCACGTGCACGGGTTTGAGCGGCACGGCGGCCCAGATCACCTTGCCGCCGCTCGCCGTGTGCTCGACGTCGCACACACCGCCCGCCTCCCTGGCGACCTCGCGCACCAGGAGCAGCCCCCGGCCGCCGGTCTGGCCGTGGTCGGCCTCCAGGGCGGTGGGGCGGTAGGGATGGTTGTCCTCCACGGACACCCGCAGCCACTCGGCGCCGACGGCGACCTCCACGGCGAGCATCGGCGACAGCAGCGCCGCGTGCCGTACGGCGTTCGTCACCAGCTCCGACACGATCAGCAGGACGCCCTGCACCAGGTCGTCCGAGACCGGCACGCCCTGGCGGTACAGCAGGTCCCGGACGGCGTGCCGGGCCTGCGGGACCGACGCGTCGACGGCAGGGGCGGTGAACCGCCAGACGCCCTCGTAAGGCAGTGGATTCGGCGGCCGTAGATCGACGGGCTCGTCCGCGCCGCCTGCTGGGCGTGGGCCGGACCCGCGCCCGTGGTTCTCCATCGTCCGGTCGCCACCCTCGCGCTCGATTGTCACCACATCTCGAGTGTTGGTAACGCGCAGGTCCGCGCCGTGGAACTGAACAGAAGTCAGCAGGTATCGAGCGATTCTGACCGTTGGCGTATGACACGGTCAGTTGTGGGACCGGTCCTGTGCCCGCTCGTGCCGACTTGGCGAACTATTCGGGTTGTACGGGTTTGGCGGAACCCTTGCCCGATCCGTGCCCTGTGCCCCCTTCGCCGGCGACGCGCTCGGAGACCATGCCGACGATCCGCCTGCCGCCGAAGCCGGTGGCGATCAGGCCGAGCCCGTCGAAGAGCAGGGCCAGTGAGAAGAGTGTGCCCATGACGTAACGGCTGCTGGGCCAGGAGCTCAGCACCAGGATGCCGAGAAACAGGTCGAAGGCGCCCTGCAGCAGGGTCCAGCCCATCTGCGGGCCCCGCACCACCAGACTGCCGACCAGCCGGAACAGCCCGCCCGTGAGGAACAGCAGGGCACCGAACATCGCCAGCGCCTCGGCCGTCGCCTCCGGCCTGCGGATCACCACCACACCGGCCGCGATGTTCAGTGCCGCCACCACCACGCCGAGCCAGAAGAAGTTGGTGCCGCGCGCCTGGACCGCATGCCCGAGGCCGATGACGCCGCCGATCAGCAGAAGCCAGCCGAACAGCAGCATCGTGGTCAGCGTGGCGAACGCGGTGTAGAGCAGCCCGATCACTCCGCCGATGACCAGCAGCACACCGAGGGCGCCGAGCCAGCTGAAGCCACGCTGGAGTCTGGCCGCCTCGCCCGTGGGTTTGCCGGACCTCGCCATCAGCGCCTCCTCGATCGATCTCAGGGCTCCCCCTCGTACCCTCTGCCGTGATCGCCCGTGGGACCCTTCCTGATCGGCCGTTCGGCGCAAGCGGATAGCATCCGCCGCATGGAGCCCCAGCTGCTGCACGGTGTCACCGACTCGGTCGCCACCGTCGTCATCCACCATCCGGCCAAGCGCAACGCCATGACGGCCGCGATGTGGCGCGCGCTGCCGCCGCTGCTCCAGACGCTGGCCGCCGATCCGGCCGTACGGGTGCTGGTGCTGACCGGCGAGGGCGGGACGTTCTGCGCGGGTGCCGACATCTCCACGCTCCAGGGGTCGCCTCAGGAGGCGCAGGAGCTGGCCGTGGCCGCCGAGGAGGCGCTGGCCGCCTTCCCGAAGCCGACGCTGGCGGCGATCCGGGGGCACTGTGTGGGGGGCGGTTCGCAGCTGGCGGCGGCCTGCGATCTGCGGTTCGCCGAGGAGGGGTCGCTCTTCGGGGTGACGCCGGCGAAGCTGGGGATCGTGTATCCGGCCTCCTCCACCCGGCGGCTGGTGTCGCTGGTGGGGCCCGCCGCCGCCAAGTACCTGCTGTTCTCGGGCGAGTTGATCGACGCGGAGCGCGCGCTGCGTACGGGCCTGGTGGACGAGGTGCTGCCGGAGGGCGAACTCACCAAGCGGGTCATGGAGTTCACCCGGATCCTGGCGTCGCGCTCGCAGCTGACGCAGGCCGCGGCGAAGGAGTTCGCGAACGGGCACACCGACCGCGACGCCCACTGGGCGGAGCAGGCGCGCGGAAGCGGCGACACCGCGGAGGGCGTCGCCGCGTTCCTGGAGCGCAGGCAGCCGCGCTTCACCTGGAACGTGCCTACGCCAGACTGAAGCGGCTGTTCGTGCGGAACTCCTCGACCAGGTGCGCGGGCGCCTTCTGCGGGGATCCGGCGTCGTAGGGCGGCTGCGGGTCGTACTCGGTCAGCAGCTGCACGGCCTGTGCGTGTTCGTCGCCGGCGATCTTCCCGACCAGGGTCAGGCCCATGTCGATGCCGGAGGAGACACCGGCGGCGGTGATGTACTTGCCGTCCTGCACGACCCGCTCGCCCGTGGGCTCGGCGCCGTACTGCGGCAGGAAGTCGAGGGTGAGCCAGTGGGTCGTGGCGCGGCGGCCGTCCAGGAGGCCCGCGGCGGCCAGAAGCAGCGAGCCGCTGCAGACGGAGGTCGTCCAGGTGCTCGTGATGTCGGCGGTCCTGAGCCAGTCCAGGAGGACCTCGTTCTCGGTCTGGGCGAAGGTTCCGGGCCCGCCGGGCACCACGACGATGTCGGGATGCGGTACGTCGGCCAGGGCCTTGTCGGCCATGAGGGTCAGGAATCCCGTGTCGGCGCGCACGGGCCCCGCGGTCTCGGCGACGAAGTCGACCCGCGCGTCCGGGATGCGGCTCAGTGATTCGTAGGGCCCGACGATGTCGAGGGCGGTGAAGCGGTCGTAGAGGACCATCGCGATCTGCATGGGCTTCCTTTCAGGTCGGTCGTCCGTGTCTCGGTCGTCCGTGTCTCGGTCGGTCGTGCGGTCAGCGGACCGGTGCGGGGTGGAAGCGGCGGCGGTACTCGGCCGGGGCCGCCCCGAGTGCCTTGACGAAGGCGCGCCGCATGGCCTCCGGGGTGCCGTAGCCACTGGCCCGGGAGACCTCCTCGACGCCGTCGGTGGTGTCCTCCAGGAGGCGCCGGGCGTGTTCGAGGCGGGTCCGGTCGACGTAACGGCCGGGGGTCATGCCGGTCTCGGTCTGGAAGGCGCGGGCGAAGTGGCGCGGGGAGAGGCTCGCGCGAGTGGCGAGCGCCTCGACGGTCAGATCGGCGTCCGGGTGCTCGGTGATCCAGCGCTGGACTTCCCGCAAGGGTTCGCGCTGGGCGGTCTGGGCGGCGAGCTGGGCGCTGAACTGGGCCTGGTTCCCGGGTCGGCGCAGGAAGACGACCAGGTGGCGGGCGATACCGAGGGCCACCTCCCGGCCCAGGTCCTCCTCGACCAGGGCGAGGGCGAGGTCGATGCCCGAGGTCACGCCGGCGGAGGTGGCGACATGTTCGTCGCGCACATAGATCGGGTCCGGGTCGACCTCGACGGCCGGGTGGTCGCGCGCGAGTTTGTCGCAGTACGCCCAGTGGGTCGTGGCGCGACGGCCGTCCAGCAGACCGGCCGCGGCGAGCAGGATCGCGCCGGTGCAGACGGAGACCAGTCGCTCGGCACGGGGGCCGTGCTCGCGCAGCCACTCGACCAGGTCGGGGTCAGGGGTGCGGGTGCCCTGGCCGCCCGGGACGACGAGGGTGTGCGCGGCGAGCCGGTCGTCCAGCGTCTGGTCCGGTACGAGGGTCAGCCCGCTGGAGGTGCGCACTGGAGCGCCGTCCAGGGAGGCCGTGCGGAGGCGATACGTGCCCGGAGAGTGTGTCTCCGCCCCCGCGAAGACCTCCAGCGGCCCGGTGACGTCGAGGCTCTGCACTGCGTCGAAGAGTACGAAGAGGACGGTTCGCTGCGGCATGCTCCGATTCTTCGGGGCCGCCGGCATGACCGCAATGACGAGCTCCCCACCTTTCCTGCCATGGGCTGTGCAGACCCTGGTGGCATACCAAGCGGTTGGTAACCTGCCGGACATGACTACCGCCGCCCTTGAGCCCCACGCCGGCCGCCGCTGCCACAACATGCTCAACTCCCTGCACTCGACGTCCTACTTCGCTCCGGAGCTGGGCAGGGAACTGTCCACTCTGGGCATCACGCACCCCAGGGCGGTCAACTTCGCGGTACGGGCCGCCGCGCTGGGGCCGGTGGGCGCGGGCGCGGTGACGGCGACTTTCTACAACTACAAGCACGAGCTGGTCGCCCGGCACGTCCCCGCGGTCTGGGCGATCGCCTCGCCCGAGGACGTGCTGGCGGCACGCGCGCGTGCGGTCGACGCGGCGCTGCGGCGGCTGCTCGGCGAGGAGGCGGTGACGTCCGCGGAGATGGCGGAGGCCGCACGGTTCGCGCTCCGGGCGACCGAGGCCTGTTCGCGCAGCGCCCGGCCGCTGTACTCGGCGCACGCGGACCTGCCGGTCCCCGCGGAGCCGCACCTGGCGTACTTCCACGCCACGACGCTGCTGCGCGAGCACCGCGGAGACGGGCATCTCGCCGTGCTGATGGCCGCCGGGCTCGACGGTCTCGAGGCGGTGGTGACCCACACCGCGACCGGCAAGGGCATGACCCCGAAGTGGGTGTTCTCCACCCGCGGCTGGGCCCAGGAGGACTGGGACGCTGCCTGCGAACGGCTGCGGGGGCGCGGTCTCCTGGACGCATCGGGCGATCTCACGGCGGAGGGTGTCGCCCTGCGCGACGAGATCGAGGCGGGGACGGACCGCCTGGACCGGGCGCCGTACGAGCACCTCGGGGCGGAGGGAGTCGCCCGGCTGACGGAGCTCGGGAAGGGTTTCGCGCAGGCGGCGGTCGCGGCCGGCGCGTTTCCGGCGGACCTGCTCGGCAACGCCTGAGATCACTGGAGGGGCCCGCGATGAATGGCCGGCCCCAGCTGCGGTACCCGGACCCCAGCAGGCCGTCGTGGCCTGGAGAGGAAAGGGTGAAACACGTGTTCCGTGCAATCGCAGATGTCCTGCGACAGATAGGTGGCGCGATCGCCACTGTGGTGACGTTGCCTTTCCGGGCGCTCGCCCGGCTCTTCGGCGGCGCGTCGAGCAGCACACGCAGTCGCCGGGTCTGATTCCGTCCCGCCGCGACGGGCCGGGTTGCCGCCCTGATCCCCGGTTGTCGGTGTCACCTGCCACAATTGCCGCGCAACCTCAGTGAGAAGGCGGGACGGGATCGTGACGACACCCCTCGTAGGGTCCATCGAAGACAGGATCGCCGCGGAGCTCGGCGTACGGGAGCGGCAGGTGAAGGCTGCCGTGGAGCTGCTCGACGGCGGTTCGACGGTGCCCTTCATCGCCCGGTACCGCAAGGAAGCGACCGAGATGCTCGACGACGCGCAGCTGCGCACGCTCGAGGAGCGGCTGCGGTATCTGCGCGAGCTGGAGGAGCGGCGGACGGCGATCCTCGACTCGGTGCGCGAGCAGGGCAAGCTGACCGAGGAGCTGGAGGCCCAGATCCGCGGCGCCGAGACCAAGGCGCGGCTCGAGGACATCTATCTGCCGTACAAGCCCAAGCGCCGGACCAAGGCGCAGATCGCCCGCGAGGCGGGTCTCGAGCCGCTCGCCGAGGGGCTGCTCGGTGACCCCGGCGTCGATCCGGTCGCCGCTGCCGCCGCGTTCGTGGACGCCGACAAGGGCGTCGCCGATCCGCAGGCCGCCCTGGAGGGCGCCCGCGCGATCCTCACGGAGCGGTTCTCGGAGGACGCCGACCTGATCGGCGAGCTGCGTGAGCGCATGTGGGTGCGCGGTCGGCTGGCCGCCAAGGTGCGCGACGGCAAGGAGGAGGCGGGCGCCAAGTTCGCCGACTACTTCGACTTCGCCGAGCCGTTCACCGAGCTCCCCTCGCACCGGATCCTGGCGATGCTGCGCGGTGAGAAGGAGGAGGTCCTCGACCTCGTCCTGGAGCCGGAGGAACAGACGGACGGCCCGTCCTCGTACGAGGGGATCGTCGCCCACAAGTTTGAGATCGCCGACCGCGGCCGCCCCGGCGACAAGTGGCTGACGGACACGGTCCGCTGGGCCTGGCGCACGCGCATCCTCGTCCACCTCGGCATCGACCTGCGGCTGCGCCTGCGCACGGCGGCCGAGGACGAGGCCGTGGGCGTCTTCGCCGCCAACCTCCGTGACCTGCTGCTCGCCGCGCCGGCCGGCACGCGCGCGACGCTCGGCCTGGACCCCGGCTTCCGTACGGGTGTCAAGGTCGCCGTGGTCGACGCCACCGGCAAGGTCGTCGCCACCGACGTCATCTACCCGCACGTCCCGGCGAACAAGTGGGACGAGGCGATCGCCAAGCTGGCACGCCTGGCGAAGGAGCACTCGGTCGACCTGGTCGCGATCGGCAACGGCACCGCGTCCCGCGAGACCGACAAGCTCGCCGGTGAACTCATCACCAAGCACCCGGAGTTGAAGCTCACCAAGGTGATGGTGTCCGAGGCCGGCGCCTCCGTGTACTCGGCCTCCGCCTTCGCCTCGCAGGAACTGCCCGACATGGACGTGTCGCTGCGCGGCGCGGTGTCGATCGCCCGCCGCCTGCAGGACCCGCTGGCCGAGCTGGTGAAGATCGACCCGAAGTCGATCGGTGTCGGCCAGTACCAGCACGACCTGTCCGAGGTGAAGCTGTCGCGCTCGCTTGACGCGGTGGTCGAGGACTGTGTGAACGGCGTCGGCGTGGACGTCAACACCGCCTCCGCGCCGCTGCTCTCGCGCGTCTCCGGCATCACCTCCGGCCTCGCCGAGAACATCGTGTCCCACCGGGACGCCAACGGCCCGTTCACGTCCCGCTCACAGCTGAAGAACGTCGCGCGGCTCGGCCCGAAGGCCTACGAGCAGTGCGCGGGCTTCCTGCGCATCCGCGGCGGCGAGGACCCGCTGGACGCGTCCAGCGTGCACCCGGAGGCCTATCCGGTCGTCCGGCGGATGGTGAAGACGTCGGGCCAGGAGGTGGCCGCGCTCGTCGGCAACACAGGCGTGCTGCGCTCGCTGAAGCCGGGCGACTTCGTGGACGAGACGTTCGGTCTGCCGACCGTCTCGGACATCCTGAAGGAGCTGGAGAAGCCGGGCCGCGACCCTCGTCCCGCCTTCAAGACGGCCACCTTCATGGAGGGCGTCGAGAAGATCGCCGACCTGGCGTCGGGCATGGTCCTGGAGGGCGTCGTGACGAACGTGGCGGCGTTCGGCGCGTTCGTGGACGTGGGCGTCCACCAGGATGGCCTGGTGCATGTCTCCGCGATGTCGAAGACCTTCGTCAAGGACCCGCGCGACGTGGTGAAGCCCGGTGACATCGTCAAGGTGAAGGTCCTCGACGTGGACATCCCGCGCAAGCGGATCTCCCTGACGCTCCGGCTCGACGACGAGGCCGCCGCGCAGGGCCAGCAGGGCGGGGGCGGCGGTGAACGCCGTCAGCGCGGCGGGCGCCCGCCGCAGCAGCGACAGGGCCGCGGCGGCGGCGGTGGTGGTAACGGCGGTGGCGGCGGTTCGCGCCAGGCATCGCCGCCGGCCAACAGCGCGATGGCCGACGCGCTGCGTCGCGCGGGCCTGCTGAACCCCAAGCAGGGCAAGCGCTGACCCGACCCCGACGGGGCCGTCGCCGACGCGACACGCGGGCCCGGATCCTCCGGTACGACTCGGAGGGTCCGGGCCGGCCTCGCCCCTAGGGTGGCGGCATGCCGACGTCGCGTGTCATCACCTGGGAAGTGCCGGGAAGCAAGGGCATCGAGACCGCCTGGACCGAGCTCGGCGGTGACGCCCTGCGAGGGCGCGGCCGAGCGGTCGGTACGGATCCTGAGCCGTACTGGATCTCGTACGAACTCGACACGGTGGACGGCTTCGTGACGCGTCGGCTGCATGTCACCGCGGAGTGCGCGGACGGTGTGCGCACCCTGGATCTGCGGCACGACGGGGCGGGGCGGTGGACGGTGAACGGTGAGCACCTGCCCGAGGCCGACGGCGCCCTCGACTGCGACCTCGGCCTGTGCCCGCTCACCAACACGATGCCGGTGCTGCGGCACGGGCTCCATCGGGCGCCCGGGGAACGGGAGTTCCTGATGGCGTGGGTGTCGGTGCCGGAGCTGACCGTTGTCGCCTCCCGGCAGACGTACACGCATCTCGGTGCGGGCCGGGTTCGCTTTGTCTCCGGCGACTTCCGCAGCGACATCGAGTTCGACGACGACGGCTTCGTAGTCGACTACCCGGGGCTGGCCGGCCGGATCGCCTCAGCCTGAGGGCTGACGGGGACGCCCTAGCGTTCGGTCACCTTGCCGTCCGCGACATCCAGACGGCGGGTGACGTGGACCGCGTCGAGCATGCGCCGGTCGTGGGTGACGAGGAGCAGCGTGCCCTCGTAGGCGTCCAGGGCCGACTCCAGTTGCTCGATGGCCGGCAGGTCGAGGTGGTTGGTGGGCTCGTCCAGGACCAGGAGGTTGACGCCCCTGCCCTGGAGGAGGGCGAGGGCGGCGCGGGTGCGTTCGCCCGGAGAGAGGGTGGCGGCGGAGCGCAGGACGTGGTCCCTCTTCAGGCCGAACTTGGCCAGCAGGGTGCGGACCTCGACCGGTTCGGTGTCCGGGACGGCCGCGCAGAAGGCGTCCAGCAGGGACTCCTCGCCGTGGAACAGCTTGCGGGCCTGGTCCACCTCGCCGATCAGGACGCCGGAGCCCAGCGCGGCCTGGCCCGCGGTCAGCGGGACGCGGCCCAGCAGGGCGCCCAGCAGCGTGGACTTGCCCGCGCCGTTGGCGCCGGTGACGGCCACGCGGTCGGCCCAGTCGATCTGGAGGGAGACCGGGCCGAGGGTGAAGTCGCCGCGCCGTACCTCCGCGTCCCGCAGGGTCGACACCACCGCGCCCGAGCGGGGCGCCGAGGCGATCTCCATGCGCAGGTCCCACTCCTTGCGCGGCTCCTCGACGACGTCCAGGCGCTCGATCATGCGCTGGGTCTGACGGGCCTTCGCGGCCTGCTTCTCGCTGGCCTCGCTGCGGAACTTGCGGCCGATCTTGTCGTTGTCGTTGTTCGCCTTGCGCCGGGCGTTCTTGACGCCTTTGTCCATCCAGGAGCGCTGCATCTGGGCGCGGTCCTGGAGGGCGGACTTCTTGTCGGCGTACTCCTCGTAGTCGTCGCGGGCGTGCCGGCGGGCCACCTCGCGCTCCTCCAGATAGGCCTCGTAGCCGCCGCCGTAGAGGTTGATCTGCCGCTGGGCGAGGTCGAGTTCGAGGACCTTGGTGACCGTGCGGGTGAGGAACTCGCGGTCGTGGCTGACGACGACCGTGCCGGCGCGCAGGCCGCCGACGAAGCGTTCCAGGCGCTCCAGGCCGTCGAGGTCGAGGTCGTTCGTCGGCTCGTCCAGCAGGAACACGTCATAGCGCGACAGGAGCAGCGAGGCCAGTCCGGCGCGGGCCGCCTGGCCGCCGGACAGGGAGGTCATCGGCTGGTCCAGGTCCACGGCCAGGCCGAGCGAGTCGGCGATCTCCTCCGCCCGCTCGTCGAGATCGGCGCCGCCCAGGTCCAGCCAGCGCTCCAGGCTTGTCGCGTAGGCGTCGTCCGCACCCGGTGCCCCGTCGACGAGGGCCTGCGTCGCGTCGTCCATCACCTGCTGGGCCTCGGCGACTCCGGTGCGGCGGGCCAGGAACTGCCGTACGGTCTCGCCGGGGCGCCGCTCCGGCTCCTGCGGGAGATGACCGACGGTCGCCGTCGGCGGGGACAGCCGCAGCTCGCCCTCCTCCGGCGCGGTCAGCCCGGCGAGCAGGCGCAGCAGTGTGGACTTGCCCGCGCCGTTGGCCCCGACCAGGCCGATCACGTCTCCGGGGGCCACGACGAGGTCGAGGCCGCTGAAGAGGGAACGGTCACCGTGGCCGGCGGCGAGGTTCTTGACGACGAGGGTGGCAGTCACAGAGGGCGATCCTAGTGGCCGTGCCGGGTCGCGAGCACCTCCGTTCCGCCCGCCGTCGCCGCCACGGGCACGGGCGTCTGCGTCATCACCGGGCCATCGCCTCCACCAGCACGCTCCCCGAGGTCCGCGCCACCACGAACGACTCCCCCTTCACCGCCTTCGCGTCCAGCGCGATGCGATGGCGGCCCGCCTCCAGGATGCCGTCGAAGACCTCGTGGGTGTGGGTGCGGTACAGGCGGTCGAGGCGGTACGCGGTCAGGCGCACCCGGCAGGGCGAGGTGACCTCGATGCCGGCCTCGCCGTCGGCGGCGACCAGCCGCGTCAGCCGGCGCTGTTCGGCCGGGCTGCGGTCCAGGGCGTGCTCGATCTGCGCCACCAGCAGCGGCACGATCGGCGCGAGGCCGTCGACGTACGTCACCTCGACTCCGGCTTCGTCGAAGGCGCCGCGTACGGCGGCGCGCTGGTCCTTGCCGACCGCGCGGCCGAAGGCGACGGCGCCGTAGGTGCGCAGTTCGTCGGCGAGGACGCCGCCCACGCCATCGGTGATCTCGGCGCCGATGCCGATGGTGCGCAGTGCGGCGGCGAGTTTGGCCAGGAGGGCGACGCGGGCACCGATGAGGAGCACGCGGCGGCGCGGCGGATCGGCGGCGTGGTCGAGCAGGGAGCCCAGCGCCGCGCGGTACCCGGTGCCCTGGAAGCGGAAGGGCCCGATGCCGTGGTACCCGTTGAGCTCCAGGTCGGCGTGTTCGTCGGTCTGCCAGGCGAAGTCCCGCCAGATGTAGTCGTCACCCTCCTTGTCGATGACCGCGGTGACGGCACCGCAGGCGAGGTCCGCGCACTCGGGGCAGCCGTAGATGACATACCTGCCTCCTGGAAGCGGGGCTTCCGCCTCCAGGAGCAGGCTGCGGACGTGTGCGGTGAAGATGGCGGGCGGGACGTCGGAGGCGAGCGGGGAGACGGCGTCGAGGTCGGACAGCTGGAACAGCAGCGGGCGTCCGTCGACGATGAAGTCCACGAAGTCCCGGTGCACCTGGAAGTCACCGTTGGCGAGGACGCCACCGGCACGCATCGCCGGTGCCAGGCCGAAGGTCGCGTACTCGGCAGACATGCTGTGAGTATCCCCAGAGCGGGACCGATATGAGCGCGGCATGACATATTCCGCTACGTCCCGCCCTGGCAGGCGAACAGGTGGCCGAAACGCGGCCGTCCGTACGCCGCTCAGCCGTGGTCGTGGCCGAGCGGGTCGCCCTCCGCCTCCGTGCCGGCGCCCGGTCCGACCCTGATCTCGAACTCACCGTCGTATTTCTTGTGGCCCGCGATCACGGCGAGTCCGACGGCCTCGGAGCCCATCTCGCCGCGCACGATGACCGGGTCCCGGCGCAGATCGCGCATGAGGGCGACGCACGCCCCGATCATCACCAGGACGAAGGGCGCGGCGGCCAGGATCGTGAGGTTCTGCAGGCCGGTGAGCGCGTCGCCCTGACCGCTGCCGATCAGCAGCATGATGGCCGCGACTCCTCCGGTCACCACACCCCAGAACACGACGACGAAGCGGCCGGGTTCCAGAGAGCCCTTCTGGGAGAGCGTGCCCATCACGATGGAGGCGGCGTCGGCTCCCGAGACGAAGAAGATGCCGACCAGGATCATCACGAGCAGGCTGGTGGCGGTGGCGATGGGGAACTCCTGGAGAAGGCCGAAGAGTTGGCCCTCGGGGGTTTCCTCGCCGCTGAGCCCGCCGCCTTCCTTCACCTTCATCGCGGTACCGCCGAAGATCGCGAACCAGACGAGGCTGACGGTGCTGGGCACGAGGATCACGCCGCCGACGAACTGCCGGATGGTGCGGCCCCGGCTGATGCGGGCGATGAACATGCCGACGAAGGGCGTCCAGGAGATCCACCAGGCCCAGTAGAAGACGGTCCAGCTGCCGAGCCAGTCCGCGACGCCCTCGCCGCCGCTGGCCTCGGTGCGGCCGGCGAGCTGGGGCAGATCGCCGAGGTAGGCGAAGATCGAGGTGGGCAGCAGGTCGAGGACGATGATCGTGGGGCCCGCGATGAACACGAAGACCGCGAGGATCAGCGCCAGCACCATGTTGATGTTGGACAGCCACTGGATGCCCCGCTCGATGCCGGAGATGGCCGAGGCGACGAAGGCCAGGGTCAGTACGGCGATGATCGCGACGAGCAGACCGGTGCTCACGTCGTCCATCCAGTCCAGTTCCTGGAAGCCGGAGCCGATCTGGAGCGCGCCGAGGCCCAGGGAGGCCGCGGAGCCGAAGACGGTGGCGATGATCGCCAGGATGTCGATGACCCGGCCCGCGGTGCCGTTAGCGTGCTTCTCTCCGATCAGCGGGGTGAAGACGGCGCTGATGGTCTGGCGGCGGCGTTTGCGGAAGGTGCTGTAGGCGATGCCGAGTCCGACCACCGCGTAGATCGCCCAGGGGTGCAGCGTCCAGTGGAAGAGGGTGGTGGCCATCGCCGTCTCCATGCGTTCGCCGGAGTTGGCGGGGTCCGTGCCCGGTGGCGGGGTCGTGTAGTGCGCGAGCGGCTCGCTCACGCCGTAGAACATCAGTCCGATGCCCATGCCGGCGCTGAACATCATCGCGACCCAGGACACCGTCTTGAACTCGGGCTCCTCGCCCTCGGCGCCGAGGTGGATACGGCCGTAGCGGCTGATAGCGAGCCACAGTGCGAAGACCACGAAGCCCGAGGCGGCCAGCATGAACGCCCAGCCGCCGTTGTGGATCAGCCCGTTGAGCATCTTCGTGGAGACGCTCTCCAGCGAGTCCGTGGCCGCCCAGCCCCAGATCACGAAGGCCACCGTGATGGCCGCGGTGACCCCGAACACGACTCGGTCGGTTTGGCGGCCGGAAGCGTCCGCTGGACCCTCCGGGCCGCCACCCCTGTTCTTCAGATCGTCAGTCATCTGCGGCACCTTCCCCTGGAAACGGTGGGTACGCCGGTTTCCACGTCGTTTCCCAGGACCTACCACAGATCCCGCCGATCGCAGCCGCTTCAGCAGTCGGTGTCGGGCTCACCGGCCGTGAGGTGGTAAGGAGCGCGCTCGTCGAGCAGCAGCGGGACGAGGGCGCGCAAGGACTGGCGGAGCGGGACGTAGGTGCCGTGTGTCCGCACCCCGTGCAGGGCGAGTTCATCCTTCACCTGCGCGTACTGCTCCGCGGTGAGCCGGTAGCCGCAGGGCGGGTCCTGGATCACCTCGGCCGGTTCGGGCGGGTCGTTGTCGGCGCCGCCGAGATAGACCGGGCCGGCGTCGGCGTAGCCCGTGAGACGGGCCAGGCCGGTCGCCGCCTCGACCTGACCGCGCCGGGCGTCGGTGAAGTCGAACAGGCCGCCCAGCGCGGAGAGTTGGGAGTGCACCCGGCGCCGGTTGTTGAGGGCCTGGTCCGCCTTCTCCGCTTCAGTGAGCGGGTCGACGCGGCTCTCGATGAGCAGGCCCACCGAGTGCTTGACGCCGGACATGTTCCGCAGGATGCGCTCCTGGCCGTCACCGGCGACCTGCCGGATCGGATCGCCCGTCTCGGGGTCGGTCCAGATGCCGTACGTGCCGGTCGAGTAGCCGGCGTCGGTCGCGGCGGGGCGCACATACGACTCGGACAGGGACTGTGCGGCGTCGTGGACGTGCGTGTCGGTGTTGAGGTTGCGCGGCCACAGGTCGAACAGGTCCTTGTCGTAGTACGGCGGTGTGGCGCCGTACTCGTGCAGGTCGTAGATGACGTCGGGCCGCTGGTCGCGGATGACCGCGGCCATGGCACGCCCCTCCGCGGTCGCCAGCGTGATGTGGTCGCGGTTGATGTCCACCCCGTCGCTGTTGCCGCGGGTGTCGGCGGCCCGGCCGTCGGGGTTGGCGGTGGGCACGAGAAGCAGGGTGGTGCGCTCCAGGAAGCGCAGGGTCTGCCGGTCCTTGGCGTAGGCCAGGTCGCGGACGGTGGTCAGACAGGCCTCGCGGCCCGAGGGTTCGTCGCCGTGCTGGCTGCACACCAGCAGCACCTTGTTCGGGGTGGGCCGGGTGCCGATGCGGACGAGCTGGAGCGGGCGGCCCTGTTTCGTCGTCCCGATACCGGCGACGGACACCCGGTCGCTGGCCTTGTCGACCGCGGCGAGGAACTGCTGCTCCTCGGCCTGACCGGTCCAGCGGGCGCCGTTCGACTCCTCGAAGCCGGTGCGGGGCGGGGCGTCGGCGGCATGGGCCGGTATGGCCACGAGGGACGCGGCGAGGGCCGCCGCGGTCACGGTGAGGGTACGGATGCGGGTCACCGGCCTCCCTCCGGGATGCGGTGAGCGGGGCGCGGTGCGGGCTTCACGCCGTCGAGGAGCTTGGCCGCGGGGGCGGCTGACGGCGCGTCGGCCATGGCGCGTGCGAAGGCCTGGGCGCCGCCGACCAGCGGGACGCGTGCCTTCGTACGGGAGAGGTCGAGGGTGAGCGTCGGCTTGGTCGAGGGCGGATCGATCAGGTCCTTGTCCGTGCCCGCGACGATCAGGGCGAGGCGGTGGCCGGCCGGGACCACGTGGTCGGTGGCCGCCAGGTCGAGGGTGATCGTGTACGGCTTGCCCGGGGTGAGCGGTTTGCCGGTCAGATCCGAGGCATGGTTGCCGAGGTCCGCCCAGCCGCGGCTGACGACGGTGTAGTCGACGTCGGCGGTCTTGGCCTTGGTCTCCTTGAAGCAGGCGCTGTCACCCGTGGTGCCGACGCCCCAGCAGGTGCGGTCGGTGAGCGTGCTGATGCCCTCGCCGCTCGCCGCGTAGTCGCGGATGGTGTCGGGGCCGAGGTCGACCAGGACGGCGGAGAGATGGGCCGTCGAAGTGGTCGGGGTGGCGGTGACGGTGACCTCGGAGGAGCCGGACAGGCGCAGGTCGCGGCCGAGCGGCTTGGTCGCGAAGCCCGCCTTGTCGGGGGTGGACCGGTCGATGTGCGCGGCCCAGTCGGTCTCGCTGTGCCCCGGGTCGTCGGTGAAGGTCTCGGTGCCCTTGCCCTTGCTCAGGCCGAGGGTGCCGACGCCCGCCTGGGAGCCCTTGGCGGGGCGCAGGGTGGTGGTGTCGGTGCCGCGCGGCGGCCAGACCTTCGAGGTCGCCCACTGGTCGGGGTGGCGTTCGATGTCGGCCATCGGCTCATGGTCGATGCCGTTGTCGTAGCCGAGGAGTTCGTGGTCGAACCAGCGGTGCAGGGTCTCGACCCACTGGGCGCGCCGGAAGTCGAAGGGGTCGACGTGCCCGGTCTGGGAGAGCCAGATCTTGCGCTCGACGCCGCTCTTCGCGAGGGCGTCCCACCACTGTCCGAGGTGCTTCATCCGGACGTTGAGGTCCTGCATGCCGTGGATGGCGAAGACGCTGGCGCGCACCTTGCGCGCGTCCTTCACGTAGTCCCGCTCGGTCCACAGCGGCGTCCAGTCGCCGGTGCGCGGTGCCCCGTCGACGAGCATCTGCTGGACCGAGCCGCACTTGGCGCGGGCGTCGGGGCTGTCGACGTATTCGGAGAGCCCGTCGGGGCCGGAGTCGTACAGCGGGGCGCCCTGCTGGAAGTAGTAGTCGTACCAGGAGGAGATGGCGCTGATCGGCACGATGGTCTTCAGGCCCTCGACCCCGGTGGCGGCGACGCCGTTGGCGATGGTGCCGTCCCAGCTCTTGCCGATCATGCCGGTGCGGCCGTTGGTCCACTTGGCCGTGGCCCTGGCGCTGCCGGTGCGTGTCGTATACGCCTTGGCGCGGCCGTTCAGCCAGTCGACGACGGCCTTCGCGGATTGGATGTCGGAGCGGCCGCCGACGTCCACGCAGCCGTCGGAGCGGTTGGTGCCGGCGAGGTCGACGCCGACGAAGGCGTAGCCGCGGGGCACGAAGTAGTTGTCGTAGAACAGCGGCATCTGGACGACGTGACCGTCGGCGTCGTAGGTCTTCTTCTGGCTCTCGTTGCCGCGCCCGCAGCAGGAGTAGTACGGGCTGGCGTCCATGATGACGGGCACCTTGCGGCCCTGCGCGGCCGCTTCGCGCGGCCGGACGATGTCGACGGCGACGCGGTCGCGCTTGCCGTCGCGGTCGAGGTCGAGTCCGGTGTCCACCCAGACGACCTCGCGGACGGCGTTCTCGTAGGAGTGGACGGGCTTGCTCTCCCGTGGGCCGGCGTGGGCCGTCGCGGGAGCGAGGAACGTGGCCACCAGGGCGGCCACGGCCGCTGTCGCGAGCGGTCTCCAGATCATGAAGCGCGTGCGTTTCGGCATGCGCGGACGGTACATCGGTCAACTCCCGTGCAGAAGAGGGCAGCTGACGGCACATGAAGTGTCGTGTGGCCGATAAACACTCTTGTGGCGGATCCACTCATGTCGGCCGAATGGCGATCGTGTGACGGCGGTGGTCATGGACACGCAGGGGGCACAGGTACTCAATAGGCTCCGGACAGACTTCGGCCCCTACGACTTGGAGCTTTCGTGCACCGCAGATTGATGGCGCCGGGCGCACTCGCAGCCGCCTCCTTGATGCTGGCGATCCCGGCTTCGGCCGCGAGTCACTCCCCCGGCGCTCCGGGCATCGGTGACCCCTACTACCCGGCCTACGGCAACGGCGGCTACGACGTCTCCCACTACGACCTCCGGCTGAAGTACCAGCCGGCCACGGACCAGCTGGAGGGTACGGCGACCCTGCTGGCGAAGACCACACAGGACCTGTCCCGCTTCAATCTGGACTTCCTGCTGGATGTCAGCGAGGTCCGGATCAACGGCGCGAAGGCGTCGTTCGCGACCTCCGGCGAGCACGAGCTGGAGATCACGCCGCAGAAGCCGCTGGCCAAGGGCACGTCCGTCACCGTCGTCGTGCGCTACCGGGGCGTGCCGTCGACGAAGGAGGCGTACGGCTTCAACGCGTGGCTGCGCACCTCGGACGGCGGGATCGTCGCGGGTGAGCCGGAGGGGTCCTGGTGGTGGTACCCGAGCAACGACCACCCGCGCGACAAGGCGACCTACGACGTGTCGGTGCAGGTGCCGGACGGCACGCAGTTCATCTCCAACGGAACGCTCCAGTCGACGAGTTCACGGGCGGGCTGGACGCGCTACAACTGGCGGTCCAACAAGCCGCAGGCCACCTATCTGGCCACGTTCGCGGCGGGACGCTTCGACGTCACCACGGGGACGTCCGAGAGTGGAATTCCGGTCATCAACGCCTACAGCAAGAATCTCGGTGACCGCGCGGGGGCGGCGCGGGCGAGCATCGAGCGGACCGGGGAGATCGCCGACTGGCTGAGCGAGTACTTCGGGCCGTATCCGTACAACGCGCTCGGCGGGTTCGTGCCGAACACGAACACCGGGTACGCGCTGGAGACGCAGACCCGGCCGTACTACAGCCCCGCCAACTTCGCGAACGGGTCCAACACCTCCGTCGTCGTGCATGAACTTGCCCATCAGTGGTGGGGCGACCTGGTGTCCGTGGATCAGTGGAAGGACATCTGGATCAACGAGGGCTTCGCGCGGTACGCGCAGTGGCTGTGGTCCGAGCACGAGGGCGAGGGGACGACACAGGAGATCGCCGACTACGTGTACGCCTCGCGGTCGGCCGACGACCCGTTCTGGACGGTCGAGCCGGGTGACCCCGGTCCGGACAACCAGTTCCACATCGCCGTCTACGACCGGGGTGCGCTGGCCCTTCAGGCGCTGCGCAACAAGATCGGGGACGACGCGTTCTTCGCCATTCTGCAGGGGTGGCCGCAGAAGTACGCCTACGGCAACGCGTCGGTGGCCGACTTCGAGCGGTACGCGGAGGAGGTGTCCGGCAAGCCGCTGGCGGCGCTGTTCGACACGTGGCTGTTCCAGCCGTCGAAGCCGGCCACGTCTGCGGCGCGCGGTGCGTCCATCGCCAAGTCTGCGGTGGCGCCCGCGCAGCCGAAGTCGTGGAAGAAGATCGCCGCGACCAATGAGGTGCACGGGCACCAGGTGCGCCGCTGAAGGTGCCACGTCACGTCATCGGGCGGCTGCGGGCGCGTTGTGGCTGATCGCGCAGTTCCCCGCACCCCTCAGGGGGTTGCAGTGCGCGTGAGTAGGTCGTCCAGGCCTATCGCATCCGTCTCCGTCGACGGCACCGTGCACGCGTGGGCGCCGGCGATCGTGCCGAACAGGGCGCTGCGCCGGGGTGTCTCGCGGTTCAGCCAGGCGTAGAGGAACGCGGCGGCGAAGGCGTCGCCCGCGCCGTTGGAGTCCACCACCGGCGCGGGCGGCGGCACGGCGGGTACGTGGGTGAGCTCGTCGTCGGCCAGTACGTACGCGCCCTTCGCGCCCGCCGTGGCCACGACCACCTCGGCCCGGCCCCGATCGGCGATGCGGCGCATCGTGCGCTCGGGGTCGGCGAGGGCGGCGGCGGACACGAAGACGACGTCCGCCGCGTGCGCGAACGGCTCGTGGTACGGGTTCTCGCCGTCCCAGTCGTGCAGGTCGGTGGAGAGCGTCGCGCCCGACTCGCGCAGGAGCGGCAGGGAATGGGCGCAGGGCTGGGTGATGGTGACGTGGACGTGGCGGCTCGCACCGGCCAGGGCACGCACCGTGGCCTCCGGGAAGCGGTCGTGGGCGTGGGCGCGGCTGGTGTCGTACAGCGACAGTCGTCTGCCGTCGGGACCGACCAGGTTGACGGCGCGCTTCGTCCCCGCGGGCTGCGGGATCGCGGTGAGCGCGATGCCCTTCTCGCGGTGCAGCGCGCGGACGAGGTCGCCCTCGGGGTCGTCGCCGAGCATGTCGAGGTGGTGGGTGCGCAGGCCCAGGGCGCTCAGACCGACGGCCACGAAGTCGCCGGTCTGGCCCGCGCGGGTGCGGATCCCCGAGTCGATCATGTAGCTGTCGGCGTACGGCAGCGGTAGCTCCGGCACGTACACGATGGTGTCCACGCCCGCGCCGCCCAGCACGAGCACGTCGATGTCGCGGCTCAACTCCCGCCCTCCCCATGGTCGTAGACCGTGACGGCGATCCCACGTCGCACCAGCCGCTCGATGATCAGCGGCTCGACCCGGGACCACCTGCCACCGGCCAAGCCGCAGCCTATCCGGGGCATGTGGACCGACGCGCCGAGGTCGGCGGCCTTCTCGGCCAGCCTCTCCAGCGCGGCGTCGATCGCCTCGTAGCGCACGGGGACGCCCTTGCTGCCCGTGCGGATGCCGCGCTGGCCGACCATGTTGGCCACCCAGACGCAGGGCTCGACCTGGACTAGCCGGACCGCGCCCAGCCCGAAGTCGTTCGAGGCGCGGTCGCGGTGCCATGACCGGTAGGACTTCTCCGGCTCCGGCCAGCGGCGCGACAGGGCCAGGACGAAGCCCTTGCCCCATCCCCCGATGTCGTTGCAGACATGGGCGATCACCTTGACGCCCTTCACCGACGGAACGGTGGCGTCACCCCGGACGTAAGTGATCTCCGACATGACGCCACCGTAGAGGCCGCCACTGACAACGGCCCCGGAATTACTTCGTGAGCTCGGCCAGCTCCTGATCCTCCGTCTTCGCGACCCGGCGTCGGACCGCGTACCAGCCGGCGACCAGCATCACGGCGATGGCCGGGATGAGCAGCAGCGTCTTGCGGCCGACCTCGGGGTCGTTCCACATCATGCCGAGGCAGGCCAGCAGGAAGACGACCGTGGCGATCTCCGTGACCGGGCTGCCGGGCAGGCGGAAGGAGGGACGGTCCACCAGACCCGCCTTGGCGCGGCGGACGAAGATCAGGTGACAGACCATGATGATCACCCAGGTCGAGATGATGCCGAGGGAGGCCACGTTCAGCACGATCTCGAAGGCCTGGCTGGGCATCAGGTAGTTCAGGCCGACACCGAGCACGCACACCGCGCAGGTGAGCAGGATGCCGCCGTAGGGGACCTGGCTGCGGTTCATGCGGGCCGTGAACTTCGGGGCCGAGCCCGCCATCGCCATCGAGCGCAGGATGCGGCCCGTGGAGTACAGGCCGGAGTTGAGGGACGACATCGCCGCCGTGAGGACCACCAGGTTCATCACGTCACCCGCCGCCGGGACGCCGATCTTCGACAGGACCGTGACGAAGGGGCTCTGGTCGGCCGAGTACACCGAACCGGGCAGGAGGAGGGCCAGCAGGACGACGGAGCCCACGTAGAAGACGCCCACGCGCCACATGATCGAGTTCACCGCGCGCGGGACGACCTTCTCCGGCTCCGCGGTCTCGCCCGCGGCGACACCGACCAGCTCCAGCGCGGCGTACGCGAAGATCACGCCCTGCATCACCAGGACCACCGGCATCATGCCGTGCGGGAAGACACCGCCGTTGTCGGTGATGACGCTCGGGCCGGGGGTCTGGCCGCCGACCTCGTGCTGGGTGGCGAGCAGGAAGATGCCGACGAACATGAAGGCGACGAGGGTGGCGACCTTGATGATCGCGAACCAGAACTCCATCTCGCCGAAGATCTTCACCGAGATCAGGTTCACCGCCAGCACCACGGCCAGCGCGATCAGGGCGAGCGTCCACTGGGGGATGCTCGTGAACATGCTCCAGTAGTGCGTGTAGAGCGCGATCGCGGTGATGTCGGCGATACCGGTCGTCGACCAGTTCAGGAAGTACATCCAGCCCGCGACGTACGCGCCCTTCTCACCGAGGAACTCGCGCGCGTACGACACGAAGGAGCCCGACGAGGGGCGGTAGAGGACCAGTTCGCCGAGGGCTCTCACCACGAAGAAGGCGAAGATGCCGCAGACCAGATAGGCGATCGCCAGCGCGGGGCCCGCGCTGTGGAGGCGACCGCCGGCGCCGAGGAAGAGGCCGGTGCCGATGGCACCGCCGATGGCGATCATGTTGACGTGGCGGGCCTTGAGGTCCTTGCTGTAACCGGCGTCGCCCGCGTCCGCGGGCACCTGGGCCGCGTCGGTACGGGATGCGGCCACTGCCGTGTTCACGGCGTCCTTGCTCACGGGTGGTACCACTCTCTGGTGCGCCCGAGCGGGTCGCGCTCGGGTGTCCGGACGAACGTATGGCCTGCGCCCTTCGTAAAAGGCACAGACCAAGGGGCCACCTTCCCCCACGGAACGCGGCTCACGCGGTGGCGTACGTCACACAGCGTTACTTCTCACACGGCTGTCACATCGGTCGCGGGAGGTGTCACAGCAGTGGTGAGACAGCGATACTGCTGCACATGACGACCGGCATCGAGGAACCCACCCTCACGATCGACGAGCTGGCCGCGCGGGCGGGGATGACGGTCCGCACGGTGCGGTTCTACGGCACCAAGGGGCTGCTCCCGCCTCCGGTGATCGGTCCGCGCCGGGTGGGGCACTACGGGCGGGAGCACCTGGCCCGGCTCGCGCTGATCGAGGAGCTTCAGCAGCAGGGCATGACGCTGGCCGCCATCGAGCGGTATCTGCAGCAGCTGCCGCCCGAGCTGGACGCCCATGACCTCGCCGTTCACCGGGCCGTCGTGGCCTCCTGGGCGCCGTACGCCGTCGAGACGGTGACGCGCGGGGAACTGGAGCGGCGGGCGAGGCGGGCGCTCGGCGACGACGACGTGGAGCGGCTGGTCGCCATGGGTGTCGTGGAGGCCTGTGAAGGGGGGTACCGCGTCGACCTCGGGCTGCTGCGGCTCGGCGTCGGACTGCTGGACGTACCGCTGTCGCACGAGGCGATCCTCGCGGCGCGCAGCGTCCTCATCGACCACTCGCGCGCCGCCGCGCACGAACTGTCGCGGCTTTTCCGCGGCGAGGTGTCCGAGCGGGCGGCGCAGGATGTGAAATCACTCTCCGCGTACATGCAACCCCTGGTGGTGCAGGCTCTGCTGACGACCTTTCAGCGCTCCCTGCGCGAGGACCTGCGGGAGTGGCTGGGCGGCATGCCGGAGTCAGCGGCGTCAGATGAAGGCGGATCCGCCTGACACGTTCAGGGTCTGCCCGGTCAGGAAGCCGCTGCCCTCGTCGACGACGTACAGCAGGGTCGACACCAGGTCGCACGGCACCTGTGTTCGACCTACGGCCGGCTGCGCGCGGACGTCCTCGAAGAGCCGCCGTCGGCGCCGACCGTGCGCTGAGCGGTGGCGGTGCGGACCATGCTGGGCGCGATCGCGTTGACCGTGATGCCGTACGGCGCGAGCGTGACGGCGAACTCCTGTCCGAGGCCCAGTGCCGCTGCGGTCACCAGGGCGGTACGCGTCTCCATGGGGAGTGTGATGACGCGTCAGTCGCTCGGCAAGGGCGCATTCCACATGCCTGAACGGCGCTGCAGGGACGGGTGGCCATGGGGGCTCCTCGTGGGGCGGGACCGCGCTGCCGGCTGCCCGGTCAGCATCGGCTGCCCCGCCTCACGAGGGCAAGAGCCGCCTGTCGCTCAGCGATTCGTCAGCGGCCGTCCGTGAAGGTCTCCCCCTTCTCGGCCTTCTCGACCAGCAGCGCGGGCGGCGCGAACCGCTCCCCGTACGTCTCCGCCAGCTCACGGGCGCGTGCCACGAAGCCGGCGACACCGCCCTCATAGCCGTTGATGTACTGCAGGACGCCGCCCGTCCAGCCGGGGAAGCCGATGCCGAAGACAGAGCCGATGTTGGCGTCGGCGACCGACGTCAGGACGCCCTCCTCCACCAGCCGGACCGTGTCCAGGGCCTCGGAGAACAGCATGCGTTCCTGCATGTCACGGAAGGGGATCTCCGCGCCCTCACGCGTGAAGTGCTCGCGCAGCCCCGGCCACAGAGCCGTCCGCCTGCCGCCCTCGTCGTAGTCGTAGAAGCCCGCGCCGCCACTGCGTCCGGGGCGGTCGAACTCGTCGACCATGCGGTCGATGACGGCCTCGGCGGGGTGCCCGGCCCAGGTGCCGCCCGCCTCCTCCACGGCCCGCTTGGACTCGTTGCGGATCTTGCGGGGCAGCGTGAGCGTCAGCTCGTCCATCAGGGACAGGACCTTCGCCGGGTAGCCCGCCTGCGCCGCCGCCTGCTCCACCGACGCGGGCTCGATGCCCTCGCCGACCATCGCGACGCCCTCGTTGATGAAGTGGCCGATGACCCGGGAGGTGAAGAAGCCGCGCGAGTCGTTCACGACGATCGGCGTCTTGTTGATCTGCCGGACCAGGTCGAAAGCGCGGGCCAGCGCCTCCTCCCCCGTCCGTCCGCCCTTGATGATCTCCACGAGCGGCATCTTGTCGACCGGCGAGAAGAAGTGCAGTCCGATGAAGTCGGCCTGGCGCTCCACGCCTTCGGCGAGGACGGTGATCGGCAGCGTCGAGGTGTTGGAGCACAGCAGCGCGTCCGGCTCGACGATGGACTCGATCTCCTGGAAGACCTTGTGCTTGAGCTCCGGGTTCTCGAAGACGGCCTCGATGACCGCGTCGCAGCCGGCCACGTCCTGCGGGTCCGCCGCCGGCGTGATGCGGGCGAGCAGCGCGTCGGCCTTCTCCTGCGTCGTACGGCCCCGGGAGACCGCCTTCGCGCACAGCTTCTCCGAGTAGGCCTTGCCCTTGGCGGCGGCTTCGAGCGACACGTCCTTCAGAACGACGTCGATACCGGCGCGGGCGCATGAGTAGGCGATGCCCGCGCCCATCATCCCGGCGCCCAGCACGGCGACCTTGCGGACCTTGCGCGGCTCGATGCCCTTGGGGCGGTTCGCGCCGGAGTTGACGGCCTGGAGGTCGAAGAAGAACGCCTGGATCATGTTCTTGGACGTCTGGCCCGCCGCCAGCTCCACGAAGTAGCGCGCCTCGATGACCTGCGCGGTCTCGAAGTCGACCTGGGAGCCCTCGACGGCGGCCGCGAGGATGTTGCGCGGGGCCGGGTAGGGCGCGCCGCCTGTCTGCTTGCGCAGGTTGGCCGGGAAGGCGGGCAGGTTCGCCGCGAACTTGGGGTTGGCGGGCGTGCCGCCGGGGATGCGGTAGCCCGGCCTGTCCCAGGGCTGCTGCGACTCCGGGTGGGCCTCGATGAACGCGCGCGCCTTGGCGAGCAGTTCGTCCTGGGTGGTGGCCACGTCGTCGATCAGGCCGTTCTGGAGGGCGCGCTGCGGGTTGTACTGGGTGCCCTGGAGCAGCACCTTCAGCAGGGCGTCGGCGATCCCGAGCAGACGTACGGTGCGGACGACACCGCCGCCGCCCGGCAGCAGGCCGAGGGTGACCTCGGGGCAGCCGATCTTGGAGCCGGGCGCGTCGAGGGCGATGCGGTGGTGGCAGGCGAGCGCGATCTCGTAACCGCCGCCCAGGGCCGCGCCGTTCAGCGCGGCGACGACCGGCTTGCCCAGGGTCTCGATGCGGCGCAGCTGACGCTTGATCGCCATGCCGCCCTCGAAGAGGTCCTGCGCGGTCTCCGGGGTGACGCGGATGAGGTCGCGCAGGTCGCCGCCCGCGAAGAAGGTCTTCTTGGCGGAGGTGATGATGACACCGCGGATGGTGTCCTTCTCGGCCTCCAGGCGGTCGGTGATCACGGCGAGGGAGTCGCGGAACGCCTGGTTCATGGTGTTCGCGGACTGGTCGGGGTCGTCCAGGACGAGGGTGACGACGCCTTCGCGGTCCTGTTCCCAGCGGATGGTGGTGGACTCAGTGCTCATGTGGAGGTGCTCCGTGTGATCCGTCGGGAGGGGGGTCAGATGCGCTCGACGATGGTGGCGATGCCCATGCCGCCGCCCACGCAGAGCGTGGCGAGGCCGTACCGCTTGTCCTGGCGCTCCAGTTCGTCGACGAGCGAGCCGAGGATCATGGCGCCGGTCGCGCCGAGGGGGTGGCCCAGGGCGATGGCGCCGCCGTTGACGTTGACCTTGTCCAGGGACAGGCCCATGTCCCGCACGAAGCGCAGCACGACCGCCGCGAACGCCTCGTTGATCTCGACGAGGTCGATGTCGTCGATGGTCAGGCCGGCCTTGGCGAGCGCCTTGCGGGTGGCGGGCGCGGGGCCGGTGAGCATGATGGTGGGCTCGGAGCCGGAGACGGCGGCCGAGATGATGCGGGCGCGCGGGGTGAGTCCGTAGCGCTCGCCGATCTCCTTGTTGCCGATGGCGACCAGGGAGGCGCCGTCGACGATGCCGGAGGAGTTGCCCGCGTGGTGCACGTGGTCGATCTTCTCGACCCAGTGGTACTTCTGCAGCGCCACGGCGTCGAAGCCGCCCAGGTCGCCGATGTCCGCGAAGGACGCCTTCAGCTTGGCGAGGGAGTCGGCGGTGGTGCCGGGGCGCATGTGCTCGTCGTGGTCGAGGACGACGAGGCCGCTGCGGTCCTTGACCGGGACGACGGAGCGGTCGAAGCGCCCCTCCTTCCAGGCCGTCGCCGCCCGCTCCTGGGACAGCGCCGCGTACTCGTCGACGTCGCGGCGGGAGAAGCCCTCGATGGTGGCGATCAGGTCGGCGCCGATGCCCTGCGGCACGAAGTTGACGGAGAGGTTGGTCATCGGGTCGTTGAACCAGGCGCCGCCGTCGGAGGCCATCGGCACCCGGGACATGGACTCCACGCCGCCCGCGAGGACGAGGTCCTCGAACCCGGAGCGGACCTTGGCGGCGGCCATGTTGACGGCCTCCAGGCCGGACGCACAGAAGCGGTTCTCCTGGACGCCCGCCACGGTGTCCGGCAGCCCGGCTGCGATCGCCGCGATCCGCGCGATGTCGGAGCCCTGGTCGCCGACCGGGCCGACGACGCCGAGCACGATGTCGTCGATGGCGGCCGGGTCGAGGCCGGGGAAGCGGTCGCGGATCTCGTGGATGAGGCCGACGACCAGATCGATGGGCTTGGTGCCGTGCAGGGCGCCGTTCGCCTTGCCGCGGCCGCGCGGGGTGCGGATCGCGTCGTACACGTACGCTTCGGTGCTCACAGGGAGGCCTTTCGGGGGTGAGGGTCGGCCGGGCGAGGGATTCCCGGCCGGGCGGGAGGGCGTTAGCCGAGCAGGGAACGGCCGATGATCTCCTTCATGATCTCGGTGGTCCCGCCGTAGATGGTCTGGATACGGCCGTCGGTGAAGGCACGGGCGACCGGGTATTCGCTCATGTAGCCGTACCCGCCGTGCAGTTGCAGACAGCGGTCCGCCACCCGCTTCTGCAGCTCGGTCGCCCACCACTTGGCCATCGACGCGTGGACGGCGTCGAGCTCTCCGTTCGAGTGATCCTCGATGCAGCGGTCCAGGAACGTGCGGGTGACGGCGCACTCGGTGGCCATCTCGGCCACCTCGAAGCGGACGTGCTGCTTGGTCGCCAGCGGCCGGCCGAAGGCCTCGCGGTCCTTGACGTACTCGGTGGTGATCTCCAGCAGGTGCTCGGCCGCCGCGATGGCGGAGACCGCGATGCTCAGGCGCTCCTGCGCGAGGTTCGTCATCAGGTGCAGGAAGGCGCCGTTGAGGTCGCCGAGGAGGTTCTCCCTGGGCACCCGGACGTCGTGGAAGAACAGCTCGGCCGTGTCCTGCGCCTTCTGGCCGATCTTGTCGAGGTTTCGACCGCGTTCGAAACCGTCCATGCCGCGCTCGACCACGAGCAGCGACAGCCCGTGCGCACCGCCCTCGGGGGTCGTCTTCGCCACCACGATCACCAGGTCGGCGAGGATGCCGTTGGAGATGAACGTCTTGGAGCCGTTAAGCACCCAGTGGTCGCCGCGGTCCTCGGCGTGCGTGCGGATGCCCTGAAGGTCGGAGCCGGCGCCGGGCTCGGTCATCGCGATGGCGGTGATCAGCGAGCCGTCGCAGAAGCCGGGCAGCCAGCGGCGCTTCTGCTCGTCGGTGGCGAGGCCGGTCAGATACGGGCCGATGATGTCGTTGTGCAGGCCGAGCGCGAGGCCCGGGGCACCCGCGCGCGTGAACTCCTCGGCGAGTACGGCGCTGTAGCGGAAGTCGGGGGTGCCACCGCCGCCGTACTCCTCGGACACCGCCATGCCGAGCAGGCCCTGCTTGCCCGCGGCGCGCCAGGCGTCGCGGGAGACGATGCCGTCCTTCTCCCACTGCTCGTAGTGCGGCAGTACCTCCCGGTCCAGGAAGCTGCGCACGGTCGCGCGGAACGCGTCGTGCTCGGGGGCGAAGATCTGCCTCTTCATGCCAGGCCCTTCGTCGCGGGGCCGTCCGTGCCGGCGCCCTTCAGCAGGTCGGGTACGTCCCAGTCGCGGGCCACGGCCGCGATGTCGGCGCCGGGCCGCGCCGGGCCGCTGCCCACGGTCGTCGGGGTCGCCGAGAAGCGCGGCGCCGGGGCGGGCTGGGTGATGCCGCCGTGGTCGGTGAAGGTGCCGCGGGCGGCGAGGTGCGGGTGGTGCGGGGCCTCGCGCAGGGACAGCACGGGAGCGACGCAGGCGTCGGAGCCCTCGAAGACGGACGTCCACTCGTCCCTGGTGCGGGACTTGAAGCGGGCCGCGACCACCTCGCGCAGCTCGCCCCAGCGCGAGACGTCCTTACGGGCGGACGCGAAGTCGTCGATGCCGAGGAGCGCCAGGAACTCGTCGTAGAACTGCGGTTCCAGAGCACCGACCGCCATGTACCGGCCGTCGGCCGTCTCATAGGTGCCGTAGTAGGGGCAGCCGCCGTCCAGGAGGTTGACGCCGCGCCGGTCCTGCCAGCCGCCGGCGGCGAGCATGCCGTGGATCATCGCGGAGAGATGGGCGGTGCCGTCGACGATGGCGGCGTCGACGACCTGGCCGGTGCCGGTGGCCCGGGCGTGGTGGAGGGCGGCGAGGGCGCCGACGACGAGGTAGAGGGAGCCGCCCGCGTAGTCGCCGACCAGGTTGGCGGGGACGGCGGGCGGTTCATCGGGGTTGCCGATCATGCCGAGGGTGCCGGTGAGCGCGATGTACGCGATGTCGTGGCCGGCACGGTGGGCGAGCGGTCCGTCCTGGCCCCAGCCGGTCATGCGGCCGTAGACGAGCCGGGGGTTGCGGGCGTGGCAGGCCTCGGGGCCGACGCCGAGGCGCTCGGCGACCCCGGGGCGGTAGCCCTCGATGAGGATGTCGGCGCGGGCGGCGAGGTCCAGCACGCGCGCGGGACCGTCGGGGGACTTCAGGTCGACGATCACCGAGCGCTTGTTGCGGTTGGTGATGTCGTACGCGGTGTCGATGGCGAGTCCCGTGCCGCCGGGCCGGTCCACGCGGACTACGTCGGCGCCGAGGTCGGCGAGGAGCATGGCGGCGAACGGGCCCGGCCCGATTCCGGCCAGCTCGACCACACGCACGCCCGTGAGCGGGCCGTGCCCGGGCGTCGTTGCCGTTGTCATCCAGCCCCCATTGGCGTGACACAACTGATGTAACACCAGCGATGCTAAGAATGTGTTCCAGCGGAAACAAGAGCAAGCGCTTAGAAAGTTACCGGTCGGAAGGTCGGCTGCGAACCGGCGCGGAGGGAATCAGCGCGCGTCCAGCTCCGCTATCAGCCGCTTCGGCGCGATCGTGCGATAGCTCTCCTCCACCCAGTCGCACAGCAGCTCCGCCGCCGGGGCACCCTGCTGCTCCAGCGGGATGGAGACCCAGCCCGACTTGCCCAGGCCGTATCCGGCGGGCTCGGCGCCCGGACAGGTCAGGGCGTGCGCGTGGGCCGACTCGTCCTTGAGCTTCACCGTGATGCCCATCGGGTAGCTGCCGTCGTCGACGCCGAGGAAGACGAACACCTTCTTGTTGACCTTCGCGACCGTCTCGCCCCAAGGGAACTCCTCGACGGCATCGGGCATCCCGAGGGCGAACTCGCGTACTTTTTCCCACTTCTTCAGGGCAGTCCTGGGTACGGCCACCGCATACCTCCGGGCTCGTCGTCGGGCTCCGCACACCTCACGCTAGCCTCGGCCACCGACAACGGCGCGTGGTGCGGGACCAAGGGGTGTCATGAGCAGGCTGAGCAGGACGGACCGTCCGTACGACATCGTGCTCTTCGGAGCGACGGGCTTCGTGGGAGTACTCACCGCGGAGTATCTCGCCGAGCACGCGCCCGAGGGGCTGCGCTGGGCGATCGCCGGCCGCAGCAAGCGCAAGCTGGAGCGCCTGCGCGAGTCGCTGCCCGGTGGTGAGGGGATCGGGGTGCTGGAGGCGGACGTCGCCGACCCGGCGTCGATGCGCCGGCTCGCGGAGCACGCGCGCGTGGTGGCCACGACGGTGGGCCCCTACGTGATGTACGGCGAGGATCTCGTCGCGGCCTGCGCGGACACCGGCGCCGACTATCTGGACCTCTCCGGCGAGCCGGAGTTCGTGGACCTGACGTACGTCCGGCACGACGCACGCGCGCGTGAGACGGGCGCACGGCTGGTGCACGCGTGCGGCTTCGACTCGGTCCCGCACGACCTGGGCGCGTACTTCACCGTCCAGCAGCTGCCGGAGGGCGTGCCGCTGACGGTCGACGGATTCGTGACGGCCGACGCCACCTTCTCGGGCGGTACCTTCGCATCGGCGCTCAACCAGTTCGCGCGCGGGCGCCAGATGCTGGCCGCCGGGCGGGATCGCGCGCGCCACGAGCCGCGGCTGATGGGACGCCGGGCGGCGGCGCCGACGAGCGTGCCCCGGTTCGCCAAGGAGGTCGGCGCCTGGGCACTGCCGCTGCCGACGATCGACCCGCAGATCGTCAAGCGCTCCGCGCGTGCCCTCGAGCGCTACGGCCCGGACTTCCGCTACCGCCACTACGCCGCCGTACGGCACCTTCCCGTCGCGGTCGGCGGGGTCGCGGCGATGGGCGCGCTCTTCTCGGCAGCCCAACTGCCGCCGGCCCGCCGCTGGTTGTCCGACCGGCTCAAGCCCGGCGAGGGTCCTGGCCCCGAGAAGCGCGCGCGGAGCTGGTTCTCCGTCCGTTTCGTCGGCGAGGGCGGCGGCCGGCGGGTGTTCACCGAGGTGGCCGGGGGCGACCCCGGGTACGGCGAGACGGCGAAGATGTTCGCCGAGTCGGCCCTCTCCCTGGCCTTCGACGACCTGCCGGACACGGCAGGCCAGGTCACCACGGCGGTCGCGATGGGCGACGCCCTGATCGACCGTCTGCAAGCGGCGGGCATCACCTTCCGGGTGGCCGCCACCCGCTGAACCGGCCGCGACGCCTTAGAGCGGCCACCCCGCGATGGTGTAGATCATCCCGACGATCCATCCGAGCCCGGCGAGCGTGGCCACGATCAGCGCGGCCGTCACGGCACGCTCGACGGGGCGGTCGGGGTCGGCCAGGGGCTTGGGGGAGCGGTGCGTCGTCATGCGGCCCAGCCTGCCGATCACGGGCAGGCGGCCGCATCCGTACGGGTACTCAGTCGACGTACTCAGTCCACCCGTTCAGCGCGCAGCGTCGGATCCGGCGGGCGGCCACTCCCCCAGCGCGTCCGCGATCCGGTGCCGTGCGGCGGGATCGTGCGCGACGGAGGCGAGGCGGACGGCAAGCGGCCCGATCTGCCAGCCCGTGTGGTGGTCGAAGAACGGCGCCGGACCGGCCTCGTTGTGGGCCAGCTTGGCGACGAGTTCGGCGAGCCGGAGCAGCGCGGTTCGCTCCTCGGTGATGTCGTCCCCGTCCGCGGAACCGCCCCCGCGGACCAGGCCGAACACCTCGCGCCCCCGGCACCACCGGTCGCGGTCGGCGGCCAGTTCCAGGGCGGCGTCGATCTCCGGCGTGCGCTCCATGCCCTCCGCTGCCGCCGCGAGCACCCGGCCGGCCCAGGTCACCGGGTCGCGCTGACGCTCGAACAGGGACCGCCCCCAGCTACGCGTGGGGTCCGCAGCCGCTCGGGCGGCGAGCTCCGGCCGCGGACCGGTCGCGTCCCTCAGCGCCTGCCGGCACAGGGAATCCGCCCGCCGTGTGGTCTCCGGGAGCCGGTATTCAGGGGTCAACGCCAGCGTCTGCGCGCAGGCGTTGTCCAGGCTCACCCGGTGGCCGACCGAGACGAACACCGGCTTCACCGCGTCCCGTGTGCGCAGGGCCCGGCCGACCTCCTCGTCCAACGCCATGAGCGGGGCGGACGAGCCGCGGGTCGGGGCGGGGGCGTCGTAGGTGAAGGTGAACGGGTTCTTGGCGACGCCGATCGTGGGCAGGCCGGTGAGGACGCCGAGGTGGCTGGCGAGGCCGAAACGGCGGGGATGGGCGCGGCCGTAGCCGTCGCAGACGACCAGGCCGGGTGGACAGGGCAGGGCGTCGAGGGCGGCCAGGACGGTGGGGATCTCGCGGAAGGCGAGCAGGCCCGGGACGTACGGGAAGGAGATCCGGCCGAGCGCGGTGGCCTCGGCGACGACCGCGAGCGTCGCCGCGTCCAGCACGACCGCCGCGGCCGCGACCACGTCCCGCTCGTCGTCGTAGGCCACGTCCACGCCGGTCACGTGCCCCAAGCCGGGCGGGGGCCCGGGTTCGTCCAGCACCACGCGCTGGCGCAGTTCGTCCTGGACGGCGCGGGCCTCTTGCTCGGTCGCGGGCCAGCCCGCGGGGATGCGTACGGTCGTCATGGTGGGGACGAGCGTAGGGGGATACGGCCGGTCGTCGTCTGCCCAGGGGTAGGCTCGCGATCATGTTCGTGCTGGAGCTGACCTACACCGCACCGATCGAGGACGTCGACGCCGTGCTGGAGGCGCATGTGGCCTGGCTCGACGAGCAGTACGCGAAGGGGATCTTTCTCGCGTCCGGACGTAAGAACCCCCGCGACGGCGGGGTGATCCTCGCCGTCGCGGGGGACCGGAGGCACATCGAGGAGACTGCCGCGGGGGATCCGTTCGTGCGGGCCGGGGTCTGCGCGTACCGCATCACCGAGTTCGTCGCGACGAAGACGGCACCGGGGCTGGAGCGGTACCGCGAGACCCTCGGCTGAGCAGAGCGTCGGTCACTTGCCCAGCGCCTGCTTGAGCTGGCTCTTGTTCATGTCCGAACGCCCCTGGATGTTGCGCTTCTTGGCCTCCTCGTACAACTGATCCCTGGTGGGGCCCTGGGAGCCCTGGCCCGACCGCTGCCCGCCCCGCCTGCCCGAGGAGATGTCCTGGGTGGACGTACGGCTGGCGGACTTCGACTCGCCGGACCGCGCGCGTTCCTTGTTCACCGTCCGCGACGCGATCTCCTTGGCGCGCGAGGCGCTCTCGCCCCGGTCCTGGGCGCTCTGCTTGATGTGCTCGTACTGGCGTTCCCGCTTCGGGCTGGAACCGGCCGGCATGTGGGTCACTCCTCTCGCCGTCGGCTTCCGAGTACCCACATTCCGGATCACCTCTCCAACCGCGCGACCCTGCCCTTCTCCCCCGCCGCCCAGCAACCCAGATCGCCCGCGCAGTCGACCGTGTCGTACGAACCGCTGTCGACCGTCCGCCAGGTACGCCCGCCGTCGGTCGTCAGGTCGGTACCGGTGGGGCCGACCGCCAGGGCCGCCGTGCGGCTGTGCGGGAGCCAGGCCGCGCCGGAGCGGTAGGCGGGCGGCGGCGTGGTGGCCGGTGTCCAGCCGCGCCCGGCATCGGCCGTGCGTGCCGCGGCCCGCGGGGAGGCCTGGTCGGGGCGGTAGTCGCCGCCGACCGCGAGACCGTGCGTACGGTCGCGGAAGGCGAGCGCGAAGACACCGCGGGCCGGGTCGCCCGCCGGGATCGGCGCCTCGGTGGCCGTCCAGGTCAGCCCCCGGTCGGCGGAGTGCAGGACACGCGCGCGTGCGGCCCCGCCGGTGGCCAGCCAGACGTCCTTCGGCCCGGAGGCGACCAGGCACTGCCCGCTCGCCGCGAAACCGGCCTCGCCCTCCTGCGCGGCGGGCATCCCGTCGTTCGGCAGCACCTTCCAGGAACGCCCGCCGTCGCTGGTCGACAGGATGCGGAACCTGCCGTCGACCGGGTCGCTCATCGCCAGGCCGTGGCGGCGGTCGAAGAAGGTGAGGCAGTCGTAGAAGGCACGGGCGTCGGTGTTGCGGAAGGACTCGGTCCAGGTCACGCCGCCGTCCTCCGTGCGGTACACGCGCGACGCCTCGCCCTCACCGATGGCCAGCACCACGGCCCGCCGCGCGTCGAAGGCCTCGACGTCCCGGAACTCCAGCCCGGCGGCACCGGGCGGCGAGACGTTCCGCCAGCTCGCGCCGCCGTCGGTGGTGCGCAGCACGGTGCCCTTGCTTCCGGCCAGCCACGCCGTGTGCCGACTGACCGCCGCCAGTCCCCGGAACCGCACGTCGGGCGTGCCGCTGTCCTTCGCCTCCCAGTGCGGCACCCGCCGCTCCCGCCCGTCCGCCTGCGCGGGTACGGCCGGCAGCGCGGCCAGCGCCGCACCGCACGCCACCCCCGCGGCCACCGTCCGAAACGTACGCCCCGCCCGTCGCATGCTCCCCGAACGCCTCATGGCGGGCGAAGCTAGTCCACCGCCACCGTGCCGTCCAGATGCCCTCCGACCACGAGTGACCATCCGGTCAAGGGAGGACGAACGCCCCCACTCCGGTGCATGAAGGCGGTGACAGAGGTCACTCGCCCTTGGTGTGCACGGATTGGCCGATTCCATCGTCTCTACCAGTGCCCCGTCTCGTCCACCCGGATGTTCGTCCAGCCGTCACAAGGGAGCAAGGCGTTGTCCACCGTCATCGAGCAGCCCGTTGAGGCCCGTCTCGTCGCCGCCGCACCGCGGATGCCGAGCATTCCCGCGACCCTCCACTACGACCGGAGCGACCCGTTCGCCGTCCGGATGACCTTCCCGGCCCCCGCCACACTGGAGGGCGTCGAGGTCTGCTGGACCTTCAGCCGCGAGCTGCTCCTCGCCGGCCTGGAGGGCCCCGAGGGCCACGGCGACGTCCGGGTGCGGCCGTACGGCTTCGACCGTACGGTCCTCGAGTTCCACGCCCCCGAGGGCACCGCCGTCGTGCACATCCGCTCGGGCGAGATCCGCCGCTTCCTGCAGTCCACGAGCGAGCTGGTGCCCCTCGGCCTGGAGCACCTCCAGCTCGACCTGGACCGCGACCTCGTCGAGCTGATGCGGGACGCCTGCTGAGCCGTCCCACCGGGCAGGCGCCGGCCGGCGCGCCCGCCCGTGCGGGCTCTCCGTAAATGGCGTTGACACTCCCTCCGGCCGCTCGTACGGTGTTCAAGTCCTGTTGCCGCCGATTGGAGAAGGACGTTGCTCGTCTGAGGTCCTGAGACACCGCGTCACACCTGAAGTGTGTGTGCGCTGCGTGCGACCTCGGCGTTCGAGCCGTCCTCCGGTGCAGGGCTTTTCTCATGCCCCCGCGCCCCTCGATGCCTCTCCGTCGGTCGCCGGTGTCTCGATACGCGTTTGCCCCTGATCGTTTCGAGCAACCGCGGAGGCGCCCTGATGCCTACTTCCCTCACCTGTACCTCCCTTTCCTTCACCTGGCCCGACGGCAGCGCCGTCTTCGAGGGCCTGGACGTCGCGTTCGGCCCCGGCAGGACCGGACTCGTCGGCGTCAACGGGTCGGGAAAATCAACCCTGTTGAAGCTCATCGCCGGTGAGCTCGCCCCGACCGACGGCGACGTGCGCGTCACGGGCGAGGTCGGCTATCTCCCGCAGAACGTCACTCTCGACACCGCCCTGAAGGTCGACGAGGCCCTGGGCATCGCCGCCCGGCGCGCGGCGCTGCACGCCATCGAGGCGGGCGACGTCGCCGAGGAGCACTTCGAGACCTTGGGCGACGACTGGGACGTGGAGGAGCGAGCCCTCGCCACCCTCGGCGAACTCGGGCTCGGCCACATCGAGTTGGACCGCACGATCGGCGAGGTGTCGGGCGGCGAGTCCGTGCTGCTGCGGCTCGCCGCGCTGCTGCTGCGCCGACCGGACGTCCTGCTGCTGGACGAGCCCACCAACAACCTCGACCTGTACGCACGCAGGCGGCTGTACACGGCCGTGGAGTCCTGGCCGGGAGTGATGGTCGTGGTCAGCCACGACCGCGAACTCCTCGACCTCGTCGACCAGATCGCCGATCTGCGCTCCGGGGAGATCACCTGGTACGGCGGAAACTACTCGGCGTACGAAGAGGTGCTCGCCGCCGAACAGGAGGCGGCCGAGCGCATGGTGCGGGTCGCCGAGGCCGACCTGAAGAAGCAGAAGCGCGACCTCGTCGACGCCCAGGCCAAGTTGGCCCGCCGCAAGCGGTACGGGCAGAAGATGTGGGACCAGAAGCGTGAGCCGAAGATCGTCATGGGTGCGCGCAAGCGGGCGGCGCAGGAGTCCGCGGGCAAGCACCGGATCATGCACGAGGAGAAGCTCGCCGAGGCCAAGGACCGCCTCGACGAGGCGGCGGAGGCCGTACGGGACGACGACGAGATCCGCGTCGAACTGCCGTACACGGCCGTACCGCCGGGCCGCGGTGTGCTCACGCTGCGTGAGCTGGAGCTGGCCTACGGCGCACGCTCGACCGGTGGCTTCGATCTCCACGGTCCGGAGCGGATCGCGCTGATCGGGCGCAACGGCGCGGGCAAGACGACGCTGCTGCGGACGCTCGCCGGGGAACTGGAGCCGGTGGCGGGCGAGGCGACGGTGCATGTCCCGCTGCGCTTCCTGCCGCAACGGCTGGACGTGCTCGACGGCGAGCTGTCGGTCGCCGAGAACGTGGCCCGGTTCGCGCCGGGTGCCACCAACAACCGGATCCGGGCGCGGCTGGCCCGCTTCCTGTTCCGGGGCGCCCGCGCCGACCAGAAGGCGGCGACGCTCTCGGGCGGCGAACGCTTCCGGGCGGCGCTGGCCGCGCTGATGCTGGCGGAGCCCGCGCCGCAGCTGCTGATGCTGGACGAGCCGACGAACAACCTGGACATGGCGAGCGTGCGGCAGCTCACCACGGCCCTGGAGTCGTACGAGGGGGCGCTGATCGTGGCCAGCCACGACCTGCCGTTCCTGGAGTCGATCGGCATCACGCGCTGGCTGATGGTGGAGGAGGGAGAACTGAAGGAAATCACGCCAGAAGCTGTCGGGTATCCCGCCTAGCTTCGGCTCCATGCCCGATTTAACACCGCAGTTCATCACCATCACCGGAGCCAGGGAGAACAACCTCAAGGACGTCACCCTCCGCATCCCGAAAGGCCGGCTGACCGTGTTCACCGGCGTTTCGGGATCGGGGAAGTCGTCGATCGTCTTCGACACGATCGCGGTGGAGTCGCAGCGCCGGCTGAACGAGACCTTCACCTGGTTCGTGCGCAACCGGCTGCCCAAGTACGAGCGCCCGCACGCGGAGGAGCTGCTGGATCTCTCCCCCGCGATCGTCGTCGACCAGCGGCCGATCGGGGGCCACTCGCGGTCCACGGTCGGCACGATGACCGACGTCTACTCCGTGATGCGGGTGCTGTTCTCCCGGCACGGCACGCCGAGCGCCGGCCCGGCGACCGCGTACTCGTTCAACGACCCCTCCGGCATGTGCCCGGAGTGCGACGGCCTGGGCCGGACGGTACGGCCGGACTGGGGCCGCATCCTCGACCCCGACCGCTCCCTGGCCGACGGGGCGGTCCGCTTCCCTCCGTTCGCCGCGGGCACCTGGCAGGGCCAGGCGTACACCAACAGCGCCGACCTCGACCCGCACAGGCCCGTCGGGTGATCTTCGAGGGAACCCCACGAGAGCTCCTCGAAGTCCGCGAATCCTTCACCGCGGCGCATCTCAGGAGGGCCACAGCCTGACCGCGAGGGTTTTCTACGGGCGGGTAGGCCCTGCATCATGGCGGGTCGGTGGCCCATGCATCAGGGGCGCCGAACCAGCCACCGATCCGGAGATCCCGTCGTGCCCAGCAAGAAGGCCCTCATCCGCCGTCCGAGCCCGCGCCTGGCCGAAGGGCTTCTCACGCACATCGAGCGGGAGAAGGTCGACGTCGATCTCGCGGTCGAGCAGTGGGAGGCGTACGCGGAGGCCCTGCGCACGCACGGCTGGGAGACGATCGAGGTGGACCCGGCCGACGACTGCCCGGACTCGGTGTTCGTCGAGGACACGGTCGTCATGTACCGCAACGTCGCGCTGATCGCCCGGCCCGGCGCCGAGTCGCGGCGCGACGAGACCGAGGGCGTCGAGGAGGCCGTGGCCTCGCTCGGCTGCTCGGTGAACTGGATCTGGGAGCCGGGAACGCTCGACGGCGGCGACGTCCTCAAGGCCGGCGACACGATCTACGTCGGCCGGGGCGGCCGTACCAACGGGGCCGGCGTCCAGCAGCTGCGGGCCGTCTTCGAGCCGCTGGGGGCGCGGGTCGTCGCCGTACCGGTGAGCAAGGTGCTGCACCTGAAGTCGGCGATCACGGCACTGCCCGACGGAACGATTCTGGGCCGTATCCCGCAGCTGGACGCCCCGTCGCTGTTCCCGCGCTTCCTGCCGGTGCCGGAGGAGTCGGGAGCGCATGTGGTGCTGCTGGGCGGCGACAAGCTGCTCATGGCCGCCAGCGCGCCGAAGACCGCGGAGATGCTCGCCGACCTCGGTCATGAGCCCGTGCTGGTCGACATCAGTGAGTTCGAGAAGCTGGAAGGATGTGTGACATGTCTCTCGGTCCGCATGCGGGAGCTGTACGCCTGACGGCTGAACGGATCGCGCGTTCGGCCCTGGGACCTGCGTCTCCTGGAGCTTTCCGCTTGCCCGTGAACTCCCGGCGGAACAGCTGCTGATCAGCAGTCTTTACAACGTCCTTAACCTACGGCTTCGTAACCTACGGATTCGTAGCCTACGATCCCGTAGGTTCCGGCACCCGCTCGCCGGTTATGTTTCCTGTGTTGCGCGTCCCCCTGGAGTTCCCGTGACGATCACTTCCCCTCACCTCGGCAGCCCCGCCGTCTGGACCGACGCCCGGTTGTTGTACGCGCTGGAGGAAGTGGTCGAGAAGGAACTCAACCGGCATCTGCAGGTCGCGAAGGACTGGATGCCGCACGAGTACGTCCCGTGGACGGACGGCCGCAACTTCCCCGGCCTCTTCGAGGACGGCGAGGCCTGGGACAAGGAGCAGTCCAAGGTCACCGAGATCGGCCGGATCGCGCTGATCGTGAACCTCCTCACCGAGGACAACCTGCCCAGCTACCACCACGAGATCGCCTCGCTCTTCGGCCGTGACGGCGCCTGGGGCACCTGGGTGCACCGCTGGACCGCCGAGGAGGGCCGGCACGGCATCGTGATGCGCGACTATCTGCTCACCTCGCGCGCGGTGGACCCGGACAAGCTGGAGCAGTTCCGCATGTCCCACATGAGTGAGGGCTTCGAGTCGGACAACCGCCACTCGATGCTGCACTCGGTCGCCTACGTCGCCTTCCAGGAGCTCGCGACCCGCATCTCGCACCGCAACACCGGCCACCAGTCCGGTGACCCGGTCTGCGACCGCATGCTGTCGCGCATCGCGACCGACGAGAACCTCCACATGGTCTTCTACCGGAACCTGCTGAAGGCCGCTTTCGAGCTCGCCCCCGACCTGACCATGCAGGCCGTGCGGGACGTGGTGGTCAACTTCCGCATGCCCGGTCACGGCATCCCCGGCTTCGAGCGCGCCGCCGCGCAGATGGCCATCGGCGAGGTCTACAACATGCGCATCCACCACGACGACGTCCTGCAGCCGGTCCTGCGCTTCCTGAAGATCATGGAGATCGACGGTCTCGGCCCGGAGGGGCAGAAGGCTCAGGAGGAACTGGGTCTGTTCATGGGCGGCCTCGACGCGGAAGCCCTGAAGTTCGACGAGAAGCTGGCGGCCCGCAAGGCCCGGATGGCGGCTCGCGCCGGGGGCTGACCGGGACCCGGCGGTTCAGTGTGACGTGCGCCTGAGTTCCAGGCGTTCCTTCTCCGACAGGCCGCCCCAGACACCGAAGCGTTCGTCGTTGTCGAGTGCGTACTCCAGGCAGACGGAGCGGATCGGGCACATGCCGCAGATCCGCTTCGCCTCCCGGACGGAGCTTCCTGGTTCGGGGAAGAAGAAGTCCGCCCCCGTCTGTGCGCACAACGCCTCCTCCTGCCAGGCCAGGTCGGACGAGGTGATCGTTGTGATCGTGTCGATGTGCATGCCCAGGATGGTGCCGGTCGGCGAAAAACGTTCGATCAACGCGGGATCAACGCCGCGCCGCAGGGCCCCCCGGCCGACTCGATCGTCTCCCTCGGGGTGCCGCGGCGCACGGCGGCGCGCGGAACCGGAGGAAAACAAGGAGACGCTCCTCGGTCACCGAGGGTAAGCAGAGTGTTCGCCCGGCGGACGGCGGTGTTCCGGCAGCGATTGTCAGTGGGCGGTGCAAGACTCGGCAGTGCAGACAGCGGGACCCTTCCGAGGAGGGCGATGATGCTCACCACCCGTTTCGTCACCGGCGCGCCGAACTGGATCGACGTCGGCACACCCGACATCGAGGGCGCCGCTTCCTTCTACGGCGGTCTGTTCGGCTGGCGGTTCCAGCCGGGCGGGCCCGAGACCGGCGGCTACGGCCTCTTCCAGCTCGACGGGAAGACGGTGGCCGGCGGTATGCAGACCACCGAGGCGCAGGGCCCGCCCTCCTGGACGGTGTACTTCCAGACGCCGGACGCGGAAGCCACCGCGAAGGCGGCCGAGCAGGCGCACGGCTCGGTGACGATGCAGCCCATGGATGTGATGGACCTGGGCCGCATGGCGATCCTCGCCGACAAGGCGGGCGTGCCCTTCGGCCTCTGGCAGCCCGGCACCAACAAGGGGCTCGACGTGGTCCAGGAACCCGGCTCGCTGTGCTGGCTCGAGCTGTACACCACGGACGTACCGGCCGCGGCGGGCTTCTACAACGCCGCGCTCGGCATGGAGACCTTCGCCCTCGACTACTACGGCGGCACCTACACGACGTTCAGCCCCGCCGCGCAGGGGGAGGACGCCACGTTCGGCGGGGTGGTCGACAAGGCCGACGACCCGGCGGAGGCGGAGGGCCCGGCGTACTGGCTGCCGTATTTCGAGGTGACCGACACGGACGCGACGGCCGCCAGGGCGCAGGAGCTGGGCGGCGCGGTCCGGATGCCCCCCACGGATCTGCCGGACGTCGGCCGCATCGCCAAGCTCACCGACCCGTACGGCGCCCGCTTCGCGGTGATCAAGAGCGCGCCGGCGCAGAGCTGAGGGACGGCGCCGGGCGTTCGGCCTACGCGGACGCGCGCCGCACCAGTGTGGTCGGCAGCACCACGCTGGACGGCGCGCCGCCGATTCCCTGCTCGGCGGCGTCGCGCTCCAGGGCCCGCAGCAGCAGCCGGGCCATCAACCGGCCCATCTCCTCGATGTCCTGACGGATCGTCGTGAGCGACGGTTCGGTCTGTTCCGCCACCGGCAGCATGTCGTCGAACCCGACCACCGCGACATCGTCCGGCACCCGCCGCCCGGTCTCCCGCAGCACTCGCAGCGCACCTGCGGCGGTGAGATCGTTGGCGGCGAACACGGCGTCCAGGTCCGGGCAGCGTTCGAGCAGCTGACGCATCGCCCGCTCCCCTCCCGCCGGGGTGAAGTCGCCCTCGACGATCAGCCGTGGATCGGCGTCGACCATGACGTCCCGGTATCCGTCGAGCCGGTCCACGGCGGACGTCTGGTCGAGTGCGCCGGCGATGTGCGCGATGCGGGTGCGGCCGAGGCCGGCGAGATGCCGTACGGCGTCCCGGGCGCCGCCGCGGTTGTCGACGTCGACGTACACGACGCCCCGCTGGTCGCCGCTCCAGCCGGGCCGTCCGCCGAACACCGTGGGCACCCCGGCACGGTGGATCAGTCCGGGCAGCGGGTCCTCGAGGTGCAGCGAGAAGACGAGCGCCCCGTCGACATGCCCGCCGGCGAGGTAGCGGCCGACGCGGGCATGGTCGTCCCGGCCCTCGGTGAGCAGCAGCACCAGCTGGTTGTCGTGAGCCGTCAACTCCTTGCTGATGCCGCGGAGTTGCAGGGCGAAGAACGGGTCGGCGAAGACACGGGTCTCCGGCTCGGCGACGACGACGGCGATGGCGTCGTGGCGCCGGGTCACCAGACTGCGGGCGGCCTGGTTGGGCACGTACCCGAGCTCCTCCACCGCCTTGCGCACCCGCTCGACGAGCGGCTCCCGCACCCCGTCCCCGCCGTTGACCACCCGCGACACGGTGGCCCGCGAGACCCCGGCCCGTGCGGCCACGGCTTCCAGGGTGGGACGCGGGGCGGTATCAGTCACTGCGCGGCTCCTCGTCGACGGTTGCGGATCAGGATAGCCCTCGGAGGAACCGGAGGTGAGAGCGCTCTCGCAACCGTGCGCCACCGGCGCGCAGGGAACGGCACAACGTGTCTCGGCGCTGCTCCGCCCGGCCGGCCGTCGTACGACGGCCGTGTCACGCGAGCAGATCCACCCGCCGCCCCACGCCTGCCCGCTCCGCCGCCCGATACGCCGCCCAGCTCAGCGCCAGGTCCTGCCAGGGCAGTCCGACCGGCGCGTACACGGTGCGGCCCTCGGCGCTCGCACGTCCCGGCCCCTCGCCCCGCAGCACATCCCCCAGCGTCGCGTCGGCGGCGGTCGCCGGGAGACCGGCCGCCGCCAAGGCACCCATGCCGGCGGCGAGTTCACGGTCGTCCACGACCAGCAGCGCGGCTCCCAGCAGATCGGCGGACAGCTCCTGCTTGCCGGGTTCGTCCGCCCCCAGGCTCGTGAAGTGCTGGCCCGCCCGGGTGTCCGACAGTCTCAGCAGCGGCTCACGGGCCCAGGTGGCCAGCAGTACGGTGTCGGCGGTCGCCGCGACCTCCGTCGCCGAGGCCGCCGGACGTCCGTCGTGCCGGTCGGCGAACGCGGCGGCCCGCTCGGCGTCGGTGTCATGGACGACGAGCTCGCGATACGTCCGCAGTTCCGTCAACCCCCGCACCATCAGCTCGGCCTGGGCCCCCGCGCCGATCACCCCGAGGACGTCCCCCGGGCCGGCCAGCACATGCGTGCCCAACGCCGCCGCCAGCCCCGTACGCCACGCCGTCACCGTGGCCGAGTCCAGCAGAGCCAGCAGTTCCCCGTCCCGCCCGCTGTGCAGACAGATCACCCCGCGCAACGCGGGCCGCGCGCCCGGGAACTTGGCGTTGACCTTCACCGTGTACGCCTCGACGCCCGGCAGCACGCCGGGGATCAGCGCGGTGGCCGTTCCCGGGAAGGGCAGGTCGGTCCGCACCCGTTGTCCCGTCACCGCGGCATCCCGTGCGCGCACGAAGCCGTCCCGCAGCAGCTCCAGGCAGGCCTTCGGTGTCAGTACCGCTTCCAGATCACTTCGCGTCAGTACAAGGGTCACGCGTCCATGATCCGTCAGTGTTCGTGCGCAGTGCCCGAGGACGGCTCATGACCGTGTTCGTGCGGGTCGTACCCGGGAATCGTGCCGTCCGCCTTCTTCACCAGGAACAGGCCCACCATGCCCATGTCGGAGTGGCTCTGCACATGGCAGTGGTACATCCACGCGCCCGCCCCGACCCCCTCCCCCGCGATCACCTGGAAGCCGAAGGAGTCCGCCGGGCCCACGATCTTGTTGTCGATGACCTGGCTCGGGTCGTCGGGGCCGGTCAGCATGCCCGTGCGGTTGTCCGCCCAGCGATGACCGTGCATATGGAAGGTGTGGTAGTACTCGCCGTGCGTGATCATCACGATCTCGACGCGATCGCCCACCGTGGCCTCGAAGTTGGGGCCGCTGTGCGCGGACTTGTTGTTGATCAGCATGTCGTTGAAGACGATCGTGTGGGTCGCGTCCGGCAGGATGTCGCCCTTGCGCCGCACGATCACCGGTCCGTACAGGCCCTTGCGGATGCCGCCCGTGCCGTGCTCGGTGCCGACGACGTGGTCGTGGTAGTGCCAGTAGCCGGCGCTGCCCGCCCGCCAGGTGCCGTCCTTGCGGCGGCCGGGGGCGTGGGTGCGCCAGGTGTAGGTGCGGGTACCGCCGGGCTCGACGTCGCTCTTGTTCAGCTTGGTGCCGTCGCTGGTGATCTCGTAGTCGAGGCCGTGGACGTGCAGGCTGACCGCCACGTCCATGGTGTTCTCGAACTCGACGTGCAGGGTGTCGCCCTCGTTGAGCTCGATCAGCGGGCCGGGGACCGACGCCTTGCCCTTCTCCAGGCCGTAGCCCATCTGCCCGTCGGCGAGCTTCTCGGCGTACAGCTTGATGCGTCTGACCTCGCCGCCGGCCGGAGCCGTCCCCGGTGGTGTGTCGGCACCCACGGCCTCGGGTACCGATCCCAGCGACAACGATGTCGCGACGGTCGCGCCACCCAGCAGCACGCGCCTGTTGAAGCCACGTCTGTCGAAGCTGCGTCTCTCCATGCCGAACTCCCCACGGCGGTACGGACATTACGGGGATGAACCGGTGAGACGGTACCGGCCGCTCTCTCGTTTATCCACACTCAGGACAAAGTTCGTCTCGGTCCGGTCATAGGTATTGGCGAGTCGTTCAAAGGGGTCTAACTTCCTTTTCGCTGTTGCTGTGACCGTGGAGGTGCCCATGCGCTTACGAGGGTTGAGCACGAGAAGACAGACCTGGGTGGCCACTGTGACCGCCGGGATCGTCGCCGCCGGACTGATGTCGGCTCCGGCGGCGGACGCACGCCCGGCCCCGGAACCACCCCTGACAACGATGTCCATCAAGTCGCCACCAGGCGGCGCCAATGTGCGGGTGCTCATCTTCTACGGGTCCGCGGCCGCCGGCGACGAGTCGCCCGTGGTGAACGCCGGCATCGAGGCCATCGAGAAGATCGGCCTGTCGGGCCCGGCTGACCAGCGCTTCAAGACCGAGGCCACGAACGACGCCTCGGTGTTCACCGATGAGACCAGGCTGGGCCGTTACAACTCCGTCGTGTTCCTGACCGGCGGCGGGGACATCCTGGACCCCGAGCAGGAGGCGGGCCTGGAGGCCTACATGGAGGCGGGCGGCGGTTTCGTCGGCGTCCATGACGCGGCCCGCGCCGAGCCGTACTCGGACTGGTTCACCGGCCTGGTCGGCGCCCGCCCCGCGGCCGGCGGACCGACGACCGCGCAACGAGCCGTGGTGGAGGCCGGCGACCGGCGGCACCCGGCCACCAAGGAGCTGCCGCTTCAGTGGAAGCGGCCGGACAAGTGGCTGAACTGGACGAAGAACCCCTCGGGTTCCGTGCACACCGTCGCCCGGGTGCGGGAGTCCAGCTACCAGCCGGGCACCGGCGCCAACGGCTGGGACCATCCGGTGAGTTGGTGCCGTGACTACGACGGTGGCCGCTCCTTCTACACCGGCATGGGCGGCACGGTGTCGTCGTACGACGAGACCGACTTCCGTGCGCATCTGCGCGGCGCCCTCATGTGGACCACCCGGCTGGTGCAGGCCGACTGCAAGGCCACCATCACCGGCAACTACAAGGCCGAGCGCCTCACCCAGCCCAACCAGCCGGGCCAGAACGACCAGATCGGCGAACCGCACGGCCTGGTCACCGCTCCGGACGGGCGGGTGCTCTACATCGGCCGGGGCGGTGCCGACTCCTCCCAGCCGGTGATCACCGACTGGAACAACCCGGAGATCGGCAAGGGCAAGGGCGAGATCCATGTCTACGACCCGAAGACCAAGAAGGTCACCCTGGCCGGGGCGTTGACGGTGTTCGGCAACAAGGGCGGCGGGGACGAGCTGATCAAGGTCGAGGAGGGCCTGCTCGGCATCGAGCTCGATCCGCGCTTCGAGGAGAACGGCTGGGTGTATCTGCACTACACCCCGCACTCCCAGCTCAACCGCGAAACGAGGATGGCCGAGCGGCGCGTCTCCCGCTTCACGCTCGACCTCGCCACCGACAAGCTGGACCTGGGCAGCGAGAAGGTGCTGCTCAAGTGGCCGGTGCAGGTACACAGTTGCTGCCACTCGGGCGGCGGCATGTCCTGGGACTCCAAGGGCAACCTGTACATCGCGACCGGCGACAACAACTCCAGCCGCTTCAGCGACGGTTACTCGGGCAACAACCCCGAGCCCAACTACAAGGGCGTGTCCTTCGCGGACGCGCGCCGCACCGCCGGCAACACCAACAACCTCAACGGCAAGATCCTGCGCATCCACCCGGAGCCGGACGGCACGTACACCCTTCCGGACGGGAACCTCTTCACCGGCAGGGAGACCGACGAGGGCGGCGGCAAGACGCGCGGCGAGATCTATGTGATGGGCGTCCGGAACCCGGCGCGCATCTTCGTCGACAAGCAGACGGACATCCTGTACGCGGGCTGGGTCGGCCCGGACGCGGGCGCTCCTTCGACGACCTGGGGTCCGGCCAAGTACGACACCTTCGCCGTCATCACCAAGGCGAGCAACCGGGGCTGGCCGTACTGCATGGGCAACAAGCAGCCCTACCGGGACCGCAATCTGCCCGACCCGACCAAGCCGCTGGGCTGGTACGACTGCGACCACCCGAAGAACGAGTCGCCGAACAACGACGGTCTGGTCAACCTCCCGCCGGTCACCGGGAACAACATCTGGTACTCGCCCCAGGGCGGCGCGCCGGACTTCCCGCGCGACGCGAACGGCGTGCCGTCGTACAAGCAGGAGGAGTCCACCTACTCGCTGCCGTGGCTCAAGGGCGGCGGGCAGGCGGCGATGAACGGGCCGGTCTACCGATTCGACACGGCGAGCACCAGCGGGACCAAGTGGCCGGCCTACTGGGACGGCAAGTGGTTCGTCGGTGACTTCTACGACGCCGACCAGCCGCGCAACGCGGTGCTCACCGACCCGAAGACGCACGGGGAGGGCGGTCTGCCGGTCCACTCGGAGTCGCTGAAGAAGATCGTGCCGATCGGCAACGACGGCATCAAGAACCTCATGGACTGGAAGTTCGGTCCGGACGGCGCGCTGTATGTGCTCGACTACGGCCGGGGCTTCTTCACCTCGGACGCCAGGTCGGCATTGTGGCGGGTCACTTACACGGGCGGCGGACCCACTCCGGCCGCCGATCAGCTGGCGAGGGGGGCGCAGTGACACGGCAACGAAGAATGTGGGCGGCCCTGTTGGCCGCACTACTGGTGGTGCTCGGGCTGCAGGCGTTGCCCGCGACCGGACAGCCACAGCCACAGCCAGAGGCAGCCGCCGCACAGGTCCTCACCTGGACGGCCGGCGACGACATCACGAAGTACGCCTCGGTCCCCTCGACGGCCGTGGCGGGCGCGACGACGATCGTCTTCGAGAACAGCAAGGCGACCGGCAACACCACCGGAATGCCGCACACGCTGACGTTCGACACGTCCGATCCCGAGTTCAACAACGACGTCCAGCTGAACATCCTCGCCAACCCGAACGACGACCAGGGCGGCAAGCACACCGCCGAGGTCACGCTCACCCCCGGCCGCTACCGCTACTACTGCACGATCCCCGGTCACGGGCAGATGCAGGGCATCCTGGTGGTGACCGAGGGCAGCGGCGAGGACACCACGGCACCCGAGGCGTCGGCGCACCTCAGCGGGACGCAGAACGGGCAGGGGCAGTACGTCGGTTCGGCGAGCGTGGCGCTCCACGCCACCGACAACGAGGGCGGCTCCGGGGTCGACCGCGTCGAGTACGCGGTCGGTGACGCGGGCGCCTGGACGCCGTACACCACCCCGGTCGTCGTCGACCAGGTCGGCGATCACAAGATCCGCTACCGGGCCTTCGACAAGGCGGGGAACGTCTCGGCGGAGAAGAACGTCACCTTCACGGTCGTCGCGCCGCCAACCGATGACACGACGGCGCCGGAGACCTCGGCGACCGTCAGTGGCGAGCGGAATCCCGACGGCACGTACATCGACATGGCGACCGTAACCGTGTCCGCTTCCGACACCGGTTCCGGCGTCAACACCATCGAGTACGCGATCGGTTCCGGCGCCTGGCAGGCGTACACCGGTCCGGTGATGGTGCACGAGGTCGGGGCCCATACCGTGCGCTTCCGGGCCACCGACAAGGCGGGGAACGTCGCGGCCGAGAAGAACGTGCAGTTCACGGTCGTGGCGGCGCCCCAGCCGGACACGACCGCGCCGGTGACCGGTGTGACCGTCGAGGGCACGAAGAACTCGTCCGGGGCGTACATAGGAAATGCCAGGGTGACCGTCACCGCGACCGACGAGCATCATGGCTCGGGCGTCGACCGGATCGAGTACTCGATCGACGGCGGGCCGTACCTGGCGTACGGCGCCCCGGTGGTCGTCGACCGCGCGGGCACGCACACGCTCGCCTACCGGGCGACGGACAAGGCGGGCAACACCTCCGGCGCCCGCACGGTGACCTTCACTGTGGTCTCCAGCCAGGTGCCCGCCCCCAACTGCCCCGAGTTCGACGAGCGGTTGACGGTGATCGTCGGCACGATCGACTCGGGGGTTCCGAACCGGCTCACCAACAGCCGGTGCCGGATCAACGAGTTGATCGAGGACGAGAAGGAGTGGACGTCCCACGCGCTGTTCCTCAAGCATGTGACGACGGTCCTGGACAAGCTGCTGAAGGAAGGGGTCGTCGACCAGCGCGAGTACAACGCCGTCCGCAAGGCCGCCCGCCAGTCCGGGATCGGCAAGCCCGGCCAGACCGAGGGCTATCGCACGATCCTCGACGGCAGCGCCGAGTCCTTCGCCAAGTGGCAGCAGGTGGGCGGTGGTTCGTTCGCGCCGAACGGCGACGGTTCGATCACGTCCGGGACGACGAAGGCCGGCCTGGGCATGCTGTGGTTCCCCGAGCGGAAGTACGGCGACTTCTCGCTCAAGCTCCAGTGGCGTGACGACGCTCCGGGCACCGGCAACGCCAACTCCGGTGTGTTCGTGCGCTTCCCGTGGGTCCACGATCACCCCGAGGAGTCACGGCCGGAGTGGGTCGCCATCAAGTACGGGCACGAGGTGCAGGTGCTCGACCGGCCCGACGGCGACATGTACAAGACGGGCTCGGTCTACGGCTTCGACCGGGTGGGGCTCGCCGGTGCCGGCGTCACCCAGAAGGGCACGTGGAACGACTACGAGATCCGGGTGGTCGACCAGCACTACTCGGTCTACCGCAATGGTGTGCTGATCAACGAGTTCGACAACACCGGTGGCCAGGACTTCGTCCCGCCCCGCTCGGACGACCCGGGCACGGACGGGCGCAGGTTCGCCTCCGGTTACATCGGGCTCCAGGTGCACGGCACGACGGATGTGGTCTCGTACCGGGACATCCGGATCAAGGAGCTGTAGGTTCCGAGGGAGGCGTCTCCGACGGGGGCGCCTCCTTCTTCGGCGTCGCCTTCTTCGACGTCGCCTTCTTCGCCCGGCTCGGCTGCACCCGCTTCGGCTCGCCCGGCATCTTCGGGTACTCGGGCGGGTACGGCAGATCGCCGAGCCCGTGATCGCGCTCGTCCTTGTTGGCGAGCTCCAGGAGCGCTTCGAGCGAGAAGCGGTGGTCGTCCATGTCCGCGTGCACATCGCCGAGTTCGGCGAAGCGCGCGGGCATGGTCGCGATGTCGAAGTCCTGGGGATGGGCCACGCCGACCTCGTCCCAGCGCAGGGGCGCGGAGACCGGGGCGTGCGGGCGGGGCCGTACGGAATAGGCCGAGGCGATGGTCCGGTCCCGGGCGGTCTGGTTGTAGTCGACGAAGATGCGCTCGCCCCGCTCCTCCTTCCACCACTTGATCGTCACGTGGTCCGGCATCCGCCGCTCAAGCTCCCGTCCGACCGCGATGGCGGCGCGCCGGACCTGGGTGAAGGTCCAGCGCGGCTCGATCGGCACGAAGACGTGCAGGCCCCGGCCGCCGGAGGTCTTCGGCCAGCCGCGCAGGCCGCCGAACTCCTCGAGGACGGCCCGCAGTTCGTGCGCGGCGCGCGCGGCGTCGTCGAAGTCGGTGCCGGGCTGCGGGTCCAGGTCGATGCGCAGTTCGTCGGGCCGGTCGACGTCGTCGCGGCGGACCGGCCAGGGGTGGAAGGTGAGCGTGCCGTACTGGGCGGCCCACACCACGGCGGCCTCCTCGGTGGGGCACATCTCGTCGGCGCTGCGGCCGCTGGGGAAGGTGATGTGGGCGGTCGGGATCCAGTCGGGCATGCTCTTGGGCGCCCGCTTCTGGTAGAACCACTCACCGGTCACGCCGTCCGGATAGCGCTCCAGGGTGGTGGGCCGATCGCGCAGGGCACGCAGGATGCCGGGCCCGACGGCGACGTAGTACCGGGCGAGGTCCAGCTTGGTGAACCCGCGCTCCGGAAAGAAGATCTTCCCCGGATTGGACAGCCGCACGGTCCGCCCGCCCGCCTCCAACTCCACCGCTTCACCCATGCGAGCCACGGTAAGTGCACGATGCCTGACGCGCATACCGGGCGACGGCAGCCTTGTGCGAGCAGAATCGGGGCATGGACCTTCCGGTGATGCCGCCCGTCAAGCCGATGCTCGCCAAGTCGGTGGCGAAGATTCCGCCGGGCATGCAGTACGAGGCGAAGTGGGACGGGTTTCGGGCGATCGTGTTCCGTGACGGGGACGAGATCGAGTTGGGGAGTCGTACCGGTAAGCCGTTGACCAGGTATTTTCCCGAGCTGGTGGCGGGGCTCAAGGAGCGGTTGCCCGAGCGGTGTGTGCTGGACGGAGAGATCGTCATCGCGCGGGAGGGGCGGCTGGACTTCGACGCGCTGACCGAGCGCATCCACCCGGCGGACTCGCGGGTGCGGATGCTGGCCGAGAAGACCCCGGCGTCGCTCGTGGCCTTCGATCTGCTGGCGCTGGCCGACGAGTCGCTGCTGCAGACCCCGCTGGCGGACCGGCGGGCGATGCTCACCATGGCGTTGTCCGGGGTGAGCGCTCCGGTGCATGTGGCGCCGGCGACGACCGACATCGAGACGGCGCAGGAGTGGTTCGAGCAGTACGAGGGGGCCGGGCTGGACGGCGTGATCGCCAAGCCGCTGACCCTGCGCTACCTCCAGAACGAGCGCGCCATGTTCAAGATCAAGCACGAGCGGACGGCGGACGTCGTCGTCGCCGGCTACCGGCTCCACAAGAGCGGACCGGTCGTGGGGTCCTTGCTGCTCGGCCTGTACAACGAGCAGGGCGCCCTCCAGCACGTGGGCGTGTCGGCCGCGTTCCCGATGAAGCGGCGCGCCGAGCTGATCGAGGAGCTGGAGCCGCTGCGGATGGCGGATGCCGAGGGACATCCCTGGGCGGCCTGGGCCGACGAGGCGGCGCACGAGTCGGCCCGGCTGCCGGGGGCGCCGAGCCGCTGGTCGGGCAAGAAGGATCTGTCCTGGGTGCCGCTCAGGCCAAAGTGGGTGGCCGAGGTGGCGTACGACCACATGGAGAACGGCGCGCGCTTCCGGCACACGGCCCGCTTCCGCCGCTGGCGCCCGGACCGCACACCTGAGAGCTGTACCTACGCTCAGCTGGAGGAGCCGGTGCGCTACGACCTCGCGGAGATCTTCGCGCCGCAGGCCTGACGAGCGATCAGGCGGGGGTCAGGGCCTCATCAGCACCTTCACCGTGCCGTCCTGCTTGCGCTGGAACATCTCGTACGCGTGCGGGGCGTCGCTCAGCGGCACCCGGTGCGTGGCGAAGTCGTCGACGCCGAGCGGATCGTCGTCCGTCAGGTACGGGAGGATGTCGTCGACCCAGCGGCGCACATTGGCCTGGCCCATCCGCATCTGGATCTGCTTGTCGAACAGCGTGAGCAGCGGGATCGGGTCCGCCATGCCGCCGTACACACCGGACAGCGAGATCGTGCCGCCGCGCCGCACCAGGTCGATCGCGGTGTACAGGGCGGCCAGCCGGTCCACGCTGAAGCGCTCGGCGAGCGGGGCGCCGAGCTTGCGGGGCAGCAGCGCCGAGGCCTGCTGGGCCAGCCGCGCCGCGGCACTGCCGTGGGCCTCGGTGCCGACGGCGTCGATGACGGCGTCGGGGCCGCGGCCGTCGGTCCGGTCGCGGATGGCGGCGACGAGTTCCTTCTCGTCGTCGAAGCTTCTGAGGTCGAACGTCTCGACGCCCCGCTCCCGCGCCCGCCGCAGCCGCTCGGGCACCAGGTCCACGCCGAACACCCGCCCCGCGCCGGTCACCTGGGCGACGCGGCAAGCCATGTCGCCGATGGGACCGAGCCCGAGCACCGCGACGCTGCCGCCCTCGGGGACCTCGGCGTAGCGGACCGCCTGCCAGGCGGTGGGCAGCACGTCGGACAGGTAGACGAACCGGTCGTCGGACGGCCCTTCCGGGACCTTGATCGGGCCGTACTGCGCCTGCGGTACGCGCAGATACTCGGCCTGGGCGCCCGGCACCGCGCCGTACAGGCGGGTGTAGCCGAACAGGGCGGCGCCCATGCCCTCACCCGTGACCTGCGTGGTCTCGCACTGGGTCGGCAGACCGGTCAGGCACATCCAGCAGTTGCCGCAGGCGATCTGGAACGGCACCACGACCCGGTCCCCCGCCTGCAGGTCCGGCACCGCGGCGCCGACCTCCTCGACGATGCCCATCGGCTCATGGCCGAGGATGTCCCCCGGCGTCATGAACGGGGTGAGCACCTCGTAAAGGTGCAGGTCGGAGCCGCACAGTCCGGAGGACGTGATACGGATGACCGCGTCCGTCGGCTCCTGGATCTGCGGATCGGGCACGTTCTCCACCCGCACGTCCCGCCTGCCCTGCCAGGTCACTGCCCTCATCGTCCGCGCTCCCTCCGCTCGCATGCGCATGCGCTCGTACGTGGGCCGCCCGGGTACCCCGGGGTCCCTCCGGCGAACCGCGGGCCGGGCAGCCCCGGGGCCGGCGGTCGGCGGATGGGCCGACCGGCTGTGCGCGCCAGGGCCGATCGGCGGATTCACGAGGGCCGCCGCGACCTTTCGGGTAATCCATCAAAGAACGGATAAGCGCACAATTGATGGCATGAACCGGACGGGTGGCTACGCGTGAAGACGGTGGGCAGACAACGAGCGGCGCGCTCAAGACGCGCCACGACCACGACGGGCCTGCTGGCCGCCGCACTGGCGGCCTCCCTGGCCGCCGGCTGCACGACCTCCGACAGCCCGCGCGACGACGGCCGGGGCAAAGGGCACACGTCGGCGCCGAGTGACAGCGACAGCCGGGCGAAAGACCTCGCGGCGCTCGCCGTGAAGATCGACAACGCCCATTCCGCCCGGCCCCACACGGGCCTGAACGAGGCGGACGTCGTGTACGTCGAGCAGGTCGAGGGCGGCCTGAGCCGTCTGATGGCGGTGTACGCGCAGAAGCTGCCGAAGGTCATCGGGCCGGTGCGCAGCGCCCGCGAGACCGACCTGGAGCTGCTGGGCCAGTTCGACCGGCCGGTGCTCGCCTTCTCCGGGGCGCAGGGCAGGCTGCTGCCGCGGATCGACACGGCCCCGTTGCAGGCGAAGCCGCCCGGCAAGGCGACCGAGGCGTACTTCCGCGGGCCGGGCCGGACCTCCCCGCACAACCTCTATCTGCGGCCCCACCGGCTGATGGCCAAGGCACCGGGCACGTCCGTCCTGACGACCGGCTTCCGCTTCGGCGCCGCCCCTGAGGGCGGCAAGGCCACGGCCAGGCAGACGGTGCGCTACTCGGCGGCCCGGTACTCCTTCACCTGGTCCAAGAGCCAGCACCGCTGGCTGGTCGCCATGGACGGAACGGCCTCCAGGACGACGGACGGCAAGCGGGTCATGGCCGGCACGGTCGTCGTGCAGTACGTGAAGGTGCGCAAGTCCGCCTACCACGACTCCCTCGGCCACCACACGCCGTACACCGAGACGGTGGGCTCGGGGAAGGCGCGGGTGCTGCGCGACGGGCGCGCCTACGACGTCGACTGGAAGCGTCCGAAGGCCAAGGACGGCACGACCTTCACGACGAAGGACGGCAAGCGGATGAACTTCCAGCACGGCCAGGTGTGGGTGGTGTTCGCAGGCGCCTCCTGAGTGAGGGATCAGGGCTGCGCGACGAGGGGCTCCGCAGGGTTGCGCAGCCCCTCGGCCGCGTCAGCGACCCGCCGGATCAGATCGAAGAAGAGCGTCTGCTCCTCGGCGGAGAGCGGGGCCAGGAAGACCTGGTTCATCCGGGCCGTGCGCACCGTCAGCTTCTTGTGGGTGCGCAGCCCCTCGTCCGTGAGGCGCAGCAGGAAGCGGCGGCCGTCCTGAGGGTCGCGGACCTTGTCGAGCAGCCCCCGACGGCCGAGCCGGCTGATCACCTCGGCGATGGTGGACCGGTCGAGCCCCACCCGCTCCCCCACCGTCCGCTGGTCCAGGCCCGGCTCGGCGACGAGTGTGTTGAGGACGGCGAACTGGGGTGAGGTGATCTCCTCGGAGACCATCGTGTTCCACAGCAGGTAGTGCGCCTGCTGGAGCCGCCGGGCCAGATGCCCGGGGTGGGTGGTGAGGTCCACGGCGGCCATCCGCACTCCCCTGGTCGTTTTCGTCGGTGCACTGAACAATACCCGGCCTCGACGCGACTGTCTGCGGTGCGTAAACCCCGCTGAAGCGCACATTTATCAAGGCCTTGACGACTTCCCGGTCCGGTGACAGCGTGAGGGAGTACCTCGCGGAAATAATCAGTGCCCTGACTAATTCGGGTACTGGGAGCTCGGAAGAGATGGGGCTTCTCGGATGGACAAAGTGGTCGCCACGGCCCTGGAGGCGGTGGCCGATGTGGGCGAGGGCGCGTCGCTCGCGGTCGGTGGCTTCGGGCTGAGCGGTGTGCCGAACGTGCTGATCCAGGCGCTGTACGAGCGTGGGGTGTCCGGGCTGTCGGTCGTCTCCAACAACTGCGGTGCCATGGAGTCCGGTCTCGCGGTCCTGCTGTCGGCGGGACGGATCGCCCGGGTGACCGGCTCCTACATCGGCGCGAACAAGGAGTTCGCCCGCCAGTACCTGGCCGGGGAGCTGGAGGTGGAGATGATCCCGCAGGGCACGCTGGCCGAGCGCCTGCGGGCCGGCGGCGCCGGGATCCCGGCGTTCTACACACCGGCCGGAGTGGGCACACAGGTCGCCGACGGCGGGCTGCCCTGGCGTTACGACGGCTCCGGCGGGGTCACGCTGGCCTCGCCGCCGAAGGAGGTGCGGGAGTTCGATGGCACCGAGTATGTGCTGGAGCGCGGGATCCGTACCGACTTCGCGCTGGTGCGGGCCGCGAAGGGCGACCGGCACGGGAACCTGGTGTTCAACAAGTCCACCCGGAACTTCAACCCCCTTGCCGCGATGGCCGGGCGGGTGACGATCGCCGAGGTGGAGGAACTCGCCGAGCCCGGCGAGATCGATCCCGACGCGGTGCACCTGCCGGGCATCTTCGTCCAGCGGGTCGTGGCGCTGACCCCGGAGCAGGCCGCCGACAAGGGCATCGAACAGCGCACGGTCTCCGTGCCTCCGGCACGAGGAACGGTGGGCTAGTCATGGCGTGGACGCGGGAAGAGATGGCGGCGCGGTCCGCACGCGAGCTGCGGGACGGGCAGTACGTCAATCTCGGCATCGGTCTGCCGACCCTGATCCCGAACTATCTGCCCGAGGGCGTCGAGGTGATCCTGGAGTCCGAGAACGGCATCCTGGGCACCGGCCCCTACCCCACCGAGGACCAGGTCGACCCGGATCTGATCAACGCGGGCAAGGAGACGGTCACGGTTCTGCCGGGCGCGTCCTTCTTCGACTCGGCGCTGTCGTTCTCGATGATCCGGGGCGGCCACATCGATGTCGCCGTGCTGGGCGCGATGCAGGTGTCCGAGACCGGTGACCTGGCGAACTGGGCGATCCCCGGCAAGATGATCACCGGGATAGGCGGGGCGATGGACCTGGTGCACGGCGCCCGCACCGTCATCGTCGTGATGACCCACACCGCCAAGGACGGCTCGGCGAAGATCCTCACCGAGTGCGCGCTCCCGCTCACGGGCAAGGCGTGTGTCAACCGGATCATCACCGACCTCGGCGTCCTGGACGTCACCGAGGACGGGCTGCTGCTCGTCGAGACGGCACCCGGCGTGAGCACCGAGGAGATCATCGCCAAGACCGACGCCGAACTCACCGTCGCGGAGGGCCTGCTGTGAAGACCGTCTACCTCGTCGACGCGGTCCGCACCCCGATCGGCCGCTACAGCGGGGGCCTCGCGAGCGTGCGCCCGGACGACCTGGCCGCCCACGCGATCCGTGAACTGATCGGCCGTACGCCCGACTTGGACCCGTCCCGGATCGAGGACGTCTACTTCGGCAACGCCAACGGCGCCGGCGAGGAGAACCGCAACGTCGGCCGTATGGCCGCCCTGCTCGCCGGTCTGCCCACGTCCGTGCCCGGCGTCACGGTCAACCGGCTGTGCGCCTCCGGCCTCGAAGCGGTGATCCAGGCGGCCCGTGCCATCGCCGTCGGGGACGCCTCCGTCGCCGTGGCCGGTGGAGTGGAGTCGATGACTCGGGCGCCGTATGTGCTGCCCAAGTCCGACAAGCCGTTCCCGGCCGCCCACACGGAGCTCTTCTCCACCACCCTGGGGTGGCGCATGGTCAACCCGAGGATGGAACCGCAGTGGACCGTCCCGCTGGGTGAGTCCGCGGAGCTGATCGCCGAGAAGCACAAGATCAGCCGGGAGCAGCAGGACGAATACGCGCTGGCCTCCCACGAGAAGGCCGCCGGGGCCCAGCAGGCCGGTCTGTTCGACGCCGAGCTCGCGCCCGTGTCGATTCCGCGGCGCAAGGGCGACCCGGTCGACTTCGCCGCCGACGAGTGCGTACGGCCGGACGCCTCCCTCGCCGCCATGGCCAGGCTCAAGCCGTCGTTCCGCAAGGAGAACGGCACCGTCACCGCGGGCAACGCCTCCCCGCTCAACGACGGCGCCGCCGCCCTGCTGCTGACCGACGAGGAGGGCCTGAAGGCCACCGGCCGCGAGCCTCTCGCCCGGATCTCCGCGACCGGCGTCTCCGCCCTGGACCCGCACTACTTCGGGCTCGCCCCGGTCGCGGCCGTCAACCGGGCCCTGGCCAAGGCGGGCAAGGGTTTCGCCGACCTGGACGTGCTCGAACTCAACGAGGCCTTCGCCGCCCAGGTGCTGGGCTGTGTGGCCGAGTGGCCCGAGTTCGACCCGGCGATCCTCAACCCGCAGGGCGGCGCCATCGCCCTCGGCCACCCGCTGGGCGCCTCCGGTGCCCGCCTCGCCGGCACCGTCGCCCACCAACTCGCCCGCAAGGGCGGCGGAATCGGCGTCGCCACCCTCTGCATCGGCGTCGGCCAGGGCCTCGCCCTCGTCCTGGAACGCTGACGAACCCCGAGGAACCCCATGACTCTCACCCAGCACGACATCGACCAGGAGATCGCGGCCGAGCACGCCGCGTACGAGAAGCGGATCGCCGACGGAGCGCCCGTCGAGCACCACCCGCGGCGCGACTACGCCCCGTACCGTTCCTCGGTGCTGCGTCACCCCAAGCAGCCGCCCGTCTCCATCGACATCAGCAAGGACCCGGAGCTGGTGGAGCTGCACTCCCCCGCCTTCGGCGAGCGCGACATCACCGAGATCGACAACGACCTCACCCGGCAGCACACCGGAGAGCCGATCGGTGAGCGCATCACCGTCGAGGGCCGGCTCCTCGACCGCGACGGCCGCCCGATCCGCGGTCAGCTGATCGAGATCTGGCAGGCGAACTCGGCCGGCCGCTACGCGCATCAGCGCGAGCAGCACGACGCCCCGCTGGACCCGAACTTCACCGGCGTCGGCCGCACACTGACGGACGACAGCGGCTTCTACCGCTTCACCACCGTCCAGCCCGGCCCGTACCCGTGGCGCCAGCACGTCAACGCCTGGCGGCCGGCCCACATCCACTTCTCGCTGTTCGGTTCGGCGTTCACCCAGCGGCTCGTGACGCAGATGTACTTCCCGAGCGACCCGCTGTTCCCGTACGACCCGATCATCCAGTCGGTGACGGACGACACGGCCCGGCAGCGGCTGGTCGCGACGTACGACCACGGCCTGTCGGTGCCGGAGTTCTCGATGGGCTACCGGTGGGACATCGTGCTGGACGGGCCGCACGCCACCTGGATCGAAGAAGGGCGCTGACCTGCCATGACGAAGATCGACCCAAGCCGCCCGGAGACCGTGCTGCCCACGCCGTCGCACACGGTGGGCCCCTTCTACGGGCACGCGCTGCCCTTCACCGGCGGCGGCGACATCGCGCCCCACCGCCACCCCGACACGATCGCGTTGCAGGGGTACGTCCTCGACGGCGAGGGCTATCCGCTCCCGGACGCCTTCGTGGAACTGTGGGGCGCCGACCCGGACGGCCGGGTCTCCCAGGTCGACGGCTCGATGCGGCGGGACCCGGCAAGCGGCGGCTTCCTGGGCCGCAACGGCGTGGAGTTCACCGGCTGGGGGCGGGTCCAGACGGACACGGGCGGCCACTGGACCGCGCGGACGCTGCGGCCGGGGGCGCGCGGGCAGAGCGCGCCGTACATCAGTGTGTGCGTGTTCGCGCGCGGGCTGCTGGTGCATCTGTTCACCCGGATCTATCTGCCGGGTGACGACGCGGCGCTGGCCGCCGATCCGCTGCTCGCCCGGCTGGACGGGGCGCGCCGGGACACGCTGATCGCCGAGGAGCAGGGCCGGGGCACCTACCGTTTCGACATCCGCCTTCAGGGCGAAGGCGAGACGGTCTTCCTGGAGTTCCAGTGACTTCTGCCGGTTCCGACGACACCGGCCTGCTCGCCCCCGGGTGGGCAGGCTCCCCGGCCGCCTCGGCGACCGGCGACACGGCCTATCTGCAGGCCCTGCTCGACGCCGAGGCCGCCCTCACCCGGGCCCAGGCCGCCCTCGGCCTCGCCCCGGCCGAGGCCGCGTCGGCGGTGACGCGGGCGGCGGACGCCGGCCGCTTCGACGTCCGCTCCCTCGCCGAGCGGGCCCGGGCCGGCGGCAACCCGGTCATCCCCCTGGTCGCGGATCTGACGAAGGCGGTCGGCGACGACTATGGCCCCTACGTCCACCGGGGCGCGACCAGCCAGGACATCATGGACACGGCGACGATGCTGGTCGCGGTGCGCACGCTGACGACGATCCTCGACGACCTCGACCGCACGCAGCGGGCGCTGGCCCGGCTGGCCGCCGAGCACCGGGACACCGCGATGCCGGGGCGGACGCTGACCCAGCACGCCGTGCCGACGACGTTCGGACTGAAGGCGGCCGGGTGGCGGGCGCTGGTGCTCGACGCACGGGACCGGGCGACGGCCGTACGGGATGAGCTGCCCGCCCAACTCGGGGGCGCGGCCGGAACGTTGGCGGCCTTCGGGGCGTACAGCGCGGGCGATCCGACCGAGCTGCCGTCGGCGTACGCCCGGGAACTCGGCCTCCGGGCACCCGACCTGCCCTGGCACACGCTGCGCACGCCCGTCGCCGATCTCGCCGGGTGCCTGGCCTTCACGGCCGGCGCGCTCGGCAAGGTCGCCGTGGACGTCCTCACCCTCTCCCGCACCGAGATCGCCGAGGTCGCGGAGGGCAGCGGCGGCGGCTCCTCCGCCATGCCGCACAAGTCGAATCCCGTACGGTCCACGCTCATCGCCTCCGCCGCGCGGCGGGCGCCTCAGCTCGCGGCCACCCTGTACGGGTCGCTGGCGGCGGAGGACGAGCGGCCGGCCGGGGCCTGGCACGCCGAGTGGGAACCGCTGCGGGAGCTGCTGCGGCTGGTCGGCGGGGCCGCACGGGACTCCGTGGAGCTGGCCGAAGGACTGCGGATCCGGGCCGATATCATGCGTGCACACCTCGATCTCACCCACGGGTTGATCGTCTCCGAGCGGCTGTCCGCCGAGCTGGCCCCGGCGCTGGGCCGTGCCCGGGCCAAGGAACTGCTCAGCCGCCTGGCCTCCGAGGGGCGCCCGCTCGCCGAGGCACCGGAGCTGGCGGACGTCGACCTCGATCCCGCCCACTACACCGGCTCCGCCGGAGCCCTCACCGACCGTGCCCTGGAGCGACGTTGAAACTCCTCGACCACCGTGCCGAAGGGCCCGCTTCGGCACCGCCGCTGCTGCTCGGACCCTCGCTCGGCACCTCGTCCGCCCTGTGGGACAAGGTCGCGCCCGAGCTGTCGATCACCCATCGGGTGGTCCGCTGGGAACTGCCGGGGCACGGCGGTTCCGCGGCCGATCTGATCGGGGCGGGCGCCACCGTCGGTGACCTGGCCGGCCTGGTGCTCGCGCTCGCCGACTCGCTCGGCATCGAGCGGTTCGCCTACGCGGGTGTCTCGCTCGGGGGTGCGGTGGGGCTGCATCTCGCCGTGCACCACCCGGAACGGGTCGGCTCACTGGCCGTGATCTGTTCGTCGGCGCACTTCAACGGGTCGAAGCCGTGGGAGGCGCGGGCCGCTCTGGTGCGGCGCGAAGGGCTGGCAGGGCTGGCCGAGAGCGCGGACGCCCGCTGGTTCACGCCCGGGTTCACCGTGCCGGAGCTGGTCCAGGACCACCGCGACGCCGATCCGGGTGCCTATGCCGCCTGCTGTGACGCGCTCGCCGCCTTCGACCTGCGTGACCGGCTGCCCGAGATCACTTCGCCGACCCTGCTGATCGCCGGGCGCCAGGACCCCGCGACCCCGCCGGCCCATCTGCGGGAGATCGCGGACGCCGTTCCCGGTGCCGCGCTCGTCGAGATCCCGGGGGCCTCGCACCTGGCGCCGGCGCAGTGTCCGGAAGCCGTGCTCACGGCTCTGCGGGCGCACCTCGGCGGGGGCGCCCGGCGGGGCATGGAGGTGCGGCGTGAGGTGCTCGGCGACGCGCACGTGGACCGGGCGCAGTCCCGGCAGACGGCGTTCACCGCGCGTTTCCAGGACTTCATCTCGCGCTACGCCTGGGGCGAGATCTGGACCGACCCCACGCTCAGCCGCCGCGAGCGCAGCATGATCACCCTGACGGCGCTGGCCGCGCACGGCCACTACGACGAGCTGGCCATGCACGTCCGGGCGGCCCGGCGCAACGGGCTGACGCCGGAGGAGATCGGCGCCGTACTGCTCCAGACGGCCGTGTACTGCGGGGTTCCGGCGGCGAACTCGGCGTTCGCGACGGCCCAGCGGGTGCTCGCGGAAGAGGAAGGGTGACCTTGCCGGTCGTAGCTCCAGCAGGACCTCGCACATGCCTCCGCCTCGTGCCTACGGTGGGGGCATGTCCACCATTCTCATCACCGGCGCCACCTCGGGTCTCGGCCGGTACGTCGCCTTCGAGCTGGTCCGCTCCGGGCACGTCGTCCTCGCCCACGGGCGCGACCCGGGCCGTACGGAGCGGCTGGTCGACGAGTTGCGCGGCGAGGGTGACGCGGAGGGCTTCGTCGCCGATCTGGCCTCGCTGACGCAGGTGCGCGGGCTGGGCGCACATGTCGCCGACGCTCATCCCGACCTGGACGTACTGATCAACAACGCGGGTGTGGGCGCGGGAGCCCCCGGCGCGGGCCGCGAACTGAGTGCCGACGGACACGAACTCCGCCTCGCCGTGAACTACTTGGCCCCGGTCGTGCTGACCCGCGCCGTGCTGCCGGTCCTGCGTGCGAACACGCCCGCCCGGATCGTCAACGTCGGCTCGGCAGGCCAGGACCCGGTCGACTTCGACGACATCGAGTTCCGCCGCGGCTATGACGGCTTCGCGGCCTACCGCCGGGCCAAGTTCGCCCTGGCGGCCCACACCTTCACCCTCGCCGAGGAACTGGCGGACACCGCGGTCCGCGTGAACGTCCTGCACCCGGCGACCTTCATGGACACCGCGATGGTCCACGAGGGCGGAGTCACCCCCTGGAACACCGTCGCCGACGGCGCGCCGGGCGTACTGGCGCTCGCGACCCAGGACCTGGGAAGCGGCGGCTACTTCGACGGGACGACCCGGGCGCGAGCGCACGAGGGGACGTACGACCCCGAGGTCCGCAAGCGGCTCGCTGCCGTCACCGATCAGCTGCTGAGCCTCTGACCCGGCTCACACCACTCCGGAGGCGAGCGCCGCCTCCGCCTGGCGCACCAGCCCGTCCGCGCCGCACGACCGCGCCAGTGTGAGCCCTCGCCGCAGCTCCACGGAGGAGCGGGCGGCGATGCCGTACTCGACACGGGCGGCCGCGTGTTCGTACTGGCTGGGCGAGGCCTCCAGATAGGTGACGGCCTGTTCGGCGAGGCCCACCGCCCGCCGGCCGGTCTCCAGGGCGGCGGCGCAGCGCAGGGCCTCACCGATGGCGGTGTCGGTGCCCAGGCGCTCGGCGTGCCGGCGGACCTCGGTGGCCAGCCGCGCGGCGCGTTCCGGGTCCTCTCCGGCGAGCACCCGGGCCAGGTCGACGGCCCAGGGGGCGAGCACCGGGTTGTGGTGGCCGCGTACGGCCGCCGCCTTCCCCGCCGCCTCCAGTTCGTTGATGCCGTCCTTGGTGCGGCCGACGGCGAGGAGCAGCCGGCCTCGGACCGAGCGCGGGTCCGGCAGGAGGATGGTGGACGGGTAGGGCGGGGCGAAGCCGTACTGTTCGGCGATCTCCCAGGCCTGATCGACATGGCCGCGGGCGAGCAGTGTGTCGACGAGGTTGCAGGTCGTGGACCAGTACAGGGGCAGCCCGCGGCCGACGCGCTCGGCGAGCGCCAGCGATCTGCGCAGGGACGCCTCGGCCTCGCGGAGCCGGCCGCGCCTGCGGTGGCCGAGGCCGACGTAGGCGTGGGCCAGCGCGAGATGACCGCCGCTCCAGCCGGCGGACTCGTAGGCGCGCAGGGCGTCGTTGTAGAGGGCCTCGGCCCGGTCGAGACGGTCGGTGTAGGCGTAGGCGCTCGCCAGCATCATCAGCAGCTCGATGCCCCACTCCGGGTCGGTCCAGCCGAGTCCGGGCGCGAGGCGGCCGTTGACGAGGGCACGGTCGCACAGTTCGGCGACCTCCTCGGCACTCTCGCCGCGGGCCATGGCGTCGAAGCCGCGCAGGATGAGCAGGGCGCGCTCGGAGTTGTCGCGGCCGGTGCAGGTCCCGGCGAGGTCGGCGAGGCGTGCGGAGCGTCCCGGGGAGGTGGCCTGGCCCGCGTGGAGGCCCTCCCACATGAACTGCACCGCCTGGAGCCGCAGCTTGGCCGGTCCGTCCCGGTGCCGGGCGGCCTCCGCCTCGACGGTGCGGACGGCCTCCTCCATCTGGTCGTTGTGGAGCAGGGCCTGGGAGAGGCGGAAGACGGCGTCGACCCTTTCGTCGCGGTCGAGGCCGGGCATGGCGAGGGCGGTCTGGAGGTGGTCGACGGTGGTGGCGGGCGCGGTGAGGAGGGTGGCGCAGCCGAGTTCGTGGAGCACGCGCGCGTGGACCGCGGGCAGGGGCGGCTCCAGCAGGGCTCGCTCCAGACAGCGGCGGGCCGCGTCGGGGGCACCGACGGCGAGGTGCTCGCGGGCGGCCTCGCGCAGTTGCTCGACGAGTTCCTTGTCGTTGTCCGGGTGGACCTCGAGAAGGTGGCGGGCGGCGACCGCGGCGCCGTGGCCGTTGTCGGTGACGACGCGGGCGGCGATGCCGTGCATCGCGGTGCGCAGGGCGTCCGGGATGGAGTCGTAGACGGCGGTGGCGATCAGCGGGTGGACGAACTGCAGCTCGCCGTCGTCGGGTTGGGCGCCCGCCGGGTCGGGTTCGGTGAGGATGCGTGCGCTGCGCAGAAGCGCGGCGCAGCGCACGGCCTCGTCGAGGCGCATGGTGGCGAGCTCGGCCACCAGGTCGACGGAGATGCCGGTGCCGAGGATCGCGGCCGCCCAGGCGAACCGGGTGGCCTCGACGCCGAGCGTCTCCAGGCGGGCGACGAGTCCGCCGCCGCGCGCCGCGCGGTTCAGGGCCCGTAACTCGCCGGCCGACGACTCGGTCGGCTCGAACTCGCGGTCGCGCACCTTGGCGAGGAGTTCGACGGTCTCGTACGGGTTGCCGCCGGTGACGGCCCAGACCTCGCGGCAGAACGGGGCGTCGGCGTGCCCGCCGAGGGTGGCACGGGTGAGGCCCGCGGCGGCGTCCGGGGTGAGGGCGCTGAGGGTGGCGACGGAGGAACCCGCCGCGGCGATCGCGTCGAGGTGGCGGGCGCCGTCGCCGCCGGCCTCGCCGGGGCGGCGGGCCACCACGAGCAGGACGCTCTGCTCGTCGAGGCGTTCGGCGAAGGCGGCGAGCCAGCGCAGGGTCTCCTGGTCGGCCCAGTGCGCGTCGTCGACGAGCAGCACCAGCGGCCACTCGCGCCGGGCCAGCCTGCGCACGGCCGCGACCAGACCGTCGCACACGCCCTGCGGGTCGGCCTGGCGCTCGCCGGGGTCCGTGATGCCGAGGGCGGGGCCGGCTATGTCGTACCAGTCGCCGAGGTACTCCCGTGCCTCCTGGGGCATCAGCGAGAGCAGCGCGGGCTGGAGCAGTTGCCGTACGACGTTGAAGGGGACGGAGCTCAGGGTCTCGCTGCCGCGGGCGGACCACACCGTGCAGCCGCGGGCTTCGGCGATGCGGCGGATTTCGGCGAGCAGCGCGGTCTTGCCGAGTCCCGCCTCGCCCCGGACCACCAGGAGGCCGCCCGATGAGGACGTGGCGGCGCACAGGGTGTCGAGGGCCCCCTCGACCGCGGCGAGTTCGTCGTCGCGTTCCCACAGGGGTACCGAGGCGGCCGGCGTGGGCCGCGCCTCCGTCATCCCGCACCCTCCCCAAGTCACCCGAACGACGTACGAATCCCGAGCGTAGCCGTCCGGCCGACTGAGTGGAGGCCGGTCCGGGCACCTGTTGCCGTGACGGGTGACAGGGAATGCGGCGGGGCGACGCGCAGGTGCCGCGACCTGGCAGGGCGAACCTGACTGACAGTCAAAAAAAGCCGTGGAAAACGGTGTTCAGCCGATTTCGAAACGACAACCGAAGGTGCGGGGATTGACCTTGACGTTCCAAGACCGAGGCGCGGCCCGGTCCCGCAAGGCCCTCGTGGCGGGGTCGGTGGGCAACCTCATCGAGTGGTACGAGTTCGGTGTCTACGGCTACTTCGCGACGATCATCGCGGCGCGCTTCTTCACCCCGGAGGGCGGCACCGAGGTCGAGGCGCTGGTGAAGACGTACGCCTCGTTCGCGCTGGCGTTCTTCTTCCGGCCCGTCGGAGCGGCCCTGTTCGGCAGGCTCGGCGACCGGATCGGCCGGCGTCCGGTGCTGATCCTGGTGATCACGCTGATGACCGGGGCGACGACACTGATCGGCGCGCTGCCGACGTACGACTCGGTCGGCGCCCTCGCGCCGTGGCTGCTGACGCTTCTGCGGGTGCTTCAAGGGCTGTCCGCGGGCGGGGAGTTCGGGGGCGCGGTGTCGGTGATGACCGAGTTCGCGCCCCCGGGGCGGCGGGGGCTGTACGGGTCGTGGCAGTCGTTCACGGTGGCGCTGGGACTGCTGGGCGGTGCGGGTGTGGCGGCGCTGCTCGCCACCATGCTGAGCGAGGAGCAACTGGGCGACTGGGGCTGGCGGTTGCCGTTCCTGCTGACGCTGCCGCTCGGGCTGGGCGCCCTGTGGCTGCGGCTGCGGCTGGAGGAGACACCTGCGTTCCGGGAGGAGCGGCAGGCCGGGCGGCCGCCCGTGCGGGAGGTCGCGGGGGCGATCGCGCTGGGCGCCGGGCGGATCATGGGGTGGGCGGCGGCCGGCTACACCTTCCTGGTCGTGCTGCCCTCGTATCTGCAGTCCACGCTGGACGCCACCTTCCAGCAGGCGCTGATCGCGACGGTGCTGGCCAACTTCGGGTTCGCGGTGACGATCGTGCCGGCGGGATGGCTGAGCGACCGGTTCGGGCGGCGGGCGGTGATGCTGACGGGGGCGGTGCTCGTGGTGGTGCTCGCGGTGCCGCTGCTCAACCTTCTTCAGGACCCGGGCGTTTCCCTCACCGTGAAGGGTGCGGCAGTGTGGGGCGCGGGTGCCGTCGTGGGGCTGATGGCGGGGCCGGGTCCGGCGATGCTCGCGGAGCTGTTCCCGACGCAGGTGCGCTACACCGGGCTGGGACTCGCCTACGCCCTGTCCAATGCGGTGTTCTCGGGCTGTGCCGGGCTCATCATCACGGAGACGATCGAACGGACCGGGAGCGTGGACATCCCCGCGTACTACGCGGGGGCGACGTGCGCGGTGAGCGTCCTCGCGCTGGCCTGGGCACCGAAGAAGGTGCCGGGCGACCGGCCGGGGGCCGCGACCGGGGCTTCGGCCGCGGCCCACGATTCCGAGGGAAGGGCGAGTTGAGCGTATGCGGGTGATCGGCCTGATGTCGGGCACGTCCTACGACGCCATCGACGCCGGCGCCGCCGACCTGGGCCTCGTCGGCGACAGCCTCGTCCTCAAGCCGCTGGGGCTGGTGAGCGAGGCGTACGACGAGGAGCTGCGCGAGGCCCTCACGGACGCGCTGGCGCCCGGAACGACCTCGTTGGCCGAGGTGTGCCGGCTCGACACACGCATCGGACAGGCCTTCGCGGCCGCGGCCGTCCGCGCGGATCGCGAACTGTGCGGCGGCCGGGCGGAGTTGGTCGCCTCGCACGGGCAGACTGTGTACCACTGGGCCGAGGAGGGGCAGGTGCACGGCACGCTCCAGCTCGGGCAGCCCGGGTGGATCGCCGAGGCCACCGGACTGCCGGTGGTGGCCGACTTCCGGCCCCGTGACATCGCCGCCGGGGGCCAGGGCGCGCCGCTGGTCAGCCTGGTCGACCTGCTGTGGCTGCGCGGCCGGCCGGGCGCTCCGGTCGCCCTCAATCTCGGCGGTATCGCCAACCTGACCTCGCCCGACGGCACCGCCTTCGACACCGGGCCGGGCTGTGCGCTGATCGACGCGGCGGCGCGGGGGTTCAGCGGCGGGCGGCTGGCCTACGACGTTGACGGCGCGCTGGCCGGTCGCGGCACCGTCCATGAGCCGCTGCTGCACAGGCTGCTGGAGGAGCCGTACTACGCGCTGCCCGCGCCGAAGACGACCGGGAAGGAGCTGTTCCATCTGGGCCATCTGATGGACGCGCTGTCCGGTTTCGTCACCCTGCCCGCCGAGGACGTCGTCGCCACGCTGACCATGCTCACGGCCCATACGGTCGCGGACGCCGTGCGTGCGGTGGGTGCGACCGAGGTGATCGCGTCGGGCGGCGGGACGCTCAACCCGGTGCTGATGACGATGCTCGGGCAGCGGCTGCCGGGGGTGGCGCTGCGCACCTCCGACGAGTTGGGGCTTGCGTCGGCCGCGAAGGAGGCGTACGCCTTCGCGGTGCTGGGGTTCCTGACCGCGCACGGGCTGCCCGGCACCGAGCCGTCGGCCACCGGGGCCCGGCACGCGCGTGTGCTCGGCTCGATCACCCCGGGACGGGAGGGGCTGCGGCTTCCGCCGCCCGTCGGGGAGCGGCCGGTACGGCTCGTCCTGGAGTGACGGTCACCGGGGCGGCCGGGCGCCGGAGCCGGATCCTCTCATCCCGCTTTCACCGACGCCTCATACGGTGGACCCATGACGCAGGTGACTCCTCCCGGCTGGTACCCCGACCCGGGACAGAAGAACGACGGGCCGCCCACCGAGCGCTGGTGGGACGGCAAGGCGTGGACGGACCAGGTCCGGCCCGTGGGGTCGGCCGAGGTGTCGGGCCCGCCACAACAGCCGCCGGCCGACGGGGGCCCCTCGGCGTTTCCGGCCTATCCGGTGCACCCGGGCTATCCCGGCCAGTTGCAGTCGGGCAAGCGGCGCGGCCTGCGCACGGGCATAGCCGTGGGCGTGGCCGCGGTCGTCCTCGCGAGCATAGGCGTCGGCGTGTACGCGCTGACCGCCGGCGACGGCTCGGGCGGCGGCAGCGCCGACTCCCAGCAGCGGGGCCCGGGCGGCCAGGGCGGACAGGGCGGGCCCGGTGGCGGTCAGGGCGGTCCCTTCGGGGACTCCGGCGGCGGGAACGGGGGCTCCGGCGGCTCGGGCGGCCAGTCGCCCGCACCCGAGGGGTCCGAGGCGCCGAAGGTGGACAGTGGCTCGGTGACCGACCCGGTGAACGGGATCAGCATCCCCGTGCCGGACGGCTGGTACGGCCAGCAGCTCGGCGTGGGCGCGCAGGTGTCCTCGGACGAGTCGTACAAGTGCCCCTCCGACACCTCCGAGACCTGCATGAAGGGCGGCGCCTACTCGGCCCCCGCGCTCGCGCACGGCACGAAGGGCGAAACGGCCGAGGAGGTCGCCAAGGCGGACATCGCGGCAAACGCCGAGGAGTCGTACGGCAAGGGGTACGGCGAGATCAGCTCGCACGAGGTGCTGGCCTCGAAGGCGGTGACCGTGGCCGGGCAGAAGGGCTACCTGGTCCGCTGGAAGGCGGTGACGAGCAAGGGCTCCGACGGCTACGTCGAGTCGCTCGCCTTCCCCTCGCCCGTCAGCGGACAGCAGATGGTCGTGGTCCGTTTCGGCGTCGACGTCGAGGAGGGGCAGGGAGTTCTGGACGAGATCGCCAAGGGCATCAAGGTGTACACCGGCGGCGGCAGCGGCCAGGACGTCTGATCCTCCGCCCTGATCCACCCCGGACGTGATGCGGCCGGGCGGGGCTCCCCTCCGCTCAAGAGGAGCCCCACCCGGCCGGGGGGTGCGCGCCGCCCCCGTCCCCACGGTGCGGCGCGTAACAGGTCACCGTCCAGTCATCCCATGGACGGCGGCCTGAGTCTCAGGTGAGGCCGAGGGTCGGCAGCACGGCGGCCTCCACGAATCGGACGATGTACTCGGGATCGGCGTCCTCGCCCTCGAGCACGGGACGGGCCCGCAGCACGCCGAAGATCTGGGCGGGGATGTACTCCAGCGCCGGATGGTCGGCGGCGACCTCCCCGCGCTCCACCCCGCGCCGGAGGATCTCCCGCAGCGCGTCGAGCTCGGGCTCGATGAGCGCCTCACGCAGTGCCTGCTTCAGCTCCGGGTCCTGCAGGACGGCATGGCCGAGGGCCTGCAGCAGCCGGGTGTCCTTGGCCGACCACGCCCCCGCGGCCCGGGCGGCCTCCTTGAGGTCCCCCGCGAGCGTGCCGGTGTCGATGCCGTCGAAGCGGGTCTGCCGACTGCCGCGCAGGGCGGCCGCCACGAACTGGGGCTTCGTCCTCCACTGCCGGTACAGCGTGGCCTTGCTGCACCGCGTGGTCGCCGCGACGCCCTCCATGGTGACGGAGTCGTAGCCGCAGGCGCGGATCTGTTCGAGCACGGCGTCGAAGAACTCCTGCTCACGCTCGGGCGTGATCTTGGAGCGGCGCGAGGCGGCGACCGTCTCCGGTCCGTCCGCGGCCTGCGACGTCATCTGCTCTTCTCCTCGCTCGGGTGTGACGCCCCGCCCTGTGCGTGGGGCTCGGTCTCCAGTGTGTCGTACGTCTATCGAAACGTCACTGTACCGGAACGCCGACGTATCGGTACAGTGGCGTATCGGTACAGGGGCGTTTCGGTACGTCGACGTATCGATGAGTTCGCCGAGCCCGAGGAGTCACCAGCTCGACAGCTCCACCAGCACCACCCACGTCGGCGAAAGGGCCGGGGGATGAATGGCCGCACCGAGCCTGCTCGAGCGGAGACCGACGCGATAGCGCGGCCTCCGCTCGTCCGGGAGCTCCTGCTCGTCGCAGGGCTCTTCCTCGTCTACAAGTTCGGCCGACAGCTGGCCACGGGCCACACCGGCGAGGCCTTCGGCAACGCGGACCACGTGTGGAACCTGGAACGGGCGGTCCATCTGCCCGACGAGGCCACGGTGCAGGACCTGCTGCTGCACGGCGAGACGCTCATACACCTCGCGAACACCTACTACGCGACCGTCCACTTCCCGGCCACCGCGGCCTTCCTGGTCTGGCTGTATCTGCGCCGGCCCACGCACTACGTCTGGGCCCGCCGCGTGCTCGCCGCCGTCACCGCCGCCGCCCTGGTGGTGCATCTGACGTTCCCGCTCGCGCCGCCGCGCATGGCGGCCGCGACCGGACTGATCGACACCGGCCAGATGTACGGCCCCACCGTCTACGGCTCGCCCCAGACCGACCACCTCTCGAACCAGTTCGCGGCGATGCCGTCACTGCACTTCGGCTGGGCCCTGATGGTGGCGATCGGCCTGATCGTCGCGACCCGCTCGCGGTGGCGATGGCTATGGCTGCTGCACCCGCTGCTGACCCTGCTGGTCATCGTGGGCACCGCCAACCACTACTGGCTCGACGCCCTCGTGGCGGGAGCCATGCTCGGCCTCGCGCTCGCGGTGATCCCCCTGCCGTGGCGCACGGTCACGACAGCCGGCCGCGGTGCCGGTGATCTCGTCCCGGGTCCCCGGAGCGAGGAAGCCACGGACGAGGAGTCCGTACTCGTGGGAGCGGCCCGATGAACGCCACCCTCCTCGCCGTCGTCCTGTCCCTGTTCTCCGCCGTCGCCTACGCCGCCGCGGCCGTCGCCCAGGAGCGGCTGGCCTCCCGCACCCCGGGCTCCGGCCTGGTGCGACTGCTCGGCTCAGGCGCCTGGTGGGGCGCGGTCCTGCTCAACGGCTCCGGCGCGCTGCTGCACGTGGTGGCCCTGAAGTACGGTCCGCTGACCGTGGTCCAGCCGCTCGGCGCGCTCACCCTCGTGGCCGCGGTGCCGCTGGGCGCGCGCATCGCCGGGCGGCGGGTCAGCCCGGTGGAGTGGCGCGGTACGGCGCTGACACTGGTCGGCCTGGCGGCGATCCTGGTCACGGCCTCCGGACCGGCACCCGAAGACGTGATGAGCACGTCCGAGGCGATGGCGGTCGCGGCCGTGACGGTGGCCCTGATCGGCATGCTGTCGAGGCCGGGCGCCCGGCCGGGACTGCGGCACGCGACCGCGTCCGGCTTCGCCTCCGGGGTCGCCTCGGCCCTCACCCAGACGGTGACCGTGGCCGCGACGGACCACTCCGCCCCGCTGCTGAGCCTTCAGGTGGTGGGCGTGGCGCTGCTGGTCGCGACCTTCGCGGTGAGCGGGCTGCTGCTGTCGCAGACCGCCTACCGGGGCGGTCTCGGCGCCCCGCTCGCGGTGGTGACGCTGGCCAACCCGATGGCGGCCGCGGTGATCGGGCTCGTGCTGCTCGGCGAGCGGTTGCAGGGCGGACCGGTGGGCGTCCTCCTCGCGCTGGCCGGGGCGGGCCTGGCGTCCTGGGGCGTGGTGCTGCTCAGCCGGGCGACACCGGCTCCCGCCGGGAACGACGAGTACGCCGGCCCCGTCGCGGACGCCGACGAGCACCTCCTGGCCGCCGGGGACCCCGACCCGCACCCGGTCGCGGCCGTGCTGGCCCTGGAACCGGACTCGGCAGCCCCGGAGCCGGCGTTGGTGCCCCGGCAGCCTGGGCCGGGGCACCTCACCGCGCTGTGAACAGTGCCCTGATCGGCACTGCGATCCGGACTAGTCCGTGATGATCGCCGGGTCGCTCACACCCGGACGCCCGGTCTCCACGCGCCCGGCGAACCGCCGCAGGAACGCCGGGTCGGTCTCGGAGGTGACGGTCAGGTCGTACCAGTGACGGCTCGCCGTCAGGTCGACCGTGCGGCAGACGGTGGCGCCGGGGCGCACCGTCACCGTCGTGGGACGGCCGCCGTACCCGTTGACGATCTTCAGGCGTGCGCTCGCCGTTCCCTTGTTGGTGAAGATCAGCTCGATGTCGTCGCCCTTGTGGCGGGCGGTGACCTCGGGACCGGCCGCCTTGTTCGAGCCCTTGAAGTAGCGCACGAAGCCGGCCGGGCCGTGCACGGTCAGGTTGTACGAGCCGCCCGAGTACACCGAGTTCCAGGTGTCCGCGAGGGACTTGCCGGCCTCGGTGGTGTACATCCACGGGCCGTCGGTGCGGTTGCCGGACGTGACGTGGAAGGCGGCACCGGCCTTGGCGCCGGAGGCGAAGGACAGCGTGAACTTGCCGGCCGCCGCGTCCACCGAACCGTCCACGTGCGGGGCGTACTTCAGCGGGCGCGAGGGACGCAGACCGCGCTCCTGCTTCGGCATGTCGGGGTCGGCGGGCGGCGCCGGCTTGTAGTCGGGGTGACGCTCGCGGTCCTGCGGCTCGTACTCGTCCGTCTCCGGCAGCGCGGCCGGGCGGCTGTCCTTGCGGGAGAAGTCGAAGGCCGAGGTCAGGTCGCCGCAGATGGTCCGGCGCCAGGGCGAGATGTTGGTCTCCTTGACGCCGAAACGGCGCTCCATGAACCGCAGGATCGAGGTGTGGTCCAGGGTCTCGGAGTTGACGTAACCGCCCTTGCTCCACGGCGAGACGACCAGCATCGGCACCCGCGGGCCGAGCCCGTAGGGGCCGGCCGGGCGCTTGCTGTCGCCCTTGTAGAGGTCGAGCGAGACATCGACGGTGGACTTGCCCTTGGAGGCGTCCTTCGGCGGCAGCGGCGGCACCACGTGGTCGAAGAAGCCGTCGTTCTCGTCGAAGGTGATGAACAGGGCCGTCTTCGACCAGACCTCCGGGTTGGAGGTGAGCGCGTCCAGGACCTGCGCGATGTACCAGGCACCGTAGTTCGAGGGCCAGTTGGAGTGCTCGGTGAAGGCCTCGGGAGCGGCGATCCAGGAGATCTGCGGCAGCCTGTCGGCCTTGACGTCGGCCTTGAGCTGGTCGAAGTAGCCGTCGCCGCTCTTGACGTCGGTGCCGGTGCGGGCCTTGTCGTACCAGGGGTCACCGGGCTGGGCGTTGCGGTACTTGTTGAAGTACAGCAGCGAGTTGTCGCCGTAGTTGCCGCGGTAGGCGTCCTCGATCCAGCCCCACGAGCCGGCCGCGTCCAGACCGTCGCCGATGTCCTGGTAGAGCTTCCAGGAGATGCCGGCCTGCTCCAGGCGCTCGGGGTAGGTCGTCCAGCCGTAGCCGAGCTCGTCGTTGCCGAGGACCGGGCCGCCGCCCTGTCCGTCGTTGCCCGTGTAACCCGTCCACATGTAGTAGCGGTTCGGGTCGGTCGAGCCGATGAACGAGCAGTGGTAGGCGTCGCAGACGGTGAAGGCGTCGGCGAGGGCGTAGTGGAAGGGGATGTCCTCACGGGTCAGGTACGCCATCGTCGTGGTGCCCTTGGCGGGGATCCACTTGTCATACTTGCCACCGTTGTAGGCCTGCTGACCGTCGTTCCAGCCGTGCGGGAGGCCCTCCAGGAACTGCATGCCGAGGTCGTCCGCGTCCGGGTTGAACGGCAGGATGTCCTTGGTGCCGTTCGACTGGTGCCAGATCGACTTGCCGCTGTCGTGCGCCACCGGGCGCGGGTCGCCGAAGCCGCGGACGCCGCGCAGCTTGCCGAAGTAGTGATCGAAGGAACGGTTCTCCTGCATCAGTACGACGATGTGCTCGACGTCCTCGATCGACCCCGTGCGGTGGTTCGCCGGGATGGCCGCAGCCCGCTGGATGCTGCTCGAGAGAGCCGTGAACGCCGTGGTCGCGCCCGCGACTTGAAGGAATCTGCGGCGATTGACTTCGGGCATGAGAGAGGCACCTCTTCCCATAGAGGGTGATTTGACCGGCCGGCTGGTGACGGAAGCCGCGCGGAAGGAGTGTTCCAGGAGCACCAAACGTCAGGGAAGGGTCCGATGGCGCTCGTGTGAAAGTCATGGGTACGTGAGGTGTGCCGGGCGCGGGTCTGGGGATGGTCGCGATCATGACAGAGACGACGCGCACGGTTTCCCCGCCGACGAAACGGCCCGTACGCCAACTCCTCGCCGCCTCGGTCGGCAATGCCGTGGAGTGGTACGACTGGTACGCCTACACGTTCCTCGCCACCTACATCGCGGCCGAGGTCTTCCCGAAGGGCGCGGACAACTCCCTGGTACCGCTGCTCTCGACATTCGCGGTCTTCGCGGTGGGCTTCTTCATGCGACCGGTGGGCGGACTGCTGATGGGCGCCATCGCCGACCGGCGCGGCCGGCGCGCCGCGCTGACGGTCACCATCCTGCTGATGGGCGGCAGCAGTCTGCTGGTCGGTCTGACCCCGACGTACGAGTCGGTCGGCGTCCTCGCTCCGGTGATCCTGGTCCTGGCACGGCTGCTCCAAGGCCTGTCGGTGGGCGGCGAGTTCGCGGCATCGACGACGTTCCTGGTGGAGTCGGCGGGGCCCGGGCGACGCGGGCTGTTCTCCAGCTTCCAGTACGTGTCGACGACGGCCGGGCAACTCGTCGCCTCCGGCATCGCGACGCTGCTGGTGGACACGCTGACCGACGGGCAGATGAACGGCTGGGGCTGGCGGGTGCCGTTCGTGCTCGGCGCCGTGCTCAGCCTGGTCGGCTTCTGGATCCGGCAGGGCGCGCAGGAGACGCGGAGCGCCGAGCAGCAAAAGGCCGCCCGCCCCGGCCTGTTGGAGGCACTGCGACGTCATCCCCGCCAGTCCCTGCTGATCTGCGGCATCACCGCCGGCGGCACCATCGCCTACTACACCTGGACGTCGTATCTGCCGACCTACGCCGAACTCAACGCGGGCATCGAGAAGTCGGACGCCCTGCTCGCGGGCACGATCTCGCTGGCCTTCTTCGCCCTGCTCCAGCCGATCGGCGGTCTCCTCTCCGACCGCTTCGGCCGCCGCCCTCTCCTGCTCTTCTTCGGCCTGGGCTTCGCCCTGCTCACCGTCCCGCTGCTGCACGCCCTGCGCGACTCGTTCGCGGTGCTGCTGCTCGTGCAGTGCGCCGGCATGGTGCTGCTGACCGGGTTCACGTCGATCAGCGCGGCGGTGAACGCCGAGGTGTTTCCGCCCCGGGTGCGTGCGGCGGGCATCGGGTTCCCGTACTCGCTGACGGTCGCGCTGTTCGGCGGTACGGCGCCGTACGTGGGAACGCTGTTCAAGGAGCTGGGGCACGCGGACCTCTTCCCCTGGTACGTCGCCGTACTCTGCCTCGGTTCGTCGCTGGTGTATCTGCGCCTGCCCGAGACGGCGCACAAAGCGCTCGAACGATGACCGCACGGCTGCGGGTCAGCGCGGCTCGGCGATGCTGCCGCGCACGACGAGCTGCGGGGTGAGGACCACCTCCCGGGGTTCGGCGCGGTCCTGGTCCAGGCGTTCCACGGCCACGGCGACCGCGTACCGGGCCTGTTCCCGGGCGCCCTGGCTCGAGGGGCTCGCCCTGGCGGCGAAGAACCTGCACAGTGCGGCCGGGGCGCTCTGAGCGAGGAGCGCAACCCGTCGGCATGATCTCGGTCCCTGGGTGTGGTGAGGTGGGGATCATGACGACGAACGACGCGATCGTGGTGCCGGAGCTGTACATCGGCTACCCAGGAGTGGCCTTCGGCGGCTACGTCGCCGGAGTACTCGCGGCGAGGTCCGGAGCGCCGACGGTACGAGTGGACTTCCGGGGGCCGGTGCCGGTCGAGGCGCCCGTACGGATCGCCGAAACGGCGGACGGGGGCGTGGAGTTGGGCGGGTCCGAGCGGCCCCTTGCCGTGGCGCGTCCGGGCGAGTTGCCGCTCGCCGCGCCGGCCGCGCCCTCCTGGGACGAGGCGGCCGCCGCGGCGGAGAGGTTCCGGGCGGCGCCGCCGTCGGGTGTGGTCGACTGCTTCGGCTGCGGCCTGCGTTCCGCCGACCGCGGTCTGCGTGTGTACTGCGCGCCGGTGCCGGAGGCCGATCTGGTGGCCTCCGCCTGGACCCCGTCCCACGCGTTCGCCGACCCGGACGGCCTGCTCACGGCCGAACTGGTCTGGGGCGCTCTGGACTGCCCGGGCCACTGGGCGGGCCGCTTCCTGGGCACCCTGAGCCCCGGCGCGGTCACGGCGGCCCTCACGGGCACGATTCTGCGGCCCGTCGCCGCGGGTGAGCCGTACATCTCGTACGCGTGGCTACTGTCGGAGTCCGGCCGCAAGCACACGATGGGCGTGGCGCTCGCCACGGCCGAGGGCGAACTGTGCGCCGTCTCCGAGGCGTTGTGGATCGATCCGAAGCCCGCCCCCTGAAGCCGTCGCCGAGGCTCCCGCGCGCGGTGGCCTCGGGCGGACACGCATGGCGGGGACGGCGGAGGTGCCGCATTCTGAGGGGGAAGGGAGCGGGATTGCCATGGTGCGTGTCACGGGCCCACTGCTCTACGGGTCCGCCGCCGGGGCCGCGGGTACGACGGCGCTCGACGTGGTCTCCTACGGCGACATGGTGCTGCGGGGCCGGCCGACCAGTTCCACACCCGAGACGACCGTGCAGAAGCTGGCGCAAAGGCTTCACCTGCGCATCCCCGGCGAGGGTCAGGCTCAGGAGAACCGCACCGAGGCCCTTGGTGCGCTGACGGGCCTGGCGGCCGGGATCGGTATGGGCGCCATGCTGGGGTTGGGGCATGCGGCCGGTTGGCGCCCGGCTCGAAGCACCCAGTACGCCGTCGCCGTGGTGGGGGCACTCGTGGCCACCAACGGCCCCATGACCGTACTGGGGGTTACCGATCCCCGGACCTGGGCCACGTCCGACTGGATCGCTGACATCGTTCCCCACCTCGCCTACGCGGTGGTGACGGTGAGCGTGTTCAACCGGCTGCTCGGCGGTGTCCGCGCGCCCTCCTGAGCCGCGGACAGCGGGTGCGGCCTACCCCGAGCCGGGCCATGCTGAGGACAGGACCTGCGGCGATCATCGCGCCGCCCACCGCAGCCCGGGTCGGGAGGACGTCACATCATGGCCGACACGGTCGCTGACCTCATCGTTTCCATGCTCAAGGCGTCCGGAGTGCGACGGGTGTACGGCCTGCCCGGCGACTCCCTCAACGGCTTCACCGACGCTCTGCGCCGTGACGGCACCATCGCGTGGGGACATGTCCGCCACGAGGAGGCCGCGGCCTTCGCCGCCGCCGCCGAGGCAGGCGTGACGGGGCGCCTGGCGGTCGCGGCCGGCAGTTGCGGGCCGGGCAACCTGCATCTGATCAACGGACTCTTCGACGCGCAGCGCAGCCGGGTGCCGGTGCTCGCGGTGGCCGCGCAGATTCCCCAGGAACAGATCGGCAGCGAGTACTTCCAGGAGACCCATCCGCAGCTGCTGTTCCGCGAGTGCAGCGTGTACTGCGAACTGGCGAGCATGCCGGAACAGGTGCCCTGGCTCCTGGCGACGGCTGTCCGCACCGCCCTCGAGCGCAGCGGAGTGGCGGTGCTGGTCGTCCCCGGCGAACTGTTCCTGGCGCCGGCGCCCGACAGGCCCGCTCAGCACCCGGTGCTCAAGACGTCGTCCCACGTACGACCGGACGACGCCGCGCTGGCCCGCGCGGCGCGGATCCTCAACGCGTCCGATCGGGTGACGATCCTGGCCGGGGCCGGCTGCGAAGGGGCGCACGACGAGGCCGTGGCGCTGGCCGAGGCGCTGAAGGCGCCCATGGTGCACTCGCTGCGGGGCAAGGAGTTCCTGGAGTACGACAACCCCTACGACGTGGGGCTGACCGGGCTGATCGGCTACAGCTCCGGCTACCGGGCGATGGAGCACTGCGACGCGCTGCTGATGCTGGGCACCGACTTCCCCTACCGCTCGTTCTATCCGCGGAAGGCGTCCGTCGTGCAGGTCGACGTGCGCGGTGAGCACATCGGCCGCCGTACGCCCGTGGAGGTCCCCCTGGTCGGGACCGTCAAGGACACCGCCCAGGCGCTGCTCCCCCTCCTCGAACGCCGAGGCGACGACGGCTTCCTGAAGACGATGACCGGCCACTACCAGCGGGTGCGCTCCCGCTTGGACCGGCTGGCCGAGGCCAAGCCCACCGACTCCCCGCTGCACCCGCAGTACGTCGCCGCCACCGTCGACCGGCTGGCGGCCCAGGACGCGGCCTTCACCGCCGACGTCGGCACGCCCACCGTATGGGCGGCGCGCTATCTGCGCATGAACGGGGCGCGGCGGCTCATCGGCTCCTTCAACCACGGCTCGATGGCCAACGCTCTGCCGCACGCCATCGGGATCCAGGCCAGCCATCCCGGCCGGCAGGTGATCGCACTCTCGGGCGACGGCGGCCTGGCGATGCTGCTCGGCGAGCTGAGCACACTGCGGCAGCTGGACCTCCCGGTGAAGGTGGTCGTCTTCAACAACTCGGCTCTGGGTTTCGTCGAGTTGGAGATGAAGGCCGCAGGCGTCGTCACCTACGGCACCGGTCTGGAGAATCCTGACTTCAGCGCCCTGGCCCGCGCAGCCGGCCTGCATGCGTCCCTCGTCCGGCGCGCGGACGAGTTGGAGGACGCGTTGCGAGAGGCCTTCGCACACGAGGGTCCCGCTCTGGTCGACGTCCACACCGAGCGCCAGGAGCTCTCGCTCCCACCCAAACTCACGCTTGAGCAGATCAAGGGCTTCACGCTGTTCGCCACCCGAACCGTCCTGTCCGGACGCGGTGACGAGATCCTTGAGCTCACCAGGACCAATCTGCGTCAGCTCAGCCTTGAGTAGGGCCTCCCCTTCCGTCTGGCAGAAGTCGCCTTGCGCGGCGGTCGCAGCCGTCACGACCCTGATGCCAACCACGGCACGCGGGGCGACGAAGCCCCGCCGACAGGGACGGGAACCCCATGCCTCACACCACCGCCTTCGCCAGGAACCAGTGGTACGTCGCCGCCTACAGCCACGAGGTCGGGCGCGAGTTGCTCGGACGGACGATTCTCGGGGAGACGCTCGTCCTCTACCGCACCGAGGAGGAGGGGACGCCGGTCGTCCTGCACGACCGGTGTGTGCACCGCCGCTACCCGCTGTCCGAGGCGCCGACCCGGCTCGACGGTGACCGGATCGTGTGCGGGTACCACGGGTTCACGTACGACACGACCGGTACGTGCGTGTATGTGCCGGGACAGAAACGCGTCCCGCGTACCGCGCGAGTCGCCTCGTACCCGGTGGTCGAGCAGGATTCGCTGATCTGGGTGTGGATCGGCGACCCGGCGCTCGCCGACCCGCAGGGCATCCCCCGGGCCAGGCACCTCGACTCCCCCGGCTGGGTCACCGTGCGCGGCATGGAGCCGATCGACTGCGACTACGGCCTGCTCGTCGACAACCTTCTCGACCTCTCCCACGAGACCTATCTCCACGGCGGCTACATCGGCACCCCCGAGGTCGCCGAGACGCCGATCACCACGGAGGTCGACGAGGGCGCCGGCATCGTCCGGGTGAGCCGGCACATGGACGACGCCGAGTGCCCGCCGTTCTACGCCAGGTCGACCGGCATCGAGGGCCGGATCACCCGCTGGCAGGACATCGAGTACCACGCCCCGTGTCTGTACCTGCTGCACAGCCGGGTCGCTCCGGTCGGTGTGGCGCCCGAGCCCGACGGCAGCGACCCGGGCGGCTTCCACACCGAGGTCACCTACGCCATCACGCCCTCCGGCGACGGCAAGGTGTACGACTTCTGGGCGGTCTCGCGGGACTGGGCTACGGACGACGACGAGGTCACCGAGTTCCTGCGCGGCAACAACCACACCGTCGTCATGCAGGACGTCACCGCCCTCAACCTGCTCCAGAAGACCCTCGGCACCGAACGCCACGGCTACCAGGAGCTGAGCATCAACATCGACACCGGCGGCCTGGCCGCTCGCCGTATCCTCGCCCGGCTGGTCGAGGAGGGCGCCAAGCCGATGGAGTCGGAGAAGGTCCAGTGAGCGGTCCCACCGGTGAGATCTACCGCATCGACTGGCTGCCGGGCACCGACGTCCTGCACGGCACCTGTCACTGCGGCCGCGAGCACACCGCGCAGGACCCGGTGGAGATGTGGGAGTGGATGCTCGCCCACCCACAAGGACACCGGCTCCAGGGACACCGGCCGCAGGGACACGAGCCGCGGGGGACCAGTTCATGAGTGACGTGTACGAAGCCGAACTCGTCGTCGACCGCCGGGAGTTCGCGGCCGACGGCGTCCTCGCCCTCACCCTGCGCCACCCGCTCGGCGAGCGGCTCCCCGCCTGGGAACCCGGCGCCCACATCGACGTCGTGCTCGGGCCGGAGCTGGAGCGGCAGTACTCGCTGTGCGGCGATCCGGCGGACCGCGCCACCTGGCGGATCGCGGTGCTGCGGGAGCCGGACGGGCGAGGCGGATCCGCCCATGTGCACGAGCAGTTGGGACACGGCGACAAGGTCCGGGTGCGCGGGCCCCGCAATCACTTCCGGCTGGAGCCCGCTCCCCGCTACCGCTTCATCGCGGGCGGCATCGGCATCACACCGATCCTGCCGATGCTGGCCGCGGCCGAAGCGGCGGGCGCCGACTGGACGCTGCTCTACGGCGGGCGTACGCGTCGATCCATGGCGTTCACGCAGGAGTTGGGGCGTTACGGCCGGCGGGTCGGCGTCGCCCCGCAGGATGAGTCCGGGCTGCTGGACCTCGGCCCGGTGCTCGACGACGTTCCCGACGGCACGCTCGTCTACTGCTGCGGCCCCGGTCCGCTGCTCGACGTCGTCGAGGCGCGGTGTCCGTCCGGGATGCTGCACGTCGAGCGGTTCCAGGCGAAGGCGCAACCGGCCGGCGAGGAGCGGGAGTTCGAGGTCGCGCTGGCGCAGAGCGGGCGGACGCTCACCGTCGCGCCCGGTGTCTCCGTGCTGGACACGGTGCGGGCGGCCGGCATCGAGGTGCTGTACTCCTGCACCGAGGGCACCTGCGGGACCTGTGAGACCGACGTCCTCGACGGCACCCCGGACCACCGGGACTCCGTCCTCACACAGGAGGAGCGGGAGGGCGGCGAGACGATGATGATCTGTGTGTCACGGTGCCGGGGGCGCCGGCTGGTCCTGGATTTGTGATCCGCAGGTCGGCCTCGATCCGGGCGACCGTCGCCCGCAGCGGCGGCAACAGGTCCCGGCGCACGGAGTCGACCGTGTTGCGGCCCGCGTGCACGGCGATGTTGACGGCCGCGACCACCTCGCCGTCCCGGTCCCGCACCGGGGCGGCGACCGACCTGAGCCCCACCTCCAGCTCCTGGTCGACGACGGCGTAGCCCTGTCGGCGGACGCGGCGCAGCTCCGCCCGCAGAGCGTCCGGCGAGGTGCGGGTGCGCGGGGTGAAGGACTTCAACTCGGTGCCGGTCAGACGGAGTTCGATCTCCTCCTCGGGCAGGTGGGCGAGGATGACCCGGCCCACCGAGGTCACATACGCCGGAAAGCGCGTCCCGACGGTGATGGACGCGGTCATGATGCGGCTGGTCGGGACCCGGGCGACGTAGACGATGTCGTCGCCGTCGAGGACGCACAGCGACGACGACTCCCGTACCTGTGCGACGAGTTGCTCCAGATGCGGTTCGGCGATCTGGGGCAGGGTGTAGCTGGAAAGGTAGGAGTAGCCGAGTTCCAGCACGCGCGGGGTGAGGCTGAAGAGGCGGCCGTCCTGGTGGACGTAGCCGAGGTCGGCGAGGGTCAGCAGCAGGCGGCGGGCAGCGGCGCGGGTCAGGTCGCAGGTGTGGGCGACCTCGCTGAGTGTGCGGGCGGGATGGCCGGCGCCGAAGCAGCGGATGACGGCGAGGCCACGCTCGAAGGACCTCACGAAGTGCGGTGCGCGGTCTTCGGCGGACATCGCCACCTCCAGAAGTGTCAACAATGTTGTCGGCGAACCCATTGACCGGATGCGTTTGAGGCTTCTACCTTCCCGCTGAGCGAACTCGCGCACTACTGTGCGCCTTGCGCACAACCTGTCGGAACACCGTTGCACGTTGTCTGTACAGGAGGAGCCATGCGTCGTCTGTCCGCCGGTCTCAGCGCCGGCGCCCTGCTGCTCGTCGCGACGGCCTGTGGCTCGTCCGACGACGGATCGCCGGATGCGGGCGCGTCGTCCGGCGGTGTCACCACCGTCAAACTCGGACTCATCCCGATCGTCGATGTCGCGCCGCTGTATCTCGGCCAGAAGAAGGGGTTATTCGAAAAGCAGGGCCTGAAGCTGGAGTTCACCACCGCCCAGGGCGGTGCGGCGATCGTGCCGGGTGTGGCGAGCGGTCAGTTCCAGTTCGGATTCAGCAATGTGACGTCCCTGATGGTGGCTCAGTCCAACGGTGTGCCCGTGAAGGCCGTCGCCAACGGCATCGCGTCGACCGGCGTGCGGGGCAAGGACTTCAACGGCCTGATGGTCAAGAAGGACAGCCCCGTCAAGTCGGCGAAGGAGCTGGAGGGCAAGAAGGTCGCCATCAACACCCTGAAGAACATCAACGAGACAGCCGTCCGCCAGGCGGTGCGTGAGGACGGCGGCGACCCGGACAAGGTGAAGCTCGTCGAGATGGCCTTCGACCAGATGCCCGCCGCCCTCGATCAGGGCCAGATCGACGCCGCGTGCGTCGTCGAGCCGGCCACGGCCACCATCCGCAGCCAGGGCGGCCGGGAGATCGCCTCGCCGCTGATCGACATCGCGCCGGAGCTCACCGTCGCCATGTACTTCACCTCGACGCAGTACGCGCAGCAACACCCGGACGTGGTGAAGAAGTTCCAGGACGCCACCGCCGAGTCCCTCGCCTACGCCGAGGCCCACCCGGACGAGGCCCGGCAGATCGTCACGACGTACACGAAGATCCCGGCGTCGGTGCTGGAGCAGGTCATCCTCCCGAAGTGGCCCGCCGCGCCGAACCGCCCCTCCATCGAGGCCCTCATGAAGCTCGGCGAGGAGGACGGCCTCTTCAAGAAGACGCCCGACCTGGACGCCCTCCTGCCGTGAGGGGTGTGAACGTCGCACTCGGTGCGGCCGGACTCGCGGCCTTCCTCGCCCTGGGCGAGGCGGTGCCGCGGCTCGGCCTGGTCAAGGAGGCCTACTTCCCGCCGACCAGCCGGATCGCCTCGGCCCTGGGGGACGAACTCTCCGACGACGCCTTCTGGCAAGCGCTGGGCGACACCCTCACCGGCTGGGCACTGGGTCTGGCCATCGCGGTCTGCGCCGGCATCGTCGTGGGCGTGGTCATCTCGGTCGTGCCGTATCTGCGCGAGGCGACGGCCTCGACGATCGAGTTCCTGCGCCCGATCCCGTCGGTGGCGCTGATCCCGCTGGCGGTCCTGCTGTACGGCACCGAACTGCGGTCGGTGCTCCTCCTCGTCGTGTACGCCTCCTTCTGGCAGGTGCTGATCCAGACCCTGTACGGCGTCCAGGACGTCGACCCGGTAGCCGAGGAGACGGCACGGTCGTACGGCCTCGGCACCTGGGCGCGCGTGCGCCATGTGCTGTGGCCGACGGCGCTGCCGTACGTCATGACCGGTGTGCGGCTCGCCGCCGCGGTGGCGCTGATCCTGGCGATCACCACCGAACTCGTCATCGGGGCACCGGGGTTGGGCCGGCAGATCGCGGTGGCGCAGACGTCGCAGGCGGTGCCGGAGATGTACGCGCTCATCGTGGTCGCCGGCCTGCTCGGGCTGATCATCAACGTCGGCGCGCGGACGGTGGAGCGGTGGGCGCTGGCCTGGCACCAGTCGGTGCGCGGGGAGGTGGCGGTGTGATCGGGCGCCTGCTCCTCAAAGGGCTGTTCGTCGTCGCGTTGCCCATCGTCCTGGTCGTCGTGTGGTGGGCGGCGTCGGCCGGCAGCACCGACCCGTTCTGGCCGCCGCTGCGAACGATCGTGGACACCTTTCCGGACGTCTGGACCGCCGACCGGCTGCGCACCGATGTCGTACCGAGCCTGCTGCGGCTCCTCGCCGGCTTTACGCTCGCCGCCCTGGCCGGCGTCGCGCTCGGCACGGTCATCGGCTCCTACCGGGCGGTGCGCGCGGTGTGCGAGCCGGTGCTGGAGTTCCTGCGGGCCGTGCCGCCGCCCGTACTGGTCCCGGTCATCATGCTGTTCGCGGGCATCGGCGACGGCATGAAGATCGTCGTGATCGCGAGCGGCTGCGTCTGGCCGATCCTGCTCAACACCGTGGAGGGCGTGCGCGCGGTCGACTCGGTGATGCTGGAGACGGCGCGCTCGTACGGCGTCACGGGCGTCGCCCGGCTGCGCCATCTGGTGCTGCGCTCCGCGAGCCCGCAGATCTTCGCCGGGCTGCGCCAGGCACTGTCCATCGGCATCATCCTGATGGTCATCAGCGAGATGTTCGCGGCCAACAACGGCATCGGCTTCACCGTGGTCCAGTTCCAGCGCAGCTTCGCGGTCCCCGACATGTGGACCGGGATCCTCGTCCTCGGTCTGCTCGGCTTCCTGCTCTCCGTCGTCTTCCAGCTGGTCGAGCGCCGGGTGCTCGGCTGGTACCACGGTCTGCGCGCGACCACCCGGCGGTCCTGAGTGAGCATCGTGAAGGGGCGGTCCATGCTCGACGTACGCGGCCTGAAGAAGGTCTACGAGGGGTCCGGCCGCCGGGTGGAGGCGGTGCGCGACCTCACCTTCACCGTCGAGCCGGGCGAGCTCGTCTGTCTCGTCGGCCCGTCGGGCTGCGGCAAGACGACGCTGCTGAAGTGCATGGGCGGACTGCTCGCCCCGACCGGCGGCGAGGTACTGCTGGAGGGGCGGAGGGTGACCGGCCCGCCGCGCGGGATGGCCTTCGTGTTCCAGGAGTACGGCCGCAGCCTCTTCCCCTGGATGCGGGTCGGCGAGAATGTCGAACTGCCCTTGAAACAAAAGGACTTGAGCAAGGCGAGGCGTCGGGAGCTGGTGCGGGACGCGCTGGAGTCGGTGGGCCTCGCGGATGCTGTGGGGGCGTATCCGTGGCAGCTGTCCGGCGGTATGCAGCAGCGGGTCGCGATCGCCCGCGCGCTGGCGTACGAGCCACGGGTGCTTCTTATGGACGAGCCGTTCGCGGCGGTGGACGCGCAGACGCGGGCCGATCTGGAGGACCTGGTCCGGGGGCTGTGGCGGGAGCGCGGCATCACGATCCTGTTCGTCACCCACGACATCGACGAGGCCGTCTATCTGGGCGAGCGGGTGATCGTGCTGTCCGCCTCCCCCACCGTGGTCCAGGAGCAGCTGAAGGTCGAACTGCCCGCCGAGCGCGACCAGTTGCACACCCGCGTGGACCCGCGCTTCGCCGAGCTGCGCACCCATGTGTACGAGCAGATCCAGGCGGCGAAGCGCGGGGTCGTGCGGGACGCGGTCACGAAGTCGGATACGCCTCCACCTCACTGAACTGCCCCGCCGGCCAGCCGGTGTTGGCGCTGACGGACAGCCGCAGATGGCGCAGGCTGGTGCCGCCTGGCAGGGAGACGGTGGCCGTGTTGCCGGTGGCCGGGTCGAAGCGGTAGCCGGTGGCTCCGACGACCGTCGCATAGCTGGAGCCGTCGGTGCTGCCCAGCACCGTGACGGTCTGGGTGCGCGCGCCCCACGCCGAGGACGGGGGAAGCTTCAGCACCAGCCGCCGGACGGCCTCGGTGGAGCCGAGATCGATCGTCAGGGACTGCGGGAAGGCGTTGTTGGTGGACTCCCAGTACGTGCCCGCGTCGCCGTCGACCGCCTTGCCCGGCGTGTAGACGTCCTGCGAACCGGTGGCGGTGGCCGGGCGTCCCTTGGCGAGGTTGCGCACCGGGTCGGGGTCGGGGTTGCCCTGACCGGGCTGCGGCCAGGTCGAGCAGTCCGGCCAGGTACTGGACCAGCCGGAGTTGCCGCCGCCGTCGGTGAGGGCGAAGGTGCCGGACGGGTAGGGGCAGTTGTAGATGCCCGCCGCGCCCACGCCGGTCGCCGTGACGTTGCGGAAGGTCGCGGCGCCCTGGGTCTCGGCCTGGACGACGACCGTACCGGTGTTCCGTACGGTGGCGCCGTCGACGGTGATGTTCTTCGCCGCGAGACCGCGTCCGCCGCCCGACACGATTTCGAAGGCGCTGTACGGGCTGTCGGCGATCGTGGTGTTGGTGATGCGGACGTTCGCCTCGATGGCGCTGTCGTAGGAGTCGACGCGCAGGGCGCCCATCGGGTGGTTCCAGTTGGGGTTCATCGCGCCCGTGCGGACCAGGGTGTTGCCGTCCACCGTGATCGTGCCGGACAGCGGGTGGAAGGGGTCGAGGAACTTCTGGTTGGAGATCGCGATGCCGCTGCCGAGGGCGTTGGTGTCGGAGATGAGATTGTCCTTGACGGTGATGTCCGTGCCGCCGTAGATCGCGATGCCGTTGGCCAGGTTCGGCTGGGTGATCGTGTTGTTCTCGAAGCTGCTGTTCGCGTCCGGCGCGTACAGCGACCACATGGCGAGCGCGTCGTCGCCCTGGTTGCGCAGGAAGTTGTGGCGGACGCGGACGCCGCGAGCGCTGCCGTTGAGGTTGAGGCCGTCGGCGGTCATGTCGAGGAAGCGGTTGTTCTCGACGACGAGGCTGTCGTTGTCGCCCGTCAGCCAGAGGCCGACCTTGAGATGCTGGAGCCACATTCCGGAGACGGAACTGTTCGGTCCCAGCGACCCGTTGACGAAGTTGTCCGGGTTGGAGTCGACCCGCTCGGTGACCTCCCCGATGACCGCGAAATCCTTGATGTGGACGTTGCCGGAGGAGCTGGACTGGTCGATGAAGCGGGAGGTGTGCACGACGGAGTGCCAGTGGCCGGCGCCCTGGAGGGTGACGTTCTGGACACCGCTCAGCGAGGAGGTCAGCCGGTAGTCGCCCGGCGGGATCCAGACCACTCCCCCTTGGGCGGAGGCGATGGCGTCCCGGAAGGCCTGGGTGGAGTCGCCGTTGCCGGTGGGGTCGGCACCCTTGGACACGACGGACACCGATCCGGCGGGCTGCCCGGCGGGCCCGGCCGCCTGCTCGAAGTCGGCGACGTCCACGGTGACCTGGACACCCGTCGCCTGGAATGCCACCTTGTCCCCCGCCTGCACGTTCTGGCCGAGCAACAGCCGGGCGTTGTCGTAGAAGTGGTGCGTCCTGGCGCCCGGGATCCAGGCGGTGTCGACGTAGGAGTACTTCGAGGTGACCGCGAGGGGCTTCGCGATCTTCTGCCCGTTGACGTACACGTCGAGGGTGCCGGACTGGCCGTCGGGGACGCTGTGGGCGAGGTTCACCGCGTTGGCCGCCCGCGGGACCGTGAACTCGACACGCTGGCCGGCGGTGAGGCGCACGGCCCGGCGTCCCGACGCCTCCGAGGCGAGGGTGCCCTGTGTGTGGTCGGGGCCGATCTTCGCGCCGGTCGTGGTGGCGGACTCGGCCTCGACCGAGGTGAAGGGGACGGTGGCGCCGGACGCCGCTTGGGCGGCGGGGGCCGTCGCGGTGACCAGGCCCGCGGCGAGGACGATCGTCACCGCGCTTGGCATGATCCTGACATATCTGCGCGTGTGGTGCATTGCTGATCCCTTCGTGGTGGGGGTAAGGGGATAGCGGGCCGCCGTCTCAGGCGCGCAGCCAGACCGCGGTGTCCTTCGGCAGTCGCCCGTCGGTGTCCAACCGGCCGCTGGCCAGGAGGAGTTCGGAGTGTGACGGCAGATCGGCGGGCTCGTCCGCCAGGTTGACCACACAGGTCGCCTCCGGCCCGCGGGTGAAGGCGAGCACGTCGGCGGGCGAGGGCAGCCAGGTGAGGGGGCCGTCGCCGAACACCGGGCGGAGCGCGATGGCCTCGCGATACAGACGGAGCATCGAATGCGGGTCCCCGGCCTGGCGGTCGACCGCGTACGACGTCCAGTCGACCGGTTGTGGCAGCCACGGCTCCTCACGTGAGCCGAAACCGGCGTACGGCGCGTCGGCCGCCCAGGGCAGCGGCACCCGGCAGCCGTCCCGGCCCGGGTCGGTGCCACCGGAGCGGGCATGCATCGGGTCCTCGATGCGGTCGAGGGGGATGTCGGCCTCGGGCAGGCCGAGCTCCTCGCCCTGGTAGACGTAGACCGCGCCCGGCAGGGCGAGCGACAGCAGAGCGGCCGCGCGGGCCCGGCGGGTGCCCAGGGCGAGGTCGGCCGCGGTGCCGAAGGCCTTGGCCGCGAAGTCGAAGCCGGTGTCCTCGCGACCGTAGCGGGTGACCGTGCGGGTGACGTCGTGGTTGCACAGCACCCAGGTCGCGGGAGCGCCCACCGGCGCGTGTTCGGCGAGTGTCGTGTCGATCGACGCCCGCAGCCGCTCGGCGTCCCAGGGGCAGGACAGGAACGCGAAGTTGAAGGCGGTGTGCAGCTCGTCGGGGCGAAGGTAGCGGGCGAAGCGCTCGGGGTCGGGCAGCCAGACCTCGCCGACGAAGACGCCGTCGTAGTCGTCGGCGACGGTCCGCCAGGAGCGGTAGATGTCATGGAGTTCGTCGCGGTCGACGAAGGGGTGCGGGTCGGGGGCGTCGGCGAGGTCGGTGAGCGCGGGGTCCTTGGCGAGCAGCGCGGCCGAGTCGATACGGACGCCGGCCACGCCCCGCTCGAACCAGAAGCGCAGGATGTCCTCGTGTTCCTGGCGGACCACGGGGTGGGCCCAGTTGAGGTCGGGCTGTTCGGGTGTGAACAGGTGGAGGTACCAGTCCCCGTCGGGCAGCCGGGTCCAGACCGGTTCGCTGGACCCGACGAACTGCGACGGCCAGTCGTTGGGCGGAAGGTCGCCGTCCGGGCCGCCTCCGGGCCGGAAGTGGAACAGCTCGCGCTCCGGGCTGCCGGGTCCGGCGGCGAGCGCGGCACGGAACCACGGGTGCTGGTCGGAGACATGGTTGGGCACGATGTCGACGATGGTGCGGATGCCCAGCTCGCGTGCCTCGGCGATGAGTTTCTCCGCCTCGGCGAGGGTGCCGAACGCGGGGTCGATCGCGCGGTAGTCGGCGACGTCGTAGCCGCCGTCCTTCATCGGTGAGACGTACCAGGGTGTGAACCACAGGGCGTCCACGCCGAGTTCGGCGAGATACGGCAGCCGGGCGCGGACGCCCGCGAGGTCGCCGGTGCCGTCGCCGTCGCCGTCCGCGAAGCTGCGGACGTAGACCTGGTAGATGACGGCGGAGTGCCACCACTGTGCCGGGGCATGACGGGACAGTGCCACGGTGCGGCCCTTTCTGTCGGAAGGAGGAGGGCGTCCGGAACAGGGGCGTCCGGCAAGGAGGGGGACGTCAGCCCTTGGTGCTGCCCGCGCCGATCCCGGCGATGATGTGCCGCTGGAAGACCAGGAACATCGCGACCATGGGGATGCTCGCGATCACCATGGCGGCGATGAGCACGGTCAGCGGGATGTTCTGCGACAGCTGGACGAGCGCGACACTGATCGGCTGTTTGTCGGTGTCGGAGAAGACCATCAGCGGCCAGAGGAAGTCCTGCCAGACGGCCACGAGGGCGAAGATCGAGACCACGCCGAGGACCGGCCGGGACATCGGCAGCACGATCGACCACAGGGTGCGCAGCCTCCCGGCGCCGTCGATCTCGGCGGCTTCCAGGACATCGCGCGGGAGCTGGTCGAAGAACCGCTTCAGCAGATAGAGGTTGAAGGCGTTGGCGACGGCCGGCAGCCAGATGGCGAGCGGGTCGTTGAGCAGTCCCAGGTCCGCCACGGTCAGGTACTTCGGTACGACCAGCGCCTGGGCCGGGACCATCAGGGTGGCGAGGATGCCGCCGAGGAGCACCTTGCCGAAGACGGGCCGCAGCCTGGACAGCGCGTAGGCGGCGGCCGTGCAGAACACGATCTGGAACAGCCAGGCGCCGGCGGCCTGGACGACCGTGTTCCACAGGTGGCCGGGCAGCGCCATCAGGTCCCAGGCGTCGGTGTAGCCGCTGAGGTGCCACCGCTCCGGGACGAGCGTCGGCGGGGTCCGTGTCACCTCGTCCGGTGACTTCATCGCGCCCGTCACCATCCAGTAGACGGGGAAGAGGAAGGCGAGCGTGAACAGCAGGACGGTTCCGGTGAACACGGACCAGTAGGCGGCCTTTCCGCGCGGGCGGGCCAGGGCAGCCGGGGAGAGAAGGGTCCGGGTGGTCATGCGTCCTCCCCTTCGGTGCGCGTCAGACGCAGGTATACGGCGGAGAAGGCGCCGAGGAGCACGAGGAGCATGACGCTGAGGGCGCAGGCGCCGCCGAAGTCGTTGTAGAGGAAGGCGTACTTGTAGATCAGGTAGAGGACGGTCACCGTGGCGTTCTCCGGGCCGCCGCCCGTGATGACGAACGGTTCCGTGAAGACCTGCATCGTGGCGATGATCTGAAGGAGCATCAGCATCAGGATCACGAAGCGGGTCTGCGGCACGGTGACGTGCCGGATGCGCTGGAGCAGGTTCGCACCGTCGAGTTCGGCGGCCTCGTACAGCTCGCCCGGGATGGACTGGAGTGCCGCCAGGTAGATCAGTACGGTGCCGCCCATGTTGGCCCAAGTGGCCACGATCACCAGGGAGATGAGCGCTGTGTCGGCGCCGTTGGACCAGTTCGAGGTGGGCAGGTGCAGGAACCGCAGGGCTTCGTTGGCGAGCCCGGTGCCGGGGTCGTAGAACCACTTCCAGAGCAGGGCGCTGACCACCGGCGGGATCATCACCGGCAGATAGACCACGACACGGAAGAACGCTTTGGCGTGCCGCAACTCGTTGAGGACCAGGGCGAGTACGAAGGGGATCGCGAAGCCGATCAGCAGGGCGAGCAGGGTGAAGGTGAGGGTGTTGCGCCAGGCGGCGGCGAACTCCGGGTCGGCGAAGACACGGGTGAAGTTGGCGGTGCCGACCCACTCGGGATCCGAGCCCGGTGTGTACTTCTGGAAGGCGATCACGACCGCCCGGATCGCCGGGTACCAGGAGAAGAGGGCGAAGCAGACGAGGCCGCCGACGAGGAAGCCGTACGCGCGCACCTGATCGGCGAGGCGGCGCCGCCTGCGGTCCCCTGCCGTGGGCGGCGCCTGCATCGGGCGGACCGCGACCATCGCGACGGTCCGGCGCTGAGCCGTCCTGGTCATGCCCCGTCAGCCCCGGGCCAGGATGCTGTCGATCTTCCCCGACGCGTCCTTCAGGAGCTGGTCGATGTCGGCGTCCTTCTTGGTGAGGACGGCGGAGACGACGCCGTCGAGGACGGAGTAGATCTGCTGGGCGCTGGGCGGCTCGATCTTCATGTCGAGGCTCTGGTTGCCGTCGAGGAAGGGCTGGTAGTTCTCCACCGGGACGTTCGCGTTGGCCTCCTTGACCTGCTGGTCCTTCGCGTCGGCGGCGCCGGAGAACAGGCGGGGTTCGGGCAGTCCGACGGGGGCGTCGTTCTTCTTGGCGCGGGCGTAGTCGCCGAGGAAGCCGTCGCCGGGCGTGAGGAACATGTGGTCGAGCCACTTCAGGCCGGCGCGGATCTGCTCGGGGCTCGCCTTCTTGTTGAACATGTAGCCGTCGCCGCCGATGAGCGTGCCCTCACCGCCGGGCATGGGGGCGAGCGCGAGGTCCTTGTAGTTGCCGCCCTTCTCCTTGACCAGGATCGGGATGTTGTCGGGGGCGGAGAGATACATGCCGAGCTTGCCCGAACCCATCATCTGCTGGACGTCGTTGATGACCAGGAGCTGCTTGCTGCCCATCGAGTTGTCGCTCCAGCGCATGTCGTGCAGGTTCTGCAGCACGGCACGGCCCTCGGGGGTGTCGACGGTGGCCTTCTTGCCGTCGGCACCCACGACGTCGCCGCCCTGCGAGTACAGCTCGGCGGTGAAGTGCCAACCGCCCTGGTTCTGGGCGCTGTAGTCGGCGTAGCCGACGGTGCCGTCGCCCAGTGCGGCGATCTTCTTGGCGGCGGCGCGGACCTCGTCCCAGGTGGCCGGGGGCCGGTCGGGGTCGAGGCCGGCCTTCTCGAAGAGCGCCTTGTTGTAGATCAGGCCCATCGAGTAGCCGGTGCGCGGGATGCCGTAGATCTTGCCGTCGACGGTGTAGATGTCGCGCAGCTGCTGCTGGATGGTCCCGTAGCTCTTCAACTCCTTGACGTACGAGGTGAGATCGGCCGCCTGGTTGATGTCGACGACGTGCCCGGCGTCGGTGAAGTACGTGTAGAAGACGTCCTCCATCTGGCCGCCGGCGAGCTTGGCGTCGAAGGTCTTCGGGTCCTGGCAGGGGAACGCGTCGTGGGCCACGACGTCGATGTCCGGGTTGGCCTTCTCGAAGGACGCGATGTCCTGCTCGAAGAACTGGCGGTCGACCTTGGCGCTCTTGGGCGGCATGCAGTTGACCGTGATGCGGGTCTTGCCGCTCGCCGAGTCGTCGTCGCCCGACCCGCAGGCGGACACGGCGAGGGCGAGGGAGCAGACACTCAGCGCGGCGAAGGTACGGCGGAACCCGGTGCTTCTCATCGGTGGACCCCTCTGGGCAGGAGCGGTGGGCGTCGCACACTCAAGCACCGCCGACATCGCTTCGCAAGATGTCGCGCGAACTTTGAAATTTTTGAACAGGAGAGTGGATCTCGCCGATGCGAGAGGGGTGTTCAGGTGCGCGGCGCCTGCGCCGTCGACCCGCGCACCACCAGCTCCGGCTCGAAGAGCAGCTCCTCCGCCGGGACGACGGTGCCCCCGATCTGCGAGTTCAGCAGCTCCACGGCCGCCCGCCCCATGGCCTCGATGGGCTGGCGGACGGTGGTGAGCGGTGGCTCGGTGCAGTTCATGAACGCAGAGTCGTCGTAGCCGACCACCGAGATCTCCGACGGGACGTCGAGCCCCTTGCGGCGGGCGGCCCTGATCGCACCGAGCGCCAGCGGGTCGCTCGCGCAGATGATGCCGGTGACGCCCCGGTCGATCAGCCGGGAGGCGGCGGCGTGACCGCCCTCGATCGAGAAGATGGCCCGCGCCACGCGCTCCTCGGGCAGCTCGCCGGCGACACCCAGCGCGGCGGCCAGCTTGCGCGCCGACGGCACGTGGTCGCCCGGCCCGAGCAGCAGCCCGATGCGCTCATGGCCCAGCGAGGCCAGATGCCGCCAGGCCTGCTCCACGGCCACGGCGTCGTCGCAGGACACCCCGGGGAAGCCCAGGCGCTCGATGGCCGCGTTGACCAGGACGACCGGGATGTTGCGGTCGGCGAGCTCCTTGTAGTGGTCGTGCGGCGCGTCGGCCTGCGCGTACAGCCCGCCCGCGAACACGACGCCGGAGACCTGCTGTTGCAGCAGCAGCGAGACGTAGTCGGCCTCGGAGACCCCGCCTTTGGTCTGCGTGCACAGTACGGGCGTCAGCCCCAGCTGGGCGAGCGCTCCGCCGATCACCTCGGCGAACGCCGGGAAGATCGGGTTCTGCAGCTCGGGCAGGACGAGGCCGACGAGCCGGGCGCGCTCGCCGCGCAGCTGTGTGGGCCGTTCGTAGCCGAGGACGTCCAGGGCGGAGAGCACCGCCTGCCGGGTGGCCTCGGAGACGCCGGGCTTGTCGTTGAGCACCCGGCTGACCGTGGCCTCGCTGACCCCGACCTTCTTCGCCACTTCAGCAAGTCGTCGCGTCATGCGCGCAAGAATAGCGCAAGAAACGCAAGCTGCTTGCGTCAGGTTGCCGTCTTCGGCTTCTCGGATTGCCGTCTACTGCTTCTTCGCCGCCCAGAGGCCACGGACATGTCCCAGATGGCGGGTCATGACCTCCCGTACGGCCGCCTCGTCGCGGGCGATCAGCGCGTCGAGCAGTTCGAGGTGCTCCTCGGCGGAGGCCAGCAGCCGGCCGGCCTCGACCAGTGCGGTGAGCCCGTAGAGGCGGGAGCGCTTGCGGAGGTCGCCGACGACCTCGACGAGGTGGGCGTTGCCGGCGAGGGCGAGCAGGCCGAGATGGAAGCGGGTGTCGGCCTCGACGTACGCGATGAGGTCGCCGGAGACGGCGGCCCGGACGATCTCCCGGGCGGCCGGGCGCAGCGCCTCCAGGGAGACCTTGTCGGCGGTCGCGGCCAGCTCGACCACCGTGGGGATCTCGATGAGCGCCCGGATGTGCTTGTACTCGTCGAGCTGCTGCTCGGAGACCGCGGTGACCCGGAAGCCCTTGTTCGGGACCGTGTCCATCAGGCCTTCCTTGACCAGGTCCAGCATGGCCTCGCGCACCGGCGTCGCCGAGACGCCGAAGCGGACGGCGAGCGTCGGGGCCGAGTACACCTCCCCCGGGCGCAGTTCCCCGGCGATCAGCGCGGCCCGCAGGGCATCGGCGACCCGCTCCCGGTAGCTGCTCTTCTTGCCGCCCAGGGTGGGCAGCGCGGGAGCGGCTGCGGTGGACGGGGCGCCGTTGCGCGGGGCGGCCATGGGTCTCCTAGCTGTGCAATGTCACGTGTTACGGGCTGTCACGTGTGACGGACTCGCGTGTGACGGACTGATACGCGCCTCATTATCGTCGACGGTCAGAGCACGAACCCGGCCGGGAACGGGTCCGACGGATCGAGCAGATACTGCGCGGTGCCCGTGATCCACGCGCGCCCGGTGAAACTGGGCAGGACGGCGGGGCGGCCCGCGACCTCGGTGGTGCCGAGGAGCCGTCCGGTGAACCGTGTCCCGATGAAGGACTCGTTGACGAACTCGGTGTGCAGGGGCAGTTCGCCCCGGGCGTGCAGCTGCGCCATCCGCGCGCTCGTGCCCGTACCGCAGGGCGAGCGGTCGAACCAGCCGGGGTGGATGGCCATCGCGTGCCGGGAGTTGCGGGAGGTGGCGCCGGGGGCGATCAGATGGACGTGGTGGCAGCCGTGGATGGACGGGTCCTCGGGGTGGACGGGCTCCTCCTCGGCGTTGATCGCCGCCATGAGGGACAGTCCCGCCGCGAGGATGTCGGCCTTGCGGGAGCGGTCGAAGGGCAGCCCGAACTGCTCCAGCGGCAGGATGGCGTAGAAGTTGCCGCCGTATGCCATGTCGTAGGTCACCGTGCGCCCGTCGGCCAGGGTGATCTTGCGGTCGAGGGCGACGGAGAAGGACGGCACGTTCTGGAGGGTGACCGCCTTCGCGGCGCCGTCCTCCACGGCCACCTCGGCGACGACCAGGCCGGCCGGGGTGTCGAGGCGGATCGTGGTGACCGGCTCGACGACCTCGACCATGCCGGTCTCGACGAGCACGGTCGCCACGCCGATCGTGCCGTGTCCGCACATCGGCAGATAGCCGGAGACCTCGATGTAGAGCACGCCCCAGTCGCAGTCGGGGCGGGTCGGCGGCTGGAGGATGGCGCCGCTCATCGCGGAGTGGCCGCGCGGCTCGTTCATCAGGAGCTGCTTGATGTCGTCGCGGTGCTCACGGAAGTACAGGCGCCGCTCGTTCATGGTCGCGCCGGGGATGGTCCCGATCCCGCCGGTGATCACGCGGGTGGGCATGCCCTCGGTGTGCGAGTCGACGGCGTGCAGGACGAGTTTGCTGCGCATGGTCCAGCCTCCCTTGTGACTACGCGAGCCCGGCGGCGACGGCCTTCTCGGTGGCGGCGCGGATCACGGCCTCCTGCTCCGGCAGCAGGGGCACCCGCGGTGGACGGCAGCGTCCCCCGGGCCGGCCGACGATGTCCATGGAGAGCTTGATCGCCTGTACGAACTCGACCTTGGAGTCCCAGCGCAGCAGTGGATGCAGTTGCTCGTAGAGCTTCTTGGCGGTGCCCAGGTCACCGCTCACGGCAGCCCGGTACAGCTCCACGGTCGACCTCGGCAGCGCGTTCGGGTAACCGGCCACCCAGCCCTTGGCGCCGGCGAGCGCGAGCTCCAGCAGGACGTCGTCGGCGCCGATCAACAGGTCGAGTTCCGGGGCGAGTTCGGCGAGCTGGTAGGCGCGGCGGACGTCGCCGGAGAACTCCTTGACCGCGTGGATGTACCCCTCGACGTGCAGCTTCGCGAGCAGTTCGGGGACCAGGTCCACCTTGGTGTCGATGGGGTTGTTGTACGCCACCACCGGGACGCCCGCCTTCGCGACCTCCTCGTAGTGGGCGAGGACGGAGCGCTCGTCGGCGCGGTACGCGTTCGGGGGCAGCAGCATCACGGAGGCACAGCCCGCGTCCCGGGCCTGCTCGGCCCAGCGCCGGGACTCGGCCGAGCCGTAGGCGGCGACGCCGGGCATCACCCGCGAGCCGCCGATCGCGGCGACGGCCGTCTCCACGACCTTCGCCCGCTCCTCGGGGGTGAGCACCTGGTACTCCCCGAGGCTGCCGTTCGGTACGACGCCGTCACAGCCGTTCTCGACGAGCCAGGCGCAGTGTTCGGCGTACTGGGCGTGGTCGACGCGGAGGTCGTCGTCGAGCGGGAGGGCGGTGGCGACGAGGACGCCGCGCCAGGGGCGGTGGTCGGTCATGGGGTTCCTCTCCGAGTGGCGGTGTCGTGTTGCCCGGCGAGTACGCCGAGCGGTACGGGCCTCGCGAACGGCCCTCGGGACGGCGCCGGTTCGCATCCGGCGAGCCCGGCGACCGCGGGCCCGCACACGCGTCCCTGGCACCAGCCCATCCCGGCCCGGGTCAGCAGCTTCACGGTGCGGACGTCACCCGCGCCGAGCTCGTCCACGGCCTCGCGGACGGCACCGGCGGTGACCTCCTCGCAGCGGCAGACGAGGGTGTCGTCGGTGACCTGGTCGCTCCAGCGCGCGGGCGGCGGGTACGCGGCGTCGAGAGCGGCGGCCGCCCGGCGGAGCTTCGTACGGGACCTGGCGGCCGCGGCCCACCGCGCCGGGTCGGGGGCGCTGCCCTTGAGGCGTGCGGCGGCGGAGAGTGCGGCGATGTGCCCCTCGGCCAGGGCGAGGGCCGCGCCGCCGATGCCGGTGGACTCCCCGGCGGCCCATACGCCGGGCACATCGGTGCGCTGCTCGTCGTCGACCGCCACGGTCTGACCGTCCAGGCGGCAGCCGAGGGTCTCGGCGAGATCGGTGTGCGCGAGCATGCCGTGTCCGACGGCGAGGGTGTCGCACGGCAGGTGGCGTTCGGTGCCCGGCCGGACGCGTCCGTCGGTGTCGAGGGCGGCGACGGTGACACCGGTGAGCCGGTCCTCGCCGTGGGCGCGGACGACCGTGTGGCGGCCGAGCAGAGGGACCCGGTGGCGCAGCAGGCGGGCCGCGTATCCGGCACCCTCGGGGAGCTTGGCGGCCAGGGCCCGGGCCCGCCGTACGACGTCGCCGGGGCCGGCGGCTTCCACGAGCGCCGCGATCTCGACGCCCGCCGCCGCGAGTCCGGTGGCCACGGGCAGCAGCAGCGGCCCGGTCCCGGCGACGACCGCCGTGCGTCCCGGCACCACGAGCCCGCCCTTCAGCATGGCCTGTGCGCCGCCGGCGGTGACGACGCCGGGAAGGGTCCAGCCGGGGAAGGGGAACACCCGCTCGTAGCCGCCGGTGGCGAGGAGCACGCCGGCACTTCGCACCACGGCCGGCTCCCGCTGCTCGGGGCCGACCAGGGCGTGCACCGCGAAGCCGTCGGAGTCCCGTTCCACGGCCCAGACATGATGCCCCGCCAGGAACCGGACGTCACTGCCGGCCAGAGCGTCGCCGAGCCGCTCCCAGGTCCGCCACTGATGGTGCAGTGCCCGCGGCCGGCGAGCGCGCAACCCGGACGCGGGCTGACGGTAGAACTGCCCGCCCGCTTGCGCCGCCGAGTCGGCGATCGCCACCTCCAGCCCCTGACCGGCGGCCGCCACCGCCGCGGCAAGTCCCGCCGGCCCCGCACCGATCACCACGAGGTCAGTCATCGTGGCCCGTCCCCTCCTGCGTCCGGATCACGTCACCGGGGTGCAGGGGCACCACACAGGCCCGCCGGTTCGGGCGGTCGTTGACGGTGACCAGGCAGTCGAAGCAGACGCCGATCCCGCAGAACACACCGCGCGGGCGGCCCCCGCTCCGGGTGGTCCGCCAGGAGGTGATCCCGGCCGCCCAGAGCGCGGCGGCGACCGTCTGGCCGGGCAGCGCCCGGATCTCACGGCCGTCCAGGGTGACGGTGAAGGCCGGTCCCGGGTGGGCGTCGGCGAGCTCCAGAGGGGTTCTCATTCGGCATCCTCGGCGAAGCGTTCGGGGCGGAACGGTGTCAGGTCCAGGTCGGGGGTCTTCGCGGTCAGGGCCTGTGCGATCAAGTGGCCGGTGCCGGTGGCGAGTCCGATGCCGGCGCCCTCGTGGCCGCAGGCGTGGTGCAGGCCGGGCACCCGGGGGTCGGGGCCGACGGCGGGCAGGTGGTCGGGGAGGTACGGGCGAAAGCCCAGGTAGGCGCGCATCGCGTGAACGTCCGCGAGGAACGGGAACAGTCGCGTGGCGCCCGCCGCCAGCGCCCGTACGACCGGCAGGGAGAACGTCCGGTCGAAGCCGACGCGTTCCCGGCTCGCGCCGATCAGGATCGGGCCCGCCGCGGTGCCTTCGACGACCGGGGAGGTCTGGAGCGCGGCCGAGTCGCTGGCGACGTCGGCCACGTAGTCGGCGGCGTACACCTTGTGCCGGACCTTGCGCGGGAGGGGCTCGGTGACCAGGACGAAGCCTCGCCGAGGCAGGACGGGGAGCGGGGCGCCGGCGAGTGCGGCGAGTTCACCGCCCCAGGTGCCGGCCGCGTTGACGACCGCCGGGGCGTGGAGGTCGCCCCGGTCCGTGCGCACTCCGCGCACCGCGCCCTCGGGTGTGCGCAGGACGCCGGTCACCGTGCGGCCGGTGAACAGGCGGGCACCGGAGGAACGGAGCAGGCGGGCGGCGGCCAGGGCCGGCATCACCTGGGAGTCCTGTGGGTAGTGGACGCCGCCCGGCAGGCCGGGTGCCAGGTGGGGTTCGAGGTCGTACAGGGCGTCGCCCGCAACCGGTTCGGCCACGACTCCGGCGGCGCGCTGCCCGTCGGCGAACCGCTCCAGGGCCGCGAGCCCGGCCGGGGACGAGGCCACGACGACGCCGCCCTTCGCCTCGTACTCCACGGCCGCGCCGAACTCCCGCGCCAGCTCGCCCCACAGACGGCCGGACAGCAGCGCGAGGTCCAGCTCGGGGCCCGGTTCCTTGTCCGAGACGAGGACATTGCCCTCGCCGGCACCGGTCGTGCCGCCGGCCACCGGGCCACGGTCGACGACGATCACGTCGAGACCCGCCCGGGCCGCGTACAGCGCGCACGCGGCGCCCACCATCCCGGCGCCGACGACCACGACATCGCAGGTCAGTCCCTCGCTCACATCAGTACTATGTCACACACCACTCTGCGACGGAATGGTGCGACAGCGAGATGCCGTACGTGGGAACGAGCGCGCCGCACCGCGCTGACGGGGCGCCGCCGGCGACCTGAACGCCGACGGTGCCCCGTTCAGTCCTCGGTGGCGGGCACCACGCGCAGGTGGGCCGCGCCGCGGCGCACCGTGCGCACCCTGGGCCGGTCGCGGCGCACCTCGCGCAGCACCAGCGTCAGCCGGGTGTAGCCCATCTCCTGCAGGGTCCTGGGCGTCTCGTCGACGACCCGGCACTCGGTGGCGCCCCAGCGCGGGTCGGGGTGCAGCAGCGGGCGCACGGCACCGTCCTGGGCGACGGCCCGCTCGCCGACCGCGCGGATCCAGTGCGGAAGGCCCTGCCGGTAGGCGGCCTCCATGATCGGGTCCTGCGCGATCTCCCGGCGGATGGCCTGCAGACCGTGATCGTGGCCGTGCCGCTCCACGGCGGCCGCGAACTGGGCCAGCATCGGCAGACACCAGCTGGACTCGTGCTCGCCGAGGACGGTGCCCGCGTCCGGATGGAAGAGGACGAACCTGAGGAAGTTGTCGCCGGGCATGGCCGTCGGATGCGGGCCCACACCGCGGAAAAGTGACGCGAAAGCGGTGTTCGCCAGAACGACGTCCCAACGGTGGTCGAGGACGACGGAAGGGAAGGGCACGGCTTCCACGAGGCCGGCGAAGTCCCGCAGATACGCCTGGGCCTCCGGCCTCTCGGGGACGGGTCGCGGTACGGACCGCTGCCCACCTGCCTGATATGCCATCGGGAGGTCACCCCTCTTGCCTATGCGGCCTTCACGCGGCGCCCCGATCCTGCTGCCCCTGCCCGAGCCGTGTCAACTATCGTGGCATTTGCTGTCTGTTGACGGCTGAAATTGGCCACAGTTGTGGCGAGACCTGGATGTGAGTTCGAACTACCCGGTAATCTCCGTCGAGTTCACGGGAAGGGCTTGTGAGGAGCCTGTGAGAGACGTAGGAGATCTGTCGGTGACGGATGGCTTCGAGAGTCCGGGCGCCACGCCGACGGCAGCGCTGCCGGCCGTCGTCGCCCGCGTCACCGCGCTCGCCGACCGGCTCGGCGTGCCGCACACGGAGGTCTTCGACACCGGCCGCCTGTCCGTAGCGTGCGGCGTCCCCGAGTCCGTGGTCAAGGCGCTGCTGAGCGGCCGCCCCGCCGGCGAGCCCGACGTACAGGCCCGCTTCCTCCAGCGGCTCGACCTCCTGCGCCGCACCCGCCTCAAGCCCAACGGCCGCAAGTGCACCCAGCAGGAGATCGCCGACGGCGCGGGCATGTCACGCCAGCAGGCGGGCGCCCTCATCAACGGCGACCGGCGCCCCACCATGGAGCACTGCGACGCCCTCCAGCGCTTCTTCCGCGTGCACGCCGGATTCCTCACGGCCGAGGACCCCGAGGCGCTCGCGGGCGCCCTCCAGCGCACCGAGCAGGACCTGCTCCAGAAGCTCGCGGAGCGCGAGGCCGCCCAGGCCGCCGAGGACCCGCTGGAGAGACTGCTGCAGGACCACGGCGTGCGCGGCATAGCCTGGCGGGCCGCGCAACTGCCCACCGACCAGCACCGCGACAAGGTCGCGGAGTGGCTGGACATGCTCCTGGAGAGCGTCAAGCGACCCGAGTCGTGATCCGGGGAGAACGGAGATCTGTGGGCATCGGTAGGGAAATGCGCCGCCTGTGCGGCGAGTTGGTCGCGGAGCTGACACTCCCCGCGCCCGCGGCGCCCGAGAAGCTGTACGGCGCGCTGTGCGAAGCGATGGGCAGACGCCGCGGCCGTCCCGTCCACTTCCGTACGGCCGCCTTCCCGCCCGGCACCGCCAGCGGGCTGTGGCTCGACATGGCCGACCAGGACCTCGTGGTGATCGAGGAACGCACCGCGCCGGACCACCAGTTGGTGATCCTCGGCCACGAGCTGTGGCACATGAAGGCCGGTCACTGCACCCACAGCATCGAGGGCGCGAGCGTCGCGGCCCGGCTCCTGTGCGACGACGCCGATCTGCGCTCGACGGTGCTGAAGGTCGCCGCCCGCAGCCGCTTCGACGAGGCGGAGGAGAAGGAGGCCGAGAGCTTCGGTCTGCTGCTGGCCAGCAAGTGCCGTACGTGGCTGGCGGACCCGTCGGTGCGCGGACAGCGGGATCATCTGGCGGGGCGGATCGAGGCGTCCCTGGGCTACCTCGGGCCACAGGGCTGACGCACCGTCGCCGTGAGCGGGCGGACGCCACGTCCGGTACCCCCGCTCGGGCGACGCCGGGAGCGGCGGACGAACCCGATTGTCAGTGGTGGACGGCAAGCTGGTGGTGCGCCCTCATGTGCGGGGCGTGACGCGACGACGCCGACTTGGGGAGAGCCGACCGATGCCCACCGCCGTACTGACCGATCGCGAGCGCACCGCCGTCCAGGCCTATCTGCGGCTGTTGCACACCGTACGAGCCGCGTTCGACGGCCCCCCCGGAAAGGGCCGACCACCCGTGGTGCCGCCCGCCGTCCTCGCCGAGGCGGAACAGGCGCTGGCGGACGCGGGGCTGACGGGCAACGAGGAGGCGTTCTTCCGGCTGCTGACGAGCTGGTGCCCGGCGGAGCCGTAGCGGACCTCGGGGCCGGCCGCGGGTCGCTCAGGGGTGCGGCACGCTCACCGCTGTCGCCACCAGCCCCCGCTGGACCGTCCAGCGGCCCTCGAAGTGGTCGAGCCGGTGCTCGCCGACCCAGGGACCCGGCACCAGGAGCCGGGCGCGGAATCCGCCGCTGTGCAGCTCACCGGGGTCGGCGAAGACGTCGATGTCGGCCTCGGTGAAGTCCAGCCACTTGCCGGTGAGCGGGAACCACGCCTTGTAGACGGACTCCTTGGCGCTGAACAGCAGCCGGTCCCAGTGGATGTCCGGGTGATCGCCGGCCAGCCGGCGCAGCCGGTCCGCCTCCGCGGGCAGTGCGACGGCGGGCAGCACACCCTCCGGGAGCGTCTGGTGGGGTTCGGCGTCGATACCGAGGGAGGCCAGGTCGGCGGCGCGGACCAGCGCGGCGGCGCTGTAGCCGTCGCAGTGGGTCATGCTGCCGACGAGCCCGGCCGGCCAGCCGGGGGCGCCGCGCTCACCGGGCAGGATCGGCTGCGGTGGCACGCCGAGCTTCTCCATGGCACTGCGGGCGCAGGAGCGTACGACGGCGAACTCCCGGCGGCGCTTGCCGACCGCCCGGGCGACGACCGCCTCCTCCTCGGGGTACAGGGCCCCGGCCGGAGGCTCGTCGTCGCCGTACGCCTCGACGGTGACCACCGGGTCCGGCAGCAGTTCCTCGATCAACGCGCCCCGTCCTCCTCGGGCAGAATCCGGCGCAGCCGTCCCGGCGGGTCCGGTCGCTTGCGCCACTCGCGGGGGTATCCCACCGAGACCTCCTCGAAGCGGACGCCCTCGTGCCAGGTGGTCCGCGGGATGTGGAGGTGGCCGTAGACCATGGTCTCGACGCGGAATCTGCGGTGCCAGTCCGCGGTCAGCCGGGTGCCGCACCACATGGCGAACTCGGGATACCAGAGTACGTCCGTCGGGTGCCGGTCCAGGGGGTAGTGGTTGACCAGGACGGTGGGCAGGTCCTCGGGGAGTGCGGCGAGCCGGCGCTCGGTCTCGGCGACCCGGGCCTCGCACCAGGCCTCGCGGGACGGGTAGGGGTCGGGGTGCAGCAGGTACTCGTCGTTGCACACGATCCCGGTCCCGTGCGCGTACTTCAGACCCTCCTCCTTGGTGGTGCAGCCGGAAGGCAGGAAGGAGTAGTCGTACAGCAGGAACAGCGGCGCGACCGCCACCGGGCCGCCGGGGCCGTCCCAGACGGGGTAGGGGTCCTCGGGGGTCGTCACGCCGAGTTCCCGGCACATCTCGACCAGGTGCTCGTATCGGGCGACGCCGCGCAGGGTGACGGAGTCCTTCGGGTGGGTCCACAGCTCGTGGTTGCCGGGTGCCCAGACGACCTTGCGGAAGCGGCCGGCGAGTGTCTTCAGCGCCCAGCCGATGTCGGAGACGGTCTCCGCCACGTCACCGGCGACCAGCAGCCAGTCGTCGTCGGAGCCGGGCCGCATCTTCTCGACGAGGGCGCGGTTCTCCTCGTAGCCGATGTGCAGGTCACTGATGGCCAGCAGCTGTCCGGCACCGCCGGCCGTCGACGTCACCTTTCGCCCCTTCCGTCACACGGAATCTCACCCAGACGATCACACGAACAGGACCACGAGAACACACAGGGTTCCCCCGTTACAAGCCTGGATCGCGTCGTCGCCGGGCGGGGAGTGCCGAGGGGGTACGAGACGGTCAGGAAGGATCCGCAATTCCGTAACACGCACGTTGCACGCGGCACCCCTTGAGACCCGTATGATCGCCGCAACACCACCGCATTGAACGTCCCCTCGCAAGGGGCGATTTGGTGTCCCTCCATTCACCCTGCCCGGGCACGGGCCTGCTTCGCCCTGCCCGCGAACCCGAAAGGACGGCCCTGCATGGTCTCTCGCGTACGCGTCTGGCTCAACCGCACGTACGCGGAGAACGTGTTCTTCATGGATCAGCTGCGACGAAATCCCAGCGATCGGGCCGTGGAGATCCATGCGACGCACGGGGACGCCGACTCACCCGTGCTGGCCGCCGCCGACACCGCCGAGCTGGAGCCGGAGGGCCTGTCCCCGGCCGGGTACGTGGAGTACGCCCTCGCCCAGTGCCGGCGACGAGGCATCGACGTGTTCGTGCCCCGGCTGCACCAGTCGGCGATCGTGGCGCACCGCGCGGACTTCGAGGCGGTGGGTACGGCGCTGCTGGCGCCGCCGCCGGAGGCCGTGGCGGTCTTCCACGACAAGGTGATCGCCTACGAGGCCGTGCAGGCGGTCGGGGTGCCGGTGCCGCCGTGGTGGCGGGTGCGCAACGCCGACGAACTCCTCGCCGCCGTCGAGGAGTTGGAGGAGGCGGGGCACAAGGCCTGCTTCAAGCCGGCGTCCGGTGCGGGCGGGGTGGGCTTCCGGGTCATCACGCGCGCCCCCTTCTCGCTTCTCCACCTCAGCGGGTTCCCGACGCCGTATGTGCAGCTGGATCTGGTGCTGGACGCGTTGCGGCGGACCGACGAGCCGGTGGACTGGCTGGTCATGCCGCGGCTGGAGCAGCCGGAGGTGTCGGTGGACTGCCTCACGGGTCCGGACAACCGGGTGCGGCTGGCGATCGGCCGGATCAAGGACGGCCGGCGTCGCGGGTTCACTCTGCAGGAGCAGTGGCTGGAGCCGGCGCGGCTGATCGCGGAAGGGTTCGGGCTGCACTACCTGTCCAACATCCAGTTCCGGATGTTCGGGGACACGCCGGTGCTGATGGACGTCAACACACGGCCGGCCGGCGGGTTGCACCAGCTGTCGCTGTGCGGGGTCAACGTTCCCTGGCTGGCCGTGAAGTTGGCGCTCGGGGAGGACCCGGGCGAGGTGGTTCCGCCGTTCCTGGGGCAGGACTACACGGTCGTCTCCGGACCGCGGCCCCTGCGGCCGGTGTCCATTCCGCAGCAGCGGGCGGAGGAAACCGAGCCGTTGCTGCCGGCGATGCCCGCACCGGCGCCGGTCGACTCGGTGGGGAGCGCGGCGGCTCAGGCACTGCCGCTCTAGCCCGCGACACCCGGTCTGGACCAATCTCGGCGTGAGAGCTTGACAGCGAGATTGGTCCATACCAACTTGGTCTGCGCACCTCAGCACCTGTGCACTCCCGAACACCCCACTTTCCCAGGGAGATCACGTGCGCAACCAACCCCTCAGACGTCTCAGACGTCGACTTCTCGCCCTGCTCGGCTCCGCCGCTCTCGCCGTGACCGGAGCCGTCGCCCTTCCCGGTACGGCACACGCGGCCAACGTCCTGACCAACCCCGGCTTCGAGTCGGGCGGCCTCTCCCCGTGGTCGTGCACCGGCAACCTCGGCTCAGTCGTCTCCTCCCCCGTGCGCGCGGGGTCCAAGGCCCTTGCGGGGGCGGTGAGTTCGAATGACATCGCCAAGTGCGGCCAGACCGTCACCGTGCGGCCCAACACGACGTACACCCTGAGCGGCTGGGTGCGCGGCTCCTACGTCTACCTCGGGGTGGACGGCGGAGCGTCCACCTGGACGTCGTCGCCCACGGCGTACAGTCAACTGTCCCTGTCCTTCACGACCGGTGCCTCCCAGACCAGCGCGACCGTCTATGTGCACGGCTGGTACGCCCAGGGCACCTACTACGCCGACGACATCGGTCTCGACGGTCCCGGTGGCGGCTCGGACAGCCAGGCGCCCACCGCTCCGGGCAGCCTGCGCTCCACCGGCAAGACCTCGTCCAGCGTGTCACTCGCGTGGAACGCCTCGACGGACAACGTCGGGGTCACCGGGTACGACATCTACAGCGGATCGAACCAGGTGCTGAGCGTCTCCGGTACGAGCGCCACGGTGAGCGGACTCGCGGCGAGCACCTCGTACACCTTCACGGTGAAGGCGCGGGACGCGGCCGGGAACACCTCGCCCGCCTCCAACGCCGTCAGCGTCACCACGGACACGGGCGGCGGTGGCGGTACCGGATTCAAGCAGGCCGCGCCCTATCTGTACCTCGGCTGGGGCGATCCGCCCAGCGCCACCTCCGTGATGAGCGCGACCGGCGTCAAGTGGTACACGATGGCGTTCATCCTGTCCTCCGGCGGCTGCAACCCGGCCTGGGACGGACAGCGTCCGCTGACCGGCGGCAACGACCAGAGCGTCATCAACTCCATCCGTTCCGCGGGCGGTGACATCGTGCCGTCGATCGGCGGCTGGAGCGGCAACAAGCTCGGGCCGAACTGCTCGACGCCGGAGGCGCTGGCGGGTGCGTATCAGCGCGTCATCGACGCATACGGACTGAAGGCGATCGACGTCGACATCGAGAACACCGACGAGTTCGAGAACGCGACCGTGCAGGACCGGATCCTGAGCGCCCTGAAGATCGTCAAGGCGAACAACCCCGGACTGCGGACCGTCCTCACCTTCGGCACCTCGACGACCGGGCCGACCTACTGGGGCAACCGGCTCATCGAGCAGGCCAAGGCACTCAACGCCGGCATCGACGTCTTCACGATCATGCCGTTCGACTTCGGCGGCGGCGCCGACATGTACGGCAACACCGTGAACGCGTCGGAGGGGCTGAAGAACAAGCTGAAGTCCACCTTCGGGTGGGACGACGCCACGGCCTACGCCCACATCGGCATCTCCGGCATGAACGGCCTGTCCGACCAGCAGGAGCTCACCTCGCCCGCGACCTGGACCCAGATCCGCGACTGGGCGAACTCCCACCACATCGCCCGCCTCGCGTTCTGGTCGGTCAACCGCGACCGGCCGTGCCCGGGCGGCGGCGTGACGAGCAACTGCTCCGGGATCAGCCAGAACAACTGGCAGTTCACGTCCATCACGGCCGGGTTCACCGGCTGAGGCAGAACTCTTCTCAGGAAAGGTGTATCAGGGCGCGGACAGCGCGCTCATAAGAGTGAAAGGCAACGGGGGAACCACGGGGGAACGCGCCACCACGGGGGAATCACGGGGGATTCGGGCCGGTCGGCCGCCGTAACGGGGACGGCGGCCGACCGGCCCGAGACGCGTCACGGGGTCAGAAGCGGCCCGCCCCCCGGTACAGCTCCAGTTCCCCGTCCAACTCGACGGCGAGCACGGTGGCGTACGGGTCGAGGTCCGCCCCGGTGGGCGGTTCGATCCAGAGCACCCCGGGTGTCTCGTGCAGGCCACCGGTGATCCGGTGGGCCAGTTCGGTGCCACTGCCGAGCACGGTGACCCGGCGTACCGAGCCGAGCAGTCCGCGTACGTTGATCTCGGCGCGCGGGGCGTCGAAGAGGACCAGGTAGAGGGTGCGGCGGTCCTTGGAGAGGGTGCTAGGGCCGTAGTGGTGGCCGGCCGGCAGACCCCGCACGGTGCCGTACACCGCCTCCGCGTGCCTGGCGATCCAGTCACCCAGTCCCTCCAGGCGCTCGATCTGTTCGGCCGGGATCGTGCCGTCCTCGCGTGGCCCGACGCTCAGCAGCAGGTTGCCACCGCCGCCGATCGTCTCCGTGAAGTAGCGGATCAGCTGGTCGACCGACTTGTGGTTGTGGTCGTGATGCTGATGGCCCCAGGAGTCGTTGATCGTCAGGCACAGCTCCCAGGGGCCCTCGGGCGGGACGACCGGGGCACCTTGTTCCGGTGTGGCGTAGTCGCCCTCGCCGAGCATCCGGGCGTTGAAGACGACGTCCGGCACCTCGGAGCGGATCAGCGCGGCCAGCTCCTGGATCCGCCACTGCTCCGCGCTGCGGTCCCACTCGCCGTCGAACCACATCAGGTCCGGCCGGTAGCGGGAGGTGAGTTCACGGATCTGGCCGTCCCGGTAGGCGAGGAAGCGTTCCCAGGCGTCCAGGTCCTCGAACTCGGCCGCGACCTCCGAGTAACGGTTGTCCTCCAGCTCCGGCGGGCGGCCGGGCTTTCGGGTGGACGCGTAGTCGGGATGGCTCCAGTCGGAATGCGAATAGTAGAGACCGACCTTGAGGCCCTGCTCGCGCAGGGCGTCGGCGTATCCGGCTATCAGGTCACGGCCCACGTTCAGGTCACCGAACGCGGTGTCCCAGAGGGCGACGCCGTCGTGATGGCGGCTGGTCAGGACGGAGTACTTGGCGCCGGCCCGCGCGAAGAGCTTCGCCCAGTCGCGCGGGTCGTAGCGGGAGGCCGTGAAGCGGTCGAACTGGGACATGTACCGGTCGTACGGGACGATGTCGTCGTAGAACGACCAGGACTCCTGGACGCCGTCGACCGCGTAGATGCCCCAGTGGACGAAGATCCCGAGCTTGGCGTCGGTGAACCAGGGCTGCATGGCCATCAGTTCACCTCGGCACGCCGCAGGCGCAGGGTCAGCACCTGGAAGGGGCGCAGCGAGACCGCGACCCCGCCGTCGACCGTGGCTTCCTCCAGCGGCCGCTCCAGCAGGTCGGTGATCTGCGCGCCGGCCAGCGGGAAGCCGGTGTGCAGCACGCCCTGGGCCCGGCCGCCGCGCGACTCGTAGAGCCGGACCACGACATCGCCGGACTGGTCGTCGGCCAGCTTGACCGCCTCCACGGTCACACCGTCACCGGTCACGGAGACGACCGGCTCGGGCGCGCCCGTGGCGTCCGCCACCCGCAGGGGCAGGTTGAGGGCGTAGCCCTCGGCGACGGCGTCCTCGATGCTCGCGCCGGGGAGCAGGGAGTAGGTGAAGCGGTGCATGCCCTGGTCGGCCTCGGGGTCCGGGACGCGCGGGGCACGGACCAGGCTGAGGCTGACCCTGGTCGTCGTACCGCCGTCCTCGCGGACCGTGCGGGTCACGTCGTGGCCGTACGTCGAGTCGTTGATGACGGCGACGCCGTAGCCGGGCTCGGCGATGTGCACCCAGCGGTGGCCGGCGACCTCGAAGCGGGCCGCCTCCCAGCTGGTGTTGGTGTGGGTGGGACGCTGGATGTGGCCGAACTGGATCTCGGCGGAGGAGTGCGGTGCCCGGATGTCCACCGGGAAGCCCGCCTTGAGGATCTTCTCGGCCTCGTGCCAGTCGATCTCGGTCTCGAAGTCGATACGGGGGCTGCCGGCCCGCAGGGTGATCGTCTGGGTGACGCGCGATCCCTTGCCGAAGGCCCGCTCGACCCTGATCGCCCCGATCAGCGGGTCCTGCTCCACGACGGTCACCGCGTCCGCGTCCAGCAGGTCCTTGTAGCGGTTCCGGTAGTGCTTGTCGATGTCCCAGGCGTCCCAGTAGTTGGGCAGGTCGGTGTGCAGGCGCAGCAGGTTGCCCTGCTCGGCGAGGACTTCGCGGTTCGCCCGGAGGTCGAGCACGGACGCCAGGGTGCCGTCCTCGGCGATCTCGACCCGGACCAGGCCGTTGTCGAGGACACGGCCGGTGACGGACACGGGCTGCGCGGGCTCGGTCGAGGCCAGTGGCGCGCTGCCGCTCGCGGGCACCGTGACGTACGCCGGTGCGCCCTCGGCCGTGCGGACCACCTCGGCGCGCTCGAACGGGCTCGTGTTGAAGACCCGGGCCTCTCCCCCGCCCAGCGCCGCGACCGCCTCGGCCGTCAGCGCTTCCAACTCTTCTGCCACGCGCGCGTATTCGGCCTCCGCCTCGCGGTGCACCCAGGCGATCGACGAACCCGGCAGGATGTCGTGGAACTGGTGCAGCAGGACCGTCTTCCAGAGCCGGTCCAGCTTCTCGTACGGGTAGCTGTAGCCCGGCGCGTGCAGCGCGGCTGTCGTCGCCCACAGCTCGGCCTCGCGCAGCTTGTGTTCGCTGCGCCGGTTGCCCTGCTTGGTGCGGGCCTGCGAGGTGTAGGTGGCGCGGTGCAGCTCCAGATAGAGCTCGCCGTTCCAGACCGGGGCGTCCTCGTACTCCGCGCGGGCCTTGGCGAAGAACTCGTCCGGGTGCTCGACGACGACCTTGGGCGAGCCCTCCAGGTCGGCGAGCCGGCGCGCTCGCTCCATGATCTCGCGGGTGGGGCCGCCACCGCCGTCGCCCCAGCCGAAGGGCGCGAGGGAGCGCGTACCGCCGCCCTTCTCCTGGTAGTTGCGGACCGCGCGGTCCATCTCCTCGCCGCTGAAGCGGGCGTTGTAGGTGTCGACCGGCGGGAAGTGGGTGAAGATGCGGGTGCCGTCGATGCCCTCCCACCAGAAGGTGTGGTGGGGGAACTTGTTGGTCTGGTTCCAGGAGATCTTCTGGGTCAGGAACCACTCGTTGCCGGCGAGCTTGGCGAGCTGCGGGTAGGCGGCGGTGTATCCGAAGGAGTCCGGCAGCCAGACGCCCTTGGTCTCGACGCCGAAGTGCTCGATGAAGAACCGCTTGCCGTGGATCAGCTGGCGGGCGATGGCCTCACCGCCGGGCAGGTTGCCGTCGGCCTCGACCCACATGCCGCCGACCGGCGCCCACTGGCCCTTCTTCACCGACTCCTGGATGCGGGCCCACACATGCGGGTAGTTGTCGCGCACCCACTCGTACTGCTGGGCCTGCGAGCAGGCGAAGATGAAGTCCTCGTACTCGTCGGCCAGGGACGTGACGTTGGAGAAGGTGCGGGACGTCTTGCGCTTGGTCTCGCGGATGGGCCACAGCCAGGCGGAGTCGATGTGGGCGTGGCCGACGCCGGAGATCGTGTGGGCGCTGGCGTGCGCGGGGCGGGCGAGGACGGGCGCGAGCACCTCTCGTACGGCCGCCGCGCTGCCGGAGATCTCGTCCAGGTCGAGGACGTCCATGGCCCGGTCCAGGGCGTGCATGATCTCGTGCCGGCGGGGCTCGTGTTCGCCAAGGTGGACCATGAGTTCGCTCAGCACCTGCAGGTCCAGGTCGAGGTGCCAGACCTCCTCGTCCAGGACGGCGATGTCGGCGCGCTGGAAGGTGTAAAGCGGCTTGTCGCCCGCGGTCAGGACGTCGCCGAGCGGGGTCGGGGCCGCGAAGTCGTTGGCCAGGATGTCGGGGTTGGAGGCGGCCTCGACGAGGTAGTCGATCTCCTCGCCGCCCGCGACCGGGTTGCCGATCGGCACGTACTGGTTCAGCGGGTTGACTGCCTTCAGCGGCCGGCCGTCGGCCAGGTGGACCAGGGCCTCGGCCTGGTTGCCGGGCCAGTCCCCCACGAAGCCGAGGTCGATGACCGCCTCGACCCGTCGTCCGGCCCACTCGGCGGGCACCTGTCCGCGCATCCGGAACCAGGTGGTGCCCCAGGGCGGGCCCCACGGGGTGTCCATCGCGAAGGGCTGGTACCGGGCGGCCGCGGCCTCCTCGAAGGAGACCGGCTCGCCCGGCGCCTGCCAGGCCTCGACCTCGAAGGGGACGGTGGCCGCGTAGATCGCGGGCTTGATGCGCTGGTTGTGGACGCGCTGGACGCGTTCCTCGATCCGGCGGCGTTCGTCGTGCATCAGGGTCTCCAGGGAGGGAGAGAACGGAGATGGGAAACGAGGGGACAGCGAGACCAGAAGGCGCTGGAAGCGCTTTCTGGGGCGGGCGCTACTTAAGGTACGCGAGGCCGGGATGGACCCCGGTGTAGCCCTCGACCAGCCTGCGGGCGACGCCCACCGAGTCGACCAGCGGGTGCAGCGCGAAGGCCTTCACCGCCGTGGTGCGCGAACCGGACTCGGCGGCGGCCAGCACCTCCCGCTCGACCGCCTTCACCGAGCAGACGAGGCCGGTGGCGTGGTCGGGCAGCGGGGTGACGGCGACCGGGTGGGCGCCGTTGGCGTCGACGAGGCAGGGCACCTCGATGACGGCCTCGGAGTCGAGCACGGAGAGGGTGTTCTGGTTGCGGACGTTGAGGATCAGGGTCGTGCGCTCGTCACGGGCGATGGCCCGCATCAGTGCGAGCGCCACCTTCTCGTAGCCGCCCGAGAGGTCGTCCGCGTCCCGCTCTCCGGCGCCGGCGGTCTCCCGGTTCTCGGCCATGTAGGTGGCCTCGCGCTCGGCGCGGGTGCGGTCCCAGATCTGCAGGGCGGAGGCATCGGGGTCGCGCACCTGCTCGTAGAAGCCGGCCTGCTGGTCGCGCAGGAAGGCCCCGCGGGTCTTGTCGGCCTCCTGGTAGGCCCGGACGGCCTCGCGGTTGAAGTAGTAGTAGTGCAGGTATTCGTTCGGGATGGCGCCGAGCGAGCGGAGCCAGTCGACGCCGAAGAGCTTGCCCTCCTCGAAGGAGCCGAGCAGGTCGGGGTCGGCGAGCAGACGCGGGAGTTCGTCGCGGCCGGCGACGCGCAGGCCGCGCACCCAGCCGAGGTGGTTGAGGCCGACGTAGTCGATCCACGCCTCAGCGGGGTTCTTCACGCCCAGCACGCGGGCGATACGGCGGCCGAGGCCGACCGGTGAGTCGCAGATGCCGATGACGCGGTCGCCGAGGTGGCGGGACATGGCCTCGGTGACCAGTCCGGCGGGGTTGGTGAAGTTGATGACCCAGGCGTCCGGCGCGAGACGGGCCACCCGCTGGGCGATGTCGACGGCGACCGGGACCGTGCGCAGGCCGTAGGCGATGCCGCCCGCGCCGACCGTCTCCTGGCCGAGGACGCCCTCGGCGAGCGCGACCCGCTCGTCGTTCGCCCGGCCTTCGAGGCCGCCGACGCGGATCGCGGAGAAGACGAAGTCGGCGCCCCGCAGGGCCTCGTCGAGGTCGGTGGTGGCGGTCACCTCGGGTGCGTCGGGCACGCCGGCCGCCTGCTCGGCGAGGACGCGGGTGACGGCGTTCAGCCGGCCGGCGTCCAGGTCGTGCAGCACGACATGGGTGACCCGGCCCTCGGCGCGGTCCGTCAGGAGCGCCCCGTACACGAGTGGCACACGGAAACCTCCGCCGCCGAGAATCGTCAGCTTCACGTCTGCACCTTTCCCGCCACGACGACCTCGACGCCTGCCTCCTGCAAAGAGGCCCTCGTCACCGTGTCGACCGGCGCGTTCGTCACCACCACGTCCAGGTCCTCGGGACCGCACACCTTCGCCATCCCGTGCCCGGGGAACTTCGCCGCGTCGGCGAGCAGGACGACCTTGTCGCTCGACTTGATCATGGCCCGCTTGACCGGCACCTCGACGACCGTCGTGTCCATCACCTGGCCGCCCGGCCGCACTCCACTGGTGCCCAGGAACAGCCAGTCGGCATGCAGCTGGCGCAGATTGTCCTCGGTGAGGAAGCCGACCAGGGAGCGGTACTCACGGCGGACCATGCCGCCGAGCAGCACCAGCTCGATGCCCTCGTCGTCGGCGAGTTCCTCGTAGACCACGAGGTTGCTGGTGATCACGGTGAGCCGGCGGCCGTGCAGCTGGCGGGCCAGCCTGAAGGCGGTGGTGCCGATGTCGAGCAGCACGGACTGACCGTCCTCGACCATCGAGGCGGCGTGCGCGGCTATGGCGTCCTTCTCGGCCACGCGCACCCCGGCGACCTCGGCGAAGGGCTGGTCGCCCTCGTCCGCGACCGCACCGCCGTGCACCCGCGTGAGCAGGCCGTCGTCCTCGAGTTTGAGCAGGTCACGCCTGATCGTGGCGGGGCTCACACCCAGCTGCTCGGAGAGATCGGTCACGGCCGCGGGGCCGCCTGAGCGCAGGGCCCGCAGGATGAGTTGGTGTCGTCGTTCTGCCAGCACGGCGTGAACACTACTCGTCATCTTCAATCATCGCCATGCTCATTTCTGCTCGGGTATTGACCAATCCCTCGGAGCGGCGCACGATTCCGGTCACCAAATGAAGAGTTTTGACGAGCTCTCCGAGCGGGTCCCGAACGAGAGGACGATTCCGTGGACGATGACCGGCCCGATGTGCTGCTGACCGGGCTGCTCTTCTACGACCTCGTTCTCACGGGGCTCGGGAAGCCGCCGACACCGGGCGAGGAGATCTGGACCGGCGGCATGGGCTGCGGTCCGGGCGGCATCGCCAACCTGGCGGTGGCCGCCTCCCGCTTCGGCCTGAGAACCTCACTGGCCACGGTGTTCGGCGACGACCTCTACGGCGAGTACTGCCGGGACATCCTGTGCGACCAGGAGGACATCGACCTCTCGCTCTCCCGCACCGCGGACGGCTGGCCCACCCCGGTCACCGTCTCCCTCGCCTACGGCCACGACCGGGCGCTCGTCACCCACGGCCAGGAACCCCCGTACTCGCAGGACGTGCTGATGGGCGACCCGCCCGAGGCGCGCACCGCCCTCGTGCACATCGAGGCCGAACCCTGCGAGTGGCTGGCCAAGGCAGCCGCGAACGGCACCCACATCTACGCCGACGTCGGCTGGGACCCCACCCAGCAGTGGTCGACCGACCTGCTCGACCAGCTCGCCCTGTGCCATGCCTTCCTCCCCAACGAGACCGAGGCCATGGCGTACACCCGCACCGACAGCGCGGTCGCGGCGCTCGGCACGCTCAGCGAGCTGGTGCCGGTGGCCGTGGTGACGCGCGGCGGCGACGGCGCCGTCGCCGTCGACCAGACGACCGGCGAGTACGCGGACGTGCCCGCCCTCGACATCGACGTCCTCGACGCGACGGGCGCCGGGGACGTGTTCGGGGCGAGCTTCGTCGCGGCCTCGCTCGGCGGCTGGCCCCTGGAGGAACGGCTGAGGTTCGCCGTACTCGCCGCCGGGCTGTCGGTCCGGCACCACGGCGGAGCCCTCGCGGCCCCCGGCTGGTACGGCGTCGACCGCTGGTGGCGCTCCCTGACCGACCCCGGACTGAAGCGGGCGTACGGCTTCCTGGCGGACCGGCTCCCGGACGATCCCGGGCCGCCCGTCGCGTACGCCCCCGTCACCCCTCCCGCACGGCAGAACTGACTTCCCCCCACGCCCCTCATGCGAAGTCCCGAAAAGATCCGAAAGGCGGTGGGAGCTGTGCGGCTCTCACGAAGAGGCCTGCTCCGCGCAGGCCTGGCCGGTACGGCCGCCACGGCGCTCGGCGGCCTGGCGTCCGGCTGTGCCGTTCCGACCGGCTCGACCGGCCGGAACATGGTCCTGTGGTACTGGGACGGCGGCCTCGGTGACACCGCCGTCGACAAGGCCAAGGCCCGCTACGCGAGCAGCGTGGACCTCCAGGCCATCAAGATCGGCGGCTACTACCGGTCCAAGCTGATCACCACGATGGCCGGCAACGCCCACGTCCCCGACATAGCCGGCCTCAAGGGCGAGGACATGGCGTCCTACCTGCCCAACGCGGACCAGTTCGTGGACCTCAGGACACTGGGCGCGGACAAGTACCGGAGCCAGTACCTGGACTGGAAGTGGGACCAGGGCATCGCCGACGACGGCACGATGATCGGCTTCCCGATCGACTGCGGCCCGGTCGCGCACTTCTTCCAGTACGAGGTGTTCCGCAAGGCGGGACTGCCGTACGAGCCCGCCGACGTCTCCAGGGAGCTGAACACCTGGGAGAAGTTCTTCGCGGCCGGCGAGCGGCTCAAGCAGCGGATCCCCGGCACCTCGATGCTCACCGACGTCAACAGCGTCTTCGAGAACGTCGTGCAGCAGGGCAGCAAGCGGTACGTCGACAAGGACCGGCACTTCATCGGCGACCAGGAGCACGTACGGAACGCCTGGGCGCTCGCTGTGGAGGCCAAGCGGCGCGGGATCGTCTCCAACCTCGTGACCGGCACCCCGGACCAGATCTCCGCGGTCGACAGCGGCAAGCTCCCCAGTCAGCTCGGCGCCTCCTGGGCGACGTACGACATCAAGAACGGCAACCCGAAGACCAAGGGCAAGTGGCGGATCGCCGACATGCCGGTGCGGCCCTCCAACAACGGCGGTTCGTTCCTGTCGATCACCAAGGCGTGCCGGGAGCCCGAGCGGGCCTTCGAGATCATCGTGTGGATGCTGAACGCGTCCAACCAGGCCTCCGGTTACGTCGACGCGGGCCTGTTCCCCTCGACGCCCGCCGCGTACGACCTGAAGCAGCTGCGCGAACCCGACCCCTTCTTCGGGGGCCAGGTGACGACGGACGTCTTCGGGCCCGCCGCGCAGAAGATCGTGGTCGCCTACAACAGCCCGTTCGACGTGGCGCTCGGGCAGCCGATCAAGGACGAGATCAAGAACGTCGGCGTCCTCGGCAAGGACCCGAAGAAGGCCTGGAGTGACGCCATGGGCAAGTGCCGGCGGATCGCGAAGCACCTGGGGGTGAGCTACTGATGGCCACCGCGTTGGAAAAGCCGCCCGTCATCACGGAGCAGGCGTCGGCAGCCGGGCCCCGCTCGGGTTTCCGTAAGTACTGGCACCTCTACGCCGCGATCTCCCCGTTCTACCTCCTCTTCCTCGCCTTCGGCCTGATCCCCGTCGGCTTCTCGCTCTACCTCTCCTTCCACCGCTGGGACGGCCTCGGCTCGATGGAGTGGGCGGGCCTCTCGCAGTACCAGTACCTGCTGAGCGACAGCGACTTCTGGAGCTCGATCGGGACCACGCTGATCATCTGGGCGCTGGCCACCTTCCCCATGATCTTCCTGGCGATGATCACGGCCGTGATGCTCAACTCGGCGGTGCGCTTCAAGAACGTCTACCGCTTCGCGTACTTCCTGCCGAACGTCACCTCGGTCGTCGCCATCGCCATCGTCTTCGGCTCGGTCTTCTCCACCAACTTCGGACTGATGAACGCCCTGTTGCAGGCCGTGGGGCTGGACCAGGTGGCGTGGCTGAACACCCCGTGGGGCATCAAGGTCGCCATCGCGACGCTGATGACCTGGCAGTGGACCGGTTACAACGCGATCATCTTCCTCGCGGGCCTGCAGACGGTCCCGAGCGAGCTGTACGAAGCGGCGCGGGTGGACGGCGCCGGTCCCGTGCAGACGTTCTTCCGGATCACGCTGCCGATGCTGCGGCCGACGCTGCTGTTCGTGCTGGTGGTCTCGACAGTCACCGGACTGCAGAGCTTCACCGAGGCGCAGGTGCTGCTGCAGAACACCTCGAACGACTCGACGTTCTCCGGCGGCCCGGACCACGCGGGCCGAACGATGGTCCTCTACTTCTTCCAGCAGACCTTCGACAACAACGACTTCGGCTACGGCGCCGCCGTGGCGTGGGGGATCTTCCTCGTCGTCGTCATCTTCTCGATCATCAACTGGCGCTTGGTGCAGCGCCGGGGCGAAGACTAGGGAGGCCTGACCACCATGGCATCCATTCAGGGAACACGGCGACCGAAGGCCATTCGGGGAACCCGCAGCCGGGGCATCGCGCTGCACGCCGTACTCGTCATCGGACTGCTGCTGTCGGCCTTCCCGTTCTACTGGGCCGTCATCATGTCGACGCACACGTCGACCGAGATCTTCTCCTACCCGCCGAAGCTGCTGCCCGGCTCGCACTTCCTGCAGAACGCCCGCAGCCTCTTCGACAACATCGACTTCTTCGGCTCGATGCTCAACTCGCTGCTGGTGGCAGTGGCCGTGACCTTCCTCGTCCTGCTCTTCGACTCGCTGGCCGCGTTCGTCTTCGCGAAGTTCGACTTCCCCGGCCGCAGACTGCTCTTCACCCTGCTGATGATCATCTTCATGGTCCCGACGCAGCTCGCGATCATCCCGCAGTTCGTGATGATGGCGAACATCGGCTGGATAGGCTCGATGACGGCGCTGATCGTGCCGGCGGCAGCGAACGCCTTCGGCATCTTCTGGATGCGCCAGTACATGAAGAGCGCCATCCACGACGAACTGCTGGACGCCTCGAAGATCGACGGCGCGAACTTCCTGCGCCAGTACTGGCACGTGGCCCTCCCGGTCGTCCGGCCGGGCCTGGCCTTCCTCGGCATCTTCACCTTCATGGCCCAGTGGAACGACTACGCCTGGCCCCTGATCGCCCTCACCAACCCGGACAACGTCACCCTCCAGGTCGCGCTGTCCCAGCTCAACGGCGTCCACGGCACCACGGACTACGGCATGGTGATGACCGGCGCGCTGCTCGCCCTGATCCCCCTGCTCATCGTCTTCGCCATCGGCGCCAAGCAGATCATCGGCGACCTCGGCAAGGGAGCCATCCGCTGATGGACCCGCTGCTGGGGCTCCGTCCCTGGGAGGCACCCGAGGTGACCTCCTGGGGGCGACTGCCCATGAACGCCGTCGACCGGCGCCGCGGAGCACTCCCCCTCGACGGCGACTGGCGCTTCCAGCTGCTGCCGGCTCCGGACGCGCCGGTCGGCGGTGCCTGGTCCTCGTCGTATGTCCCGGGCGTCTGGACCATGCAGGGCACGGACGACCTGCCGCAGTACACCAACGTCCGCATGCCGTTCTCCGAGTTCCCGCCCCACTCCCCCGCCGCCAACCCGACGGGGGTGTACGAGCGTGAGGTGGACGTCCCCGCCGAGTGGGCCGGGCGCCGGATCGTGCTCCAGATCGGGGCGGCCGAGAGCGTGCTGCTGGTGCACGTGGACGGGCGGCCCGTCGGCATCTCCAAGGACTCGCACCTGGCCGCCGAGTTCGACCTGACGGGACTGGTGCGCCCCGGCGAACGGGCCACCGTACGGCTGACCGTCGTGAAGTGGTCCGACGCCTCGCACATCGAGGACCAGGACCAGTGGTGGCACGGCGGCATCACCCGCTCGGTGCTGCTGTACGCGACGGACCCGCTGTATCTCGCGGACGTGAGCGTGCGGGCTGCCTTCAGCGGGGAGCTGCGGGTGGACTGCCGGGTGCGGGACGCTCGCGGCGCGCTCCCCGCGGGGTGGTACGTCAGCGGGGAGCTGGAGGGTCAACTCCTCTTGCAGGATCGAGAGTTCGACCGCTTCAATGCCGAGGACGAGCGCGTCTCCGACTTCCTCGGCGAGGCACGGATGGGGACGACCGTCGAGGAGGTGCGCACCTGGAACGCGGAGACGCCCGAGCTCTACGACCTGACCGTCCGCCTGCACCGCGCCGACGGCACGGTCGCCGACACCTCCCGCCACCGGATCGGCTTCCGGGACGTCGAGATCGTCGGCCGGGACCTGCTCGTCAACGGGGAGCGGGTGTTCATCCGGGGCGTCAACCGGCACGACTTCAACCCGCTGACCGGGCGGACGGTCTCGTACGACGACTTGCGCGCCGATCTCGTCCTGCTCAAGCGCTTCGGCTTCAACGCGATCCGCACCTCCCACTACCCGGGCGACCCGGCGCTGTACGACCTCGCGGACGAGCTCGGCTTCTACGTGGTCGACGAGGCGGACATCGAGTCGCACGACCACGCCCACGAGATCGCCGACGACCCGCGCTACCTGAACGCCTTCGTGGACCGCGTCTCGCGCATGGTGCTGCGCGACAAGAACCATCCGTCGGTGATCATCTGGTCGCTGGGCAACGAGTCCGACTACGGCGCCAACCACGACGCGGCGGCCGGCTGGGTGCGACGGCACGACCCGACGCGGCCGATCCAGTACGAGGGGGCGGCCAAGCTCGACTGGGCGGCGACGGACGACGCCTCCGACATCGCCTGCCCCATGTACGCGCCCGTCGAGGACTGTGTCGCCCACGCGCTCTCCGGCGAGCAGACCAGGCCGCTCATCCAGTGCGAGTACTCGCACGCCATGGGCAACAGCAACGGCACGCTGGCGGACCACTGGGCTGCCATCGAGGCCACCCCGGGTCTTCAGGGCGGGTTCATCTGGGAGTTCTGGGACCACGGAATTCTGCAACACGTGAGCGATGGCAGACCTGCCGGGCGCGCGGGCGCCGGGCTCTTCGACAACGGTGTCGCCGCGCCCGGGTATCGCTGGGCGTACGGCGGCGACTTCGGGGAGACGATCCACGACGGCGCCTTCATCGCCGACGGCGTGGTCTTCCCCGACCGCACGCCCAAGCCCGCGATGTACGAGCACCGGGAGATCGCGGCGCCCGTACGCATCGAGTGCTACAAGCACGAGGGCATCGTGCTCGGCAACCACCAGCACTTCCGCGGCCTTGACTGGCTGGCCGGCGAGTGGCGGCTGGACCTCGCCGACGGCACCACCCTGACCGGACCGGCCGAACTGCCGAGCCTGTGCCCCGGCGAGACGGCCGCCGTACCGCTGCCCTTCGCGGTGCCGCACGACGGCGGCGAGGCGTGGCTGACGCTGCGGGTGACGGTGGCCGAGGACCAGCCGTGGGCACCGCGCGGCACCGAGGTGTGCCTGCCGCAGATCAGGCTGCGCGGGCCGGCCGCCGTGGAGGACGCTCAGGTGCCCCGGCAGGTCGAGGTGGACGGCGAGGGTCTCCTCGTCCATCCGCTGCTGACGGCCGCGCCGACACTCTCGCTGTGGCGGGCGCCCACCGACAACGACGAGCTCGGCGGCATGGCGCGGCGCTGGCGGAGCTGGGGACTCGACGCGCTGGTACGCAAGGTCGTGTCGGTGCGCGAGGACGGCGGCCGCGTGACCGTGGAGACCGAGTACGCGGGCACGACCGGTGTCGTACGGCACCGGCAGGTGCTGACGCCCGTCGAGGGCGGCGTCCGGATCGAGGAGGAGGCCGAGCTCCCGGAGGCGTTCGACGACGTGGCCCGGGTGGGCACGGTCCTCGAGACGGTCGCCGGACTCGACCTGCTGGAGTGGTTCGGGCAGGGCCCGTGGGAGTCGTATCCCGACCGCAGCGCGGGTGCGCCCGTCGGTCATCACTCCGTCCCCGTCGACGAGTTGTTCACCCCTTACCTGCGGCCGCAGGAGAGCGGCGGCCGGCACGGCGTACGGCGGTTCACGCTGTCGGCGCCGGACGCCACCGGGCTCTCCGTCGCCCTGGACGAGCCGCGTCAGATCTCGGTGACCCGTTACCGGGCCGAGGACCTCGCGGCCACCGAACACCACGACGAGCTGGTCCCGCGGCCCGGCTGCGTGGTGCACATCGACGCCGCGCACCGGGGCCTGGGCACCGCCTCCTGCGGGCCCGACACCTCGCCCCCCTATCTCGTCGCACCGGGCATCCATCGCTGGAGCTGGACCCTGCGCGTTCTCTGAACCCCCCACGCCCTTCACCGTCACCTTTTCTCACGGATCTTCCTTACGGAGCACACGTGTGTACTTCGCATGACCAGGAACAGGGCGAGGCCGCGCAGGCCGGTGCCGGAAGACGCGGATTCCTGCGTGCCACGGCGCTGCTCGGCGCCGCGGCAACGGCGGGGGTCGCACTGCCGGCCACCGCCGAGGCCGTCACCGAGAGCCGCTGGCGCCCGGACACCGAGAGCGGCCGCTTCACGCTGGCCGTGATGCCCGACACCCAGTACCTCTTCGACGGGCCGAGCATCAACCCGGCGCCCATCGAGGCGTCCCTGCGCTACCTGCTGGAGCACGGCCGGGACAAGAACATCGTCTTCCTCTCCCACCTCGGCGACCTCACCGAGAACGGCGCGAAGGAAGAGTGCGCCGCGATCGGCAAGGCGTTCGAGCTGCTCGACCGGCGGGGCGTCGGTTACAGCGTCCTCGCCGGCAACCACGACGTGAAGTCGTCCACCGACGACCAGCGCGGCTCGACGCCGTACCTGGACACGTTCGGACCGCGGCGCTTCCAGGGCAAGTCCACCTTCGGCGGCGCCTCTTCCGACGGCTACAACACCTACCACCTCTTCAAGGCGGCCGGCCGCGAGTGGATGGTGCTTGCGCTGGACTGGCGGCTGTCGGCGAAGGGCTACGCCTGGGCGAAGGACGTCCTCGCTCGGCATCCGAAGACGCCCGTCATCCTCACCACACATGAACTGGTCGTCGACGACGACACGTTGTCGTCCTACGGTCAGCAGCTGTGGGACCAGCTGATCAAGGACCACGACCAGATCTTCCTCACCCTCAACGGCCACTACTGGCCGGCGGGCCGCGCCGTCCGCGAGAACGCGGCGGGCAACGACGTCCACCTGCACCTGACGAACTACCAGAACCGCTATTTCGGCGGCGCGGCGATGATCCGCCTCTACCACTTCGACCTGGACCGTAACGTCATCGACGTCGAGACGGTCTCCCCGTGGATCCTGGGCCGGGCCGCGAAGGGCCTCAACGAGCTGGAGCGGCAGGAGATCGAACTCAGCGGCGACACCGACCGGTTCTCGGTCGGCATCGACTTCGCCGACCGCTTCTCCGGTTTCGCCCCGGTGCCGGCCCGCCCGGCGCGCCCCGCGTCGAGGATGCTGATCCGAGGCACGGCCGCCTACTGGCGCTTCGACTCCCCCGTCTCCGGCACCGTCCGCGACCTGTCCGGCCGCGGCAACGACCTCACCGTGGTCTCCGTGGGCGGCGGCAGGCTCGGCTGGTCGGACGACCACCACCCCGACCAGCCCGGACACGGCAGCCTGGAGTTCCAGGGCTTCAAGTCCCCGCTGCGGGGCGCGTATCTGCGCACGGTCGACGGCGCCCCGCTCAACTCGGCGACCTTCAGAAGCGGTTACACCATTGAGGCCTTCTACCGGCTCCCCGCCGACTGGGACGCCTCGCACAACGCCTGGGGCGGCCTGATCAGCCGTACCGGCACGGGCGGCGCCGCCGGCAAGACGGAGGGCGACCCCGACGAGCCGCTCGCCACGCTGTCCCTCTCCGACGGGCCCGGCCCGCAGTGGGCGGTCCGGCCGCTCAACCAGCAGGGAATCGCCACCAACTGGGGCGACGAGACGGCGCGGGAGACGTGGTGGCACGTCGCCGTCGTCAACGACGGCCGGCACACCACGATGTACGTCCAGGGCTCCCCCGTGGCCCGCAACCCGCACGCCACCGCGATCGGCCTCACCTCGGTCGGCCTGCCGTGGCTGCTCGGCGGCTACGAGTACGGCGGCCGGATCGACCAGATCATGTACGGCCGCCTCGGCGACGTCCGTGTCGTCGAACGGGCGCTGCCCGTCACCTCCTTCATGACTCACTGACCCCCCTGCCGAGGATCACCATGACCGAGCAGCAGCTGCCCACCTGGGCCGACCCGTCCGTCTCCCCCGCCGACCTCGACCCGCAGGGCGTCTCCCGACGCGGACTCCTGCGCCGCGCGGGCCTGTTCGGCGCCGCGTTCGCGCTGGGCGGCGCGGCCGTGCCCGCGATGGCGGCACCGGCATCGGCCGCATCCGACCGCCGTCTCGGCGGGGACGACCCCCGCGTCGCCTACCTCGTCGGCGACCACCACATCCACACCGTCTACAGCCACGACGCCAAGTACACGTTCTCCCAACTGGCCGCCGCGGGCGCCAAGTACGGGCTGGACTGGATGGTGTTCACCGAGCACTCCAACTTCGGGCACGCCAAGTACGGTGCCCCGCTGGAGCACCGGGAGATCCTCAGGGCCCGCGCCGAGAACCCGCGCCAGCTCATCTTCCAGGGCTTGGAGTGGTACATCCCGGCCGCCGAGCACTGCACGGTCTTCGCGGCGCCCGGCCGCCACGAGGTGGACCTGCTCACCCAGTTCGAGAACGCCTACGACGGCAAGCTGCTCGGCTACACCGAGGGAGCCCCGGGGGCCGCGGACACGGCCCGCAACGAGGCCCACGCGGTCAAGGCCATCAAGTGGCTGGCCGAGCAGCGCCGCAGGGGCTACGTGGACGACGTCCTGGTCCTCGCCAACCACCCGCTGCGCCTGGGCATCGACTCCCCGCACGAGATGCGCAACTGGCGGGACGCGGCCCCCGAGATCATGATCGGCATGGAGGGCGCGCCGGGCGCCCAGGGCGCGGCCATCCCCGGCTGGCGCGGGGCGACCTCGATGCGCGGCGAGTACGAGAACAAGCCGTCGGCGCAGTCCTGGCCGGGCTACCCGGCACAGGCGTATCTGACGTACGGCGGCTTCGACTGGGCGACCGCGACGGTCGGCGGCCTGTGGGACTCGATGCTGGCGGAGGGCCGCCTGTTCTCGATCACCACGAACTCCGACGCCCACCGCATCGTCTTCGACACCTGGCGGAACGGCGACTGGCCGGCGGGCCAGAACTTCGACAACACCGGCAAGCTGCCCGACCCGGTGAACACCGACACCCCGCAGCCGGGCAGTGACTTCTGGCCTGGCCAGTTCAGCCGCACCCACGTCGGCGTGACCCGCTACGGCTACCGCGCGGTGATGGCGGGCCTGCGCGCGGGCCGGGTCTGGCTGGACCATGGGCATCTGCTGGACGGCCTCGACGTACGCGTCAAGCGGGACTGCGACCACGGCAGGGGCGTGACGCTGGGCGGACGGCTGCGCGTACGCAAGGGCGAGCGGATCACCCTGAACGTCACGGTCACTTCGGCCTCCCGCCCCAACGCCCAGGGCATCCTGCCGGAGTTGGCGCACGTCGACGTCATCCGGGGCACGGTGCGCGGCCCGGTGGCGGACCGGGACTCCTGGCAGGCGCCGGACACCAAGGTCGTGGCGACGAAGGACGTGTCCGGCCGCAAGGGGACGTACACCCTGCGGATCCCGCTGACCGCCGGGAGCGAGTCCTTCTACGTCCGACTGCGCGGCAGCGACGGCAACCGCAACGGCACGGGCTACCTCGGCGCCTCGGTCGACCCGCACGGGCCGATCCCGCACGCGCCCGGAGACGGTGACCCGTGGACGGATACGTGGTTCTATTCGAACCCCGTATTCGTCGACGTGGCAGGAGCCTGAGTCTGATGAAGCGTCAACTGACCGCCGTGACCGCCTTATTGAGCGCCTTCACACTGGGCGCCGCGGGCACGGCGTCGGCCGCCGGTGACCCGGGCTGGGCGGAGACCGGCACGGCGTACACCGACACCCTGGGCGGCGGGCAGGGCCTCGCGACCCGGGCGGACGGCTCCCTCCTGTACCGGGGCATGACCGACATCCCGCTGGACCTGCGGTTCAAGGGCTGGAACCACGTCGGCGACCCCGACATCGCCCGCGGCCACACCTTCGACGCCTACCAGGGCCCGGACACGGCCACGTCCAAGATGTTCGCGGTGACGACCCCGTCCGGGAAGCGCTACGAGTACGTCCACCAGCTCAACCCGGGCGAGAAACTGAACAACTCCTTCGCCACCGTCTCGCCCGACGGCCAGTGGCTGGTGTCGGGCGAATGGGGCGAGCAGCGAAGACTCCAGGTCTTCCCCGCGCCCCTGCTCAACCCGTCCACGCCCCAGACCGGCGGCGACCTGAAGGAGGCCTGGCAGATCACCCTGGACAAGCCCGTACGCGACATCCAGGGCTGCGACTTCGTGACGGACACCCGCCTGCTGTGCGCCTCGAACGACGCCTCGGCCACCCTCTTCCCCGAGCTCCGCCCGCTCCTCCAGGTGGACCTGCCCCGCAAGGTCGACGGCCAGCCGATCACCGGCTCGGTGAAGGCCCTGTTCGCGCTGCCGCAACGGAGCGTGTGCACGGGGGCGTTCGAGACGGAGGGGGTCGACCATGACGTGAACAGCGGGACGCTGCGGGTGGAGATGATTCCGCCGGGGGTGTGCGCGGTGGCGACGGCCGTGTACTCGTACCAGCAGGTCACCAGCTGACCGAGTAGTCGTGTGAGGGCCGCGGCGACCGCAGAGAACGGTCACCGCGGCCCTCATCTCTCGTACCGATCCGACAAGTCCCCGCCACCTCTTGGCCATTGACCCGCCAGAAGCCGGAAACAACCGCACACCGGGATGATGTGGGGCACGATGGGGAATGGCCGTGGCACGACCACACGGCATGCCGCAGCGGGCGGGGGCTTCGGAAGGGGGCCGCGCATGCTCAAGGACGTGTACACGGGGGACGGGCGCCGATTAGCCGTCGAGATCAGCGGAGATCCCGGCGGCTCACCGGTGTTCCTGCTGCACGGCACGCCCGGCAGCCGGCTCGGTCCGGCACCCCGGCCGATGCTGCTCTACCACCAACAGGTCCGGCTCATCACCTACGACCGCCCGGGCTACGGCCCCTCGGACCGTCTCCCGGGGCGTCAGGTTGCCCATGTCTCCGCCGATGTCGCCGCCATCGCGGACGCCCTCGGCGTCGAGCGCTTCGCCGTGGTGGGCCGCTCCGGCGGCGGTCCGCACGCCCTTGCCTGTGCCGCGCTGCTGCCGCACCGGGTGACCCGGGCCGCCGTCCTGGTCAGCCTCGCCCCGCGGGACGCGGACGGGCTGGACTGGTTCGCGGGGATGGCGGCCTCCAACGTCAACGAGTACACCAAGGCCCTGGACGGACCCGATCAGCTCGCGGACAGTCTGCGAAAACGTTCAGTCGACATTCGGTCGGATCCTGGAAAGCTGCTGGCACAACTGCGCTGGGAGCTGACCGAGTCCGATCTGCGGGTGGTCGCCGACGCGGCGATCCGCGCGATGCTGCTGCGCAACTACCGGGAGGCGTTCAGCGTGTCCGCGGACGGCTGGGTGGACGACGCGCTGTCCTTCTGCGGCCCGTGGGGCTTCTCGCCGGCCGACATCTCCGTACCCGTCCTGTTGTGGCACGGCGAACGGGACGGCTTCTCGCCGGCCAGCCACACCAGGTGGCTGGCCGAGCGCATTCCGGGCGGCCGGGCCGTGCTGCACCCCGAGGAGGCGCACTTCGCGTCGATCCGGGTACTGCCGGACGTCGTCACCTGGTTGTTGGGAGGACGCTCGCGGCTGACGGCCGACCCCGTCTGACTCCCGCACCCCTCACACGGCCGGCGGCTCCAGGTCCCGGTGGATGCGCTTGCCCTCGCGGACGCTCACCGTGTGCGGATGGTTCTCCCCGAGCAGTCGGACGAACTCGTCGTGGCTGCTCTTCTTGAGCTGCTCGGCCTCGGGGATACGCTCCAGAGCCCGCAAGGTCACGCCCAGGTTGGCGCGCGAGACGATGGTGTCCGGGTGCTCGTGGCCGAGGGTCTCCTGGAAGCCGGCCACCGCCATCCGCTCCAGACCTTCCGCCTGGCGCAGCTCGTTCAGCTCCGCCAGCACATTGGCGAGGTTGACGGCACAGGCGAGCGTATAGGGGTGGCCTTCGCCGAGCGCCTCGCGCAGGATGTCGAAGTTCTTCTCCAGCAGCGCCCGCGCCCTGCTCACCTCGCCGGAACCACGCAGGAAGATCCCGAGGTTGTTGACGGCGGCGAGCGTCGCCGGATGCCGCTCGCCGGGCGCCGTGCGGTACTGCCGCACGATGTCCTGAGCCAGCGTCAGGGCCTCCTCGCGCGCTCCGGTGGCGTACAGGTCGGTGGCGTAGTTCAGGGTGCAGTCCAGCACGTCGGGGGTGGACGCGGGCGTGTCGCGCAGCCGGTAGTGCTCCCGGGTCTGCTGGGTGAGCGCCCGAGCCTCGTCCACCCGCCCCGCCTTGCGCTGCGAGACGGCGAGGCTCTTGGCACTGCGCAGGGTGTCCGGGCTCGCTTCGCCGAACAGTCGCTTGTACGACTCGTAGCTGCTGCTCAGCAACGAGATGGACGCCTCGTACTCACCGGTCTCGCGCAGATCGCGGCCCAGGTTGGTGATGCTGATCAGGGTGTGCGGATGGGCGGCGCCCAGGTCGTTGCGCCGCAGATCGTAGATCTCCTGGTCGACATCGCGGGCCTCGGTGTAGCGGCCGAGGAGTCGCAGGCACACGGCACGGTTGTTGTTGGCGCTGAGGGTGCGCGAGTGATCCTCGCCGAAATACTCCCGGAAACCGTTGTACGCCTCGGTCGCCAGCTCCAGGGCGTCCTCGAACCGGCCGATGCTGCCCAGGTCGGTGGCGAGTCCGCTGGCCGTCATCATGATGTGCGGATGGCCCAGCTGCAGCAGGTCGCGCTGCTGGGTGAGGGTGTCGGAGCCGAGCTCCTCCGCCTCCACGTACTTGCCGAGCGAGCGCAGCACGTTGGCGATGTGGAACCGCAGGTGCAGCAGCTGGGTCTGGAGTTCCGTCGCGTACCGGCGCTCCTCGTCGAGGGTGCGCGGGGCCCGCGGATCGACTGCGCCGGCCGGCGCGGGCGCCTGCCGGCCGGGCCCTTGCACCTCGAGCTCGGCGATCCGGTCACGGCTGTCGGTCAGCTGCTGCTTCCACAGCTCCCGCAGGCCGTCGCCGAAGGCGAGCGCGGCGTTCAGGTCGCCGCGCTTCCACAGGTAGCGGACGCGGTCTATGAGCAGTTGCCGGGTCTTCGGCTCGTCACAGGTACTTGCCTCGGAGGCCTCCAGGTGCGGCCAGATCGCGGCGAAGATGGGCTGGTTCTTCGGGTCGTCGATGGGTTCCTCGCCCGAGGGACGCGCGCCGGCCAGGATGCGGTGCACGACATGCTGGGCGTCCTCCTGCTCCCGTGGGGTGAGCTGGGAGCGGATCACCGCCTGCACCAGCCGGTGCACCTGGATCGACTCGGTGGCCCGGTCCACCTTGGCGAGGGCGAACCGGCCGATCTCCCGGATCACCCTCCCGAGCACCATCTTCTCCTGGAGCGAGGGGTCGAGCTCGGACAGGACGCTCGTCATCTCGTCGCCGTACAGCAGCTCCATGGAGATGGGTTCGGCGGCGAAGAAGGCGCACAGCTGAAGCAGCCGAACGGCGGCCGGGGAGCGTTCCGTCAGCCGCTCGATGGACACGTTCCAGGTGGCGCCTACCGGCTCGGGGTAGTTCGCGGGCTGGCTGAGCGACAGCACCCGCGCCGCCTGCTGCTCCAGTTCGGCCAGATAGGTGTCGACCGGCGTGGCGGTCTCGGCCAGCCAGGCGCCGGCCTGGTCGAGGGCGAGGGGCAGGTCACCCACGGCGGCGGCGACCCGGTCGGCGTCCTCCGTGGTGAGGTCGGCGGCCCGCCGCAGCAGATGCTCGATGCTCTCCTCGCGCAGGAACGGGTCGATCTCCAGGGCCTCGCCGAAATGCAGCCAGGTCTGGTTGCGGGAGGTGACCAGCACATGCCCGGTGCCGCCGGGGAAGTGCTTGCTGACCTCCTGCGGCTCGTCGGCGTTGTCGAACACCAGCAGCCAGCGCAACGTCGAGGACGACTGGCGCAGATGGTCACAGACCTCCTGGGCGGCCTGGGCGGCGTCGTCACCGACCCGCAGACCCAGCCTGCGGGCGAGATCGGTGAGGGCGGAGACCACCAGTTCGTTCTGCTCGGACGGAATCCACCACACCAGGTCATAGTCCGCGGCGAAGCGGTGCACGTACTCCAGCGCGATCTGCGTCTTGCCGACACCGCCCAGCCCGTACAGGGCGCACGGCGCCGGGGAGCCCGCCGAATTGCTGCTTCCGAGTCCGTCGCGGAGTTTCTCCAGCAGTGCGCTGCGTCCGGTGAAGGAGGAGTTGCGAGGGGAGACGTTCCAGAACTTGGGCACGGTGTCCGGGAAGCGGGCGTCCCTGAGCGCCGTCTCATCGGTCAGCTCGGCGGGCAGCGTCGGCTTGCCGAGGGCACGCAGCAGCGCGGACGTGGCGATCTTCTCGCCGGTGCGCACCAGGTCGACCGAGGGCCGCTCACCGAACGTGGGCGACGGGCGCAGGTCGCCGACCCGTACGGCAACCACCTGGCGGCGTCCCGAGAGGTCGCCGCCGGTGGCCGCGTCCCACACCTGACGGGCCCGTGCCGAGCGCTGGAAGGCCGGTGAGAGGACGACGACGGTGCGGTCGGCGGGCTTCTCGGCACCGTCCCCCTCGCAGCCGACGTACCGTCGCGACACCTTGAATCCCGCCCGGGACAGCTGGATGGCGATCCAGTCGGCCCACATACGGTCCTCGGACACATAGCTGAGGTGCAGGTCGACGGGGAGCGCGAGGCGGGGGCGGGTGAACTTCGCCGTGACGGTCTCGCGCAGTTCCTTGGGCATGCGCGGCAGGGAGATGACGGCCTGTTCGCTGATCATGCCGGTGAGCCGCTCGAAGGCGGACAGCAGGGACGTGGCGTTGCCGGCCTCGTCGCCGAACGTGGCCAGCGTCTCCTCGTAGGCGTAGTAAGGCCGGTAGGGGACTTCCACCGACCCCCAGTAGTGGGTGAGTTCGTCCTCGGTCATTCCGGAGGGGAACCCGTCGAACTTGGCGCGGGCCAATGCGCGCCCGGCATCCGCCTTCTCCTTCTCGCCCTCGTCGATGCGCATGGGGACGGGCAGGATGCGGATACGACGGCTGCGGAACCGGTCGCGGATGTCGTACGCGACGGCCGCGGCGCCGTCGATGCTCTGGTCGCTGAGGGTGAAGCAGTCGACGAGGACGTCGGGCAGATGGGCGGTACATATGTCAGCTATGTCGGACAGACCGGTGCGGCTGTCGATGAGGACGTAGTCGTAGTTCTGCCGCATGTCGTCGCGCAGCGCGTCGAAGAAGAGTCCGCCGCCGAGGTCGTCGTAGAAGTGGTCCCAGTCGAAGGTGCTCACCAGTCCCGAGTAGTCGCGGTCCTGCCGTCCCGCGGAGACCAGATCGAGCGTGCCGGGCTCGGGAAAGTGCTGCCAGTCCAGGGAGACCGCGTGGCGCTGGATGCGGGCGTAGTCCAGATGCCAGTCCGGCGGCCGCTCGTCGGTGTCACCGAGGTCTGAGTCGCCGGTGGCCGCCCACGCGTATTCCTTCAGCATGTCGATGACGCCGGTGGTGGCGCCGACGGTGGCCGGATCGAGGAACGGGTGGTAGAAGCGGTGCAGTCCGGGCGCTTCGAGGTCCCAGTCCACGGCGAGGACCCGTTTGCCGTTGGCGGCCAGGATCCACGCCACGTTGGCAAGGGCCATCGTCCGGCCGGTGCCGCCCTTGTACGAGTAGAACGTGACGATGCGGCCGGCCCGGCCGTCCTGTTCGTCAAGGCTGCTCATCGCGGTCTTCCTCCTCGGCGTTCCGGCGGTGTCCCTGGGGTCGGCTGTCCTGGTCGTCCTTCCCGCACAGCCGGAATCGCTCGGTGCCCTTCCCGGCCGGCGGCCTGGGCTGGGCCCGTTTGCGGTACTCGCCCTCCGCCCAGTGCACGACTTCGGGGAGGACCTTGTCGAAGGCCTGGCGGTCCGGTACGCCGCGGACCGCGGGTCTGCAGGCCTGCCGCCCGATCCGGATGCGGCGCGGCAGCGTCGCCTCGGCCTGGGCGGCGAGTTCGAACTCGGCCTCGTCACTGTCGGGATCGTTCTCGTTCCACGGCACCACCAGGCCGGTCGGCGGCAGATCACTCCGGTCGAACTCGCCGAGCGCGGCGCGGCGTTCGGGATCGCGCAGCACCCAGCGGTCGAGGAGCACGACCTCCGGCCCCTCGGCCGGACCCGCGGTGTGGTCGAACTCGCGTATGTCGGGGCGGAAGGCCAGCCCCTCGGCGATGTCGGCGGCGACCTGGGCGAGGGGGCGGCCGGAGGTGGGCTCGTACGGGTTCCAGTCGACGGCCGAAGGACCGTAGTAGTCGGAGGTGCGTCCCTCGGGCAGCCGGTTCGCGGAAGGGGCCGCCACGCTGATCCGCAGCGTGCGCCCGGTGGTCGAGGTCGTCGCGGGGGTGGCCGCGAAGGCGTCGGGGGCCGCGTCCAGCTGGACGCGGTCGGCGTGGTCGACGACGACGTTGTCGCCCACGTCGACGATGCGCCGGGCCAGATGCAGGACGGCCTTCTCGTAGTCGCTGCGGAACGCTTTCAGCTTCGCCAGCCCGTACAGCCCGAACGTGCGGTAGCGCTGGCCGAGTTCGGGATGCGCGTACTGCACCTCTCTGACGCATGGGGGAAGTCGGTGATCGGGCACCGGCGCCCACAGTGCGGGCACCACCGCGCTGGCGACGCCTGGTTGTCCCGCCTCGCGGTGGCGCGCCGCGCGGCTGCCGAAGGCGGCCCACTCCCTGCCGCACCAGGAGCTGATGAAGTATCGCGGCGAGTACAAGGGCACGAACACCCTGCAGCGGGCCAGCGAGTCGCCGAGCTCACTGCTCCAGATCTGCCCGACGCGCATCGATCCGTCCATGAATCCCGGCGCGCCCGAATGGGCCGTCATGTTCTTGATGTGCTCGCATAGTTGGTCGAAGAGACGGTGAACCCACAGATCCGGGTTCGCCGCACCGGCCCCGTCCTGTGGCATTCGGGCGTAACTGAGAAAGAAATAGGGGGCAGCGGCATTCCCCCATGGTTCCGTCGGCTCCACGCGATCCCCCGATCCCGTCCCCCGCCCCCCGTGCCCCGGCTCCGCGGGGGGTGGACACTCAGTGTAGGAACCTCGCAGCGTTTTGTGACGGGTCTGTGAAAAGGCGGCGGGATCGATTTCCGGCCAGCCAAGTGGTGGCGAATTCCACGGCCGCGTCGAGCGGGAAGAGCCGGGCATGCGTGTCCCCGACGCGCCCACCGCGCACGACCGGGTCGGGCCGGGCGGCGTCGCCCTTCTCGAAGTCGGCACCCAGCGCACCGAAGTCACCGTCGTCCAGGTCGATGTCCTCGTACGACATCCAGCGGCGCACCCCGTCGCGCAGGACCACGCAGCGATACGTCCGCCGGGGCGGATCGGGGACCCGGTACTCCGCGAGGTGGAAGGCGCTGCACACCTCGAAGCCGACGCCCAGGAGCAGTACCTGGGCCTTTGCCCCGTACAGCCGGTTCAGCGGAGAGCGCTCACCCAGATGGCAGTTCTCGTCGTGCACCGTCAGCAGTTCCTCAGCCCGCCCGCCCACGGCGGCGAACGAGGTCTGCGGATGCGAGCTGCGCACCCGCCCTTCGGCGTGCCGAACAGCCTCGGCCAGCCGCCCCATCCCCTGGGAGGGCGTCCTGTCCGGATCGAAGGGGGGCATCTGCCGGTGCAGTGCCCGGATTTGATCGGTCGTCATGTTCCGGGTGCGGTCCCGGTACGCCGGTGAGGTGTCGGAGTTGCCCGCGGTGAACGTCGGCACGACGAGCGTGCCCTCGGGTCCGAGGACGGCGCGCAGAGCGGCCAGCGTGGCATCGGCGCCGGCTCCGACCCGGCGCAGGGAGGCGTGGGCCAGTACGGTGGCTCCGGGCCGCAGGCCAAGTGCCACGAGTTCTTCGGCGAGCGAGGCGGCGGTCACAGGCTCCGCCCGATGCCGTCGACGAACCGCCGGCCGAGCGCGGTCAGCGAGCCGGTCTCCGACAGCTCCGCCCACTGGGCGCGCGTGCGGCGAGCCGCCTCGGCGTCGGGCCTCAGAGCATCGGTCGCGGCGCGCGCGTAGGTGTCGCCGAGCAGCGCTCCGGTGCGGGCGTCCGACTCGTCGTACAGGTCGCACGCGTCGAGCAGGGCGTCCAGCACGCCCAGCCGGAAACCGCGCACCAGGTTCACGGCGACGCGTTCCGGGACGAGGTCGAGAGGGACGCCCAGCGCCCCGAATCCCCCGCCGGGTACGAAGTGTTCGGGATCCGGCGGGGCGGCCAGCGGAGTGATCACACGCACGCCCGCCGCCATCCCGGAGGCGACGGCCGGCAGCGCCTCGCGGATCAACGCCCAGGCCTGCGGCAGCACATGGCGCCAGAGCTCGCTCTCCGCGTCCGTCAGCCGTGCGCCGACGGGGATGCCGAAGCAGTCGCGATGGGGGTCCGCGTCGTCCAGGGCGATGTCCAGCCCGTCGGCGCGGACCCGGTGCAGCGGCTCCCAGTCCGGACCGGCGAGGTGATGCGCCGCCAATTTCGCTGTGGGCAAAGGAAGTTGCATCCGGAGGCTGCCCAGGCCCGGCAGATACGCCACTCCCGCACGCACCGGCACCGTCGTCTTCTCCACGGCCCCCGCCGGCAGCGCCAGGGCGGCCACGAGGGAGGCCAGATGAGCGGGCGAGGCGGCGCCGTCCAGGCAGCGCACGGCCCAGGTGCGGGTGTACGGGTGCGACAGCAGCGGTTCGAGCAGGGCGCCGTCGCGTCGCCCCAGGTCGAGGGCGAGCTGCCAGGATCGCTCCCACCCCTCGCCCGCGCCCGGCCCGATCTCCTCGTGCACGGCGGTCAGGAGCCCACGGGTGATGTCCTGCCGGACCCTCGCCAACTGCCGTACGCCGGGGCCCTCGTCGCTGCCGTCGGCGAGAGCGTCGAAGCCTTCGATCGGACGGGTCGCGCTCGCGCCGGTCCGGGCGTCGATGGACTGGATCAGTTCCTTGAGATCCGCGCAGAAGACGGACGGGTTGTCGAACCCGGTGCCGTCGGACCGGTAGCGGTGGGCGAAAAGTCCACCGCCACAGGACCGCACCACGGGGCAGGTGCGGCACTCGGCGCACAGGTCGTCCAGGCCGTGCTGCCGGGCTGCGATGCCGGGATGGCGGGCCACCTGGTCGAGGGTGTGCTGGAAGACGTCCTTGCCGGTGACCGGCGCCCCGTCGTAGGCGGTCTTCAGCGAGTCGGCCTGTTCGTAGGTGCCGTCGGTCTCGACCACTACGACGTCGGCGGCTTCCAGCCCCATCGCCTCGGTGAGGCCGGGACCGCCGCCCAGTGTGCTGACGATCGAGTCGAACAGCCGCACCGGCATCGGGCGCCCCCGCTCGCTCCAGCGGCGATGGATGGCGAGGAGCCACTTGGCATACGGGGTACCGGTGCCGTCGGGTCGCAGCGGCGGCTCGTCCCAGGTGGCGTGGGGCAGGAGGAAGTCGATGCGCGGGGGCCCCAGGGCGGCCAGGGCGTCGTAGACGGCGACGGGGTCGTTGCGCACGTCGATGGTGCACAGGATGCCGGCGTAGAGGTGGCGGTAGCGGTCCTGGTCGAGCAGGGCGATGGCCCGGAGAACCTTGTCGTGGCTGCTGCGGCCGTTGGCGAAGAGCCGGTGGCGGTCGTTTGCGGCCCGGTCCCCGTCGAGGGAGATGCCGACCCGGACGCCGTACTCGGCGAAGAGGTCGAGATGGCGCTCGCCGAGCTGAACGGCATTGGTGTGGATGCGCAGATCTAGGTCGCAGACGCCGTGCAGTGCGGTGGTCAGCGCCTCACAGACGGCCCGTAAGCGTGCTGGACCGGCGAGCAGCGGCTCGCCTCCGTGCAGAATGACCTGTACGGAGGCGAGCTGATGTTTCTTGGCATGCTCCGCCAGCCGGAGGGCGGTCCAGGAGATCGTTTCCTGTGAGATAACCCTGGGACGCGAGCTCCAGCTCTGGTCGGCATGCTCGTAGATGTAGCAGTGCCGGCAGGCGAGATCGCATCTGCTGTGCACCTTCAGCACGAGCTGCCGCAGCGGGACGGTCGGACCGGTCATGACGGCGTATGCGGTTGTCCTCAGATGGACGACTGGAAGGTTACCCCTGCCCCCTTGCGCGTCTGCGTGGACGAGCGGGCGCGACGTACGCCTCGGACGCTCTTCGGGTCGTGCGGAGCGTCGAGACGCGGCGCGGTGGTGTGAGCTTCGGCGGCCGACGGCCGCACCTCGGTGCCGGCAGTGGCTCTGGTTCGAACGGTCACGGTATTCCCTGATCAGGAGGGTAGGGTGAAGGTGAGTGGCTGGACACTCTGACAGCACGGTACAGCCGCGGGGTCGTCAGTACCCACTGGTGACCAAACTATGCCTCCGTCCGGGGGATATCGGTACCGTTTCGGGGTAACGAAACACCTCAGCTGTAGAAGCGCGACAGACTCGTCAGTACGGCCGCCGGCTTGGCCCCGCCCTCGATCTCGATGGTGCCTTCCACGGCGATCTGTACGCCGCCCGGCACCTCCTCCACCTCCGCCAGTTTCGCGACGAGCCGTATCCACGACCCGACTTTCACCGGAGCCGGAAAACGCACCTTGTTCAGCCCATAGTTGACCTTCGTCGTCACCCCCTGGACGTCCAACAGCTCGGTGAACAAAGGGATGAAGAGGGAGAGGGTCAGATACCCGTGGGCGATGGGCGCGCCGAACGGTCCCTCGGCAGCCTTGTCCGGATCCACGTGGATCCACTGGTGGTCGCCCGTCGCGTCGGCGAACGTGTTGATGCGGTCCTGGGTGATCTCGATCCACTCGCTGGTGCCGAGGTCGCTGCCGGCCAGCTTCTTCAGTTCGTCGAGGCCGTTGACGGTGATGCTCATGCGGTTCCTTCGCTGTTGCCGTATCGGGTACGGACACGGGACTTGAGGAGTTTTCCGGAGGCGGTGCGCGGGAGTTCGTCCGCGAGGACCACCGACTTGGGGATTTTGTATTTGGCGAGGCGGCCGGACAGGGAGGCGAGTACCTCGTCGGGGTCGAGTGCGGCGCCCTCCCGCGCGACGACCACCGCACGCGGGACCTCGCCCCACTTGTCGTCGGGGACGCCGATGACCGCGCACTCGACGATGTCGGGGTGGGCGAGGAGGAGGTCCTCGATCTCGGCGGGGTAGATGTTCTCGCCGCCGGAGATGATCATGTCCTTGATGCGGTCGACGATGAAGACGTAGCCGTCCTCGTCGACGCGGGCCGCGTCCCCGCTGCGGAACCAGCCCTCGGCGAAGGACGCGGCGGTCTCGTCCGGCAGGCCCCAGTAGCCGGGCATGACATGGGGGCCGCGGACCACGACCTCGCCGGTCTCCTCGACGTCGACGGGAGTGAGGTCCGGCCGTACCACCCTCACGTCGCTGAAGAAGTGCGGTACGCCCGCCGAACCGGCCTTGCTCACCGCGTGTTCGGCGTCCAGGAACAGGGTTCCGGGTGCCGCCTCCGTCATGCCGTAGCCCTGGAGGAAGGTCAGGCCGCGCTGCTGGTAGGCGGCGATCAGCGGGGTCGGGACCGGGGAGCCGCCGCAGGTCAGGATGCGGAGGGAGGACAGGTCCGCGCTCGGCCAGCGGGGGTGGCGGGCCAACTGGTCGAACATGGTCGGTACGCCGAACATGAAGGTGATGCCGTGACGCGCGATCAGGTCGAAGGTGACGTCCGGGTCGAAGGCCTCGACCAGCACGCAGGTGCCGCCCTTGAGGAGGACAGGCAGCGTCAGCATGTTCAGGCCGGCCGTGTGGAACAACGGCGCCGAGACCAGGGCGCGTTCGTCGGCGATCAGGTCGGTGTCGACGAGGACGTTGAGCGCGTTCCAGGTGATGTTGCCGTGGGTGAGCATCGCGCCCTTGGGGCGGCCGGTCGTCCCCGAGGTGTACATGATGAGGCAGGTGTCGTCGGGGGTGACGGGGGCGTCGATCGGTTCGTCGGACGCCGACGCCAGCGCCCCCTCGTAGTCGGGGCCCGCTTCGAGGTAGGTGCGGACGTCGGTGTGGCCGGGGAGTCCCGCGACCAGTCCGGCGTGCGACGGTCCGTAGATCAGGGCCTTGGCTCCGGAGTCGGCCAGTTGGTAGGCGATCTCGGGGCCGGCCAGACGGGTGTTGAGGGGGACGAAGACCGCGCCGAGCGTGCCGGCCGCGAAGAGGGTCTCCAGGTAGGACGGGTGGTTCGGGCCCAGGTATGCGATGCGGTCGCCGCGACGGACGCCGCGGTCGCGCAGGGCGTGGGCCAGGCGGTTGGTGCGCTGGTGCAGGGTGGCGTACGACGTCGGTGTCCCGCCGTGGATCAGGGCGGTGCGGTGGGGTGTCTTGCGGGCCCGGCGTGCGGGCCACGACCCCAGTCCCTCGTTGCGCATGTCACGCCCCTTAACGTTTCGTCAGCCCGAGCAGCCGGGCGGCGTTCCCCTTGAGGATCTTCGGCTTGACCTCGTCCTTGATCGACAGCTTCTCGAAGTCGGCGAGCCAGCGGTCGGGGGTGAGGACGGGGAAGTCGGAGCCGAAGAGGACCTTGTCCTTCAGCAGTGTGTTCGCGTACTGCACCAGTTGGGGCGGGAAGTACTTCGGCGACCAGCCGGAGAGGTCGATGTGGACGCCCGGCTTGTGGGTCGCCACCGCGAGGGCCTCGTCCTGCCAGGGGAAGGACGGGTGCGCCAGGATGATCTTCAAGTGCGGGAAGTCGGCCGCCACGTCGTCCACGTGGAGGGGGTTGGAGTACTTGAGGCGGATGCCGCCGCCTCCGGGCACTCCCGCGCCGATGCCCGTCTGGCCCGTGTGGAAGAGGGCGATCGTGCCGGTCTCCTCGATCACCTCGTAGAGGGCGTACGCCACCGAGCGGTCGTTGGGGAAGAAGCCCTGGATGCTGGGGTGGAACTTGAAGCCCCGTACCCCGTACTCCTCGACGAGGCGGCGGGCCTGCTTCACCCCCGCCTTCCCCCGGAACGGGTCGATGGACGCGAAGGGGATGAGGACGTCGGCGTTGGCGGCGGCCGCCTCGGCGACCTCCTCGTTCGGGACCGGTGGCGTGCCCGTCGCGGACTCGGCGTCGACCGTGAAGATCACGGCGGCCATCTTCCGCTCGCGGTAGTAGGCGGCGGTCTCCTGCAAGGTCGGCTTCCGCTTGCCCGCCACCTTGAAGTAGGCGGAGGAGGCGTCGTGCAGGTCGTCGTCCAGGGAGGAGTGGCCCTTGGAGGAGACCTCCGCGTGCGTGTGGACGTCGATCGCGACCAGCTCGTCGGGGTTCATGGAGGGAGCCATCACGCCTCCGGGAACTTGGGCGCCGGAATGCCGACCGACTGCAGCTCGGCGCCGACCGAGGTGGGCCAGACGTCGGCCAGGGTGTCGGGGGTCCAGCCGCCGTCGGCGAACGCCGCCGCGATCTCCTGCGGATGCGACCAGAGTGCCACCTTGTCGCCGCCGATGCCGATGCACTGACCGGTCACACCGCGGGCCGCCGCGGATGCGAGGAAGGGCACGAGGGCGGCGCAGTCCTCCGGGGTGCCGAAGCCCTCGCCCTTGCGCAGGAAGTCGGGCAGCGGCTCGCCGTTCCTCATCGCCTCGATGTAGGGGGCGAAGGCGGGGATGGTCTCGGTCATCGCGGTCGCGGCGACCGGCACGATCGCGTTGACGGTGATGTTCGCGCGGCCCAGCTCCATCGACCAGGTGCGGGCGAAAGCGGCGATGCCGGCCTTGGCGGCGGCGTAGTTCGTCTGCCCGAAGTTGCCGCGCTGCCCGGCCGGGGAGCCGACCAGGATCAGGGATCCGCCCTCGCCCTGCTCGCGCATGCGGACGGCGGCGGCGCGGGCACAGGTGAAGCTGCCCTTGAGGTGGGTGGTGACGACCGCGTCGAAGTCCTCGTCCGTCATCTTCCACAGGACCTTGTCGCGCAGGATGCCCGCGTTGGTGACCAGGACGTCCAGTCGCCCGAACTCCTCGACCGCGCGGCCGACCAGCCGGTCCGCGGCTTCGGTCGTGCCGACCGGGACGACCTCGGCGACGGCGGTGCCGCCTGCCTCGCGGATGGACTTCACTGCCGCCTCCGCCACGGCCTCGTCGACGTCGTTGACGACCACGGAGGCGCCGTGGGCGGCCAGGGCGTGGGCGTAGGCGAGGCCGAGGCCCCGGCCGCTGCCGGTGACGACGGCGGCCTTGCCGGTGAGATCGATGCTGGGCACGGGCGGGTCCCTTCGAGTGGCGGTCCGACTTCGAGATAGAAGGTAAGAACAATAGTTGTTGACGTCAATAGTTGTTGTGCCCCGGTCCTTGCGTCATGCTGGGAGCCGTACGTACGCCCGCCCCGCCCCGGGGCCTCGACCAGGGAGCCCGCCATCGCCAGCCGGCAGACCACCCAGCACACCGCAGGCCCTGCATCGATCGACGCCAACGAGCCGTGGATGCGAGGCCTGCACGCGGACACCGGCTATCTGCTGTACCGCCTCGGCCTGCGCTCCGGTCAGCTGTTCAACACGTTCCTCCAGGAGTCGGGGCTGCGGCTGCGCCACTACGCGGTGCTCCGCTTCCTCGCCACCACCCCCGGCGCGCTCCAGCGCGAGCTGAGCGCCTCGCTCGGCTACGACCCGAGCGCGATCGTCGGTCTGGTCGACGACCTGGAGAAGCTGGGCTTCGCCGAGCGGCGCCCCTCCCCCGACGACCGCCGCAGCCGGATCATCGTCCTGACCGAGGACGGCAGGGCCTTCCTGCGGGACACCGACGAGGCCGGGCAGCGCGTGACCAACGAGCTGGTCCAGCCCCTAGACGCCGCCGAGCGCGAGCAGCTGCACGCGTTGCTGCAGAGGGTCGCCGAGTCCGGGCTGGGGTGACGGGATGCCGATGACCGCGGAGGCCCTACCGTCCCGGCCGGCCGGGGGGACGCGTTCCGCGCCCGACCGGCTGCTGTCGGTGCTCGGGGCCTTCGACCTGGAGCATCCGGCGCTCTGTCTGACGGACATCAGCCGGCGCGCCGGGCTGAGCCTGAGCACCGCGCACCGGCTCGTGGCCGCGCTCACCGAGTGGGGCGCGCTGGAGCGGGACGACTCCGGGCTCTATCACGTGGGGCTACGGCTGTGGGAGCTCGCGGCACTCGCGCCGCGCGGGCCGGCGCTGCGGCAGATCGCGCTGCCGTATCTGGAGGACCTGTACGAAGCGACGCACGAAAACGTGCAGTTGGCCGTCCAGGACGGGCCGGAGGTCGTCTATATCGAGTGGCTGTCCGGCCGGTCGGCGGTCGGGGTGCACATCCGGGTCGGAGCGCGCTGGCCGCTGCACGCCACGGGCGTCGGGCTCGCGTTCCTCGCCCACGGCGAGCCGGACTTCCAGGAGCGCTACTGCGCCGGGCCGCTCGCCTCCTTCACTCCGTACACCGTGACCGATCCGGTCCAACTGCGCCGCATGCTGGCCGAGGTGCGCCGCACGGGGGTGGCGGTGAGCAGCCGCCAGGTCACCGATGACGCGCTGTCGGTCGCCGCGCCGGTGCGCGGTCCGGGCGGGGCGCTCGTCGCCGCCGTGTCGGTCGTCGTGCCGCAGGCCGACGCGCAGGTGCCGGTGCTGGTGCCGGCGGTGCGGCTGGCGGCGCGGGGGATATCTCGGGGGTTGGGGTGGCGGCCGGAGAAGGGGGCATAGGCGCCCTCGCCGGAAGGCTGCGGAAGGAGTGGCGCCGGACGCCGCCCACCTGCGGTGGATGTTGCATGTTCCGCCTCACCCTGACATTTCCGTAAACGGCCACGACCGGGCCGCACCCCCCGCTAGCGTGCCCGAGTGACGATCAGACGATCAGCACTCCTCGTCGGAGTCGGCGCGACGCCCCGCGCCACCACGCTGTTTCCCTCGCTGGACCAAGTGGTGGAGAAGGACCTCGCCGCGATGTACACACAGGTCGTGGCCTCCGGGTACGACGTCGTCACGCTCGGGCGGCCGGACGACGGTCCGGCGGGCAGGAACGACATCACGACCGCGCTCGAGCGAGCAGCGGCCACGGACTGCGATCTTCTGCTGATCTACTTCACGGGCCACGGCGTGCGCGTCGGAGACATCGACTACCTCGTGCCGGCCGACGCCCACGCCCCCGCGCCGGGGCAGGAGTGGTCGCAGGCGCAGCTCGACTCGTTGCTCCCGGTCGACGTCACGTCCTACCTGAGCGGATGCCGGGCGCCGTCGGTGGTCTACGTCGTCGACGCCTGTCGGGACGGCGGACCGGACGACGAGGCGAACGCCCACTGGGGAGCGTCCACCGTCCACGCCCCGTCCGAACGGCTCGCCCTGTTCCTGGGCTGTGGCAGGAAACAACGGTGTCACTACGACGGCGAGGGAAGCTTCTTCACACGTGGCTTCACCGAGGTCCTGGACCCGTTCACCCCCGAGCGCGCGTTCAAGGGCATCGTCCGCCGAGTCAAGAAGCGCACCAGCGAGTACGCGCAGAGGGCGAACCTTCAGCAGACGCCGAGCGTGAGCTGTGCACCTGCGGACGAAGAACTCTCGGCCTTCCCGGAGCTGTGCGAGGGAACGGAGATTCCGCTGCGTTGGCGCAGCGCGGTGGAGCGCGCCCCGCTGTGGAGCACCGCACCGGGCGACTTGGGTCCCGACGCGGCCATGCGGGAGCGGATCGCCAATTTCGCGCACGAGTGCGCCGTCTCCGTCCTGAAGGACCGGCGTCGCTTCGACGACCCCTGGGAGGACCGTGGTCTGCCCACCCGGACGCTGAGCCGTGTGATGAAGGAGCTCCTGCGCGGTGCCCCCGAGCGTTCCCCGCTGGAGACCGGTCTGCTGGCCGCGCTTCCCTTCCTGCGAGAGGCGCTGTGGGCGCGCAAGCTCAGCCGACTCGCTGAAGCCGACCCGTTCGACCTCGACCAGGTGCCCGCGGATGTCGGCGTCGCCATACGCACCGAGCTCCAGTACATCCACGAAAGCCACGCCCAACTCCTGCGCAAGGCTCGCGGACATGCCCGGCGTGGCGAGACCGAGGCATTCCGGGCGCTGGCGGCGTGGCTGGCCCACCGCTGGGTGGCCGAGCAACTCGTCGAGCCGCCCGACCCGGGTGGGGCAGAACTGATCCGGCAGCTGGCCCGGGCCCTGCTCGGACCGGAACAGGAGCACCAGGCCGACGAGGTCTACTGGTTGTTGGTGAAGAGCCTTCGGTTTCTCTTCGACGATCCGATGGACGCCGACCTGTACCGCCGTCACCTGGATCAGACACCCACGGCTCTGACGACGGCCGAGGGACGCTGTTCGGTGCGCTGGTGGGGCGTGCTGGGGGTCGTCCGGCTCGCCGGTCTCCTGGCGGCCGACGTACGGCAGTTCCCCGATGTGCTTCCGGACCATGTGGGCGTGGCGGCCCCGGTGGTCCCCGCCGATGTCGTCCAGTCCCTGCACGACCAGCTCGAGTGGGCCGTGGAGGGGGGCCACCTCGACCTTCAGATGCTGTGTCCGCATCCCGCCGTGCACGAAGGCATTCTGGACCTCGCGCAGCGCGCGGACATGGTGTTGCAGTCCCTGCACGGGGCCCAGGAACAGCAGCGCGGCGACCATGTCGAGGGCCTGCCCCGGAGGATCACCACGCATGGCCTGGTTCCGGCACGCCAGAAACAGACGGAAGAACGTCTCTACACCGTGCCCCTGCTGCGCTTCGCACTGGCTCAGGACGAGATACGCGAGCTCCTGATGGGTCACCAGTTGTATGGCGACCGATCCCTGGCCGTGCGGGAGCTTTACCAGAACGCCGCCGACGCCTGCCGTTACCGTGAACTGCGCTGGCGCTATCTCGACGATCACAAGGGCGGCGCACCCTCCGCGTGGAACGGCCAGATCAAGGTCACGCAGGGCCGGACGCCGACGGTCGACGGACGTCCCGGCCGGGCCTTCATCGAGTGCCGCGACAATGGCGTCGGCATGGGGCGCGCGCAACTGGAGCAGACGTTCAGTCGTGCCGGCCGCCGCTTTTCCCAGACCCGTGCGTTCCGGCAGGAACAGGCCCGGTGGCTGAGCGCGGACCCTCGGCTCCGGCTGCACCCCTACAGCCGGTTCGGCATCGGCGTTCTCAGCTATTTCATGATCGCGGACGAAGTGACCCTGGTGACCCGGGAGGTCCATCCGGACGGCCGGATCGCCCGGCAGGCTCTGGTGGTCGACATCTCCAGCAGCAGCGGTCTCTTTCGCATCCGGGTGTACGAGGACGAGGACGACCCCGTGCGCGAGGGCGGCACCCGCGTCCGCCTGATGCTCAGCGAGCCCGAGGGCGACGGGGAGCAGGTGTCGGCGCTGAGGGTCCTGAGCCATCAGGTGCGCCTGAGCGAGTACGAGTTCGTGTTGCGCGAGGAGGACGGCAGCCCCGAAACCCGCCCCGCCGGGGAATTGCGACACCCTGCGGGAAACGAGGTCGACCCGGTAGGGCCGCTCAACGCCAGGGGACCCGTGTGGTGGGTCACGGGTCAGGGCGCCGTACTCGCCGACGGCATCATCACGTCCCAGCAGACCGTCGGTTACGTGGTGAATCTTTCCGGCTCACACGCACCGCAGCTGAGCGTGAACCGCAACAGCCTGCTGAGCTGGGACCAGGAATGGGCCGCCGAGCGGATAGGCCAGGCCGCGGCAGACCTGCCGGGCTGGGAGGGCCTGGATCTCAGCTGGCTGTGGGATCTGGAGTCCCATGACGCGGCGTTGGCCCGGACGGTCGCCGCCGAACTGGCCGGCCGCGGACTCGTTCTGCCCGTGTACCGGACTTCCACGTTCGACTGGCCGGAACCCTCACTCGATGCCATCGGCTGCTTCGTCGATGACCGGGGCATGCTGCCTCGGAGCGCCGACGACAGGCGTAACCGGTTCGACGAACGCACGGCCCCTTGGCGGCTCGCGGTCCTGCGCAGTCAGGGTTTGCGTGTCGGCGACGAACGCAGCGAGGACATGGTCCCTCCGGAGGATGTCACCGGGTATCCCGTTCCGCGTCCGGGCGACAGCAGCCTCCTCGATCACGCGGTGGGCGTGGGACCGGAGTTGGTCGAGCACGCCCATCGCACCAAAAGGTCCGTCGCCGAAACTCTGCGGGACCTGCGGCGGTTCGCCATCCTTGGCAGGAAGGTCCGTATTCCGGCGGTCACGGCGGACCGCACCCCCGCCCTCGACTTCGTACCCGAACCCGGCGACGACGAGCTGGTGCGGTGGATGCACGACTGGTCGGATCCGAGCCGGGCGGAGTTGCGGCCCCCGGCAGCGGCACTGCTGCCGCTGTCGGTCGAGAGCGGCCTGACTCTGGGAGCGCTGCTCGACCGCTGTCGCCGCTATGAACCCCTTGGCCTGAGAGTGCCCGATGTGCCCTTGGCCCGTCTGGCCGACCTCGTGGCCACGCCCAAGGACGTGTCGCTGCTGGTCATCGGACTGGAGGGCAATCGCCGCCTGCCGGTCAACGGCCTGCCCAGAGACGTCCTGCCGATTCACGTCGCCCGCCTGGCGGACCGCCTCGGGCTCTCGGGCCCGCAGGTACTGGAAGAGCTCAAGGCCTGGGAGTTCCTCGGCTACCGGTTGCCGGCCGAGGAGGAACTGCTGCCGTCCGCGCTCAGCTCCACGGACTGGAATCTCCTGCATCAGCTCTGGAACGCGGACACGGAGGAGCCGGGCCCGAGTCTCCAGTCCGTTCTGGCCGAGGCCGCCCGCCAGAAGACGACCGCTGCCGAGCTCCTGGAGTCGGTCGGCTACGTCGCGGAACAGGTCGGCGCACGACTGCCGGAACTTCATGTACCGAAAGATCCACTCATGGCCTTGGAAGCGGCCGACCTGAAGCTGCTCACGGTCGACGCCGACGACGGCGCCCCGTTGCCCACACCTGGCATCCCCATCGACATCCTGGCCCTGGCCCATGCCCCGGGCGGCAAGCTTCCCGGGCTCGGTTCGGACCGGGACTGGGAGCCCTGGGAGATGTTCGTCGCCCGGGTGGACCGTCTGGCCGCGTTCGGCATGCAGGTCCCCGAGGATCTCGAACCACTGAGGCACTGGGTGGGCCTGCCCAACCGGGACCGTATCGCGGTGCTCATCGGCAGTCTCGATCCGGCGATTGCGTGGACCGCGGCCACCGTTGTCCTCGCGGCCGGTGAGCTCGGCGAGTCGCTGGACGAGTCTCTGCAACGGCTGGCCACCCAGGCCGATCACCTCGGCAAACAGGCACCCGCCCTGCCGGCGGAAGCCCTTTCGCTCAAGCCCACCGAAGCCGAGACGCAACTGATGCTCGACCTTGCCGGCCTGGACGCAGGCCTGCCGCTGCGGGCCGAATGGATCCCCATCACACCGTTCCACCTCGCCCGCTACGCCCACGATTCCGCCCTCACCCTGGGTGAGGCACTCCAACGCCTCGCCCCCTATGCCGCGCTGGGTGCCATGCTTCCCGACCTCACCGACGAGCAGCGTGCGGCGGTCGCGCCGATCGCGCCCGAACCGTACGACCTCCTCGCGCTGTCCACGGACATGGACCTCGCCACGCCCCGCCCCGACCAGCCTGTCAAGCCTCTGGAGCTGGTCGTCATGGCCGCCCGCATCGGACGGAGCGTCCGGGCGGTGCAGAAGATGCTGAGTGGCTACGAGGCGTTCGGCGTCGTCGTCGACGTGCCGGCGGCACCCGATGTGGTTCCCGTCTGGAGGGACCTCATTCTGCTGAGCGAAGGACTCAACGGCCGTGAACCGGCCCTCCATGGCGCGGTGTCACGGGATCGGGCTCAGGCGCTGGCGCGCGAGCTCGGCTCGGACCACGACTGGGTGACGCGCCGACTGGAGATGTACGCCACCATGTTCGAACTCGGCGTCGAGCCCCTCGACGAGGAACAACCCACCGCGGAAGGCCACCCGATCGTGGCCGCAACCGAGGAGCAGACGTCATGACCAGCCCTCCGCACGATGTGGACCTCAAGTACGCCCAGGCCCCGCTGGGTTCCGTCGACGATCAGTTCCAGTTCGGCGTCGACGAGGACGGAGTGACCGTCTCGGGTGCCTGCCCACGCTGCCACGGCCCGACGTCCACCACGTTCCCCAAGGGAATCGCCGGCTCGAAAGGGTTCCCCTGGTTCAGGCGCGGCACGGGCTCCAAGGCAGAACTGGAAGCAGCGGCGAGGGCGGAGACGATGTTCTGCGAATGTGGTTTCACGCATGCCGAACAACCCGAGGACACGCTCTTCGAGGGATGCGGCGCACAGTGGACGCTCAAGTCCGGTTCAGGAGGCACCCCTTGAGTCCCGGCGTCGTCCGCAGATGGGGAGAACTGGCCAGAGAACTCGAGTTCTGCCAGCTCGACATGCTCCGCAAGCAGGCGGAGGGATGGCGCAACGGACTCCTCGGCCTCACCGCCCTGGTGACGGTCGTCACGGTCCTGAAGGGCCGCGACGACCTGTCCCAGTTGCCCTCGTCCTGGCGGATCGTCGCGACCTCACTCCTGGGCGTCGCCTTCCTTCTCCTCGTGGTGGGGTCGCTGCTCGCCGTTCGAGCCTCGTTCGGCCGGCCGGGCGAGCAGCTCCTGCTCGGCGGGAACTCCCTCCGGCGCTGGACACGGGTCGAGACCACCCGGGTGCGCCGGGCGCTCCACCTGAGTGCGGCCGCATTCGCCGGAGGTGTGCTGCTGGTGGTCGCCGCGCTGGGCGTCTCCTGGACGTACACCGAGAGTCCTGCGACCAATCTGGTGAAGGTGACGACGGTGGGAGGAACGGTCTGCGGTGAGCTCGTCTCGTACGTTCCCGCTCGCGCCACGCTCCTTCGTACGTCACAGGGCAGCGATCACCAGATGGTGATCCCCGGCTCCCAGATCCGCAGAATGACGCCCGCGTCCGCCTGCTGATCTGGGCCGGGAGTGCTGTCCCCATGCGTGACATCAGAGACGGATGGTCATCTCCACCGACACCTCGTCACCGGAGCGCAGCCCCTGCGGCTTGCGCACCGCGTTCTTCAGCGGCAGCAGGTAGCCGCCGTCCTTGGGGAAGAGTGACGTCTCGAAAGCGACTTCGCCTACCCTGGCCTCAACCGGGATCACACCCCAGCCGTAGGTGGCCATCGCCGCCACCTCCCGGATGTCGCCGGCCTCCTCGTCCGGGACCCGCACGAAGTAGTACGGCGCCGGTCCGCGCCATTCGATCACCGGGCCGGTGAAGGCGAGTTCCATGCGTCAGGCCTCTTCTCTCTCCAGGACGAAGCGCTCCGGCACGTCCACGCATTCATAGGGTGAACTTACCTGTGGCGCAAGGGATTTCTCTGCTTCACCTCTTGACGACCGGGACGCCGGGGAGCACATTGGCGACACCTTGAGAGCGCTCTCAGAGGAACGTGCACGCGTCCTCGCACCCACCCCCCACACTCCCGGCTCGACTCCGTACACCGAGAGGCAGCACCCCCATGAGCGAACCCTCCGGCATACCCCGCAGACGCCGACCCCTCAGACGTGCGCTCGTCGCCGTGCTCGGCACGCTCGGCCTGGCGGCGGCCGCCGCCATCGTCGCCGTCCCGTCCGCGAACGCCTCCGCGCCCACGCCCCCGTCAGGTTGGACCCAGGTCTTCCTGGACGACTTCAACGGCGCCGCGGGCAGCGGCGTGAACACCTCCGACTGGCAGTACGCGACCGGCAAGGGCTACCCCGGCGGCCCCGCCAACTGGGGCACCGGCGAGATCGAGACGATGACGAACAGCGCGGACAACGTCTCGCTCGACGGCAGTGGCAACCTCCGCATCACCCCGCGCCGCGACGGGTCCGGCAACTGGACCTCCGGTCGCATCGAGACCAACCGCACCGACTTCCAGCCCCCGGCGGGCGGCAAGCTGCGCGTCCAGTCCCGCATCCAGATGCCGAACGTCACCGGCGCGGCCGCCCGCGGCTACTGGCCGGCCTTCTGGATGCTGGGCGCGCCCTACCGCGGCAACTACTGGAACTGGCCGAGCGTCGGCGAGCTGGACATCATGGAGAACGTCCAGGGCCTCAACACCGTGTGGTCGACGATGCACTGCGGCACAAGCCCGGGCGGGCCGTGCAACGAGACGACGGGCATCGGCGGTTCCCGCGCCTGTCCCGGCGCCACCTGCCAGGCGGGCTTCCACACCTACGCGATGGAATGGGACCGCTCGACGAGCCCGGAGCAGATCCGCTTCTACGTCGACGACATCAACTACCACACCGTACGGGCCGATCAGGTCGATGCGACGACCTGGACCAATGCCACCAACCACGGCTTCTTCGTCATCCTGAACGTGGCTATGGGCGGCGGTTTCGTCGACGCCTTCGGCGGCGGCCCGGACGGCGCGACCGTGCCCGGCCACTCGATGGTCGTCGACTACGTCCAGGTGTTGTCCAGCGGCGGCGGTACGACTCCCCCGCCGACGGGCAACCGTGACGCCTACAGCGCCATCCAGGCCGAGTCGTACGACGGCCAGGGCGGCGTGAGCACCGAGTCCACCTCCGACTCGGGCGGCGGCCAGAACATCGCGGCACTCGCCAACGGCGACTGGGCGCTGTACCGGGGCATCGACTTCGGCTCCTCGACGGCCACTCAGTTCGTCGCCCGGGTGGCGAGCGGTGCGGCGGGCGGCGTCAGCGGTCTGGTGGAGGTGCGCCTGGACAGTCGTGGCAACGCGCCCGTCGGCAGTTTCGCGGTGGGCAACACGGGCGGCTGGCAGTCGTGGCGGACGATCCCCGCCAACATCGGCGCGGTGACCGGCACGCACGACGTCTATCTCACCTTCACCAGCGGCCAGCCGGCGGACTTCGTGAACGTGAACTGGTTCAACTTCGGTCGCTGACAGCCGAGTTCGACCGATGCCCCGCGAGGCCGCCGCCGCGGGGCATCGGCGCGCTCAGCGCCCGCGCCGCAGCGCACGGACGGCCTTCGGCAGGGCGGTGCCCAGGAGGAGGGCGGCGAGGGGGAGCACGATGTCGCCCCAGGGGTCCCGGATCGGTTTGTACGTCGCCGCGCCGTCCCGGATCTCGATGTAGCCGAGGGGCCTGGCCTCCACCCCTCCCCCGCCGCCTCCGCCGTCACCGGCCTTGGCGCCCTCGACCATGCGTCCCGCGCCGCCGCCGAAGCCGAAGCCGACCTTGGCGACCGGGATGACGGTGAGGACGTCGACGGTGACGGGTTCGCCGTACACGGCGGTGACGGAGGCGCGGCCGCCGAGCTTTTCGGCGAGGCGTTCCAGGAGGACGGCCGTGGCCCCGGCCGCTGGGGCGTCCGCATCCGGCACGGACACGGAAGTGGAGTCCGCATTGTCTTGATTGCTGGCTGTCATGACGGTTTCGTAGGTGCACGGGATCCCCCTGTCAAGGGACCTCGCCGCAACGCCCCCGAAGGGGCGCGGGAGCGTCAGCTCAACTCGGCGCGAAACGCCGCCGGCGTCATCTCCGTGTGCTGATGGAAGAACTTGGAGAAGTTCGCGGCGTCCGGGAACCCGACCGCCGCTCCGACTCGGCCGATCGGCAGGTCCGTGTGGGCGAGGAGCCGCTTGGCCTCCAGGATCACCCGCTTGTCGATGAACCCCTTGGGCGTCTCGCCGGTCGCGGCGCGGACCGCGCGCACCAGGGTGCGGCGGGAGTAGCCGAGTTGGTCGGCGTAGGCGCTGACGCTGTGATTGGTGGCGAAGCCCTGCTCCACCGCGTCCCGGAAGAGGGTGAACGTCGTGTCGCCCTGATGGCGCGCGGCCTCCGCCGAGCTAGCGGCGAGATGGGCCAGGCGCAGCAGGAACGCGGTCAGTGAATGACGCAGCACCGCGGTGTGCAGGCTCAGGGGGAGGGTCGTCGTGTCCTCGTACTCGCGCTGGAGTTGGGCGAGGGACGAGCGGAGGGCGGTGAGCTGCGCGTCGTCGGGGTGGAGCAGGGGCGGGAGGTCGTAGCGGTAGAGGCCGGTGGCCTCGACCGTGGCGCGGGGCAGGAAACCCGGCTGCATGGTCAGGACGGTGCCCCGATAGCCGCCGGTCCCGGAGAAGCGGTGGACCTGGCCGGGGCGGATCCACAACAGGTCGCCGGCCCCCGCCTCGTACTCGGCGAAGTCGATCATGTGGTGCACGGGGCCCTCGCTGAAGAGCATCACGACATGGAAATCGATGCGGTGGACCCGCTCCAGGGGTGCTTCGGCGGCGTGCCAGGTGCGGCCTGCGCCCATCCGGCCCACCTGCATGCCGACGCCGAGGACGCTCAGATCGACCGGGAACGGAAAGGTCCGTATCGCCTGGCCGCCTTGGGCCCTTGTGTCCACCATGTCCGTCTCATGCCGTCTCAGTCGTGCACGGCCCGCGCTCAGCCGTGCGCCGCGTGCTGCGCCGTGTCCCACTTTCACCACAGCCTGACACACACCGACCTTCCCTCTCAAAAGTCAGACTTTTACTTTTGAACGCGTTGGACCAGCCACTTCGCTCCGATCGAGGACTTCTTGAAGATGAGCACGCAAACACCGGACACTTTCGAATGGACCGAACTGGACCGGCGTGCCGTCGACACAGCGCGCCTGTTGGCGGCGGATGCGGTACAGAAGGTCGGCAACGGCCACCCGGGCACCGCGATGAGCCTGGCCCCGGCCGCGTACACGATCTTTCAAAAGGTGATGCGTCACGATCCCGCCGACCCTGAGTGGACCGGACGGGATCGTTTCGTTCTGTCCCCCGGCCACACGTCGCTGACCCTCTACACCCAGCTCTTCCTCGCCGGGTACGAGCTGGAGCTCGACGACCTCAAGGCCTTCCGGACCCATGGTTCGAAGACGCCGGGGCACCCCGAGTACGGCCACACCGCCGGCGTGGAGACCACCACCGGCCCGCTCGGCCAGGGTGTCGCCAACGCCGTCGGCATGGCGATGGCCGCCCGCTACGAACGCGGTCTGTTCGACCCGGAGGCTCCCGAGGGCGAGTCCCCGTTCGACCACACCATCTGGGCGATCGTCTCCGACGGCGATCTGGAGGAGGGCGTCTCCGCCGAGGCCTCCTCCCTCGCCGGCCACCAGAAGCTCGGCAACCTCGTCTTCCTCTACGACGACAACCACATCTCCATCGAGGGCGACACCGCGACCGCGTTCTCCGAGGACGTGCTGAAGCGCTACGAGGCGTACGGCTGGCACGTACAGCGGATCGAGCCGGCCCTCGGCGGCGACATCGACGTGCACGCGCTGTACGCGGCGCTCAGGGCGGCGCAGGCCGAGACCGAGCGCCCCTCGATCATCTCGATGCGCACGATCATCGCCTGGCCCGCCCCCAACGCCCAGAACACCGAGGCCTCGCACGGCTCCGCGCTCGGCGCGGACGAGATCGCCGCCACCAAGCGCATCCTCGGATTCGACCCCGAGCGGTCCTTCGAGGTCACCGACGAGGTCCTCGCCCACACCCGCCGCGCCCTGGACCGGGGCGCCGAGGCCCACGCGGCCTGGGACAAGCAGCTCGGAGCATGGCGCACCGCCGGCCCCGAACGTGCCCGGCTGTTCGACCGGATCGTCGCGGGTCAGCTGCCCGAGGGCTGGGAGTCCGCGATCCCGGTCTTCGAGGAGGGCAAGTCGGTCGCCACCCGCGCCGCGTCCGGCAAGGTGCTCCAGGCGCTCGGCCCCGTCCTCCCCGAGCTGTGGGGCGGCTCCGCCGACCTCGCCGGGTCGAACAACACGACCATCGACAGGACGAGTTCGTTCCTGCCGAAGGGCAACCCGCTGCCCGAGGCCGACCCGTACGGCCGTACCGTCCACTTCGGCATCCGCGAGTTCTCGATGGCCGCCGAGATGAACGGCATCGCCCTGCACGGCAACACCCGTGTCTACGGCGGCACTTTCCTGGTCTTCTCGGACTACATGCGCAACGCCGTGCGCATGTCCGCCCTGATGCAGCTGCCGGTGACGTACGTCTGGACGCACGACTCCATCGGCCTCGGTGAGGACGGTCCGACCCACCAGCCGGTCGAGCACCTGGCCTCGCTGCGCGCCATCCCGGGCCTGAACATCGTCCGCCCCGCCGACGCCAACGAGACGGCGATCGTCTGGGCCGAGATCCTGCGCCGGCACTCCGCCGACCCGGCCCCGCACGGCCTCGCGCTGACCCGCCAGGCCGTGCCGACGTACGCGCCCGACTCGGATGCGGCGAAGGGTGGTTACGTCCTGCGTGACTCGTCCACCGAGACTCCCGACGTGGTCCTCATCGCCACCGGCTCGGAGGTCCAGCTCGCCGTCGCCGCGCGCGAGCGGCTGGAGGGCGAGGGGATCGGCACGCGGGTGGTGTCGATGCCGTCCGTGGAGTGGTTCGAGCAGCAGCCGCGCGAGTACCGCGAGAGCGTGCTGCCGCCGGCCGTGAAGGCTCGGGTCGCTGTCGAGGCCGGTATCGGGCTGACCTGGTACCGGTTCGTGGGCGACGCCGGGCGCATCGTCTCCCTGGAGCACTTCGGCGCCTCCGCCGACGCCAAGACCTTGTTCGCCGAGTACGGCTTCACCCCCGAGAACGTCGCCGCCGCCGCAAGGGCTGCATTGAATTCAACTACGGGCCTGGCCGCCGCCCGCGGTTGATCCGAACGCAGAAAGAAGATGATCACTGTGACCACCGAAGCGACCCCAACCGCGGGAATCCTCGAGCGACTTGCCGACGAGGGCGTCTCGATCTGGCTGGACGACCTCTCGCGCAAGCGGATCGAGTCCGGCAACCTCGCCGAGCTGATCGCCGACCGGAATGTCGTGGGCGTCACCACCAACCCGTCCATCTTCCAGGCCGCCATCGGCTCCGGCGAGGGCTACCAGGAGCAGCTCGCCGACCTCGCGGTGCGGGGCGTCACGGTCGATGAGGCCGTGCGCATGATGACCACCGCCGACGTCCGCGCCGCCGCCGACATCCTGCGGCAGGTGTACGACGCCACCGACGGCCGGGACGGCCGGGTGTCCATCGAGGTCGACCCGCGCCTCGCCCACGACACGACGGCCACCGTCGCCGAGGCCGGACAGCTGGCCTGGCTGGTCGACCGGCCCAACGTGATGATCAAGATCCCGGCGACCAGGGCGGGACTCCCCGCCATCACCGAGGTCATCGCCCAGGGCATCAGCGTCAACGTCACGCTGATCTTCTCCCTGGAGCGCTACCGCGAGGTCATGGACGCCTACCTGGCCGGTCTGGAGAAGGCCGCCGCCAAGGGCCTGGACCTCTCCCACATCCACTCCGTGGCCTCCTTCTTCGTCTCCCGCGTCGACGCCGAGATCGACAAGCGGCTGACGGCGATCGGTACGGACGAGGCCCTCGCGCTCAAGGGCCGGGCGGCGCTGGCGAACGCGCGGCTCGCCTACGAGGCGTACGAGGAAGTCTTCTCCGGTGACCGCTGGACGGCCCTCGCCGGCGCCCGGCCCAACAAGCAGCGCCCGCTGTGGGCGTCCACGGGCGTCAAGGACCCCGCCTACAGGGACACCCTGTACGTGGACCAGCTGGTCGCGCCCGGCACCGTCAACACGATGCCCGAGGCCACGCTGAACGCCACCGCCGACCACGGCGAGATCACCGGCGACACGGTGACCGGGGGCTACGCACAGGCCCGCGCCGACCTGGCCGCGGTGGAGGCGCTCGGGATCTCGTACGACGACGTCGTCACCCGGTTGGAGGACGAGGGCGTCGCCAAGTTCGAGGTGGCGTGGCAGGACCTGTTGGACGCCGTCAAGAAGTCGCTCGGCAGCAAGGGAGCTGACGCAGAATGACCTCCGACCGGGAGACCCCCGACTGGGACAACCCGCTCCGCGACACCCGGGACCGCAGGCTCCCCCGGATCGCCGGCCCGTCCGGGCTCGTGATCTTCGGGGTCACGGGTGACCTGTCCCGCAAGAAGCTGATGCCGGCCGTGTACGACCTCGCCAACCGCGGCATGCTGCCGCCGGGCTTCTCGCTGGTCGGCTTCGCACGCCGGGACTGGGAGGACGAGGACTTCGCGCAGATCGTGCACGACTCGGTGCGCGAGCACGCCCGTACGGAGTTCCGTGAGGAGGTCTGGCAGCAGCTCTCCGAGGGCATGCGGTTCATCCCCGGCGACTTCGACGACGACATGGCCTTCGAGCAGCTGCGCCAGACGGTCGAGGAGCTGGACAAGGCGCGCGGCACGAGCGGCAACTACGCCTTCTATCTCTCCGTACCGCCGAAGTTCTTCCCCAAGGTCGTGCAGCAGCTCAAGAAGCACGGCCTGGCGGACGCCCCCGAGGGGTCCTGGCGGCGGGCGGTCATCGAGAAGCCGTTCGGGCGGGACCTCGCGAGCGCCCGTGAGCTGAACGCGATCGTGCACGACGTGTTCGACCCGGAGCAGGTCTTCCGGATCGACCACTACCTGGGCAAGGAGACCGTCCAGAACATCCTGGCGCTGCGGTTCGCGAACCAGATGTTCGAGCCGATCTGGAACCGGTCGTACGTCGACCATGTGCAGATCACGATGGCCGAGGACATCGGCATCGGCGGCCGGGCGGGCTACTACGACGGCATCGGGTCGGCCCGTGACGTCATCCAGAACCACCTCCTGCAGCTGATGGCACTGACCGCCATGGAGGAGCCGGCCGCCTTCGACGCGGCCTCGCTGCTCACCGAGAAACTGAAGGTCCTCAGGGCGGTGAAGCTGCCGGAGGAGCTCGGCGAGCACACCGTGCGCGGGCAGTACGCGGGCGCCTGGCAGGGCGGCGAGAAGGTGCTCGGATACCTCGACGAGGACGGCATCGACCCGGGGTCGAAGACCGACACCTACGCCGCCATCAGGCTGAACGTGGACAACCGGCGCTGGGCGGGCGTGCCGTTCTACCTGCGTACCGGCAAACGGCTCGGGCGGCGGGTGACGGAGATCGCCGTCGTCTTCCAGCGGGCGCCGCACTCCCCGTTCGACTCCTCCGCCACCGAGGAACTCGGCCAGAACGCGATCGTCATCCGCGTCCAGCCGGACGAGGGCGTGACGGTCCGGTTCGGCTCGAAGGTGCCGGGCACGTCGATGGAGATCCGGGACGTGACGATGGACTTCGCCTACGGCGAGTCGTTCACGGAGTCCAGCCCGGAGGCGTACGAGCGGCTCATCCTGGATGTCCTCCTCGGGGACGCCAATTTGTTCCCCCGTCACCAGGAAGTGGAAGAGTCCTGGAAGATCCTCGACCCGATCGAGGAGTACTGGGACACGCACGGCAGGCCGGCGCGGTACGCGTCCGGGAGCTGGGGACCCGAGGAAGCGGACGAGATGCTCGCACGAGACGGACGGAGCTGGCGCAGGCCATGAAGATCGACCTGAGCGACACCACGGCAAGCAAGATCAACAAGGCGCTGGTGCAGGGCCGCCGCGCGATCGGCACGCCGGCCGTGGGCATGGTCCTGACGATGGTCATCGTCACGGACGAGGAGAACGCCTACGACTCGATCAAGGCGGCCGAGGAGGCCTCGCACGAGCACCCCGCACGCACCCTGGTCGTGATCAGGCGGCACGCCCGCACCCCGCGCGACCGCACCCGCTCGCACCTCGACGCCGAGGTCCGGGTGGGCGCCGACGCCGGCACCGGCGAGACGGTCGTGCTGCGGCTGTACGGCGAGGTGTCCGAGCACGCCGACTCCGTGGTGCTGCCGCTGCTGCTGCCGGACGCGCCGGTCGTCGTGTGGTGGCCGGTGGACGCGCCGGACAACCCCTCCAAGGACCCGCTGGGCGCGCTCGCCCAGCGCCGGATCACCGATCTGTACACCACCGAGACCCCGCTGTCGGACCTGGAGGTGCGCGCCCGCTCCTACGCGCCCGGCGACACCGACCTCGCCTGGACCAGGCTCACCCCCTGGCGCTCCATGCTCGCCGCGGCCCTGGACCAGGCCCGGGTGCCGATCGTCTCGGCGACCGTGGAGGCCGAGGCCGACAACCCGGCCGCCGAGCTGCTGGCCCGCTGGCTGGAGGCCCGCCTCCATGTCACCGCCGAGCGGGTGGTCACCGCCGGTCCGGTCGTCACGGGCGTGCGGCTGGGCACCGAGAACGGCGAGATCGTCATCGACCGTCCCGAGGGACCGCTGGCCACGCTGTCCCTGCCGGACCAGCCGTCGCGCACCCTCGCGCTGAAGGTCCGCACCACCTCCGAACTCATCGCCGAGGAGCTCAGGCGCCTCGACGCGGACGAGATGTACGCCATCGCCCTGCGGGGCGAGGCGACCAAGGAGACGTCCTCTCATGGCTGAGACCCCCAAGCTCACCCGGCGCCCCGAGTGGGCCGCGCTGGAGGACCACCGCGCGGATGTGCTCCAGCGCCCGCGGCTGCGTGAGCTGTTCGCGGCCGATCCCTCCCGCGCCGAGCGGTACGTCGTGCGCGTGGGCGATCTGCGGATCGACTACTCCAAGCACCTGATCAACGACGAGACCCTCGCCCAGCTGCGCGAACTGGCCGCCGCCACCGATGTGTCCGGGCTGCGCGACGCGATGTTCCGCGGCGAGAAGATCAACGTGACCGAGGACCGGGCGGTGCTGCACACCGCGCTGCGGGCGCCGCGGGACGCGGTGATCGAGGTGGACGGCGAGAACGTCGTGCCCAAGGTGCACGCCGTGCTCGACAAGATGGGCGACTTCGCCGACCGCGTCCGCTCCGGCGCGTGGACCGGCCACACCGGCCGCCGGATCCGCAACGTCGTCAACATCGGCATCGGCGGCTCCGACCTCGGGCCGGCCATGGCGTACGAGGCGCTGCGCCCGTTCACGGCACGGGAGTTGACCTTCCGGTTCGTCTCCAACGTGGACGGCGCCGACCTGCACGAGGCGGTCCGCGACCTGGACCCGGCGGAGACCCTGTTCATCGTCGCGTCCAAGACATTCACCACGATCGAGACGATCACCAACGCCACCTCGGCCCGCTCCTGGCTGCTGGCCGGACTCGGCGGTGAGGACAAGGCGGTCGCCAGGCACTTCGTCGCGCTGTCGACCAACGCCGAGAAGGTGTCCGCCTTCGGCATCGACCCGGACAACATGTTCGAGTTCTGGGACTGGGTCGGCGGGCGGTATTCCTACGACTCGGCGATCGGTCTGTCCCTGATGATCGCCATCGGCCCGGAGCGCTTCCGGGAGATGCTCGACGGCTTCCACCTCGTCGACGAGCACTTCAGGAACGCGCCCGCCGAGGCCAACGCCCCGCTGATCCTGGGCCTGTTGGGCATCTGGTACGTCAACTTCTTCGGCGCCGAGTCCCATGCGGTGCTGCCGTACTCGCACTACCTGTCGAAGTTCACGGCGTATCTGCAGCAGCTGGACATGGAGTCCAACGGCAAGTCGGTGGACCGTGACGGCCACACCGTGGGCTGGGAGACCGGACCGGTGGTGTGGGGCACGCCCGGCACCAACGGGCAGCACGCCTACTACCAGCTGATCCACCAGGGCACCCGGCTGATCCCGGCCGATCTGATCGGCTTCGCCCGTCCGGTCGCCGAGTTGAGCGACGAACTCAAGGCGCAGCACGACCTGTTGATGGCGAACCTCTTCGCCCAGGGCCAGGCGCTCGCCTTCGGCAAGACGGCGGACGAGGTGCGGGCGGAGGGCGTGCCCGAGGAGCAGGTCCCGCACCGCACCTTCCTCGGCAACCACCCCACCACCACGATCCTCGCCCGCGAGCTGACCCCGTCGGTCCTCGGCCAGCTGGTCGCCCTCTACGAACACAAGGTGTTCGTGCAAGGCGCGATCTGGAACATCGACTCCTTCGACCAGTGGGGCGTGGAACTGGGCAAGGTCCTCGCCAAGCGGGTCGAACCCGCGCTCACCGAGGGCGCGGAAGTCCCCGGTCTGGATGCCTCCACCGCCGCCCTCGTGGCCGCTTACCGTGAACTCAAGGAAGTGAACTGACATGCAGCTCGGTCTCATCGGTCTCGGCAAGATGGGCGGCAACATGCGCGAGCGGATCCGCCGCGCCGGCCACACCGTCATCGGCTACGACCGCAACCCCGACGTCTCCGACGTCAAGAGCCTCGAAGAGCTGGTCCAGCAGCTCGACGCGCCGCGCACGGTGTGGGTGATGGTCCCGGCCGGCACCGCCACCCAGGGCGTCGTCGACGAGCTCAAGGACCTGCTGTCCGCGGGCGACACGGTGGTCGACGGCGGCAACTCCCGCTGGACGGACGACGAGAAGCACGCCGCCGAACTCGGTATCAAGGGCATCGGCTTCGTCGACGCGGGCGTCTCCGGCGGTGTGTGGGGCCTGGAGAACGGCTACGCGCTGATGGTCGGCGGCGACAAGCAGCACGTGGAGCCGCTGAAGCCGATCTTCGAGGCGCTCAAGCCGGAGGGGCCGTACGGCTATGTCCACGCGGGCCGGGTCGGCGCCGGGCACTTCTCGAAGATGGTCCACAACGGCATCGAGTACGCCATGATGCAGGCCTACGCCGAGGGCTGGGAGCTGCTGGAGAAGGTCAACTCGGTGGACAACGTCCGCGAGGTGTACCGCTCCTGGCAGCAGGGCACGGTCATCCGCTCCTGGCTGCTGGACCTCGCGGTGAACGCCCTCGACGAGGACGAGCACCTGAAGAAGCTGAAGGGCTTCGCGCAGGACTCCGGCGAGGGCCGGTGGACCGTCGAGGCGGCCATCGACCACGCGGTGCCGCTGCCCGCCATCACGGCGTCACTGTTCGCCCGGTTCGCCTCCCGCCAGGACGACTCCCCGCAGATGAAGATGATCGCGGCGCTGCGCAACCAGTTCGGCGGCCACGCCGTCGAGTCGAAGGAGTAGCGAGCCGTGGGGGATCTCCTTCTGGTCCGCCACGGTGAGACGCCGTGGAGCAGGTCGGGGCAGCACACCAGCTTCACCGACCTGCCCCTCACCCAGGACGGCGAGGAACAGGCCAAGTCCCTCGCCCCCCTGCTGTCCGGCCGGACCTTCTCGCTCGCCCTCACCAGCCCCCTGCGCCGCGCGGTCCGCACCGCCGAACTGGCCGGCGTGACCGGGGCCGTACCCGACCCCGACCTGCACGAATGGGACTACGGCCGCTACGAGGGCGTCACCACCGTCGAGATACACCGCACCCGCCCCGACTGGTACCTGTGGACCGACGGGGTGGCACCGGGCCCCGCCGAGCACCCCGGTGAGTCACCGGCCGAGGTCGGGGCCCGCGCCGACCGGGTCTTGTCCCGCGTCGAGGCGGCGCTCGCCGACGGCGACGTCATCCTCGTCGCCCACGGCCACTTCCTGCGCGTCGTGACGGCCCGCCGCCTGGGCCTGGCCCCGGCGGACGGGCGCCTTTTCCAACTGGCGACGGGCACGGTGAGCCGGCTGTCGATGGAGCATGGGCGGCCGGTGGTCGCGGAACTGAACGTACGGGCATAGCCGGTTGACACTGCGTGAGCGGGCCCGCCAGAGTCGTGGCCGATGGAGATCAACGATCTGACACCGGCCGAACAGCGAGTTTGGCGGGCCTTCGCCACGGGAACGACCGTGGACCTCCGCCCGGAGGGGGAGGAAGACGCGCCTGAACGGACGGTCCGGGCAGCCGTGTTGCGGGCGCTGCTCCTCAACGGCCCCCGGGAACCGGGCGAAGTGGCGGCCCTGAAGGTGCTGGGGGCCCGGATCACCGGCGAACTGGACCTGCGCTACGCGACCGTCGACAGCGTGGTGCGCCTCGGCTACTGCCGCTTCGACGCGGCCCCTCGCCTGGCAGGTGCCCAGCTCAACTATCTCAGCCTGCGCGACTCGGTGCTGCCCGGCCTGGCGGCCGCGCGGAGCAGGGTCGACGGCAGCGTGCGACTGACCCGCTGCCGGATCGGTGGACCGGTGCGCCTCGGCGGAGCGCAGATCTCCGGAGCTCTGTTCCTGGACGAGGCCGAAATCACCGCCACGGACGCGGCAGAGCCCGTGCTTCAGCTCAACCAGGTCACCATCGACGACGATCTTTGCGCCCGTCACCTGCGCGTGCAAGGCCGGATCCGGCTGGACGGCGCCACTGTCGCGGGGTCGCTCGACCTGGAGGACGCCGAGCTCAGCAACCCAGACGGCAACGTCATCGACGCGGATGCTCTCGAGGTGGGCGCCAATGTGCTCTGGCGACGGCTGCGTGCCCGCGGCCGTATCGACATGCGCGGGGCCCGCATACCCGGCCGGCTCGACCTGCTGTACAGCCGGCTGTCCAACCCCGGCGGCACCGCGATGCGGGCGAGCAGCTGTGTCATCGGCGAGGTGTGGCTGCGCAGAGGCCCGCGGATCGAGGGCATGCTCAATCTGCGCAGTTCGCAGATCGAACACCTCAACCTGGACCCGGAGATGCTCCCGGACCAGGTCCGCCTGCTCGACCTCACCTACACGTCCCTCACCCCGCATGTGCCGCCCGAGCTGCGGCTGCCCATGCTGGAGCGGGACGAGGACACGTTCGACCCGCACGGATACGAGCAGTTGACCGCCGCCTACCGCCGTACCGGCGACGACCACGCCGCCCGTCTCGTCCAGCTCGCCAAGCAGCGCCGCCACCGCACCACCCTGCCCTGGTACGGCCGGCTGTGGGGCCATGTCCAGGACGCGACGGTCGGCTACGGCTTCCGGCCGATGCGGGCGCTCGGCTGGCTGCTGTCGCTGCTCGCCGTCGGCTCGGTCGCGTTCGCGCTGGACGCCCCGCCCCCGCTGAAGGCGGACGAGGCACCGCAGTTCAACCCGGTCTTCTACACCCTCGACCTGCTGCTGCCGGTGATCTCCTTCGGGCAGGAGCCGGCCTTCGCCCCGGAGGGCGGGCAACAGGCCCTGGCGTACGCCCTCGTCCTGATCGGCTGGATCCTGGCCACCACGGTCGTCGCCGGTGTGACCCGCACCGTCAGCCGCCAATGACCGCTCGCGCGATGTGCTGCGCGGCCAGCCGTACAGGCGCGTTCTGGGCGCCGTAACCCCGGTAGCCGTCCCGCTGCACCAGCTCGAAGAAGACGCGGCCCACGGTCATGGTGTAGCAGTGCCGGAACTCGCCGTGCGCGTCACGGTCGTAGAGGATGCCGAGCTCGCGATACGTCTCCAGCTCGCCGTCCGCGAACCCGTGCCGTGCGGCCAGGTCGTCGTGGTAGTTGGCGGGGATGGGCAGCAGGCGCCCGCCCGCCTCCCGGAACCGGCGGGCGGCGGCGACCACGTCGTCCGTGGCCAGTGCGATGTGCTGGGCGTGCACGGTGTCGTCGGTGGGCGCCGCGCCGACGCTCAGGGCGATGCGGACGCTGCCGTCGGTATTGGTGACGGCGCGGCTGCGCAGCAGGCCGTACGGGTCGGCGACGTCGACGCTCTCCTGGGCGTGAAGGCCGAGGACGCTGCGGTGGAAGAGGGCGGCCTCGTCGTAGTGGTGCCAGGGCTGGGTGAGGGCGAGGTGGTCGATGCGGTGGACGCCCGCGGTCGCGGGCCCGTGCTCGACCTCCGCGAAGTCGGCGCGCCAGTTGGGCAGTTCGGGGCGGTCCGTGGCGCAGAAGAACAGTTCCGTGCCGTCGGGTGCGGCGACCGCGTCGAGCGGGGCGTCCTCGGCGGCGCGGCGACGGGGCAGGACGGGGGCCAGCAGGGCCTCGGCGCGGCGGGCGGCGGCCGTCGGGTCCGGTGACTCCAGGCCGATCGCGGCGAGGCCGGTGCCGTTTCGGCGGGCGGCGCCGGAGGTGTTGACCAGGAGGCGGGCCTCGCCCTGCTGCCAGAGGTCGACCGGCTTGCCGCGGTGGCGTGCGGTGCGGGTGAAGCCCAGGGCGCCGAGTACGGCGCAGAGCGGTTCGGCGTCGGGTGTCACCAGTTCGGCGAAGGCGACGCCGGTGGGGACGACGGGCTCCGGCGGGGTGGTGACGCCGACCGTCTCCTGCAGGACCAGCAGGGAACGGTGGGCGTCCACGGCCGTCGGGCCGGCGTCGGCCTGGCGGAAGACGTCGTTGAAGACCTCCAGGGAGAGCGGGCCGTCGTATCCGGTGTGCAGGACGTGGCGTACCAGCCCGGCGACGTCGAAGCCGCCCTGGCCGGGGAAGCAGCGGTAGTGGCGGCTCCACTGCAGGACGTCCATCGCGAGCAGCGGGGCGTCGGCGAGCTGCAGGAAGAAGATCTTCTCGCCGGGGATGTCGGCGATGCCTTCGAGGTCCTTGGGTTCGGAACTCCTGGAGAGGATGTGGAAGCTGTCCAGGCAGGTGCCGAGCGCCGGGTGGTCGGCGGCCTCGACGATGCGCCAGGCGTGGGCGTATGTGTTGACGTGCCGTCCCCAGGCGAGCGCCTCGTATGCCACCCGGATGCCGGACTCCTGTGCCAGATCGGCGAGTTGCCGCAGGTGGTACGCGGCGAGCGCGTCGTCGTCCGCGGCGAGCGGATGGACGCTGGAGCAGACGAGCACGGTGTCCGCGCCGAGCCTGCGCATCAGCTCGAACTTGTGCCGGGCGCGGCGCAGATTGCGGGCGAACTCGTCGGCGGGCACCGCCTCGATGTCTCTCATCGGCTGGTAGAGGTCGATGCTCAGCCCCAGGTCCGCGCAGCGCGCACGGATCTCCTCCGGGGTCAGCGGGCTGGCCAGCAGGTCGTTCTCGAAGATCTCCACACCGTCGAAGCCGGCCCGGGAGGCGGCCGCGAGCTTCTCTGTGAGGGATCCGCTGAGGGAGACGGTGGCGATGGATGTACGCATGCCGGTACCTCTTCCTACCTGGGGGTTCCTACGGCTCCGGCCAGTTCGGCGATGTCCGCGAGCATGCGCGCGCTGTCCGGCTCCCGGCCCGTGAACAGACGGAACGCGTCGGCGGCCTGGAAGACGGCCATCCCGCCCCCGTCCAGGGTGGCGCAGCCGATCGCGCGGGCGGTGCGCAGCAACTCGGTCTCCAGCGGGCGGTAGACGACCTCGGCGATCCACAGCCCGGGGTGGAGCAGCTCGGCCGCGAGGGGCAGTCCGGGGTGGGCGGCCATGCCGGTGGGGGTGGCGTGCACGAGGCCGTCGGCCCGGCCGAGCAGTGCGGGGAGCGCGTCGGGGGTGGCGGCGACCGCGCGGCCGGCGCCGAAGTGCCCGTTCAGCGCGGCGGCGAGATCGGCGGCGCGGTCGGTGAGCGCGTCGACGACCGTGACCCGCTCGGCGCCGAGGGTCAGCATGGCGTGCGCCACGGCCGCGCCCGCGCCCCCGGCGCCCAGCTGCACGACCCGCTCCAGCGGTACGTCGGGCAGTCCGCGCGCGAAGGACGCGGCGAAGCCGGTGACGTCGGTGTTGTGGCCGACGGCCCGGCCGTCCTCGAAGACGACGGTGTTGACCGCGCCCAGCGCCTCGGCCTGCGGGGCGAGCGCGTCCAGGTGCCCGATGACGAGCTGCTTGCAGGGGTGGGTGATGTTGAGCCCGTCGAAGCCCAGGTCACGGGCGGCCCGCACCAGGTCGCCCACCGCCTCGGGCGGCACGCCGAGGGTGTCGATGTCGATGAGCCGGTACAGATAGCGCAGGCCCTGCCGGCCGGCCTCCCGCTCGTGCAGCGCCGGGCTGAGCGAGGGGCCGATGCCGGACCCGATCAGCCCGACGAGATACGAGTCCTTGGTGTCCTTGGCCACCGGGGGACCTCCTGAGCGGCTCACTAATGTACGAACTGGTGAGTTAGTCATAGCAGGCGGCAAGGGAGATTGGGAAGACCTCACCCGGCACACCTGCCGGAAGGGCTTCTACAATCACCGGCACGCGGGCGGGCCATCCGGGCACGCTCGTCCCTCGCCGAAGGAAGCCGATGACCAGCGTCGAAGAGCCGGCACGCGCGAACGGGCGGATCCGTGACGCCGCCCGCACCAAGGCCGAGATCCTCGACGTGGCGACGCAGGAGTTCGCCCGCGCCGGCTACGACGGCGCCCGCGTGGACGAGATCGCCGCCCGCACCCGCACCACGAAGCGGATGATCTACTACTACTTCGGCGGCAAGGAGCAACTGTTCACGGCCGTCCTCGAGCGGGCGTACGGCGTCATCCGGGAGACCGAGCAGCAGCTCGACGTCGAGCACCTGGACCCGGTGGCGGCCATCCGCCGGCTGGCCGAGCTGACCTTCGACCACCATGAGCAGCACCCCGACTTCATCCGCCTGGTCAGCATCGAGAACATCCACGGCGCCGAGCACATCGCCGCCTCCGAGAAGCTCGGCAAGATCGGCTCACCGGCTCTGGACGTGATCCGCCGGATCCTGGCGTCGGGCCGGGAGTCCGGGCTGTTCACGGCCGACGTCGACGCCGTCGACCTGCACGCGATGATCAGCTCCTACTGCTTCTTCCGGGTGTCCAACCGGCACACGTTCGGCGCCCTGTTCGGCCGCGACCTGGTGGACCCGGCCCGGCGCGAGCACTACCGCGCGATGCTCGGCGACATGGTGATCGCATACCTGACGGCACCCCGGGCCGGGGACTGACCGTCACACCCGCCGCGACAAGATCCTTCGACGCGACCTCTTGACACCCGGGAAACGTCGGCGCAACATCACTGGCCATCCGCTACTAACTATCCAGTGGGTTAATTAGCCGGGTAGCTCCCGGCGCGGCCGACCCGTCACCCCAGGGATCCGGCGCCTCTTCCTCTCCACTCACTCCCCCTATGGTGGAGTTCCCTCGAAGGAGCACCCCTGTGTCCGTCCCCGACACCCCCGCCGGCCAGCCGAGGAAGGCGGCCACGGCTGCCTGGATCGGCAGCGCCCTGGAGTACTACGACTTCTTCATCTACGGCAGCGCGGCCGCGCTGATCTTCCCCGAGGTCTTCTTCGACGAGTCCGACCCGGCGACGGCGACCCTGCTGTCGCTGGCCACGTTCGGTGTGGCGTACGCCGCCCGTCCGGTGGGCGCGCTGTTCCTCGGACACTTCGGGGACCGGGTGGGCCGTAAGAAGATCATGGTCTTCACGCTGATCCTGATGGGCGTGTCGACGTTCCTCATCGGCTGTCTGCCCACCCGTGACCAGGTCGGCACCCTCGCGCCCGTCCTGCTGGTGCTGTGCCGCGTGCTCCAGGGCATCTCGGCGGCGGGCGAGCAGGCCAGCGCGAACTCGATGACGCTGGAACACGCGCCACCGCACCGGCGCGGCTTCTTCACCAGCTTCACGCTGAGCGGCACCCAGGGCGGGCAGCTGCTGGCCACCCTGGTCTTCATCCCCATTGCCGCGCTGCCCGACGAGCAGCTGATGTCGTGGGGCTGGCGGGTGCCGTTCTGGATGAGTGTCGCGGTCGCCGTCGTCGGCTATGTCATCCGCCGCACACTGGACGAGACGCCGGCGTTCGAGCAGCAGGCCGCCGCCGAGGGCGTCGTCAAGCTGCCGCTCGCGGTGCTGATGCGGGAGCACTGGGCGGACGTACTGCGGGTGATCGCGGGTGCGCTGGTCGCCTCGGTCAGCACGATCTTCACGGTGTGGGCGCTGTCGTACGCCACCAGCGACTCGGTCGGGATGGACAGGTCCGCCATGCTGTGGGTGGGCGCGCTGGCCAACCTGGTGGCGCTCGGCGCGATCCCGCTGTGGGCCACCCTGTCGGACCGCATCGGCCGCCGACCGGTGTATCTGATCGGCGCGGCCGGCAGCGCGGTGACGATGTTCCTCTACCTGTGGGCGATCTCCACCGGCTCCTACCCGCTGATCCTGCTGCTGGGCATCGTCGCCTTCGGTGTGGTCTACAGCGCCGCGAACGGTGTGTGGCCGTCCTTCTACGGCGAGATGTTCTCCACCCGGGTCCGGTTGTCCGGCATGGCGATCGGCACCCAGATCGGCTTCGCGGTCGCCGGTTTCGCGGTCACCTTCGCCGCGCAGATCGCGGGCCCGGACGGCGACGACTGGTTCTCGGTGGCCCTGTTCACGGCGGCGCTGTGCGTGCCGCCGGTCGTGGCCGCGGTGTCCGCCCGCGAGACCGCCAAGGTCCCGACGGAGCAGCTCGGCGAGCGGGCGGCCGGGCAGGTCGCGCAGCCGGCGAAGGTCGCGGCCTGACTCTCGCGACCCGCCCGAGTCCCCGGACGCCGTGACGGCTCCGGGGACTCGGGGCCTCAGCCCGATACCAGCAGCTCGGTCCAGGTCTCGGCGACCCGGTCCAGGGAGAACCCCTCCCGTACCTGGGTGCGGGCCAGTTCGGCGGCGGAGCGCCAGTCCTCCTCACCCAGCGCGGCAATGGCCTCGGCCATCGCCTCGGGGTGGTCGTGGATCCACCGCCGGTCGTAGATCTCGTCCGCGCCGGGCCACGGCAGCAGTGACGGTACGGCGCCGGAGGCCATGCCCTCGGCGGGCGCGAGGTGGAAGCTCTCGTCGTCGCTGGTGGACAGCACATGCCCGACCCGTCGCAGCCAGCCCGCCACGTCCGGTCCGAACGTGTCGAAGACGACGGCCCCTTCGAGCAGCGGCGAGGTCTGCATCCGGCGCAGCACGCCTTCGTAGTGCGCACGCTCCTCGGGCTTGTTCCAGATCCACCAGTACTCCCAGGGCGGCTTCGACTTGACCGACAGATGCCAGCGCCGGTCGTCGGCGCGCAGCGCCTCCAGTACGTCGAGGCCGAGATCGAGGCGTTTGCGGCTGGGGGCGATGCCGATCATGCCGAGGCGGTGATGGGCGCCCGGTGCCTTGGGGCGGTCGAGCTGGTCGGTGTCGACCCAGTTCGGCACGACCACGACCTTCGACTCGGGCCAGCCGGTGTGCTCGCGGGTGCGGCGGGCGTAGTACGGGCTGACGCACACCACCCGGTCGACGGCGTCGATGTCGACCTGGCGGGGCCAGGGGGCGTCCAGCTCGAAGCGGTGCAGCCGTACGATCAGCCGGCTGCCGCGCCGCTTGTGGCGGCTGTACCAGACGGCGGCCGGGCCGCACCACTCGACGACCACCACGTCCGCCCAGTCCGCGAGTTCACGGCCGGCGTCCGGGTCGTGCCGGGACAGTGCGGGCCAGGCGTCGACCCGTACCTCCAGGCCGGGCAGTGCGCGGAAGTGGTCGAGCAGCCGGGTGAGGAACTTCAGATCGTGTCCGGCGACACCCACGCGCAAGGGCCGCTGACGTGCCGTCACCCCGGAGGGCGCGGCGGGGAAGGCCCGGTCGAGATGGGCGCGCCAGCGGGCGGCCGCTCCGTCCAGCGTGTACTGCCGGGCGGCGTCGCGGCACCGGTCGGCCGCGAGACGCCTGGCCTCCGGCTCACGCACGGCCCGGGCGACGGTGTCGGCGGCATCGTCGAGTCCGGCGTGTCCGGGCACGAACAGCGGGTAGTCGGTGCCGAGCAGCGTCTCGTGCGCCGGAGTGCGGTTGAGGACCACGGGCAGGCCGAGGGCGCCGAACTCCAGAACCTTGGTGGACAGTTCGAGGCTGGCGTCGAGCACCGGGTCCCGCCAGCCCAGGCCCACGTCGCAGTCCGCGGCGATGCGCATGGCCTCCTCGCGGGGCTGTCCGCCGTGGTGCTGGACGCCGGGGGTGGCGGCCAGCGCCCGCGCCATGTCGGCCTGGAAGTCGGGGTGGCCCGGGTCGTCGTGGATCTTGTCGCCGACGGTGTGCAGTTCGGCGCGGACGCCCCGCTCGGCGAGCAGCTGCGGCAGCCGCGTCATGGGCAGGGTGTTCCAGCGGGGCGCGAACTTGCCGGTGTAGACGAGCCGCAGCGGATCGTGCGGGTCGTCGCGCTCCGGCACCTCGAAGCCCGGCTCGGGTACGGCGGGCGGGCTGAGCACGCACTTGCCGCAGGCCTCGGGCACCCAGGTCTCCAGGAAGCAGCGCAACTCCTCGGTCTGGCACAGCAGCCGGTCGGCGGCCTCGGCGATCCGCACCAGGTCCGCGCGGGCCGCCTCGGTCATCTCGGCGGCGGACTGCGGGATGTCGGTGAGGTAGGCCCAGATCCGTCCGTCGAACATGCCGTCGGCCACGATCCGGGTGACCAGCCGGCGGCCCCGCAGCACCAGCAGGTCGCAGGGGTCCTCCTCGTCGAGCCGGGCGAGCACCTCCGAGGCCTGCACCGGCGACATGGGCCGGTCGACGAGGCCCGGCAGCAGCCGCTCCTCGTGCGGACGCACCAGGGTGACGCCGGGCAGCTCGGCCAGCGGATCGGTCAACCGGCCCGTGCGGACCGGGGACTTGAGAACGAGCCGGGCCTGGCAGCCCGCCCGGGACAGCGCCTGCACCGTGGACTGCGCCCACACGGCGGAGCCGTCGATGAGATTGAGGTCGACGTCGCCGTAGACGAGCGCCCGCAGCGTACGGCTCATGACGGCTCCTTCCCGCGCACGGCGAACAGTCGATGCCCTTGCCCCGCCCAACTGCCGGGTTCCGTACCGGACATGTGCAGCGACCGGCGCATCAGCAGGGGCCGCAGCGACGGTACGAAGAGGTAGTCGTCGGCGGTCGGCGTGTGGCCCACCGCGTCGGCGCCGGAATACTCCTGCGCGCACAGCAGATCGAGCAGCAGGGTGTCCGGCCGGTCCTCGGTGAGGTCCGTCCAGTCGGCGACCCAGGGCGCCAGGGGCGGTCCCCGGCGTACGGTCACTCCGGCGGCGGTGAGTTCGTCGAGGCCCGCCGGATCGGGCACGACGACCTCGGCCGGGCGGTGCAGTTGGCCGAGTACCTGGCCGACGAGCCGGGCGATGTCGGTCCGGCCTCGGGGCGCGGCCAGCACGGCGACGCGCCGCTCGTCCAGCGGATCCGGGGCGCCGGTCAGCCGCGCGAGCCGCGACAGCCGTACCCGGGTGCTGTCGGCCCGGAACACCTCGCGCAGCCGCTCCCTGCCCTGAGCGGCCGCATCGAGGCGACCGAGCCGGACTCCGGTGTCGGCGTCGACGACGGCGTCCCAGGCGAGCCGGGCGAGCCCCGGTGCGGCGGAGGCGGGACCGTCCCGCCACAGCACCGCCGACCGCCCCAACGCCCGGGTTTCGGCGAGCAGTTCGGCGAGGGTGCGGTCGAGATCGGGGGCGAGTCCGGTGCCGGTGAGCCACCACGGTCCCTCACCGGTGCAGGCGCTGAGCTGCACGACCAGCACGTCCGGATCGGTGCGCTGCACGAGCAGTCGCCCGTCGTGCGGCAGCAGACGGTTGACCGCCACGTCCGCCGCGAAGTCCTCCGCCGTGGCGGGCGTGAGCACACCGGCCACGACCAGGCGGTCACGGGGGGCCGCGGTCAGGGCGCGATGGGCGAGGTGGAACCGGTCGTCGACGGGTGCTTCGGGCTCGGCCTGCGGCTTCGGCCCGCCGTCGGCCACCCGTACGGCGGCCCGACGCCGGCCCCGCCACAGTCCGTACAGCTCCCCGGGCAGCCGAGACGCGCCCCGCTTCGGCGACCGCGCCGCCGTCACCAGGGCCTTTCCGACCCGCAGCGAGGTCGAGCCCTCCAGCATGGCCACGCGCGCCTGCAGCACATCGACCCGGTCCCGGGCGCCCCGCAGCGCGGCGGCGAGCTGCTCCTTCTCCCGTACGGCGGCGGCCAGCCTGTCGGCGAGCCCGTCCTGCCCGGATGCCTCCCGGATGCGTTCCGCCTCCTCGGCTGCCGTTTCGAGGTCCAGCAGCCGGGCGCGCATCGACCGGGAGGCGAGGTCGGCGAAGACGTACTCGTCGGCGATCCGCAGCGCCGTGGCGTGACCGTCGGACGGGACGGGCCGGCCGAAGAAGTCGTGCGGCGGAAGGAGTTCGTCGGTGCGGGCGATGACCGCGCCCGCGTGCAGATGGACGTAGTCGAGCGGCGCCGCGCGCAGGACCTGGCAGCGGTGGGCCACCAGATGGTCCAGCAGCCGGTGGTAGGGCAGCTCTGAGCCGCCGTGCCCGAACACGATCAGTCCGCGCGCGCCGGGCCGCATCCGTGCCAGTACGGCGCGGCAGGCGTCCTCGCTGCCGTGCAGCTCGGCGTCGGGGCCGTAGGAGAGAAGGGCCAACTCCGTGTCGGCGATGGGCCGTTCGTCATCGTCTCGCAGGGCGACGCCCGGCGGCAGATGCAGGTAGGGCTCGAGGCTCAGGCCGCCGCCGGTCGCGTCCACCACCGTGGTGACGGCGTCCAGGTGCGGATGGAGCAGATCGGTCAGACGCATCAGCGGGTCCTCGTGAAGACGTGGAAGCCGACCCGGTTCTCCCGGAAGCCGTACGGCCTGAAGAGGGTGTGCCGCAGGCCGAGCGGCTCGAGTTCGGCGCGGTAGGCAGCGGTCGGGCGGTGCACGATGTAGGCGCCGCGGGGCGTGCGGTGGGCGGTGTCCTCGTCGGTGACGATCAGCCGGCCGCCGACGCGGACGAGGGAGGCGAGGTTGCGCAGGCCGGCCGCCCACTCCTCGTCGTCCAGCACATGGAACAGGACGTCCACGCAGACGACGATGTCGTACGGCCAGGGACTGCGCCACTCGTCGAGGGTGCCGACGGCGTAGCGCGGGCCGCCGCCCTCGGCGCGGGCGTGGTCGACGGCGGTCGGGCTGGCGTCGAAGGCGTCGACCCGGTGGCCGCAGCGGGCCATGGCACGGGCGAAGTACCCCTTGCCGCAGCCGGCGTCGAGCACGAACAAGGGGGCGGCGGCGCTGGACAGGTCGCCGACGAGTTCGAGCAGGGTGCCGAGCCGCTGGGCGTAGAAGATCTCGTTGCCGGGGCGGTCGAGGCCGATGTGCCCGCCCGAGGCGAGCTCGTCGTGGTCGGCGTGCCGGGCGTCCCAGTACCGTCGCGCGGCGGTACTCGGACGGGTGAGCGTGCCGTCGTGGGTGAGCGTGTCGTCAGCCATGGCGCTCCAGCCACCCGGTGATCACACGGGCGATCCGGGCGCCGGCCCGGCCGTCCCACAGCGGCGGTCCCTCCGCCGGCGCCGCTCCCCCGCCGTCCAGCAGCTTGCGCAGCGCGGGCACGAGCTCCCCGTGCCGCACCAGCCGGTTGGTGCCGTGGGTGACGGTGACCGGGCGTTCGGTCGTGGTCCGCAGGGTCAGGCACGGGACGCCGAGGACGGTCGTCTCCTCCTGGACGCCGCCGGAGTCGGTGATCACCGCGGCGGCGCCGCGCACCAGGCTCATGAACTCGACGTAGCCGAGCGGGTCGAAAAGATGGATGCCCGGGGCGTCCGCGAGGCCCGCGGCGCGCAGTGCCTCGCGGCCGCGCGGGTGCAGCGGTACGACGAGGTCGAGATGACGGGCGGCCTCGGCCAGGACACGGGCGGCCGCCTTGGCGGCCTCCGGGTCGTCCACGTTGGCGGGCCGGTGCAGGGTGATGACGCCGTAGCGTTCGGGCAGCCCGTGGGCCGCGCGGACGCTCTCCGCGTCGAACTGCTCCATATGGGTGAGCAGGGTGTCGATCATCGGGTTCCCGACGAGGTGCACCCGCTCGGCGGCGACGCCCTCGCGGGCGAGATGACCGACGGCCTCGGGGCTCGTGGCGAACAGCAGCTCCGCCAGTTGGTCGACCAGACGCCGGTTGACCTCCTCCGGCATCGTCATGTCGAAGCTGCGCAGGCCCGCCTCGACGTGTGCGACCGGCACTCCCAGCTTGGCGGCGACCAGCGCGGCGGCCAGCGTCGAGTTCACATCGCCGTACACCGTGACCAGGGCGGGTGCGCGGGCGGTCAGTTCGCCCTCCAGGGCCACCAGGAGGTCGGCGGTCTGCCGGGCGTGGCTGCCGGAGCCGACGCCCAGGTCGGTGTGGGGTTCGGGCAGGCCGAGCTGCCGGAAGAAGATGTCCGACATCCGCTCGTCGTAGTGCTGCCCGGTGTGGACGAGCACCTGGTCACAGCCCGCCGTGCCGAGAGCGGCGACGACCGGCGCGGCCTTGACGAAGTTCGGCCGGGTGCCGACGACATGGAGTACGCAGCCGTTCATCTGGCCTCCGTTGTGATGGCTCGGTCGCCTACGGGGCGCCGGATGCCGGTGTCGTGGGGACGGTGCCTGTTGGTGGGCCGTTGATCGGCGTTGGATCTACCTTGACGGTATGTCCAGGAATGTTCCACTTGCACTGAGTCTGGCCGCCTCGGTCGCCGTCGGTGAACTGCGCCAGGATCCGCTGCGGGCGGCCCTGCTCGCCGTGCGCCTGCTGCCGGACCCCGCCCGGCGCGGGTTGCATCCGGTGGAACGGCGGCTGGCCCGGCGTGCCCGTGCCGCCGGGCCGGTCGCCACACCGTCCGCCGAGCGGGTCCCGGCGCCCTCCGGCCGGCGGTTCCGCCCGGTGCCCGGCCGGGTGCTCCATCTGGTCGGCAGCGGGCTGCCGTTCCGGCACGCCGGCTACACGGTGCGCACACAGAAGCTCGCCGAGGCCCAGCTGGCGGCGGGGCTGGACCCGCACGTCGTGACGCGGATCGGGTTCCCGGTGACGGCCGGCGTACTGGACGCCCGCCCGACGCAGCACGTGGGCGGGGTGCCCCAGCACCGGCTGCTGCCGCCATGGCTGCCGTACGGACAGGCCGCGGCGCTGGCACGCAATGCCGAACTGGCGGCGCGACTGGTGCAGCGGCTGCGTCCCGCCGTGCTGCACGCCGCGAGCGACCACGGCAACGGGCGCGTGGCGCTCGCTCTGCGGGAGACCTTCGGGCTGCCGGTGGTCTACGAGGTGCGCGGCTTCCTGGAGGAGACCTGGCTGACGCAGGCACCGGGGCGCACCCGGGGCGACGAGACGTACCGGGCACGACGTGCGCTGGAGACGTACTGCATGCGGGAGGCCGATCTGGTGCTGACGCTGGGCGCGGCGATGAAGGCCGAGATCGTGGGCCGGGGCGTGCCGGAGGAGCGCGTGCTGATCGCGCCCAACGCGGTGGCCGACGACTTCCTGGCCCCGCTGCCGGACGGGGCGCCCGTGCGCGCCCGGCTCGGCATCGCGGCGGACGAGTTCGTCGTGGGCACGGTCGGCACGCTGACCCCGCACGAGGGGGTCGGCACATTGCTCCATGCGGGTGATGAGCTGCGGCGGCGTGGCGTGCCGCTTCGGCTGTTGATCGTCGGGGACGGTCCGGAGCGTCCCGCGCTGGAGCGATTGGCGGCGCGGCTGGGGCTGGACGACGGGACGGTCTTGTTCACCGGCCGGGTGCCGCATGCTCAAGTCCGGGACTTTCACGCCGTGTTGGATGTGTTCGCGGTGCCGCGCACCGACGAACGCGTCTGTCATCTGGTGACCCCGCTCAAGCCGGTCGAGGCGATGGCGAGCGGTGTTCCGGTGGCCGCGAGCGATGTCGCCGCACTGAGGGAATTGGTCGAACCGGAGGTTAACGGACGGCTAATCAAGCCTGAATCAGTACATTCCTGGGCTGATGAGCTGGAAATAGTCCTTTACAGTCGAAACCGGCGCACTGAGTGGGGAGCAGCCGCCCGCGCGATGGTCGCGCGTGACCGCACCTGGAAGCGTGTCGCCGCCACAACCCGTGAGGCGTACCGCACCCTCGGCAGCCTTGATGCGGGGTGAGCCCAATGCAGGTCGAACAGACCGGACCGCTCGGGGAAGAGAGCGAATCGCCCGGCGAAGCAGAACCGCCCGATCGCGTGGAACTCGCGGTGATCGGGCTCGGGTACGTAGGACTGCCGCTCGCCCGTGAGGCGGCGTCGATCGGCCTGAGAGTCGTCGGCCTCGACCGTGACCCCCGGGTCGTCGAGGCGCTGAACACCGGGAACTCCCATGTCGACGACGTCTCCGACGAAGACGTCCGCCGGATGCGCGCCGCCGGTTTCGCGGCGTACACGGACGACGCCTGTCTGGCCCGTGCGCAGACCGTGGTGATCTGCGTGCCGACCCCGCTCAGCGAGGACGGCGGGCCCGATCTCAGCGCGGTCAAGTCCGCCGTGCGCACGGTGGCGAGCCGACTGCGGCCCGGTCAGCTGGTCGTGCTGGAGTCGACCACCTATCCGGGCACCACGGAGGAGGTCGTACGGCCGCTGCTGGAGGAGTCCGGGCTCAAGGTCGGCTCGGACATCGCGCTCGCCTTCTCACCGGAGCGCATCGACCCGGGCAACACCACGCACGGGCTGCGCACCACGCCCAAGGTGGTCGGCGGCTGCACCCCGTTCTGCGCGGCGCGCGCCGTCGCCTTCTACGGCAAGCTCGTCGACACCGTCGTCCAGGCGAAGGGCACACGCGAGGCCGAGATGGCCAAGCTGCTGGAGAACACCTACCGGCATGTGAACATCGCCCTGGTCAACGAACTGGCCGTGATCAGCCACGAGTTGCATGTCGACCTGTGGGACGCCATCCGCTGCGCCGGCACCAAGCCCTTCGGCTTCCAGGCGTTCCGGCCCTCTCCCGGCGTCGGCGGGCACTGCATCCCGATCGACCCCAACTACCTCTCGTACAAGGTGCGTTCGTCGCTCGGCTACGAGTTCCGCTTCGTGGAGCTGGCCCAGGAGATCAACCGGCGGATGCCGGAGTACGTGGTGCGCCGCGCCCAGGACCTCCTCAACACCGCGGGCCGGCCGCTGCACGGCTCCCGGGTGCTGCTGCTCGGGGTCACCTACAAGCCGGACGTGGCGGACCAGCGGGAGTCGCCGGCGGTGCCGGTGGCACGGCTGCTGCGGGAGCGGGAGGCCGAGGTCTCCTTCCACGATCCGCATGTGCGGCTGTGGTCCGTGGACGGGGCGAGCATCCCGCGCGTCGACGACGTCCTGACGGCCGTGCGCGAGCACGACCTCACGATCCTGCTGCAGGACCACTCGGCCTATGACCTGCCGGCCCTCGGCGACGCGGCCCGGCTGCTGTTCGACACCCGGGGGCGGGTGTTCCGGCCCGGGGTCGAGGTGCTGTGACCGTCCGGCCCGCTGGGCCGGAGGTTCTCGGGGCAGTCGAAAGGTGCGTGCTCTGATGCGGATACTCGTCGTGACCATCGTCCACCACCCCGAGGACGCCCGGATCCTGCACCGGGAGATCGCCGCCCTGCGCGAGCACGGCCACCGGATCGTGTACGCCGCGCCCTTCGCGGCACGGGAGACGTCGCCGCGGCCGTACGTCGAGGGCGTGGACCTGCCGCGGGCCGCCGGCCGGGACCGCCGGGCGGCGCTGCGCGCGGCGCGCACCCTGCTCGCCGAGCGGGGCCCCCAGGCGGACGTCGTCCTGCTGCACGACCCGGAGTTGCTGCTCGCACTGCCCGGCACCCTGCGTCGCTGGCGACGGGCGGGACATGTGCCGGTCACCGTGTGGGACGTGCACGAGGACACGGCGGCGGCGCTGGTGATGAAGCGCTGGCTGCCCCGGCCGCTGCGGCCACCGCTGCGGATGGTCGTACGGGCGGCGGAACGAGTGGCGGAACGTCATCTGCGGCTGCTCCTCGCCGAGGACGCCTACCAGCGGCGCTTTCGCCGGACGCATCCCGTGGTCGGCAATCTCGCGACGGTGCCGCCCGAGCCGCCCGAGGCGCCGGGCGACGACCGGGCCGTCTACCTCGGGCATCTGTCGCAGGCGCGGGGCGCGTTGGAGCTCATCGAGACGGCGCGGCTGCTGGCGCCGGACATCCGGGTGGAGGTGATCGGCGCGGCCGACCCCGACATGCGGGGCCCGCTCACCGAGGCCGACCGGGAGGGCATACTGCGCTGGCACGGCTACCTGCCCAACGACCGTGCCCTCGCCCTGCTCTCCGGCAGCCTGGCCGGCCTCTCCCTCCTGCGGGACCAGCCCAACTACCGTCATTCGCGGCCCACCAAGGCCGTGGAGTACATGGCCCACGGCGTCCCGGTGGTCACCACGCCCACCCCGCTCGCGGCCGAACTGGTCGAGCGTTACGGCTGCGGTCTCGTCGTCCCCTACGAGGATCCGGTCACCGCGGCACGGGCCGTACGGCATCTGCGCGCCGACCGGCAGATGCGCCGCCGCGCGGCCGCCCGGGGCTGGGAGGCCGCGCTCGCCGACCTCAACTGGGCGGACCGGGCGACGGAGTTCGTGATGTACCTGGAGTCCTGGGTGAAGGAGGCGACCGCGGACGCGGCGCCCGCTAACCGTTCGACCAGCCCCGCCGGCACAGCACCAGCCGGTACCCGTCCGGGTCCTCGATCGTGACGCCCCACTCGTTCCAGTAGGGGTTGGGCGACACGACCCGCTTGCCGCCGTGCTCCTCCAGACGGGCGAGGAGGTCGTCGGGCACCGGACCGTCGAGGTAGATGACGAGCAGGTCCTCCTCGGTCGGCCGGGGCTCGACGGGGCGGGCGGGCTCGTGGACGAGTTCCAGGTGCCAGTCGGCGTCCGGCCAGCCGAGCATCAGCAGGTCGTGCTCGCCGGGCTCCGGACCGCCCACCGCCCGCCAGACGACGCCGAGTCCGAGCCCCTCGCGCCAGAATCGCTCCGCCGCGGCGAGGTCCCGGGACGGGCGGGCGATCCGGATGTGGCTGCGGCCGGTGACCGGCATGGTGACCCTCCCATGGGGCGTTCTGTTCTGCGTCGATCCACTCGTCAGCGTAGGCAGCCCACCCGCGCCGGGGCCATCGGTCATGAGCCCCCCGCCCTGCGTCCTAGGTCCGCCATGCGCCCAAGTGACCGGACGTCAGCCCCGGTTCGCGCCTTTCGGGATGCCGTACACCCGCTCCACCCGCAGCCGCAGCACCAGCCGCCGGTCCCGGACCATCGCCGTGCGGTAGTCCTCCCAGTCGGGGTGCTCGCCCAGGACGTCCCGGTAGAGGCGGACGAGTTCCTCGACCGTGGCGTCGTACGGGTCCCGCGCGACCGGTGCGAGGTCGGCCGTGCCCTCGGCGACGGCGTACGCCCACCGGTCGGGGGTCGTGACGTGGTACGACGCCCTGGGGTCGCGGCGCAGGTTACGGGTCTTGGCGCGGTCGTCGGTGATCGAGACGCGCAGGATGCGCTCGTCGGGGTAGTAGGCGTGGCTGACGTTGGACAGTTGCGGACGGCCGTCACGCTTCAGCGTGACCAGCACTCCGCCGTGGCTCTCGGCGAGCAGCGCGAGCAGTGCGTTGTGGGTGGCGTCCTGAGTCATGCCTGGATCAACCCTGGCAGGCCGCTGCCGCATTCCCCCGCGGACACCTTCCGGTAGACACTGTCTACTCGATCATGGTAGACAATGTCTATGCAGGCTTCGCGGGAACAGGAATCCGATCAGGGGCTGCGGGCCCGGCTGGTCGACGTCGGCGTGGATCTCGTGTCACGGGAGGGCGTCCAGGCGCTCACCCTGCGGGAGATCGCCCGGCGGGCCGGCGTCTCGCACGGCGCCCCGCGCCGGTACTTCCCCACCCACCTGGAGCTTCTGTCGGCCATCGCGCGCCGCGGCTTCGACGAGCTGGGGGCGCGGGCGGCAGCGGCGGCCGGTGAGGGCGCCGCGCATCCTCGGGTGCGGCTGACGGAGCTGGGGCGGGTGTATCTGGAGTTCGCACTCGGCAATCGCGGCATGTACGAGCTGATGTTCCGTCACGATCTGCTGGAGAGCGGCCACTTGGGACTGCGCGACACCAGTCTCCCGCTCTTCGGCCGCCTGGTGGACCTGGTCGGCCGGGTGCGCCCCGACGCCGACGCCCGTCTCGTCGCGGGCGCGCTGTGGGCGGGCCTGCACGGCGTCGCCCAGCTGTGGGGCTGGGGCAGCCTCCAACTCGCCACGGGCGCCGATGACTTCGCACCCGTGCTGCGGTCGGTCCTGGACGCGCACCTCGGGCCGGAGGGCGAGTGAATCCCCGCCTCACCCTCGCGAGCAGCGTCGTCGGAGCCGTGGTCGTCGCGCTCGACGGCACCGTGCTGACCGTCGCCCAGCCCGCCCTGCAACGCGACCTGGGTGCCTCATTCGCCCAGGTCCAGTGGACCAGCACCGGCTATCTCATCGCGGTGGCGAGTCTGCTGGTGTTCGCCGGAAGGCTCGGCGATCGCCATGGACACCACCGCCTCTTCGGCATCGGCATGCTCGGCTTCGGGGCCGCGTCGGCGGGGATCGCCCTGGCACCCGGCATCGGCTGGATGATCGGACTGCGGGTCGTGCAGGGCGTGTTCGGGGCGCTGCTCCAACCGGCCACGCTGGGGATGCTGCGGGCCGCCTTCCCGCCCGACCGGCTGCGCACGCCGATCGCCGTGCGGACCGCCGCGATCGGGGTGGCGGCCGCCGCCGGGCCGGTGCTGGGCGGTGCGCTGGTGGCGGGGCCGGGGTGGCGGGTGGTGTTCCTGCTGAACGTCGTGCCGGCGATCGTCCTCGGCGGGCTCGCGCTCAGGGTTCGACCCGCGCGCCATGTCTCTCCCGTCCGGCTGGACGTGCCGGGAGCTCTCCTTCTCGCGGTGACCCTGGCCTCGCTGGTCCACGCGCTCGTAGCACTGCCGGGCTGGGTCTGGACGGCCGCGACCGCCACGGTCACCGCTGCCGCCTTCGTCCGGCACGAACGCCGCACCGCCGGCCCGCTACTACCGCCGGACGTGATCGGATCGGCGGCCGTCGGATCGGCGCTCGGCATGCTGGTGGCCGCGTCGGCGGCGCTGTCCGGCTCGCTGTTCGCCGGCACGTTCCTGCTACAGGACACCCTCGGTCTGGACCCGTTCCGCAGTGCCCTGGTCAGTCTGCCGCTGGCCGCGTCGATGGTGCTCGCGGCCCCCGCGTGCGCGGTGCTGCTGCGCCGGGTCGGGGCCCGGCGTACGACCGTGGCGGCGATGGCGGTGCTCGCGCTCGGGATCCTCGTGCTGTCCCGGGAGACGGCGATTGAGCTGCTCTGCGTGGCGTTCGCCCTGGTGGGGGCAGGGTTCGGCACGGTGATGGTGGCGGCGACCCATGTCGTCGTACGGGAGGCGCCCGTCGAGTCGGCCGGGGTGGCCGGCGGGCTCCAGCAGACCGCGATGAACGTCGGGCCGGTGCTGGGCGTGGCCGTCGCGACCGCCCTCATGGGAACCGGCGGTGACCCCGCGCGGCCGCCGGCCGTCCTCGCCGCCCTCGCCCTGGCCGGAGCCGCGCTGGGCCGTGCGCTACCGGGGCGGCACGCCATCACCCCGGACGATCATGGCCATTCGAAGGACCGTACACGCGTTCCTGCGCAACGATGAGATCAGAGGCCGTTCCGGCGGGGTATGCCGGAGCGCACCCTCGTCGTAGGAATTCGGAGGAGAGCGATGGCACTGCTGACACAAGAGGTCGACCCGGGTGAGGCCGGACTGGACGCGAAGGCGCTGGACCGCCTCGACCAGTACTTCGCCCACTACGTCGACGAGGGGCGGCTGCCCGGCTTCCTGGTGTCCGTCGCCCGCGGTGGACGCGTCGCCCACCTCACCACGCACGGCCACCGCGACATCGCGGCCGGGCTGCCCGTGGAGGCCGACACGCTGTGGCGGATCTACTCCATGACCAAGCCGGTCACCTCGGTCGCCGCGCTGCTGCTGGTGGAGGAGGGCAAGCTGTCGCTCGACGACCCGGTCGGCCGCCATCTGCCCGGCTTCGCCGAGCCCCGGGTGTATGTGAGCGGCTCCGGCGCCGACATGGTGACCCGCCCCGCCGACGGGCCGATAACCGTCCGGCATCTGATGACCCACACCGCCGGGCTGACCTTCGCCTTCTACCACACGCATCCCGTCGACGCCCTGTACCGCGACGCCAATCTGGAGTCGGCGGTGCTGCCGGGCTCCGACCTGGCCGGGACGGTCGATGTGTACGCGAGCCTGCCGCTCCAGTTCGAGCCGGGCACGCAGTGGAACTACTCGGTCGCCTCCAACGTCCTCGGCCGGGTCATCGAGGTCGTGTCCGGGCAGCGGCTCGACGAGTTCTTCGCGGAGCGGATCTGCGGGCCGCTCGGGATGACCGACGCCGGCTTCTGGGTGAGCGACCGACAGGGCGACCGGCTCGCCGAGTTGTACGGCGAGAAGGAGGGCGGCGGTATCGAGGCGATCCCCGGTCTCCCGCTGCGCGGCGGGCGTCCGCGCTTCCTGTCCGGCAGCGGCGGTCTGGCGGCCTCCGCCCACGACGTCCATCGCTTCATGGAGCTGCTGCGCCGCGGCGGCGAACTCGACGGCACCCGGCTGCTCGCCCCCGAGACCGTGGACCTGATGACGTCCAACCTGCTTCCGGGAGGCGCCGACCTGCGTGCCTTCGGCAGCCGCCCCGCCCATGACGAGTCCGGCAACGACGGCCTCGGCTTCGGCCTCGGCGTCTCCGTCGTGATCGATCCGACCCGTACGAAGGCCCCGACCACCCTCGGCTCCTACGGCTGGAGCGGGGTGGCGACCACCACGTTCTGGGTCGACCCGCGTCACGATCTGACGGTGCAGTTCATGACGCAGGTACGGCCGAAGACCTCGCACACGATGTTCCAGGACCTCAAGCGGCTCGTGCAAGAGGCCCTCATCGGCGAGTGAGTCCCCGCCGGTCAGACGCGGTTGGCCTCCGGACGCGGGGCGTCGGCCGCGAACCGGCCGGCGCCCAGGGGGCCGACGTCCACGAAGGGTGTCCGGCCGAGGTACAGATCGCGGACGACCTCGCCGACGGCCGGGCCCTGGAGGAAGCCGTGGCCGGAGAAGCCGGTCGCGTACAGGAAACGGGACACGGAAGCCGCCTCGCCGATCAGCGCGTTGTGGTCCGGGGTGACCTCGTACAGGCCCGCCCAGCCGCCGGTGCGGCGCAGGTCGAGCAGGGCGGGCGCCCGGCGTTCCATGGCCGCGGTCAGCCGGGGGATCCAGCGGTCGTGGGTGTCGGTGGCGAAGCCGGGCCGCTCGTCGGGGTCGGACATGCCGAGGAGGAGGCCGGGGCCCTCGGTGTGGAAGTAGAGGCTGCTGGTGAAGTCGATGGTCATGGGCAGCCGTGGCGGCAGTCCGGCGACGGGTTCGGTGACCGCGATCTGCCGGCGCAGCGGCAGCACCGGCAGGTCCACGCCGACCATGGCCCCGATCGCCCGCGACCAGGGCCCGGCCGCGCAGATCACGGTGTCGGTGGTGATCCGCGCGATGGTCGTCGTCACGGAGGTGATCCGGTCGCCGTGCAGTTCGATGCCGGTGACGTCGTTGCGGCGTAAGATCCGCGCCCCGTACGCGCGGGCGGCGGACGCGTAGCCGTGGACCACGGATTCCGGGGTGCAGTGGCCGTCGTCCGGCGAGAACGCGGCCGCGAGCAGCCCGTCGGTGGTGATCAGCGGGGAGAGGCGCTGCGCCTCGGCGGGGTCGATCATCCGGCTCGGCACCCCGAGCGCGTTCTGGAGCCGGACGCCCGCCTCGAAGCCGGCGACCTCCTCCGGCGTCGAGAGCAGGAACAGATAGCCGACCCGGTGCAGCCCGATGTCGTACCCGGTGTCCTCCGCGAACCGGTCGAACGCCTCCAGACTGCGCGCCCCGAGCTGGATGTTGAGCTCGTCCGAGAACTGCGCGCGCACCCCGCCGGCCGCCTTCGAGGTGGAGCCGGAGGCCAGTTCGTCCCGCTCGACGAGGACGACGTCCCCTACGCCTGCGCGGGCGAGGTGGTAGGCGATGCTGGTGCCCATCACACCGCCACCGATCACGACAACGCTCGCGTGCATGTCCACGGGCGGACCTCCTCGACCGACTCGACCAGAACCCCTGCGACGCCATCCATACCGGAACGCGGGCCGGGAAATCCCTCGTTCTCTCGCTCCGCCGCCGGCAGGAGCGAATGCGGTACGGCACCCGGCGGCACCAGGTCCGGCCGAACCACCCCGCCGATCAGGACAGGTGGGCGACCGCGTCCAGGTGGGGCAGGTGGTGGTCGAGGCGCTCCCGCTTGGTGCGCAGGTAGGTGATGTTGTTCTCGCACGGCGGGATCAGCAGCGGGACCTGCTCGGCCACCTCGATGCCGTGCCGCACCAGCGCCTCGCGCTTGCGCGGGTTGTTGGACATCAGGCGGACGGAGTTGACGCCCAGGTCGTGCAGGATCTCCGCGGCGACGCCGTAGTCGCGGGCGTCCACCGGCAGTCCCAGCGCGAGGTTGGCCTCGACGGTGTCCAGGCCCTCCGCCTGAAGGGCCATCGCGCGCAGCTTGCCGAGCAGGCCGATGCCGCGCCCCTCGTGACCCCGCAGATAGACGACGATGCCGCTGCCCTCCGCGACGACCGCGCGCAGCGCGGAGGCCAGCTGGTCGCCGCACTCGCAGTGCTGGGAGCCGAAGGCGTCCCCGGTCAGGCACTCGGAGTGCAGCCGGGTGAGCACGTCGTCCGCGCCTATCTCACCGTGGACGAGGGCCACTTGCTCGTCGCCGCGGTCGTGATCGAGGTAACCGATCGCACGGAATTCCCCGTACACGGTGGGCAGCGGTGCATTCACCACGCGTTCCACGCCGGAACGCTGCGTCCGCGGGGCGGACTTCTTGCCGAGGACGCCAATTTTTTCTGTCATGATTCTTCAGATCCTAAGCAGAGACGAAAGGCCGTGAAAAGATGAGTGGTTCGCAAACGCGGCCGGTGGCACACTCGCTGGTGCCGGCGGACACCACCGAAGACGTACGGACGCGGGGAGCGGGCGTCTCACGACAGGTGGCGGTCCTTCCCGTCGGGAGCTTCGAGCAGCACGGTCCGTTCCTTCCGCTGGCGACCGACACGCTCGTGGCCTGCGCCATCGCGCGCGAGATCGCCGCCGCGTACCCGGTGCACCTCCTTCCGCCGGTGACGATCGCCTGTTCACACGAGCACTCGGCCTGGCCGGGGACCGTCAGCATCTCCTCCGTGACCCTTCATGCGGTGGTACGGGACATTGCGGCTTCGCTCCGCCGGTCGGGCGTCGACGCCCTGGTGCTGGTCAACGGGCACGGCGGAAACTACGTACTGGGCAACGTCGTTCAGGAGTCCTCCGCGCGCGGTGAGCGTATGGCGCTGTTCCCGGCCCCGGAGGACTGGGAGGGGGCACGGGAGCGGGCGGGGGTGGAGACCTCGCTGCTCACCGACATGCACGCGGGGGAAATCGAGACCTCCATCCTTCTGCACGCTCATCCCGAATTGATCCGACCCGGTTATGAGACTTCCGATTTCGTGGCGGACGACCGCCGTCATCTGTTGACCCTCGGTATGTCCGGCTATACCGATTCCGGTGTCATTGGCCGTCCTTCGCTGGGTTCCGCGGAAAAGGGGAAGCGACTGCTGGCGAGCCTCGCTGATTCCTTCGGCGCGTATGTGTCACTGCTGACCTCCGCGGACGATTCCGTAGCGGACACGGGAGACGCACGAAAATAGCCGCTGCGTCCCGGGTCCGCCACGGTACGGGCGGACCCGGATCCCGCGCGCAGCCCGGCGTACCAGCGGGCGACCAGGACGATGAGGCCGGGCAGGGCGGCCACGAAGCTGAGCACGCCGTACACGACGGATACGGCCAGTCCCGTGGTGGCGCCGAGACCGGCGGCGCCGAACGCCCAGGCGGTGACGCCCTCTCGGGGGCCCCAGCCGCCGACGTTGAGCGGCAGGCCCATGGCGAGCAGGGCCAGTACGGCGAGCGGCAGCAGGGCGGCCACGGAGGCGCCGGATCCGGCGACCCGGGCGGCGAGCACGAACATCCCGAGGTGTCCGGCGAGCACGACGGCCGAGGAGAGGGCGACGCCGGGGCCGTTGCGGCGGGAGAGCAGGGCTTCCCGTGCCTCCTCGAGGGTCGTGCGCAGCGCCGTCGGGTTGGTCCGGTCACGGCGGGAGGGCGTGCGGTTCATGCGCACGGCGGCGACGACGGCGAGCGCGCCGACACCGGCGAAGAGGATGAGCGGGGTGATGTCGCGGGCCTCGTTCAGCACCGGTGACGGCATGGTCAGCAGGATGCCGGCGCCGACGACCGCGAGGACGAGCTGACCGGCCGTGCGCTCCAGCACGACCGCGCGGACCCCGCGTCCCAGGTCACCGGCGCTCTGCCCGTGCCGCACCGCCCGGTGCACATCGCCGAGGACGCCGCCCGGGAGGGCCGCGTTGAGGAAGAGGGCCCGGTAGTAGTCGGCGACGGCCGGCCAGAGCGGCAGCCGGATGCGCAGCCCGCGCGCCACCAACTGCCAGCGCCAGGCACTGAACACGGTGGTGACGAACCCGATCCCGAGCGCGCCGGCCAGCGCCACCGCGTCGATCCGCCGCAGTCCGTCCAGGAAGACGCCGGTACCGAGGCGCCAGAACAGCACGCCGAGGATGACGACTCCGACGGCTGTACCGAAGTGGGTCCGCACGGTGGGGGTGTTGAGGCGGGACAGGACAGTACGCAGGCGGCCGCGGTGGGACTCGTCGGGGCCGGCGTCCGGGCGGGGCTCGGTGACGATGATGCCGATGCGGGAGGGGGAGACGGCCGCGGGGACGAGGGCGCCCCTGCGGACCGTCAGGACCGGCACGGCAGGCGCGGTCGTGTGCACCTTCGGAGCCGCCCCGAGGGCGTCGCGGCGGGTGGGCTGCGTCTTCGCCACCGTCTCCACGCTCATGACGCTCCGCCCGTCGGTCGGCACAGTGCCAGCAGGTCGCTGTGGTGGACGACGACTCGCAGCTCGCCCGCCCGGCAGGCGGCGAGGCGTTCGCTCAGGTAGCGGTCGGCGCGCTCGCGCAGTTCGGGGCGCTCCTCGACCGCCGCGCCGACCCAGCCGCGCAGCCACTGGGCGGTGAGCGCCGACTCGCCGGGGCCCAGCCGCCAGGGGCTCGGGTGCACCTGGACGGTGGCGCCGTGCTCGGAGAAGGCCTCGGCCGCCGCAGTGATCGCGTCCGGGCCCAGCATGCCCGAGCGCCGCTGGTGGGCGTTGAACGCCTCGGCGATCTCCTGGTCCAGCGGGTCGGACGGGCTGAGTTCGACGCGTCCGGCGACGGAGAGCGTCAGCAGCGCCGGGCAGCCCGCGCCCGCGCAGGCGGCGGCGAGGGTGTCGACCTCCTCGCGGGTGAGGACGTCGAGCAGCGCGGACGCCGTCACCAGCGAGGCGCCGAGGAGGGCGTCCGCGGTGAGGCGGCCGACGTCACCGCGGCGCGTCTCGACGGTGACCCGGCTGCCGTCGGCGGACGAGCGCGGTGAGGCGACGGCGGCGAAGTGCAGCAGGTACGGGTCGCGGTCGTGCAGGACCCAGTGCTGGGCACCGTCCAGGTGCGGCGCGAGCCAGCGGCCCATGGAGCCGGTGCCGCAGCCGATGTCGTGGATGGCCAGTCCGCCGGGCCGCCCGGGCAGGTTGGCGAGCCGGATGCGCAGCGGGTCGAGCAGGTCGTGCGCCCGCGCGGCGGCGTCGGCGCCCTCCCGCAGCTCCAGCCACTCGGGGGCGTAGCGGGGCGGGTCCTCCGGCCCGGCGTCCCTGAGGCGTATGGTGGCCCGCTCTCCGGGACGGAAGCTGGGCCCGGCACCGAGGATCACGGCGTCGTCGTCGGACGCCGGTACGGACACGCCACTCACGTCATCCTCCGCTGAAACGATCCCGCTGTGCGCCTCGTGACCGGTCGAGTCCGTCGCGTCCCTCGGTCCCGGCTGGACCGGAATGGCCCCGCCGCTCTGTGCCGTCGCCGTCTTCCTCATGCCGCCCTCCGGGGCTCGTTGGGCAGTCGGCCCAGTACCGTGGCCAGGCTGCGGGCCGTGCCGGCCCAGCCGTTCAGGGCGGACCGGCGTCCCCGGGCCGCCGCCTTCAGCCGGCGTCGTACGTCCGCCTCGCCGAACCAGCCGCGCAGTTCGACGGCGATCGCGGCGGGGTTCTCCGGCGGGACGAGGATGCCGGGGACACCGCCGTCGGGGGCGCGGCCGACCGCCTCCGGCAGCCCGCCGACGTCGGTCGCCAGCACCGGAATACCGCGCGCCAGCGCCTCCGTCACCGCCATGCCGTACGTCTCGGCGTAGGAGGTGAGCACCATGAGGTCGGCGGCGTTGTAGCTGGCGTCGAGTTCGGCGCCGGCCTGCGGGCCCGCCAGGATCAGCCGGTCCTCCAGGCCGTGCTTCGCGATCAGGGACCGCAGATCGGCGACGTACTCGGGATCCTGGTTCAGCCCGCCCACGCACACACAGCTCCACGGCAGGTCGGTGACCGCCGCCAGTGCCTCCACCAGCCGGTGCTGTCCCTTGCGCGGCGTCACGGCGGCCACGCACAGCAGACGGGACACTCCGTCGGTGCCGGCCGCGAGGGGCGCGATGTCGGCGCCGGGGGCGGCGACATGGACCCTTTCGGGCGCGAGGCCGTGGTGGGAGACGAGGCGGCGGACCGCCCAGTCGCTGGTGGCGATCACCGCGGGGACCGCCCTCAGCACCGTGCGTTCCCGGGTGTCCAGGTCCGCCGCTACGGCCGGCTCCAGCCCCGTCTCGTCGCCGAGCGGGAGGTGGACGAGGACCGCCAGGCGCAGTCGCTCGGCCTCGGGGACGATGATCTCGGGCACGCCGCAGGCGACCAGACCGTCCAGCAGGACGACGGTGCCGTCCGGGAACTCCCGCAGCGTACGGGCGAGTTCCGCGCGGGCCGCCGCTCCGGGCCGGGGCCAGCTGCCGTCCACGGCGTGCTTGTGCACCTGCCAGCCGAAGCCGGGCAGATCCAGACACACCCGCCGGTCATAGGCGTTGCCGCCGCTCGGGGCGGCCAGGTTGTCGACGCCGCCCGGCAGGACGAAGTGCACGGAGCGCAGGGACATGGGGATGATCTCGGCGTTCTTCAGGACGGAGTGCTGTACGGGCACATAGCCGAGCGTGACCTTGTCCGGCTGCCCCGGGGACACGTTCTTCTCCAGGGTCGTGTCGGTCACAGCGCACGCTCGTAACTCGCCCACGCGATGTGCGACTCGTGCAGTGCGACGGTGAGACCGGCCAGGCCCCTGGCGCCCTCGCCCAGCGCGCCCTTCTCGATCCGCTCGGCCAGCCGGTCGGCGATCACCTTGGCCAGGTACTCGGTGGAGGTGTTGATCCCGGCGAAGTCGGGCTCGTTGTCGAGGTTTCTGTAGTTCAGCTCAGCGACGACGGCACCCAGTTCCCGTGTGGCCAGTCCGATGTCGACGACGATGTTGTCGTCGTCCAGCTGCTCGCGCCGGAACGTTGCGTCCACCAGGAACGTCGCTCCGTGCAGACGCTGCGCGGGTCCGAAGACCTCGCCGCGGAAGCTGTGGGCGATCATGATGTGATCGCGGACGGTGATGCTGAACAACGGACACCCTCCAGGTGCGGTGCGTTCCTCATCCCCCGCTGATCGCTGCCGGGGATGTCGTGTAGTACGGCTCTTCGCTTCCCCGCGTTCAGCCCCCTCTCACTCTTTTCTCAGGTCAGCGCGTACCTGATGCGGTGGCAGAGCGCCGGGATCTCCCCGGAGGCGAGTTTCGGCATCACCTCGGGCAGCTCTTCGAAGGTGCTCTCCCCCGTGACGAGCGCGTCGAGGGCGGGATCGGCGAGCAGGTCCAGGGCGAGCGCGAGCCGGTCGGCGTAGCTGCGGGTGGCGCTGCGGGCCGGGGAGACGGTGCCGACCTGGCTGCTGCGGATGACCAGCCGCCGGGAGTGGAATGCCTCGCCGAGCGGCAGGCCGACCTGGCGGTCGCCGTACCAGCTGAGTTCGAGGACGGTGCCCTCGGGCCTGAGCAGTTCGAGCGACCGGGCGAGGCCCTGTTCGGTGGCGCTGGCGTGGACGACCAGGTCGCATGCGCCGAGCGCCGTCCCGGGTGAGGCGAAGTCGACGCCGAGGGCCTCGGCGACCTCGGCCCGGCGCGGATCGGCGTCCACCAACTGGAGGCGTACGCCGGGGAAGCGGGCCAGCAGGGCGGTCACCGAGCAGCCGACCATGCCGCCGCCGACCACGGCGATCCGGTCGCCGACCAGGGGCGCGGCGTCCCAGAGCGCGTTGACGGCGGTCTCGACGGTGCCGGCGAGGACGGCGCGGGCGGCGGGGACGGTGTCCGGTACGACGGTCACGGCGCTCGCGGGGACGACGTACCGTGTCTGATGCGGATACAGGCAGAAGACCGTACGGCCGACCAGTGCCGTCGGCCCTTCCTCCACCACCCCCACGCTGAGATAGCCGTACTTCACCGGTGCGGGGAACTCGCCCTCCTGGAACGGCGCCCGCATGGCCGCGTGCTGGCTCTCGGGGACCCCGCCGCGGAACACGAGTGTCTCCGTGCCCCGGCTGACCCCGGAGTACAGCGACCGCACCAGGACTTCGCCCTCGCCCGGCTCCGGCAGGGCGACCTCCCGGACCTCTCCCTCTCCCGGAGAGCTGAGCCAGAACGCACGTGCGGCGCGGTTCATCGGGATCCTCCTGAACGATCGTGAAGCCGTGCACGTACGGAGGTGTGCACAGGTCGCGCACAGTACGCGGCCTTGATCGTCTCTGTCATCTGGCCGGAGGAATGCGCGGTGGCCCTGAACAACACTTACGACGCAAGGCTGGTACAGCAGGAGACCGCGGTGGGAGCGGGCGTGCAGATCCTGTTGCTGGCCCTGCTCGGTTCGGCGATAGGCATGGGGCCGGCGGGCTGGCTGACCGGCCTCGTCTTCGCCATCGCCACGTGGGCACTGCTCTCACTGGCCCTGTACCGCTCCGGACTCCGCCGGTTCGGCCCGGCCAACCGGGTCACCCTGGGCCGCGCGACGCTGGTGGGCGGAGTGACGGCGCTGGTCGCGGACTCCTTCCAGAGTTCACCGCCGGTGACGCTGTTCGTCGGTCTGACGGCGGTGGCCCTGATTCTGGACGGCGTGGACGGGAAGGTGGCCCGGCGCACGGGCACGTCCACGGCGCTCGGCGCACGCTTCGACATGGAGGTGGACGCGTTCCTGATCCTGGTGTTGAGCGTGTACGTCTCGATGTCGCTCGGTCCCTGGGTCCTCCTGATCGGCGCCATGCGCTACGCGTTCGTCGCCGCCGCCCGCGTCTGGCCCTGGCTCAACGCCCCGCTCCCTGCGAGCACGGCCCGCAAGACGGTCGCCGCGCTGCAGGGTGTGTTCCTGCTGCTGGCCGCGTCCGGCTACCTCCCCTACGCGGCGACGTTCGCGGTCGCAGCGACGGCTCTGGCGGCGCTGGTCTGGTCGTTCGGCCGGGACATCCTGTGGCTGTACCGGACGTCGCGTACGGAGAAGGTCTCGGTGCCGAAGGCGTCGGGGGTGCGGGAACTGGTGGCGTCCTGAACGCGGTCAGCCGTCGAGCGGCATCCGGTACACCGTCGACTCGCGCACCGCGAACCCCAGTCGCTCGTACAGCCTGTTCGCCGCGGCCCGGTCCGGCCGCGAGGTGAGGTCGACGGTCCGCGCCCCCGCCTCCCGCGCGAGCCGTACCGCCTCCCCCATCAGCAGTCCGGCGACGCCATGACCGCGCGCCGCGTCGTCCACGACCACGTCCTCGATCCGCGCGCGCAGCCCCGAGGGCACAGGGACCATCACCAGGGTCAGGGTGCCGACGATCTCGCCGTCCGCCCGTGCGACGAGCACCGTGTTCGCGTCGCACCCCACGATCCGGCCGACCGCCGCCAGGTCTAGGGGCTCGGCGGTCCGGGAGAGCTGTGGCAGCAGCCGGCCGAAAACGGCCACGAGTTCCGTGCCCGCCTCCCGGGCGATCTCCACCGAGACGTCCATGCCGTGCACCCTACCTGCGCGGCAGCACCCCGATGGCCGCGAGCGGTACGGCCGCCAGCGCCAGCCAGGGCACGGCCGCGGGCAGGCCGGAGTCCAGGAGAGTTCCCGTGGCCGAGCTGCCGACGAGGACGATGAGGCCGGAGACCGAGGACAACGCCCCGGTGTAGAGGCCGAGGCGGCCCTCCTCGGCAAGGTCGGGTACCCAGGCGCGGGCGACCGGGGCGATGAGCATCTGGCCGAGGGTGAGCAGGACGACGAAGCCGGCCGCGGGCAACAGGCCCGCCGTGCCCGTCCAGCCGTTGGGGCGCGCCGCGGCGACGACCGCGAAGCCCGCCGCGATGAGCAGCAGCCCGGCCACCATGGACCGGCGCAGCGTGAGCCGCTCCCCCACCCACCGGGTCACGGGCAGCTGGGCGATCACCACCAGCAGCGAGGACAGGGCGAACAGCCAGGCCAGTGCCGATTGGGAGCCGGTGGCGCGTTCCACCTCGTCGGGGAGGGCGAGGTAGAGCTGGTTGTAGGCGAGCAGGTAGGCGCCGTACGCGCAGCACAGGGCGATGAAGCGGCGGTTGCGCAACAGCTTGCCCGCGCCGCCGCGGAACCCGACCCCTCCTCGCCCGGGTATGTGCTGCGGCAGCAGCCACGCGTGCCCAGCGAGGACGAGTACGAAGATCCCGGCGCCGGCGAGGCACACCGTGCGGAAGTCCACGGACAGCAGCAGCGCGCCCAGCAGCGGCCCGACGAACGCGCCCGCCTGCCCCGCCACCGTCAGCAGTGCGAGGACCCGGGTCCGGGAGCCGGCACCCGACTCCTCCCACAGCACGGCCTGCCGGGCCACCTCGGACTCCACGGCGGGCGAGAACAACGCGGCGGCGAACCCGATCAGCAGCACGGCCCCGATGACCGCCCCGGTCTCCCGTGCGTACCCCAGCCACACGAACCCGCCGATCCGCAGCACGCACCCCGTGAGCACGACCGGCCTGATCCCGTACCGGTCGGCCAGCGCCCCGCCCACCACGAAGAGCCCCTGCTGGCTGAAGGTCCGCAGCCCCAGCACGAACCCGACCAGCCAGCCCGCCATGCCGACGGCCTGCCCCAGATGCTCGGCGAGGAAGGGCAGGACGGCGAAGAAGCCGATGTTGAAGGCGAGTTGGGTGACGATGAGAAGGCGGAGGAGAGGGGACAGACGGCGGGTTCGGTCGGGAGCCGCCTTGCGGAAACCGAGCGCCGACGGCGTCATCGGACCGCCACCAACTCCCTTGTGTCCGACTGCTGTTCGGGCTCAGTCACGACGGGCTCGGCCTTGCGACCTCGACGACGCACGCGCCGCACGCCTCCGGCCGCCGTCACCGCCAGCGCACCCAGCAGGGCGAGTACGGCGGCGGGCGCGAGGACCGCCCAGGGGGCGCGCTCGGCGTAGGGCTGGTTCTCGGCGAGGAGCAGACCCCACTCCGGCGAGGGCGGCTGGGCGCCCAGGCCGAGGAAGGCGAGCGAGGCGAGCGCGAGGGCGATGCCGGGCAGACGCAGCAGGGCGTGCCGGGTGACGGGCGGGACGACGGCGGGCAGCAGCTCGTGGCGCAGCAGATACCAGGGGCCGGCGCCCAGGGCGCGGGTCGCGGTCAGATGGAGGGCGGCGCGTTCCTGCCGCAGCAGCGCGGAGGTGTGGGCGGCGAGCGGTGTCCATGCGACAGCGGCCACGGCGAGCGCGGGGGTGGCGTCGCCGCCGCCGACGACCGCGGTGACGAGCAGGGCGACGAGGACCGGCGGCAGCGCGGTGACGGTGTCGACGAGCGGCCCGGACAGCCGGGGCAGCAGGCCGAGCGCCAGCCCGGTGACCAGGGTGACGGCGGTGATCGCGAGGGCGAGCAGCAGGGTGTCGAGGGCACCGTGCGCGACCCGGGCGAGGACGTCCCTGCCGAGGGCGTCGGTGCCGAACGGATGCGCTCGGGAAGGGGCCGCGAGTCGCTCGGCGGTGTCAAGGGCCAACGGGTCGCGCGGCAGGCCGAGGGCGACTACGGCCACGAGCAGGCCGCCGTAGAGGAGGGGCAGGATCCTGTGGGCGGGCGGCGACGGCCGGTGCAGGGACGGCAGCGCGCCGTCGCGCAGGGCCGGGCCGATCAGCAGACGGGTCAGGAGGTGGGCCAGTCCGGCGGCGGCCGCGCCGAGCAGGACGAGGGCGAGCGTGCCGGCCTGGAGGACGGGCAGGTCCTGGGCGAGGGCGGCCTGGAGGGTGGTGCGGCCCAGGCCCGGGATGTCGAAGATCTGCTCGACGGTGACGGCCCCGCCGGTGATGCCCACGACGAACAGGCCGGTGTTGGGCAGCAGTCCGGGCAGACAGCGGCGCAGGGCCTGGCGGGCGACCGTCCGGCCGGGCAGTCCGCGCGAGGTGGCGGCGAGCGCCCAGGGCTCGGCGAAGGCGCCGGGCAGCAGGTCGTCGAGGAGCCGGCCGAGGACGGCTCCGGCGGGCAGACCGAGGGCGAGGGCGGGCAGGATCGTCCACTGGGGGCCGTACCAGCCGAGGGCGGGCAGCCAGCCGAGTTGCACGCCGACGACGGTGGCGAGGACGGACGCGGTGAGGAACTCGGGCAGTGCGGCGAGTACGGCGGAACCGCTGCCTCCCGCGCGCCGCCCGTCCAGCCGCCTTCGCGCCCCGAGCCACAGGGTGCGGGCGCAGATCAGCGCGGCGGTGACGGCGGCGACCGCGAGGGCCACCGCCATCAGCAGCAGGGACACACCCAGTGCCTGGAGCACGGCGGGGGTGACCTCGCTGCCTGAGATCCACGACCGGCCGGCGTCCCCGCGCCACAGCCCGCCCACCCAGTCACCGAGCAGGCGGAACGGGCCTGCGTCCAGGCCGAGTTGCGTGCGGATGTCCGCCAGCGCCTCGGGCGTGGGGTCGCGGTCCGCCGACCGGGCCTTGAGGACGGTGAGCGCGGGGTCGGTCTGCGAGAGCCAGGGCAGTACGCCGATGACCGTGATGAGGCCGACCGCGATCCCGACCCGCCACAGCAAGGTGGCCGTGCGCTGTCGCACGGGTCAGCGCCGGGTGCCGACGCCGACGAGGGTGCGCTCGTACGGGTCGAGGAGCGCACCGCTGACGGAGGTCCCGACGCCGGTGATGATGCGCTGGTGGACGAGCGGTACGACCGCGTCGGTGCCCAGGATGCGGGCCTCGGCGGCCATCGCCGCGTCCTGCCGCTCGGCGGTGTCGGTCGAGCGCTCGGCCTTCGCGACGGCCCGGTCGACGTCCTTGTCGCAGAGCTGGGCCATGTTGTAGCCGCCGTCACACGTGTAGTCGCCGGCGAGGATGGAGACGGGGTCGCCGGTGTCGACGAGGGTGTTGCGGGCGAGGACGAAGGCGTCGAACTTGCCGGTCAGCGCGTCGCTCTCCAGCCGCGAGTACTCGCGCACCTCCAGCGTGACCTCGAATCCGGCCTTCTCCAGCTGCTGCTTCAGCACCTGGGCGACTTCCGGGAGTTCGGGCCGGTTGTCGTAGGTGGCGAGTGTGATGCGCGTCCCCTGCGGCTTCCCGGGCTTCGCGCGCCCGACGGGCTCGGTCCGCTTGCCCTCGGCCCAGGTGACGGCGGGGCCGTAGATGCCGGCGCCGGCGTCGGCGTACCCCTCGTAGACGTCCTTGGCCAGCGCGGAGGTGTCGACGGCCTGGCGGGCGGCGGCCCGCAGCGCGGCGTCCTTGAAGGGGCCCTTCTCGGTGTTGAGGAGCAGGCTCGTGGTGCGGGTCGTGGCGGTCGCCTCGCGGGTGGCCTTGTCGAGGGTGGCGGCCTGGGCGACGGGGATCGCCTCGGCGAGATCGACCTGGTCGGTGCGCAACGCGCTTGCTCGGGCGGTGCCGTCGGCGACGAACTTGACGTCGATGCCGGTGGCCTGGGCACGGCCGCCCCAGTAGTCGTCGTAGCGGTCGAGGGTGGCCGCGGTGGTGCCCATGACCTTGGTGAGTGCGAAGGGTCCGGTGGCGGTGCCGACCGGGTCGACGTCGTCCTTCTTGTCGTACGCCTTGGCGGAGAGGACGGCGAGGGAGGGGCCGGCCAGGCGCAGCGGCAGGATCGGGTCGGGGGCGGCGGTGGTGATCCGCACCCCTGTTTCGCCCTCCGTGCGCGCGGTGAGGGTGACGCCGGCGAGGGCGGCCGGGGCGGGCTTCGCCTGCGTGGCGCGGGTGAGGGAGGCGGCGACGGCGGCCGGGGTGACCTTCGAGCCGTCCTGGAAGGTGGCCTCGCGCAGGGTGAACAGCCAGGTGCGGTCGTTCTCCTGGCGCCAGGAGGCGGCGAGGGCGGGGGTGGCGGCGCCGTTGGCGTCCAGCGCGGTCAGGCCCTCGGTGACGCCGAGGCGGCTGAGGATGGTGGAGTCGGCGCCGTACGGCGAGAGGTTCTCGGCGGGCGGGAAGGCGAGGGCGACGCGGAGGCGGGAGCCGGCGTCGGCACCGTCGGCGGACTCGCTTCCGCCGCCGGAGGCGAAGCAGCCGACGAGGGCGGGGGCGAGCAGGAGGGCTAGGAGCGGGCGGAGCCGGTGTCCGTGCATGTGTATGTGCCGGTGTCGGTGTCGGTGTCGGTGTCGCACGGTCTATCGCTCCATGGCTGTCTCGAACGGAATCTCGAAGTGGACGACGCCGTTGCCGCCGTCCTGGTGGTCGTCGCGTTCGTCGTGCACGGCCTTGCCGAGCGAACGCCAGAAGCTCTCGGCGCCGGGCACCTGCGGGTCGGTGTGCAGATACGCGGCGCGGTAGCCGCCCTCCGCCGCCGCGAAGGCGAGCAGCTCCCCGACCAGCCGCCGGGCCAGGCCGCGCCTGCGGTGCTCGGGCCGGACGTAGACGCGGCGCAGTTGCGCGGTCGTGCCGGAGGGGTAGCGCTCGGCGAGGTCGCGCGGGTTCGGCGGGTGGGCCGGGCCCCGGGAGTCGAGGGCGGCGGTGGCCACGACGACACCGTTGTCGCGCGGGTCGAGCGCGACGAGGAGGGTGTGACGGGGCGGGGCGAGGTAGGCGGCGGCCGGGTCGATGATGTCCGCGTGCCAGCGCGGCACATAGCCGGTACCGAAGTCGCGGTAGACGGTGTCGAGCATCAGGGCTCGCGCGCCGTCCAGGTCGTCCGGGCCCGCCGCCCTGATGCTGTAGTCATGCACTTGCACATCATATGCATTAAGCGCAAGAGCTGATCATGACACCCCATGGCACCCACTCAACCCCCGTACGGCTCAGACAATTTGACAGTGATCGCGGGCCGCGGACAACCTACCCACATGACATCCATTTTCAACAACGATGCCCTAATGGTCAAGCCGGTACAGAAGGCAGGCCCCTGCTGATGCGGATCGCATTCGTCGGCAAGGGCGGCAGCGGGAAGACGACACTGTCGGCTCTCTTCTCCCGCCACCTGGCTGGCTCCGGCGCGCCCGTGCTCGCCATCGACGGCGACATCAACCAGCACCTGGCCGAGGCCCTGGGCCACACCGGCGACGCCCTGGACGCCCCTCCCCTCGGCGCCCACGTACGGGACATCAAGGACTACCTGCGCGGCACCAACCCGCGCATCCGCTCGGCCGACGCCATGATCAAGACCACCCCGCCCGGCCGGGGCTCCCGCCTCCTGACCCTGCTCGGCGACGACGAACTGCACGCCCGCCACGTCCGGCGCGCGGGCGATGTGCCGCTGATGGTGACGGGCGAGTTCGACGAGAGCGACCTCGGGGTGGCCTGCTACCACTCCAAGCTCAGCGGGGTCGAGCTCTACCTCGGCCACCTCGTCGACGGCCCGGGCGAATACGTGGTGGTCGACATGACGGCGGGCGCGGACGCCTTCGCGTCGGGCCTGTTCACCCGCTTCGACCTGACCTTCCTGGTGGCCGAGCCGACACGCAAGGGAGTCTCGGTGTACCGCCAGTACCGGGACCACGCGCGGGAGTTCGGCATCCGCATCGCGGTCGTCGGCAACAAGGTGACCTGCGAGGACGACCTGCTCTTCCTCAAGGAGGAGGTGGGCGACGACCTTCTCACCCATCTCGTCCAGTCGTCGTGGGTCCGGGCGGCGGAACAGGGGCGGGAGCAAGGCGAGTTGGAGCCCCACAATGTCCACGCCCTCAACGTCCTGCGCGAGGCGGTCGACGCGCTTCCGAAGGACTGGGCCGCGATCCACGCCCACGCCGTCGAGTTCCATCTGCGCAACGCGCGGGCGTGGGCGGACGACAGGACGGGGGATGACCTGGCGGGGCAGGTGGACCCGGGATTCGTGGCGGGACCTACGGCACGGGTCTGAGGCGTACGCCCTCCCCCCTCGCCCATACCCCGCACCCCTGGACCGGCACTTCGGCATCGCCCCCGCCTGCTGTTCACCTGACGCACCTGCACGATGAGCGACCATCAGGAGCAGGTGAGCCACGCCTCCGGCAAGTACCGGTTGCTCGACAAGGACCCGTACTGGGTGAACTTCCCCCAGTTCGCGCACTGCGATGCATCGAAGGCGACCGTGACCTGCACGGTTCCCAAGCCATGACAGTCTTCTGAACGTTGGTGGGGCGCAGCACCGGTTCTCGCTGTGCCCCACCCTGGCGCGGCGCTGGCCCGAGCGCCACCGACCTGTACATCACCTGCGCCCGCGGCCTCAGCCCTCAGCAGCTGGCCGAACGCATGGCCGACCATGAGCCCGTCGAGGTCGGGCCTGCCCTCACCATCCAGGAAGCACACCGCATGGTCGACCTCACCCAGGTCTACTGTGTCGGCCGCATCGGTCAAGGCGGCGACTGGTCGTTCATCGTGGAGTGCGTGGGCAGTGAAGGCTGGTCCCTCGACCCGGCGGTGTCCCGTGACGGCGCCGAGGTGCTGCTCTTCGACCCACGGCCGGACGATCCGCCCTCCTTCCTCACCTACCTCGCCGACGGTGAGCTGCAGCTGCACTTCGAGTTGGGCTTTGGCTACGACCCCGTCGGCGCCCGGCCCGACCTCCTGCGCCCGGCGCTGGAAGCGGCCGGAGTCATCCCGCCAGAAGACGACATCGACGACCTGCTCGGCGATGACGAGGAACTGTCGACTGTCGAAGAGAAGCGTCGGGTGTTGAAAGTGGTCGGTGAGCATTTCGGGCTGTCACTCCCCCGACAGGTGATCGAAAGCGGGCAGCTTCCTGCCGTGGTCACCCGCACCTCACCTCCATCCTCCTGGTGACCACGAGCGCCCTCACTGATGCGACAGGCGCCCCACGGGCCGCGAGGCCGCACCCGGACGGCCGGGGAACGGCCGTGTAGGCGCAGCAGGCAATCCCAGCCACCGCCGTCCGGTAACCGGCGCACCGGCTGGCCGGAAGATCGCCTCACCCACGAGGCTTGCCGCCTACCCGTCGGACAGCGCGTTCTGGACGTCTCCGAAGAGGAGCAAGCAGCGCTCGAAGCCGCCGACCATCGCATCCTTCACAGCCCGGACGCGTTGCAGGCCATCTCCGCAACATGCGGGCCGAGCAGTGAAGCCGATGCGGCGATAGACACTCCCGCTACCGCTTCTGCTCCACCCGCACCCAATCCACCTCGGCCTGCACTCCAAAGCCGAGCCGGCTCCGAGGAGGGTGAGGGCGGTGAGCGCTGTCAGGAGGGTGCGGGGAGTACGGGATGGCATGCGGCTCTCCTTGGGGAGGTGGGGTGATCCTCGGGGGATGCGCATTCCGTGCCGTGGTGTCTTGCCTTCCGTGCCGTTCCGCCTTCGGAGCTGTGCTGCCGTAAGGGTCAGGCAGCCCGTTCCGCCCGCGCCCCGTGCGCCCGGACGATGTCCGCATAGCGCCGCCCGGTCCCCTTGACCGTCCGCACCTGCGTCCCGTAGTCCACGTGCACCAACCCGAACCGCTTCGCATAGCCGTACGCCCACTCGAAGTTGTCGAGCAGCGACCACGCGAAGTACCCGGCCAGCGGGGCTCCCTTGCGGGCTGCGGAGGCGCAGGCGGCCAGGTGCCGGATCAGGTAGTCCTGGCGCTCGGGGTCGTCGATCGTGCCGTCGGGGCGCACGACGTCCGGGAAGGCGGAGCCGTTCTCGGTGACGTAGATCTTCCGCGGCCCGTACTCGTCGGTCAGGCGCAGCAGCAGGGTCTCGATGCCGCTCGCGTCGATCTCCCAGTCCATGCCGGTGCGTGGCACGTCCGGGCGGCGGACCGCGCGGGCGTGGGGTGCGGGGCCCTCGGGGTCGTCGACGACGTGCGCCGGGAAGTAGTAGTTCAGACCGAGCCAGTCCAGGGGGGCGGCGATCGTCTCCAGGTCGCCGGGGCGTTCGGGGAGGTCCACGCCGTACGTCTCGACCATGTCGGCCGGGAAGCCACGGCCGTGCACCGGGTCGAGCCACCAGCGGTTGACGTGGCCGTCCTGGCGGCGGGCGGCGGCCTCGTCCTCCGGGCGGTCGCCCGCCGCGTACACGGTGGAGAGGTTGTTGACGATGCCGACCTCGGCGCCGGGGGCGGCCGCGCGGATCGCCCGGGTCGCGAGGCCATGGCCGAGGAGGAGGTGGTATGAGGCGCGGACGGCGGCCGTCAGGTCGGTCAGGCCAGGCGCCATCTTTCCTTCCAGATGGCCGATCCACGCCGAGCAGGAGGGCTCGTTGAGGGTGGCGAAGTGGGATACGCGGTCGCCGAGACGGGTGGCGACGACCGAGGCGTACTCCGCGAAGTGCTCGGCGGTCTCCCGCTCGGGCCAGCCGCCCCGGTCCTGGAGTGCCTGTGGGAGGTCCCAGTGGTACAGGGTGACGGACGGGGTGATGCCGGCTTCCAGGAGGCCGTCGACCAACTCGTCGTAGAAGGCGAGGCCCTTGGGGTTCACCGGGCCGTCCCCGCCGGGTACGACGCGCGGCCAGGCGATCGACAACCGGTAGGCGTTCGTGCCCAGTTGGCGCATCAGCCCGATGTCCTCGCGCCAGCGGTGGTAGTGGTCGCAGGCGACGTCGCCGTTGTCCCCGTTGTCGATCTTGCCGGGCGTGTGCGAGAAGGTGTCCCAGATCGATGGGGAACGGCCGTCCTCCGCCACGGCTCCCTCGATCTGGTAGGCCGCTGTGGCCGTGCCCCACAGGAAGTCGTGCGGGAGTGCGGCGAGGTCGATGCGGTCGGACACTGAAATCCTCTCGGAACGGGGGGTGTTGGTCACTTGACGACTACTGGTCACTTCACGGCGCCCGCCGTCAGACCGGCGACCAGATAGCGCTGGAGGAGAAGGAAGCCCGCCACCACGGGGACGCTGACGACCAGCGACGCGGCCATGATCTGGTTCCAGTACACGTCGTTGAGCGTGGAGTAGCCCTGGAGGCCGACGGCGAGCGTGCGGGTGGTGTCGTTGGTCATCACCGATGCGAACAGCACCTCGCCCCAGGCCGTCATGAAGGCGTAGACGGCGACCGCGATGATGCCGGGGATCGCGGCCGGCACGACCACCCGGAACAGTGCGCCGAGCGGCCCGCAGCCGTCGACCAGCGCCGCCTCGTCCAAGTCGCGCGGCACCGAGTCGAAGTAACCGATCAGCATCCAGATCGAGAAGGGGAGGGAGAAGGTCAGATACGTCAGGATCAGACCGCCACGCGAGCCGAACAGGGCGATGCCGGTGGCGTTGCCGATGTTGACGTAGATGAGGAACAGCGGGAGGAGGAAGAGGATGCCGGGGAACATCTGCGTGGACAGGACGGTGACGGTGAAGACCCGCTTGCCGCGGAAGTCGTAGCGGCTGACCGCGTACGCCGCGAACACCGCGATCACCACCGAGCAGACCGTCGCCGCGCCCGCCACGATCAGCGAGTTCACGAAGTACCTGGCGAGCGGCACCGTCGACCAGATGTCGATGTACGGGCGGATGGTCACCTCGCTCGGCAGCCAGCGGAACGTACCCGTGACATCCGCGAGCGGCTTGAGCGAGCTGGAGACCATGACGTAGACGGGGACCAGGACGAAACCGGTCAGCAGCGTGAGGAAGATCCGCCGGGACCACAGGAAGGAACGCGGCGGCGCCATGGGCGAGTCAGGCATCGGCGGTTCTCCGTCCGCGCGAGGTGAGCCAGAGGTACGCGCCGGTCACCAGAAGCAGGAACAGCAGCAGGAGTACGGACATCGCCGAACCGGTGCCGAAGTTCCAGGTGACGAACGACGCCTGGTAGATGTGCACCGAGATCAGGTCCGCGGCCTGCGGCGCGGTCCTGCCGAACAGGACGTACGGCGTGTTGAAGTCGTTGAAGGTCCACAGGAACAGGACCAGCACGAGGACCTGGTTGACGGGGCGCAGGGACGGCAGTGTGATGCGGCGGATCTGCTGCCACATGCCGGCGCCGTCCAGGGCCGCCGCCTCGTACAGCTCCTTCGGGATGTTCTGCAGGCCGGCCATGACGATGAGGAAGGCGAACGGCCAGCCCTTCCACACCGAGACCGTCAGCAGCGCGATGAAGCTGTTGTCGCCGATGAGCCAGAAGGAGGGCTTGTCGGTGAGGCCGAGCTGGTCGTGCAGGACGTGGTTCACCAGGCCGTTGTCGTGCTGGAACATGAAGACCCAGGTGATGACGGCCGTGTAGACGGGCAGCGCGTACGGCACCAGGAACAGGGCACGCAGCAGGCCCCGGCCGCGGAAGTTGTCCTGCAGATAGATCGCGGCGGCCGTGCCGATCAGCCAGCACAGGCCCACCGAGAGCAGCGTGAAGGCCACGGTGACCAGGAACGAGTGGAGCAGCGCCTCGCCGACGGGGGCGTTGAAGTCCACCGACATCGCGTAGTTGTCGAAGGCGTTCCAGGGCGCGGTGGTCCAGTCGCGGATGTAGAACTGCGTGAGCTCCTTGAAGCTCATCATGATGCCGATCACCATCGGCACCAGGTGGACCAGGAGTTCGAGCAGCAGGGCCGGCAGGAGGAGCAGGTACGGCAGTCCGATGCGGCGGATCCGCCCGGGACGGCGGCTACGCCCGCTCGCCGTCCCGGGGGAGCTCTGTCGCGCGGCGGCCTCCGGAGGGACCGTGGTCGTCATCGTGCTCACTTCGTCGGCATCTGCTGCTGGGCCTTCTCCAGGGCGGCCTTCACCGACTCCTCGGTCACCGCACGGCCGGCCGCGGCGTCGGCCCACAGCTCCTTGATGGCCGTACCGACCGCCGTCTCGAACTGGGACTCGTCGGCGACCTGGGGTGCCGCGACGGCGCTCTTGGCGAGGGTGTCCTTCAGCACGGCGTTCGCCGGGGTGTTGAAGGCCGTGTCCGACTGGGCGCCCTTGACCGGTGGGATCGAGCTGTAGGCCTCGTTGAGGACCTTCTGCTCCGCGTCGCTCGTCATGAACTTCACGAACTTGGTGGCGCCGTCGGTGTTGTCGGTGTTCTTGAAGACGGCCAGGTTGATGCCCATGACCATGGAGTTGACGCCGGTGTCGGTGCCGGGGGTGCCGGACTGCACGGGCACGGGGGCGATGCCGTAGGCGTCCTCGCTCATGCCCTGCGACTTGAGGTTGGCGGACGCGGACTGCCACAGCAGCATCGCCGTCTTGCCCTTGGCGAAGTCGCTGACGGACTGGTTCTGGGCATACTCGGCGTTGCCCGGCGCGATGATCTTGTCCTTGGCCATCAGGTCGACGAACTGCTTGACGCCCTGGACGGCCTTGTCGGAGGTGAAGTCCGGCTTGCCGTCGGCGGTGAAGAAGTCGGCGCCGTGCTGCTTGGCGAAGACGACGGCGTGATGGATGTTCTCGGCGGGGTTCGAACCCTCCACGCCCAGGCCCCACTTGCCGCCCTGCGACAGCTTCTTACCGTCGGCCACGAGCTCGTCCCACGTGGCCGGCGGCTTCGAGATGCCCGCGTCGGCGAACATCTTCTTGTTGTAGTAGAGCGCGTACGACATCGAGTACAGCGGCACCGCCGCCGGGTCCTGGCCCTCGGCGCCGGTCGAGCCGAGCGCGGAGTCGACGAACCGGTCCTTGCCGCCGATCTTGCCGAAGTTCTCGGCGTTCCACGGCAGCAGCGCCCCGGTGGCCTGCAGGGAGGCGCTCCAGGTGTTGCCGATGTTGAGGACGTCGGGGCCCTGACCGGAGGTGGTCGCGGTGAGGATCCGGTTGAGCAGGTCGGACCAGGGCACGACCTCCAGCTCCACCTTGATGCCGGTCTCCTTCTCGAACTTGTCGAGTTCGGGCTGGAGGACCTTCTTGTCGACCTCGATGCTGGCGCCCTGATTGGAGGCCCAGTAGGTGAGGGTCTTCGGCGAGTCGTTGGACCCCCCGCCATCGGTCGACGAACCGCCTCCGCAGGCCGAGGCGGCCAGAACGAGAGACATGGTGACGGCAGCTACGGCCGCGGCTCGCGTTGTGCGCATGGCTCCAGGTGTCCCTTCCGGGAGTACTGCTGCTTAATTTAGAGCGTGAGTTAAGCCCTAAGGCGAGCCCGCGTCAAGGCTTTTGACACAGTCGCCTGACTCTGGCCCCAACTCTTGACTCCTTCGTTTCCCGGCTGAACCATTCACCGGCGAGAGAGCGCTCACAAACCCCACCCTGTTCACTTCCTGAACAAGGAGAGCTGCCCCATGTCTGATTCATCCGCACCTTCTCGACAGCCCTCGATCAACCGCCGCACGGTGCTCGGCGCCGCTGCCGCAGCCGCGGCGACACCCGCCGTGCTGGGCGCGTCCGCGCCCGCCTCCGCCGTCCCGTCGGCCCGTAAGGGGCCGCGCGCCCTGCCCGGCGGCGGTGACCTCGGCCCGAACGTCCTCGTCTTCGACCCGTCGACCCCCGGCATCCAGGCCCGCCTCGACGAGGTGTTCCGCCAGCAGGAATCCGCGCAGTTCGGCACCGGCCGCTACGCCCTGCTGTTCAAGCCCGGCACCTACCACGGCCTCAACGCCCAGCTCGGCTTCTACACCTCGATCGCGGGCCTGGGCCTGTCCCCCGACGACACCACCATCAACGGCGACGTCACGGTCGACGCCGGCTGGTTCAACGGCAACGCCACGCAGAACTTCTGGCGTTCGGCGGAGAACCTGGCGCTCGTCCCCGCGAACGGCACCAACAGATGGGCGGTCGCACAGGCGGCCCCCTTCCGTCGGATGCACGTCCGCGGCGGCCTCAACCTCTCCCCCACCGGCTACGGCTGGGCCAGCGGCGGCTACATCGCCGACAGCCGGATCGACGGCCAGGTCGGGCCGTACTCCCAGCAGCAGTGGTACACCCGCGACAGCGCGATCGGCAGCTGGCTCAACGGCGTGTGGAACATGGTGTTCTCCGGAGTCGAGGGCGCCCCCGCGCAGAGCTTCCCCAACCCGCCGTACACCACGCTCGACACGACGCCCGTCTCGCGGGAGAAGCCGTTCCTGTACGTCGAGGGAAGCGGGTTCCGTATCTTCCTGCCGGAGAAGCGGACGAACGCACGCGGCGTCACCTGGGGCAACGGCACCCCTCGGGGCACCTCACTCCCGCTGACGCAGTTCTACGTGGCCAGGCCCGGCGTCTCGGCGGCCACGCTGAACGAGGCCCTCGCGCAGGGACTGCATCTCCTGCTCACGCCGGGGATCTACCACCTCGACCGGCCGATCCAGGTGAACCGGCCGAACACCGTGGTCCTGGGCCTCGGCTACGCCACCCTCATCCCCGACAACGGCGTCACGGCCCTGAAGGTCGCCGACGTCGACGGCGTCCGGCTCGCCGGCTTCCTGGTCGACGCCGGCACGGTCAACTCCGCGACTCTGCTGGAGATCGGGCCACGGGGCGCGTCGGCGGACCACTCCGCCAACCCCATCACCGTCCAGGACGTGTTCGTCCGCATCGGCGGCGCGGGCGCCGGCAAGGCCACCACCAGCATGGTCGTCAACAGCCGGCACACGATCGTCGACCACACGTGGGTGTGGCGGGCCGACCATGGCGAGGGAGTCGGCTGGGAGACCAACCGGGCCGACTACGGCGTCGTGGTCAACGGCGACGACGTCCTGGCGACCGGGCTGTTCGTGGAGCACTTCAACAAGTACGACGTGCAGTGGTTCGGCCAGCGGGGCCGCACGATCTTCTTCCAGAACGAGAAGGCGTACGACGCCTCGAACCAGGCCGCCATCCAGAACGGGTCCGTCAAGGGCTACGCCGCCTACAAGGTGGGCGACGGCGTGACGGCGCACGAGGGCTGGGGCCTGGGCAGTTACTGCTACTACAACGTCGACCCCACGATCGTCCAGCACCACGGCTTCGCCGCCCCCGTCCGGTCCACAGTGCGCTTCCACAACCTGCTCGTCGTCTCACTGGGCGGCAACGGGCAGTACGAGCGCGTCATCAATGACACCGGGTCGCCCACGTCGGGGACTTCGACGGTGCCGTCGACGGTGGTGTCGTTTCCCTAGGACCCGCCACATCGGTCCACTTCGCGAGCGGCCCCACCCGCGTACAGGTGGGGCCGCCCCGCACTCACCGGACCGGTGTCGGCACCGGTGCCGGCGCGTAGCCGGTGGGCCGGCTCGTGAACGTGCCACGGCCCTGGGTCCGGCTGCGCAACCGCGTGGCGTAGCCGAAGAGTTCGGCCAGCGGCACGGTCGCGGTCACGATCGCCGCGCCCGCCCGCGCGACCGAGCCGGAGACCCGGCCGCGCCGTGCCGCCAGGTCGCCGAGAACCGCACCGACGGCGTCCTCGGGCACGGTGACCGTGACCTCGACGACCGGCTCGAGGAGGACCATCGCGCAGGTGCGCAGGGCCTCACGGAGGCCGAGTCGGCCGGCGGTGCGGAACGCCGTGTCGGACGAGTCCTTCACGTGGGTCGCCCCGTCGGTGAGCGTGACGCGCAGCCCGGTCACCGGGTGGCCGCCCAGCGGTCCCTCGGCCAGGGCGTCGCGACAGCCGGCCTCCACGGCACGGACGTACTCCTGCGGCACGCTCCCGCCGACGACGGTCGAGCGGAACTCGAAGCCGGACTCCGTGTCCAGCGGTTCGACGTCGAGGACGACATGCGCGAACTGCCCTGCCCCGCCGTCCTGTTTGACGTGCCGGAACACAAAGCCGGACACCCCGCGGCCGAGCGTCTCACGGTAGGACACCCGCGGGCGGCCGACGTTGACCGCCAGCCCGGCGTCCCGCCGGATCTTCTCCACCGCGACCTCCAGATGCAGTTCACCCATGCCGGACAGCACCGTCTGCCCGGTCTCGGCGTCGGTCCGTACGACGAGCGACGGGTCCTCCTCCGCCAGCCGTGCCAGCGCCGACGCCAGCCTGCCGGTGTCGGTGGACCTGCCCGCCTCGACCGCCACGGACACCACCGGGTCGGCGACACCGGGCGGTTCGAGGACGAGCGGAGCGTCCGGTGCGCAGAGGGTGGAGCCCGCGCGGGCCGACTTCAGACCCACGACGGCCACGATGTCCCCGGCGACCGCCCGGTCCACATGGGCGTGCCGGTCGGCCTGGACCCGCAGGATCCGCCCGATCCGCTCGGTGCGCCGCGTGCTCGCATCCAACACCGTGTCTCCCTTCTCGATCGTTCCCGAGTACACACGCAGGTAGGTGAGCCGCCCGGTCGGCGTGGCGCTCACCTTGAACGCCAGCGCCGCGAAGGGCGCCTGAGGGTCGGCGGGCCGCTCTTCGTCGCCGCCGTCACGCAGGCCGCGCACGGCCGGCACGTCGAGCGGCGACGGCAGATACGCCACCACCGCGTCCAGCAGCGGCTCGATCCCCCGGTTGCGGTAGGCCGAGCCGCACAGCACGACGACACCGTCGCCGCTGCGAGTCAGCTCGCGCAGGGCGAGGTCCAGCGTCTGCGGCGACAGAGCCGACCGTGCGCAGAACTCCTCCAGCGCGCCGGCATGCAGCTCGGCCACCGCCTCCTCCAGCAGTCGTCGACGCCGAGCGGCCTCCTCCCGCAACTCCGGTGGTACTTCTTCCGCTACGAACGTGTCGGCCCCGTCGGCCCACACCAGCGCCCGCATCCGTACGAGGTCCACGACACCGCGGAACGCGTCCTCCGTGCCGATGGGCAACTGCACGACCAGCGGCGCCGGATGCAGCCGCTCCCGGATCGACGCCACGGCCGCGTCGAGGTCGGCCCCGGCACGGTCCAGCTTGTTGACGAAGGCGATCCTCGGCACACCGTGCCGGTCGGCCTGCCGCCACACCGACTCGCTCTGCGGCTCGACGCCCGCGACGGCGTCGAACACCGCGATCGCGCCGTCGAGCACGCGGAGCGCCCGCTCCACCTCGTCGGCGAAGTCGACGTGCCCGGGGGTGTCGATGAGGTTGATCCGATGACCGCTCCAGGCACAGCTCACCGCGGCCGAGAAGATGGTGATGCCGCGATCGCGCTCCTGCGGGTCGAAGTCGGTGACGGTGGTGCCGTCGTGGACCTCGCCGCGCTTGTGCGTGGTCCCGGTGGCGTACAGGATCCGCTCGGTGACGGTGGTCTTGCCGGCGTCGACGTGGGCGAGGATGCCCAGGTTGCGGACGACGGCGAGGGTGCTGGGGTTGGTGCGCACGGCCCTTGGCCTTTCGGACGATCCGGATGTCCCGGATACGAAAAGGGGTCAGCGCGATTTCCGGACGATGGTGCCTGGGCGCACGCGAGCACGACCTGCCGCCCGTCAGAAATGGGACTGGGCAGGGAGTTCGAGGTGCTCGCGCGCTGTCAGAGATTCGTCACGGGCATCCGGTACCGGCCGCGCAGCGGGCACCGGGAGGACGAAGACACCAGGATCACCTCGGACCGGAAGGGCCGGAAGAACCGGGGACGGGGAGCGGCGACAGCGACGTAATCACGCACGGCCGGGCTCCCCTCACTGGTCACGATGTCGTGGTGAGTGTAGGGAGAGTCGGGACGGCAGGGCCACGGAATTTCTGACGGGTCCCTTCACCAGGCACAGCGGGGCGCCGAGGAGGCACGTCCCGTGGGCGACCCGACCCACGCCCCGGAGTCCTCGCACGTGGTCATTGCGGTCGTATGACCCTGCGTGATTTATGGTGAATCAAGGAGTATGCCCCTACCGGAGGTGCAATGATGCGCGCCGCGGCAGCGATCGTCTCTCTGGCTGTCAGCGGGGCGCTCATCGTCGCGACATCGGCATGCGAGCAGGGCGGGTCGGAGTCGTCGAACGCCCACTACGGCCACTGCCAGGTCTCGGGACATCACGGGGAGTTTCACCTGTCACCCGAGACGGCGGGCGCACTCACGGTCAAGACGACCCTGCCCGCACCCGGCTGGTGGAACGGCGACACGCCGGAGTCCGTCAAGAGCGGCTACGAGTACTGCATGGCCGCCAACATCGCCTACCGGTCCGGACTCGACCGGGTCAAGGTGAAGAACGCCCCGTTTCCCGAGGTCGTGTCCGGCCGAACGAAGGACTTCGACCTGGCCCTGGCCCAGATCACGATCACCCCGGAACGGAGCAAGGTCGCCGAGTTCTCCCCGCCCTACCTCTCCTCGACCCTGGGCCTGCTGATCAGGGACGGCGAGAAGATCAACCAGGACAACGTCCGTGACGTCCGCATCGGGGTGGCCGGGGGCACCACGGGCGAGGAGTTCGTCGAGGACCGCATCAAGCCGACCAAGCCCGTCACCGCCTTCGCCAACGACCCGGAGATGATCACGGCGCTGGAGGAGGGACGGATCGACGCGGTCATCCACGACACGACCATTCTGCTGGCGTATCCCCAGAAGCCGGGAAGCAGGGTGAGCCTGGTGGGCCAGTACAGGACCGACCAGGGTTACGGCGCCCTGTACCCGACGGGGTCGCCCAACAGGGACGAACTGGACCGGATCATCAAGCAGTTGATCGACGACGGGACACTCGCCAAACTGTCGGCCGTCTATCTCGGGGCTGCTTTCGGCCGGGACCCGGCCAAGATCCCGTACATCACGGTCGACGACGGTTCCTGAACGCTCCGGGTGCCGTACGCCCAGGGCGTACGGCGGTCCGGTTCCCGTCCCGCTTCACAGGTTCGCCATCGGGAGACCGCTCGGATCCCCGGCGGCTCCGCCGTCGATCGCCTGCTCCGCCCAGATGATCTTGCCTCGGTCGGTGTACCGGGTCCCCCAACGTTGGGACAGCTGCGCGACGAGGAACAGGCCACGGCCCCCCTCGTCGGTGAAGGTCGCGCGGCGCAGGTGCGGGGAGGTGCTGGTGCCGTCGGCGACCTCGCAGATCAGGCGGTCGCGGTCGCGCAGCAGCCGCAGACTGATGGGGCTCTTCCCGTACCGGATGGCGTTCGTCACCAGTTCGCTGAGGATCAGCTCGGTGGTGAAAGCCGTCTCCCCGAGCCCCCAGGACTCCAGCCTGCGGGTGGCCTCGGCGCGGATCCGGGCGACGGCCGCGGGGTCCTCGGGCACGTCCCACTCCGCGACCTGATCCGGGTCGAGCAGGCGGGTGCGTGCGACGAGCAGCGCGACATCGTCACTCGGTTTGGTGCGCAGCATCGCGTCGAGCACCGCCTGACAGGTGTCGTCCAGGGTGGCACCGTGCGTACCGGCCAGCGCCTCCCTCAGCATGTCGAGCCCGATGTCGATGTCACGGCCTCGGGCCTCGATCAGGCCGTCGGTGTAAAGGACCAGCCGGCTGTCGGCGGCCAGCCGGAGTACGGCCTTCTCACCCGGCAGACCTCCTCCCACGCCGAGTGGCGGGGCGACGGGGATGTCCGGGAAGGACACGGAGCCGTCGGGTGAGACCAGCCCGGGACCGGGGTGACCGGCCCGGGCGAGAACACATTGCCCGGAGACCGGATCGTAGACCGCATACAGGCAGGTGGCACCGGTGACGGCCTCGGTCTTGCCCTCGGCCTCCGCGTCCTGGTCGATCCTGGTGATCAGGTCGTCCAGGTGCGCGAGAAGTTCGTCCGGAGGCAGGTCCAGGGCGGCGAAGTTGTGCACCGCGGTCCTCAGACGCCCCATCGTCGCGGCGGCGTGCAGACCGTGTCCGACCACGTCGCCGACCACCAGGGCCACCCGGGCCCCCGGCAGCGCGATGACGTCGTACCAGTCGCCGCCCACCCCCGCCTGGGCGGGCAGGTACCGGTGCCCGACCTCCAGGGCGGACAGTTCGGGCAGCGCACCGGGCAGCAGGCTGCGCTGGAGGGTGACGGCTGTGGTGTGCTCGCGGGTGTAGCGGCGCGCGTTGTCGATGCACACGGCCGCGCGGGTGGCGAGTTCCTCGGCGGGGGACACGTCGTCCGACTCGAAGGGGTCCTGGTCCGAACGCCAGAACTCCACGACCCCCAGCAATTGGCCTCGGGCCTGGAGCGGTACCGAGATCATGGAGTGGATGCCGTACGCGATGACCTGCCGGGCCCGCTCCGGGTCCTGGGGCCGCCATTCGTCGGCCGAGGCGAGGTGCGACACCAGGACCGGCCGGCCGGTGGTCATGCCGGTGGCCACGGGGTTGCCGGGCGCATAGCTCACCAGCGTCCCGACCGGGTGAAGGGGCGCGTCCTCCCGGATGCCCGCGGCAGCGATGTGGCGCATCGCCGCACTGGCCCCCGTCGGTTCACCACCTTGCAGCACGGGCTCAGCCAGCTCGACGGTGGCGAAGTCGGCGAAGCGCGGGACCGTCACCTCGGTCAACTCCTCGGCGGTGCGCTTCATGTCGAGGGTGGTACCGATCCTCGTACTGGCCTCGTAGAGCAGTTGCAGGCGCCCGCCCGCCACGTCCGCCCGGCCCGCGAGGGCGCGCAGCTCCGTGGTGTCCCGCAGGGTGGCCACGCTGCCCTCCTTCGGGCCCACCGGCCGCACGTTGACCGCGAGCAGGACGTCACCGGCAAGGAAGACCTTGTCGGTGGCCGCCCGGCCCGATCCCAGCAGTGCGGCCAGGGCGGGGCTCAGACCGAGTCCGGTGACCGGCCTGCCCTCGGCCTCCGGCGGCAGTGCGAGCAGCCGCCGCGCCTCGTCGTTGACCAGCAGCAGCCTTCCGTCACCGTCCAGGATGAGCACGCCTTCACGGACCGCGTGCAGCACCGCGTCGTGGTGCTCGTACATGCGGGTCATCTCCACCGGCCCCAGGCCCCGGGTCTGACGCCGCAGACGCCCGCTGACCAGAGCCGACCCCCCTGCGGCCAGCAGCAGCGCGACACCGCCGGCGGCGAGGATCACCGGCAGTTGCTGCTGCACCACACTGGTCACCTTGTCCACCGTGACCCCCACGGTGACGAGGCCGACCGCGGTCCCCTTGTCGTCGAAGACGGCCACCGTCGAGTCGACCGCCTTCCCCAGACTGCTGTCGAACGTGGTCTGGTGGGGCTCGCCTTCGAGCGCCTGACCGTAGGAGGTGGAGACGTGCTTCCCGATCTGGTCCGTGTCCGGGTGAGTCCACCGGAAGCCGTAGGGGCTCAGCGCCACGACGTAGTCGACTCCGGTCTTCTTGCGCACCACCTCGGCATGTGGCTGGAGTTCCGCCGTCGGGTCGTCGCTCTGCATCGCCTCCGCGGTGCCCCGGGCATTGGCGAACGACTCGGCCGCCACCAGTGACCGGTCCTTGGCTTCCTGGATCGCGCGATTGCGGTCCTGGATCACGAGCGCTGTCACGGCCGTGGCGATGAGCAGCAGGACGACCACCAGTTGCAGCAGGAAGACCTGACCGGCGACACTGCGCGGCTTCCGCAACGACAGCAGACGTCGGCCGGCCGAAGGGTGACGGGTCGTCGGGCCGGCTTCCGGTGGCCCGGCCTCCGTTGGCACGCGGTCGCCCCGTCGGCTCACTGGGACATATCGCCCAAGTTTGCCCATTTCTCCAGTATCAGGGACCGGGTAGACAGGCGCGGCTCAGGACGGGCCGGGGTGGGCCGCAGCCCCCGGAAAAGCGAAAGCCCTCCACATGAGGACCATGCGGAGGTGCTGGAGTTGATTGAAAGTGTCCGAGGGGGGACTTGAACCCCCACGCCCGATAAAGGGCACTAGCACCTCAAGCTAGCGCGTCTGCCATTCCGCCACCCGGACCAGGTGTCTGCCGCCTTGCCGGGGGTGCTCCCCTCGGCGACGTGGACAACAATACCAAGCTTTCGGAGTGCCTTTCACCTGCGTTTCCTTCCATAGGGCGGGGGTCCGGGACCTCACGCTCCGATGTACTTAGGGTCGCACCATGAGTGACTGGCTGGTTACGCAGAGCCCGCATGCGCGCCGACGCCCGCGTGCGCTGTCGCCGTTCCGGGAGCATCTGCGGGACACATTCTGGTTCGCCCCGACCGCCGCGATGGTGGCTGTCTTCGTAGTCTGGCTCGCGGCGCAGGCGCTCGACACCGCCATCGTGGACGCGCTGCGGGATGACGGCGACTACGAGACGCTCGACGAGCTGCTGCGGTTCGCGCAGGACGCGAAGGCCGTGGTGAGCGCCGTCGGGTCGGCGATGATGACCTTCATCGGTGTGGTCTTCAGCATCTCGCTGGTGGCCGTGCAGATGGCGAGCGGGCAGTTCACCCCGCGTGTGGTGCGGCTCTTCGTCCGCAGCCGGATCACGAAGGCGACCTTTGCGGTCTTCCTGGCCACGTTCGTGCTGACCCTGCTGGTGTTGACCGCCTTCGACACCGCCGACGACCCCCGGGACGTGACGACCCTGCCCCTGGTGCAGTCGATCCTCACGCTCTGCATGGTCGCGCTGAGCCTTCTGCTGTTCGTGCTGTATGTGAACTCCACCCTGCGGCTCATGCGGATCAGCCATGTGATCGCGCGGATCGCCACGGAGTCCTTCCGGGCGATCTCTTCGATGCCTCCGCCCGCGAGCGGAGCGGACACGCCCGAACTCGGCTCCGCGACGGCATGGGTGCCGCACGAGGGCCGGGCGGGGGTGCTGCGGGACGTGCACATCGCGCGGCTTGTGCGAGTGGCCCGCAGGCACGGCATCGTGCTGCGGCTGATCCCACGGATCGGGGACTTCGTGGTGCCCGGCACGCCCCTGCTCGCGGTCCACGGCGGGTCGGCCCCGCCGCTCGGCGCGCTGCGCTACACCACCTCCGTCGGGGTGGAGCGGACCTACCACCAGGATCTCGGTTTCGGGCTGCGGCAGTTGTGCGACATCGCGCTGCGTGCCCTGTCGCCCGCGATCAACGATCCGACGACGGCCGTGCAGGCAATGGACCGCATCGTGCAGTTTCTGGCGGCGCTGACCCGGCACCCGCTGGACGTCGCGCTGCACCGGGACCGGGGCGGGACCGTGCGGCTGGTGCAGCCGGTGCCGGGGTGGACCGAGCTGGTGGATCTGGGGTTCACCGAGGTGCGCGGGTGTGCCCTCGCGAGCCCGCAGGTGTCACGCCGCATGCTGGCCGGTCTGGACGACCTGCTGCTGCTCGCCCGTCCGGACCGGCGGGAGTCGCTGCTGCGGCACCGCGAACTGCTCCGCCAGGCAGTCGACGAGAGCGCCCTGAACGCGACGGACCGCGCGTTCGCGCTGCGCCCGGACCGGCAGGGCATCGGCTGACCGGTTCGCGGGCCGGCCGATGCCCCGTCACTCTCCGCTCAGGGAAGAAGCTGGTACTCCGGGAAGTTCCCCGGCAGCCGCTCCCCCGCCGGCCCCTGCGTCACCGCGCGCACCAAGAGCTCGCCGCCGACGAACGCCCCGCGCCAGGACGCGCCGAACCCGCCGAACAGCTCGTCGCGGTCGCCGCGGGAGCGCGGCTTGCCGTGGCCGACCTTGAACGCCCGGATCTGCGGGGCCAGCCGCTCGTATGTCTCCCGGTCGTCCGTCGAGAGCGTGGCGACCAGCGCGCCGTTGGACGCGTTCATCGCCGCCAGCAGCTCGGCCTCCGTGTCGACCAGGACGATCGTGTCGACCGGACCGAACGGCTCCGCGTGGTGGAGCGGGGAGGACGGCGGTGGGTTGAGCAGCGTGACCGGCTGAACGTACGCCGAGGTGTCCTGGCCGGGCAGGAAGTGGGCGTCGGACTGCTTGCCGCGGTGCAGCGGGACGGCGCCGCGGTCGATCGCCTCGGCGACCTGGTCGCCCAGCTCCTTGGCCTTGGCCGCGTTGATCACCGGACCGAAGTCCAGCTGCGGGTAGGGGTCGTCCTGGTTCTCGACCGCCAGGGGGTGGCCGACCCTCAGCGTGCGCACCGCCGGGAGGTACGCCGCCAGGAACTCGTCGAACAGCTCACGCTGGACGACGAAGCGCGGGTACGCCGTGCAGCGCTGTTTGCCGTAGTCGAAGAGCTTGGGGATGACCGCGGTGAGCGCGTCCCAGTCCGTGTGGTTCCAGATGCCCCAGGTGTTCAGTCCTTCCTGTTCGAGTACATGCCGTTTGCCGAGGTCGGCGACGGCCGTGGCCACCGCGGCGCCGGTGTCGCGGCCGCCGACGAAGGAGACGCAGCCGATCTCGGGCGCCTGCACCAGCGCCTGGGACAGCTCGCCTCCGCTGCCGCTGACGAGGGTGACGGGAAGCCCCTCGCGCGCGGCGAGCGCGCAGGCCAGGGTCAGACAGGCGACACCGCCGTCGGTCGGGGTCTTGGCGATGACCGCGTTGCCTGCCAGTGCCTGTACCAACACTGCGTGAACGAGCACGCTCATCGGGTAGTTCCAGCTCGCGATGTTGGAAACCGGACCGTTCAGCGGGGCCCGGCCGGCGACCATCGGCTCGATGCCGTCGACGTACCAGCGCACGCCGTCGATGGCCCGGTCGACGTCCGCCCGGGCGAGCCGCCAGGGCTTGCCGATCTCCCAGACGAGGAGCAGGGCGAGCAGGTCCCGGTGCTGGGTCAGGGCGTCGAGGGTGGCCGCGACCCGGGCCCGCCGCTCCTCCAGGGGGATGTGCCGCCATGCGCGGTGCTGGTCGAGCGAGGCGCGTACGGCCTGGTGGGCGGTGGCCCGGTCCAGGCGGGGCGGGCCGGCTATCGGGCTGCCGTCGACGGGGCTGGTGGCCGGCAGGGCGCGGCCGTCCGCCTGCCAGGTGGAGTTCCAGAGGTTGAGGACACGGTCGTCCCGGAAGGCCTCCGGGGCGACGGCGAGGCAGCGCTGCCAGGCGTCGGTCCAGGAGGTGCCTGCTTTGAGGGTGAGGGTGGTTGGCAAGGGGGTCTCCGCTCTCGGTGCACAGTCGGGGGCGGTTGGTGATGGGTATGGCGGAAGCTAGCGAGGCTCGGGTACACCCGAAAGTGACCTCACATGGACTTTGAGTGACGTCACGCCTCTGCGTCGAGGCGATCCAGCACCAGGCGCGCGGTCTCGGTGGGCGTACCACCGACCCGGACGCCCACTGCCTCCAGTGCCACCTTCTTCGCGGCCGCCGTACCCGACGAGCCGGACACGATCGCTCCCGCGTGCCCCATCGTCTTGCCCTCGGGTGCGGTGAACCCGGCGATGTAGCCGACGACAGGCTTGGTGACGTGGTCGCGGATGTACGCGGCCGCGCGTTCCTCCGCGTCACCGCCGATCTCCCCGATGAGAACGATCAGTTCGGTGTCGGGGTCGTCCTGGAAGGCGGCCAGGCAGTCGATGTGGGTCGTGCCGACGACCGGGTCGCCGCCGATGCCCACACAGGTCGAGAAGCCGATGTCGCGGAGTTCGTACATCAGTTGGTAGGTGAGCGTGCCGGACTTGGAGACCAGACCGATGCGGCCGGGCTTGGTGATGTCGGGCGGGATGATGCCCGCGTTGGACTGGCCGGGGGTGATCAGGCCGGGGCAGTTGGGGCCGACGATGCGGGTGCCCTTGGTCTTCGCATACGAGGTGAAGGCCACCGAGTCATGGACCGGGATGCCCTCCGTGATCACGACGGCGAGTCCCATGCCGGCGTCGGCGGCCTCGATGACGGCCGCCTTGGCGAAGGCGGGCGGCACGAAGACGACCGTCACATCGGCGCCGGTGGCGCGCATGCCGTCGGCGACCGACCCGAAGACGGGGACGGCACGGTCGTCGAAGTCGACGCTCTGGCCCGCCTTGCGCGGATTGACGCCACCGACGACGTCGGTGCCGGCGGCGAGCATGCGCCGGGTGTGCTTCATGCCCTCGCCGCCGGTCATGCCCTGGACGAGGACCTTGCTCTCCTTGGTGAGGTAGATGGCCATGTCGTCATGTCTCCTCAGGCTGTGGCGGTGGCGAGTCGGGCGGCGCGCTGGGCGGCGCCGTCCATGGTGGTGGCCTGCTGGACCAACGGGTGGCCACGGTCGTCGAGGATGGCGCGGCCCCGGGCGGCGTTGTTGCCGTCGAGGCGGACGACGAGCGGCTTGGTCAACTGGACGCTGTCCAGGGCCTGCACGATGCCGTCGGCGACCGCGTCGCACGCGGTGATGCCGCCGAAGACGTTGACGAAGACCGACTTCACGGCCGGGTCGGAGAGGATGACGGACAGCCCGTCGGCCATGATCTGGGCCGATGCCCCGCCGCCGATGTCGAGGAAGTTGGCGGGGCGGGCGCCACAGCCCGCGACGACGTCGAGGGTCGACATGACGAGGCCGGCGCCGTTGCCGATGATGCCGACCTCGCCGTCGAGCTTGACGTAGTTGAGGCCCTTGGCGGCGGCCGCCGCCTCCAGCGCGTCGTCGTGCTCCACGGCGTCGGCGCCCCAGCGCGCCTGACGGAAGCGGGCGTTGTCGTCGAGGGTGACCTTGCCGTCGAGGGCGAGGATCTGTCCCTGCTCGGTGCGCACGAGCGGGTTCACCTCGACGAGGACGGCGTCCTCACGGACCAGTACCTCCCACAGTCGTACGAGGACGTCGACGGTCTGCGGTGGCAGCCCGGCCGCTGCGGCGATCTCTCCCGCCTTTGCGGAGGTGACGCCTTCGGCCGGGTCGATCGGGATGCGCGCCACCGCGTCCGGCCGGCCGGCGGCGACCTCCTCGATCTCCATGCCGCCCTCGGCCGACGCGATGGCTAGGAAACCGCCCGCCGCTCGGTCGAGTACGTAGGACACGTAGAACTCGGTCTCGATGTCGACGGGTTGGGCCAGCATCACCTTGCCGACCGTGTGGCCCTTGATGTCCATGCCGAGGATCTGGCGGGCCGTGATCTCGGCGGCCGCGGGGTCCGCGGCGAGCTTCACGCCGCCTGCCTTGCCCCGGCCACCGGTCTTCACCTGCGCCTTCACCACCACACGGCCGCCGAGCCGACGTGCGATCTCGCGCGCCTCCTTGGGTGAGTCCGTCACCTCCGCCCGCGGCACCAAGATGCCGTGCTCCTCGAAAAGTTCCCTTGCCTGGTGTTCGTACAGGTCCATTCCGGCTCCTGACTCAAAAGTGCCGCACGCCCCCTGGACACCACCCACCGGATGCGGGATAACAAGGTTCATACAGTATTCGTCGACTGTATGCAATGTACCGCGAGAGCCGTTCCAACCCCCTACGAAGGGACAGGACTTCGCCATGCCCGACGACACCCAGGACGTCATTTCCGGTGGTCATCTCGTTGCCAAGGCTCTGAAGGCCGAGGGGGTCGACCGCATCTACACGTTGTGCGGCGGCCACATCATCGACATCTACGACGGCTGCGTCGACGAGGGCATCGAGGTCGTCGACGTCCGCCACGAGCAGGTCGCCGCACACGCCGCCGACGGTTACGCCCGTATCACCGGCAAGCCCGGTTGCGCGGTCGTCACCGCCGGTCCCGGCACCACCGATGCCGTCACCGGCGTCGCGAACGCCTTCCGCGCCGAGTCCCCGATGCTGCTCATCGGCGGCCAGGGCGCCCTCACCCAGCACAAGATGGGGTCCCTGCAGGACCTGCCGCACGTCGACATGATGACGCCGATCACCAAGTTCGCGGCGGCCGTGCCGGACACGGCGCGCGCGGCGGACATGGTGTCGATGGCGTTCCGCGAGTGCTACCACGGAGCACCCGGGCCCTCCTTCCTGGAGATCCCGCGCGATGTCCTCGACGCCAAGGTGCCGGTGAGCAAGGCGCGCGTGCCCAAGGAGGGCGCCTACCGTGCCTCCACCCGCTCGGCCGGCGACCCCGAGGCCATCGAGAAACTCGCCGATCTGCTGATCCACGCCGAGAAGCCGGCCATCCTGCTCGGCAGCCAGGTGTGGACGACCCGCGGCACCGAGGCGGCCATCGAACTCGTCCGCACCCTCAACATCCCCGCCTACATGAACGGCGCCGGCCGCGGCACCCTTCCGCCCGGCGACCCGCACCACTTCCAGCTGTCGCGCCGGTACGCCTTCTCAGGCGCCGACGTCATCGTCATCGTCGGCACGCCCTTCGACTTCCGCATGGGCTACGGCAAGCGGCTGTCGCCGGACGCGACCGTCGTGCAGATCGACCTCGACTACCGCACCGTCGGCAAGAACCGCGACATCGACCTCGGCATCGTCGGCGACGCCGGCCTGGTGCTGAAGTCGGTGACCGAGGCCGCCTCCGGGCGGGTCAACGGCGGCGCGTCCAAGCGCAAGGAGTGGCTCGACGAACTGCGCGCGGCCGAGCAGACCGCTCTGGAGAAGCGGCTGCCCAGCCTGAAGTCGAACGCCTCACCGATCCACCCGTACCGCCTGGTCAGCGAGATCAACGACTTCCTCACCGAGGACTCGATCTACATCGGCGACGGCGGCGACATCGTCACCTTCTCCGGTCAGGTCGTGCAGCCCAAGTCGCCGGGTCACTGGATGGACCCGGGTCCGCTGGGCACGCTCGGCGTCGGGGTGCCGTTCGTGCTCGCGGCCAAGCAGGCGCGGCCCGACAAGGAGGTCGTCGCACTCTTCGGTGACGGGGCGTTCTCCCTCACCGGCTGGGACTTCGAGACGCTCGTCCGCTACAACCTCCCCTTCGTCGGCATCGTCGGCAACAACTCCTCCATGAACCAGATCCGCTACGGCCAGGCCCAGAAGTACGGCCTGGAGCGCGAGCGGGTCGGCAACACCCTCGGCGACGTCCACTACGACAAGTTCGCGCAGATGCTGGGCGGTTACGGCGAGGAGGTCCGCGACCCCGCCGACATCGGCCCCGCGCTGCGCCGCGCCCGCGAGTCCGGGAAGCCGTCGCTGATCAACGTCTGGGTCGACCCGGACGCGTACGCCCCCGGAACCATGAACCAGACCATGTACAAGTGAGGTGGCCTCCATGACTGGCACGCCTACCAAGGCTCTCGAAGGCATCCGCGTCCTGGACATGACCCACGTCCAGTCCGGGCCCTCCGCGACCCAGCTGCTCGCCTGGCTCGGCGCGGACGTCGTCAAGCTGGAGGCGCCGACCGGAGACATCACACGCAAGCAGTTGCGTGACCTCCCGGACGTCGACTCCCTCTACTTCACGATGCTCAACTGCAACAAGCGGAGCATCACCCTCAACACCAAGACCGAACGCGGCAAGGAGATCCTCACCGAGCTGATCCGGCGCTCCGACGTCATGGTCGAGAACCTCGGACCGGGCGCGGTCGACCGCATGGGCTTCACCTGGGACCGCATCCAGGAGATCAATCCGCGGATCGTCTATGCCTCCATCAAGGGGTTCGGCGACGGCCCGTACACCAACTTCAAGGCGTACGAGGTCGTCGCGCAGGCCATGGGCGGGTCGATGTCGACCACCGGTTTCGAGGACGGGCCGCCGTTGGCGACCGGAGCCCAGATCGGAGACTCGGGGACGGGTGTGCACGCCGTCGCGGGGATTCTCGCGGCGCTGTTCCAGCGCGAGAACACCGGGCGTGGGCAGCGGGTCAACGTGGCCATGCAGCACGCTGTACTCAACCTGTGCCGGGTGAAGCTGCGGGATCAGCAACGCCTGGCACATGGGCCGCTCGCTGAATATCCGAACGAGGACTTCGGCACGGAAGTTCCCCGCTCGGGAAACGCGTCCGGCGGCGGTCAGCCCGGCTGGGCGGTCAAGTGCGCGCCGGGCGGCCCGAACGACTACGTGTACGTCATCGTGCAGCCCGTCGGCTGGAAGCCGATGAGCGAGCTCATCGGCCGTCCCGAACTCGCCGACGACCCCGAGTGGGCGACGCCGGAGTCCCGGCTGCCCAAGCTCAGCAAGATGTTCCAGCTGATCGAGGAGTGGTCCTCGACCCTGCCCAAGTGGGAGGTGCTGGAGCGGCTCAACGCACACAACATCCCGTGCGGGCCGATCCTGTCCACCAGGGAGATCATCGAGGACGCCTCGCTGGTCGCCAACGAGATGGTCGTCACCGTGCCGCACCCCGAGCGGGGCGACTTCGTGACCGTCGGCAGCCCGCTCAAGCTCTCCGACTCCCCCGTCGAGGTGAGCAGTTCGCCCCTGCTCGGCGAGCACAACGAACAGGTCTACATCGGCGAGCTCGGCCTCGGTGACGAGGAGCTGCGCCTGCTCAAGTCGAACGGAGTGATCTGACGTGATGGCCGAAGACCGCGTCCTGAGGGTGCGGACTGTCCTCGACTCCGTGCGGGCCCAGGGACGCACGGCGCTCACCGCGCCCGAGGGCAAGGTGATCGCCGACGCGTACGGGATCGCCGTACCGGGCGAGGAGCTCGCCACCGACGTCGACGAGGCGGTGGCGTACGCGGCGCGCTTCGGCGGGCCCGTGGTGATGAAGATCGTCTCGCCGGACATCCTCCACAAGACCGACGCCGGCGGCGTGATCGTCGGCGTCGAGGGCGCGACGGACGTACGGGCCGCGTTCCACAGGATCGTCGACAACGCGCGCGCCTACAACGCGGATGCCCGCATCGAGGGCGTGCAGGTGCAGGAGCTGCTCCCTCAGGGGCAGGAGGTCATCGTCGGCGCGGTCACCGACCCGACGTTCGGGAAGGTCGTCGCCTTCGGACTCGGCGGAGTGCTCGTCGAGGTCCTCAAGGACGTCACCTTCCGGCTCGCGCCCGTGAGCGCCGACGAGGCGCTGTCCATGCTGGACTCGATCCGGGCCGCCGAGATCCTGCGCGGCGTGCGCGGCCAGGCGGCCGTGGACCGGTGGGCGGTCGCCGAGCAGATCCGGCGGGTCTCGCAGCTGGTCGCGGACTTCCCGGAGATCGCCGAGGTGGACCTCAACCCGGTGATCGCGACGGCGGAGGGCGCGATCGCGGCCGACATCCGCGTGATCCTGTCCGAGGCGCCCGCGAAGCCACGCCGCCGCTACTCGCGCGACGAGATCCTCACCTCCATGCGCCGCCTGATGCAGCCGTCGTCGGTCGCCGTCATCGGCGCCTCCAACGAGCAGGGCAAGATCGGCAATTCGGTCATGCGCAACCTCATCGACGGTGGTTTCGCCGGGGAGATCCATCCGGTGAACCCCAAGGCCGATGACATTCTGGGCCGCAAGGCGTACAAGAGTGTCACGGACGTTCCCGGTGAGGTGGATGTGGCGGTCTTCGCTATCCCCGCCAAGTTCGTGGCCTCGGCCCTGGAGGAGGTGGGACGCAAGGGGATCCCCAACGCGGTGCTGATTCCCTCCGGGTTCGCGGAGACCGGTGAGCACGAACTCCAGGAGGAGATCGTGGCCATCGCCGAGCGGCACGGCGTCCGGCTGCTCGGCCCGAACATCTACGGCTACTACTCGACGTGGCAGGACCTGTGCGCCACGTTCTGCACGCCGTACGACGTCAAGGGCGGGGTGGCGCTGACCTCGCAGTCCGGCGGCATCGGGATGGCCATCCTGGGCTTCGCGCGGACCACGAAGACGGGCGTGTCGGCCATCGTGGGCCTCGGCAACAAGTCCGACCTGGACGAGGACGACCTGCTGACCTGGTTCGGTGAGGACCCGCACACCGAGTGCATCGCGATGCACCTGGAGGACCTCAAGGACGGACGTGCCTTCGTCGAAGCCGCGCGGGCGACCGTCCCCAAGAAGCCGGTCGTGGTGCTGAAGGCAGGCCGAACGGCAGCGGGTGCCAAGGCCGCCGGGTCGCACACCGGAGCCCTCGCCGGCGACGACGCCGTGTACGAGGACATCCTCAAGCAGGCCGGTGTCATCCGGGCGCCCGGGCTGAACGAAATGCTGGAGTACGCGCGCGGGTTGCCGGTGCTTCCCACTCCCCGGGGCGACAACGTCGTGATCATCACCGGGGCCGGCGGCAGCGGCGTACTGCTGTCGGACGCGGTCACCGACAACGGCCTGTCCCTGATGGAGATCCCGCCGGACCTGGACGAGGCCTTCCGGAAGTTCATCCCGCCCTTCGGAGCTGCCGGCAACCCGGTGGACATCACGGGTGGCGAGCCGCCGTCGACGTACGAGGCGACGATCCGGCTCGGTCTGGAGGACCCGCGCATCCACTCGCTCGTCCTCGGCTACTGGCACACGATCGTCACTCCCCCGATGGTCTTCGCGGAGCTCACCGCGCGCGTGGTGGCCGAATTCCGGGAGCGCGGCATAGAGAAGCCCGTCGTCGCGTCGCTCGCGGGTGACGTCGAGGTCGAAGAGGCCTGCCAGTACCTGTACGAGCGGGGAGTCGTGGCATACCCGTACACGACCGAGAAGCCGGTGGCCGTGCTGGGCGCCAAGTACCGGTGGGCGCGGGCGGCGGGACTGTTGGGGGGCGGCTCATGAGGTGAGGCAGCGGGGGGGGGGGGGACAGGGGGGGTTGGGCAGCCCCCGGAACCACCCCCCCCCAAAAAAAAATGGGAAAAGGGGGGTGGTCCGAAACCTCCCCCCCCA
>NZ_JBHTRZ010000001.1:0-35760 GCF_042795335.1 Streptomyces sp. NPDC056479 | reverse complement strand
GCGGGGGGGGGGGGGGGGGGGGGGGGGGGGGGGGGGGGGGGGGGGGGGGGGGGGGTTGTGGGGGGGGGGGGGGGGGGGGGGGGGGGGGGGGCTCTGTTGGGTTTCTCCTTTCCCCCCCCCCCGGGACCCGCGCGCGCACGAAAGGCATTGGACAGGGGGCGCTGGCCAGAACTTTCGACGCAAGGGGTGCAACCAACGTGACAACAACCGACGTTCCACGGGTCGCCGCCTATCGCGAGGTGACCGACAAGAACGGACGCGTCTACCGCATAGGCGAGTCCGACATCGACATCATGGGCCGCAAGCGCAAGTGGATGGTGATCCTGCCCTGGATCGGCATGATGGGCATCTCCTCCGCCGAGTACGCGTTCGCGTCCGCCGAGGACACGCTTCACACCGCGCACCACTGGGCCAGTGCGCACATCTTCTGGATGATGACGGTCTGGGTGTTCTTCCAGGCCGCGGTGGCCTTCCCTGCCGGCAAGCTGCGCGAGTCCGGCAAGCTGCCGGCCCGTTTCGCGATGATGCTGGGTGCGGTGGGCACACTGCTGGGCTATCTCTCGCTGGCCTACGCACCACATGTCGTCGTCGCCTATGTCGGCTTCAGCATGTTCAGCGGCATGGGCGCCGGCATGGTCTACGCCACCTGCGTCAACATGGTCGGCAAGTGGTATCCGGAGCGCAAGGGCGGCAAGACCGGATTCGTCAACGGCGGCTTCGCCTACGGCTCGGTGCCCTTCGTCTTCCTCTTCACCGGCTACATGGACCTGACCAACTTCCGCTGGGTGCTGGTCTCGGTCGGTCTCCTCCTGGCCCTGATGGTGGGGACGGCGGGCTTCTTCTTCAAGGACCCGCCGAAGAACTGGTGGCCGGCGGCGATCGACCCGCTGAACCCTCCCAAGGACCCGCGTGCCGCTCGCTCGCTGCGGATGAACCCGCCCGCCGTGCGCCAGTACACCCCTCGCGAGGCTTGGAAGACGGGCCGGGTGGCCCTGATGTGGTTCTGTCTGGCCTGCACGTCCGGCGTGAACATCTTCGGTATCGCCTTCCAGGTGGACATCGGTGAGGAAGCCGGATTCGCGGGCGGGATCGTGGCCACGGCCATGTCACTGAAGGCGGTCGTCAACGGAACCGGCCGAGGCGTGATCGGCTGGCTGTCCGACCTCTACGGCCGCAAGCGGTGCCTGCTCGCCGTGTGCGTCATCCTGGGTCTCGCCCAATACGGCATCCTCTGGTCTGCCGAGAGCAAGCACCTGACGTTCTTCCTGATCTTCTCGGCGATCTCCGGCTTCGGCGGCGGCGCCATCTTCCCGATGTTCGCGGCACTCACCGCCGACTACTTCGGCGAGAACAACAACGCGTCCAACTACGGCATGGTCTACAGCGCCAAGCTGGTCTCCGGTCTCGGCGCGGGCATGGGCGCCGTGGTCGTCAGCGCCTGGGGTCACTCCGGTGCCTTCATCCTGGCCGGGTCGATCTCGCTCTTCGCCGGCTGCGTGGCGCTGTTCCTCAGCCCGCCGGGACGCGACAAGGAAACGAGCCGTATCGCCCCCAACCCGCAACCGCTCGGCGAGGACATGGCCTGACATGACGGCAGATCCGTACGCAGCAAGCAGTTCGTCCGCACACTCCGACGCCGCACACCGTCCCTACCGTGAGGTCACCGACGCGCGCGGGCGCGTCTACCGCGTCGGCGAGACCGACCGGGACATCCTCGGTCACTCACGCAAGATCATGGTGTATCTCCCGTGGATCGCCATGATGGCCATCAGCGTCTTCGAATACGCGTACGGCTCCGCGGAGGACACGCTGTCCCACGCGCACGGCTGGACGCAGAGCAACACCTTCTGGATCCTCAGCGTCTGGGTGTTCTTCCAGGCAGGTGTCGCCTTCCCGGCGGGCTGGCTGCGCGAGAAGGGCATCCTGACGGCCCGCAGGGCCATGTACGTGGGCTCGGGCATGTGCCTGCTGGGGTTCCTCGCCCTGTCGCACCTGAACGACGTCCTGCTGGCGATCCTCGGCTTCGGTGTCATCGGCGGCATCGGGGCCGGCCTGGTCTACGCGACCTGCATCAACATGGTCGGCAAGTGGTTCCCGGAACGCCGCGGGGCCAGGACCGGGTTCGTCAACGGCGGGTTCGCGTACGGATCGCTGCCGTTCATCTTCATCTTCAACTACGCGTTCGACACCGCGAACTACCACCGGGTGCTTGACCTGATCGGCTGCTACATCATGATCGTCGTCTTCGGATGCGCGTTCTTCTTCAAGGACCCACCGAAGAACTGGTGGCCCGCGGACGTCGATCCGCTGTCGTTCTCGGGCGACCAGAAGAACGCGCTCAGCCTGGCCAAGAACCCTCCTGCGGTGAAGCAGTACTCGCCCCGGGAGGCGATCAGGACGGGGATGCTTCCCCTGATGTGGCTCTCCGTCGTGCTGACCGCGGGAGTGTCGATCTTCGGCATCTCCTTCCAGGTCGACTACGCCAAGGAGGTCGGCTTCGGCCCCCTGGTCGCGGCGTCGTCGATGGGTGTGATGGCCGTCATCAACGGCGTCGGCCGCGGCGTCGTGGGCTGGCTGTCCGACCGCTGGGGCCGCAAGTCGACGCTGGTGTTCGTGATCGTCGTCCTGGGTCTCGCCCAGTTCGGCGTGATCTGGGCCGGAGACCTCCGGAGCGAATGGCTGTTCCTGCTCTTCGCCTTCCTCTCCGGATTCGGCGGCGGTGCCTTCTACCCCTTGTTCGCGGCGCTCACCCCGGACTACTTCGGGGAGAACTACAACGCGACCAACTACGGCCTGGTCTACAGCGGCAAGCTGATCAGCGGCCTGTTCGGCGGCGGTCTCGGCTCCATGGTCGTCGCGGCCTGGGGCTACGACGGCGCGTACGCGCTCGCCGGCGGCCTGTCGCTCGTGGCGGCGGCGATCGCGCTGCTGCTGCGGCAGCCGGGGCGGACGGCCACGCCGCGGCCGGCGGGGTGAACCAACGCGCTGATCTGTCGTGAACCTGAGGAGGCCCTCCCCGATCCGGGGAGGGCCTCCTCATGTGGGTACGGCCGTCAGCAGCCCTTCTCGCGCAGCGAGTGCAGGTGCGCGCTCGAACGGCGAGCGAACGTGAAGGACTCGGTCGGGTTGTCGTGCTCCGCCTGCCAGTGGTGGGCGAATCGCTGGCCGCGGAGCTTCGTTACGGCGGAGATGAACCGCTTGTAGTCGATGTCACCGTCGCCGACGTCGACCATGCGGTAGCCGTAAGTGTTGGCCGGGTCGTTCACCCCGTCCTTGACGTGGAACAGCGGGTAGCGGTCGGGCTGCTTCAGCACGTAGTCAAGCGGCTCGAAGGGCGCGGGTGAGCCGTCGGGCCGCTTCGAGAAGCGGAACTGGCCCGAGTACGCCCAGTAGATGTCCATCTCCAGGTAGACGAGGTCGGGGTCGGTCTCGGCGAGCAGCACGTCGTAGAGACGGACCTTGGGGTTGTCCGTGGCGAAGGAGAACTCCTCGGAGTGGTTGTGCTGGTAGAACTTCATGCCGCGTGCCTTCGCCGCCGCGCCGTAGGTGTTGAACTCCTCGGCGGCCCGCTTCCAGGCGTCGACGGTGGAGCCGTAGCGGAACGGCCCCGAGGCGGTGCCTATGTGCTTCAGGCCGAGGGCCTGGGCGTCGTCCAGGACCTTGGTGAGGTTCTGGGCGAAGGTGTAGGCGTTCGGGTCGTCGGAGTAGTAGCCGACGTGGCTGCCGATCGGGTTCAGGCCGTGGTTGCGGGCCAGCCGCTTGAGCTGGGCGAGGGTGATCGGGCCGGCCGAGCCCTGCGTGTATCCGGCGAACTCCACCTCGTCGTAGCCGTACTTCTCCAGTTCGGTGAAGACGGGGGCGAAGCCGAGCGTGGAGACCTTGTCGCGCAGGCTGTAGAGCTGGATGCCGAGGCGGCCGGGCGGGAGGACGGGGCGGCCGCGGCCGGCGCCGTGGGAGGCCGTGCCGGTGGTGGACGCGTTGGCGGGGGCGGCGGTCGCGGGGGCCGCGGCGGATCCCAGCAACGCCGCGGCGGTGGTGCCCGCCGCGACTCCGAGCATGCCTCGTCTGGTGAGGCGGTGGGTGAGTTCGGGGTCCGTCTGGGAAAAGCGGCTCATGCCTGGAACTCCTTGAGATCGAAGGCCGTTGTCAGTGGTGAGTGCTTCATTGGGACCAGTCGGAAGAGACGGGCCTGGCGGACCGGCGAACTGTCGCGAACCGGCCGTGATCCGTCAGCCAAGACCGGCGAGTTGGAGCAGGAGTGACTTCACATCGGTGGCCGCGACGCGGTCGCCGACAGCGCGGGGGGTGGAGCAGATGAGGAGCGGACCGTCGTCGTCGCTCGCAGGAAGGCGGCCGTGGCTGCCGCGAATAGGTGACGGATCCAGGGGCACGACCGCCATGCGGTAGCGCATGCCGAGTTTCTTGCGCGCCAGCGCGGTCGCGGCCTTGACCTTGACGTACGGGTCGAGGGGATCCATGAACAGTTCGACCGGGTCGTAGCCGGGTTTGCGATGGATCTCGACAAGACGCGCGAAGTCGGGCGCGCGGTCGTCGTCCAGCCAGTAGTAGTACGTGAACCAGGCGTCCGGCTCCGCCACGGCGACGAGTTCGCCGGAGCGCGGATGGTCGAGGTGGTGGGCCTTCTTGCCCTCGTCGTCGAGGAGTTGCTCGATGCCGGGCAGTCCGTCGAGCGCGGCGCGGGCCGCGTCGAGGTCCTCCGGCCGTCGGACATAGACGTGGGCGATCTGGTGGTCGGCGACGGCGAAGGCGCGTGACGTCATCGGGTCGAGGTACTCCATGCCGTCCTGGGTGTGCACCTCCAGCAGCCCTGCGCGGCGCAGCGCCCGGTTGATGTCCACGGGGCGGTCCGCGCGGGTGATGCCGTACTCGGAGAGCGCCACCACGGTACGGCCCTCCGTTCGGGCGTCGTCCAGGAGCGGGGCCATGGCCGCGTCCAGATCTGCGGCCGCTTTCAGTGAGCGCGGGTCGTCGGGGCCGAAGCGCTGCAAGTCGTAGTCGAGATGCGGGAGGTAGCAGAGCGTCAGGTCGGGATGCCGGGTGCGGATGATGTGGCGGGTCGCGTCGATGATCCAGCGGCTGGAGACGAGGTCCGCGCCGGGGCCCCAGAAGTGGAAGAGGGGGAAGGTGCCGAATTTCTCCGTGAGTTCGTCGTGCAGGGCGGGCGGACGCGTGTAGCAGTCGGGTTCCTTGCGGCCGTCGGAGTAGTAGACCGGACGGGGGGTGACGGTGATGTCGGTGTCTGCGCCCATGGCGTACCACCAGCAGATATTGGCAACGGTGTAGCCGGGATGGGCGCGACGTGCGGCGTCCCACAGCTTGTCGCCGGCTACCAGTCCGTTGTGCTGGCGCCACAGGAGTACGTCGCCGAGGTCGCGGAAGTACCAGCCGTTGCCGACGATGCCGTGCTCCGACGGGTGGGTGCCGGTGAGGAAGGTGGACTGGGCGGCGCAGGTGACGGCGGGCAGGACGGTGCCGAGTGACGCCTGCGAGCCGGACTGGGCGAGGGTCTTGAGGTGGGGCATGTGGTCGAGGAGGCGGGGGGTGAGGCCGACGACGTCCAGGACGAGAAGGGGGGCGGGGCGGCTCGCGACGGTGGCGTCCGGTCGGGGTGCCGGACGGCTGGCCGGGACTGGCGTGATCGCCGGGTCCGATGGCTCGGTCATGGCAGCTCCTTCAGGCCCAGATCGGTCAGCAGGTCGCGGGCGAGGGTGAGTTCGGCGGCGATGCCGTCGGCGAGCTGGCTGCGGGCTCGGGGCCGCAGTTCGGCCGGGAGGGCCTGCCACGTGTACGTCTCGACCTCCAGATGCCGGGTGAGGGGGTGCGGGCCGCCGACGAGCCGGGTCAGTGCGACCGCGAGGACGGGAAGCGTGGAGGTGAGAGGCGCGGCGGGGGCCGCATGGAGCGGGACGTGGAAGTGGGAGCGCCACGGCGAGGCGTCGGGCAGGGCCTCGCCGTTGAGCGCCTGACCGAGGTCGTCGGTGCCGCGCAGGCCGGCGGCGGTGGCCGTGCGGGTCTGGTGCAGGAAGCGAGGTTCGTCGAAGGCGGCCAAAGCCTCGCGGACATCGGGGAGGTGAGGCTGCTCGGCGTGCAGTGCGGCCGAGAGCTGAGACTTGACGATCTGGACACGTGCGTCGGTGAGCGCGTCCAGGGCGGTGTGCGGATCTTCGAAGGAGGTGGCGAGGTGACAGGTGTCGACACAGATACCGATGCGGTCGTGGCCGATCGCGGTGAGCGGGGCGATGGCGTCGCCGGTGGTCTCGACGACGCACCCGGGTTCGGGTTCGAGGCCGACACGGATGTCGCGGCCGGTCAACTCGGCCAGGGCGTCGAGCCGTTCGGCGAGGGTGAGCAGAGCGGCGCCGGCGGTCTTGGCGCTGCGCTCGTCATAGGCGGTGCGCCAGGCGAGGGGAAGGGTGGAGATGCTGCCCTCGGTGACATCGTCGGGGAGGAGGCCGGCGAGGACGCGTGCCAGGGCGGTGGTGTGGTCGAGGCGTTCGGGATCGGTCCAGTCCGGCTTGTAGACGCGGTACTTGACCTCCTCGGCGCCGAAGCCCTCATAGGGGAAGCCGTTGAGGGTGACGACCTCGAGGCCGCGCCGGTCGAGTTCGGTGCGCAGACCGCGCAGGGCGGACGGGTCGGTGACGAGGGCGAGGGCGGCGTCCTTGGCGAGCCACAGGCCGATGCCGAGGCGGTCGCGGCCGAGGCGTCGGCGGACGGGTTCGCAGTGGTCGCGGAGTTGGGCGAGCACGCCGTCGAGGGTCTCGGCCGGGTGGACGTTGGTGCAGTAGGCGAGGTGGACGGTGGAGCCGTCGGGGTGGCGGAAGCGCATGGCTCACGCTCCCGGAACAGTGGCGGCGGTCGGGTCCTCCCGCTCTCCCGCTGCGCCGGCCGGTCTCTCCTCGGGGTCCTTCGGGGCGCCACGGAGGATGGAGTTGCCCTCGTGGGTCGCCTCCGGGGCGGCGACGTCGAGGGTGAGGCGGCCGCTGAGTCCGTAGAAGGCGACGGGGTTGCGCCACAGCACCCGGTCGACGTCATCCGCGCCGAAGCCTTCGGCGAGCATCAGGTCGGCGAACTTGCGGGTCTTCAGGGGATCGCTCCTGCCCCAGTCCGCGGCGGAGTTCACCAGTACCTGCTCGGGTCCGTACTCGCGGAGGATCGCGACCATCCGTTCTTCGTCCATCTTCGTGTCGGGATAGACGGAGAAGCCGAGCCAGCAGCCGCTGTCCTTGGCTTCCTTGACCGTCGTCTCGTTGAGGTGGTCGACCAGAACGCGGTCCGGGGGCAGTGCCGACTCACGGACGACGTCGAGGGTGCGGCGCAGACCCGCCAGCTTGTCGCGGTGCGGGGTGTGGACGAGCGCGGGAAGTTCGTGGGCGGCGGCGAGCTGGAGCTGGGCGGCCAGGGCGGTGTCCTCGGCCGGGGTCATCGAGTCGTAGCCGATCTCACCGACGGCGACGACCTGGTCCTTGACGAGATAGCGGGGCAGCTCCTCGAGAACGGGGACGCAGCGTGGGTCGTTCGCCTCCTTGGGGTTGAGGGCGAGCGTGCAGTGGTGGGCGATGCCGTACTGGGCGGCGCGGAAGGGCTCCCAGCCCAGGAGGGAGTCGAAGTAGTCGAGGAAGGAGGCGGGAGAGGTGCGGGGCTGGCCCAGCCAGAAGGAGGGCTCGACGACGGCTCGGACGCCGGCGGCATACATGGCTTCGTAGTCGTCGGTGGTGCGCGACGTCATGTGGATGTGGGGGTCGAAGAGGCGCATCAGGACTCCTTGCCGTCGGTGCCGCGGCTGGCGCGCGAGGCGGCGGCCGCGGGTGGGGTGGCCGTGGGGTCGGTCAAGGTCAGGACGCGGTGCAGATCCGCGGGGACGCAGCGGCCGGCGGCGGTGCGTTCGGCGGCGTAGTCGCCGAGCATGCGGGCGAGTTCGGCGTCACCGTCGGCGCGGCGGTCCAGGTCGGCCACGGTGTCGACGTGGACACCGGTGAACAGGCACTTGAGGACGGCGTGCCGCCACTGGTGGGGGTCGAGGTGCCGGGCGGTGTAGGGACCGACTGCGGCGGCGAGGAGCCGGGTGTCGTTGGTGCGCAGGGCATCCTCGACGAGCGGGAGGGCTTCCGAGCCGGGGACCAGATGGGGCAGTGCGTACAGGACGGCGCGGCGTTCGGCGGCGGTGCCCTGGAAGTAGACCCGGGTGAGGGCCTCCGCGTCGGCGCGGGCCGCGTGCAGGATGAGGACGCGGGCGGCATCGGCGTACTCGGCGCCACAGCGGCGGCCCGCCTCGGCGATGCGCAACTCCCAGACGGAGATGGGTCCGTGGGTGCCGGGGTTCGCGGTGGCCTCGTCGAGAGCCCGGCGCAGCCAGGCGCGGGGGGCTGGGTCGAGTTGGGCGGAGAGGTGGGCACGGAGGGCGGCGGGCGGAGTCAGGGCCAGGGGGGTGTCTGGGGTGCCCGGTGGGTGTGGGGTGTCCGTCCGGCTCTCGGTGATCGTTCGGGCGTCGGCGATCGTACGGGCGTCACTCATCGGTTGCGCCTCGGTGCCGGCTCCCGGTTCGGCGCCCGCTCTGTCGTCGTCTCTGGGTCTGTCGTCGCCTCTGGGTCTGTCGTCGCCTCCGGCTGTGTTGCCGGCGTCAGTTCTGTCGCCGGCGTCGGTTCGGCTCTCCGGGCTCATTCGGTCCTCCGTGTCCGCGCCCGGGGTCGCCGGGCTGGTGCGGTGCTGGCTCATGAGGTGCTCCCTTCGGGGGTGGCGGAGGGATCGCCAGGTGGGACAGGTACGGGTGATCGGGTGGCCGTGGCCTCGGCGGTGCGGAGGAAGGGGAGGGACGCTTCGGCGAAGTGAGGGCCCGCATGGGAGTGGCGGGGCAGTTCGACGACGGTCAGGCCCTCGTAGCCGGTGGCGGCGAGGGCTTCCAGGACGGGCGGGAAGTCGATCTCTCCCTCGCCGAACGGGAGGTGTTCGTGGACGCCGCGGCGCATGTCCTCGATCTGGACGTGGCGCAGCCAGGGCGCGGCGGCGCGTACGCAGTCGGCGGGCGAGAGGGGTTCGAGGCACTGGCAGTGACCGATGTCGAGGGTGAGGCCGAGCGGGTCCGGGTCGCCGAGGGTGCGGCGCAGGCGGTGAAAGTCGTCGAGACATGCGAGGAGGTGGCCGGGTTCCGGTTCGACGGCGAGCGGCACACCGGCGGCCGCCGCGGCGTCCAGCACGGGGGTGAGGCTGTCGGCCAGCCGTTTCCACGCCGTGTCCTCGTCCGTGCCGGACGGGAGGGTGCCGCTGAAGCAGTGCACGGCGTGGGCGCCGAGTTCGGCGGCGACCCGGACGGCGCGCAGCAGCAGGTCGACGCGGCGAGCGCGGTCGTCGGGCTCCGGGTCCAGCAGGGAGGGGCCGTGTTTGCGGCGGGCGTCGAGCACATAGCGGGCGCCCGTCTCCACCGTGGCACCCAGCCCGAGTTCACCGAGGCGCTCGGCGACTCGGCGGGTGCGGGCGGACAGGTCAGGGGCGAAGGGGTCGAGGTGCATGTGGTCGAGGGTCAGACCGACGCCGTCGTAGCCGAGGTCGGCCAGCAGGGCGAGGGCATCGTCGAGCCGGAGGTCGGCGAGGCCGTTGGTGCCGTAGCCGAAGCGGAGAGAGGTGCGGCGGGAAGACGGTTCGGCGGGGTCCTGCGCCGGGCGGGGCCGCGGGCTCATGTGATGCTCACCTTCTTCGCGTACTTCCGTCCGATCGGGGCGAGCGCGGCGATGGCCAGGGCGGTGAGCCCGGAGCCGGCGCGGGCCGCGAGCGCCGCCTGGAGCGGGATGGTGGCGCGGATGCCGCCGCCGACGGCGCGCTGGGTCAGTGGCGGTGAGGGGTTGAGCGCGGCGTGGGTGTAGGGGCGCCCGGCGGTGGCGGCGTAGGCAGCGGCGAGGGTGGTGCGCAGGGCCCCGGCGGGCGTGAGGTCGGCCCCGACATGCGCGGGGGTCCGGCGTCCCGTACCGATGCCGGTGGCGATGGCCGTTTCGGCAGCGGTGCCGACGCCGGCACCCGCACACGTCTCTCCCGTCGTGCCGCGTGCGCCGCGTGGCACGAGCCGGGTGAGGACGGCCGTCGCGGCGAGAGCGGCAAGCGGCGGCAGGGATGTGCCGCCCTGGGTCTCCCGGCGGGACACGGTCGTCACGGCGAGGGTGTGGGTGCCGAGGAGGGCGGCGGAGGGCAGGGCCTCCCGCGGACGGCCGGTTGTTGCCGCGGCTCCGAGGAGATGGTCGAGGCCGCGGGCGGCGGCCATGGCAAAGGGGCCGGCGGGCGTGTGCTTGAGGGCGAGGTCGTAGGCCCAGACGGTGGCGGCCAGGGGGGCGGCCACCGCCAGGGCCGGGCGGCCGGCCCTGGCGGCCAGAGCGACCCCGGCGGCGGTCAGGGCGCAGGCCGCCGTGAAGGCGGAGGACGGCCGGATGCGGCCCGAGGGCAGGGGCCGGTGGGGGCGTTCGACGGCGTCCTCCGCGCGGTCCGCCCAGTCGTTGAGGGCCATGCCGGCCTCATAGAGGCAAAGGGAGGAGCCGATGGCGAGCAGGGTGCGGGCATTGGGCCGGGCCCCGGCGGCGACAGCACCGCTCAGGGCGTCGCCGGGGACGGTGAACAGGGCGGGGAGGCGCAGCAGTTCGGCCCAGGCACGACTACGGCTCACGGCCGCTCCCCCGCAGCGGACTCGCGCGGATCGGCACCCTGGGCAACGGCCTCGGCGAAGGACTCGCGGTGACCGGCGTCCCGGTCGACAGCCCCCTCCACGGCTCCGCCCGCCGAGCGGAGCCGCTCCCCCAGCCCCGTCAGCGCCGCGTACTGCTCCCCCAGACTCGCCGGCCCCTCCCCCACCGGATCCTTGAAGTAGAAGCCCAGTTCGCCGAGCGGGCCGGTCAGGCCGGCCTCGTGGGCGCGAGCCGTGAGCCGGGCCAGGTCCAGTACCAAGGGGGCCGCGAGCGCCGAGTCGCAGCCCTGCCAGATGGTCTGGAGGATTATGCGGGTGCCGAGGAAGCCGTCGAAGGCAATGTGGTCCCAGGCGGTCTTCCAGTCGCCGAGGGCCGGGACGTCGTCGATGTGCACCTCGCCCTCGGGGAGCGTGCCGAGGGTGTCGGCGAGGACGCGTTCCTTGCCGGCGTTCTTCGCCGCCGCGGCGGCCGGGTCGGCGAGGGCCGCGCCGTCACCGCCGCCCAGCAGGTTCGTGCCGGACCAGGCCCGCACATTCAGTGCCCGCTGCGCGAACATCGGGCCCAGCACGGCCCGCAGCAGGGTCTGTCCGGTCTTGCCGTCCCGGCCGGCGTAGGGCAGGCCGCTCCGCTCGGCCTCGCGGGCGGCGACGGGGTGGTGCATGCCCTCGGAGGGGGTGAAGTTGACGTAGGGGCAGCCCGCGCGCATGGCTGCGAGCGCGTACAGGGTGCTGGCCGGCAGCGGGGCGTCGGGGCCCAGGGACGCGGGTTCGGTGGAGGCGACGTTCACCACCACGGCCCGCTCCAGCTCGTGACGGTGCACGAAGTCGCGTATGTCGTCGGCGAAGGCCGTGATCAGCTCCGCGTCGCTCCTGGTGTCGCCCGGGGTGGGGCCGCCGGGCCTGATCTCCCGGTCGGCGGTGGCGAGTTCGGCGGCGACGGCGGTGGCGACGCCCGGTGGGAGGACTCCGCCGGCGGTCAGGGTCTCGGCGCGTTTGGGAAGGGGGCAGTCGAGGGTGTCATGGCCGCCGAAGACAAGGCCGGACAGCGCGGGCAGGCCACTATCGGTGAAGGCCGAGGTCTCGGTCACCATGCCGGTGGGCGGGTGCAGCCCCGCGGCGATGGCGGCGCACCCCGTGACGACGGTGGTGGCGACGGAGCCTCGGGCTCCGATCAGCCACACTCCCACACGCGGTCGGGAGAGGGACGCGGACATGGGCAGCCTCCTGATCGTGCGCGAACCCGAGAAGAGGGGTGGAGACGGCGGGCGGGGATCCGGCGTTCCCCGCCCGCCGCCGTTCGGTTACCCGGTGACGGGCAGTTCCTTCAACTGGATGTTGCGGAAGGAGACCTGGTCGTCGGCGCCGTGGTTCTGGAGGCCGATGTGACCGTCGGTCAGGCTCCGCTCAGGGTCCTTGTTGGTGAAGTCGTTGATCCTGACTCCGTTGAGGAACACCTGGAGGCGTTCGCCCTGGACCTTGATCTCGTAGGAGTTCCACTGGCCGGGCGGACGCAGAACCCGGTCACGGGCCTTGATGTCCGCCGACTTGAACGAGTAGACGGAGCCCGTGGTGCGGTCGGGCGCGTCCGTTGCGTCGATCTGGATCTCGTAGCCCTTGTTCACCGCGGACCAGGGGTCGTCGGAGGCCGGGAAGCCCACGAAGATCCCGGAGTTGTCGTCGCCCTGCATCTTCCAGTCGAGCTTGAGCGAGTACGACTTCAGCTCCTTGGCCTGGTACCAGAGCAGGCCCATGCCGCCCTCGGACTCCAGGGCGCCGTCCTTGACGTTGAACTTGCCGGGGCCGGCCTGCTTCCAGCCTTCCAGGGTCTGGCCGTTGAAGATCTTCCGGTAGTCCTTGCTCGGCTTGCAGTCCGCCTTGACCTGGCCGGTGGCGTACTGCAGACCGCCGAGCAGATGGGCCCGGAAGGCCTCCTCGGCGTACGACTCCTTGGTGTGGCCGCCGCCGGTGTAGAAGGACCGGCCGCCGCCGTAGCTCTGGCACCAGGCGATCGGGTGGTCGCCCTTCATGTTCCCGCCCTGGTAGGTGGTCTCGTCAAGGGTGGCGAGGACCTTGGCCTGCTGGCGCGGGTTGGTGCGGTAGTTGTACCACTCGTCGGTACGCTCCCAGGCGTCGCCCAGGTGCGCGGTCGAGGGGTGGTCGTGGTCCTCGACGCGTACGGTGGCCTTCTGGATGGCCGGGTGCGAGTCGAAGTAGGCGCCGACGAGGCCGCCGTAGAACGCCCAGTCGTACTCGGTGTCCGCGGCGGCGTGGATGCCCATGTAACCGCCGCCGCCCGCCACGTAGTCCTCGAACGCCTTCTGCTGATCGGCGTTCAGTACATCACCCGTGGTGGACAGGAACGCCACCGCGTCGTACTTGGCGAGGTTGGTGGTGGTGAACTGCCGGGCCTCCTCGGTCGCGTCGACCGTGATGCCGGCCGGGCCGCCGAGCTCCTTCAGGGCCGCGATGCCGGCCGGGATGGAGTCGTGGCGGAAGCCGGCGGTCTTGGAGAAGACCAGGACCTTCTTGCCGCCCCTGAACGGCTCCTTGGAGAACTCGAAGTCGTCCACGTCGTACAGCGCGCCCTCGCCGCCCTTGAAGACCAGGTAGATCTCCGTGGTGCCCTTGGGCAGCGCCCGCAGCGGCACGTCGACGTTCTGGAAGGTCTCCCAGCCGCCGGTCGGCGGGATGTACGCCGAGCCGTGCAGCGGTCCGTCGGGCGAGCCGGTGCGCACCTCGATGAACCCGCCCGCGCCGCCGGAGGAGGCCCGCACGGTCATCTTCTTCTGTCCGTCGAACCGGTAGGGGGTGAAGGCGATCCAGTCGCCGTCGTTGATGTCGCCGACGGTCTTGCCGCCGTTGGCGCCGGTCTTGTCGATCACCGAGACGCCCGACTGGGTGGTGAAGTGCTCACCCTGGCGGTGCAGCGGCTGGAGCACGGCGCGGGCGGTGCCGGTGAGCGCCTCCTGGCCGTTCGCCCCGCCGTCGGTGTAGCTGGCGCCGACGACGCCGTAGATGTTGGCGTTCGGGTCGTGACCGCCGTCGCCGGCGGGCGGCGTCAGGGTGCCCTCGCAGCCCATCTCGCTGGTCAGCTCGTGGGCGTGGGAGTCGTGGCCGAGGCTGTAGGCGACCTTGACCTTGGAGCAGTCGATCGTCTCCTCGGGGTCGGTGACGGTCACCTTGAACGGGACGGGCTTGCCGAATTCGGCCATGGTGCCGTTGCCCGGGATGTCGATCTTCACCTTGGGCTCGGTGTTGCCGACCACGATCCGGGTGCTGGCGTTGCCGGTGTTGCCCTCGGGGTCCTTGGCGGTGAAGGTGGCGGTGTAGGTGCCGACCTTCTTGTACTGGTGGGTGGGGTTGAGACCCTCGCCCTTGGTGCCGTCGCCGAAGTCCCAGCTGTAGGTGAGGTCCGGGGAGTCGGCGTCCTTGGCGGTGCCGGTGAACTTGACCTTGAGTCCGGCCGCTCCGGACGTCCTGTCGGCGCTCACCTCGGCGATCGGCGAGAAGCCGTCCTCGGCGTTCTCGATCCGGTACAGCGCGGAGTGCTCGTCGCCCTGGAACCAGGAGATGCCGTAGTCGAGGACGTAGAGCGCGCCGTCGGGGCCGAACTCCATGTCCATGATCTGGGTGCCGGTCCACGGGAAGTCGTTGATCTTCGCGACGGAGCCGTCCTCGTTCTGCTCGATCCGCTTGATCCAGCGGCGGCCGAACTCACCCGCGAAGAAGTCACCGTCGTAGGCCTCGGGGAACTTCACGCTGGAGTCGAGCTCGGGGTCGTAGCGGTAGACCGGTCCGCCCATCGGGGACTCGGAGCCGGTGCCGAACTCGGGCACGGAGCCGCCGTCGTACGGGATCCAGGCGGCCTGCGCGGGCGGCAGGTCGGTGAGGCCGGTGTTGTACGGCGAGGTGTTCTTCGGGGCGGCGCAGTCGAACCTCTCGCCGGAGGTGCCGGTGGCGAAGTCGTAGTCGACGTAGGCGTCGTTGTTCCCGGTGCAGAACGGCCAGCCGAAGTTGGCGGCCTTGGTGACCTTGGCGAACTCGACCTGTCCGCCCGGACCCCGGCTGGGGCTGGCGGCGCCCGCGTCGGGACCGTAGTCGCCGACGTAGACGATGCCGGTCTTGTCGTCGACGCTCATCCGGAAGGGGTTGCGGAAGCCCATCGCGTAGATCTCGGGACGGGTCTTCTCGGTGCCCGGGGCGAAGAGGTTGCCCTCCGGGACGGTGTACGAGCCGTCCTCGGCGACCTTGATCCGCAGGAGCTTGCCGCGCAAGTCGTTGGTGTTGCCGGCACTGCGGCGGGCGTCGAAGGCGGGGTTGCGGCCCTCGCGGTCGTCGATCGGCGTGTAGCCGTCGGAGGAGAAGGGGTTGGTGTCGTCGCCGGTCGACAGGTAGAGGTTGCCGGCCGCGTCGAAGTCGATGTCGCCGCCGACGTGGCAGCAGGTGCCGCGGGAGGCCGCGACGTCGATGACCTTCTTCTCGCTGGCGGTGTTCAGCGTGCCGTTGGCGTTCAGGACGAAGCGGGAGAGGCGGTTGACGCCGTCGAACTTCGCGAACTCCTCGGCGGTGCCGGTCTCCGGGGCGTCGCCCTCGGGGGTGTCCAGCGGCGGGGCGTAGTAGAGGTAGATCGCCCGGTTGTTCTTGAAGTCCGGGTCGATGCCGACGCCCTGGAGGCCTTCCTCGTCATGGCTGTAGACGGGGATCTTGCCGGCGACCTTGGTGACGCCGCCCTGGTCGGTGAGGCGCAGGGTGCCGTCGCGCGAGGTGTGCAGGACGCTGCGGTCCGGGAGCACGGCGAGCGACATCGGCTCGCCCATCTCGGGTTCGCCCTTGGCGAGCGGAACCTGCTGGAACTGCCCTTCGGCGGCGGCCGGTTCGTCGTGTTCCGGGTGGCCGGGGTGGGCGCCGGCGACGGTGGCCGGGGCGCCCACGGCCAGGAGCAGGCCGGTGAACAGGGCGACGGCGGTGCGAAGCCTGGAGCGCCTCGGGGTGCGGGTGCTTCGGGGTCTGGTTCTGTGCACGAAGTCCCTCCGGGAACGGGGTGTGCCGTACGGGGTGGGTGCGAAGACGCGCGGTGCGGGCGCCGGGGTGCGCCGTCACCCCGGAGGTGGCTGTGCCTTGAACGCTTCTGTGTGTCCTGAACGCTGCTGCGTGTCCTGAACGATTCCGTGTGTCCCGAACGATTCCGTGTGTGTCCTGAACACTTCAGGGACGGTAACCGCGTCCGTCCGGGGCGAACACCCCTTGCGTCAGGATCTGTTGAACTTTTTCCCATCGCAGGACAAAGCGGTATCAGCGCAGGTCGGAGGGGGGACCGGCGGTAGGTCCGGTCCCCGTCCCCGACCTGCGTCGGGTGCGTGGTTCAGCTGTTGAACGCCGCGTCGAAGGACGCGCTGGGCGGCTCGAAGTCGAAGGCCTTCAGCCGGGTCAGCGCCTCGGGGGCGCCCTGGAGCCGGTCCATGCCGGCGTCCTCCCACTCCACGGAGATCGGGCCCTTGTAGTCGATGGACCGCAGCATCCGGAAGACGTCCTCCCAGGGAACGTCGCCGTGCCCGGCAGACACGAAGTCCCAGCCGCGGCGCGGGTCGCCCCACGGCAGGTGCGAGCCGAGGCGTCCGTTACGCCCGTCGAGGCGCTTGCGGGCCTCCTTGCAGTCGACGTGGTAGATGCGGTCGCGGAAGTCCCACAGGAACCCGACCGGGTCGAGGTCCTGCCACACGAAGTGCGAGGGGTCGAAGTTCAGGCCGAAGGCGGGGCGGCCGCCGACGGCCTCCAGGGCGCGCCAGGTCGTCCAGTAGTCGTAGGCGATCTCGCTGGGATGGACCTCGTGCGCGAACCGGACGCCTTCCTCGTCGAAGATGTCGAGGATGGGGTTCCAGCGGGTCGCGAAGTCCTCGTAGCCGCGTTCGATCATCGATTCGGGCGCCGGCGGGAACATGGCGACCAGGTGCCAGATCGCGGAGCCGGTGAAGCCGATCACCGTGTCGACGCCGAAGGCGGCCGCGGCACGCGCGGTGTCCTTCATGCGGGCCGCGGCGCGCTGCCGGACACCCTCCGGGTCCCCGTCGCCCCACACCTCGCCCGGCAGGATGCCCTGGTGGCGCTCGTCGATGATGGCGTCACAGACCGCCTGGCCGACCAGATGATTGGAGATCGCCCAGCACTTGAGGCCGTACTTGTCGAGCAGGGCCTTCCTGGAGTCGATGTACGACGGGTCCGCGAGGGCCTTGTCGACCTCGAAGTGGTCGCCCCAGCAGGCGAGTTCGAGCCCGTCGTAGCCGAAGTCGCGGGCGAGCCGGCAGACCTCCTCCAGCGGCAGGTCGGCCCACTGGCCGGTGAACAGCGTGAACGTACGCGGCATTGCGCGTCAGCCTCCTCAGGCCGCTATCGGGGTGATTCAGACCGCGATCGGGGTGTAGACGGAGTTCTTCTCGGCGCTCTCCTCCACCGCCGCGAGCACACGCTGCACCTGGAGCCCGTCGGCGAAGGAAGGTGCCGGCCGGCGGCCCTCGGCGACGGCGTGGACCAGGTCGCGGGCCTGGTGGACGAAGGTGTGCTCGTAGCCGAGGCCGTGACCCGGGGGCCACCAGGCGTCCAGGTAGGGGTGGTCGGGTTCGGTGACGAGGATGCGGCGGAAGCCGGCGTGCGCGCCCGGTTCCCTGCCGTCGTGGTAGGAGAGCTCGTTGAGCCGCTCCAGGTCGAAGGCGATCGAGCCGAGCTCGCCGTTGAGTTCGATGCGCAGGGCGTTCTTGCGTCCGGTGGCGTAGCGGGTCGCCTCGAAGGAGGCGAGGGCGCCGGACGGGAAGCGGCCGGTGAACAGGGCGGCGTCGTCGACGGTGACCTGACCGGTCCCGTTCGCGGAGACGGCGGAGAGGCCGCTCGTGGGTCCGCCGGGCAGCGGCCGTTCCTTCACGAAGGTCTCCGTCAGGGCGGACACCCCGCCCAACGGCTCGCCCACCAGGTACTGCGCGAGATCGATGATGTGCGCGCCCAGGTCGCCGAGCGCCCCCGAACCCGCCAGTTCCTTGCGCAACCGCCAGGTCAGCGGGAACTCCGGGTCCACGAGCCAGTCCTGAAGGTACGCCACCCGCACATGGCGCAGGGTGCCGAGACGGCCCTCGGCGACCATGCTGCGGGCCAGCGCGGAGGCGGGTACCCGGCGGTAGTTGAAGCCAACCATCGCCAACTGGCCGCGCTGGTAGGCCGCTTCGGCCGCCGCGGCCATCGCCTCGGCCTCCTCGACGCTGTTCGCGAGGGGCTTCTCGCACAGGACGTGTTTGCCCGCGGCGAGCGCGGCGAGAGCGATCTCGGCGTGGCTGTCGCCCGGGGTGCAGATGTCGACCAGGTCGATGTCGTCCCGCGCGATCAGCGCACGCCAGTCGGTCTCGGCCGATTCCCAGCCGTGCCGCTCCGCGGCCGCGTGCACGGCCGCCGCGTCCCGCCCGCAGATCGCGGCCAGGACCGGAGTGCGAGGGAGATCGAAGACACGGCCCGCGGTGCGCCAGCCCTGCGAGTGGGCGGCGCCCATGAAGGCGTAGCCGACCATGCCGACGCGCAGTGGCGGCTTACGGGCCCCCGTGACCGGCACTCCCGCCTCGCCGGCCGTGCCCCGTGCCTCCGCCTCGGCCTCTTCGGGCTGCTGCGGCTGTCCCATGCGATGGTCCTCCTCGTCGTCGTGCCGCGGTGGGGGGTTGCGGGGCGCTCTCCGGATCCGGCGGTGTGGCTTCGGGCCAAGTCGTGGTCTCGGCCATGAACCTTGTCCGAGCCGCGAACCGTCCGTTCTGCGGGCCGGTGGTCATCCGGTCCGCAGCGCCGGCCGTCGACGGCCGAGGGCCGGCCGGGCCGTGGCCCGCGTGGAAGTGCCCCGGCCCTGCCCGACGGGTATCCCGTTCCCGTCGGGCAGGGTGCGCCTCACTTGAAGCCGGTGGACATGTACTGGTCGATGTTGGCCTTGTCGACGACCGCCGAGTAGAGCGTGATCGAGGCGGGGATCTCGAACTCGGCCATGCCGCCGACGCCCTTGCCCTGGCCCAGCGCACGGGCCAGGTCGATGGCCGACGCGGCCATGCTCGGCGGGTACAGGACCGTGGCCTTGAGAACGCCGTCGTCCTGCTTGATCGCCTGGAACGCGGACAGCGCGCCCGCGCCGCCGACCATCAGGAAGTCGTCGCGCCCGGCCTGCTCGATGGCGCGCAGCGCGCCCACGCCCTGGTCGTCGTCGTGGTTCCACAGGGCGTCGAACTTCGACTGGGCCTGGAGGAGTTGGGCCATCTTGGCCTGCCCGGACTCGACCGTGAACTCGGCCGCCTGACGGGCCACCTTCTTGATGTTGGGGTAGTTCTTCAGCGCGTCGTCGAAGCCCTGCGTGCGCTGCTTGGTCAGCTCCAGGTTGTCCAGGCCGGCCAGTTCGATGACCTTGGCGTCGGACTTGTCCTTGAGCTTCTCGCCGATGTAGTGGCCGGCGTTGAGACCCATGCCGTAGTTGTCGCCGCCGATCCAGCAGCGGTACGCCTGCGGGGTGTTGAAGATCCGGTCGAGGTTGATGACCGGGATGCCCGCGCGCATCGCCTTCAGCCCGACCTGGGTGAGCGCCTTGCCGTCGGCGGGCAGCACCACCAGCACGTCGACCTTCTTGTTGATCAGGGTCTCGATCTGGCCGATCTGCGCGGCGGTGTCGTTCGAACCCTCGGTGATCTCCAGGGTGACGTCCGAGTACTTCTTCGCCCGGCTCTTGGCGTTGTCGTTGATCGCGTTGAGCCAGCCGTGGTCGGCCTGCGGTCCGGCGAAGCCGATGGTGACGGCCTTGCCGGGCTTGTCGTCCGCGGCCGGCTGGTCGTTGGCGGCCGGCTCGTCGTCCGACTCATTGCTGGTGCAACCCACGAGGAGGGCACCGGCGCCTATGGCGGCGGTTCCGAACAGCAGCCCTCTGCGACTGGTGAGCTCTGGCATGACGGTGAACCCTTTCCTCAGGTCGTGCTTGCGGTACGGCGCTGGACCAGCACGGCGGCGACGATGATCGCGCCCTTGGCGATCTGCTGGACGTCGCTCTGCAGGTTGTTCAGGGCGAAGATGTTGGTGATCGTGGTGAAGATCAGGACGCCGAGCACGGAGCCGACGATGGTGCCGCGACCCCCGGTGAGCAGCGTGCCGCCGATGATGGCGGCCGCGATGGCGTCGAGTTCGTAGAGGTTGCCGTTGGTGTTCTGGCCTGAGCCGGACAGGATGATCAGCAGGAAGGCCGCGATGCCGCAGCACAGTCCGGACAGCAGGTAGAGGTAGAGGCGCTGGCGGCGGACGTCGATGCCGGCGAGCCGGGCGGCCTCCGCGTTGCCGCCCACCGCGACCGAGCGCCGCCCGAAGGTCGTGCGGTTCAGGATCAGCCAGCCGATGATCGTCACGACCGCGAACACCATGACCAGGGGCGGGATGCCGAGGACGTATGCGTCGCGCTCGCCGAGGTCGAGCACCGAGGGAATGGTGACGATCTGCGTCTTGCCGTCGGTGATCTGCAACGCCAGGCCGCGTGCGGAGGCCAGCATGGCGAGCGTGGCGATGAACGGCACCATCGCGCCGTAGGCGATCAGCAGTCCGTTGACCAGCCCGCATCCCACACCGACGATCACCGCCGTGAAGAGGATGCCGGCGAAGCCGTACTCCTGGGTGGCGACCGTCGTCGCCCACACCGAGGCCAGCGCGACGATCGCGCCGACGGACAGGTCGATGCCGCCGGAGATGATCACGAAGGTCATGCCGACGGTGACGACGCCGATCACGGAGGCCTGGGTGAGGACGAGTTGGAGATTGCGGGTGTCCAGGAACTCGTCCGGCTTGGTGATGCCGCCGATGACGATCAGCGCGGCGAGGACGCCGAGCAGGGAGAGCGTGCGCACGTCGGCGCGGGCCATCAGGCCCCGCCAGGCGTGCGGGCCGTCGGCCGACCGCACCTTGCCGGTGCTGTCCCGCGGCGGGGAGGCGTGCTGCGTCATGACGCCGGGCTTCCTTCCATGACCAGGTCGAGTACGCGGTGTTCGTCGAGTTCGCGCGCGGGCGCCGTGTGTACGACACGGCCCTCGCGCAGCACCAGCACGCGGTCGGCGAGGCCCAGTACCTCGGGCACCTCGCTGGAGACCAGCAGCACGGCGAGGCCTTCGTCGGCCAGCCGGCGCACGACCGCGTACAGTTCCGCGCGGGCGCCGACGTCGACGCCGCGGGTGGGTTCGTCGAGCAGCAGGACGCGGCAGCCGCGCAGCAGCCAGCGGGCCAGGACGGCCTTCTGCTGGTTGCCGCCGGAGAGCGTGCGCACCGGCACCGACGGGTTGTCGGGCCGCAGCGACAACTCGCGCGTCGCGGCCCGCGCGGCCCCCAGTTCGGCGGCGCGGTCGATCCAGCCGCCGCGCGAGAAGCGGGACATGGAGGAGACCGACACATTGCGGGTGACGGACTCCAGCATCAGCAGTGCCTGCGCCTTGCGTTCCTCGGGGGCGAGCCCGAGTCCGGCGCGCACGGCGGCCCGTACGCTGCCCGGCCTGAGCGCCTGCCCGTCCACGAGGACCTGACCGGCGGTCGGCTTGCGGGCGCCGTAGACCGTCTCCAGGATCTCGGAGCGGCCCGAGCCCACCAGCCCCGCGAGCCCTACGATCTCTCCGGGCCGCACGGTCAGGTCGAGGGACTCGAACTCACCGTGCCGGGCCAGTCCCCGGACCTCCAGCAGCGGCTTCCCGCCCGTGGCGTCCTTCGCCGGCCGCTCGGGAAAGACGTACTCGACGTTGCGGCCCGTCATCATCGCCACGACGTCGCGTGTCGGCGTCGTCTTCGCGGGCAGCCCGCCCGCCACGGCCCGCCCGTCCTTCAGCACGGTCACCCGGTCGCCGATCCGGCGGATCTCCTCCAGGCGGTGCGAGATGTAGACGACGGCGACACCGGCGGCGGTGAGGTCGCCGACGATGCGGAAGAGGTTGTCGACCTCGTCCGGGTCGAGGGCGGCGGAGGGCTCGTCCATCACGATCAGCCGTACCTCGTGGGAGAGCGCCCGCGCCATGGAGACGATCTGCTGCTGGGCCGCCGACAGCTCCCCGACCAGGCGGCCCGGATCGATCTCGGGATGCCCAAGTCGCTTGAGAAGCTGGGCTGTTGATGCCCGAGCGACCTTTCCGCGTACGACGAAACCGGCGGCCGTGGGCTCATGGCCGAGGTGGACGTTCTCGGCCACCGACAGGTGCTCCACCAGGTCCAGTTCCTGGTAGATGGTGGCGATGCCCAACCGCATCGCGGCGATGGGCGAGCGGAGGGTGACCTCGTCGCCGCGCCAGCGGATGGTGCCGGTGTCGGGCTGGTGGGCGCCGGCCAGGACCTTGATGAGAGTGGACTTGCCGGCGCCGTTCTGGCCGAGCAGACAGTGCACTTCACCGGCCTGGACATCGAGGTCGACGCCGTCGAGGGCGCGGACTCCGGGGAACGACTTGGTGATGCCGGACATGCTGAGCAGCGGTGGTTCTGGTGCCATGAGGTCCCCTTGGCGGGCGTGCGGGCCGGTTCAGGGCAGGGCGGAGCAGAGCGCTGTGCGGGTGAGCCGTGCGAAGTAGGTGGCTTACGCGGGCGAGAACAGGTGGTCGCTGATGAGCCGGGCCGCGCCGATGACGCCGGCGGTGGGGCCCAACTCCCCCAGTACGATGGGGAGGTTGCCGGTCGCGAGGGGCAGCGACTGGCGGTAGACCTGGGTGCGGATCGCGGCGAGCAGGTTGTGGCCGAGGCCGGTCACCCCGCCGCCGATCACCACCAGGCCGGGATTGAAGAAGCTGACGAGTCCGGCGATGACCTGGCCGACGCGGTTGCCGCCCTCACGGATCAGGTCGAGCGCGGTGGCATCGCCCGCGGCGGCCGCGGCGGCGACGTCGACGGCGGTGAGCGTGCCGTTCGCCTCCAGCCGTGCGGCGAGCTCGTCCGAGCGTCCCTGCTGGGCCGCCTCCACGGCGTCCCGGGCGAGGGCCGCCCCGCTGAAGTGGGCCTCCAGGCAGCCCCGGTTGCCGCAGGCGCAGGGGCGGCCGTCGGGCACGGCCTGGATGTGCCCGATGTCGCCCGCGCTGCCGGTGACACCGCGGTGGACCTCACCGCCCGCGACGATGCCGCAGCCGATACCGGTGCCGATCTTGACGCACAGGAAGTCGCCCACGGAACGTGCGACGCCCGCGTGCTGCTCCCCCATCGCCATGAGGTTCACGTCGTTGTCGACCATGACCGGGCAGCCGAGTTCCTGGCTGAGTGCCTCCCGCACCGGGAAGCCGTCCCAGCCCGGCATGATCGGCGGTGCCACCGGGACACCCTCGGGGAAGCGGACCGGCCCGGGGACGCCGATGCCGGCGCCGTCGAACCCTTCCGCGAGCCCCGAGGCCCTCAACTTCGCGGCCATGGAGAGGACCTGTTCGAAGACCGCGACCGGTCCCTCACGGACGTCCATGGGCTGGTTGAGGTGACCGAGGATCTCCAGTTCGGCGTTGGTGACGGCGACGTCGACCGAGGTCGCGCCGATGTCGACGCCGAGGAAGCGCAGCCCGGGGTTGAGCCGGACGTTGTGGGAGCGGCGCCCACCGCGCGAGGCGGCGAGTCCGTCGGCCACGACCAGGTCCGTCTCCAGCAGGCGGTCCACCTCCACGGCCAGCTTGGACCGTGAGAGATCGATCTGATCACCCAGCTGGGCACGGGAGTTGGGGCCTCCGTCGCGCAACAGCCGCAGCAGCTTGGCCTGATGTGCGTTCGCGGGTCGCGCCGTCATGCGTCTCACGAGCCCCTCCCCGCCTCAATCGGCCTGAGCACGCCGGGTTTCGGCCACCTGCGTGGCCTGCTTTCGAGGGGAACGTAGCAGTGGCTGCCGGGACTGGGAAGAACTTGAGCAGAGATTGCCGTCAACTTTCTCCACTCACAGGACAAAGACGCGACCTAGAGGAATTCTCACGACACCCGCCGCTGATCGTCACTGTGCGCCAAGGGGGCGCAACGGGGCCTCGGTTGGCTACGATCTCCCTGCCGACAGAAGTGCTTTGGGGGGAGCGCGTATGGCTCACGGAGCCTCGACCGACGAACCGGTTCCGGCGCAGGGCGGCCACCGCACCGCGGCCGGCGCCACACCCGACGCCGGGCCCGGCTACGCGATGCGCGTGGCGAACGGTTCGTACGACTGGTACCGCGGCGCCGCCATCAGGGCCCGCCGCTACTTCCGGCTGACCGAGACGCTGCTGCTGCTCGTCTCCGCCTCGATCCCGGTGTCGGCGGTCATCTCGTCCAGGAACGCCGTGGTGCCCGCCATCCTCGGCGGCGTCGTCGTGGTGATCACCGGCCTGCGGTCCGTCTTCCACTGGCAGGACGACTACCTGCGCTTCAGCGAGGCCCGCGAGGCGGTCGAGGCGGAACGCCGCCTGTACTACACGGGGGCGGGCCCGTACGCCGACCCGGCGACCCGTGACCAGGCGCTCACCGCGAGCGTCACCCGTATCGAACAGCGGGAGACGGGCGCGTGGGTGCAGCTCGCCAGTCCGCGCACGGATGCCTCCGGGACCAGCGTGCTGCCGTGACCGCGGGACGACGTGACGTCCTGACCCCCGTCCCGGACACAGCCCCCACCCTCAGGACTCGGAGCGCGCGTGATACGAACGCCGCGTGTGCTCCGTGTGCTCCCGCATCAGCTGCGTGGCGCGCGCTTCGTCCCGGTCGGTGATCGCGGCGATCATTCCCCGGTGCTCGATCCAGGACTGGTGCCCGCGCTGGCGGGCGACCGGGGTGTAGTACCAGCGGACTCTGCGGTCGACCTGGGCGGCCAGCTCGGCGAGGACCGCGTTGCCCGCGAGTTCCATGATCTTCGCGTGGAAGCGGGCGTTGAGGGCGACGGCGCCGTCCACTTCGTCGGCGGCGACGGCCTTCTCGCCCTCCGCGCAGAGCTGTTCCAGGGCCTTGATGCCGACGCTGTCGGCGTGGGCCGCGGCGAGCCGGGCGGCCTCGGCCTCCAGGAGGGTGCGGACGGTGAGGAGCTGGTCGGCCTCCTCCTCCGTCGGCTCGTGCACGAACGCACCCTGCGCGGGCCGTAGATCGACCCAGCCCTCGGTGTTCAGCCGCTGCAGCGCCTCACGTACCGGCTGGCGCGACACGCCCAGGTGACCTGCCAGTTCGCTCTCGACGAGGTGCTGGCCGGGCTGGAGGGCACGGGTCGTGATGAGTTCGAGCAGCGCCTCGTAGACGCGGTCGCGCAGCGGGCCGGGCCGTTCGAGCTTGGGCACCGCACCCTGCGGTAGTCCTGTCGACAACATCGGTTCCCCTCCTGGGCGAACGCCGGGCGACTGCACCCCGTGGCCGGTCGTCACTGGAAAGCCAGTATCGATTGTCTTTCGTCTACAGTCTACGGCGCACAAAGGCCAGGGAACCGGGGAGTTGGCCATGTCACACCGGCCGATCACCCGAACGTCAGGGACAGCGGACGACCTGCCCGGCATACGACAGGTTCCCGCCGAACCCGAAGAGCAGCACCGGGTCCCCGGTCGAGATCCGCCCCTGCTCCACCAGCTTGGACAGCGCCAGCGGAATGCTCGCCGCCGAGGTGTTCCCGGACTCGGCGACATCCCGCGCGACCACGGCGTTGACCGCGCCGAGCTTGAGGGCGAGGGGCTCGATGATGCGCAGGTTGGCCTGGTGCAGCACGACCCCGGCGAGGTCCTCGGGCGCGAGGCCCGCCTTCTCGCAGGCACTGCGGGCGATGGCCGGCAGCTGCGTCGTCGCCCAGCGGTAGACGCTCTGCCCCTCCTGCGCGAACCGCGCGGGCTGCCCCTCGATCCGCACCGCATGCCCCATCTCGGGCACCGAACCCCACAGCACCGGTCCGATGCCAGCCTCGTCGGACGCCTCCACGACGGCGGCGCCGGCTCCGTCCCCGACCAGCACACAGGTCGTGCGGTCGCTCCAGTCGGTCACGTCGGACATCTTGTCGGCGCCGATGACCAGCGCCCTGGACGCGGCCCCCGCCCGGACGGCGTGGTCGGCGGTGGCCAGGGCGTGGGTGAAGCCGGCGCAGACGACGTTGACGTCCATCGCGGCGGGTGAGGGGATGCCGAGCCGGGCCGCGACCCGGGCGGCCATGTTCGGGGAGCGGTCGATGGCGGTGGAGGTGGCGACCAGGACCAGGTCGATGTCTCCGGGCGCGAGGCCCGCGGTCGCGAGCGCCTTGGCGGCGGCGTGGGCGGCGAGCTCGTCGACCGGCTCGTCGGGCCCGGCGATGTGGCGCGTACGGATGCCCACCCGAGACGTGATCCACTCGTCACTGGTGTCGACCATGCCCGCCAGTTCCTCGTTGGTGAGCACCCTGGCGGGTTGGTAGTGGCCGACGGCGGCAATGCGCGAGCCGTTCATCGATGGTGATCCCCCTCGGGCTTCGGGTAGCGGGATTCACCAGTCTGATCAGTGACTCACGGGTACGGCGGCACGTGATGCCACAGGAATCGGGCGCCCGCGTTGTCAGCTTCCATCAGACCGTCGGACGCCCGGACAACTCCCGAACACCTACCCGGTGAACAGCTGCGTCGCCTTCTGCACGAGTTCGTAGAGCCCGTACGCGAGCGGCGCCCCCACCCACACCCAGGCGAAGGCGATCAGCCCCCGTCGGCTAGGCGGACTGCTGTCGCTGGACATCGGCGGCCTCCTTCTCCTTCGACGCCGGGACGGGAATGTGATGACGCGGGTGAACGGGCCGGACGAGTTCGTTGGCGACGAAGCCCACCGCGAGCAGCCCGATCATGATGAACAGGGACAGTGTGTACAGGGACGAGCCGCTCTTGCCCGCCTCCTCCTGCCGGTCGGCGATCCAGTTCACGATCAGTGGTCCGAGGACACCGGCCGTGGACCAGGCGGTGAGCAGCCGCCCATGGATCGCGCCCACCTGGTAGGTCCCGAACAGGTCCTTCAGATACGCGGGGATCGTCGCGAATCCGCCGCCGTAGAAGGAGAGGATCACGAGTGCGCACAGGATGAACAGCGGCTTCGAGGAGTCGCCGGCGAGCGCGATCAGGCCGTACATCAGCGCGCCCGCACCCAGGTACAGCCGGTAGATGTTCTTGCGCCCGATCAGGTCGGAGGTCGACGACCAGCCGATCCGGCCGGCCATGTTGGCGGCGGACAGCAGGGCGACGAAGCCTGCGGCGGCCGACACCGACACCGGTGTGGAGGTGTTCGCGAAGAAGTCCGTGATCATCGGCGCGGCCTTCTCCAGGATGCCGATGCCCGCGGTCACGTTCATGCAGAGCACGACCCACAGACACCAGAACTGCGGCGTGCGCACGGCGTCGCGGGCGGACACCTGCGGTCCGTCGAAGGCGCTGGGCCCGTCGCCGACCGGCTTCTCGGTGCGCGGCACCCGGACCAGCAGCACACCGAGCAGCATGAAGACGGCGTACGACAGCCCGTGCACCAGGAACGCCAGGGCGATCCCGGAGCTGTCGCTGCCGAACGATTCCAGCATCTGCGCCGACCAGGGCGAGGCGATGAGCGCGCCGCCGCCGAAGCCCATGATCGCGATGCCGGTGGCCATGCCGGGCCGGTCGGGGAACCACTTGATCAGTGTGGAGACCGGCGAGATGTAGCCGATGCCGAGGCCGATGCCGCCCACGAAGCCGTAGCCGAGGACGATCAGCCAGTACTGCTCGGTGGCCGCGCCGAGGGCGGAGAGCAGGAAGCCGGACGAGAAGCAGATGAGGGCGACGGTCATCGCCCAGCGCGGGCCGTTGCGCTCCACCAGCGTGCCGCCGAACGCGGCCGACAGACCGAGCATGACGATGCCGAGCTGGAACGGCAGCGCGCTCTGCGTGCCGCTGAGCCCGAGGGCGGACTCGAGCGGAGGCTTGAACACGCTCCACGCGTAGGCCTGGCCGATGGACAGATGGACCGACAGAGCGGCGGGCGGAACCAGCCAGCGGCTCCATCCCGGGGGTGCGAGCGGTGGACTCATGATCCCGAACGGTAGGGATGTGCCAGGAAGTTGAGAAGGCGGCACGTCGACCGTATGCGGTGAGCGGTATGCAGGACGCGACGAACGGTCGAACGCTGTCCGGAAACCCTTCCCGAACGCCGTGCGCGAACCCTTGCTGACCCTCTATCCATACTGTAGACAATATTCAGTCGACGAGATTCGACCTGATCGGACGTTACTTCCCAGCCACCTCCGCGGTACTCCCTCGACCGAACGGAGCGTTCCGAAGTGAAAGTTGCAGTCCTCGGCGCCGGTGCCATCGGCGCCTACGTCGGAGCCGCGCTGCATCGCGCGGGTGCCGACGTGCACCTGATCGCCCGTGGACCGCATCTCGCGGCCATGAGGCAGCACGGGGTGCGGGTACTCAGTCCGCGCGGCGACTTCACCGCCCGCGCCCACGCCACCGACGACCCGGCCGAGATCGGCCCGGTCGACTTCGTCTTCCTGGGTCTGAAGGCCAACTCGTACGCGGCGTGCGGGCCGCTGATCGAGCCCCTTCTGCACGACGGCACGGCGGTCGTGGCCGCCCAGAACGGCATCCCCTGGTGGTACTTCCACCGGCACGGCGGCCCGCACGACGGCCACCGCGTCGAGAGCGTGGACCCCGGCGGCGCGGTCAGTGCGGTGCTCGCGCCCGAACGGGCCGTCGGCTGCGTGGTCTACGCCGCCACCGAACTCGAAGGCCCCGGTGTCGTACGGCACTTGGAAGGCACGAGGTTCTCCATCGGGGAGCCCGACCGCAGCGTGTCCAAGCGCTGTCTGGACCTCAGCGAGGCCATGATCGCGGGCGGCCTCAAGTGCCCGGTCGAGACCGACCTGCGCAACGACATCTGGCTCAAGCTGCTCGGCAACATCTCCTTCAACCCGATCAGCGCGCTGGCCCGCGCCACCATGCGGCAGATGTGCCTGCACGGCGGCACCCGCAAGGTCATCGAGACCATGATGGCCGAGACGCTCGCGGTCGCCGAGGCCCTCGGCTGCGAGGTCGGCGTCTCCATCGAGCGCCGGCTCGCGGGCGCCGAGCGGGTCGGCGACCACCGCACCTCCACGCTCCAGGACCTGGAGCGCGGCAAGCCGCTCGAACTCGACGTCCTCCTCGCGGCGGTCGTCGAGTTGGCGGAGATCACCGGCGTGCCGGTGCCCACCCTGCGCACCGTGCACGCCATCTCGGACCTGCTCGCGCTGAGGAGCGCCGCATGAGGAAACGGCAACCGAAGAACTACACCCGGCTGACCCACCCGCTCGTCCGCGACTCCCGCGACGAGCCGTTCCGGCCTGCGACCTGGGAGGAGGCACTCGACCGGGCGGCCGCCGGACTGGCCCGCAACCGGGGCGCCTTCGGCATGTTCTCCTGCGCCCGGGCGACCAACGAGATGAACTACGTGGCGCAGAAGTTCGCCCGCGTCGTGATGGGCACCAACAACGTCGACTCCTGCAACCGCACCTGCCACGCGCCCAGCGTGGCGGGTCTGTCGGCGGCGTTCGGATCGGGCGGCGGCACCTCCTCCTATGAGGAGATCGAGCACACCGACGTCATCGTGATGTGGGGCTCCAACGCCCGTTTCGCGCACCCGATCTTCTTCCAGCACGTGCTGAAGGGGATCAGGAACGGCGCCAGGATGTACGCCGTCGACCCACGCCGCACCTCCACCGCCGAGTGGGCGGAGAGCTGGATGGGGCTGAACGTCGGCACCGACATCCCGATGGCGCACGCCATCGGCCGCGAGATCATCCACGCGGGCCTCGCGAACGAGGCCTTCATCGAGCGGGCGACCAGCGGCTTCGAGGAGTACAAGGCGCTGGTCGAGCCGTGGACGCTGTCGCTGGCGGAGAAGGTGACGGGCGTACCGGCCGCCGCCATAAGGGAGTTGGCCCACGCCTACGCCCGCGCCGAACGCGCCCAGCTGTGCTGGACCCTCGGCATCACCGAGCACCACAACGGCACCGACAACGTCCGCGCGCTGATCAACCTGTCCCTGCTCACCGGGCATGTCGGGCGCTACGGCTCCGGACTCCAGCCCCTGCGCGGGCAGAACAACGTCCAGGGCGGCGGCGACATGGGCGCGATCCCCAACCGCCTGCCCGGCTTCCAGGACATCCTCGACCCCGACACCCGCCTGAAGTTCGAGTCGGCCTGGGACACGGTGATCCAGCCCCACTACGGCCTCAACCTCACCGAGATGTTCGAGGCGATGGAGGAGGGCGAACTCAAGGCCGTCTACTGCATCGGCGAGAACCCGGCGCAGTCGGAGGCGGACAGCGAGCAGGCCGTACGGCGGATGCGGCAGCTGGACTTCCTCGTCGTCCAGGACATCTTCCTGACCAAGACGGCCGAGCTGGCGGACGTCGTCCTCCCCGCGACCGCCGGGTGGGCGGAGACCGACGGCACCACGACCAACAGCGAGCGGCGGGTCCAGCGGGTCCGGCGGGCGGTCACTCCGCCCGGCGAGGCCCGCGAGGACATCGACATCATCTGCGAACTGGCGGCGCGGCTCGGCCACGACTGGAAGTACGCCGACGCCGAGGCCGTCTGGAACGAACTGCGCTCGATCTCCCCGGACCACTACGGGATGACGTACGACCGCCTGGCCGAGCATCAGGGCATCCAGTGGCCGTGCCCGAGCACCGACCGGCTCGAACCGGCCTATCTGCACAAGCGGTTGTGGGAGAAGGACCCGGTGGAGCGCGGCATGCCGGCGCCGTTCGGGATCGTCCAGCACGATCCGCCGGTCGACCTGACCGACGAGGAGTATCCCGTCCGGCTCACCACCGGGCGCCGGCTCGACTCGTACAACACCGGTGTGCAGAGCGGGAGTTTCGCCTCCCCGCTGCGGCGCGGCGAGTACGTCGAGATCAGCCCGGAGGACGCCGAGCGGTACGGGGTCGTCGTCGGTGAGGAGGTCCAGGTGACCTCGCGGCGCGGTTCGGTCGTCGCGCCGGTGTGGGTCGACACCGCCCTGCGGCCCGGCCTCGCCTTCATGACCATGCATTTTCCCGACGAGGTGGACACCAACCAGCTGACGATCGAGGCGAACTGCCCGATCGCGGGGACGGCGGAGTTCAAGGCGTCGGCGATCCGGATCGAGAAGCTCCCCGTCGCGACCATCGTGAGGTGACGTAAGTGGACCTGCACTTCGGCGACAGCAAACCGACGGACGACGAACGGGCCGCCGTCGACGCCCTGCTCGGACCTCCGGAGTCCTCCTGGGAGGGCGCCGACCGATCCGACGCCGACCTGAGGTGGGCCAGGGGCGGCCGCGAGGCCCGGGACCGCCGCGACCTGCTGTTGCCGGGGCTGCACGCGATCAACGACCGGATCGGCTGGATCAGCGAGGGTGCCCTCGACTACCTCTGCCGACGGCTGACGGTGCCACCGGCGGAGGCGTACGGCGTCGCCACCTTCTACGCCATGTTCTCCGTCAAGCCCCGCCCCGCCACCGTGCTGCACGTCTGCACGGACCTCGCGTGCGCGGCGGCCGGCGCGAGCGAACTGTGCGCGGGCATCGAGGCGAGCCTCGGCCCCGGCGTCCACGTCGAGCGCAGCCCCTGCCTGGGCCTGTGCGAACGCGCCCCCGCCGCGCTCGCCATCAAGGCGGGCGACCCGGTGCGTACGGCGGTCTCGGCACCGGCGACCGTGCACGACGCCGTCCTCGCCGCGAGCACCCCGGACTCCGCGCCCGAGGAGCCGTCGGCCGCGATGGCCGTCCCGCAGGCGGGCGGCGACGAGCTGGTGCTGCTGAAGCGCGTGGGTGTCGTGGACCCGACGAGTCTCGACGACTACCGCGCCCACGGCGGCTACACCGCACTGCGCCGGGCCTTCGAGCTCGGTCCCGCCGGGGTCATTCGCGAGGTCACCGACTCCGGCCTGGTCGGGCGTGGCGGCGCCGCCTTCCCCACCGGCCGCAAATGGCAGGCCACGGCGTCGCAGCCCGACCATCCGCACTACCTCGTGTGCAACGCCGACGAGTCGGAGCCGGGCACCTTCAAGGATCGCGTGATCATGGAGGGCGACCCGTACGCGCTGGTCGAGGCGATGACGATCGCGGCGTACGCGACCGGCGCCCACAAGGGCTACCTCTATCTGCGCGGCGAGTACCCGCGCGCCCTGCACCGCCTGGAGCACGCGATCGCGCAGGCGCGCGCGCGTGGCTTCCTCGGCGAGGACGTCCTCGGTCAGGGCTACGCCTTCGACATCGAGATCCGGCGGGGCGCCGGCGCCTACATCTGCGGCGAGGAGACGGCTCTCTTCAATTCCATCGAGGGCTACCGGGGAGAGCCACGCTCGAAGCCGCCGTTCCCGGTGGAGAAGGGCCTGTTCGGCAAGCCGACGGTCGAGAACAATGTCGAGACGCTGGTCAACGTACTGCCGATCCTGACCATGGGCGCACCCGCGTACGCGGCGATCGGCACAGCGAAGTCCACCGGGCCGAAGCTGTTCTGTGTGTCGGGGAGCGTGGCGCGGCCGGGCATCTACGAGCTCCCCTTCGGCGCGACGCTCGGCGAGCTGCTGGAGCTGGCCGGGGTACGGGACCGGCTGCGGGCGGTGCTGCTGGGTGGCGCGGCGGGCGGCTTCGTGCGGGCCGACGAGCTGGACATCCCGCTCACCTTCGAGGGCACGCGGGAGGCGGGCACGACGCTCGGCTCCGGTGTGGTCATGGCCTTCGACGACACCGTCCCGCTGCCCAGGCTGCTGCTGCGCATCGCCGAGTTCTTCCGCGACGAGTCCTGCGGGCAGTGCGTGCCCTGCCGGGTCGGGACCGTCCGGCAGGAGGAGGCGCTGCACCGGATCGCCGAGCGCACGGGTGCGGCGGCCGCCGATGACATCGCCCTGCTCAGGGAGGTCGGCCGCGCCATGCGGGACGCCTCGATCTGCGGTCTGGGGCAGACCGCGTGGAACGCCGTGGAATCCGCCATCGACCGACTGGGGGCGTACGAATGACCGTGATACCGCTGGGTGTGCCGCGCCGGCTGCTGGAGTTCACCATCGACGGGCAGGAGGCCAGGGTCCCCGAGGGCTCGACGATCCTCGACGCCTGCCGGGCGGCCGGGAAGGACGTCCCGACCCTGTGCGAAGGGGACACCCTGAGGCCCAAGAACGCCTGCCGTGTCTGCGTCGTGGAGGTCGAGGGGGCACGGACGCTCGTCCCCGCCTGCTCGCGCAAGGCCGAGGCCGGCATGGAGGTGAGGACCGACACCGAGCGGGCCCGGCACAGTCGCAAGATCGTGCTGGAGCTGCTCGCCTCCTCGGTGGATCTGTCGACGACCCCGCAGGTCGCCGGATGGATCAAGGAGTACGAGGCGAAGCCGGACCGCTTCGGCCCGGACGCGGCGCGGCTGAACGAGGAGCCGAAGGTCGACAACGACCTGTACGTGCGGGACTACGACAAGTGCATCCTCTGTTACAAGTGCGTGGACGCGTGTGGGGACCAGTGGCAGAACAGCTTCGCGATCTCCGTGGCCGGGCGTGGCTTCGACGCGCGGATCGCGGTGGAGCACGACGCGCCGCTGACCGATTCGGCGTGCGTGTACTGCGGGAACTGCATCGAGGTGTGCCCGACGGGGGCCCTGTCCTTCAAGTCCGAGTTCGACATGCGGGCGGCGGGTATCTGGGACGAGTCGCAGCAGACGGAGACGACCACCGTGTGCGCGTACTGCGGTGTGGGCTGCAACCTCACCCTGCACGTACAGGACAATGAGATCGTCAAGGTCACCTCACCGCACGACAACCCGGTGACCCACGGCAACCTCTGCATCAAGGGCCGCTTCGGCTACCAGCACGTACAGAACCGGGACTGAGAGACACATGGGACGAGTCACGGAACGACGCAAGGTCATCCGGATCCGGGACGGGGCGGTCTCCAGCCGCCCCGACACGCTCGTGGCCGAGGAACCGCTGGAGATCCGCCTCAACGGCAAACCGCTCGCGATCACCATGCGCACCCCCGGCGACGACTTCGCGCTGGCGGCCGGTTTCCTGGTGAGCGAGGGCGTGCTGGCCGAGGGCTCCGACCTGCAGAACATCGTCTACTGCGCGGGCGCCACCGCGGACGGGTCGAACACCTACAACGTGGTGGACGTGCGGACCGCGCCCGGGGTGACCATCCCCGACATCACGCTCGAACGGAACGTGTACACGACGTCGTCCTGCGGGCTGTGCGGCAAGGCGTCGCTGGACGCCGTCCGTACGACGACCCGCTGGCCGATCGCCGACACTCCCCCGGTCCGGGTCGACCCCGAACTGCTCGCCGGCCTCCCCGACCGGCTGCGCGAGGCTCAGCGGGTGTTCGACCGGACCGGGGGCCTGCACGCGGCCGCCCTCTTCAGCGAGGACGGCGAGCTGCTGGACATACGGGAGGACGTGGGCCGGCACAACGCGGTCGACAAGCTGATCGGGCGCGCACTGCAGGCGGGGAACCTGCCGCTGTCCCGGACGATCCTGCTGGTCTCCGGGCGGGCCAGCTTCGAGCTGGTGCAGAAGGCGGTGATGGCCGGGATTCCGGTGCTCGCGGCGGTCTCGGCACCCTCGTCGCTCGCGGTGGACCTGGCCGCGGAGACGGGGCTCACGCTGGTGGGCTTCCTGCGGGGCACCTCCATGAACGTGTACGCGGGCGAACACCGGCTGGCCCTGCGGACCGCGGCCGTCCAGGCCTGACAGGCTCCCCGCGACACGGCGGCGGGGCCCCGATCGGCGGGGAGCGCCCCCTGCGCCGTGGTGGGGCCCCGCTGTTTCCCCCGGGTGGCTCAGCCGCCTGTCAGGCGCACCTGGGCCGCCCGTACCACCGTGCCCAGCCGCGGGAAGTCGAGCCGTACCGACGCCTCGTGTTCCGCTGCCGTGAAGGCCGCCATCGCGTCCTCGACGAAGACCAGGTCGTAGCCGAGGTCGCCGGCCGCACGGGCGGTGGATTCGACGCCGAGGTTGGTGGCGATGCCACCGAACACCAGGGTGGTGACGCCCCGCTCGCGGAGGCGGTCGTGCAGGGGCGTGTCCTGGAAGCCACCGATCGTTCGCTTCACGATCTCGATGTCGCCGTCCCTGGACAGGCCTTCCGCCAGGCCGCTGCCGGGCGGTTGCTCGGCGACGCCGGGGCGTTCGACGCGGATGAGGACGACGGGCGCCGCCGACGAGCGGAAGGACGTCGCCAACTCCTCGCACACCGCGAGGACTTCGGTGCCCTTTCGGGGCTCCAGGGGCAGCGCGACGATGCGGTCCATCAGGTCGACCAGCACGAGGGCGGTGTGGGCGGGGTGGAGCGCGAGGGGTGCGGTCATGACGGAACGTTATCCGTCATCAGCTCTGCGTACCGGAATTCCCGATCAACAGGTCCATGAATCGCTCGCGTTCGGCCGGTGAGAGCGGGGCGAGAAGCACGTCGCCGGCCTCCCGCGCCGCCTTCTCGCAGCGCCTGAGCAGCCGGCTGGGCAGAGTGCGGTTCGCGGGACAGGTCGTGGCGGTGGGCGGCGGAGTCGGCCGCTTCCGGTCCGCCGAGCGGGTGACCGAGGTGGTCACGTACGGAGAGAAGAGCTGGCGAGACCCCGTCGGCGGCGACATGCCCAGCCCCACCCCCCGCGGCGCTCACGCCTGGCGGGCGGCTCGTGGCATACAGTTCGGCCGGCGGGACAATTCAGGCATACGACCTTCTTGTGGCGTCAAGTCCGCCATCGAAGGTTGTCAGGCCTGCCGTGCACGGGAAATTCGCGCTGAAGGAGGCGGCCGAGGCTCATGCGGCCGTCGAGTCACGGGTCAACCGAGGGAAAGTGGTACTCCATCCGTGATGTGACACGTGCACGGTTCTTGTGATGCGTGCGATAGCCCAACTAACGTCTGTGATGCGCACTTTGGACGTGGGATGTCCGAATGTTCAGATGCCTGGACGCTGACCAGACGATGAAGGGCGGGCCGCACCATGCCGTCAAGAGTTCGCGCACGTCTCAGAGCTGCCCTTGTCGGGGGGGGGGGGCACCCCCCCCACCCCCACACCCCGGGGGCCCCCGCGGCCCCCCCACCAAAAAACACCCCCCCCCCTCCGCCCAAACAGCCGTTCCCAAGCTCCTCCACAACACCTGGTGCCCCTCTTTT